>NZ_KZ984533.1 GCF_003574395.1 Tabrizicola thermarum
AAGGACCGGCTGGATGCCCCCGGCACCGGGCTGTCGGGCGGCCAGCAGCAGCGGCTGTGCATCGCGCGGGCGGTGGCGACCAGCCCCGAGGTGCTGCTGATGGACGAGCCCTGCTCGGCGCTGGACCCGATCGCCACGGCGCAGGTCGAGGAACTGATCGACGAATTGCGCAGCCAGTTTTCCGTGGTGATCGTGACGCACTCGATGCAGCAGGCGGCGCGGGTCAGCCAGAAGACGGCGTTCTTCCATCTGGGCAATCTGGTGGAATACGGCGACACGCCGGAGATCTTCACCAACCCNCCGAGACCGACCAGCATATCCTTTCTGCCTTCGACCGCGATCTCGAAGCCTTGCAGGCGCATTTCCTCAAACTGTCCGGCCTGGCGGAACAGGCGCTGATGGATGCGGCCAAGGCGCTGGAATCGCTGGATTCGCAGGCAGCCGAGCGGGTCATCGCATCTGACGCCGCCATCGACGAGCTTGAGGAATTCATCCAGATGGAGGCCGCAAGCCTGATCGCCCGCCGCGCGCCCACCGCAAGCGACCTGCGGCGCGTCCTGGGCGTGATGCGTGCCGCACATAGCCTGGAGCGTGTCGGCGACTATGCGAAGAACGTCGCCAAGCGGACCCGCGCCCTCCCGCACTCGGCTCCGCTGGAAGGCCATGCCGGGACGATCCGCCGGATGTGCACGCTGGTGGTGCAGCTTCTGGACGAAGCCACCCGGGCGTTGGTGCAGAAGGACGCAGCCCTTGCGACGGCTGTCCGTCGGCGCGATCTCGACATCGACCAGATGTACAACACGCTGTTCCGATCGCTTTTCACCTACATGATGGAAAGCCCGGCCAACATCGGCCCGTCGATGCATCTGCATTTCATCGCAAAGAACATCGAACGCGCCGGGGACCATGCCACGACCATCGCCGAACAGGCGCTGTATCTGGCCACCGGGACCATGCCCCGCGAACCCCGCCCCAAGGCGGGACTTGAGGTCGAAAGCTGACCCCGCCGCGCGGTCGGTGACGGCAGGACGGGTCCGAAATCCGGGCATTCCTCTTGCCACCGCCCGCGCCTTGGCCTTTCCTCTCGGGACGACCGCCGCCCGGTGCGTGCCCTGGGGCTTCTGCCCTTGCAGAGGTCCTCGGGCCTCGTTCTTCAAGGACCCGAAGCATGACCTTCTCGATCATCGCCCGCTGCGCCCGGACCGGACAGTTCGGCATGGCCATCTCGTCCTCCTCGCCCGCCGTCGCCGCGCGCTGCGCTCATGTCCGGGCGGGAGTGGGGGCCGTCGCCTCGCAGAACATCACCGACCCCGCCCTTGGACCGCTGATCCTTGACCAGCTGGAGCTTGGACTTGGCGCAGCCGGCGCGCTGGCGCATGTGGTGACGGGGAGGCCGCATATCGACTATCGGCAGCTTCTGGTGATCGACCGGGCCGGGGCCACGGCGATCCATTCCGGGCGGCAGGTGCTGGGTCTCTGGGGCGAGGCGCGGGCAGGGGACTGCGCGGCGGGGGGGAACCTTCTGGCGGACGAACTGGTGCCGATGGCGATGGTCGAGGCCTTCGGCCGGGCCACGGGGCATCTGGGAGAGCGCCTGATGCAGGCGCTGGAGGCAGGGTTGCAGGCCGGCGGCGAGGCCGGGCCGGTGCATTCGGCCGGGCTGAAGGTGGCCGACCGGCTGAGCTGGCCTCTGGTCGATCTGCGGATCGACTGGGCCGACGATCCCATTGGCATGCTGCGGCAGGCCTGGGAGGTCTACGCTCCGCAAATGGCGGCCTATGTGCAGCGGGCGGAGGACCCGACCCAGGCGCCATCCTACGGCGTGCCGGGGGATGAGTGAGCCAGTCGCGCCGCGCGCGGCGCGTCCGGCCTGTCAAATGATTTCAATACCTTGCCTGTGGCCGTTCAGGTTTTCTTAACCCTTACGACGCCTTCAGCACGCCCCGGTCGATCTGGTCCTGTTCGATGGATTCGAACAGCGCGCGGAAGTTGCCTTCGCCGAAACCGTCATCGCCCTTGCGCTGGATGAATTCGAAGAAGATCGGCCCGACCATGGTCCTGGAGAAGATCTGCAACAGGATCTTCGTCTCGCCGCCGTCAACGACACCCTCGCCGTCGATCAGGATACCGTGCCTGGCCATGCGGTCCAGGGGTTCCGTGTGGCCCGCGACGCGGGTCTTCGACAGTTCGTAATAGGCCATCGGCGGCTTGGGCATGAACTTCACCCCGGCCTCGGCAATCGCATCGGTCGCGGCGTAGAGATCATCGGTGCCGACGGCGATGTGCTGGATGCCCTCGCCGTTGTAACGCTTGAGATATTCGACGATCTGACCCGTCTCGCCGCGGTCCTCGTTCACCGGAATGCGGATGCGACCGCAGGGGCTGGTCAGCGCGCGGGAATGCAGGCCCGAGAACTTGCCCTCGATGTCGAAGAACCGGATCTGGCGGAAGTTGAACAGGCGACCGTAGAAATCGAACCACTTGTCCATGTTGCCGCGATGGACGTTGTGGGTGAGGTGGTCGAGATAGTGGAAGCCCACGCCTCTGGGCTTGGCCGGGGCGATCCAGTCGAAGTCCGCGTCATAGGGGGTCGCATCGCCATAGCGGTCGGTGAAGTAGATCAGAGAGCCGCCGATCCCGACGATGGCGGGCAGGTCAAGCGCCTTTCCCGGCCCGTCGAAGGGTTGCGCGCCGTTCTTCACGGCATGGGCGAAGGCATGGGCGGCATCGACCACGCGCCAGCCCATTGAGGGGGCGCAGGGGCCGTGTTCCTCGACAAAGCGGCGGGCGTGGCTACCGGGCTCGTCGTTCAGGATGTAGGTGATGTCGCCCTGCTGCCAAAGCTCGATTGCCCTGGTCTTGTGTCGCGCGGTCAGCGTGTAACCCATCCGGGCGAAGGTCGCGCGCAGCTCGTCGGGGTCCGGATGGGCGAATTCGACGAACTCGAACCCGTCAGTCCCGGCCGGATTCTCCGCCGAGATCACGGCACGCGGGGCGGAATGCGGAAAGGGTCCCATGGGCGGCTCCTGTCGGTGGCGGAAGGGAATGATCAGAGAATGACACGGCGGCTTCGCGGGTGGCGCGCAATCTTTGGCTTGTTTTCAGCGCAGGATGCGCGTTCATGAAGCCCGAAACAGATTCAGTGCGAGTTTCGCGCATGATGGACGAGATCGATTCGCGCCTGCTGGCGGCGGTGCAGGCCAATGCCCAGATCACCGCGCAAGAGCTGGGTGAGCTTTTGCGGCTGTCCGCAAGCCAGGCCGCCCGCCGCCGCGCGCGGCTGGAGGCAGAGGGTCTGATTACCGGCTATGTCGCCCGGCTTTCCCCGGCCCGGCTGGGGCTGACGGTGCAGGCCTTCGTCCAGGTGCAGATGGCCGCGCATTCGCCCGAGGCCGCGCGGGAGTTCCTGCGGCTGATCGCCACCCTGCCCGAGGTCGTGGCCTGCTGGACGCTGACGGGCGAGGCGGATTACCTGTTGCGGGTCTGGTGTGCCGACCTGCCCGCGCTGAATGCGCTGATCCACGAACGGTTGTTGCCGAACCCCGCCGTGGCGCGCGTGCAAAGCCAGATCGTGATGGCCCAGCCCAAGGCCGATGCCGGGCTGCCGGTCTGATCCCGTGCCGATTTCCTTGCGGAAATCGGTCCGGAGCCTTCAAAGGCTCCGGTCCGGAATTCTTGCGAATTCCGGTGCCGCCGCCGGAAGGCAGCGCAACAGGACGCTGCGGATCATCGCCTCGCGTTCGGCAAGGGATTTGCCTTGCAGCGTCCGCAGCTTGTTCCCTGCCGAAAGATCGGCGATCCCGTGGCTGGTGGCCCAGAGGGCGATGACATCGGTCTCGTCGCCGCCGAGCGCCCGGATAAGCCCGACCAGATGGTCGTAGGCCCGGCTGGCTGCCGCCGTCAGTTCGGGCGCGGTATAATCGGGTCGCGCCGAGGAGAAGATCAGCCGGAACAGAGCCGGCCTCGCCAGCGCAAATTCCAGGTAGCCCAGTCCCGCGCGGACCGCGCGGTCCCGGTCGTCCGTCGCGCTCTGTTCGCGGGCGTCGAGCGTGTCCTGGAACCGGATGAAGCCCTCGACGGCCAGCGCGGTCAGGAGACCTTGGGTATCGCCGAAGTGATGCGCGGGGGCGGCATGGCTGACCCCGGCGCGCTTGGCGACAGAGCGGAGCGAGAACCCTTCGACGCCCTTTTCGGCAAGCTCGGCCTCGGCCGCCGCCAGAAGAGCCGCCCGCAGATCGCCGTGATGATAGGGTTTTTCCGTCATGCCAAAGACCTAACGCCCCATCTTTCCAGCGTAAAGATTTTTCTTGACGGCATGGCATGTGGCACAGTAATCCTGACACTGTAAAGATGCCGAGGCCATGATGACCCCTGATGCCCTGTTTCAGCTTGCCAATCCGCTTGCCCTTCTGGGCTGGCAGGCGCTTCTGGCCGCGCCGCTGGCGCACCGGGCGGCGCAGGCAATCTCTGCCGCGGCGATCCCGCTGCTTCTGTCGCTGGCCTATGCCGGCCTGGTGCTTGCCTTCTGGTGGGAGGCGCCGGGCGGACACGGTGCTGCTGTCGGTTGCCCTGGGTCTTGTGCTGACCTTTGTCCTGACAGTTCCCATTGCGGGCACCATGTCCAGCGGGGACCGGGCATCTGGTGGGCACGCCAGTGACCGGCGCGCGGGTGCCGCTGATGGGCTGGTCGCTGGAGGTCGGCGACCTGCGCCTTGCGCATTTCCTGGCGACCCATGCGATGCATCTGGTGCCGCTGGCGGGGCTGACGGGAAGCCGGGGGGCAGTCCGGGCCACGGCGGCGGGGTTCTCGGGCCTGGTCTTGTGGTGTTTTGCCCGCGCTCTGATGGGTTTGCCACCCTTCTGACGCTTCCCCTTCCGTGCGGGTCACGCTAATACCCGCGCGGACGCAAGGGGATTGCCACATGCCGATGGAAAAGACCTTCAACGCCGCCGAGGCCGAGGCCCGCATCTCGAAGCTCTGGCTTGACGCCAAGGCCTTCCGGGCGGGCGCGAATGCCAAGCCCGGCCGCCCGGCGTTTTCGGTGATGATCCCGCCGCCGAACGTCACCGGCTCGTTGCACATGGGGCACGCGTTCAACAACACGCTGCAGGACATTCTGGTGCGCTGGCACCGGATGCAGGGAGACGACACGCTCTGGCAGCCCGGCACCGACCATGCCGGGATCGCGACCCAGATGGTGACGGAACGCGAGATGGCCGCGAACGGCGAGCCCTCGCGCCGGGAGATGGGACGCGAGAAGTTCATCGCCCGCGTCTGGCAGCAGAAGCAGAAGTCGCGCGGCACCATCATCGGGCAGTTGCAGCGGCTGGGAGCCTCCTGCGACTGGGACCGCGAGGCCTTCACCATGTCGGGCGCTCCGGGCGCCCCTGCCGGCGAGGAGGGCAACTTCCATGACGCGGTCATCAAGGTCTTTGTCGATCTCTACAACAAGGGCCTGATCTACCGCGGCAAGCGGCTGGTGAACTGGGACCCGCATTTCGAGACGGCGATTTCCGACCTCGAGGTGGAGAACATCGAAGTCCCCGGCCACATGTGGCACTTCAAGTATCCGCTCGCGGGGGGCGAAACCTACGAATATGTCGAGAAGGACGCGGACGGAAACGTCACCTTCCGCGAGGTGCGGGACTACATCAGCATCGCCACGACCCGGCCAGAAACCATGCTGGGCGACGGGGCGGTGGCGGTTCATCCATCGGATGAACGTTATGCGCCAATCGTCGGCAAACTCTGCGAAATTCCGGTGGGGCCGAAGGAACATCGCCGCCTGATCCCGATCATCACCGACGAATACCCGGACCCCACCTTCGGCTCGGGCGCGGTGAAGATCACCGGCGCGCATGACTTCAACGACTATGCGGTGGCCAAGCGCGCGGGCATCCCCTGCTACCGGCTGATGGACACCCGCGCCCGGATGCGCAGCGACGGTGCGCCTTACGCCGAGGCGGCGGAAATCGCGCAGCGGATGTCGCGGGCCTGGCTGGCGGCCAAGGGCTATGCGACGCCGGGGATCGCGGAGCAGCCGTTCACCCTGTCCGAGGCCGAGATCGACGCGCTGAACCTGGTGCCGGACGATCTGCGCGGGCTGGATCGCTACGAGGCCCGCAAGCGCGTGGTCGAGGCGATCACGGCTGAGGGGCTGGCGGTGATGGTGCCCGCCCCGCCCGCGAAACCCCGCCCCGGGCTTGACCCGGGGCCTCTGGCGGAAACGGGCGCTGCGGCGTCGGACGAGGTCCCGGGTCAAGCCCGGGACGGGGTCGAGATGATCCCCTATGTCGAGGCGAAGCCGATCATGCAGCCCTTCGGCGACCGGTCAAAGGTCGTGATCGAGCCGATGCTGACCGACCAATGGTTCGTCGATACCGCGAAGATCGTGGAACCGGCGCTGGAGGCGGTGCGGACCGGCCGGACGAAGATCATCCCGCCCTCGGGCGAGAAGACCTATTACCACTGGCTGGAGAACATCGAGCCCTGGTGCATCAGCCGCCAGCTTTGGTGGGGGCATCAGATTCCGGTGTGGTATGGCTTCCAGCAGCGCGTGATTGACGGACTGATTGACGACGTCAAACACGTTAGAGAGCACGGCTCACTGACCATCATCCAAGACAACACGGCATACTCGGGAAGATCAGATTTTGAGTTCTTCTGTCGCCCCGCATTCGCGCCGGATGACGATCAGATCCTTGCCTATGCGAAGTCACTATCTACTGAGTTCGATCATCCCTCTTTAGAGGTGGTCGAAGTTGGATCACCCGCAGAAGCGGCGCAAATAGTTCGAGATTCGATCCTTTCAGGTTCGCCCAAGTTTCCCATCTGGCGCGACCCCGACGTCCTCGACACCTGGTTCTCCTCCGGCCTCTGGCCGATCGGCACGCTCGGCTGGCCGGAGCCCACGCCGGAGCTGAAGAGATACTTCCCCACCTCGGTCCTGGTGACCGGGCAGGACATCCTGTTCTTCTGGGTCGCCCGGATGACGATGATGCAGCTGGCCGTGGTGAACGACGTGCCCTTCCGCACCGTCTATCTGCACGGCCTTGTCCGCGACGCCAAGGGCAAGAAGATGTCGAAGTCGCTCGGCAACGTCATCGACCCGCTGGAGATCATCGACGAATACGGTGCCGACGCGCTGCGCTTTGCCAATGCGGCGATGGCTAGCCTCGGCGGCGTGCTGAAGCTGGATACCCAGCGCATCGCGGGGTATCGGAACTTCGGCACCAAGCTGTGGAACGCCTGCCGCTTTGCCGAGATGAACGGGGTCTGGGAAGGGCATGCGACCGGCCCTGCGCCCAGCCCCAGGGCCACGGCGAACAAGTGGATCATCGGCGAGACGGCGAAGACGCTGGCCGAGGTGAACGAGGCGCTGGCGGCGTTCCGGTTCGATCAGGCCGCGGATGCGCTTTACAAGTTCGTCTGGGGCAAGGTCTGCGACTGGTATGTCGAATTCGCCAAGCCCCTGTTCGACGGGCCGGATGCGGCAGAGACGCGGGCGACGATGGCCTGGGTGCTGGACCAGTCGATGATCCTGCTGCACCCCTTCATGCCCTTCATCACCGAAGAGCTGTGGGGCACGACCGGCAAGCGCGAGAAGCTGCTGGTGCATACGGACTGGCCAGAGCTGTCGGCGGGCCTGATCGACAAGGCGGCGGAGGCGGAGATGACCTTCGTCACCAGCCTGATCGACGACATCCGGTCGGCGCGCGCGCAGGTCCATGTGCCGGTCGGCCTCAAGGCCGATCTGGTGGCGACCAGCCTGACCGACGAGGCGCGGGCGGCGTTTCAGCGGAATGAAGTCCTTATCAAGCGGCTGGCCCGGATCGACCAGGTGACGGAGGGCGCGGCCCCGAAGGGCAGCATCGCGGTGGCGGCGGAAGGCGCGGCCTTCGCGATCCCGCTGGAGGGCCTGATCGACATCGCCGAGGAGAAATCCCGGCTTCAGAAGGCTCTGGACAAGCTGATGAAGGAAATCGGCGGCCTCAAGGGGCGGCTCGACAACCCGAACTTCGTCAAATCCGCGCCCGAGGACGTGGTGATGGAGGCGCAGTCGAACCTTGAAGCGCGGCAGGAGGAAGCCGCGAAGATGCAGGAGGCTTTGCGACGGCTGGCCGATCTGGGGTAGGGAAAACCGACCCAAGCCTTTCCGGGGCCGATGCGTCAGACTGAGGCGAACCCCGGAAAGGACCCCCCGATGCGCCTTGCCTTTGCGACCCTTGCTTTCGTCGGCCTTGCCACCGCCTCTTGTGCGCTGACGCCGAAGATCTATCCTCAGATCGTGCTGATCGGTGGCGAGCCTGCTGCGGTGCCCGACACGGACATCACGCTTCTGCTGACCGAGGTCGAGGACCAGCGCTGCCCCGCCGGGGTGGACTGTGTCTGGGCGGGGATGATCCGGGTGCATCTGACGGTATCGACCCCCAGGTCGAAGCAGGAGATCGTGCTGTGCAACCAGTGCGAGGATGCGCGGGACCTTGCGACTGCGGCGGGACGGACCTTCGGGCTGGTCGCGCTTGCGCCCTCGACCGAGGATCTGGCAAGACTTGGGCGCGCGCCGGTACTGGCGGATTACGCGCTGACGGTGAACTACGACACACCGGACTGAGCCTTGCACCCGGCGGGCTTCGGTCCCCACTCTTGCCGAGGAGGTGGCGAATGTCCTGGCTGTCCCGTCTGGCCGAACGCCAGATCCGGAAGGCCCGCCTCAAGGGCGAATTGCAGGGTCTGGCGGGGGAAGGCAAGCCCCTGCCCGACCGTCCGGGCGATGCCTTCGTTTCTCCGGGCGATGCCGTGGGATTCCGCATCATGGCAGAGGCCGGCGTCCTGCCCGAAGAGATTGCTCTGAAGAAACAGGTCATCGCGCAGCGCAAGATGCTGGCGGGGCTGACCGACGAGGGCGAACGGAAGGCTGCGATGGCAGAGCTGGCGCGGCTGGAAATGCTGCAGGCGATTGCCGAGGAGAGCCGCCGGAAGTTCCTGCGCTGAGGGGTTGCGTGGGGTTCGGCCCCGTGCCAGCTTCGCGGCCATGAGCCGCTTTCTGACCCCGCATGCCGCCGCCCTGCCCTCGACCGTGCCCTTCACCGGGCCGGAGGCTCTGGAGCGGCGGACGGGGGTGGCGTTCCGGGCAAGGCTTGGGGCGAACGAAAGCCTGTTCGGGCCGTCCCCGCGCGCCGTGGCAGCGATGCAGGAGGCCGCAGACGGCGCCTGGATGTATGGCGACCCGGAAAATCACGATCTGAAACAGGCGCTTGCGGCACATCATGGGGTGACGCCGGCGCATATCGCGGTGGGGCCGGGGATCGACGGTTTGCTGGGGCTTGTCTGCCGTCTGGTGCTGGAACCGGGGACGCCGGTCGTGACCTCGCTTGGCGCCTATCCGACCTTCAACTTCCATGTGGCGGGATATGGCGGAGTGCTGACGCGGGTGCCCTACAAGGGAGACCACGAGGACCCGGACGCCTTGCTGGCTGCGGCAAGGACGACGGGCGCGAAGCTGATCTATTTCGCCAACCCGGACAACCCGATGGGCAGCCACCATCCGGCGGCGGTGGTCGAGGAGATGGTGGCGAACCTGCCGGATCACACGTTGCTGATCCTGGACGAGGCCTATGCCGATCTTGCTCCGCCCGGCACCGTCCCGGCGATCCCGGCAGACCATCCGCAGGTGATCCGGATGCGGACGTTTTCCAAAGGCTACGGGCTGGCGGGGGCAAGGGTGGGCTATGCGATCACCAACCCCGATTTGACGCTGGCCTTCGACAAGGTGCGCGACCATTTCGGGATGGGGCGCCTGTCCCAGGCCGGAGCGCTGGCGGCTCTGGCGGATCAGGGCTGGCTGCGGGAAGTGCAGGCGCGGACGGTGGCAGCCCGGGCGCGGCTGGCGGGGATTGCGACGGCAAATGGCTTGCGGCCCCTGCCCTCGGCCACGAACTTCGTGACGATCGATTGTGGGCGGGACGGCGACCATGCGCGGAAGGTGCTGGCGGAGCTTGGCGCGCTGGCGGTCTTCATCCGGATGCCGGGGGTTGCGCCATTGGACCGCTGCATCAGGATCAGCCTTGGCGACGATGCGACGCTGGACATCCTGGAGGAAACGCTGCCCCTGGCGCTGCGGGCGGCGGGCTGACTATTCGGCAGCGAGACCCGGCTTTGCCGGGCCGAGCGCCGGAGCATTGCCGGGTGCCGGAGCCTCGGCCGGACCAAGGCGCGGTGCCGCAGGTGCGGGATCCTGCAACAGAAGCCGCGCGGCCTGACCTTCCGGCCTGGCACTTTCGATGATGCGACGGAACACCAGCACATTCTGGAACGTGGTCCTCGTGCCGGTCAGACCGACCCGTTCTTCGCAGGGCAGCGCGTCGGCGCGGACATAGTCCCAGCCTTCTGCACCCAACTGGTTCATCAACTGCGTCAATGCATAGGCGAACCGATCCTCGGTCGTCTTCAACCCGCGGGCCTTCTCGCCCCGTTTCGGGGCCGGAATGACTTTGTATTCAAAGCGTTGCATCGGGTTGCTCCGGGTTGGTGCCCCGGCAGTCATACGAGATTTTCCACGGTCCCGCAAATCCGGGCGACTCTTTCCGGCAGAAGCGCGCCACTTGGGCAACAGGGCGGGCCAGGGTCGGTCGAAGGAGTCTGCGGGACTTTTCGCAAGGTCCCGGTCCCCGGCTTACAGCCCGAGTTTCTTCGCCACCAACGCATTCACCGTCGCGGGGTTCGCCTTGCCGCCCGAAGCCTTGATGACCTGGCCGGTGAACCAGCCCGCAAGTTTCGGATTTGCCTTGGCTTTCGCAACCTGTTCGGGATTGGCCGCGATGATTTCGTCAACGGCCTTCTCGATGGCGCCGGTGTCGGTCACCTGCTGCATCCCGCGCGCCTTGGCGACTTCGGCCGGATCGCCGCCTTCGGTGTAGACGATCTCGAACAGGTCCTTGGCCATCTTGCCGCTGATCGTGCCAGCCGCGATCAGGTCGATGATCCCGCCCAGCTGCGCGGCAGAAACCGGGCTTTCGCTGATGTCGTGGCCTTCCTTCTTCAGCCGCCCGAACAACTCGTTGATGACCCAGTTCGCGGCCATCTTGCCGTCGCGGCCCTTGGCGACCTCGTCGAAATAGCGGGCGCTGTCGAGTTCGGCGGTCAGCACGTTGGCGTCATAATCGGTCAGGCCGTAGTCGGCCATGAAGCGGGCCTTCTTGGCATCCGGCAGTTCCGGCATCCGGGCACGGATGTCGTCCACCCAGGCCTGTTCGATCTCCAGCGGCAGAAGGTCGGGGTCGGGGAAATAGCGGTAGTCATGCGCCTCTTCCTTCGAGCGCATGGACCGCGTCTCGTTCCGGTCGGGGTCGTAGAGGCGGGTTTCCTGCACGACCTGGCCACCATCCTCCAGAATGGCGATCTGGCGCCGCGCCTCGTATTCGATGGCCGCCTGGATGAAGCGCATCGAGTTCATGTTCTTGATCTCGCAGCGCGTGCTCAGATGTGAAAAGTCCTGCGTTTCCTGATACTTCTCGTAGGCGCCGGGGCGGCAGACGCTGACGTTCACGTCCGCCCGCAGGTTGCCGTTCTGCATGTTGCCGTCGCAGGTGCCAAGGTAGCGCAGGATCTGGCGCAGCTTCGTCACATAGGCCGCAGCCTCTTCCGGCCCGCGAATATCGGGGCGCGAGACGATCTCCATCAGGGCGACCCCGGTGCGGTTGAAATCGACGAAGCTGAGATTCGGGTCCATGTCGTGAATGGATTTCCCGGCGTCCTGTTCCAGATGGATCCGCTCGATCCGCACCCGGCGGGCCACACCCGGGCCCATCTCGACGATCACCTCTCCCTCGCCCACGATTGGGTGATAGAGCTGGCTGATCTGATAGCCCTGCGGCAGGTCGGGGTAGAAATAGTTCTTGCGGTCGAAGGCCGAGACAAGGTTGATCCGCGCTTTCAGCCCCAGCCCGGTGCGGACGGCCTGTTCGACGCAGAATTCGTTGATGACCGGCAGCATCCCCGGCATCGCCGCATCGACGAAGGAGACGTTGGAATTGGGTTCCGCCCCGAAGGCGGTCGAGGCGCCCGAGAAGAGCTTGGCGTTCGACGACACCTGGGCGTGGATTTCCATGCCGATCACCAGTTCCCAGTCGTGCCTGGCCCCGGCGATCACCTTCGGCTTGGGCGCGGTGTAGGTCAGGTCAAGCATGGGGGCCTCCGAATGGACTTGAGGCCGGGTTTAGGCCGCCAGGCGCGACAGGGCAAGGGGGCGGAGGCCGCCGGGATGCGTCAGGTGCGACGGACCAGCGTGCCCAGCCCGTCGCCGCGGCGCACGATCCGGGCGCCGCGCTTCAGTGCCGGACCGAAGACCTCGGCCATGGCGAAGGCGAGCCCTTCCGAGCCGCGGGTCCAGCAGTCCATCTGCACTTCGCGCAGCCGGTTCCACAGCACGTCGGACAGGGCCGCACGCACCTTCGTCAGCTGGTAGGCCGAAGCCGCGGGATCGCGACGATACTCCATCGCGATGCCAGCCAGCAGGTTTGCCGCGATGTTGGCGCGGTGCTGACAGCCGGTCGCCGTCTGGTAATCGGCCAGTGCCTCGCAGAAATATTCCAGGTCGATGGTCGGCGAGAGATCGCCCAGCGCCTCGACCCCGGTGATGTGGAAGACCGCATAGGCGGCCTTGCCGGTAACGCCTTCGGTCATGCGCACGGCGCGGCGCGCTTCGCGTTCGAAGCCAGTGAGCGAGCCCAGCCAGCCGGGCAGCATGTTCCGGGCATGGGCGGCGTGGGCGAAGGCGTCCTCGGGGTCAAGATCGACCCAGTCCTCATACCATTCCCGGCAGACCGAGGCGGCGTCCTCGATCCCGGGAAGCAGCGCATAGCGCGTGGCGGCAAGCAGGGGCGACATCTCTTCGATCGGATCGAACCGGGTCAGCAGAGCCTCGGCGCGTTCGAAATGGCTGGCACCTTCTGCAAGGAGATCGCGCGAGATCTGCCCCGGCGTCGCGGACTTGCCCTGCGCGAGGGCCAGGTCGATGTGGCCCTGCGCGACGACCTGTGCGGCGCAATAATCCTCGGGGTTGCGGTCATGCAGGCCTTCCAGGGCGGCAAGCTCGGCCTGGGCGGCGGCCCAGTCCTTGCGGCCGATGGCACCCGACAGGGCCGCCCGCATGCCCTCGCTGATGAGCGGGGCGACGCGGTGGCCACCCGACGCCATCACCCGTTCCTGATCCGTGTAGCGGAGCGCCTCCAGCAGATCGGCCCATTCCCCGGCCGCCGCCATCGCGGCATGATCGTCGCGGATGCATTGCCATTCGGTCCTTTCGGCCCCCAGTCGAAGGACCGGGGCATCCAGACGCGCAAGGACCTGATCGGCCGCCAGACCGTCCGGCATGATGGCCGACAGGGCGGCATCGGCACGAAGGGCGATGGCGCCTTCTTGCTGACTGCGACCCGACCGGGTTTTCACATGCATGAGGGACGGTGTAACCAGCATCGACTCGCTCTCCGGGCAGGGTCCGCCTGCCTTGGGGCCAGCGTGCCGCCGGATCAGGGCGAAAAAAGGGAAATGCAGTGATCTTCGGGTGACAGGGTTATGCTGAGGCGGTCGATTATCGGAATGTTTGCGGCGACTTCTCTGGTGGCGTGCGTGAACTCGAAGCCGGACGACAAGATGTCGTTTGTCGCGCCGCCGATGCAATGGGACCACCACCCCGAAGGCGCAGAGTGGACCGAATCAACCCTGGTTGCGCTGTCCACGAAGGATCAGGAACTGTCGGAAAGGATTCCGGCGGACATCGAAACCTGGTGTCCGGGCTATGTCGAGGCGACCGTCGATGAGCGTCGCGCCTTCTGGGCGGGCCTGTTGTCGGCGGTGGCAAGATACGAAAGCTCCTGGAACGAAAGCGCTGCGGGTGGCGGCGGGCGGTGGATCGGGCTGATGCAGATCTCGCCGCGCTCGGCGCAGAATTACGGCTGCGAGGCAACCTCGGCCATGGCGCTGAAGGACGGCGAATCCAACCTGGAATGCGCGGTCCAGATCATGTCGACCCAGGTCGCCAAGGACGGGATGGTCGCCGGGGCTGGCGATCGCGGCATCGGTCGGGACTGGGCGCCCTTGCGGTCCAGCGAGAAGCGGTCGGCCATGTCGGCCTGGACCAGCGCGCAGCCCTATTGCAAGGCCTGAGACCTGGCCGATCCGGGAAAGCCGGGCAGCGGCGTCCAGCGTCCCGGCGGCGTCACGGCCGCGGATGATCCGGGAACGAGGCGACGACCAAAGGGTCCCGGCATGGCAACGGTTCAGAGCGATATGCGGCCTGGGGTTCCCTCGCGCGTCTCTGATCCTGTCAAATGCAGGGCATCTGTGCGGCAGCGATACTGCGCGATCAGTTCCCCGCGGCAAGCATTCGTTCCACCATCTCTTGCAGATCGCCGCTGAGGCCGGGGGTCGCCAGCATCCGCTCCAGCTCGGCCCTGGCGCGCTTGCGGCGGGCCGCATCGTAGCGCGGCCAGGTCTCGAAGGCGGTCGACACGCGCGCTGCGGTCTGCGGGTTCAGCGGATCGAGTTTCAAAAGCCAGTCCGCAACCGTGCGGTAGCCGCCGCCCGAGCGGTGATGGAACCCGGCGTGGTTGGCCGCCAATGCGCCGATGACCGCGCGAAAGCGGTTGGGGTTCTTCCAGTCGAACCCGGGCGTCGAGATCAGACGCTCCGCGACCGAATGGGCTTCAGCCGGATCGGCATAGGCCACTTGCAGCGCATACCACTTGTCCATCACATTGGCATCGCGGCCCCAGCGGGCGGCGAAAGTGACCAGCTCGCCCTGGCCCTGCTGCACGTCGAGAAGGGCAGCAAGGGCGCCGATTTCCTCGGTCATGCTGCGGGCGCGGGCAAAGGCCGAACTGGCCAGCTTGCCGCGGTCCCGGCGCGACAGAAGGCCAAGTGCGGCAATCTTCAGCGCCCGACGTCCGGCCTGGGCCGATGAAGGCGAAAACGGAGCGTTATCGTCCAGATCCTTGTAAAGACGCGACAATCCGTCGCCCAGCCGGATGGCAAGCGCCCCGGCCATCTCTCGGCGCGCGGCGTGAATCTTCGCCGGGTCAGGGATGCGTCCCATGCCGTGGATGGTCTGGGCAATGTCGTCTTCGCCCGGCAGACGCAGGCAAAGCGCCCGGAACGCCGGGTCGAGGGTTTCGTCGAATGTGACTGCCGCCACCGCGTCCATCCAGTTCGCGCTGACCGGGGCCGCCTTCAGCACCATGTCCGCCAGCACTTCCTTGGCCAGCGCCCGGCCCGCCTCCCATTTGTTGAACGGGTCGGTATCATGGGCCAGAAGGAAGGCACGTTCCTCGGCCGGGGCCTTGCGCTCCAGCACCACGGGGGCGGAAAAGCCGCGCAGGATCGAGGGGACGGGTTTCGCCGCCAGCCCGTCAAAGCGGAATGACTGCCTCGTGCGCGTCATCTCGAGCATGATCGTCGGCACGACCTCGTCACCGTTGGGATTCAGCAGGCCGATCTTGATCGGGATGACCTTGGGGTGCTTTTCGGGCTGGCCGGGCGTCGGGGGGTTCGCCTGGGTGAAGGTCAGCGTATAGACGCCATCCTTCCAGTCGTCCGTGACCTTCAGGCGGGGCGTTCCGGCCTCGGTATACCACAGCTTGAACTGCGAAAGGTCGCGGCCGGTCACGTCCTCGAAGACCTTGAGCCAGTCCTCGATGGTCGCGGCATCGCCGTCGTGGCGGTCGAAATAGAGGTCGAGTGCGCGCTTGTAGGCCTGATCGCCGACCAGCGATTTCAGCATCCCGATGACCTCGGCCCCCTTCTCGTAGACCGTGGCGGTGTAGAAGTTGTTGATCTCGACAAAACTTTCCGGGCGGACAGGGTGGGCAAGAGGCCCGTCATCCTCGCGGAACTGGCGGCTGCGCAGCGTCACCACATCCTCGATCCGGCGGACGGCGGCAGAGCGCATGTCGCCAGAGAACTGGTGATCGCGGAAAACGGTGAGGCCCTCTTTCAGGCAAAGCTGGAACCAGTCGCGGCAGGTGATGCGGTTGCCGGTCCAGTTGTGGAAATATTCGTGGGCGATGATCGCCTCGATCCGGGCGTAGTCATCGTCGGTGGCGGTTTCCGGGCTGGCCAAGACATAGCGGGAGTTGAAGATGTTCAGCCCCTTGTTCTCCATCGCGCCCATGTTGAAATCGTCCACCGCGACGATGTTGAACACGTCGAGGTCGTATTCCCGGCCATAGACCTGTTCGTCCCAGCGCATCGCGCGGATCAGGCTGTCCATCGCATAGGCGCAGCGGTCCTCATCCCCGGGGCGGACCCAGATGTTCAGATCGACCGGACGGCCCGAGGCGGTGACGAACTTCGCCGAATGGGCGCGCAGGTCGCCGGCGACCAGGGCGAAGAGGTAGGCGGGTTTCGGCCAGGGGTCGTCCCATTCCGCCCAGCCCGGCCCCTGCCCTGCCGGATTGCCGTTCGACAAGAGCACCGGCATGTCGCTTTCGATCCGCACCTTGAAGCGGCTCATCACGTCGGGCCGGTCAGGGTACCAGGTGATCTTGCGGAAGCCCTCGGCCTCGCACTGGGTGCAGTACATGCCGTTCGACATGTAAAGGCCCTCCAGCGCCGTGTTGCCCTCGGGCGCGATCTCGACCTCGGTCTCAAGCGTGAAGGGGCCATGGGGAAGCTCGTGCGCGGCGATGGTCAGGGACCGGGGGTCGATGGTCGGCGTGATGGGTTGGCCGTCCAGCGTGCAGGAGATGAGCCGCAACCCCTCGCCATCGAGACGCAGGTGGTCGCGGTCCTTGCGGTCGGGGTTGGGGCGCAGCCTCAGCCGTGCAAGGACGCGCGTCGCCGTGGGATGCAGACGGAAGGTGAGATCCACGCTGTCGACAAGATGGCTGTAGGGCAGGTAGTCGGCCAGGTAGACGGTCTTCTGCTTGGACATGCGGGGCTCCCTTTGGCCTGAAGCTACGGGGAATGGCGCAAGGCGCAAGGGGGAGGCCGGTAACAGTCTTTTGCCGCTTTACGAATCCTGGCGGACGGCTACATCTGTGTTCCATGAATGTTCTCGTCTGGCTGAAGCGCGATCTGCGAGTCCATGACCACCCGGCGCTGGTGCTGGCGGCGGGGTTGGGGCCGGTGCTGCCGGTCTATGTGGTAGAGCCGGAGCTTTGGTCGCAGCCCGACGCCTCGGCCCGGCAGTGGGAGTTCGTGGCAGAGTCTCTGGCGGACCTGAGGGAGGCTCTGGCGGGCCTTGGCGCGCCCTTGGTGGTGCGGGTGGGCGAGGCGGTGCAGGTGCTGGCGGGATTGTGCAGGCGGCACGGGATCACCCGAATCGTCAGCCATGAGGAGACGGGGAGCCTCTGGACCTATGCCCGCGACCGGCGCGTGGGGGCCTGGGCAAGGCTGGCGGGGATCGAATGGACCGAGGTGCCGCAGTCGGGCGTGGTGCGCCGGTTGCCGTCGCGGGACATCTGGGCCGCCAGCCGGGACGGGTTCATGGCCGCCCCTGCCCTGCCGGTCCCCGCATTGCGGGCGGTCGAGGGGGTCGAGCCGGGGCTGATCCCTTCGGCGCGGGCGTTGAAGCTGGCGGCGGACCCCTGCCCGCACCGGCAGCTGGGGGGCCGGACGCGGGGGGTGGAACTGCTGGACAGCTTCCTTGCCCAGCGCGGGGAACCCTATCGGGTGGCGATGTCGTCCCCGTTGACAGCGGAACGGGCCTGTTCGCGGCTGTCGCCCCACTTCGCCGTGGGTACGCTGTCGATCCGCGAGGTGGTGCAGGCGGTGGCCGCGCGGGCTGCGGAACGGCCTGGGGGCAGATGGCGAGGGTCTTTGTCCAGCTTCCAGTCGCGGCTCGCCTGGCGGGACCATTTCATGCAGAAGCTGGAGGATCAGCCCTCGATCGAGGTCCGCGATCTGCACCCGCTGGCTGTCCAGCGCCCGCGCGAAACGGATGCGACGCGGCTTGCCGCCTGGGCGAACGGAGAGACCGGTTTGCCGTTCCTGGATGCCTGCCTGCGCTACCTGCGGGCGACCGGTTGGCTCAATTTCCGGATGCGGGCGATGGTGATTTCGGTCGCCTCCTATCACCTCTGGCTCGACTGGCGGGCGACGGGGCAGCACCTTGCAAGGATGTTCACGGATTACGAGCCCGGCATCCACTGGCCGCAGGTGCAGATGCAGTCCGGGACGACGGGGATCAACATTCCCCGCATCTACAACCCGGTGAAGCAGGGGCTGGATCAGGACCCTTCGGGTGTCTTCACCCGCCGCTGGCTGCCGGAACTGGCGGGGGTCCCTGACGCCTTCCTGCAAGAGCCCTGGCTCTGGCCCGAGGCGCGGCGGCTGCTGGGCCACCGCTACCCCGAGCCGATCATCGACATCGCCTCGGCCGCGCGCGAGGCGCGGGACCTGATCTGGACGGCCCGCCGCTCTGCCGGCTTTGCCGACAAGGCCAGCGAGATCGTCCGGCGCCATGCCAGCCGGGCGCCCAACCGCGAGGGGCGGCGGCCCGCCAGGAGACCCCAGCACGCGCAACTGTCCCTGCCCTTCGATACCTGACCCGCGGCACAGGCGCCTCTGACTATACGGTCCTTCAGCAAGGATGATCCGATGCCCCGCGACCGGTGCTGTGCCATCCTGTTCGCACCCGTCCGCATCGGCCCCGTCGCCGCGCCCGACCGCTTTTGCCAGAGGCCCCATGCGACAGACTTCGGCTGGCAGCGCCCGCAGTCAGGTGCGGCGTTGCGAAGGGGGTAAGGCCAAACGCGACTGGGGCGCGGTCTGCACCGGATCTTGCTCGATCCATCCCACTTCCGACGACATGCGCCTTGCGGGTGACGGGGGTCCGGTGGCGCGCAATGGCGGTATAGGTCGTGCCGCCCCCCGGGCGCGTCGCCAAGGATCACGAGAGCGGTCATGAACGGATCGGGCGCGGGCTTCCAGCCCTCGGTATAGGCGTCTGTAAAGACAAGCCTTTCCTGCGGCACCACCTCCAGATAGACGCCCCTGTTGTCCATCACCTTGCCCTCGACCTCGAAAGTGGTGTTGAACCGCCCGCCGACCCGCAGGTCGATGTCGCAGGCCGTCACCCTGTGCGGCTTCGGCACGAAGAAATGCGGGATATGCCCTGGATCGGTCCAGCATTCCCAGACCAGCGCGCGAGGCACCGCCAGCGTCCGGGTAAAGAAAAGATCGGTGGCGGGGTCGAGGTCGGGGATCATGTCTCGCGCTCCTTCATCAGCGTCATCACATGGTCGTCCAGCCGGTCGAGCCGCGCCTCCCACAGCTGGCGCTGGTCCTCCAGCCAGTCGGTCATCGGTCGCAAGGCCGCAGGCTGGAACGCGCAGAAGCGCACACGGCCGTCCTTTTGCGTCGTCACCAGCCCCGCTTCCTCCAGCACCGAAAGGTGGCGCAGGACGGTCGGCAGCTTGAACCCCGACAGCCCGGCGAGTTCCGTCACTGGCGCCGGGCCCCGCGCCAGCCGGTTCAGCATGATGCGCCGGGTCGGATCCGAGAGCGCGTGGAACAGAAGGTCGAGATGAGGTTCATGCTTAGCCATGTCGCTAACCATACAGGCCATATCGAGTCGCGGAAGCAGAAAGTCAGCTGATCGGCAAAGTTTTATCTTCCGGTTTTCCCGACAAGTGATTTTCGGCGCTGGTTGAAATTCCACGCCCGCTTTCCTTTGCCCGCACACCCGCCCTCGCCTATTGTGTGCCAAGGCATACAAAGCGGCGGCGGCGCTTGCGGAGGGACAGAATGACCGAACGTCTGGATCGTGCGGGGCTGAAGGTGGATGCGATACTGGCGCGTTTTGTCGAGGAAGAGGCGCTGCCCGGCACCGGGATCGAGGCCGGGGCCTTCTGGTCGGGCTTCGCCGGGCTGCTGGCCGACTTCGCGCCGCAGAACCGGGCGCTGCTGGCCAGGCGGGATGCGTTGCAGGCGCAGATCGACGCCTGGCACATCTCCCGGCGCGGCCAGCCGCATGACCACGCGGCCTACAAGGCCTTCCTGGCCGAGATCGGCTATCTTCTGCCCGAAGGTCCGGCCTTCACCATCGAGACCACGAATGTCGATCCCGAGATCGCCAGGGTTCCGGGACCGCAACTCGTGGTGCCGATCACCAACGCCCGCTATGCCCTGAACGCCGCGAATGCGCGGTGGGGGAGCCTTTACGACTGCCTTTACGGCACGGACGCCATGGGGTCCCTGCCCCCCTCCGGCGGCTATGAACGGGGCCGGGGGGCCCGGGTGATCGCCCGGTCGCGGGTGTTCCTGGACGAGGCCTTTCCGATTGCCGGGACGAGCCACGCCGATGTGCGGCGCTATGTGGTGAAGGACGGGCAGCTTCTGGTCGATGACCTGCCGCTGGTGGACCCGTCGAAGTTCGCGGGCTACCGGGGCAATCCGAAGGCGCCGGATGCGGTGCTGCTGCGCAACAACGGATTGCATGTCGAGCTGGTCTTCGACCGGGCGCATTTCATCGGCTCGCGCGATCAAGCGCTGCTGGCCGATGTGCAGCTGGAAAGCGCGCTGACGGCGATCATGGACTGCGAGGATTCCGTCGCCTGCGTGGATGCCGAGGACAAGGTCGGCGCCTATCGCAACTGGTTGGGGCTGATGAAGGGCAACCTGTCCGAGGTGTTCCAGAAGGGAGGCCGGAGGGTCGAGCGGCGGCTCAACCCGGATCGGGAGTATCTGGACCCGCAGGGAAGCCCCTTCACGCTGAAGGGCCGCGCGCTGATGTGGGTGCGGAACGTGGGCCACCTGATGACCAACCCGGCGATCCTGATGGCCGACGGGTCGGAAGTGCCCGAGGGGTTGATGGACGCGATGGTGACGGTCGCCATCGCGCTGCATGACCTGAGGAAGACCGAGGGAATGCGGAACTCGGTGATGGGGTCGGTCTATGTGGTCAAGCCCAAGATGCACGGGCCGGAGGAAGTGGCCTTTGCGGACGCCGTGATGGCGCGGGTAGAGGATGTGCTGGGCCTTCCCCGCAACACCGTGAAGCTGGGGATCATGGACGAGGAGCGGCGGACCTCGGTGAACCTGAAGGAGTGCATCCGGGCGGCGAAGGGGCGGGTGGCATTCATCAACACCGGGTTCCTCGACCGAACCGGGGACGAGATTCACACCTCGATGGAAGCCGGGCCGTTCAGCCGGAAGGACTTCATCAAGCGGAAATCCTGGATCACGGCCTATGAGAACCTGAACGTCGATATCGGGCTGGAGTGCGGGTTGTCGGGCCGGGCGCAGATCGGCAAGGGGATGTGGGCGATGCCGGACCTGATGGCGGCGATGCTGGACGAGAAGATCGCCCACCCCCGCGCCGGGGCGAATACGGCCTGGGTGCCCTCGCCCACGGCGGCGACGCTGCATGCCCTGCACTACCACAAGGTCGACGTGCTGGCGGTGCAGGCGCGGCTGGCCAGGGGCGGGCGGCGGGCGCATGTGGACGGGATCCTGGACATCCCGCTGGCGAGTTTCCGGGCCTGGAGCCGGGAGCAGGTGATGCGCGAGGTCGAGAACAATGCGCAGGGCATCCTGGGCTATGTGGTCCGCTGGATCGACCAGGGGGTGGGCTGTTCCAAGGTGCCGGACGTGAACGATGTGGGGCTGATGGAGGACCGGGCGACCTGCCGGATCTCGGCCCAGCACATCGCGAACTGGCTGCATCACGGGGTGGTCTCGGAGGCCGAGGTGATGGCGGCGCTGCGGAAGATGGCCGCGGTGGTGGACCGGCAGAATGCGGGGGATCCGGCCTATCGGCCGATGGCCCCGGCCTTTCAGGGGGCGGCGTTCCAGGCGGCCTGCGATCTGGTCTTCAAGGGGCGGGAGCAGCCTTCGGGGTATACCGAGCCCTTGCTCCACGCCTGGCGGCTGCGGGTCAAGGCGGGGTGAGTGCCGCGCGCGGCGCGGTTTGCGGAGCGTTTGATTTCAAGGGGTTGGCTATGGGCGTTTACTTTGGGTTAACTCAAGTTCCAAGTGCAACGGTTGTTGTTGTTTTTTCGAGTTCCTCGGCG
>NZ_QMJY01000003.1 GCF_003574395.1 Tabrizicola thermarum
AAAAGGTTGCTCATCGGTCAGTCTCCTTGCGGAGGCGTGAATCACGCCGCAGAAGCAAGATCAATGGGTCCTGACCCTAGTTGAAGTCGCCAAACTCCACCTCGATCCTACACCTCGAAGGCCACCCGGGATCACTCCGTTGACGGCGCCGAAATTACACCACGTCCTCGAACTCAAACCAGGAAGTCGCGCGGCAAGCCAATCAGGCACAACAAGTGACGCTACAAACGCCGCAACAGGATCGAGATCATGTTCGGGAGCCTGAAGGACCCGCGCCGGGTCGCCACCCGCTACGACAGATGCCCGAAGGTCTTCCTCCCCGCCGTCGCCCTCGCCGCAACCGTCATCTTCTGGCTATAACGCGAGAACGAGTACTGACCCTAGCCGTTTGTGGGCCCCTGATAGAACGACCAAGTGTCCTCAAACCCGGCCACGTCGATCTTTAACTGCTCGCGCGTTGCATCCGCTCTTCTGAACACATTCCAAGAATGCTTCACACGGACCAGGAACTCTTGCAGAACCAGGCCAGCTACATCATCCAGCGCGGACAATTCAAGCGCAAGCGCATTTGTATTGAGCAAAAGGTCTGACCCACCTATTCTGTAACGGTCTAGGCCTCTAAACTTACTTTGCGTAACTGGTTCGCTATTTCTCACAATTGCATCCTGCTCCAATCCATCCATTGCACGCTCACCCTCATATATTTTCATCATATTGGCGTAAAAATACCCGCTTGCACCAATGAGCCTCTGTTGTTCGGAAACCCCATGGTCTAGAAACGTTTGAAGCGTCGAGATTAGCCAACGTGTGCTCAACTCATTTACAAGATTTACCCCGCACTCGTTCCAGATCCGATGGAACAACCTCCGAGCCTTACCAGTGTGCGGGGTGCCCCGGCGCAAGTAACTAATGCAAAACGCGTTCAATTTTGCCAGCTCTGATTTTCCCCGAAAGTGATAATCAAGAATGACCGACTGATCTGCCATGTCGCTTCGCGAGAGTCTCGGCTCCTCTCGCTCCTCAGGGAGGCGCTTCCCCAGAAGCGCATGAAGATCACAGTTTTCATCTGGCAGGAGGTCTAAACAATCTTGTGTAGAAAAGCGTGAACGCACTCTTTCAAAAAGCTCGGGCAGCGCGAAAGCAGCCTGGGATCCATTCATGATATTAAGGCCTCCGTCCTGCTGGACCGGCGCTCTTGGGCTCCAACCTCGAAGCAGAAGGCCCTTCGAGAACCACGCACTTTGGGGGAATGAGGATCTCGAATTTATACTTTCAAGAGCCTCAATGATATCGGGCGTGGGTGAGCGGTTAATCACGGATGCTTGATCGGGTAACTCCAAGCCTGTCAGACCGGCAACCCGAAGGAGATCCTTTATCCCAGCGTCTGCCTCAGACCTATACGGCACTTGAACCAGAGAGTGATCGAAGTTTTCCTTCACTCTTGCCAAAATATTCTGCCAGCTTGGTATCTCCCCGAGGCTATCCTGGAAATCGACGAATTTGCTAAACTGAGGGCGATGAACTAAGTTCTGATGATAGCAACTCCTGAGCCAGGCAGACTCCTCCCGCTCGAAGAAAACAAATGTAAGTGAATGAGGTGACAGAACGCGACGTAGCGTCCTAAAGTTTCTCAAAAGACGCTTGTAAATGCCCTTCTTTTTCGATCGCCCTGGAAGATCGCCGCAGAAGTCTTCTTGGCTTAAAATTACGATTGGCGAAGGTTGCAAGGTGATTGCGTTCTTTATCTCTTCCAGAGCAATTTCCGCATCGCTGTATGCTTCATGGGCAATTAGGCGCGCAGCTCTGTGCGTGACGGAATTCTGAAGGAAAGATATCCCGTGAGTTGCAAGAAAGCTTGTGTTTCTGTGCAGCCATTTTTGGATGGCCGATGATCCCGTTTTGTGCGGACCAACGTGAACAACTACACGCTTCGCGATCAATGACTGTTTACTCATCCCATAGATCCTCGACTCTACTCGCAAATCCTCTATTAAGTCTGCGGTACTCTGCCAACAGTGGATCAAACCTCTTCGCAGATCGGATGTTCTGCATCCAACTTTCTGGTTCTGCATATGTTGGTTCGTATTGAAATGTGCGAAACTTGTTGTTGTAGGGTATACAGACCACTTTGCGCCCGAGCAACTGCGCCCAGTAAACCCCATGATATGAGCTTGTGACCACAGTTTCACCAGACGCAATGAAATTAATTACGCTGATAGGGTCGCGCATGGAGTTGCTCATTGTTGGAATGTCAGTTGGAATAGAGGCTGGGCCTGGTTTTCGTCTGTGCATATACACAACCACTTCGTTCGTAGGAGATTGCGGATTATCAAAGGCTGGAGAAAGACAGCTGGCGCAAGGAATAAAGTCCAGTGCTTCTCGCCACTCGTAGTTTCGGGTAGAAAAGGCGGAGAACCGGCTTAGAATTCCTGCAATGTCCGCATCCCTTTTGCCTTTGGGTGGTATGCCAACACCCCACGCTATCAACTTTACAGACCTATTTTTATGGCTGATGCTAGCCGAGATCGTAGAAAGTTGCGAAAAGATCTGACCGCCTCCGAGCACCACTACTTCTGTGGATTCTGGCAATGATCTATTGAGGTTACTATTTTCGAAGAGGTCAGGCCATAGATATTGGCATGGGCCACACATCTGATCCCCAACATTATCGGCGCTGCAGTGAAATAGGTTGAGGAATGCGCGGGTCATGGTTGTTGAAGCTTCAGTCTGTTGGCGTTGGATCTGCTGCATGCAATAACACTGACGCAGTAGCGCTATTCTTTAGATTTGGCCCGGCAGAGTGTGCGGAGTGTCGGTTTCTTGAGGCCACACTGCTCGACGAAGGGCTATGTGCACCACATTCCAATCTTCCGACTGATAGGCCTAGTGGCGTGGTCTTCAAGTTCTGGATCTCGCTCTCTGGTTAGCCATTGTATCAGGGCTACATTCATAGGAAAAGTAGGTCTGTAACAGCAAGTGATTGGCCGACATCCAGGCTGAACAGCGCCACTGCATTAGCTGAGGATCCGCCGTCGAGGTCGAGGAACAGTGCGCGGAAGTTGGTGTCGTAGTAAAGAACCGGCGAGGTGCCGCCGAAACTGCCCGGCAGGCCCGCCCCGGTCTGCCACATATCCGCAAGCGTCGCGGCTCCGGCAATCCCCAGGGCCGCGCGGTCCAGTACCACCCGGTCAGTGCCCGAGGTGAAATCAAGTAACAGGTCCTCGGCATCCGCGGTGTTGAACACGAAATGATCGACTCCCGCCCCGCCGTGATAGACGTCGCGCCCCGCCCCGCCGTACAGCCAGTCGTCGCCGTCGCCACCGTTAAGATGGTCGGCGCCATTACCGCCGTAAAGCGTGTCGTTCCCGGCTCCCCCCCAAAGCACGTCGGCATTGTCGCCGCCGTAAAGAAGGTCGTTCCCCTCCTGGCCGTAAAGCCAGTCATCGCCAGCCCCGCCAAACAGCGTGTCGTTGCCGGATCCGCCGTCCAGGTTGTCGCCGGCGTCACCGCCGTCGAGAAGATCGTTGCCCTCTTGCCCGAAGAGCGCGTCGGTCTCGGTCCCGCCGTACAGCGAATCGTCGCCGAACGAGCCATAGAGCCAGTCGACCCCCTGCCCGCCGTACAGCACGTCATTGCCATAGCCGCCGTCGAGGTTGTCACCGCCATTGTCGCCGTACAGCAGGTCATTGCCAAAGCCGCCGAAGAGGGCGTCGGTGTCGTTTCCACCTTCTAGGCGATCATCGCCATCGCCGCCGAACAGCCAGTCCATCCCGTTGCCGCCGTAGAGGACGTCGTTGCCTACTTCGCCCTGCAGCGCATCGCCACCGTCGCCGCCGAAGAGGGTATCATCCCCCGTCCCACCCCAGAGCGCATCAATGTCGGCCCCGCCATAGAGCAGGTCGTTGCCCGCATCGCCATACAGCCAGTCCACGCCGTCCATGCCATGAAGCACGTCGTTTCCCGCCCCCGCTGCAATCGTGTTGTCCAGCGCATTGCCGGTGCCCAGGACGTTGAGCCCCGAAATCATCAGCAGGATCTCGACGTTGGCGGGAAGGGTGTAGCTGGCCAGGGTTGTTTGGACGGTGTCAATACCCGATGAGGCGTTTTCGACCACGACGTCGAGGACGCTGTCCACCAAGTAGAAGTCGTTGCCTAGGCCCCCTTCCATCCGATCATTGCCCGTGCCGCCGTCCAGTCGGTCATCCCCGTCGCCACCGAACAGCGTATCGTTGCCCGCGCCGCCATACAGCGAATCGTTTCCGCTGCCGCCATACAGAAGATCGTTGCCGTCCCCCCCGTACAAAATGTCGGTGCCAGTGCCCCCGTACAAGCGGTCATTGCCACCTTCGCCGTACAGCCAGTCTACGCCATCCAAGCCATAAAGCGTGTCGTTGCCCACACCTGCGGTAATTGTATTGTCGAGCACGTTGCCCGTCCCCGTCGAGCTTAGCCCCGAGGTCATCAGCAGGATCTCGACATTGGCGGGAAGAGTGTAGCTGGCCAGGGTTGTTTGGACGGTGTCAAAGCCCGATGAGGCGTTTTCGACCACGACGTCGAGGACGCTGTCCACCAAATAGAAGTCGTTGCCTCGGCCCCCTTCCATCCGATCATTGCCCGTGCCGCCGTCCAGTCGGTCGTCCCCGTCGCCACCGAACAGCGTATCGTTGCCCGCGCCGCCATACAGCGAATCGTTTCCGCTGTCGCCATACAGAAGATCGTTGCCGTCCCCCCCGTACAAAATGTCGGTGCCCTCTCCACCTCCCAACCGGTCGTTGCCACCGCGGCCAGAAAGAGTATCGTTTCCAAACCCTCCAACTATCCAATTGTGATCATCATTCCCTTCCAATCGATCATTGAAGTCTGACCCCGAGATATTCTCAATAGAAAAGAATGTATCGCCGACAGCCTCTCCGCCATTTCTACTTGCAGCTATCAAGTCTACATTTACGCCAGAAAGCGCACTTCGGTAGTCCGCCCAATCGGACCCACTGCCTCCGAATAACGCGTCCGCCCCAAAACTGCCAACCAGAGTATCATCACCATCTCCACCATACAGTACATCACTTCCATGACCACCAACCAAATAATCGTTTCCAGCCAAGCCATAAATGGTGTCATTGCCGCCGTGGCCGAAAATCGAGTCACTAGCAACACCGCCCATTAGAACATTGGCAAAATCCGAACCAACTATTGGGGTAGTAGCAAATGCTATAGAGCCCGGCGAAGGATCTGAAGAAATCCATTGCAACTCTACCTGAAGAACCTCGAAGGGCTTAAGTAGGAATTCAAAGTTGCCAGATCCACTGCGAAGCTGAGCGAGCACCTCTTCTGTAGCATCAACCAGCTCCCCGCGCACTGTAGAGCTTGTTGCAGAAAGGCCCTCACCGGGCCGTATCACCAAAAATCGAACAGTTGCGCCGGCTGCAACAGCGTCTCGTAACCCAGAAAACGAAAGCGTCTGATCCGTCCCACTTACTGAGCAATAGTAGTTTACTGTTCTATCATCACCAGAAAAGGAATAGGTGGTTGCTACAACTTCGCCCTCCGAATTCTTTAACATGTAGTCAACCATAGTGATGAAACCGTCTTGATTTCTGTCTAATAATCTTGTGCCAACGAGATGCTCAGACAAAAGCTTAAAGAGCAAGCCGGTTGGTGTAAGTTCTGATTCCCCGTACCAACTAAGCGTCCCTGGACTTGAGGAAGGTCCAAGACCCTGAACAGTGTAGACTTGTGCCCAGTCTACACCAGACTGTACCATATCCACAAACAGAGCTAGAAACAATGAAAGCCGCTCAAACCCAGTGATATTGGCATCATCACCGGTACTGCCGCCATTCCGCGCGGCCCGAACGTTCCATTCTGATGATATCAAATCCAGACGGCCAAACTTTCCAACATCCCAGCCGTCTTCTACAAGGCGGGCTATGCGGTTCGAGGCCACTAAGCCATTTGCTAGAACCTCAATCGGCGTTTCCCCTCGGGTCGGGAGGTAGAAGTGATCCACGACCCCATCAACGTACTTAATACGATCCTCACCAAGGCCATTCAATATCTCTACATTGTCTCGAATCCCACTCTTATCAATGTCCAAACTTCCATTTTGACCGGATTGCACCCATATATTGGGCCGCTGTTCAACACCGCTGTCAACTATTGCCTGATTGACCACGTCGACGATCCTACCCTGCAACAATCCGAACTCAGATGCCGTCCAGCCGGTTGGATTATTCTGCGGATCGAAGAGCAACCGATCGCTGAACCACTCATTCCCAATTTCGAATGCGGCGACGTTGACTGCGCCAAACTTTCCGGAAAGCACGCTTAGGACAAAGCTTCTTATTGCGACTTCACCCTCAGCAGTGAGAAATTGGTTTGCGGCCGCATCCTTATTAAAATATCGGAAGGTAGGCAGCACAAAAGTTGGGCTGATGCCATTCGCCGTCGCGTACGAAATGAATTCGCTTATCGGCTCAAAGTTTGCCGTGCTCCCTGGATTGAAGATGCTTTCCTGTGTTGTCGAGTTGGAATTTGCAAGGTTGAAGAATGTTTCAGTTTGCGATCCTCCTGGATAACGGAGATACCGGACGCCCAGTTGGGACAAGGCTTGGGTGTATATGCTTCCTTCATCAACGGTCTGACCTCTATTCTCGAATGAGGTGCCAAACAGGGCAGTATTTATCACGTCTGAGATCGCGCTTCCAGACTCATTAACTGTAACCGAAATATTTGACACGGTGCGTACCCCTGCTCACGACGTTTCCTCTGGTTGCCTGGGGGTGTCAGGGAGGCCGCTTCTGCGCCTTTGAGGTGGCATAAATCTACTTCATCGTACCGCCGATGCCAAATCTCGATTCAATAGCCATTTGTTAGAGTTTTATTAAATTTAGGGTCAGGACCCATTGATTTTGTGGGCTCGGCCTGATTCAAGCTCCGAAAGGAGACTGGATCATGAGCAACCTTTTCTGGCTGACCGACGCGCAGATGGCGCGGCTTCAGCCCTTCTTTCCCAAAAGCCACGGAAAGCCGCGGGTCGATGACCGGCGGGTGTTAAGCGGGATAATCTTCCTCAATCGCAATGGCTTGCGGTGGTGTGATGCGCCCAAGGAATATGGCCCGCCGAAGACCCTCTACAACCGCTGGAAGCGGTGGAGCGACAAGGGGGTCTTTGCCCGGATGATGGCTGGGCTGGCCGCCGAGGCCGCCACCCCGAAGACGGTGATGATCGACGCGACCTATCTCAAGGCGCACCGCACGGCGACCAGCCTGCGGTCGAAAAAGGGGGGCCAGGCGACCAGAGGGGCCGTCTGATCGGTCGGACGAAGGGCGGCATGAACACCAAGCTGCACGCCGTCACCGACGCTGATGGCCGCCCGATCCGGTTCTTCATGACGGCAGGCCAAGTAAGTGATTACACCGGCGCGGCGGCGCTACTGAGCAGCTTGCCAAAGGCAGAATGGCTGTTGGCTGACCTGGGCTATGACGCTGACTGGTTCAGAGATGCGTTGAAAGACAAGGGGATAAAGCCCTGCATCCCGGGCAGGAAGTCGCGCGGCAAACCCATCAAGCACGACAAGCGACGCTACAAACGGCGCAACCGGATCGAGATCATGTTCGGTCGGCTGAAGGACTGGCGCAGGGTTGCCACCCGCTATGACCGGTGCCCAAAGGTCTTCCTCTCAGCCGTCGCACTCGCCGCAACCGTCATGTTCTGGCTGTGAATGGAGAACGAGTCCTGACCCTAAGCGCGGGAGGCGTTTACCTTCAGCTAACCAATCTGTGGCTAACTTCAACCTTGGCGCTAGTCGCCCAATAAACAATCAACCTACCTCCGATCCCATCAATCCTCACGTCACATTTCAAGGATGGCAAGAACAATGAACACGCGATGCAAGCAGCAATCGAGCCCCAGACGGTGGCCAGGGTGAATGCAAACTCAACTATAGCGGGATGACGCTTGGGTGAATCTTGGGGGGGATTCCCGCGGGTTGGGATTTCTGATTCACGATGGGGGCTGGGTAAGGAGGCCAGCTTTCATGACGAGCCCCCTTTCGATGGATATCCGGGAACGCGCGATGGCGCGCTTGACGCTGGTGAGACGGTGCGCGCTATCGCCGAGGCCCTGAGCGTGGCCCCGTCGAGCGTGGTGAAGTGGTCGCAGCGGCGACGCCGCACGGGGAGTGCGGCACCCGGCAAGATCGGTGGTCACGTTCCGCGCAAGATCAGGGGTGCCGAGGCCGACTGGTTGCGCGCCCGGATGGCGGAGGGCAACTTCATCCGGCGCGGGCTGGTGGCGGAGCTGGCCGAGCGGGGCCTGAAGGTTGACTATCGCACGATGTGGGCCTTTGTACATGCCGAGGGCCTCAGCTTCAAAAAAACTGCGCTCATCAGTGAACAGGAGCGGCCGGACATTGCCCGCAAGCGCGCCCGTTGGAAGGCGCGCCAGGGCAGCATAGACCCCCGCCGCCTTGTCTTCATTGATGGTGAGCCCGCGAACGCCATCGGTTCGAGAGAGCAGGCGAACGGGGCCAAGACCAACATGGCTCCGGCTCGCGCTGCTGGAGGCCGCGCGGCCAGAGGCTGATCGGTCGCGCGCCCTTCGGGCACTGGAACACCATGACCTTCGTCGGTGCCTTGCGCCATCACGGGATCATCGCGCCTTGGGTCATCGACGGGCCGATCAACGGCTAGAGCTTCCGAACCTACGTCGAGCAGATCATCGCCAAACTCAAGCACCTGCTGCGCAAAACCGCCGAACGCACCAAGGAAGCCCTCTGGCGCAGGATCAGCTCACTTCTCGACCAGTTCACACCGCAGGGATGCGAAAACTACATCCGAAACGCAGGCTATGGTTCCGTGTAAGGTCATCCCGCTCTAGGGTCAGGACCCATTGATCTTGCACTTGCAGCATGATTCAGCCTCCGCAAGGAGACTGACCGATGAGCAACCTTTTCTG
>NZ_KZ984534.1 GCF_003574395.1 Tabrizicola thermarum
GGTATCGAGAGCGCGCTCTCGATACCCGTTGCGCCAGGTCGTGCGTTCGCCGCTGCGCTCGTGCCGTCCAGCGCCGATGATAGGCACGGACGAAGAACATCCGGCTGTGGCAGAGCCGGACATGGGCTACCTTCACCGTCACGGTGACGCCGTCGATCAGCACCACCTCATGGCTCCAGTCGAACTGGTAGGCCTCTCCCGGCGCGAAGGTCAGCGGCACGAAGGCGGCTGCCGTGCCCGATCCCTGTGCCTGCTTCCAGGTCGAGGCATAGCGCCGAACGGCATCGTAGCCGCCCTCATACCCGTGCCCCCGAAGCTCTTCGAAAAGTTGCATCACGGTCAGCCGCTCACGGCTGNGACCGAAGTGCAGGCGCCTGATCTTCGCTATCGTCTCCACAACCAGCATCCCGCAAGACGTCCCCCGAATGTTCCCCGGGCAGACTATGGACCCATGCCACGCAGGAGGGGTCCCTTTTGGACGCCGATCACCCCGGTAGCGGGGTCAATATTGCGCGCCGATCAACATTATCGGGGTTCACAGCACGGTGTGTGAATCCCTTTTGTCAACACGGCCTAAGCCAATTGGCTGCCGAGCGCCCGACTTCGTGTCTCAGGTCGCAGGATCAATAAGTCAGCAGCAGCCTGTCTCTGACTTCCTCAGCCTCGCAGGTCTGCCCGCCCATTTGAAACCGCTTGAGCATTGACCGGCCTACGTTGACCATCAGCTCTCGCTCAAACAGGCCTTCCGGCAAGTCAATGTCACAGTAGTGGTTGCCGCTTTTCTTGGTCCCGTCGATGCTGAGCACGACATGGACGCCCCGGCGCTTGCAGTCCTCAATGGCTTCCATCAACTTCGCCAGGCTGAAACTCTGCGCCCCGTAAAGGATCGCCTGCGAGTGCGAATAGGGTGGGTCACAGTATACCAGATCGCCAGGTTTGGCCCGCGCCATCGCTTCGGCATAGTCGAGCTGGTGGAACTTCGCGCCTTTGAGCCGGTGGTGCCAGGTATCGACTCGCTTCGAAAAGGCGTCAGGGCTGATGGGTTGATGCGCCCCGATTGGCGTGGACATATACCCGTCATTCTTTCGGAACCGGACCACGCCGCCAAAGCATGACCGGGTAAGGAACAGGAAGTCAGCCCCGTTCGGGTTGGCGTTGTAGGATGCTTTGATCTTCTCGTATTGTTCTACCCGGTCGCCGGCCTGGAATGTCTCCCACCTGGAGGCATACCAGTGCTTCAATTCATCTGGACGTTCGGCAAGGGCAGCCCATATTTCAATTAACGGGGCAAAGACATCCGAGCCATATCCTTCGCCTGGCGCCAGGGTTGCCATTACACCACCAGCCCCGAGAAATGGCTCGTAATAGGCGCCGAATTGCGCTGGAAAGTGGCCAATGATCTCGTGGGCGAATTTCTGTTTATTGCCAATCCATTTCAAAAGCTGCGTTCTGAATGGTGCGGGCGAGCGCATCTTCACCGGTTCCGCGCGGTCTGACCCCGCAAGACGTGCATACTGCATCTGGTCCCTCTCTTGCCCTTCTTCGGCAGGCTGAAGGACTGGCGCAGAGTTGCCACCCGCTACGACAGAGGCGCAAAGATCTGCCTCTCCGCCGTCGCCCTCGCTGCCACCGTCATGTTCCGGCCTTGCCGATCCGCGAGTCCGGAGCCTGAAACATGTCAACAGGCAACGCTGGATGCTCAAACGTCCTGATTGCCCTCACCCATCCATCTTCAGCGCCGCGATGAACGCCTCCTGCGGGATCTCGACCTTGCCGAACTGGCGCATCCTCTTCTTGCCCGCCTTCTGCTTTTCCAGAAGCTTCTTCTTCCGGGTCGCGTCGCCGCCGTAGCACTTGGCGGTCACGTCCTTGCGCATGGCGGACAGCGTCTCGCGGGCGATCACCCTGCCCCCGATCGCGGCCTGGATCGGGATCTTGAACATGTGGCGGGGGATCAGGTCCTTCAGTTTCTCGACCATCGCCCGGCCGCGCGCCTCGGCCCGGTCGCGGTGGACCATCATCGACAGGGCATCCACCGGTTCCTCGTTCACCAGAATGGACATCTTCACCAGATTGTCCTCGCGGTATTCGCTGATCTGGTAGTCGAAGCTGGCGTAGCCCTTGGTCACGCTCTTCAGCCGGTCGTAGAAGTCGAACACGACCTCGGCCAGCGGCAGGTCATATTCGACCATCGCGCGGTTGCCGGCGTAGGTCAGGTTCAGCTGGATGCCGCGGCGGTCCTGGCAGAGCTTCAGAATGTCGCCGAGGTATTCATCGGGCACCATGATCGTAGCCTTGATCCGTGGCTCCTCGATATGGTCGACGTAGGTGAGATCCGGCATGTCGGCGGGGTTGTGCAGGTCGCGGACCTCGCCGTCCTTCATGTAGAGGCGGAACACGACCGAGGGCGCGGTGGTGATGAGGTCGAGGTCGTATTCGCGTTCCAGCCGGTCGCGGACCACCTCGAGGTGCAGAAGGCCGAGGAAGCCCATGCGGAAGCCGAAGCCCAGGGCCGCGCTGGTCTCCATCTCGTAGGTGAAGGAGGCGTCGTTCAGGGCGAGTTTCTCGATGGCGTCGCGCAGCGCCTCGAAGTCGTTGGCATCGACCGGGAAGAGCCCGCAGAAGACGACGGGAACCGAGGGTTTGAAACCCGGCAGCGGCTGGTCGCAGGGTTTCCTCTCGTGGGTGATGGTGTCGCCCACGCGGGTGTCGCGGACCTGCTTGATCGAGGCGGTGAATACGCCGATCTCGCCGGGGCCGAGTTCCGGGATGTCGACCATCTGCGGTTTCAGGACAGCCAGCTTGTCGATGCCGTAGACGGCGCCGGTCTGCATCATCTTGATGCGGTCGCCTTTCCGGACCACGCCGTCGACCACGCGGATCATGACGACGACGCCGAGGTAGGCGTCATACCAGCTGTCGACCAGCATCGCCTTCAGCGGCGCGTCGCGGTCACCCTTGGGCGGGGGCAGGCGGTGGACGATTGCCTCCAGCACGTCGGGGATGCCGAGGCCGGTCTTGGCGCTGATCGGGATCGCGTCACTGGCGTCGAGGCCGATCACGTCCTCGATGTTCTGCTTCACCCGTTCGGGGTCTGCCGCCGGAAGGTCGATCTTGTTCAGGACGGGGACGATCTCGTGGCCCGCGTCCAGCGCCTGATAGACGTTGGCAAGCGTCTGCGCCTCGACGCCCTGGCTGGCATCCACCACCAGCAGCGAACCTTCGACGGCGCGCATCGACCGGGAGACCTCATAGGCAAAGTCGACGTGGCCGGGGGTGTCGATCAGGTTCAGCACATAGGCCTTGCCGTCCTTGGCGACATAGTCGATGCGGACGGTGTTGGCCTTGATGGTGATGCCGCGTTCGCGCTCGATGTCCATCGAGTCCAGCAGCTGGGCCTGCATGTCGCGTTCGGCGACCGTGCCCGTCGACTGGATCAGCCGGTCGGCCAGGGTGGATTTGCCGTGGTCGATATGCGCCACGATGGAGAAATTGCGGATGCGGTCGAGCGTGATCATGGCGGCGCATATACCTTGTGCGGCGGGGGGCGGGAAGGGCTTATGCGGCGGGGAATGCCGTGGTTTCGCCTGCAACCGGGACAGCAGGCCTGTGGCGCCGGCCCAAGGTCTGCGGCACTTGTCTCACGTTTTCGTGGGTCGGCGCATTGCCGCGGCTGCGACCACAGCATCTTGTGGCGCCTCCGCATCCGGGCAGCGAGGTGTTGCGCGATTCGGCAAGAATCCGCCAAACCCCTGAACCACTTGAAAAAAATGCTTGGACGCGGCATGATGAAGGCCGGAAAACGACTGGCGAGGGAGATTGCATCGCGCAATCCCCGGACCGGCAAAGAGGCAGAGCAGATGAAATCCTTCCTGTTTGCGGCCGCAACGGCTGCGTCTTTCGTGGTGGTCCCGGGTGTGGCGGCAGCCGGTCCGATCGAGCGGGCCTGCATGGCCTCGGACCGGGGCGGCAACCGATCCTTGTGCGGCTGCATCCAGCAGGCGGCGGACATGACGCTGTCGGGCGGCGACCAGAAGCGGGCAGCGAAGTTCTTCAAGGACCCCGAGGCCGCACATGCCACCTGGGTGTCGCAGTCGAAATCCGACGATGCCTTCTGGGAGCGCTACAAGAGCTTTGGCCAGACTGCCGAAGCCTATTGCGGCGGCTGAGCAACGACCGGGCGGTCGGCGGATCGCCCGCCCGGTGGGCGCAAGCAGGGTGAGCAATCTGCCCACTCGCCCGCTGAAAACGCAAAAGGCCCTGCCGTCTTGACGAAGGCAGGGCCTTTTTCACATGTGTCGCAGTTCACAAGGCTCGCAGACGGTCAGGCGGCTGCCTGGGCCTTGGCGATGTCCTTCTTGATCTTCAGCGCGGCGGCGGACAGTTCCTCGTCCTTGGCCTTGGCCAGGTAGGCGTCAAGGCCCCCGCGGTGGTCGACCGAACGCAGCGCGGCTGCGGTCACGCGCAGCTTGAACGACTGGCCGAGCACGTCGGAGATCAGGGTCACTTCGTTCAGGTTCGGAAGGAACCGGCGACGTGACTTGTTGTTGGCATGGCTGACGGTGTTGCCGGACATCGGCCCCTTGCCGGTAAGTTCGCAGACGCGCGACATTCTGGTGTTCCTTCGATTCGTCCAAAGCGGGGGAAGGCGGGGAATCCCCAGCCCTCGAATTCGATTGGGGGCGTGTAAGGGGAATCCCCGGCGGCGTCAAGCGGTCTGGGCAGCGGCAGGACGGAGGCGTGGGCAGATTGCCCACCCTACGGACGCGCGGCCTGGGGTGGGCAATCTGCCCGGGTCATGACGCGCGCCCGAGCAGGCGCAGCATTTCGGCGGCGGCGGCCTCGGGGGTCAGGTCGCCGGCGGCCACGCGGTCGCCGAGGCTGGCCATCAGCCCCTTCTGCGGTTCGCGGGCCAACGCGGCCAGAAGGCCCTGGCGCACCTCTTCCTCGAACCAGTGGCGGGCCTGCGCGGCGCGGGTGCGGGCCCAGTGGCCGTGCCGGCGGCGCCAGGCGACCAGGGCCTGCATCTCCTCCCAGGCCCGGGTCAGGCCTTCGTCGGCCAGGGCCGAGACGGGCAGCGCCTTCGGAAAGCCCTCGGGGTCCTGCGGGCGGCGGCGCAGAAGTTGCAGCGCGCCCGCGTAGTCAGCCACGGTGCGCAGCGCGGCGGGCTTCAGGTCGCCGTCGGCCTTGTTCACCAGGATCAGGTCGGCCATCTCCATGATGCCGCGCTTCACGCCTTGCAACTCGTCTCCGCCGGCGGGGGCGAGGAGGAGGAGGAAAAGGTCGCTGAGTTCCGCCACGACGGTTTCGGACTGCCCGACGCCGACGGTTTCGATCAGCACCACGTCGAATCCTGCGGCCTCGCACAGGGTGACGGCCTCGCGGGTGCGGCGGGCAACGCCGCCGAGCTGGCTCTGGCTGGGCGAGGGGCGGATGAAGGCTGCGGGGTCGCGCGAGAGGCGTTCCATCCGGGTCTTGTCGCCAAGGATCGAGCCGCCGGAGCGGGCCGAGGAGGGATCGACGGCCAGGACGGCGACTTTCAGGCCCTGCCCGGTCAGCATCAGACCGAAGGCTTCGATGAAGGTGGATTTGCCGACGCCCGGCGTGCCCGACAGCCCGATGCGCAGGGCCTGCGGCGCATCACGCAGCGCGTCCAGAAGCGCCAGCGCTTCGGCACGATGGTCGGGGCGTGCGCTTTCGACAAGGGTTATGGCGCGGGCGAGGGCCCGGCGGTCTCCGGCACGGATGAGGGCGGCGCGTTCGGTCGTGTCCATGCCAAACTTGTGCCGGATCGGGGCAGCCTTGGCGAGAGGCCGGGCGAAAATTCTTGGGGCTTCCGGTTGGGCGGGCTGCGCGCGATAAGCGGGGCATGACCCCTCTGCCCGTCTCCCATGTCCTGCCCGAGCTTGCCCAGGCGCTGGCCTTGCGCGGGGTGGCGGTGTTGCAGGCGCCGCCCGGTGCGGGCAAGACGACGCTGGTGCCGCTGGATCTGCTGGCGCGGGGGGTGGTGGCGGGCCGCATCGTGATGCTGGAGCCGCGCAGGCTGGCGGCGCGGGCAGCGGCCGAGCGGATGGCGGAAACCCTGGGCGAACCTGTGGGGCGGACGGTAGGCTACCGCATAAGGGGCGAGGCGAAAGTCTCGGCGGCCACACGGATCGAGGTGGTGACGGAAGGCATCCTGACCCGGATGATCCAGTCGGACCCGGAGCTTGCGGGCGTCGGTCTGGTGATCTTCGACGAGTTCCACGAGCGGTCCCTGAACGCCGATCTGGGTCTGGCGCTGTGTCTGGAAGTGCGCGGCGCGCTGCGCGAGGACCTGCGGATTCTGGTGATGTCGGCGACCCTGGACGCGGGGCCGGTGGCCGCTCTGATGGGGGGCGCGCCGGTGGTGACGTCCGAGGGCCGGGCCTACCCGGTCGAGACGCGGTGGTTGCCGCGCCCGCCCGACCCGAGCCTGCGGTTCGAGGCGGTGGTCGCGGGCGCGGTCAAGGCTGCGCTGGAGGAGACCGCCAGGAATTTCGGCGGCGGGATCCTGGTCTTTCTGCCGGGCGAGGGGGAAATCCGGCGGGTCGAGGGATTTTTGCAGGGCGTGCCAGGGGTGGTGGTGCGGCCTCTGTTCGGGGCGATGGACTTTGCGGCGCAGCGGGCGGCGCTGGCCCCGGTCGAGGGGCGCAAGGTGGTGCTGGCGACCTCGATTGCCGAAACCTCGCTGACCCTGCCGGACATCCGCGTCGTGGTGGATTCGGGCCGCGCGCGAAGGGCGCGGTTCGATCCGAACTCGGGCATGTCGCGGCTAGTGACCGAACGGGTGACGAAGGCCGAAGCCGAGCAGCGCCGCGGTCGGGCGGGGCGGGTGGCGGAAGGGGTCTGCTACAGGCTGTGGACCAGGGGAGAGGAGGGCGGTCTGGCCCCCTACCCGCCCGCCGAGATCGAGGTGGCGGATCTGGCGGGCCTTGCGCTGGAGCTGGCGCTGTGGGGGGGTGCGGACCTGCCCTTCCTGACTCCGCCCCCGGCGGGGCCCCTGGCCGAGGCGCGCAGCCTTCTCATGGACCTTGGGGCGCTGGACGAGAAGGGCCACATCACCGCGCATGGGCGCGTGCTGGCCGGGCTGCCCCTGCACCCCCGGCTGGGGCACATGCTGGCGGTGGCCGGGCCGGAGGCGGCGGAGCTGGCCGCGCTTCTGGCCGAGCGCGACCCGCTGCGCGGGGCGGGGCCGGATCTGGCGCTGCGGATGGCGGCGATCCGGCGCCCGGGGCCGGAGGCCGACCGGGGGGTGGTCGAGCGCATCCGGGCCGAGGCAAGGCGGCTGGCGGCGGCGGCGAAGGCTCTGGCAGGAAGCCCCCCACCCCCATCCCCTCCCCACGGGGGGGAGGGGAAGCGCGATGCGGAGACGTCGGGCAAGGGTGGACCCCTTCCCCCTGGTGGGGGAGGGATGGGGAGGGGGGGCCATGCCGGCGCCTTTTCGCTGGCCGAGATGGCGGCGCTGGCCTATCCCGACCGGATCGGCCTGCGCCGCAAGGGCGAGGCGCCGCGCTGGGTTTTGTCGGGCGGCAAGGGGGCAGCGATGGCGCCGGTGCTGCCGCTGTCGGGCGCGCGGCTGATCGTGGCCACGGACCTCGATGGCGATGCGCGCGAAGCGACCGTGCGGCAGGCAGTGGCCATTTCCGAGGCCGAGGTGCGCGGGCTTCATGCCGACCGCATCGCCTGGGTCGAGGTCTGCGAATGGTCGCGGCGCGAGGGGCGGGTCGTCTCGCGCCGGCAGGAACGTCTGGGGGCTCTGGTGCTGGAGGACCGCCATTGGGACGCCCCTGCAGAGGCGGTGGCGAAGGCGGCGCTGGAAGGCGTGCGGGCGCTGGGGCTGCCGTGGTCTCCGGCAGCGCGGCGGCTGCGCGCGCGGGCGCGGCTGGCGCGGGGCGAGGGCTGGCCTGGGGTGGAGGATGCCGAGCTTCTGGCCACGGCCGAGGACTGGCTGCTGCCGCATCTGACGGGGATCAGGACCGAGGACGACATCCGGGGTTTCGACCTCGTGCCCGCGCTTCAGGGCCTTCTGGGCTGGGACCGGCTGGCCGAGATGGACCGGCTGGTGCCGGGAAGTTTCGAGACTCCGCTGGGTCGGAAGATTCCGATCGACTACGAGGGCGAGGTGCCCGCGATCGAGGTCAGGTTGCAGGAAATGTTCGGGGTCACACAGCATCCGGTGGTCGGGGCGGCGCGGATGCCGGTCAGAGTGACGCTTCTGTCCCCGGCCCGGGCCCCGGTCCAGGTGACGACCGACCTGCCTCGGTTCTGGGCGACCTCCTATGCCGATGTCCGCAAGGACATGCGCGGGGCCTATCCGCGGCATCCCTGGCCCGAGGATCCCACGGTGGCCGAACCCACGCTGCGGGCAAAGCCCCGGGGGACCTGAGGGCACGCCTCCGGCCGACATGGGGCGTGAGGGTGCCCCCTCTCCCGCAGCCGGCCCGAATCCTGAACGATGGCGAAGCAGGCTTCCCGGCCCTGGAGTCTTCGCAGACAGGGCAACCCAGGGCATCGGTCTTCATGGCATGGCAAATGGCGCGCGGGCGCTGGGGCACAAGCTGGTGGTGAAGATCGACGGCGAGGTCGCGGCCGGGGCGAAGGAAGCCTGTTGCGCAAGGGCAGGCCGAACCGGCTTGTCATCTCCGGCGGCGCGGAAATCCTTTCAACGCTGCAACACGGATTGATTGCCGGGTCCTTCCTGTCGCTCTGCGCCCGATCTATGACCGGCGCCAGCAATCGAGGGGCGGATGATGCAGGTCGATGAACAGGCCCGGCGCGCGCGGTGGGCAGTGGCGGCGATGTTCCTGGCCAACGGCTTTGTCATGGGGGCCTGGGCGCCGCAGATCCCGCTTCTGATGCCGCGCCATGCGGTCGCCGAGTCGGCCCTGGGTCTTCTGATCCTGGTGCTGGGTCTGGGGGCAGTGACCGCCATGCTGTTTGCCGGGCGGCTGATCGGGCGCTTTGGCGGACGACGGGTGCTGTCCCTGTTCTCGCTGGCGCTGATCCCCGCGCTGCCGATGGTGGTCTTTTCGCCCAACCTCTGGCTTCTGGCGCTGTTCATGGCGGTGTTCGGCGCGATGGCAGGCTGCATGGACGTGGCGATGAACGCGCAGGCCGTGGTGATCGAGCAGCGGCTGAACCGGGCGATCATGTCGTCCTCGCACGGGTTCTGGAGCCTTGGCGGCTTCGTCGGTGGCTCGTTCGGGGCCTGGGTCATCGCGCATTGGGGATCTGAGGTGCAATCGCTGCTGACCGCCGGAGTGGTCGCGGTGATCGTGATATCGGCCATGCCGTTCCTGCTGCCGGAAGAGCCGAAGCCCGTGGTGGTTGACGCGGCGCCCGCCCCCAGGACCAGGCTTTTCCCGAAGGACGTTCACGTCTGGCTGCTGGGCTTCCTCGCGCTGGCCTCGATGGTGCCCGAAGGGGCGGTGCTCGACTGGGCGGCGATCTACATGCAGAAGGAACTCGGCTCGGATGTCTTCGTCTCGGGCCTGGGCTTCGCCCTCTTTGCCGGAGCCATGGCGCTGATGCGATTTCTGGGCGACACGGTGCGCAACCGGTTTGGCGCGGTGCGGACGCTGCGGATTTCGGGTTGGCTCGGAGCGGCGGGCATGATGGGCGGCGCGGTGGCGACGGAAAGCTGGATGGTGATCGTCAGTTTCTTCGTCGCGGGCCTCGGCATCGCCAACATGGTGCCGATCCTGTTCTCGGCGGCCGGAAACCACCCGCGCCTGCCCTCGGCCAGTGCGATTTCCATCGTCACGATGGTCGGATATTGCGGCATCCTGGTCGCGCCTTCGACCATCGGCTTCGTGGCCGAGCATTTCGGCTTCCGGCCGACCTATGCCGGTCTGTCGCTGGTGCTTGTCCTCGTGGTGCTGCTGGCGGCGCGGGCGGCGGATGCGGACGGGGCCAGATCGGTCGAGCCTGTGGGCGCAAAGGTCGCCTGACGGACCCTACGGCGCGCCCATGTAGTCGCGCTTGCCAAGCTCCACCCCGTTCGCGCGCAGGATGTCATAAGCGGTGGTCAGGTGGAAGAAGAACTGCGGCAGGGTGTAGAAGGACAGGAATTCCTCCCCCTTCAGCACCATGTCGCGGCCCCCGGCCTTGAAATGGATGTCGCGGGTGTCGGCATGGGCGAAGTCTGCAGCCTGGAACGACCCCATGTAGCCCCGCGCGGCACTGATGCGGTCCTTCAGCTCGGCGAAGGTCGTCTCGGTGTCGGGAAAACTCTTCGGCTCGACCCCCGCCAACCGGGCGGTGCCGCGGGTGGCGAAATCGCAGGCCAGCTGGACCTGACGGGTGAAGGAGAACATGTCGGGGAAAAGCCGGGCGGCAAGGATCACCTCGGGCTTGATCTTCCTGGCCTCGCAATGCGCCTCGGCCTTGTCGAGGATGGCGGAAAGGGCGGACAGGAAACGGTCGAAGACGGCGACGGAACGGCGATGCATGGGGGGTCTCCTTTCCGGCACAGGCTCGGAACTACCGGTGCCTCTGTCAAGCCATCGGCAGGGTCTGGGGGCGGAATTCGACGCGAATTCCGGCCCGGTTTCCGGGTCGGAAACCGGCGTCGCATCAATTGGCGCGCGTCAGACCCCGAGGCACCAGCGCATGATGGCCTTCTGCGCGTGCAGGCGGTTTTCGGCCTCGTCGAAGATCACCGAATGGGGACCGTCCATCACCGCACTCGTCGCCTCGTCGTTGCGATGCGCGGGCAGGCAATGCATGAACAGCGCGTCGGGCCTGGCGCGGCTCATCAATTGTTCGTTCACCTGATAGGGGCGCAGCTGGTTGTGACGGCGTTCCTTGGCGCTTTCGGGATCGTGCATCGACACCCAGGTGTCGGTGACCACCAGATCGGCGCCTTCGACAGCCGTAAAGGGGTCGCGCTGGATGGTGACCTTGGAGCCCTTGTCGCGGGCGAACTGGACGAACTTCTCTTCGGGGTCCAGCGTTTCGGGGCCGGTGAAGGTGAAATCGAACCCGAACTGGCCCGCCGCGTGCAGAAAGCTGGCGCAGACGTTGTTGCCGTCGCCGCACCAGACCACCTTTTTCCCTGCGATGGGCCCGCGCTGTTCCTCATAGGTCATGACGTCGGCCATGATCTGGCAGGGATGGGTCCGGTTAGTCAGGCCGTTGATGACCGGGACCGTGGCATGTTCGGCCATTTCCAGAAGCGTCGCCTCCTCGAAGGTGCGGATCATGATGAGGTCCACATAGCGCGACAGGACGCGGGCGGTGTCGGCAATCGTCTCGCCGTGACCCAGCTGCATTTCCTTGCCGGACAGCACCATGGTCTCGCCGCCCATCTGGCGCACGCCCACGTCGAAGGACACGCGGGTGCGGGTCGAGGGTTTCTCGAAGATCAGCGCGACCATGTGGCCCTTCAGGGGCTGCTCGTCATCGGGCGCGCCTTTCGGGCGACCGTTCCGCGCGGTCTTCATCGCCTGGGCGCTGTCGATCATGGCCCGCAGCTGGGCGGGGTCGGTCTTGTGGATGTCGAGGAAGTGGTTCATGGCGTTTCGCTTCTTGGCTCCGGTCGGACCGGGGGTTTCACACCCCCGGACCCCCGTGGAGTATTTGGAAAAAGAGCAGGTCAGGCGGCCTTTTCAAGGGTCGTGGCGGCCTGGTCGAGGCGGGTGAGCGCCTCGGCGATGTCGGCGTCGGGGATGTTCAGCGCGGGCAGCAGGCGCAGGACGTTGTCGGCGGCGGCGACGGTCAGCACGCCGGCCTCGTAGCCCGCCTTCACCACGTCTGCCGGGGCGGGCTTGCATTTCAGGCCCAGCATCAGGCCCTCGCCCCGGACGGCCTCGAACACCTGCGGGTGGCGGGCGACGAGGGATTCGAGGCCCTGGCGCATGAGGGCGCCCTTGCGGGCCACCTCGGCCAGGAAGGCAGGGTCGGAGATCAGTTCGACGACCTTGGCACCCACCGCACAGCCCAGGGGATTGCCGCCGTAGGTCGAGCCGTGAGTGCCCGCCGTCATGCCGGAGGCGGCGCGTTCGGTGGCCAGCACCGCGCCCAGCGGGAAGCCGCCGCCGATGCCCTTGGCGACCATCATGATGTCCGGCGTGACGCCCGCCCATTCATGCGCGAACAGGCGCCCCGTGCGGCCCATGCCGCATTGCACCTCGTCGAAGATCAGAAGGGTGCCGGTCTGGTCGCAAAGGTCGCGCAGGCCCTTCAGGCACTGGTCGGGGACCACGCGGATGCCGCCTTCGCCCTGGATCGGCTCGACGATCACCGCGCAGGTCTTGTCGGTGATGGCAGCGCGGATGGCAGCGTGATCCTCGTCCGAGGTCGGCCATTTCAGATGCCTGAAGCCGGGCATCAGCGGGCCGAAGCCCTTGACCATCTTCTCCGACCCCGCCGCCGCGATGGCACCTGTGGAGCGGCCGTGGAAGGCGCCCTCGAAGGCGACGATCTCGATCCGTTCGGGGTGGCCCGCGTCGTAATGGTGCTTGCGCGCCATCTTGATCGCCAGCTCGGCCGTTTCGGTGCCCGAGTTGGTGAAGAAGACGGTATCGGCGAAGCTGTTTTCCGTCAGCAGCCGCGCCAACCGCTCCTGTTCGGGGATCGTGTAGACGTTCGAGACGTGCCAGAGCTTCTGCGCCTGATCCGTCAGGGTCTGCACCAGCGCCGGATGCGCGTGGCCCAGCGCGTTCACCGCGATGCCCGAGCCGAGGTCCAGATATCGGTGGCCGTCCTCGGCGATCAGCCAGCTGCCCTCGCCCTTCACGAAGGACAGGGGCGCGCGGTTGTAGGTCGGCAGGACGGAGGGGATCATGGAACGGGGTCCTTCGTGTGAAAGCCAATGGGTGCCCGAGGGCTGGCCGTGTGTCAACGTGGGGAAGGAATGGCGCGGGGGCGCGCACGGGACGGCAGGACAGGCTTCAGACGCGGCGAAGTCGGCGCGAAGCGGGGGTGCGATGGGGTCCAGCGGTCATGCCGGGCGGCATAGCGGGAATGTGACCCCCGGTAAAGCGGATTTCTGCGGGTCCGGGGTCTGGCCCGGCATTCTGCAGATTTTCGCTGGAAATGACCTGTAAACGCTGGCAAGGCAGAATGGGGAGAGGCGGGGGCGCACAAGACCTGCGCAAGACTGGCCGACGAGAAGCCGAGGATCCGGTACAGGTATGAGTGCACCGCGCATCACTGTCAGCGTCTTTGCGCTGGACCAGTTGCTGCTGCCGAAGGCCGCAGGGGCGAAGGGCTGGTCCGCCCGCCTGGCCGAAGCCACTCCGCGTCTGATCCCAGGCGCCCTGCCATGCACTCTTTGCCTTGCCGACGGACCCGAGGGCCTGACCCTTGCGAGCCCGGTGGTGCTGTCGGGGACAACCTGGGAGACGGGCAGCAAGGCACAGATCGAATCGGTGCCGCGCCACCGCGGGTTGTATCTGGTGCGGATCGGGGGCAAGCCCGCGGCTCTGGCATGTGACGACACCTGGGTCGAGGGGGACATCCCCGCGCCGGACCGGCCCGAGGCGCCCGAGGCGCTGGCGGCCTATGCTGCGGAGACACTGATCGACACGCCGGACGGGCCAAGACCTGCCGGCAGTCTGGTGGCCGGCGACCTGATCACGACATTGGCCAATGGCTCGCGCCCCCTGCGCTGGGTCGGGCGGCGGGCGGTCACTGCGCTGGACCTGCTGGCGCATCCCGGACTGCGCCCGGTGGAATTCGCGCCGGGGACCATCGGCAACGACCGGCCGCTCGTCGTGTCGCCGCAGCAGCGGATGCTGATCGACGACTGGCGGGCGGCAGTCTATTTCGGCGAGGACCAGGTGCTGGTCTCGGCTCAGGCGCTGGTCGATGACCACGGTGCGCGGCTGGTGCTGCCCGAGGCGGGACTCGACTATGTGATCCTCCTGTGCGACCGGCATGAGGTCCTGCTGGCCGAAGGGGCCTTGTCGGAAAGCTTTCATCCCGGGCCGACGGGCCTTGCCGGGCTGACCAGGGCCGAGCGGGCGGCTCTCGCCGATGCGGTGCCGGAAGGCGACCTGATCCGGCGGCGCGCGGCCTTTCCCATCGTCCGCAATGCCGAGGCGCGGGCCTTGCGGTTGCAGGGTTAGGGGCCTCAGCGACCAGCGCAGATCCCGGTCAGCATGGCAATGACGGGCGGATACCAGTCCGGGTCAAAGCCATGCGCGTCCTGCAGGACCGACAGGAAGCAGGCGACGCGGCCCGTCTCGGGGTTCGCCACCAGATACTGCCCGCCATAGCCCCCGTGCCCGACCCAGGTGCCATCGGTGTTGGTCTGGTTCGAATAGTGCAGCCGGTCGCGCGGGGCAGGCATCGGGACGCCGCCCTTCAGGGTCCGGTCCAGAAACGCGGCCGAACCGAAGGCGGCGCCGTTCACCCCCTGTCCCCTGCGGGCGAAAAGCGCGCCATAGCGGCAAAGGTCGCGCGCCGTCAGGCAAAGCCCGGCCGAGAAGATCGGCGTGCCCGCCCGGTCCGAGCCCATGTGCAGCACGCCCTCGACGCCCGCCGCATCGGCAAGGTCCGCAACCCAGGCCCGCAGGGGCCGCCCGCCCCGCGCCAGGGCCGCCTGCATCAGGACATCGGTATTGGCGCTTTTGTACAGGCTCGCGCCGCTGCGGTTGACCGTGTCCGATGCGCCCGGCGCCAGGCCGATCCCGGCCAGAAGCTCGACCATCAACGGCTCGCGACCCTCCGGCAATCGCATCCCCATTGCCACCTCGTGCTGGAAGACGGTGGTGTGCGGGTCGGTGTAATCCTCGTTGAAACCGTTCTGGACGTTCATGTCCAGGATGTCCTGGATCCGGGCCGCCTGATAGCCCGGGCCGATCCAGGGCAGGATCTCGCCCATCGGCTGGTCGAGGTCCAGCAGACCATCCTCCCACAGCCGCCCGACGATCAGGTTCGCGGTCATCTTGGTGATCGACATGATCGCATGTGGCTGATCGGGGCCGAAATCCGGGGCATAGGCCTCGAACAGAAGCCGGTTGCCCTCGGTCACCGCCATGGCCGAGAACCAGGGGCTGGTGGTCAGCCGCTGCACATCCTCGCGCGCCGCGATCGCGGGGTCGGCGTCGGGCCGCAGGTCCAGCACCGAGGCCGCGCGGAAGGTCTGGGTGTAGCGGGCGATCCGGTGCAGGTGGTGGAACCCCTGCCGACGATGCGCGGGGCTGTTCCAGCGCGGATGCAGGTCGGGACCGACGGTCAGGTCGGGATTGGGATGGACAGTCAGAGGCATCGAGAACTCCTTTGCCAAAGGGTAGGCCGAGGCGGGAGGGGCGCAAGTCAGGCAAACCCCCCGCCTCAGGCCCCCCACCTCGCCCTGGGCCGGGCCAGACTGATCGGGCCCGGAGTCGGCAGGATGACAGGGGCCGCCCCCCGGCCACGGGACGCGGGCGCAAACAGCGATCGGCAACGCCGAAGTCAGCCGCCCTTGCGGCCCCCCGTCCCGAACGGATAGAATGGCGCGGCAATCAGACAGGCGGAGAACGGGATGTCCTGGACGGACGAGCGGGTCGAGACGCTCAAGCGCATGTGGAACGAGGGCCAGTCGGCCAGCCAGATCGCCAAGGAGCTGGGCGGTGTCACCCGCAACGCGGTGATCGGCAAGGTGCACCGGCTGGGCCTGTCGAACCGCGTCGGCAAGGAAGAGGAGGAGGAGGCGACTTCAACCCCTGCACCGGTCGCCGCTGCCAAGCCCGAGCCCGCAGCCCGCCCCGACCCCGCCCCACGGGCCGAGGCTCCGCGCCAGGCCGCCCCGGCCGCGCCTGCTGCGGCACCCTCCTCGAACGTGACCCCCCTGCCCGTGCGCAAGGCGATCATCCCGGCGGGCCAGCCCCTGCCGCCGCAGCCCAGCCTGAACGAGATCAGCCCCGAGGCGCTGGCCTCGGTCCGCGAGGTGGAAAAGCGCGCGCGCAAGCTGACGCTGATGGAACTGACCGAACGCACCTGCAAATGGCCGATCGGCGACCCCGCGACCGACGATTTCTGGTTCTGCGGCCTGCCCTCGCTGCCCGGCAAACCCTATTGCGAGGCGCATGTCGGCGTGGCCTTCCAGCCGATGAGCGCCCGGCGCGACCGCCGCCGCTAGCGGGCCGCCCGGGTCCCTCGACCACAGGCCGGGCGGACGGGGTTGACCCGGCCCCGGCCAGGTGCCCAGCTTCTCGCGGACCCCCGCCACCGGAGTATCGCCGATGCCCGCACCCACCGCCGATACCCTTGCCGCCGCCGCCAGGGCCGCAAGCGGCAAGGGACTGCCCCCCGTGCATCTGTGGAACCCGCCCTTCTGCGGCGACATCGACATGCGCATCGCCCGGGACGGGACCTGGTTCTACCTCGGCACTCCCATCGGCCGGGCGCCGCTGGTCAAGCTCTTCTCCTCGATTCTCCGGCGCGAAGGCGACGACTACTTTCTCGTCACCCCGGTCGAGAAAGTCGGGATCAAGGTCGACGATGCCCCCCTGCTGGCGCAGGACTTCGACGTCACGGGCACGGGCCGCGACCAGACCCTGACCTTCACCACCAGGACCGAGGACGTGGCCGTGCTCGGCCCCGACCATCCCCTGCGCATCGAACGCGATCCGGTCACGGGCGAACCTTCGCCCTACATCCTGATCCGCAGCAATCTCTGGGCGCGGATCGACCGGAAATCCTTCTACCGGCTGATCGATCTCTGTTGCCATCACGACCACGAAGGGCAAAGGTGGTTCGGCCTGTGGTCCTCGGGGCAGTTCTTCCCGGTCATCCTGTCGGCCGAATTGCCTAACCCGGAAATGCCCTGATCGACATGCCCCGCTTCGCCGCCAATCTGACCTACCTCTTCACCGAAGTCCCGATGCTCGACCGCCCCGACTGGGCGGCACGCTGTGGCTTTGACGGGGTCGAGGTGCTGTTTCCCTACGACCAGCCGATGGCAGATTGGGAGCGCGCGCTGAACGGCATCCCGCTGGCTCTCATCAACACGCCGCCGGGCGACTGGGCCAGCGGCGACCGCGGTTTCGCCGCCGTCCCGGGAATGGAGTTGCGCTTCCGTGACAGCTTTCTGCGCGCCGCCGAATATGCGACCCGGCTGAACGCGGCTTCCGTCCATGTGATGGCGGGGGTCGCCAAGGGCCCGCAAGCCGAACAGGCCTATGTCGAGAACCTGTCCTGGGCCCTGGCCCAGGCGCCGGAGCTGTCGCTGACCATCGAGCCGCTCAATCCCGACGACATGCCGGGCTATTTCCTGAACGACTACGACGATGCGGCGCGCATTCTGGACGACATCGCCAATCCCCGGATCGGCATCCAGTTCGACCTCTGGCATGCCGCCCGGCTGCACGGCGATGCAGCCCAGGTCTGGCAGACGCATTGCCACCGGATCAGCCATGTCCAGATCTCCGGCTTCCCGGGCCGCAACGAACCGGGTGGAGGCGGCTTCTCGCTGCCCGATCTCTGCGATGCCGTCGATGCCCGGTTCCCCGACCTGTGGATCTCCGCTGAGTACCGCCCGGCCAAGGGCACAGCGCAGGGGCTCGGCTGGCTGACCGCGCTGAAATCGCGCGGGGCGCTGCTGATAGGCGGATAGGCTGCGGCAGCCCCCCTCGCACGCCCTCTTGTGTCGCCCGCCCCTCGCCCGCTAAAAGGCAACCAAGCCAGCACAGGAAGCCACCCATGCCGATCGAAGCACCGGAAACCCAAGTTGTCACCACCTGGAAAGTGGCCTGCGACGGGGGTGAAGGCGCCCTTGGCCATCCCCGCGTCTGGCTGACCATTCCGCGCGACACGGGCTGGGTCGAATGCGGCTATTGCGACAAGCGGTATGTCATCGACCGCGAGCACGCCCACGACGACCACTAGGCAAGCGACGGCCTTACCACCTGCATCCCGTGCCTCGACGACAGCTCGGCAAAGGCGAAAGGGGTCAGTGGGCCAAGCCGGCTGCCTTCGACGAAGAAGTCTTCCATCGTGCCCGCAGGCTGAAATGCCAAAAGAATCCGACCGGTCCCGGTCGTATTGCGGAAGGCGTGCGGGATACCGCGCGGCGCCAGAAGGCTGTCACCCGGCATCAGCCGGTGCAGCACCTCGCCGACCCTGATCTCGAACTCGCCGTCGGAGACCAGAAACCACTCGTCCCGAGCGGCATGGACATGCATCGCCGGCCCGCCCGGCGCGCTGCGCACCGTGTCGTAGATGCACAGACCACCCCGTCATGGCAGCGGACAGCTTGAGATGGAACGTCCCGTTCAGGAACCCGAAGGAATGGCCATCCAGCGCAGTATCGTTCCGCACCACGGACGGTGGGCGGCCAGTCACCCTTGCGCAAGGCCCGACCCCAGGCTTCCGTTCATTCGGCCGCAAAGCGCGGCCGGGCCGCGTCCATCTCCAGCCCCAGCGCCCGGTAGCCCAGGGCCGACCCGTCGGTCTCGGGGCGGCTGCTGACGGTCACTCCCGCACAGCCCGCCGCCAGCGCCTCGGCGCGCGCGGCGGCCAGAAGCGCCCGGCCGATGCCCTGCCCCCGGTCCGGCGCCTGGACATAAAGCTGTTCGACAAAGCCCCAGGTCGCGCCCGCCACCATGTTGCGCCCCAGGATCAACAGGGCATGGCCCACGGGATGGCGCTGCGGGCTGTCGGTCCGGTGCGCGACCAGAAGCCGCGCCGCGGGCCCGTCCAGCGCGATCCGGGCCAGGACCCGCGGGGTCAGCGTGGCAGGCAACCCATGCTGCGCGCCAAGCGCGATCATCATGCGGTGGGTTTCTGGCAGGTCCTCTGCCGTGGCGCGGCGGATCGTGACAGTGGGGGTCGACATCTTCGGTTTCCTTCGCTGGGGCGGCCCGGCGAGGGGAACCTTGTGAACCAACCGGCCTGACCCTCGCGGGCGGCTTTCTGGGGTTTGCTTCGGTTGTGAAACGCTGCCCGGCCGCCTATGTGGCGTCGGTCCAATAAAACGACTGGTAGGTCATCTGGCACAGCATGGCGTGACATTGCACCGCCCTTTCGCCCGGGTCAAGCCCGCCTGTGCCCCCCGCAGCATGCCGTACCGGGTGGCCCTTTCGTCGGCCTTCTGCCAATAATCCTCTCCAGGCGACGGGAGACGACCCATGACTTTCGGCAAAGGCCACCATCTGCATCTCATCGACGGCTCGGCCTATATCTTCCGCGCCTATCACGCGCTGCCGCCGCTCACCCGCAAGTCCGACGGGCTGCCGGTGGGTGCCGTCGCGGGCTTCTGCAACATCCTGTGGAACGAACTTTCCCGCGCCACCTCGAACGGCAAGGCCGCGACGCATCTTGCCGTGGTCTTCGACCATTCGGCCGAGACCTTCCGCAACGCGATCTACCCGGACTACAAGGCCAACCGCCCCGAGCTACCCGAGGACCTGCGCCCGCAATTCCCGCTGACCCGCGAAGCCACCCGCGCCTTCAACGTCGCCTGTCTGGAAACGGAAGGGTTCGAGGCCGACGACATCATTGCCACCCTGGCGAAACAGGCGGTCGAGGCGGGCGGGACCTGCACCATCATCTCCTCGGACAAGGACCTGATGCAGCTGATCCGCCCCGGGGTGGACATGTTCGACCCGATGAAATCCCGCGTCATCGGCCCCGAGGAGGTGATCGAGAAATTCGGCGTCCCCCCCGAAAAGGTGATCGACGTGCAGGCCCTTGCGGGCGACAGCGTGGACAACGTCCCCGGCGCGCCGGGCATCGGCCTCAAGACCGCCGCGCTGCTCATCAACGAATACGGCGACCTCGACACACTTCTGGCCCACGCCTCCGAGATCAAGCAGCCCAAACGCCGCGAGGCGCTGGTCGAGAATGCCGAGAAGATCCGCATCTCCCGCGAGCTTGTCACGCTGAAGGACGACACGCCGCTGGACGTGACGCTGGACGATCTGGAAATCCGCCTGCCCGAACCCGACAAGCTGATGGAGTTCCTTACGAAAATGGAATTCCGCACCCTGACGAAACGTGTCGCGGAAAAACTCGGCATCACCACCCCCGCCCTGCCAGAGGTCTCGCAGCTCACCGTCGCCCGCGAGGAGAAGCCACAGCCGCAGGCCGAACAGCCCCCCTTCGACCACGCCGCCTACGAATGCATCCGCACCCGCGACGCCCTCGACCGCTGGATCGCCCGCATCCGCGATCTGGGCCATGTCGCCATCGACACCGAAACGACAAGCCTGAACGAGATGCAGGCCGATCTCGTCGGCATCTCGCTGTCGGTCGATGCCGGGAAGGCGGCCTACATCCCTGTCGGCCACACCACGGGCGGCGGCGATCTGTTCGGGGCCAAGGCCCTTGCCCCCGAACAACTGCCGCTGGACGAGGTTCTGGCCGCGCTGAAGCCGATCCTCGAGGATCCCGCGATCCTCAAGATCGGCCAGAACATGAAATACGACTGGAAGATCTTCGCCCGTCCGGGGCTGCGCATCGCCCCCATCGACGACACGATGCTCATGTCCTACGCGATGCACGCAGGGCTCCACAACCACGGCATGGACGAGCTTTCCGACCGCTACCTCGGCCACCAGCCGATCCCGATCAAGTCCCTCCTCGGATCGGGCAAATCCCAGATCACCTTCGACAAGGTCGCCATAGACGACGCCGTGAAATATGCCGCCGAGGACGCCGATGTGACTCTACGCCTCTGGCAGACCTTGAAGCCGCGCCTGCACCGGGCGAAGGTCACCACCGTCTACGAGACGCTCGAACGCCCCCTCGTCCCCGTCCTCGCCGACATGGAGATGACCGGCATCAAGGTCGACCGCGACGTCCTGCGCGGCATGTCCAACGTCTTTGCGCAGAAGCTGGTCCAGCTCGAAGAGGAAATCCAGGACATCGCCGGCGAGAAGTTCAACGTGGGCTCCCCCAAGCAGCTGGGCGAGATCCTGTTCGATCGCCTGGGCGTTCCCGGCGGCGAAAAGGGCAAGACCGGGGCCTATGGCACCGGCGCCGACATCCTCGAGGACATCACCACGCTGGAGGACAGCCACCCGCAGGGCGCGCGCCTCGCCGCGCGCATCCTCGACTGGCGGCAGATCGCCAAGCTGAAATCCACCTACACCGACGCGTTGCAAGAGGCGATCAACCCCGAAACGGGCCGCGTCCACACCTCCTACTCCATCGCGGGGGCCAACACCGGCCGCCTCGCCTCGACCGACCCCAACCTCCAGAACATCCCCGTCCGCACCGAGGAAGGCCGCCGCATCCGCGAGGCCTTCGTCGCCCCCGAAGGCCGGGTCCTGGTCAGCCTCGACTATTCCCAGATCGAACTGCGCATCCTTGCCCATATCGCCGACATCCCCGAGCTGCGCCGCGCCTTCGAAGAGGGGATCGACATCCACGCCCTGACCGCGTCCGAGATGTTCAACGTGCCCCTGGACCAGATGACCCCCGACATCCGCCGCAAGGCCAAGGCGATCAACTTCGGGGTGATCTACGGGATTTCCGGCTTCGGCCTCGCCCGGAACCTCCGTATTCCGCGGGCCGAAGCGCAGGGTTTCATCGACCGCTATTTCGAGCGATTTCCCGGCATCAAGGGCTATATGTCCGATACTGTAAAGTTCGCTCAGGAAAACGGGTACGTTCAGACGCTTTTCGGTCGGAAAATTCATACTCCCGAAATCAACGCCAAGGGCCCCGGCGCCGGTTTCGCCAAGCGCGCCGCGATCAACGCACCCATCCAGGGCACCGCTGCCGACGTCATCCGCCGGGCGATGATCCGGATGCCGAAGGCCATCGAGGGGCTGGACGCGAAGATGCTGCTGCAGGTCCACGACGAACTTCTGTTCGAGGTGGCAGAAGCCGACGCCGACCGCCTGATCCCCATCGCCAGGGAGGTGATGGAACAGGCTTCCGCCCCCGCCGTCGCCCTGAACGTCCACCTCGCGGTGGAAGCCGGACAGGGCAAGACCTGGGCCGAGGCGCATTGATGATCATGACCTACGCCGAGTTGAAAGCCCTCGCCCTTGGCCTCAACCTGCCCGAGGTCACGGACACCACGGCCTGGGGCAACCCCTGCCTCAAGGCGCATGGCAAGATGTGGTGCTGGTGGTCGCCTTACGTCGATGCTGCCGTCTTCAAATGCGGCAAGGACGAACGCGAGATGCTCTTGGCCGCAGACCCCAAGACCTTCGCCCTCCATCCGCATTACGAACCCCACAACCTGATCCTCGTCCGCGCAGGCCGCATCGACGAAGCCTGGGCCACTGCCCGCCTCATCCGACACTGGCGCGACGCCGCACCGAAACGCTGGCTCAGGGCCTGGGATGCGATCAACCCGCCAGCCTGATCCAGACCTGTCTCTTCCCCCCGGATATCCCGGGGTGGCCGAATGGCATCGCCACTGGTCCGAAAGGCCATCGGGATGGAAGGGGCAGCACCCCGCCTCAGCCGGGGATGAGGCGAAGGCCGACGACAAGACAAAAGACCCGCGCGTCCGCGCCCATCTGAAAACCGCCCCGCTCTAGCGGTCGATCCGGCATTGATAGCAGTTGTTCCGCGCCGATCGGACATGCACATAGGCCACCCGCGCATCGCCGAACACCTCGCCCGCCCGCGCCAGGATCGCCCCCGTTGCGACCACCCCGCCGGTGCCATAGACGATCCGGTCGTCAGGCCCATAGCCGCGAACGATGTAATCGGGCGAGTCCAGAACCTCGGGCAGCGCCTCACCACCGCCCGCTTCGCAAGGGTCCGCACACAGGAAGATCGGCCCCACCTCGGCATAGGGCTGCAGGTTTGGAAAGGGTCGGTGCGCCAACACCAGCATTCCTGCGCCCGCGGGGATCATCTTCAGGCAATGCCTGCAAGGATTGCCGCCCCCGTCCGAGACCATCCGCTCGGGCACCTGCCCATTCGCGTCCGGCCCCCCGGCCTGATAGCCCCGCACCACCGTCGTCGGTATCGCCACAAATCGCATGTCATCCTCCGCCTTTCCCGGAAGATGCCAGCGACCAGGGCCCCGCACGACCCGAAGCTTGCGGTTTCAGGCGCGCCCCGACTTCACGTCCGCTCGACCAGACGCCCCAGAGGACGACCGCCCAGGATGTGCAGGTGGAAATGCGGCACTTCCTGATGCCCATGCGCCCCGGCATTGGTGATCGCGCGGAACCCTTCCGGCCCGGTCAGCCCCAGGATCTCGCAGGTCTTGGCGACGGTGCGGTGGAAATCGACCAGTTCCTCGGCCGAGGCTTCGGCTGCGAAATGGTCGAACGAGACATAGGCCCCCTTCGGCACCGCCAGCACATGCACCGGGGCTTGCGGGTGGATGTCGTGGAACACCAGCGTATGCGGCGTATCCATCACCGTCTTGTTCGGAATCTCTCCGCGCAGGATGCGGGCGAAGATGTTGGTGGGGTCGTAAGTCCAGCTCATGCGTCTCAATCCACGAATAGGTACTCGGTTGCGGCAATCTCCCGCGCGGTCTCGACCGGGATCTGAAGGAACCCCGCCAGGGCGGCCGCGTTTTCCGCGATACCGGCAGTCTGGCGCATCCGGTAATGCGCCGCCAGATCAAGATCGCGCAGCCGGTCGCTTTCGAACCTCACATCGTAGCGGATCGTCGGCAACAGCTGCTCCACCGCGCTGACCGGGGTGTGCGGCCCGGCCAGACCGACACGCCGCGCATGGCCGATCAGATAGTCGTCGGTGAACTGGCAGTCGATCTCCAGAAGCCGCAGATGCGACTTGTCGTTGCCGAAGTCCTGGATCAGCTCGATGCTGCCGGGATCGACGCAGACCACCAGCCGGTCGGTCTGCCAATGGTCGAACAGCATCCTGACCAGCGCCCGGCGGTGGCGCATCCGCTTGTCCAGCCGCGATTCGATGCCGCCCAGATCGGGCAGCGGCGTCGCTTCCTCGTTGAAAAGGTATTCCACCGCCGGAACCCCGGTCACGCTGCGCAGCCGTTCCACCAGCCGCTTGGCGACATGCCATTTCTTGCAGGCCACCATCAAGAGCGTCCGGTTGCGGCCAAGGCTCGTCTCCGCCTCCCAGAACCGCCGGGCAAAGCGCCGCCCCTCCCGCCCGCGCGAGGTGAGATAGGCAAACTGCCGCCGCCCCTCGTCCGAGATCGCGAACGTCCGCCCCGTCTCGGCATAAAGATCCCCCAGCTGCTGCTTCAGCCGCCTTGCCTCGGGGCTGATCTTGCGCGCGAAGAGATAGCCCTGCGCCAACAGAAGATCGTAGTGGTCGTCGTAGAAGGTCACCGGCATGCCGTAGTCGGTGAACATCAGGAAGGTCAGCGTGCGCGACCGGATTTCCCGATCCGGCACCAGATGGGCGACAAGCGTCTGGAAAAAGGTCTCGTCCGGGATCCAGGTCGTCGAGAAGAACCGCTGGATGTCACGGCGGCGCGCCACGAAATCAAGCACCGCCTCGACCGTGCGCCGGCGCAGGCACCACCACTGGCTGCCGATCCGCATCTGCAGATCCTCGGGAATCCTGCGCGACAGGCCGAATTTCTTCTGCAATTCCAGCGAGGTATAGAACAGCCATCTCCTCTGCCGTTCATTGAACCAGTGGCGATAGATCAGCCGTTCCTCCTTGATCCCGGTCTTGATCCAGTCCGATCCGAAGAAATCGAAACTTTCGATGTAGTCGGCATCCTCGCGTTCCAGGAAGGCGTGCACATATTCCGCCGTCTTGATCGGCATGCAGTCGCCCGACAGCATGTAGAAATGCGTGGCCCCGGGGAACTCCGTCAGCGCCGCCCGCAGCCCCGCCAGAGTGGCCGCCACCAGGCTCCATTCCCCCCAGCCGCATCTGACCCGACGGCGGGCGAAAGTCACCTGCGGATTGCCCGCCAGCGCCGCCCGGATGCGGGCATAGTCGACCTGCGGCGCGCGGGCGTCGAAATGGATCGCCACACAATCCCCCGTCGCCGTCAGCCGCAAGGCCTGCGCAATGATGCCTTCGGGGTCCTTGTGGCAAAGCAGGATGAAGGCGATCTGCGTCATCGGTCCCGTGCATGTCCGCCAATGCGTGGTTCTGCCTGACTAGACTGCCGGGTGCTTCCTTGAAAAGCCCGAATATGTCTGCTTGAGTGCCGCAATCGTGCGTCACTTGTCTGGTTCACGTCTTTGGGCTGAAGAAGGACCTTGGGTCATGGGTTTTCCCGGAACATGGATGACGGAGAGCGAAAGCGTCGTCTACCGGGTGGTGCCGAAATGCGCCTGCTCGACCATCGGGCAGATCATGTATTACTCCGACCACGGCCGGTTCTTCGACGGCGACATCCACGATGCGACCACCGGCCTGCACAAATGGGCGCAAGAGGCCAGCCAGCCGATCATCGAACGCAGCGTGCGGGCACGGCAGGTCTATGCCTTCACCTGCGTGCGCAACCCCTATACGCGGATCCTGTCCTCGTTCTTCGACAAGATCTGCGGCATCCAGCGCAACGGCAAACGCTACCGCGGGAACCTCGTGCCGCTTCTGATCCAGAAATACGGGATCGAGGTCGGCGGCGAGGACGGCAAGCAGGAGTTCGACCAGATCGCCAGCTTCCGCCGCTTCCTTCTGTTCGCCCGCGACACGATCCGCTGGAAGAAACCGATGGAGCCCGACATCCACTGGTCGGCGGTGGCCGGCCATGTGTCCACCTTCATCGTCAACGGCGGGCGCTACAACCACATCTTCTTCACCGAGGATTTCAATGCCGGGATGCAGGTGGTGCTGGACAACATCCAAGTGAAGCACCCGGTCGATCTGGCGAAAATCCCCCGCTTCAACGAAAGCGAAGGCCATGGGCCCAAGCGGGCGCATCCGGTCGAGGCCTATTTCGACGACCTCTCGATGCATCTCATGTGGGAAATCTACAAACGCGATTTCCAGCTTTTCCGCTATGACTTCGACAATCCCGCGAACAAGATGCCGAAAGGCCCGGTTGATCTGGACGAGGTTCACGCCAAGCTGGGCGACTGACGCCTCCTCGTACGCCTTCGCCGTCTCGTCGGGGGGGCGCAGCGAGGAGTGACGCAGTCCACGACGAGCGGGAGGGTTCAATGGACAAAGTCACCGGTGGTTGCCTCTGCGGCGCTTTGCGGTTCACGGCGACAGGCCGGCCTTACCGCGTCGGCCTCTGCCACTGTATGGATTGCCGCAAGAACCACGGCACGCTGTTCCACGCCTCGGCGATCTTTCCCGAAACCGCCGTCACCCTTTCGGGCGAAGTTCGAACCTACCGCGACCGCAGCTTCTGCCCGACCTGCGGCTCGCCGGTCTATGCCCATATCGGTGACGAGATCGGCATCAACCTTGGCTGCCTCGACGATCCTTCGGTCTTCCGCCCGACCTATGAGCTGTGGACGATCCGGCGCGAGGATTGGCTGCCAGAGTTCACGGGGATGCGGCACTACGAGAAGAACCGCGAAAACCCTGCCCGCGAGGAGCCCCAAAATCCTTAAGCAAGGATTCTGACAAATTTCTTGCTTAAGAAATTTGGCTTCCTGCCTTCACACCGGGTCCTCCGACCCCGCCTTGCGGAACCACTCCACGATCGCCGCCCGTTCCTGCGGCTCCATATAGCTCAGGTTCCCCGGCGGCATGGCATGGGTGACACCTGCCTGCAGATAGATCCGCCGCGCCTCATGCGCGATCTGGGCGGGGGTTTCCAGCACCACGCCCTTCGGCGGCCAGTGCAGGCCCTCCCAGCCGGGCTCCTCCGCATGGCACATCGAACAGCGGCCCTGCACGATGCCGACCACCTCCTCGAAGCCGGGGGCCGAGGCATAGACCAGCGCCGCGCCTTGCAACCTGGCCTCGCCGTCAACCACCCGCATCGGGGCGGTGGACAGCCAGGCGATGACAAGGAACAGGATCACCGTCAGCCCCCAGGTCCAGTGCGGATTGCCCTTCCGCGCGTGACGGGTGTTGAACCAGTGCCGGATCGTCACGCCCATCAGGAAGACGAGGCTGGCGATCACCCAGTTCCATTCCGTCGCAAAGACCAGCGGATAATGGTTCGACAGCATCAGGAAAACGACCGGCAGCGTCAGATAGTTGTTGTGCGTGCTGCGCTGCTTGGCGATCTTGCCATACTTCGGGTCGGGCTTGCGGCCCGCCTTCAGGTCGGCCACCACCACGCGCTGGTTCGGCATGATGACGAAGAACACGTTCCCGGTCATGATTGACGCCGTGAACGCCCCCAGATGCAGCATCGCCGCCCGGCCGCTGAAGACCTGCGTGTAGAACCAGGCCATCCCCACCAGCACCACGAACAACGCCACCATCAGCGCTGTCTGGTTCGCGTTCACGAAAACCTTGCAGATCGTGTTGTAGGCCACCCAGCCGAAGGCCAGCGAGGCCAGAGAGATGCCAACCGCCTGCCAGACCTGCAACTCCATCACCGTCGGGTCGATCAGGTAAAGCTCGGCCCCCAGGTAATAGACCAGAACCAGCATGGCAAAGCCCGACAGCCAGGTCGCATAGCTTTCCCATTTGAACCAGACCAGGTGGTCGGGCATCGCGGCGGGGGCCACGAGGTATTTCTGGATATGGTAGAACCCCCCGCCATGGACCTGCCATTCCTCGCCATCCGCGCCGCTGGCCAGGTTCCGGTCGCGGTGCAGCCCGAGGTCCAGCGCGATGAAATAGAAGCTGGAGCCAATCCAGGCGATGGCGGTGATGACATGCAGCCAGCGCGCCGCGATCTCCACCCATTCCCACAGAACGACCCAGTCATACATCGCGCGCCCTCCCGGTTTGTCGAAACGCTATCCCGCTTGCCACCTTTCTGTTAATCCATGGAATGCCCGCATCACTTTCAAGCATGGACGAACAATGTCCTATGTGAACAACATCCGCATGTTCGTCCGCGTCTACGAATTGGGCAGCATGTCGGCGGCTGCCCGCGATCAGCGCACCTCGCCCGCCGTCGCCTCGGCCCGGATTTCCGAACTGGAAAAGCACCTCGGCGTGCGCCTGTTCAGCCGCACCACCCGGTCGCTGCAACCCACTGAAAACGGACGCATCTTCTATGACGGCGCCCGCCGCATCCTCGAGGCGATCGACGAGGCCGAAGCCGCCGTGATGGACGTGACGCAGAACCCGCGCGGCACGATCTTCGTCGCCGCCCCCCTGGGCATCGGCCGCAGGCTCATCGCGCCCCGGGTGCCCGCCTTCAAGGACCTGTATCCCCAGATCGACGTCCGCCTGCGCCTGTCGGACCGTGGCATCGACGTTGTGGCCGAAGGCATCGACGTGGCCTTCCACCTTGGCCTTCTGGAGGATTCCACGCTCAAGGTGCGCACCATCGCCGATTGCCCGCGCTTGCTCTGCGCCGCCCCGGCCTATGTCGCCCGCCGGGGGATGCCCGAAGACGGCGAGGCTCTGGTCCGCGACCGGCACGACTGCCTGAACCTGCGCTTCCCCGGCGCCAAGGAGTTCCAGTGGACCTTGCAGACCCCCGAAGGCCCCCGCCGGTTCGAGATCACCGGCCCGTTTGAGTCCGACGACGGCGATGTCCTCACCGGCTGGGCACTGGACGGGCGCGGGATCGTGCTGAAACCGGTGTTCGAGGTCGCCGACCATCTGCGCGAAGGCCGCCTGATCCCAGTCGCCACAGCCTCGCCGCCGCTGCCGATCCAGCTGTCGGCGCTCAGCCAGCACCGCAGGCTGAAGGACCCCAAGGTCCAGCTGTTCACCGATTACATGGCCGCGCAGATTCGCGACGACCTTCGGCGCACGAAGTAGGGTGTGCCACAGCGCACCAATGAAAAGGGCGGGACCGAAGCCCCGCCCTCAGAGCCTAAAGGGCCAATGTCACATCGGCAGCGGCTGGCCGTTCACCAGGATCTGCATCCCTTCCTTCGCCTCGATCTTCGAGGTCAGCGTATCCTCGCCCGCCGGGACCATGAACATGCCCATCATCATGCGCGCGCCCATCGCATCCTCCTGGGTCAGAAGCCCCGTCGCGATCAGCCCGTCGATCAGCTTGTTCGCACCCGTGACGGTGACATTCGCCTCGCCCAGCGGCATCGGCATGCCCATCGAGTTGTCGAAGGTGAAGGCCCCCGTCGCATCCAGCGCAGCACCCGCCACCTTCAGGCCCAGCTGGGTCAGGTTCAGGCTTTCCAGCGCCGGGACGTAAGGCACCCCGGTTTCCTCGGCCGCAACCAGCGCCGGCAGGTCCATCTTGGTCTTGCCCGAAATGTCGATGGCGATCTGCGCGGCATCCCGCGGCAGCGTGCCCTGCGGGTCGAACATCGCCCAGGCTTCCTCGTTGACGCTGAAATCGGCCAGTTTCAGGACGAACCCGTAGTCCCCCGCCGCTTCGGTCGCGATCACCGGAGAGGTCAGGCCGAATTCCATCGGGCCGCTCGTCACCTTCACCGGCACCGGCATCGCGCCCGCGCCGGATTCGATGTCCAGCCCGGCGGCCATCGACTTGAGCGAGAGGCTGTCCTTGTTGAAAACGGCAGAGCCTTCACCCCCGCCCGCCTTCATCACCAGGTCCATCGGCATCATGGCATTTTCCTGCTTCATGGTGCCCGAGGACTCACCCTGCCTGGTCGACAGCGTGACGGCCAGACCCTCGTTCAGCGCCTTGGTGAAATCGGCGGGCGACTGAATGTCGGCCAGCGCAATGGTCGAGGGCAAGGCAAAGCTGAACGCCAGGTCGATATCCTGGGTGGTGCTGGTCGAGGTCTGCTTCAGCTCCATCCCCGGATCGTCGGACCTGGTGGTATAGGCCAGCGTGTCGGCCTTCAGCGACCAGCCGAAGGTGCGGTTGGTGCCGGGGGTATCGGAATAGGTGCCCGACAGGTTCGCAAGGCTGACATCGCCCGAAGACGAAACCTTGGGCGCTTCGCTGCCGTCAAGGGACATGCCCGGATAGGTGCTGTCGTAAACCACATCCAGCTTGGCCGCCGCATAGTCATAGGCCACGCCGCCATCGGCCTCGCGCGCGGTGATGGTCAGACCGTCATGGGTCAGCTTGACCGAGCCCTCCGTATCTCCGGTCATCGTCACGCCGATATCCGCACCGGGGGCGATGGTCACCGATCCGTCCGACTGTTCGGTCAGGGTCATGTCCGAAATCGTCAGTCCCGCAGCACCCTCCGGCGCAATCGAAACGCCGTTCAGCGTCAGGACACCGCCGGACTTGTTCTCGGTCGCAGCCGAAATCGTCAGGCCGACAGCCGCACCGGCATCCTTCCAGGACTGCCAGACCTGATCGGCGGTCAGCGCGGCATGGGCGGTGCCGCAAAGCAGCAATGCAAGACCCGGGGCAGCAACGAAACTTTTCATCCGAAACATGTGGTTCTCCTTGAGCCGAATAAATTTGACCCAGCCACATAATGCCGGACAGACGGATGACGCAAGTGACGGTTTCACGACCCCTTTCGGGCCGGTCTGCGCCGTCAGGACCCCCGGTAGGTCGAATAGCCGAACGGCGAGATCAGAAGCGGCACGTGATAATGCTGGCCCGCGTCCGGCACGCCGAAACGGATCGGAATTTCATCAAGGAAAAGAATGCCTTCGCCTGCCTGGCCCGAGGCCCTCAGATAGTCGCCCGCGCAGAAGACCAGTTCGTAGCTGCCTGCCTGCAACGCCTCGCCTTCCAGAAGCGGCGCGTCCGTGCGCCCGTCGGCATTGGTGACGACCTCCTTCAGCTTCCGGTGATTTTGTCCGGAAATCCGGTACAGCGTGATCCTGACGCCCGCCGCGGGCTTGCCCCTTGCCGTGTCCAGCACATGCGTCGACAGCCGTCCCATCGTGATCCTCCCTCGCGTTTGCGCCATCAGACCACGAAATCCGGCCCGGCGCGACCCGGCGTTGCGCGCATATGACCTTTCGTGAAATCCTGAAAATATCTTCCGCGAATTTCCCCTAGTCTCACCCCAAAAAGGAGACGCCCCCGTGAACCGCTATCCCCGCGACTTCCGTGGCTACGGCCCCAATCCCCCCGACGCCCGCTGGCCGGGCGGCGCGAAGATCGCCGTCTCCATCGTCCTCAACTACGAAGAGGGCGGCGAGAACAACATCCTGCACGGCGATGGCCAGTCCGAGGCCTTCCTCTCCGACATCGCCGGCGCCGCCCCCTGGCCCGGTCAGCGCCACTGGAACATGGAATCGATCTACGACTACGGCGCGCGGGCCGGGTTCTGGCGGCTGCATCGCCTGTTCACCGGGATGGACATCCCCGTCACCGTCTATGGCGTCACCTCGGCGCTGGCGCGCAACCCCGAACAGGTCGCCGCGATGAAGGCCGCCGGGTGGGAGATCGCCAGCCACGGCCTGAAGTGGATCGACCACCGCGACATGCCCGAGGCCGAAGAGGCCGCCCAGATCGCCGAAAGTTTCCGCCTGCACGAGGAAGTCGTGGGCGAACCGCCGCAGGGCTGGTATACCGGCCGCTGCTCGATGAATACCGTGCGCCTCACCGCCGAGACCCGGCGGCTTGCCTGGATTTCCGACACCTACGACGACGACCTGCCCTATTGGCGCGAATTTGGCGACCACGACCAGCTGGTGATCCCCTACACTCTCGAAGCCAACGACATGCGCTTTGCCACGGCCCCCGGCTACATCACCGGGGAACAGTTCCACCAATACCTGAAGGACAGCTTCGACACCCTTTACGCCGAAGGCGCGGCGGGGGCGGCAAAGATGTTCTCCATCGGCCTGCACAACCGACTGATCGGCCGCCCCGGCAAGATCGCGGGGCTCAAGCGTTTCCTGGACTATGCAAGATCCCATGCGGGCGTCTGGTTCCCGCGCCGGATCGACATTGCCGAGCATTGGCGAAAAACCCATCCGCACAAGCGGTTCGAGCGTCCAAGCCAGATGACGCGCGAAAGGTTCGTGGAGCGTTTCGGTTCCATTTTCGAACATTCCCCCTGGATCGCCGACCGCGCCTTCGACCTGGAGCTTGGCCCCGCCCATGACAGCGCCGCGGGCCTCCACAACGCCCTGACCCGCATCTTCCGCTCCGCCTCGCCCGAGGAACGGCTGAAGGTCCTCAAGGCCCACCCCGACCTTGCCGGCAAACTCGCCGCAGCCAGGCGCCTGACCCCGGAAAGCACCGCCGAACAGGCCTCCGCCGCCCTCGACGCGCTCACCGACGAGGAACGCAGCACCTTCCAGCGCCTGAACGAGGCTTACGTCGCCAAACACGGCTTTCCCTTCATCATCGCCGTGCGCGACCACACCAAGGCCTCGATCCTGGCGGCTTTCCAGACCCGCATCGACAACGACACGCCCTCCGAATTCGCCACCGCCTGCAAACAGGTGGAACGCATCGCCGAACTGCGCCTGAAGGACCAACTGCCATGACAGACAAGCACTCGGCCTACTACACCCCGCCCGGCGGCCTGCCTCCGCAAAGCGCCCTCATGACCCAGCGCGCGGTCTTCACCGGCAGCTATTGCGTGATCCCCAGGGGCTGCTTTTCCGACATCGTCACCAGCTTCCTGCCCGGCTGGACGAAGACCAGGCTCTGGATGATCGCGCGGCCGATGACCGGCTTTGCCGAGACCTTCTCCCAATACGTGATGGAAGTCGCCCCCGGTGGCGGCTCCGACGCGCCCGATGCCGAGACCGGCGCCGAACACTGGCTGTTCTTCACCGGCGGCCTCGCGACCCTCACGCTCGACGGCACGGGGTATGAGATGGAGGAAGGCTCCTACGCCTACCTGCCGCCCGGCACCCGCTGGACCCTCCTCGCCGAAGGCAGCGCCCCCGCCCGCTTCCACTGGTTGCGCAAGCTCTACGAACCGGCCCCCGGCACGCCTGCGCCCGAACCCTTCGTCATCAACGAACGCGACGTCCCCGTGCGCTGGATGCCCGACACCCAGAACCGCTGGGGCACCACCCGCTTCGTCGAACCCGACGACCTGCGCCACGATGCCCATGTCAATATCGTCACCTTCCAGCCCGGCGGCGTGATCCCGTTCGAGGAAACCCATGTGATGGAACACGGCCTCTATGTCCTGGAAGGCAAGGCCGTTTACAAGCTGAACCAGGACTGGGTCGAGGTCGAGGCGGGCGATTTCATGTGGCTGCGCGCCTATTGCCCGCAGGCCTGCTACGCTGCCGGTCCCGGCCCTTTCCGTTACCTGCTCTACAAGGACGTGAACCGCCACGCCAGACTGCGCGGCCCCGGCGCTTTCGGCCCCCTGCGCTGATGGCTTGCTCTTTTCCCAAATACTCCGCGGGGGGTCCGGGGGGCGCGAAGCCACCCGGCGGCCAGTCACGGGGCGCTGTCGGATGAGAACGCTCACCCCCGCCCCCCTCACGGCCGACGCCTTCGCCTCCTTCGGCGATGTCCTCGACGCCACCGGCGATTTCCGCCTCATCAACGCGGGCCTCTGCCGCCGCCACCATGACCGCGCCCACCTCGATTTCGGCCCCGAAGGCCGCGCCGGCATCTCGATCTTCCACGCCCGGCCCCGAAGCCTGCCCTACAGCTTCGACCTGATCGAGCGTCACCCCGAAGGCTCCCAGGCCTTCATCCCGATGACGCAGCATCCCTTCCTCGTCATCGTCGCGCCCGATCCGCAGGCAGAGCCGCGCGCTTTCCTCACAAACGGGTCGCAAGGCATCAACCTGCACCGGGGCACCTGGCATGGCGTGCTGACCCCCCTTTCCGCCCCCGGCCTCTTCGCCGTGGTGGACCGCATCGGGACGACCCCGAACCTCGAAGAACACCGTTACACCGAACCGTGGACGGTCCTCGCCCCCTGAGGGGCACCTAACCGGAGCGCATGCAGGGGCAATGTGCAGACGGCGCGAACACAATGAAGCCCCAAGGGAAAAGGACAGAATCGAATGACCACCACGCATCCCGTGGACGAAATGCTGCCACCGCCCAAGCTCTTCACGCTTGGCCTGCAACACGTCCTTGTCATGTATGCCGGCGCCGTCGCCGTGCCGCTGATCGTCGGCCGCGCGCTGAAGCTGGAGCCCGCCGACGTCGCCTTCCTGATCTCGGCCGACCTCTTCGTCTGCGGGCTTGTCACCCTGATCCAGAGCCTGGGCGCGACCCAGTGGTTCGGGATCAGGCTGCCCGTGATGATGGGCGTCACCTTCGCTGCCGTGGGCCCCATGGTCGCCATGGCCAACGCCAACCCCGGCCCCGAAGGCGCCCGCGCCATCTTCGGCGCGATCATCGCCGCCGGGGTGATCTCGATCCTCATCGCGCCCCTGGTCAGCCGGATGCTGCGCTTCTTCCCGCCCGTGGTGACCGGCACGATCATCCTCGTGATCGGCGTCAGCCTCATGCGGATCGGCATCAACTGGATCTTCGGCAACCCCGTCGGTCCCACCGCCCCGATGATCGTCGATCCCGCGCACGCCGACTGGCTGAAGGCCGTGACCGAAGGCACCGCGGCCGGCACGGTGACCGGCGTCCCCGAACTGCCGCCGAAATTCGCCCCCGCCGCGGGAATGATGAACCCGGCCTATGCGCCGCTCGGCAACATCGGCATCTCGGCAATCGTGCTGGTCTCGATCCTGCTGATCGCCCGCTTTGCCCGCGGCTTCGTCGCCAACATCTCGGTGCTTCTCGGCATCATCATCGGCGCGGTGATCGCGGTGGCCCTTGGCAAGATGACCTTCGCCAAGGTCGCCGAGGCATCCTGGTTCGGCCTCATCACGCCGTTCCACTTCGGGATGCCGACCTTCGACCTTGTCATGATCGTCACCATGACCCTCGTGATGATCGTGGTGATGATCGAATCCACCGGCATGTTCCTTGCCCTCGGGGACATGACCGGCAAGCCCGTCACGCAACCGATGCTCTCCTCGGGCCTGCGCACCGATGGCCTTGGCACGCTGATCGGTGGCATCTTCAACACTTTCCCCTACACCTCCTTCTCCCAGAACGTCGGCCTTGTCGGCGTGACCGGGGTCCGCTCGCGCTTTGTCTGCGTGGCAGGCGGGATCATCCTGATCGTCCTCGGACTGGTGCCGAAGATGGGGGCGCTGGTGGAATCCGTGCCCACCATGGTCCTGGGTGGAGCAGGCCTTGTCATGTTCGGCATGGTCGCCGCCACCGGCATCCGCATCCTGGCGGGCGTGGACTTTGCCCGGAACCGCAACAACCTCTTCATCGTCGCGGTGTCGCTGGGCATGGGGATGATCCCGCTCGTCGCGCCGAACTTCAAGCAATGGATGCCCCACGACATCCATCCGCTGATCGAAAGCGGCATCCTGCTCGCCTCGATCACCGCCGTGATCCTGAACGCCTTCTTCAACGGGACCGAGGATCAGACCGACGCGATCAAGGCCGCCGCCGCGCAGGCCGACCACTAGACCCATCGGGCGCGGGTCCTGACGGGGCCGCGCCCGCTTTCCCCCTGACAGCCTGCCCGGGCCCGGCTAAGGTCAGCCGACCGGCCACACCAGGACCCGAATGACCGCAGTTTCCCTCCGCACCCGCCTCCGCGCGCTCTATGAAGGCGCGGGTCCCACCGGCGACCGTTTCCGCTATGCACTGCTGGCCTTCGACCTGCTCACCGTGGCCTGGCTTGTCGCCTCGTCCTTCTTCCCGCGCGGGCCGCAGCATGTCTGGATCGACGTCGCCATCGGCTGTGTCTTCCTCGCCGACTTCCTGGCCCGGCTCTACATCTCCCGCCGCCCGCTGAGAGACCTTGCCAGCTTCTGGGGCATCACCGATGTGCTGGTCATCATCTCGCTCCTGTTCCCGATCTGGGGCGAGGGGCTGGCCTTCCTGCGCGTGCTGCGGCTTTACCGCGTCTTGCACTCACCCCAGACGCTCGACCAGCTGCGCGACGACATCACCGGCTTCCGGCGGCACGAAACGACGATCCGCGCGGCGCTGAACCTGGTGATCTTCCTCTTCGCGATGACCTCGCTGGTCTACCAGACCCAGGTCGCCCGCAACCCCGACATCCGCAACTATGTCGATGCGCTTTACTTCACCGTGACCACGCTGACGACGACGGGGTTCGGAGACATCACGATGGTCGGCAGCGACGGACGCCTTCTGGCCGTGGTCATCATGATCTTCGGCATCAGCCTGTTCCTGCGGCTGGTGCAGGTCGTCCTGCGGCCCGCGAAGGCATATTTTCCCTGCCCGGTCTGCGGCTTGCGCCGCCATGACCACGACGCGGTGCATTGCAAGGCCTGCGGCACCGTGCTGAACATCCCCGACGACGGTCTGGATTGACGGATCGCTCACGGGAACGGCGTTGACAGCCCCCCGGCCCGGGCGCAGCATTCCCTCAGGTCCGCCCGGTATTTCGCGGCCCTTCGACGCCATTTCAGCGAAGGATTTCAGCCATGCACAAACGCCTTGTCGTCTGCTTCGACGGAACCTGGAACGCCGCCGACAGCGAGCGGTCCGAAACCAACGTCGTCCGCCTCTCCCGCGCCGTCCGCGCCAATTCCGGCACCGACGGGGTGCCGCAGCTCTGCATCTATCTGCGCGGCGTCGGCACCAGCGGCTCGCAGCTGGAACGTCTCGTCGCCGGGGCCACCGGCGCGGGAACCGAGGACATCATCCGCACTGCCTACCTGTTTCTGGCCCAGAACTACGTCCCGGGGGACGAGATCTTTCTCTTCGGCTATTCGCGCGGGGCCTTTGCGGCGCGGTCGCTGACGGGGCTTCTCGGCTCGGCTGGTCTGCTCAAGCGGCAAAGCCTCGGCCATCTCGACACCGCCTGGGCCTACTACCGCGACTTCAAGAAGCGTTCGCCCGCGGATTTCCTGAACCGCTACGCCAAGCGCAACGTCGAGACGCACACCGACGTCACCGTCACCTTCCTCGGCGTCTGGGACACCGTGGGCGCGCTTGGCATCCCGGTGGGCTTCCTTGCCGAAGTCTCCGGCATCGTCCACGGCTTCCACGACACCTCGCCCTCGAAGATCGTCAGGCACGGCGTGCAGGCCCTGGCCATCGACGAACACCGCGACGAATTCGTGCCCACCCTCTGGACCGGCGAGGCGCCTGCGGGCTCGACCATCGAACAGGTCTGGTTCGCGGGTTGCCACGGCGATGTGGGCGGCGGCTATTCCGACCGTGAACTGGCCGACATCCCGCTCTTGTGGATGATCGACCGGGCCAAGTCCGCGGGCCTCCAGATCGACGAGACCTCGCCCGGTCTCCTGCCGCAGCCGGCCGCGATCAATGTCCTTGGCCCCACCCACGATTCGCGCCAGGGCTGGTCGATGAAGGACCGCCTGACGCCCACGATCCGCAGCGTCTGCGAACAGAACGTGGCGGTCGACCTGCTGGAGCGCCTCTACCGCCCGCTTGGCCCGAACGGCAAGCCGATCAGGACCATCAACGAGATGATCCACTGGAGCGTCGTGGAACGCTACGGCAAACCCGGTCTCATCTCGCCCGACGACAGGGTGACGACCCGCAAGCGGATGAAATACGCCCCGAAAAGCCTGAAACCCCTGTTCGATGCCACCGACCAGCCGCTGCCCGGCACGAAAGTCTGGACCGGCAGCTAGGCCACGGCGGAAATCGGGGCGGGCGCTTCGGGAAACCCTGCCGCCCCGGTGTCGCGCCGTGCTATGCTCCCGACTCTGCGCCGTACACGATCGGGGGCCAGATCGGGAAGATGTCTCATGCCGTCACCAGCTTCAATCTTCGCCAGGCTTCGCCTTGCCCTCCTTGCCGCGGCCGTGATCGCCGTGCAGGGCCTTGGCGCGCCGCAGGCCCTCGCCCAGACCTCGGGTCGCGCCGAGCCGGTGACCGGGCCGGGGGTCACGACCATCGGCGGGATCGGGCCCGGCCAGAGGATCAACGTCCGGCAAGGTCCCTCGGTGCTGTTTCCGGTGGTCGGCTCGCTGGGCTACGGCACGCGGGTCGACAAGGGCCTCTGCATCGGCGGCGGCAGCGCGCGCTGGTGCGAAGTCACCACGCTGGACGGCAACGTGTCGGGCTATGTCTCGGGACGCTTCCTGGTCGAAGGCGCGGCGCCGCCCTCTGACGACGACCTTGCCGGGGGGCCCGACTACTGGGTCGTGCGCGGCCTTGCCGCGAACGAAAGGCTGGGCGTCCGGCTGGAGCCGAAGTCGGGGTCAAGGGTCCTCGCGACCCTGCGCAACAACGAGATCGTGCGCAATCTCGGCTGCCGGATGACCGGCTCGACCCGCTGGTGCAGGATCCGCTCGACCACCGGCATGGATGTCACCGGCTGGGTGACGGCGCGCTACCTGCGCGAATCCGGCGCTCCGCCCGTGGTCGTGCCGCCGCCGGGGCCGGATGATGGCGGCCCGGACTTCTATGTCGTGCGTGGGCTGGCTGCCGGGGACACGCTGAATGTCCGGTCAAAGCCCTCTGCGCAGGCCGCAATCCTGGCCCGCCTGACCCAGGGCACACGAGTGCGCAACCTGGGGTGCGAGACCTCCGGTCAGACCCGCTGGTGCAGGATCCGCACGACCGGCGGGGTCGAGGTCACGGGCTGGGTCAACGGGCGCTATCTGCGCGAGGGCTGACCGGGCGCGGTGCCGAAGGCCCGGCCCTCAGGCTACTTCAGCTTGATGCAGAAGTGTTTGCGGACCGGCGCCTCGATGGTCCAGGTGCCCCTGAACGTCGGCTCCACCACGAAGGCATCGCCGGGGCGCAAGGTGACGGGCTTGCCCCCGTCCGGGGTGATGGTGACCTGGCCCTCGATCAGGTGGACGAATTCGTAGAACTTGTAGGTCGCGTGCCACGAGCCCACCGTCGCCTCCCAGGTCCCGCTGATCACGCTGCCATCCGCTGACGTGTGCTGCACCCAGGTCTTCATCGACGGGTTGCCGCCGGTCTTCACCCAGCCTTCCAGGTCCGTCGTCATCGGCTCCGGTCCGGGGGCGGGAAAGCGGAAAACGGTGTCGGTCATGCTGGGTCTCCCTGTCGTTGACCCTTGGTAGGACCCTGACGGGGCCCATGCAAGGCCGGGACGCGCCAAGTCCCGCCGCCGGTTTCCGCCTTGCGCCCTCGCGCCCGGTCTGGTTCATCCTTCGCAAGACAGGAGGTGCCCCCATGCTGATCCGCGACGCCGAAGCCCGTGACGCCGACCACCTCGTGCGCTTCATCAACATGGCCGCCGACGACCTGCCGCTGCATTTCTGGAGAAAGTCCGCCGGTCCCGATGGCGACCCCATCGCCCTTGGCCGCGAACGTGCGGCGCGCGAGACGGGCAATTTCTCGTACCGCAACGCCTGGCTGGCCGAGGTGGACGGAGAGGTTGCCGCCTGCCTTCTGGGGTATCCTGCCGCGATGGAGCCGGAGGCGATCGAACCCGACACCCCGCCGCTTTTCGTGCCGCTCCTGGAGTTGGAGAACATGGCACCAGGCTCGTGGTATCTGAACGTTCTGGCGACCTACCCGCAGCATCGCGGCAAGGGTTTGGGGTCGGCATTGCTGACGAAGGCTGAAGAGGTCACGCGTGCCGCCGGCCGCAGCTCGATCAGCCTGATCGCCGAGGATACGCACGCGGACGCCCTGCGCCTTTACCGCGCGAAAGGCTTCACCGAAATCGCCCGACGCCCCCTGGTGAAAGAGGACTGGGCGGTCGATGCCTCCGAATGGATCCTCTTCACCAAGTCCGTCTGAACACCGCCCGCCATCGACTTCCTCGCTCCCCGCCGGGTTGCTCCGACAAGGAGACGAAGTCGGAGGATGAGGTTTTCGGGCCTGCGGCCAATACTTGCCAAATCCTTAACGCTCACAACCAAGTGACTGAAATCATTGACCCGGAAAATCTGTCCGCGCGTGGCGCGCTCATCCCATCCGCAGGGCCATGTCCAGCATCCGGTTGGAAAAGCCCCACTCGTTGTCGTACCAGCCGAAGACCCGCAGCATCCCCCCTGCGGTCACCTTCGTCTCCGGGCAGGCCATCACCACCGACTCCGCCCGCGCCCTGAGGTCGGTCGAGACCAGCGGTCGGTCCGTCGCCCCGATCACGCCCCCCGCCGCCCGGAAGGCCGCGTTGACCTCCTCGACCGAGGGGCGGGCCTCGGTGACGAGATGGAAGTCCACGCAGGACACGCTGGCGACCGGCACCCGCACCGCCTGCGCGACGATCCGCCCGGCGATCTCGGGTAGGACCCCGTCCAGCAGTCGCGCGGCGGAGGTCGTGGTCGGCACCATCGACAAGGCCGCCGCCCGGCTGCGTGGGTAGTCGGCGGCCGGGGCATCCACCGTCGGCTGGCTGCCGGTGTAACAGTGGACGGTCGTCATCGACCCCGTCACGATCCCCCATCGCTGATGGATCAGCTTCGCCAGCGGCGCCAGCGCGTTGGTCGTGCAGGACGCGTTCGAGACGATCCTCTGCCCCCTCAGCGCCCCGTCATTCGCCCCCAGCACCACCGTCGCATCCGCCGCACCCGACGGACCCGAGACCAGCACCCGCGCCGCCCCCGCCCGCAGGCCCCGCTCGGCCACCTCGCGCGTCTCCGCACGGCCGGTGCATTCCATCACCAGGTCCACCCCCGTCAGGTCCAGAGTCGAAAGATCCGCCGTCCGATGCAGGGGCACCCGACGCCCATCGACGACCAGCGCCCCGTCCTCCAGAGCGACCGTCCCCCTCCACGGCCCGAAGACCGAGTCGTATTCGAAAAGATAGGCGCACATCTCGGGTGCGGCGATGTCGTTGATCCCGACGATCTCCACCCCCGGCCAGCGCGCCGGCGTCTGAAGGAAGGCGCGCAGGACCGACCGCCCGATCCGCCCGAACCCGTTGATGAAGACCCGCATCCGCCCTGCTCCGCGCTTGGTTCCATGCAGTCTCAGCACGGGCCGGGTGCGGCATCAACAGGGTCTTGATCAAAACTTGTGCCCGGCACAATCGCACCGGGCCCGGGTGACAAAGCCGGGCGTCAGTTGCCGCCGAGGATCTCTTCCAGCGCCCGCCGCGCCTCATCCTCCAGCGCCTTCGTCGCCCCGCGTTTTGCCGCGTCACCAAGCGCTTCATCCGGGGCAACTTCGACCCCCAGCTCTTCCTTCAGGCGCCGCTCCAGTTCGGCCTTGGCGGCGGCTTCGGCGGCCTTCGCTTCGGCTTGCAACCGTTCGGCAGCGGCCTTGGCCTCGGCCTCCATCTTTTCACGCGCGATCGATTCCAGATCCAGCCGGAACCGCGGCTTTGCCCAGGGACCGGTGATGAGCAGCGGCACCATCACCCCACCCGTCCCATCCCCGGACGCAAGTGCCGTCGGCCGCAGCCGATAGTCCAGGGTCCGCGCGCCGAGCCCGATCTCGCCCGAGCCCGAGGCGGTAAAATAGGGGGCCACCAGCTTCAGGTCGCTGTTCGACAGAACCCCGCCCGCGATCGAGAAGGTGCCCGCAAGCCCGTCGAACACCGTCTTCTGGCCCTCGCCGACATAGCCGAGGTCCAGGGTCCGCAGCATCCCGGCGATGTCCAGCCCGCGCAACTCGCCCTTGCCAAGCTCCAGCACCCCCTTGCCTTTCAGACTGTTCATGATCGCCGCGACCGAGTTGCCGACACCCAGAAACTCGATCTCGAAATCTCCGGTCGAGATCAGCCGGTCCCAGCCCGCCAGATCGGAGAACAGCGGCTGGGTCTGGAGACCCGCAAAGGACAACCGCCCCCCGACCGACAGGCCGCCCCGACCATTCACCACGAAATCGCCGGTGATCAGGCCGCCATAGGCCTGCATCTCGCGGATTTCGGTGACGGCCCGGGCGCGGTCGATCGTGACGAGGACGCGCGTCTGCCCCAGCTTCAGCACCCCAAGATCGACCGAAGGCGCCGCCAGGGCAATTTCGGCATCCATCGCCCCCAGGGCGCTGACGTCTATTGCGCCATCGGGCCAGCCTTCGGCCTGCATCCCCCCGGCCCCGCCACCGCCCATCTCGCCATCGGGTCCGGTCGCCATGGTGATCGGCCCGGCGGCCAGTTGCGCCTTCAGCAAGGGCCGCGCTTTGCCCGGCGCAAGATCAAGGTCGCCCGTGATCCGGTTGCTATCCGCGACGATCTCGGCCCCGCGCAGGAAGGCCGCGCCGGTGCCGTCCAGCGTCAGTTGGCCAGAGACCGTCAGACGATCGCTGCCAAGGCCCGCAGAGGGTCGGGACAGCTTGCTGCCGATCAGGGCGCCCAGCGCGGGAAGATCGGACAGATCGGCGACCAGCGCACCTTCCGCGGCAAGCGGCGCATAGCCGCCGCGCCCCTCGAAGCCGATCTTCGTGCCGCCCGCGACCAGACTGGCCTTGACCGGAACGACGCGCCCCATGGCAAAGGCCGAGAATACCTCGCCGGACAGATCCAGCGCCACCTTCTGCCCGCTGGAGAGTGCGGTTGCGGTCAGCGCGAAGGGGCCGGTGAAATCCGGGATCGACAGGCTGGCATCCACCTCGTCCAGCGTGACGGACCGACCGGACTGCCTGTCCAGATAGACCAGCCGCCCGCCCGCAATCGACCCCTTGTCCAGCGTGAACCCGGTGGCCGGAGGCGGCACCGCACCCGCGCCTCCGGCCTCGCCCGCGGCACTTGCGGCAAAGACCCAATTCGCCCGCCCGTCTTCCGCGCGCTCCAGGTTGAATTCGGGGCGGTCGGCCGTCAGGCCCAGGATCTTCACCTCGCCACCCAGAAGGGCGCTCAGATTGACGTCGACCGACAGGCTCTGGGCGCGGAACAACGGCTGGTCGCTGGTGGACCATTCGGCATTGGCGATGCTGACCGGGCCGGTGGTGACGCCCAGGCTTGGCCAGATCCGGGGTTTGATCTCGCCCAGCATCTCCAGCTTGCGGCCGGTCATCGTCTCGAACTGGCCCGAGACCGCCTGCGCGATGCGTTCTGACGGCACCGTGGCGAGGAGTGCGAAGGCCAGGACGACAACGACCACCAAGGCAGCCCCGACCCGGACGATCCAGCGCATGCTCACCTCCTCGGATTTTCTTGTTTTGCGACAGCTTATGCCCCCCGGCGCCGGGTTGCCAAGTCAGGGTGGCCCGACTGGCATCAAATGGCCGAGAGGACCTTGCCGCGTTGGGCTTTCCTGAACCGCCCCGGCACGGTATAGGGCGCGAATGTCGCAGAACCCGCCGCTCCTTCGCCCCGACCTTGCCCGCGCGCTTGTCCCCGACAGCCGGAGAGAGGGCCAGCCGACCATCGGCATGGTCTCGCTGGGCTGTCCGAAGGCGCTGGTGGACAGCGAGCGCATCCTGACGCGCCTGCGCGCCGAGGGCTATGCGATCAGCCCCGACTACAAGGGCGCGGATGCGGTGATCGTGAACACCTGCGGGTTCCTGGATTCGGCGAAGGCCGAAAGCCTGGAGGCGATCGGCGAGGCCCTGCAGGAAAACGGTCGGGTGATCGTGACCGGATGCCTCGGGGCGGAACCGGAGTATATCACCGGCGCGCATCCGAAGGTGCTGGCGGTGACCGGCCCGCATCAGTACGAAGCGGTGCTGGACGCCGTCCACGGTGCCGTGCCCCCCGCGCCCGACCCGTTCATCGACCTGCTGCCCGCCACGGGGGTTTCGCTGACGCCCCGGCACTACAGCTATCTGAAGATTTCCGAGGGCTGCAATCACAAGTGCAAGTTCTGCATCATCCCCGACATGCGCGGGAAGCTGGTCAGCCGTCCCGCCCATGCCGTCCTGCGCGAGGCGGAAAAGCTGGTCGAGGCCGGGGTGAAGGAACTGCTGGTGATCTCTCAGGACACTTCGGCCTACGGGGTGGACCGCAAGCATGACCTGTCGCCCTGGAAGGGCGGCGAGGTGCGCGCCCATATCACCGACCTTGCGCGCGAGATGGGCAAGCTCGGCGCCTGGGTTCGGCTGCACTACGTCTATCCCTATCCGCATGTGCGCGACCTGATCCCGCTGATGGCGGAGGGGCTGGTGCTGCCCTATCTCGACATTCCCTTCCAGCACGCCCACCCCGACACGCTGAAACGCATGGCCCGCCCGGCAGCGGCGGCGCGGACGCTGGACGAGATCGCCGCCTGGCGCGCGGTCTGCCCGGACCTCACGCTTCGGTCCACCTTCATCGTGGGCTACCCGGGAGAGACCGAGGCCGAGTTCCAGACGCTGCTCGACTGGCTGGACGAGGCGCAGTTGGATCGGGTGGGCTGCTTCCAGTACGAAAACGTCGCCGGTGCCCGGTCGAACGACCTGCCCGACCATGTGCCTGCGGAGGTGAAGCAGGACCGCTGGGATCGCTTTATGGAAAAGGCACAGGCGATTTCTGCTGCAAAACTGTCCGCGAAGGTTGGAAAAGTGCTGGATGTCATCGTGGACGAGGTCGACGAAGACGGCGCCACCTGCCGCACCAAAGCCGACGCGCCCGAGATCGACGGCAACCTCTTCATCGACGACGGCTTCGAGGAGCTGGCCCCGGGGGATATTGTCCGGGTCGAGGTGGATGAGGCGGGGGAGTATGACCTGTGGGGGCGGCGGGTCTGACCTGCGGCAGCCTGTCGCCTGACTTCGGCGCATGCGAGCCTATTTTCCGGGGATGACCCACGAAACCCGCGTCCTTTACAACGACTCCTGTCCGGTCTGCCGGTTCGAGATCGACGCCTACCGCCGCCGCGCGCAGGCCGAGGGGCTGCCGATCCGCTTCGACGCGCTTGACCGCGCCGGGGACTGGGGGCTGACGCCGGATCAGGCGGCGCGAAGGCTGCATGTCTGGCACGATGGCCGGGTCCTGTCCGGGCTGGCGGCGTTCCGGGCGCTGTGGTCGGCGATGCCGCGCTGGCGTTGGCTGGCCCGCATGACGGGCTTGCCGGTCATCCGGCCGCTGGCCAATCTTGTCTACGACCGGATCGCCGCGCCGCTCCTTTACCGTGCGCATCTGCGGCGGCAGCGCCGGTAGGCTACCCCGCCAGCACCACGACCCAGGCCACCCCGGCCCCAAGCGCCGCAAGGGCCACGCAGGCGGACCCGCAGTCCTTGGCCTTCTTCGCGCGGGGGTCCTGGCCGGGAGAGATCATGTCCACCACCTCTTCGACCGCGGTGTTGACAAGCTCTGCCGCCAGCACCACGAGCCCCAGCGCCAGGATCAGCCCCCGCTCTCCTGGCGTGAGGTCCAGCGAAAACGCCAGAACGGCGGACAACACATTGGCCAGCGTCCATTGCCGCAGCGTCTTTTCCGTGGCCCAGGCAGCGCGGAAGCCGTCCCAGGACCAGATCACCGTATTGGCCAGCCGCCGTCCCTCGGCCCGCAAGGCGTCAAGCATGTGTCCCCCCGTTTTCCCGGAAGGTTAGCTCCGCAGGGCTCTCGCGCCAAGCGGATCAGCCACGCAGCGCAGCAAGAGCAGCGCGCGTGCAGGTGACGATATGGGCAAAGCGGTCGCCGCCCAGATGCACCCCGCCATACCAGCGGGTCACGACGACGATCCGGTCCGGCACGCCTTCGCGTTCCAGCATCTTCAGGATCACCGCCCCGGCACCGCTTTCGCCGTCGTCGTTCTTCAGCGGGCCGCCGTCAGCCAAGAGGGCCGCCCAGCTATGGTGTGTCGCCTTGTCGAACTTGCGGCGCTGGCGCAGCGTTGCAAGGAAGGCGTCGATCTCGGCCTTGCTGCGCACGCTCCCCACGGCAGCCGCATAACGCGAGCCGCGGTCGCGGATAAGGTCTTCCAGAATGATCATGAGTTCAGGCTAAAGGACAGCGCAGCGCGCGCCCAGAGCCATCCGCCGTCGCCGCGCCTCAGCCCAGCGCCTCGATCCCGGCCTTGTTGGGGCAGAAGTCCGGCATCGCACGGGCCGCACCGGACTTGCCCAGCCAGGCCTCGCATATCTTGCCCTGGTCGCAGGCGGCGCAGCGGGCGATCAACTCCTCCAGTTCGTCGCGTTGCAACCAGCCTTCCACCACGGCACGCGGCAGGTTGACACCCGACAGTCGCGCCATCCCGCGCGTCAGCCACCAGGCCCGCGGCGCCTCTGGATACCCGATCATCGTCTTCACCTCCGGTCCATGCCTCATGCTGCGCAAGGCGCGACCGGACCGCCTTGACGCAGATCAATACCCGCGCAGGCGCCGCACGGTCTGGGCCACCAGCGCCTTGCGTTCGGCGTTCGGCGGGTGGCTGCCCAGGAACCTGTCGCCCGGATCGGGCAGCCGGTCGAAAAAGCCCGAGCCCAGCACCGGATCATATCCCGCGCGCAGGGCGATCTCGGCCCCCAGCGCGTCGGCCTCCAGCTCGAACTCGCGCGAATAGCTGCGCGCGGCGACTTCGGCGCCGATGTTCTGCGCGGCGCGCACCTCTTCGGGGGACAGACCGCTCGCCTGCGCCAGCACCCCGGCCAGAACCGCGCCGGACAGCGCCTGATCCTGCCGCTTGGGGATATGGCCCGAGATGTGATGCGCTGCCTCGTGGCCAAGGACAAAGGCCAGTTCATCGGCATTGCGCGCATCGGCGATCAGCGCCAGCGTGAAGCCGATCACCGGGCGGTTGAACCTGTCCAGCGTCTGGAAAGCGTTCGGCGGCTGGCCGGGTCGGTCGTCGACCACGATGCGGAAATCGCAGTTCTGCGCGACACCCCGGCTGCGGCAATAGCTTTCGGCCACCGGCTCGACCTGGGCCACGACGGCCAGGAAGGTCTCGGCGGCGGCGCGCGCCACGGGCGGCGGCGCGGTCGCGGGGACTGGCGCGACGGGCGGCAGGGCCGGCGTCGGCGCGACGCAGCCGCCAAGGACCAGGGCAATGGCGGTCGCATGGACCAGGATCAGGGGAAAGCGCATCCGTTCGCCTACATGACAAGTGGCAAGGGTAGCAAATCGGCGGACAAGGGAAAGGGTGGCTCACCAAGCTGTCATCCTGCCTTTGCCGTTGCCGAAGCCGGTCGCCGCGGCTAGCCTGTGCCCATGTTCACCATCGAGCACACCTTCGACGCCACCGTGATCACCCTGGTCGACGAGGGCGGCGACCTTCCCCTGATGGAAGACGTCGTCATCAATGCCTTCGAGGATTGCGTCACGGTCGAACAGGCCGATCCGCAGACGGACGAGGTGCTGCGGATCACCCTGTCGCTGAGCCAGCTGCGCGATCTGGCCGCCGCGCTGAACCTGCCCGAAGGCAGCTACCGGCTGGAGCGCAAGGGCTGACGGCCCTGGCCGGACCCCGCCGTCCCGGCCTCAGATTTGATCGGCCAGCCCGGCCATTCCGGGCGAAACTGCTTGACCTTTGCCCGGGGCTGTCGTTGAAGCACCGCTGATCCGAAGATCGGCATGGTGGCGGACAGATGGAAGAGCAGAACAACAAGAACCTCATCCTGGCGATGGTTCTGAGCGCGGCGGTGATGATCGTCTGGTTCGTGCTGTTCCCGCCGCCCGAGGTCCCGGTTGACGCCACCGTTCCAGCAACGGCAGCGCAGGACGGGGCGCCCGTCCAGGCCCCCGCCGCGACGGCCGCCGATGCCACCACCGGCACCCCTACCCCGGCAGAAGCCAATGCTGTCGCCAGCGCCCCGCGGGTGGCCATCGACACGCCGAAACTTTCGGGCAGCATCTCGCTTGTCGGCGCGCGGATCGACGATCTTTCGCTGAAGACCTACCGCGAAACACTGGAGGCGAACTCGCCGAACGTGCGCCTTCTGTCGCCGGTCGGCGAGGATTTTCCCTACTACGCCCTGATGGGCTGGGCCCCTGGCGCGGGCACCGACGCCGCCGATCTGCCGGACGCCCGCACCCAGTGGTCCTTGACCAGCGGTGGCCCTCTGGCACCCGGCAAGCCGGTCGTCCTCAGCTGGACGAACAGCAAGGGCGTGACCTTCAGCCGCGAGATCTCGGTCGACGACAACTTCCTGTTCACCATCGCCGACAGCGTGAAAAACGCCGGGGCCGCCCCCGCCGCGATGTATCCCTATGGCGTTATTGCCCGACATGGCCTGCCGAAGATGCAGAACATCTTCGTCGTGCACGAAGGCATGGTCCGCAGCGCCGATGGCACGCTGGAGGAAATCCGCTACAAGGACATCGTCAAACTTGACCAGGTCCCCGCGGAACAGGCCGCTGCCGAACTGGTGCAGGTGGACGGCAAGGGCTGGATCGGCTTCACCGACCACTACTGGATGACGACGCTTGTTCCGCAACAGGGCCAGCCATTCACCGAAGTGACCAAGCATGTCGCCTCGGCCGACATCTACCAGACCGAAATTCGCCAACCGGTCCAGACCCTTGCCCCCGGGGCCGAGATCAGGAACACCATCCAGCTTTTCGCCGGCGCCAAGGAATGGGCGACGATCAAGGCCTATGACGACAGCGGCGTGGTCCCCGGCTTCATCGATTCCATCGACTGGGGCTGGTTCTTTTTCCTCACGAAGCCGATCTTCGCCGTCCTTCACTGGCTGCACGGCCTGATCGGCAACATGGGCCTCGCGATCATTGCGCTGACCTTCTTCCTCAAGTTCCTGGTGCTGCCCCTGGCCTACAAGTCCTACGCCTCGATGGCGCGGATGAAGGAATTGCAACCCGAGATGGAGGCGCTGAAGGAACGCGCGGGAGAGGACAAGCAGAAGCTCCAGCGCGAGATGATGCAGCTTTACAAGGACAAGAAGGTGAACCCCGCTGCGGGCTGCCTGCCGATCCTGATCCAGATCCCGATCTTCTTCAGCCTCTACAAGGTGATCTTCGTCACCATCGAGCTGCGCCATGCGCCATTCTTCGGCTGGCTCAAGGACCTTTCGGCGCCTGACCCGTCCTCGCTCTACAACCTGTTCGGCCTTCTGCCCTGGGACGCGCCGCCGACCGGCAGCCTTCTGCATCTGATCTTCATCGGTGTGCTGCCGATCCTTCTGGGCATCACCATGTGGCTTCAGCAAAAGCTGAACCCGGCCCCGACCGACCCGGTGCAGCAGCAGATCTTCGCCTGGATGCCCTGGGTGTTCATGTTCATGCTCGGCGGCTTCGCCTCGGGCCTGGTGATCTACTGGATCACGAACAACACGATCACCTTCATCCAGCAGTATCTCATCATGTGGAGCCACGGCAAACGGCCGGACATCTTCGGCAACATCCGGTCGGCAAAGCTGGCCCGGGCCGAGGCAAAGGCCAACACGCCTTCGGCGGCCAACACGCCCAAGGCTCCGACGACCACGCCAAGGAAGGGCAAGAAGTGACAGGGCCTGCGCGGGGGCACATCGCGCAACTGGTGCGCCACCCGATCAAGTCCGCGGGCCATGAGACCGTGGCCGAGGCCTTGCTGACCGAAGGCGCGGCCTTTCCCTTCGACCGGGTCTGGGCCGTAGCCCACGCCGCCGCCCGCCTGACCGAGCCGCCGACATGGGCCCCGAAGCTGCACTTCCTGCGTGGATGGGGCTCGGCCGAGCTTATGGCGATTTCCTGCACATCGGACGCTGCAACAGGAACCGTCACCCTCAGCCATCCGCGCCGCCCGACGACCAGCTTCCGGCCCGACGACGCCGCCGATGCCGCACGACTGATCGACTGGCTGCGCCCCCTCTGGCCCGAGAACCGCCCCGAACCCGCCCGGGTGGTCCGCGTGCCCGGCCAGGCGCTGACCGATCAGGATCAGCCGTTTGTCTCGATCAACTCCGTGGCCTCGCTGGCGGACCTGTCGGCCCGGATGGGCACCAACCTGTCACCGCACCGCTTTCGCGGCAACATCTGGGTTGCCGGCTGGGCCCCCTGGGCAGAGCTTGACCTGATCGGCCAGGAGATCACGGTCGGCCGGGCCCGCCTGCGCATCGAGGAACCGATCGGCCGCTGCCGCGCGACCGGGGCGAACCCGGAAACCGGCCTGCACGATGTCGACACGATGGGCGCGCTGGAAACGGGCTACGGCCATACCGATTTCGGCGTCTTCGCCCGGGTCATCGCCGGTGGCCGGATCGCCGTGAACGACGAGGTGCGCTGATGGCCATGACCTTCACTCTGACCCCCGAGCCCGAGGACGCGGCGCGTGAACAGGGCAGGCTCCTGTTCGCCGGTCCCGTGACCTTCGTGAAGGGTGTGGTTGCGATGTCCGGCCTGCCCCCGGCGGATCGGGTGGAGGTCTGCTTTGCCGGTCGGTCGAACGTCGGCAAGTCCAGCCTCATCAACGCGCTGACCGGCCGCAAGACGCTGGCCCGGGCCTCGAACACGCCCGGCCGGACGCAAGAGATCAACTATTTCGCCCTGGGCGAGGAACGGTATCTCGTCGACCTGCCGGGCTATGGCTTTGCCGAGGCTCCGATGGCGGTGGTGGCGAAGTGGCAGGCGCTCTTGAAGCAGTATCTTTCCGGCCGCGCGACGCTGCGCCGGGCCTTCGTTCTGATCGACGCGCGACATGGGGTCAAGGCGGTGGACGAAGAGATCCTGACGCTTCTCGACCGCTCTGCCGTGACCTTTCAGGCGGTGCTGACCAAGGTCGACAAGATCAACCGGGTCGAACGCGAGGCGGTGATCGAACAGGTCAAGGGGGCCCTTGGCAAGCACCCGGCAGCCTATCCCGAGATCGTGGTCACAAGCTCCGAAAAGGGCGAAGGCATCGAAACCCTGCGCGCCGTGATCGCGACCCTGGAATAGAGCCACGATCCTTCGAAGGATCTTGCAAATCGCCTGGGAAAGATTTGTCCCGGCGCTACCGGCCCGCATCATGCTCCGGGTCGGCTCCGGGCACCGGGTCATAACCGTGCCCGCCCCAGGGATGACAGCGGCAGATGCGATGCGCCGCCAGATAGCTGCCCTTCACCGCCCCGTGCCGCTCCAGCGCCTCAAGCGCATAGGCCGAACAGGTGGGCTGGAACCGGCAGCCATGCCCGACCCAGGGCGACAGGACAAGCCGATAAGCCCGTACCGGCAACGCGACGAGATGGGCCAGAGGCGTCATGTCCGGCCCCGGTGGACCGACGCCACCGCCTGCCTCAGATCGGCGCAGAGCTCGGCATAGGGACGCGAGACGGTGGCCTCGGGCCGGGCGACCAGCACATAGTCCCACCCCGCCCGCGCCTCCGGGGCAAGCACCTCGCGCGCCAGCGCCCGCAGCCGGCGCTTGGCCCGGTTGCGCAGCACCGCATTGCCGATCTTCTTCGACGCGGTAAAGCCCACCCGCACCTGCGGATCCCCGTCCGCGCGGTCGCGGGCTTGCAGGAGGAACCCGTTCGTCCCCTGCCGCCGGGCAGAGGCGGCCTTCAGGTAATCGGCCCGCCTGGCCATCACGCAAAGCGAAACCGCCGGAGGCCTTTCGGGCGCTTCGGCGACGATGCCTTGGCCCTGGGTCTCCGGCGGTGTCATTCGCAAACCGACGCCCTTGCGGGCGCTAGATCAGGCGGTCAGCTTGTGACGGCCCTTGGCGCGGCGGGCAGCCAGGACCAGACGGCCGTTCTTGGTGGCCATGCGCGCACGGAAGCCGTGGCGGCGCTTGCGAACCAGGTTCGACGGTTGAAAGGTGCGCTTCATCGCGGCTCTCCATCAGACTGGACCCGAACCCCGAATGGATTCGAGGGCCCGTAACTTGAAGCCCGTCCTTTACGGGTGGTCGGGACCCAAGTCAACGTCATGGGGCAGGATTTCCTGCAACATTTCTGCCGCGGGGGCCGGGAAATGTTTCACCTCGGCGAAGATGAGCCCCCGATGGATCAAGGCCGCGTGAAACCCCTGTTGCCAGGCCCTCTCCTGCGTCATGGTCGGCGGCCTAGCAAGGATGCATGATGACGCCCGCCGAATCCTCTCCTCCCCCGACACGGACATGGCTCCGGCGCCTGCCGATACTGGTGATTCTGGCCGCTGCGGTCATCGGCGCCATCGCCTTTCGCGACGCCCTCAGCTTCGAAACGCTCGCCCGCCACCGCGAAACGCTGCTGGCCTTCCGCGATGCCCATTACCTGTGGTCCGTTCTGGCCTTCCTGGCCGCCTATGTCGCCATCGTGGCGCTCAGCCTGCCCGGCGGGACAGTGGCGACGCTGGCCGGAGGCTTTCTATTCGGGCTGTTCCCCGGGGTGTTCTACAACGTCCTCGGCGCCGGAACCGGAGCGGTCCTGGTCTTTCTTGCCGCCCGCACCGGCTTTGGCGACGCGCTGTCGCGGCGGCTGGATGGCGCGGGCGGCAAGGCGGCGCGGCTGCAGGCGGCACTCCGCGAAAACGAATGGTCCGTCCTGTTCCTGATGCGCCTCGTGCCGCTGGTCCCCTTCTTCATCGCCAACCTGATCCCGGCCTTCGTCGGCACCAGCCTTGCGCGGTTTGCCGTCTCGACCTATCTCGGAATCATCCCCGGCGCCCTGGTTTTCACCTCGGTCGGCTCTGGCCTGGGCGAGGTCTTCGCCCGGGGCGAGGCACCGGACCTCGGGATCGTCTTCACCCCTCCCGTCCTCTTGCCGCTTCTCGGGCTTGCCGCCCTTGCCGCGCTGCCCATGCTGGTGCGCGCCTTCAAGGGAGACCGCTGAATGCCACGGATCGACACGGACATCTGCATCATCGGTGCCGGGTCGGGCGGCCTGTCGGTTGCCGCCGGGGCGGTGCAGATGGGCGCGCGGGTCGTGCTGATCGAAGCCGGAGAGATGGGCGGCGACTGCCTGAATGCGGGCTGCGTGCCGTCGAAGGCGCTGATCGCTGCAGCCAAGGCCGCCGAGGCGCAGCGACGCGGCTTTCGCGGGGTCGCCCCGGTTCAGCCGCAGGTCGACTTCGGCGCGGTCAAGGACCACGTCCAGGCCGTGATAGCCCAGATCGCCCCCGTCGACAGCCAGGAACGGTTCGAGGGCCTCGGCTGCACCGTCATCCGCGCCTTCGCCCGCTTTACCGGCCCGCGCGAGGTTCAGGCGGGCGACCGGACCATCCGCGCCCGCCGCTTCGTCATCGCCACCGGCTCGCGTCCCCTTGTCCCTCCTATCCAGGGCGCGGACTCCGTGCCCTTCTTCACCAACGAGACGATCTTCGACCTGCGCGAGAGGCCGTCGCATCTGATGGTCATCGGCGGCGGGCCGATCGGCCTGGAAATGGCCCAGGCGCATCGTCGGCTGGGGTCCGAGGTCACGGTGATCGAGGGCGCAAAGGTCCTCGGGCGCGAGGACCCGGAGCTGTCGCAGGTGGTGATCGAGGCGCTGACGGCGGAAGGCATCCGGCTTGTCGAGGGCAAGCCCGTGGTAAGGCTGTCAGGCGCGGCGGGTGCGGTCGAGGTGACACTGGGCGACGGGCAGCAGATCACCGGCTCGCATCTGCTGATGGCGGTCGGCCGCAAGGTGGCACTTGAGGGGATGAACCTCGAGGCGGCCGGGGTGGACTATACCGCAAAGGGCGTCACGGTGGACGCAAGGCTGCGCTCCTCGAACCGGCGGGTCTATGCCGTGGGCGATGCGGCGGGGGGGCTCCAGTTCACCCATGTCGCGGGCTGGCACGCGGGCATCGTGATCCGGCAGGCCGTGCTGGGCCTGCCCGCGCGCGCCGACCCCCGCGCCATCCCCCGCGCGACATACACCGACCCCGAACTTGCCCAGGTCGGCCTGACCGAGGCCGAGGCCCGCGCGCAGCATGGTGCCGCGCTGACCGTGGTCCGGGCCGAGTTTGCCCACAACGACCGCGCCATGGCCGAGGCGAAAGCCAGGGGCCTGGTCAAGGTCATGGTGGTCAAGGGCCGCCCGGTCGGCGCCTCTATCGTCGGGCCGCAGGCGGGCGAGCTGATCGGCCTCTGGGCACTGGCGATCTCGGCCCGGCTGAAGCTGTCGGCCGTGGCTGGCATGGTCGCGCCCTATCCGACTCTGGGAGAGGTTTCCAAACGCGCGGCGGGCGCCTATTTTGGGCCCAAGCTGTTCGAGAGTGCAGCCCTGAAGCGGCTGGTGCGATTCGTGCAGCGCTGGCTTCCGTAACGCGGGGCACAAGGAAGGTTCGGGTGACGGAAAGACGCAAGCGCTTTCTGAACACGCTTTCAGGGCGTTTTCTGATCCTTACGGTCATCTTCGTGATGCTGGCCGAAGTGCTGATCTTCGTGCCCTCCATCGCGCGGTATCGGGCCGATTTCCTGCTGACCCGGCTCAAGCAGGCCCAGATCGCCGCCCTGACCCAGCTGGCCGCCGATGACATGGTCTCGCCCGAACTGGAGGCCGAGCTTCTGAAGAACGCCGAGGTCTTCAACGTCGTCCTGCGCCGCGACGAGGTGCGCCAACTGGTGCTGTCCTCGCCAGTGCCCGGGGAAATCCACGACTCCTTCGACCTGCGCATGGCGGGTCCCTGGGAACTGATCCGCGACGCCTTTGCCTGTTTGCTTGACCCCGAGAACCGGATCGTCCGGGTGATCGGCTACCCGGTCAAGGACGCGGGCACGCTGATCGAGGTGACGATGGAGACCCGACCGCTGCGCGCTGCGATGATCGAATACGGCCTGCGCATCCTGATCCTCTCGGCGCTGATCTCGGTAGTGACGGCCTTCCTTCTGTTCCTGGCGGTGCAGAGGCTTCTGGTGCTGCCGATCCGCCGCGTCGTGCGCCACATGCAGACCTATGCCGAAGCGCCCGAGGATGCCCGCCGGGTGATCGCGCCCGAAGCCAATGTCGAAGAATTGCGGATGGCCGAAGAGGCGCTGCAATCCATGCAGACCCAGCTAACGAACGCCCTGCGGCAGAAGGAGCGGCTCGCCCAGCTTGGCGCCGCTGTCGCCAAGATCAGCCATGACCTGCGCAACATCCTGACCACGGCGCAACTCTTTGCCGACCGGATCGAAGGCAGCGCCGACCCGGTCGTCGCGCGCTCGGCCCCGAAGCTGGTCAATTCGATCAGCCGGGCGGTTTCGCTGTGCGAGGCGACGCTCGCCTTCGGCAAGGCCGAGGAACCTCCGCCGCAACTGCGCCGTCTCAACCTGGCGCAGCTTGTGGGCGAAGTGGCCGAAGGCGAGGCGCTTGGCGCCGACACCGCCATCACCTGCCTGATCGACGTGCCGCCCGGCATGATGATCCGGGCAGATGGCGAACAGCTCTACCGCGTGCTGTCGAACCTTGTGCGCAACGCCCGCCAGGCGATCGAGGCGACGGGGCAGCCCGGCACGATCGAGATTTCCGCCGGCGAGGATGAAACCGAATGGTGGATCCGCATCGGCGACACCGGGCCTGGCCTGCCGCCAAAGGCGCGCGAACACCTTTTCTCGGCCTTCCAGGGCGGCACCCGCAAGGGCGGCACCGGCCTTGGCCTTGCCATCGCTGCCGAACTTGTGCGGGGTCACGGCGGGCGGTTGGAACTGGCCCGCAGCGACACGGACGGCACCGAATTCGCCATTCACCTGCCGAAAGGCACAACCGACACGTCCCCGGTGATTTCGCCCTTGCATTGACCGCAAGGCAAGGCTAAATCGCCCGACATTGCGGACCCGTAGCTCAGCTGGATAGAGCATCAGACTACGAATCTGAGGGTCGGGCGTTCGAATCGCTCCGGGTCCGCCATCTTCCCCTACCTGTCCAGACACATCGCTTTGCCGTCTGAAGGTAGGGACCCGTCAATTCCGTTGCAGAACCATCGCTTGCGTCAGTCAGACGCGCGAACCGACGGGAGCGATGAGCGACCTGTCCCTGGCTGCCCGCCGCGCAAAAGGTGCAGCTGCGGCGGTCATCCTCGCCGCAGTCGTCTGGCGCCGCCCGCGGCGAGCCATGACGCCGGAGCCTAGTGCCCCAGGATCTGGCTCAGGAACAGCTTGGTCCGGTCGCTCTTCGGGTTGTTGAAGAACTCCTTCGGTTCGTTCTGTTCGACGATCTGGCCCTGGTCCATGAAGATCACCCGGTTCGCCACCGCCTGGGCAAAGCCCATCTCGTGCGTGACACACAGCATGGTCATCCCCTCCTCGGCCAGCTGGATCATCGTGTCGAGGACCTCCTTGATCATCTCGGGGTCCAGGGCCGAGGTCGGTTCGTCGAAGAGCATGATCCGCGGCTTCATGCACAAGGACCGCGCGATGGCCACGCGCTGCTGCTGACCGCCCGAGAGCTGGCCGGGATACTTGTGCGCCTGTTCGGGGATCTTGACCTTGGTCAGGAAGTGCATCGCCGTCTCCTCCGCCTCTTTCTTCGGAACCTTGCGGACCCAGATCGGCGCCAGAGTGCAGTTCTCCAGGATGGTCAGATGCGGGAAGAGGTTGAAGTGCTGGAACACCATGCCCACCTCGGACCGGACCTTGTCGATGTTCTTAAGGTCGTTGGTCAGCTCGGTCCCGTCGACGATGATCTGGCCCTGCTGGTGCTCTTCCAGCCGGTTGATGCAGCGGATCAGCGTCGATTTCCCCGATCCCGACGGCCCGCAGATCACGATCCTTTCGCCGCGCTGGACCGTCATGTTGATGTCGCGCAACACGTGGAACTGCCCGTACCACTTGTTCATCCCGGTGATCTGGATCGCGACTTCGTCCGAGACCTGCATTTTAGCTGCTTCTGCCATGATGTGCCCTTAGCGATGATCGGTCTTCAGCTTGTCTTCCAGGTATTTCGAATACCGCGACATGCTGAAGCAGAAGATGAAGAAGATGGCGCCGACGAAGATGTAGGGCTCCCAGTAGATGCCCTTCCAGTTGATGTCCTGCCTGACCAGGTGGGTGATGCCCTTCAGGGGTTCGTAAAGCGCCACGATGACGACCAGCGTGGTGTCCTTGAACAGCCCGATGAAGGTCGACACGATGCCCGGGATCGAGATCTTCAGCGCCTGCGGCAGGATGACAAGCCGCTGCGCCCGCCAGTAGTCCAGCCCCAGCGCATCCGCCGCCTCATACTGCCCGCGCGGCAGCGCCGCCAGCGCGCCGCGCAGGACCTCGGCCAGATAGGCGGCGGCAAAGAACGTGACCAGGATCAGCACCCGCAGCAGAAGGTCGAAATTGGCCTGCGGAGGCAGGAAGAAGCCCAGCACGAAGGCCGCGACGAACAAGAGCGTGATCAGCGGCACGCCGCGGATCGTCTCGATGAAGATGACGCACAGCATCTTGACGATGGGCATGTCCGATTGACGGCCCAGCGCCAGCAGGATGCCCAGCGGCAGCGAGAAGGTGATGCCCGTGACCCCGATCACGATCGACAGCAGGAACCCGCCGAACTTGTCCGAGGCGATCCAGAGCAACTGGATCGGGATCGCCGATTGCAGGGCGTCCGCGACCGGCGCATCCACGAACATCCACCAAAGCACCGCCGCCACAAAGCCCGCCCCCGCCGCCGGGGCAAGCCCGATGACAGGCGAGGCCAGGCGGAAGACCAGGTACAGCACGCCGAACCCCGCCACGGCGACGATGGGCGTCCAGATCGACCCGCCCCAGAGAAGCCAGAAGCACAGCGCCGGAAAGGCGAGCGTGAACCACAAGAGCTTGCCCGGCTGAACCTGCGCCAGCGCAAGCAGCGCCAGCACGCCCAGGATCGCCAGCGCAAAGGCCAGGCTCGGCGCCGAGGCAAGATACAGCGTCAGCACAAGGAAAGCCGCGACCACGGCAAGGATGATCGTCAGGTTGCGCTTCTGCCCGGCGAACAGCACCGGGGCCAGTGCTGCGAACAGCAGGCCGAAGGCCAGAACCGGGCGCCAGCGTTCGTCCACAGGATACTGGTGTCCGAAGATGAAGGCGCCCCACCAGGGCCGCAGGAAGGCCCAGCAAGCGCCCGTTGCCCCCTCGCCCGCCGAAGCCGTCACGATCTGGCGGCATTCGTTCAGCGATCCCGCATTCCAGACCGAATGCCAGAACCAAGGAAAGCTGTTCCAGGCGACGAAGGCGATGAAGAGGGTGGCCGCAGCTGTCAGCGTCGAATTCAGCCAGCCCGAGAACAGATTCTCGCGCAGCCATTTCAACGTCCCGCTTTCCGACACCGGCGGCGGCATGGCGGGCAGCATTTCGGTACGGGTAAAACCTTGTGCCATCTTAACGCGCCTTCAGCTGGACGGAACGGTTGTACCAGTTCATCACCATCGAGATCGTCAGGCTGATCGACAGGTAGATCGCCATCATCAGGAAGACGCATTCGATCTCGCGGCCGGTCTGGTTGCGGGTGATGCCGCCCAGCGTTCCGCTGAGGTCGCTGTAGCTGATCGCCACCCCCAGCGAGGTGTTCTTGGTCAGGTTCAGGAACTGGCTGATCAGGGGCGGGATGATGACGCGCAGCGCCTGCGGCAGGATCACCAGGCTCATCGTGCGGCTCGGCCGCAGGCCCAGCGCAAAGGCCGCCTCGGACTGACCCCGGTTGATCGCCTGAATGCCGCCGCGCACGATCTCGGCGATAAAGGCCGCAGTATACAGCGACAGGGCCAAGAGCAGCGCGGTGAAGGCATGGGCCACCAGAATCCCGCCCTGGAAGTTGAAGCCTTTCAGCTCGGGAACCTCCCAATGCAGGCCAAGCGCGGCCAGCAGAGCGATGATCGGCGCGAACAGCACCAGCAGCGATTTCCACCACGTCACCGGGCGGACGCCGGTCGCCTCTTGAATCGCGGTCGCCTGCGCCCGGATGAAGCGATGGGCAAGGACCGACCCGGCGATGACCAGCACGATCGCCAGGAAGGTCAGGTTCACCGACATGAAGCCCAGGTCGATCGTCCCCAATCCCCGCTCCAGCAGCGGCGCGGGCACGTTGGTGCCCCGGTTGGTGATCGCCACGGTGTCGAAAAGCGTCATCGACGCGGCCGGAGCTTCTCCTGCCGCCAGCATCTCGTCGGTGACGCGGAAGTCGCGCGGCTGCGGCATCGTCTCGGTCAGGATGACATAGGACAGCAGCACCCAGAGCAGGAGCGGCACATTGCGGAAGACCTCGACATAGACGGTCATCAGCCGGCTGACGAGCCAGTTCTTCGACAGGCGCAGCACGCCGATGAAGACGCCGAGGATCGTCGCCAGGATGCAGCCGCAGATCGCGACGGCCAGAGTGTTGGTCAACCCGACCAGAAGCGCGCGGAAATGGACGTTGTCGTTGGTGTACGGGATCAGCGTCTGCGGGATGTCGTAACCCGCGCGCTGCCACAGGAAAGCAAAGGACAGCTCTTTCCCGCGTGCGTCCAGGTTGCGGTCGACGTTGTAACCCAGCCAGATGATCGCCAGCACGAACAACCCCAACACCACCGCCTGAATGGTGTAAGAGCGATACCGCGTGTCGAAGATAAGCATGGACAGCCGAAAGGAATCTTTCGGCGCTTCAGCGGCCATTGCCATGGCTTCCCCCTGATATTGCTGCCAGGCGTCCCCGATGTTTCGGTGGTGGGCGGTCACACCCCGGGCCGGGCAATCTGTCCTGAAAGGCGAAACCGGGGGCGCCGACAGGCGCCCCCGACCAGGTCCGGATCAACGGAACGGCGGTGCGTACTGCAGGCCGCCTTGCGTCCAGAGCGCGTTCAGGCCGCGCGCCAGGTTGATCGAGGTGCCCTCGCCGATGTTGCGCGCGAAGATCTCGCCATAGTTGCCGACGGCGGCAATGGCGTTCTTGAAGGCCGCATTGTCCAGACCGAACTTCGCAGCCATGTCGCCCGAGGCGCCGAGCAGACGCTTCACCTCTTCGTCATTGGTCGACGCCAGGACTTCCTCGATATTGGCCTGGGTGATGCCCTTCTCCTCGGCGATCACCAGCGCATAGTAGGTCCAGCGGACCACGTCGCCCCAGTTGTTGTCGCCATGACGGACGACAGGGCCCAGCGGCTCTTTCGAGATGATTTCCGGCAGGATGATGTGGTTTTCGGCATCCGGCAGGGTCGCGCGGGTCGCGGCCAGGCCCGAGGCGTCGGTGGTGAAGGCGTCGCAGGCCCCGGCGATATACTGCCGCTGCGCCTCGGAGTCGTCAGCCACGTTCACCGGCTGGTAGCTGATGTTGTTTTCCTTGAAGAAGTCGGCAAGGTTCAGCTCGGTCGTGGTGCCGGTCTGGATGCAGACGGTAGCACCATCAAGCTCCTTGGCCGAAGACACGCCCAGGTCCTTCTTCACCATGAAGCCCTGGCCGTCGTAGTAGTTCACCGCGACGAAATCCAGCGCCAGTTCGCTGTCGCGCGACGCGGTCCAGGTCGAGTTGCGGACCAGAAGGTCAACCTCGCCCGACTGCAGCGCGGTAAAGCGGGTTTCGCCCGTGGTCGGGACGAACTTGACCTTGTTGGCGTCGCCCAGCACGGCGGCAGCGACGGCGCGGCACAGATCGACGTCGAACCCGCTCCAGTTCCCGTTCGCATCCGGGGCGCCGAAACCGGTCAGGCCGGTGTTCGACCCGCAGATCAGCTCGCCCCGCGCCTTGACGTCGTCCAGCGTTCCGGCAGCCGCCAGACCCGAGACGAGCGCGGTGGCCGCGAGCGTGCCGAAGAATACGGATTTTTCCATTCTTACCTCTTCCTGAGTGGGTGACCCTTTTGGACGGTCACGTTCTTGTGCAGCGCGATCCTGTCGCGCCGGTGATTTGCAGGCGCGTCGCCGCGACTACTGCCCCGCAGTTTCGGCGAAAGCGCTTTTGTTGGTCAAGCGGGCTCTGCCGCAATCGGGAAAAATGCCCATTTTCTGCGGGTTAGAACAGTCGAACAGCCTGATAAACCCGGTCTGCACAGGTTTTGGTCAAAGTTGTTACCCGCACAATCCATAGAATCGGTCCGCGTGCCGGAAGGCGGCCTGCTTGCGAAGCGTGACATCGGCCGCCTCCTCGTCCTCGCCCCATTGCGAAATCTGCCAATCCTCGTCGATCCGCGACAGCCGCCAGGCGTCGTCCACGGTGATCCGCCCGCGCACCAGGGCCAGCGCAAGAACCAGCGAGCCCGACATCGCCACCAGGTCGTGAAAGGCCGCAAGCTGGAACGGCGTCATCCGACCGACCAGTTCATGCAGCGTCGCCAGGCTGGCCGCCGGTTGCTCGACATGCATCACTCCGACCGTCACCCGCAGCGGCGCGTCCAGCACCCCGGCCGCCCAGTCGAGGATCGGGTCCCAGGCCTCGGATTGCCGCGCCACCAGCTCCTGCGGCCCCTCGGCCCGGTAGCACAGCAGGTCCGAGCCACCATAGGCCGCCAGCATCGCCGCGACCTCGTCCATCTGCGGCGCGACCTTGTCGATGGCCGAGTTCGCGGTCCGCGTGAAGGGCATCGTCTCGGGGTCGACCTTGCCCAGCTGCGCCTGCCATTCCGCCGCCACGGCTTCGGCCAGGGCCAGCGTCGGCAGCACCAGCGGCGCCTTCAACGGCGTCCGCACCGGGCGCGCGTCCAGCTGCACGGTGAACCCGCCTTCCGTCGCAACGGCGCTGGCCGTGGTCCAGAACCGCCGGGCCGCCCAGACGCTCATCTGATCGCCTCGAACGGATCGGCGGGCACGTCATCCTCTTTCCAGTCCAGAAGCCTCCAGGTCCGCGCCATGTGCTCGGGCAGGGGCGCGGTGAAGGTCAGCAGGACCTTGGTGATCGGATGCTCGATCGTCAGGCTGCGGGCATGAAGGTGCAGCTTCTTCGACAGGTCCCCGCCCGCCCCCGCGCCCCAGCCATCGCCCAGGTTCTCGGCCTCGGACCCGCCATACTTGCCGTCGCCGATGATCGGATGCCCGATCTCGGCCATATGCGCGCGCAGCTGGTGGGTGCGCCCGGTGATCGGCTCCAGCGCCATCCACGACAGACGGGTGCCCAGGAACCACAGGGTGAAATAATCGGTCTGCGCGCGCTTGGCGTCGGGGTGATCCGCCATCTTGGCGGGGTGGACGCAGAGCATCTTCTCGCCCTCGCCGCCCCTGCCCCGGCCCGGAGCCTTCTCCAGCGCGAACTTGATCGACCCCTTGCGCGGATGCGGCACGCCGGCCACCACCGCCCAGTAGATCTTGCGCGCGTTGCGGTGCCGCAGCGCCTCGCTCAGGGCCCGTGCCACGCGGTCGGTGCGGGCCAGCATCAACACGCCCGAGGTGTCCTTGTCCAGCCGATGCACCAGCTTGGGCTTGTCCTTGTAGCCGAACTTCAGCGCCTCGCTCAGCCCGTCCACATGCCGGTCGCCCTGCCCCGAGCCCCCCTGCGACGGCAGACCCGCGGGCTTGTTCAGGACGATGATGTGCTCGTCCTTCCACAGAACCGCGCCCTGGATCATCCGCGCATCCGCCGCCGACACACCCTGCACCCGCGCCTCGGCCCGGGGGGCCGCAGCGGGCAGGGGCGGCACCCGCACGGTCTGGCCCGGCATCACCCGGTCCGAGGCCTTCACGCGCCCCGAATCCACCCGGATCTGACCCGTGCGGCACAGCTTCTCGACCACGACCTGGTTCAGCTGCGGAAAACGGCGACGCAGCCATTTGTCCAGCCGCTGCTCGCCTTCGTCCTCGGTCACTGTCAGCATCTGGACGCTCATGTCAGAGCCCTCGCCACGCTCAGCCCGGCAACGATCGCCGTCAGCGACAGGATGACAGACACCCCGACATAGGCGACCGCAAGCTCGTGCTGGCCGCGCTCCCACAGGGTCAGCGTGTCCAGCGAAAAGGCCGAGAAGGTGGTGAACCCGCCCAGGACCCCGGTCATCAGGAAGGGCGCATAGGCCGTGCCGCCCTTCTTTGCCAGAACCACGACGATGACCCCCATGACGAACGAGCCGACGACATTGACGATCACCGTGGCATAGGGAAAGCCCGGCCCGATCCAGCGCATCACACCGACATTGGCAAGATAGCGCAGGGATGCACCGATCGCGCCCCCAAGGGCGACCTGAAGAAGGGTCTGGAACATGCGCCCCCCTTTGCGGCGGTGCGGGCGGAATGTCAATGTTCGCAGGAATTGCACCGGAACTTTCGAAAATTCCGTCCCGGAGCCTTTGCAGGCTCCGGGACGATTTCTTCGAAGAAATCGGCGCTACCCGTCCTGCCGTTTCGCCCGGAGCTTCGCGAAATACTCCACCCGCTTCTTCAGCTCGCGCTCGAAACCCCGTTCAGGCGGCAGATACCAGACCGGCCGCTTCATGCCGTCCGGGAAATAGTTCTGCCCGGAGAACCCATCCTCGGCATCATGGTCATAGGCATAGCCCGCCCCATAGCCCTGGTCCTTCATCATCCGGGTCGGCGCGTTCAGGATATGCTTCGGCGGCATCAGGCTGCCCGTCTCTCGCGCTGCTGCCCGCGCCGCCTTGTAGGCCGTGTAGACCGCGTTCGATTTCGGGGCGAGTGCAAGATAAACAACGGCTTGCGCGAGGGCGAGCTCACCTTCCGGCGAGCCCAGCCGCTCATAGGTCTGCCAGCCGTCAAGGCAGACCGCCTCGGCCTGCGGGTCGGCCAGGCCGATGTCCTCGACCGCCATCCGGGTGATCCGCCGCGCCAGAAACCGGGGGTCCTCACCGCCCTCCAGCATCCGCGCGAACCAGTAAAGCGCGGCATCCGGGTCCGATCCCCGCACCGATTTGTGCAAGGCGCTGATCAGGTTGTAATGTTCCTCCCCCGCCTTGTCGTATTTCGCTGCCCGCCGCATCAACCTTTGGGAAAGCATGTCGCGGGTAAGGTTCTGATCCACCTTCCAGGCCGCCACCTGCTCGATGAGGTTCAGCAAAGCCCGCCCATCCCCATCAGCCATCTCCAGCAGCGCCTCGCGCGCCTCGCCCTGCAAGGGCAGGGCCCGGCCCAACTCCTTCTCGGCCCGTTGCGCCAACCTTTCCAGATCGGCCAAGGAAAGTCGCTCCAGTACAATGACTTGACTGCGAGACAACAGCGCGGCGTTCAGCTCGAAACTTGGATTCTCGGTCGTCGCGCCGACAAGAAGGATGGTGCCATCCTCCATATGCGGCAGAAACCCGTCCTGCTGTGCCTTGTTGAAGCGGTGGATCTCGTCCACGAACAGCAGCGTCCCCTTGCCGTTCTGCCGCCGCAGCTTTGCCGCCTCGAACACCTTCCGCAGCTCCGGCACCCCGGTGAAGATCGCGCTGATCTGCACGAAATGAAGCGCGGTCTCATCCGCCAGCAGTCGCGCGATGGTGGTCTTGCCCACCCCGGGCGGCCCCCAGAGGATCAGCGACGACAGGGACCCCGCCGCCAGCATCGCCCCAAGCGGGCCGTCGCGCGACAGGACCTTGTCCTGCCCGATGACCTCGGACAGCGCCTTCGGTCGCAGCCGGTCGGCCAGCGGGCGGGGACCGGTGTCAGGGGACTGGGGCATGTCGAACAGATCGGCCATGACCCATCTTATCCGGCTGCCCGGCCGGACTAAAGCCGGAAGCGCAGCCGCAGCGGCTCGCCTGCCCGGATCAGGTCGATCTGCCAGCGCCGCGAGGGCTGCGAGGCCGCCACCAGCGCGTCCTGGGGCGTCTCCAGCGGCTCACCGTTGATCGCCACCAGCACGTCGCCCGCCTGCAACCCCACCTCACGCGCGAAATCCGTGGCCTCGGTCACGGCCACGCCGCGGGCGTCCAGCGGCAGATGCAGGTCAGCGATCACCGCGGGGTTGATCCGCACCAGCGTCGCCCCGCGCAGGATCACATCGTCCCGCACCGTCAGTTCCGCCCGGTCCGGTTCGTCCGGGGCGGGGCCGAGCGTCACCTGCGCCTCGCCCGTCGCCCCCTCCTTGAGGTAGCTGACCGCCTGCGGCCCGTTGCCCAGCACGGTCAGACGATACAGAAGTTCCTGCGGCGTGTTCACCGGCGCCCCGCCCAACGACAGGATCACGTCCCCCTCCGCCAGCCCGGCGGCCGCCAGCGGGCTTTGCGGATGCAGCGCGGTAATCATCACCCCCAGCGGCCGGTCCAGCCCCAGAGCCTCGGCCAGCGTGCCATCGACCTCCTGCCCGGTCATCCCGGCCCAGGGCCGCTGGAACCGGGTCTCGCCCGCCTTTGCCTGGGCGATGAAGGCCGCGACCAGGTTCGAGGGGATCGCAAAGCCGATGCCGTTCGACCCGCCATCCTTGGTCAGGATCGCGGTGTTGATCCCCACCAGCCTTCCGGCCATGTCCACCAGCGCCCCGCCCGAGTTGCCCGGATTGATCGGCGCATCGGTCTGCACGAAATAGCCCGACCCGTCCCCCACCTGCAAAGCCGAGCGCGCCAGGCCCGAGACGATGCCCGAGCTGACCGTCTGCCCCACCCCGAACGGGTTGCCGATCGCCAGCACCAGATCGCCCACCTGCAAGGCGTCGCTGTCGGCCAGCGCCAGCGCCGGCAGGGGCGCGTCGGCATCGACCTTCAGCACGGCCAGATCGCTCTGCCTGTCGGCCAGCAGGACCCGGGCGGAATATTCGCGCCTGTCGGCGAGGACCACGCGGATGTCGGTCGCATTCTCGACCACATGGTAATTCGAGACGACTATCCCCTCTGCCGAGGTGATGACCCCCGAGCCCAGCGAATTCTGCACCCGTGGCGGCCCGTTCGTCCCGAAGAACTGGTCGAAGAAGGGATCGCCCTGAAACGGGTTCCGACGGTCGCGCACTTCGCTGCGGGCATAGATGTTGACCACCGCCGGGGCGGCCTCTGCGACCACTGGCGCGAAGGACAGGGAAATCTGTTGCGCGCTTTCGGGAACAGAGGTTTCCGCCTTGACCGGCAGGGCGGTCGAGACGAAAGCCACAAGAACAAGACGCAGCATGGAACGACTCGGGTTGGCCACAATCGCGTGCACTGTGTCGCCGACGACCGGGAGAGGCAACTGGGAGACCCCGGTTGCCTCTCCCTGGACTATCAGTGCACGGTACCAGTGAAGTCCATCTCGACCACCTGGTTCTCGATCCCGTCGATCACCATGACCGGCCCCATCGCCCGCATCTTCACGCCTACCCGGTCGGCCCAGCGCGGCCAGGTCGCCGCCAGCAGCGTGAGGCAATGTGTCGCGCCCAGGCTGCGCACGGTTTCCCCCAGTTGCGCGATCAGCTGGGCATGGACCCGACGCCGGATCGCGGCGGGCGTGTCATGCGCCACGAAGAGACGCGAGCTTTCCCAGATATGCGCCTCGACCGGCGCGGTATCATACAGCAGATTGGCCGGGATCGTCTCCAGCAGACCGCGCTGCGCGTCGCGGATCATGTAACTGTAGATGCCGCAGCCATGCGTCGTGGGTGTCAGCCGGTTGCCGGCCAGCACCTTGCCGGTCTCATCGTGGACCACCACCCAGCGGCTCGCCGGAGTGTCGTACTGGTCGTATTCCATGCCCATCGCCTCGGGCAGGTTCCACTTGTTGTGGACGATGAACAGCTCGCGCCGGGCGCGCAGCATGTTGGCGAAAAGCTCGCCATGGTTGTGCATGTTGGCAAAGGAAAGCGTCGTGGTCTGCATAGGATCCTCCTGCAGGGTTGGGGGTCAGTCGTAACCTTGCAGGAGACGCCCGTCAGATCAGACGGTTGTCCTTGGCGCGCTGGATCGCTTCGGCAGTCGTCCGCGCCATCAACCGGTCGCGGGCCGAACTGATCCGGGCTTTCAACGCGCTTTCCGAGATTCCCAGCCTTTCTGCCGCCGCAGCAAACCGGTCGCCCCCTGCAATACATCTCAAGGCCTCGATCTGGGCCTCGGTCAAGGCTTCGGGCGGCTCACTCAGCTCGTGCAGGCGTATCACCGCCCGTTCAAGCTTCACGATCTCTTCGTCCCGAAACTCCCGGTCCTCCCGGGCGAAACTTGCAATGGTGCGCGACTTGATCGGGCCAAAGGCGACAGTAGCGCCAAAGTTCAGCCCATATCGAGCGGCTTCCTTGAAAAGACCAAAGGGATCAAGCAAGGCCGGATCGCTCCATCTGATCCAGCCCGTCCGCGAGAACCCCCACGCGGTCATCGGGTCCCGCAGCACATATCCGTTTTCGGTATAATGATCGATCCACCGCTGGTCGTAGGTCTGAAACGTCATCAGGGGTGAAGTAAAACGGATGTGCAGACCGATGAAGTAGCCTGCGCTTGCCATCCGGGCAATATTCTTCAACTCGACATCGATACTTGTCCTGTTACTCATTCCCACTCAACACGTCATCAGAGGCCGCACCACTATAGCGTGTCGGCCCCATGATTCCAGTCCATCGTTGCGAAATCGGCCCATGCCGAATAAAGGCCATCAATGCATTTTCGGCGCCATGCTGATCGTCACGCAGACGCAGTCCAGTCCGTCGAAGTTCAGCAATGGCCCCACGGGTTCGCATTCCAGACCGACGCGACGGCCAATGCGGCGGGACGCTTCGGGGATAAGGCCCAGAACCGAGGTCGCACCCAATTCCCGGGCTGCATTCACCATTTCCTGGCGAAGCTGCAGCTGGACCCGAAGACGCATTGCGGCGGGGACGGATTCCGAGACGAAGACGCGGCTGCTTTCCCAGATCGTTTCCGAAACCGGGGCGGGGAAATTCAGCAGGTTCGACGGGATCGATTCCAGAAGCCCGCGCTGCGCGTCGCGGATCATGTAGCTGTAGATCCCGCATTTGTGGGTCGTCGGCGTCAGCCGGATACCCGCCAGAACCTCACCGTTTTCGTGCACCGCGACCCAGCGGCTTGCGGGCGTGTCGTATTGGTCGAACTCCATCCCGTTCGACTGCGGCAGGTCCCACTTGTTGTGCTGGATGAACGCCCGGTGGCGCGCCCTGAACATGTTGGCGAACAGCTCGCCGTGATTGTGCAGGTTGTCGTAGGATAGCGTGGTCACTTCCATTTCCGTCTCCTTCTGCTTTTGGTCGTACAGTCAGAGGGAAACATCACAAGCCTACAGCAGTCGGTATTCCCGCGCCTTCTTCAAGGCTTCGGCTGTCGTCCGTGCCTCAAGCCTGATTCGCGCCGAATTCAGTCTTGCCTTGAAGGCACTTTCGGAAATCCCGAGCTTTGCTGCAGCAGCTGTGTGACGGTCCCCATTCGCAAGACATTGCAGCGCCTCGATTTGCGCCCTGGTCAGTTCGGAGGGCGGCTTGGCGGCGATATGCAGGCGCGCAGTTATATCGGCCAGACGCTCCAACTCTGCATCGGTGAATTCGCGGTCCGACCGTGTGATCCCCGCCATCGAGCGCGAGGTAATCGGGCCATAGGACGAAACTGCCCCGTATTTCATGCCGTAGCTTGCGGCTTTCTTCAGAAGCTCGAATGGATCGGGCAGCGGAATTTCGCTCCACCGGCGCGTTCCCGCAGTGCCTATTCCCCAGAAGATCACCGGATCGCGCAAATAATAGGAATGCGAATTGTAGTACTCGACCCAGTCGGCGGGATAGCGGCTGTGATAGATCAGCGGGCTGGCAAACCGGATGTGAAGGCCGACGGCATAGCCCTCCGGCGCCAGATCATGCAACTCTTCATAAAGTTCAGTCAATTTCTTGCTCTGCGACATCAGCCCCTGGATCCCTGCAAGGCTACTCTCAACCTTAAGTGTAAAGTTTTAAGCACGCCAGTACCTTGCTGGCACAAGACGGCGTCATTTGGGCTGGTTGCAGGCATGCCCGGCCGAAGAATGCCGAAGGCCCGCCAAACTATGGCGGGCCTTCGAAAAGCCTGGTCCGGCGGTCTGCTCTCAGGCTTCGGCGGCTTCGGTACGCGCCCGGTCGCCCGCGCCCTTTGCCGAAGTATCGCGATCGACGAATTCGATGATCGCCATCGGCGCCATGTCGCCAAAGCGGAAGCCCGCCTTCACAACGCGGACATAGCCGCCCTGACGGTCCTTGTAGCGGGGGCCGAGGATGGCGAACAGACGCTCGACATGCTGGTCCTGCTTCAGCTGGGCCGCGGCCTGACGGCGGGCGTGCAGATCGCCGCGCTTGGCCAACGTGATCAGCTTTTCGATCACGGGGCGCAGTTCCTTGGCCTTGGGCAGGGTGGTCTTGATCTGCTCGTGCTCGATCAGAGAGCCGGCCATGTTGGCGAACAGCGCCTTGCGGTGTTCGTGGGTACGGTTCAGGCGGCGGTAGCCGCGGGCGTGACGCATTGGAATCTCCTATCCGCGTGTTTTGCTTTGTCCGGCAGGACCTACGAATGGACCCGCTCACCTTGGGCTTGCGCCAGTCGTTCCCCGCAAGTGCGGGCATTTGGCAGGGTGGGCAACACTGCCCACCCTGCGATTGTCAGAACTGATCCTCGAACCGCTTCGCCAGATCCTCGATGTTCTCCGGCGGCCAGCTTTCGACGTCCATCCCAAGATGCAGGCCCATGCCGGACAGCACTTCCTTGATCTCGTTCAGCGACTTGCGGCCGAAGTTCGGGGTGCGCAGCATCTCGGCCTCGGTCTTCTGGATCAGGTCGCCGATGTAGACGATGTTGTCGTTCTTCAGGCAGTTGGCCGAACGGACCGAAAGCTCCAGCTCGTCCACCTTCTTCAGCAGCAGCGGGTTGAACTCCAGGCCAGAGTCGATCTCGCCGACCTTGGCCGATTCGGGTTCCTCGAAGTTGACGAAGATCGACAGCTGGTCCTGCAGGATGCGCGCGGCATAGGCCACGGCGTCTTCGGGCGTCAGGCTGCCGTCGGTTTCCACCTTCATCGTCAGCTTGTCATAGTCCAGCACCTGACCTTCACGGGTAGGTGTGACTTCGTAGCTGACCTTCTTGACCGGCGAATAGATCGCATCGATCGGGATCAGACCGATGGGCGCGTCCTCGGGCCGGTTCTTGTCGGCCGAGACATAGCCCTTGCCGGTGTTCACGGTCAGCTCCATGAACACATCCGCGCCGTCGTCGAGGTGGCAGATCACATGGTCCTTGTTCAGGACCTCGATGCCGTTCGATTCCGAAATGTCGCCAGCCGTGACAACGCCCGGCCCCTTGGCCGAGATCGACAGCCGCTTCGGACCGTCGACATCCATCTTGATCGACACGCCCTTGAGGTTCAGCACGATGTCGGTCACGTCCTCGCGGACACCGGCCACGGACGAGAACTCGTGCAGCACGTTGTCGATCTGGACCGAGGTGATGGCCGCCCCCTGCAGCGAAGACATCAGCACACGGCGCAGCGCGTTGCCCAGCGTCAGGCCGAAGCCCCGCTCCAGCGGCTCGGCGATCACGGTCGCAACGCGCGACGCATCTGCCCCCGGCTTGACGACCAGTTGCGTCGGCTTGATGAGTTCCTGCCAGTTCTTGTGGATCATTCTGAAGCCCCTATTCTTGTCCGCTGCCGATGTCCGAAAGCTGGCGGACGCCCGAGGATCGTAAACGACGAAAACCGGGCCGCGAGGGATGACCCTCACGGCCCGGCAGAAATCAATGCCTTAAACGCGGCGGCGCTTCGGCGGGCGGCAACCGTTGTGCGCCAGCGGGGTCACGTCGCGGATCGAGGTGATCTGGAAGCCGACGGCCGCCAGGGCGCGCAGCGCCGATTCACGGCCCGAACCCGGGCCCTGCACTTCGACCTCAAGCGTGCGGACGCCATGTTCCTGCGCCTTGCGGCCAGCGTCTTCGGCGGCCATCTGGGCGGCGTAGGGCGTCGACTTGCGCGAGCCCTTGAAGCCCATGGTGCCCGAGGACGACCACGAGATCGCGTTGCCCTGCACGTCCGAGATCAGGATCTTGGTGTTGTTGAACGACGAGTTCACATGCGCCACGCCGGCAGCAATGTTCTTGCGTTCTTTCTTCTTGGTGCGGACGGTCTTGGTATCGCGTGCCATCTATCCGGCCCCCTTATTTCTTCTTGCCGGCAATGGCCTTTGCGGGGCCTTTGCGGGTGCGGGCGTTGGTATGGGTGCGCTGACCGCGGACCGGCAGGCCCTTGCGGTGACGCAGGCCCCGATAGCAGCCCAGGTCCATCAGACGCTTGATGTTCATCGTGACTTCGCGGCGCAGGTCGCCCTCGACAGTCAGGTTGGCATCGATGTATTCGCGGATCGCCAGCACTTCGCTGTCGGTCAGCTGGTTCACCCGGCGCGCGGGGTCGATCTTCAGCGCTTCGCAGATGGTGTTGGCCGTATGGGGGCCGATCCCGGTGATGTAGGTGAGCGCGATCGGAACCCGTTTCGCGGTCGGAATGTTGACGCCAGCAATACGTGCCAAACGTGTCGTCCTTCTTCGTTGCGGTTCCGTAGTGCCAGAACCTTTTTTCACAACACCGCGCGGGGTGTTAACCCGGCGATACGAACTTCCAATAAGGAAGGCCCGCAAGGCGATTCTGCCGCGGGACGCCGTGCCATATGGGGTTTTCCGGGTGGCGTCAAGGGGATCGGCCCGGTGACCGACAGGCACAGCCCAAGGGTCGCGCTAGGGCCGACTGCCAGTGCCGGGGAAACCAGCAAACCAGGCCGCTGTCCGGCGCGGTCTTCGTGGACAAGGGTGGTGATTCCTGGCCTTTCGGTCCCGAGAGGACGCTCCCGGTGTCAACCAGTGATCCGTGGTCCAGCCGGTCGGTCGCTCTGCAACGGCGGTCGGTCAGTCCAGGACAGAAGCGATTGCAGAGGACACCGTATCCACATCGGCCAGGCCGTCGACCGACGTCAACAACCCCTTGGCATAGTAATAGCCGATCAGCGGCGAGGTCTTCTTGTAGTATTCCATCAGCCGAGTCTTCAGCGTCTCGGCATTGTCGTCGGCCCGCCGCCTCAGATCCGTGCTGCCGCAGGCATCACAGATGCCCGGCACCCTGGTCGGATGGGTCCTGTCGTGATAGACGGCACCGCAGTTGCCACAGGTGAACCGCCCGGTGATCCGGTCGACCAGCGCCGCGTCATCCACCTGCATCTCGATCACGCGATCCAGCCTGGACCCGGTCCGGGCCATCAGCTCGGCAAGGGCATCCGCCTGCTTCAGCGTGCGCGGGAAGCCGTCGAAGATGAAGCCGCCCCGCGCGCCTTCCGTCATCTTGTGCTCGATCAGGCCGATGACGATCTCGTCCGTCACCAGTTCGCCCCGGGCCATGATGCCTTCGACACGGCGACCAAGGTCCGTGCCCTGGGCGATCGCCTCTTTCAGCATGTCGCCGGTCGACAGCTGCACCATGCCGCGCGTCTCTTCCAGCCGCTTGGCCTGAGTGCCTTTCCCCGCCCCCGGCGGACCCAGAAGAATGATGTTCGCCATGGGTCAGCGCCGCGCAGGGGCCTTGGGCGCGGTCTTGGCACCCGGCTTCTTGCGGCCGCGCAGCTGCGACTTCTCGATCAGGGCTTCGTACTGGTGCGCCAGAAGGTGCGACTGGACCTGCTGTATCGTGTCCATCGTCACCGACACGACGATCAGGACCGAAGTACCCCCGAAGTAGAACGGAATACCGACACGGCTGATCAGGATTTCGGGCAGCAGACAGACAGCCGCCAGATAGGCCGAACCCAGCACAAGGACGCGGTTGACCACATATTCCAGGTATTCCTCGGTCTTCTTGCCCGGTCGGATGCCGGGGATCGAGGCATTCTGGTTCTTCAGGTTCTCGGCCACCTCATCGACCTTGAACGACACGTTCAGGGTGTAGAAATAGGCGAAGAACACGATCATCCCGGCGAGGAAGACCAGGTGGAGCGGCTGGCCATAGCCAAGGTTCGCGGCTAGCCAGGACAGGACCGGGTTGGTGCTCGAGCCCGAGAAGGTGCTGATCGTCGTCGGCAGCAAGAGGATCGACGAGGCGAAGATCGCCGGGATCACGCCCGCCGGGTTGACCTTGATCGGCAGGTGGGACGAGCCGCCCTCATAGACCTTCATCCCCACCTGGCGACGCGGATAGAGGATCGCGATCTTGCGCAGCGCGCGCTCCATGAACACGACAAAGGTGATGACCACGACGACCATCACCAGGATCCCCAGGATCACCGGGGTCGACAGCGCGCCCGACCGGCCCTGTGCAAAGAACTGCGCGATGGCGGCCGGAATTTCGGCAACGATGCCGACGAAGATGATGAGAGAGATGCCGTTGCCGATGCCGCGCGCGGTGATCTGCTCGCCCAGCCACATCAGGAACATGGTGCCGCCGACCAGCGTGATGACGCAGGAGGCGACGAAGAACAGGCCCGGATTGTGCGCAAGGCCCCCGCTCTGGATCGACATGGCGATGCCGTAGCCCTGAAGGATCGCCAGCGCCACGGTGCCATAGCGGGTGTACTGGTTCAGCTTCTTGCGGCCCTGCTCGCCTTCCTTCTTCAGCTGCTGCCAGGGTCCGTACATGGTGGACAGAAGCTGCACGATGATCGAGGCGCTGATGTAGGGCATGATCCCCAGGGCAAAGATCCCCATCCGCTTGATGGCGCCCCCGGTGAACATGTTCAACATGCCGCCGATGCCCTGGCCCGCCTTGTCCATGAACTGCCGCAGCGCCTCGGCGTCGATGCCGGGAACGGGGATGTAGGTCCCGAGCCGGTAGACGATCAGCAGGCCGATCGTGAAGAAGATGCGCTGGCGCAGGTCGGTTGCCTTGCCAAGCATGCCCCAGCTGAGGTTCGCGGCCATTTGTTCGGCAGCAGATGCCATGTCAGGTCTCTTTCAAGCCAAGCGCCGCCGGACCGTTTTCCGGTTCGGCGGCGCGGGAAAACTGGAAGCTGATGTAAGCGACCTTTGGGCGGCTCACAATGCCTATTTGGTCGCCTCCGCGCCCGGGCGGGTTATTCAGCAGCCGCCGCCACAGGTGCCAGGAGCGTGACCTTGCCACCGGCCTTTTCCACGGCTTCCACAGCCGAAGCCGAGGCGCCGGTGACCGTCAGGTTGACCTTGGACTTGATCTCGCCCTTGGCCAGCACCCGGATGCCGTCGCGCTTGTTCGAGGTGACACCAGCCGCGACCAGCGCGTCCTCGGTGATCTCGACCTTGGGGTCCAGCTTGCCGGCGGCGATGAACTTCTCGATCATGCCGAGGTTGACGACGGCGAATTCCAGACGGTTCGGCTTGTTGAAGCCGCGCTTCGGCAGGCGGCGGTACAGCGGCATCTGGCCGCCTTCGTAGCCGCCGATGGCGACGCCCGAGCGGGACTTCTGGCCCTTGATACCCCGGCCGGCGGTCTTGCCCTTGCCCGAGCCCGGGCCGCGCGCGACGCGTTTCTGTTTCTTGGCCGCGCCGGGATTGTCGGCGAGTTCATGCAGTTTCATTTCGCTTCTCCTTGCCGGATGCGCCCCCGAAGCGAGAACGGGACGACCACGGCTTTTCTTGATTCTCATGGCCGGACTTGGCCACCGGGGGGGCATTACAGGAAGGCGAGGGGCTTGGCAAGGAAAAGGGCGCCGCGCGTGGCGCGCCTTTTGGACTGAACGATTTCAATAGGTTGTGAAATCGCGTTAGGGTGGGGTTAACTCAAGTTCCAAGTGCAACGGTTGTTGTTGTTTTTTCGAGTTCCTCGGCGAGGGCCTGTGCTGGTGTTTTCCAGC
>NZ_KZ984535.1 GCF_003574395.1 Tabrizicola thermarum
GGCTGTTGGCTGACCGGGGCTATGACGCTGACTGGTTCAGAGATGCGTTGAAAGACAAGGGGATAAAGCCCTGCATCCCGGACAGGAAGTCGCGCGGCAAACCCATCAAGCACGACAAGCGACGCTAAAAACGGCGCAACCGGATCGAGATCATGTTCGGTCGGCTGAAGGACTGGCGCAGGGTTGCCACCCGCTATGACCGGTGCCCAAAGGTCTTCCTCTCAGCCGTCGCACTCGCCGCAACCGTCATGTTCTGGCTATGAATNCTAGGCTATCATTCCCAGCGCGAATTAAGCCGTGAGCACTCGCCACATCCTATACCGCCCTTGTCCGGTGACCTCGCGGATCAGACCGCGCGCTTCCATCCAGGCCAGGTTGCGTTGGACGGCGGCGCGGCTGGCTCCGGTGAAGGCCTCGGCCATCGGGGCAGAGATAAGGGGCCATTCGGTTAGAGCAGCGCGCAAGGCACGCGGGGTCTTGCCCGAGAGTGGCGCCATCTCGGTTTCTGCCCGCGCTGACCATGCCTCGATATCGTCTAAGTGCCGCATCGCAGTCAGGCAGGCGACATCCATCCCCTCAAGCCAGCGCGCCAGACGGTCAGCAGGTGGGCCGCCAGCACGCAGCCCCCCTGCCCCGCCCATGGCCAGAGGCGCAAAGACCGCGCCCTTGCCCTCGCCGGCTGCGACCCGCGCGGCTGTGACTGACGCCTCCATTCGATCGCCTTGCTGGCCGAGTCCCGCGAGGCTCCAGAGGTGAAAGCCCATGCAAGCACGGCTGATCGGGTGCAACTCGGAGGCTTGCGCCATCAGGTCCAGCCAACCGACTGCGCGATCCGCAAACAGTTCGGCCTCATCGGCGAGGTTCTCGGGGTCGCGGCGGTCAAGGAAGGCAGAAAGGTCCATCTTCGGTCCTGGCCCACCGGATAGCCGCCGCACCGCCCAACCGACACGCGCGAGCGCGGCAGTGTCGTCCTGTACCCCTGACAGGCGCATGGAGAGCCAGAGCGCCAGCCGATCAGGGCCGATGCGGTCACCCGCGAACCAGCTAAGGTGGGCAGCCTCGATCAGGGCAAGTCTGTGCCGCCATCCTTCCGGGCCGCGCTTCAGCCGGTCATCCAGTGCGCCGAGGCGACCGGCGACACAGGCAAGACGCGCGGCATGGCCCGCCTCGGCTTTCCGCCAATCCTCAAGGACTTCGGCTTCACACGGTTCGGCCCGTGGTCCGGGTGGCAAATAATCCGGTTCCTCTTCCATCGGACCGGGCAGGAACCAAAGATCGTTCTCGGACGCCTGTTCCACCTCCTCAGCGTCGAGGATGGGAGCATCATATTCATCATATAAGGAAGGCGCTGGAGGCTTCATATGTGCAAAATATATAAGTTTTGCACTTTACCCAAGGGTTTTGTCAGGAGGCGCTCACTCTCCTTATATAGCAAGCACCGGCGATGGTCGGCGAGGGCTCTCTGATCGCGCTCACTGTATAGAAACCAAGGGCTTTCTGTTGAGCAGGGCCACAGAGACTGCTCTTGCATCCGTTTATAATCGGTCGTTTATTGGCGGTATGCAAAACTGCAAACGGCTGGCTTTGATGCCCCTGATCGGCTACGCGCGCGTCTCGACCGAGGATCAGACCCCCCTGCCCCAGTCGCAGGCCCTGAAATCGGCGGGCTGCGCCGAGATCCACGAGGAGCAGGCCTCGGGCGGTAACCGCGCTCGTCCGGTGCTGGCCCGCGTGCTGGACCGGATCGGTAAAGGCGACACGCTGGTCGTCGTGCGCATCGACCGCCTTGCGCGATCGCTCTCGCACCTGCTGGAGGTGATCGAGCGGCTGGAGGCGAAAGGTGCCTATTTTCGCTCTCTTACCGATCCGATCGACACGTCCTCGCCGCAGGGCAAGTTCACCCTGCAAGTTCTCGGCGCCGCGGCCGAGTTCGAGCGCGCCCTGATCCGTGAACGCACCAAGGCCGGGCTGGCCAGCGCACGAACTAAAGGCCGGGTTGGCGGCAATCCGGGCCTGCGCGCCCGCGATCCCGCGGCGCTGCGCAAGGTGCGGCTGGCGCGGCAGGATGGCTACATGGAACGACTGAACGAGACGGCGCAGGACTGGGTTCCCCATGTCCGTCGCCTGCGTCCGGACTTGGCCTGGGAAGACGTAGTGCGCATCATCAACGGCCCCCTGCCCCGCGAGCGCCAATGGACGCAAAGCCGCCTTTTGCGCGCGGTCAACGCCTATGTCCGGGACGGCTTCCTACCGCCCACGGTACTGGACCGCGCCGGCCGCCGCGAAACCGACGACCGCCTGCCCGCCATCGTCGCCGCCATAAAGGGCGCGGACCCCGACATTACGCTTCAGGCGATCTGCAACCGACTGGAAGCGATGCGCGAGCGCACTCCCCGGGGGCGGACAAGCTGGCAGCCGTCATCCGTGAAAATGCTGCTGGAGCGGGCGGAGAGGCTTGGCTTGCTGGGTTGAGCACAATAACCTTGCAAATCTTCCATGAAGTGGAGTAATTGCAAGGTATGTATCATCGCCACGCTACTCAGACCGTTCAATCCGCCCTCGACGCTCAAGCGGCGGTTGTCCTCTTAGGGCCTCGGCAGGTTGGCAAGACCACCCTCGCGCTCGAGATAGCTGGACAACGCCCATCCGTGTACCTTGATCTGGAACGCGACGCAGATCGACGGGTCCTGACAGAGCCCGATCTGTATCTGGACGAACAAGTCGGCAAACTCGTCATCCTTGATGAGGTCCAGCAGATGCCGGACCTGTTCAAGACCCTCCGCGGACAGATCGACATGCGACGTCGCAAGGGGACCCGCACAGGGCAGTTCCTTCTGCTTGGGTCTGCATCGAATGTGCTTCTGCATCAATCGGCCGAGTCCCTTGCTGGGCGTGTTCGTTATATCGAAATGCCGCCACTCCTGCTGGACGAAGTCGGCAAGGACAGAATGAACGACCTGTGGCTGAGAGGCGGTTTCCCTGACAGCTTCCAAGCAGATAGTGACCAGAACAGTCTGGCCTGGCGTGAGGATTTCCTGCGCACCTACCTCGAACGCGATATCCCTGCCCTTGGGCCGCGCATCCCGGCTGCAACACTGCGCCGTTTCTGGACGATGCTGGCGCATGCGCAGGGTGGCCTGCTGAATGCGAGCGCGCTTGCCGAGGGTCTGGGCGTCTCGGGCCAGACGGTGGGACGATACCTTGATCTGCTCGTAGATCTCATGCTGGTGCGGCGCCTGCAGCCTTGGCATGAGAATGCCGGCAAGCGCCTCGTCAAGTCGCCAAAGGTCTTTGTCAGGGATAGCGGCCTCGTCCATGCCTTGCTTGGCCTCGGTTCGATGGAAAGCCTGCTAGGGCACCCGGTGGTCGGTGGAAGCTGGGAAGGGTTCTGCATCGAGACCCTGATCGCCGCCGCGCCAGTGGCGACGGAACCCTACTTCTACCGGACTGCGGCGGGTGCTGAGCTTGACCTTGTTCTGCGACTTCCCGGGGCTGCGATCTGGGCCATCGAGATCAAGCGCACCACAGCACCCAAGGTGTCGCGCGGTTTCCACATCGCAGTTGACGACATCAAGGCGGACCGGAAGATCTTGGTCTATGCTGGTGAACGGGAGGTGCCAGCAGGTGACGGTCTGCGTGCAATGCCTTTGGTCACCGCCGTGGACCAGTTGCGCAATCTGTAGGGCTCTCGACAAGCGTCAAAGACTCGTCACGCGCTCCGCCGCTTCTAGCTAAGCCAAGGACAAACCCACCCTCCCCTTGCAAACAGGTCCCCCTACCGGCTGTGAGCATCGTCGCGGCCAAGGCGCTCATTGGCGGGAAGTCGACCGCGAAACTGTCGCAAGCTGTCCAGCACCTCACAGGTGCGCGGCAAGCGACGAGCCCGCAGAACATCATTATCGCGGATCAAGTCGATCCGGTCACCCTCCGCCAGCCCGAGCTCTCTGACCAGCTTTACAGGCAGGCGCACCGCCAGGGAGTTGCCCCATCTCTCGACTTTCATCCTGACCTCCCGAGACCACTAACGCTGAGAAAGCTACATCCTCATGAACGCCAGAAAAAGCTTGGCCATCGAGGCCCACTGTGCTTGTGCTTGCTGTACGCTCAGACACTAGATGTGGGAAAGGCTTGCACGAATCTGGTTGGTCGGGCAATAGTCTCGAAAAATACCGCGCGGTCACATAAAAATCGCGCCCACGGATCGAGCAGGGCATGACCGAGACAGACAAAGACCTAGACGTCGCCATTGGCCACTACGCCGAACTCCTGGCGTCGAACCTGCACGCACAACGCGCAGCGCACTTCCCGCCTGACGCGAAGAAGGTGATGCGCAGCTTGACGAGCGGTGAGGCGGCCGAGCTGCTCGGTGTCGATCACACCTACCTCCGCAAACTTCATCGGGAAGGCAAGATTTCGGACGTCGAAACGACGGCTGGCAGTCATCGCCGCTACACCCTCGACGATGTCTGGGAGATCAGACAGAGCCTCGAAGCCAATGCAAAGAAGCCAGGCACTTATGTGCCGGGGCGTCGCAAGGGCGACGAGTTGCAGGTGATTTCGGTCGTGAACTTCAAGGGTGGATCGGGCAAGACCACGACATCGGCTCACCTTGCTCAGAGGCTTGCGTTCAAAGGCTATCGGGTACTGGCCATCGACCTGGATCCGCAGGCGTCTTTGTCCGCCTTGCATGGGATCCAGCCTGAACTGGACCTCATGGAGGGCGGGACGCTGTACGACGCGGTCCGTTATGACGACCCTGTCCCGGTTTCCGAGGTCATCAGGAAGACCTACATCCGCGGCCTGGACCTTATTCCGGGCAATCTCGAGCTTATGGAGTTCGAGCATGAGACCCCGGCCGCGATTCAGCGCGGCGGTGCACGCGCTTTCTTCGCGAGGGTCCGTGACGCCCTCGACAGCGTCGAGAGCGACTATGATGTCGTCGTGATAGACTGCCCTCCGCAATTGGGCTTCCTGACTATGTCTGCCCTTTCCGCGTCCTCGGGGGTCCTGGTCACTGTCCACCCACAGATGCTCGACCTCATGTCGATGTCGCAGTTCCTGCGGATGACGGCCGACCTGTTGGGTGTGATCCGTGACGCGGGCGCCAACCTGCGTTTCGATTGGCTGCGGTTCTTGCCGACCCGCTACAAGGTGGGCGACGCCCCACAGACCGAGGTGATCGCCTTCATCCGAGGGCTCTTCGGGCGTTCGGTGCTTACTAACCATATGGTCGAGTCGACGGCGATATCGGATGCCGGGCTGACTAAGCAGACCCTGTATGAGGCGGACAAGAAGGACTTCACGCGCCAGACCTTCGACCGCGCTATCGAGTCCATGAATGCCGTCAACGACGAGATCGCAGCGATCATCCAGAGCACGTGGGGACGCAATGGCAAGAAAGCCTAAACTGGGACTGCCATTGCAGACCTTGCGCAATGCTCCCGACGCTCTTGAGGGACGCAGGCTGCGAGGCGGCGTGTTCGAAATCGAGCCTGACCATGTCGAGACCGTGGGCAGGCTGGATGACCGTCTCCAAATCGAGATTGCTGGACTGAAGGCATCGATCTCTAGAAGCGGCCAGCGGGTGCCGATCCTCGTGCGACCTCTCGAAGGGGATCGCTACAGCCTGATCTACGGGCGGCGGCGGCTTGAAGCCTGCCGGGATCTCGGGATCAAGGTCCGTGCGATCGTAACTGAAATGGACGGGGATCAGGCTCTTCGGGATCAACTGCTCGAGAACCAGGAACGACGTGATCTGAGCTTCATTGAACGGGCCTTGGTCGCGGCGGCATTGCTCAATGGTGATCACCTGGGAGAGGCGGAACGCACCAACAAGGGTGTGGCAGAGGTTCTGGGGCTCACAGAAGCCGGTGTGTCGCAGCTGTTAAGTGTCGTTCGCGCAGTTGGTGAGAGCCTCGTACTTGCGATCGGTGCGGCACCTGGTATCGGCCGGCCTCGTTGGGAGGAGCTCAAGAAGTCATTGGGCGATGCATCTGTGGACCGCGAGAACCTCGCTGCAGTAGCGGCAGAGACCAGGTCCTCTCACTCCGGTGGACCTGACGAAAAGTCAGACGCCGCGTTCCTTGCCGTCCTCGCCGCAGTGGTGCAGGCAGAGCGGCCGACCCGTCCATCAGGTCCCCGAGGGGCGCCGAGTTTGGCCATTCCGGGTGTCGGGGCTGCAACCATCGCGACAGGGCGCCGCGGCCGACAGTTCAAGCTCGAGCTGAAGGCCGAGGACAGAGATTTCGTCAGCTGGCTGGAGGGCAAGGCCCCGCAGCTGATCGCCGAACTTCACGAGCGCTGGAAGCGCAAGGAAGACTGAGGAAGAGCAACAACCAAAAAGGAGGCACGAGACAGGCAGAAAAGAAAAAGGCCCCGAGAAGCAAGCTTCACGAGACCTTTCTTAGGTTTCGCACGGGACCAGCCCGCTACAAAACTCAGTTTTCGCACCTCAGAATGTAGCGATCTGGCCCCTTTCCCGCAAGCGCAAAGCGATTCGCGGGCCAGTGAAATTTTGCCTTCGTGAATGAAATCATGGAGTACACACCAATTTCGCCGTTTATGCGGCCGATCTCGCATGCCCATCTGCGTGTGGTCGAGCGACCGGAGGCTTCCGTTCCGGGCAAGCCCGTCAACAAGTGGGAGCTCCTTCGCGAGCTGTCCAAGGCGCAGGCCGCCTTTGGGGTTTCCGAGCGCGATCTGACCGTCCTGCAGGGGCTGCTCAGCTTCTTTCCGGATGATGCGCTTGGCGGGAACGCCGAAATGGTCGTCTTCCCGTCGAACAAGGCAATCTGCGAGCGGCTGAACGGCATGCCCTGCTCCACGATGCGCCGTCACCTGGCCCGCTTGATCGAGGCTGGCTTGCTCATGCGGCGCGATAGCCCTAACGGGAAACGCTATGTCCGAAAGCACGGTGAAGAGCGCGTGGCCTTCGGCTTCGATCTGTCGCCACTCTACTGCCGATCCGAAGAGGTTGCACGGGCCGCCGAGGCTGTGCGTGAGGCCGAGGACCGTGTCCGGAGACTGCGGGAGGTCGTGAGCCTCATGCGGCGCGATCTTGCTGCCCTGGCGGAGTTCGGAGAAGAGGTCCAGCCAGGCCTCGGCCTCTGGGATCAGTTTCGCGACAAGGCTGTTCTCACAGCGCGCGCCCTTCGCCGCAAGCTCACGCTCGAGGAGCTCTCCGCATATCGGACTGACCTGGAAGCCCTTCTCGATCATGCACGGAAGGTTATTGATGGTCCTGAAACAGAAGAAATGAACACCAATGGTGCCAATATTGAGCGTCACCACCATAATTCAAATAAAGAATCCATAGATCTTGAACCTGCCTTAGAAAAAGGCGGGGCGGCGGCCGGCGCGCCAGATGTTGAAACGGATGCACCTGGTGCTGACGTGGAAGAAGCGGACACAAGACGCGTACCAAAGATCCCGCTCCATCTGGTGATCGCGGGCTGCCCGTCGCTCAAGACCTTCTACCAAGGCGATATCCGCCACTGGCATCAGCTTTTCGACGCGGCTTGCCATGTGCGGCCGGCCATGGGGATCAGTGCTTCCGCTTGGGAAGAAGCGCAACGGTTCATGGGCCCCGAGCAGGCATCGATCGTTGTTGTCGCCATGCTGGAACGCTTCGCCGACATCCGATCGCCCGGTGGCTATCTCCGTGCGCTGACATCGAAGGCGGCGGCGGGCGAGTTCTCCTGCGGGCCGATGGTCATGGCACTGATGTCCCGGCGAACTGCTGCACAACAGCTGTTAAGTCTTTCTGGAGCGATTACCAAGTTCGACGCGACTTAACAGCTGTAAAGTCGCGCTTCGCTGGGTCAGCAGCCGGAGAGAGGGAAAGGAAGGCGGGTTTAAGGGATGACGGTGAGTGAGATCGGGAGAGTGGCTTCCGGCGCCCGTCGTGGAGAAGATCTGATGGCGAAAGCAGCCCAGAAAGTCACCCTGTCCCCGTCGCGGGACATCCCCTTCGACAAGCTCGTGCTGAGCCAGTCCAACGTGCGGCGCATCAAGGCCGGCGTCTCGGTCGAGGAACTGGCCGAGGACATCGCGCGGCGCGGGCTCCTGCAGAGCCTGAACGTCCGGCCCGTGCTCGATGCCGACGGTGTCGAGACCGGCACGTTCGAGATCCCGGCCGGTGGCCGCCGCTTCCAGGCGCTGTCGCTGCTGGTGAAGCAGAAACGGCTGGCAAAGACCGCACCGATCCCCTGTATCGTTCGGGATGCCGCGTCCGAGATTCTGGCCGAGGATGACTCGCTGGCGGAGAACATGCAGCGCGTGGCCCTGCACCCGCTGGACCAGTTCCGCGCATTTCAGGCTCTTCGTGAGAAGGGCCAGGGCGAGGAAGCGATCGCGGCGGCCTTCTTCGTCACCCCGCAGATCGTGAAGCAGCGCCTGAAACTTGCGTCCGTGGCCCCTGCCCTGCTCGAGGTCTATGCGGAGGATGGCATGACGCTCGAACAACTGATGGCCTTCACCGTGAACCCGGATCATGCGCGTCAGGCGCAGGTCTGGGATGCGGTGAAGAACTCCTGGAACAAGGAGCCCTACGCCATACGGCGCATGCTCACGGAGACCTCGGTCCGGGCGTCTGATCGCCGCGCGGTGTTCGTCGGTGTCGATGCCTATGAGGCGGCCGGCGGTGTCGTCCTGCGCGATTTCTTCCAGGGCGATGACGGAGGCTGGCTCGAGGACCCTGCCCTGCTCGATCGGCTGGTCTCCGAGAAGCTCCAGGCCGAAGCCGAGGCGTTGGCCTCGGATGGCTGGAAGTGGATCGAGGTGGCGACCGACCTGCCCTATGGCTACAGCCACGGTCTGCGGCGTCTGGCCGGTGATCCCGCGCCGATGACCGACGAGGAAAGCGCGGCCCATACGACGCTCCTCGCGGAGTATCGGGCGCTGGAGGAAGAATACTCCGGCCAGGACGAGTACCCCGAGGAGATCGATGCCCGGCTGGGTCAACTCGAGATGGCGATGGAAGCGCTCGAACAGCGGCCTCTGATCTACGAACCGACCGAGATTGTGCGCGCGGGCGTCTTCGTGACGCTGGATCAGGATGGCAGTCTCGCGATCTATCGCGGGTACGTTCGGCCAGAGGACGAGCCGCACGAGGAGACCGCGGTCCAGGATGGCGATGGTGTGGATGCCATGGGGCAGGGGGGTGATGTCGGCGGTTCCAGCTGGAAACCGTCGGCGACCTCCGCTGGCGGCACCGTCATCACCTCGGGCGGTCAGCCGATTGGTGCGGATGCGTCCGAGGAGGAAGACGACGGAGCGCTGAAGCCGCTGCCCGAACGGCTGGTCATGGAACTGACGGCCCATCGGACCCTTGCGCTGCGCGAGGCTATCGGGCGGTCGCCGGACGTTGCGCTGACGCTCCTGCTCCTGAAGCTGGTGACGGACACCTTCCGCACCTCCTCAGCCTCCGGCAGCTGCCTCGAAGCCTCGGTCCGCCACGTCTACATGTCGGCTCAAGCGCCCGATCTGAAGGACAGCGTTGTAGCAAAGCTGGTCGATGAGCGTCACGCGGCGTGGGAGGCCGATCTGCCTCTCGGCGATGATGCAGCGCTCTGGGATTATCTGTCCGTTCTCGACCAAGGCAGCCGTTTGGCGCTGCTGGCACATTGCCTCAGCTTCGGGATCAACGCGCTCCATGAGAAGGTGAACCCCTATGGGGCGGGCATCTCCGCCAGCGGTCTGACTCGTCGCATGGCGCATGCCGACCTCGTGGCTCGCGCTGTCGATCTCGACATGGTCGAGGCGGGCTGGGAGCCCACGGTTGATGCCTATCTTAACCGTGTGCCCAAGGCCCGGATCCTCGAAGCCGTTCGTGAGGCGAAGGGGGAGGGGACTGCGCAGCTTCTCGATCACCTGAAGAAGGGCGAGATGGCGACTGAGGCCGAACGGCTCCTCAAGGGCAGCGGCTGGTTGCCCGAGGTCCTGCGCCGCGCTGATCTGGCGGTGGACGACGGCGAGGAGATTGCAGAAGGGCAGGGGGAGCACGCGGGTCAGCCCGAGGATGTCGATCTCCCGGCCTTCCTGACGGCCGATCTGCCGGAAAGCGATGCGTCGATGATGGCGGCAGAGTGATCTGAGCCATCCGGGGGCGGGAAAACCCGCCCCCATTCCAACAAATTACAGCAATATCAATATGATGAATGCGAACGCTCGCATTCGGGATGAGGAACCATGTCTGCAACAACCATCATCGACACAGCCCCTCTCGGGGCGCTGATCCGCTACACCGACGGCAGTCCCAAGCCGCCAGTACGCTTCACCAAGAAGCTTGCAGCCTGGGAGCGTTCGAACGGCGTCGGCCGTCTCGTGAAGAAGGAGCCGCCCCGGGTCTATCCGACCTGGACGGGACCGGCCTCCTTCACGCTGCATGAGGGGAACTTCTCCTCGGACGGGGTGATCCTCGTTACCATCATGCGCAGCCATTCGGCGGACAGCGGGTTGATCTTCGAAGTGGCCGAGGAACCGAAGGCCGGACAGGTGCGCGTGCTCCTGGACTTCGGTGGCAACACCGAGTTGCTGCATCTGGCGGAGTCGATCACCGCGGCCAAGCTCTGGATCGCGCGGGAGGGTTATCGCAACGCACGGTTTGAGATCGTCGGCGCCGAGGACGGCGATAGGGCAGGGGGCGCGGACCTGGCCGCCTGAGCCCTGAGAAGGCGTGAGGGGCCTGCCGAAGGGCAGCCCTCTCACCGACCACACCCTCGTCCCGCCATGACGCGGGGCACCATAGGATCCATCCCCAAAGACGAAGGTCTTCAACCAAGAGCCCGCCCGGGAGGCTGGCGGTGTTCCAAGCATCAGCGGGACAACCGGCTCCTGACGTTGGAGGACCATCCCCCGCTCGCCATTCCCTTCCTTGCCCCGAATCCCGTCTTCGAGATCAACCCGCGAGGGGTCGGACTACAGGCAAGCCCGTGCCGCCGGGTGGATTCGGGCGAGCCGAACGCACCCGATGATGTCAGCCAGTCTTCGGGCCTGCGGGGTCCTGTCGCGCGGGGGATGGTCCCCCGCCTCCAAGACAGGAGCCAAACAGATGTCCCGCAAAGATGCTCACGCCTTCGCCGCCTCCCTCGCCGCCACGCTCATGGTCTCGATCGTCGTCTTTCAGGCAGGGGATGGAACCTTCGGCGCCGTCCCCGCCGATGAAATCGACGGCGACGAGGTTCAGGTGATCGCTGAGGTCGACCCGTGGGCATGATGCCCACGGACAACAAGGGCTCGGCGTCGGGGCAGGGGCCCCGATCCGGGCCTGTCGCCTGTCCGCTGTTCCAGCCGACCGGCAGAATGTGCCGACGATGGTCGGCATGGCGATCCTGACACGATCGAAGCACACGCCTCGGCACCCGGCGTCTCTATCGGCATTATCCGTCATTGAGGGTGGCGGAAAGGACTGCTCGCCTTGAATTCGAGCGGCAAGCACTTGAGGCGCGGAATGGACCCATCCGTCACAGGGTTGCCGAGCATGAGAGGCACTATAGGAGCGGCAAAGTGGTTCTGGTCAAAGGACATCACCGAGGTCAGGTGCCGATGCCAAGTCTGCCGACGCGCGTGATGGGTCCGAAGTCTGATGGGGCCAGTTTTGAGTTTTCGGCTACCGAGCCGTCAAACCAAGACTGACCCGGCATTTTCCGGCCGTGATTTCAGAACGCCAGGTCGCTCGGGTCTTTGCCCGCGCTGATGTGGTCCGCAATCCATTGCGGTTTTCGGCCACGGCCCGACCAGGTGAGAGCCGCGTTCTCAGGGTGACGGTATTTCGCAGCGGCTGGCGCACGGGTGGCTTTGACCTCGACGCCTATCAGGTCGGCAAGGGCGTAGCCCATCTCCTTGGCGATGGCTTCCAGCTTGGCGCGGGCTTCTGACTTGTGCCGGTCTTCGTAAGTGGAAATCGCCTTGGCGAGGTCCTTCTGCAATTGCCACAGTTCCTTAAGCGACATCGCCTCGAGATTGAAATCAGCCATTGGGCCCTCGTGTCCTGAATGATGCATCCGGGATAGCCGTCAGGTCGCAACATCGCAACTCCCACGGAGGTCACCGCGATAGGGTAGGGGGATGAGGTTGGCTTGAGCCGCAGGGTCGATGCTTTCGTAAAGGCTTCAACCCCGCTGCCTTGGCCAGGAAGGCCGAGTTCTGCGAGAGCCCCAGGTCGCTCCCATCCCCGGTGCCATCCCTTCGACTGACAATCCCCTAAGCCTGTTCGGCCTCTGGCGCGCAACCCCGCGTCAGTCCGGGCCGTGTTGCCCCTTTGGGGCTGCCCGCTCCACCCCGGCCCTCTGGGGGTTTCCGGTCGCCGTTCCGTCTCCCGTGCACGCCTCAGCCGACAGGCTTTTTCCGGGTCTTGTCGAAGGGACGGACCCAGGGACAGGAAACACAGGAGCTTACCATGCAGAACATCGTCATCCTCGCCGGCAACATCGGTCAGAAGCCCGAAGCGCGCTCGACCCAAAGCGGCACGAAGATCACCAACTTCACCCTGGCCACCTCGCGGCCGCGTCTCTCGGAAGGTCGCGTGATGCGCGACGAGAACGGCTACCGGGTCATGGACACCGAATGGCACCGCATCACCTGCTTCAACGGTCTCGGCAAGACGGTCGCGGAGCATTGCGAAAAGGGCATGAAGGTCCTCGTCCACGGCCGCATCCACTATAGCAAGTGGACCGACGCAACTGGCACTGACCGCTACGGCTGCGAGATCATCGCCGAGAAGGTCGACTTCCTGAGCCGCCCGAAGTCGGCCGAGAACGAAAACCCCGAGCTGGTCGACCGCGACGACGAGATCCCGTTCTGAAAAGAACGGGGTCTCCCCCCTCGGGCCCGGCGGAGCAATCCGCCGGGTTCGGCAGCTTCAGGCCCTAAGCGGATAGTCGACCTCGCTGCAGTCGGCCAAGGAGGCTCCATAATGCAGCCATCTGAATGAGATTGCTGCATCCCTTATCTTCATGGAAGCGGTCCCGTTCGGATCACCCCCGATGCAAGGCTGCGCGGCATGAAGCGTGATCAAGCGGCCTTCTCCTGCCGCGACCGAATGTCGGCGATCCAATTTTCCAATGCGTCGATTTCGGCATGGATCACGGATGGCGCGGGCAGCCGGGGATTGATCTCGCCAGGCCGGCTGTGGAGGAGCGCGGAGCAGCGGCCGAACGCCTCGCGCATAGCGGTGCAATCCGCGTTGGTGAGGACGGTGAGCTTGATGAGGCCCGTCGTTTCGACCTTGCGGGACAGGCGGCGGATCACAGGGCCGACCACTTCTTCGACGGCGCGTTCCCAGGTGGTGCGGAGTTGGTCCTGGAAGGACGTCACCTCGCGCAGCCACTTCGCCTGGTCGCCTCGTTCGTGATGGATTTTCACGTTGGCGAGGTGCGTCTTCATTCCATCGATCACCCTATCAAGAGGCATGACGTTGGCCGGCGGGTCCTGATGACAATAGCCCGCGTTTTCCGTCCCGCGACTGATCAGGCGATACGCTACCGGCGTCGCATCGCGATCTTTGGTTGCCCGGCAGGCTTCATCGAGAAGGAGCAAGAACGCCATATCGTGGGTGAAGACGATGACCTGGCGGGTCTGTCCGGCATCGGCCAGTCGAGCGGCAACCCTGTCGCGATGCAAATGGTCGAGCGAAGAAACGGGGTCGTCGAACACGATCGCGGATTGCGCATCGATGGTCGACAGCTCGGCAAGAAAGGCGGCGAGCGCGACGCAGCGATGCTCGCCTTCGCTCAAGACCTTGCCGACCGGCTCGCTCGGCTTGTTGATCAGCCGGACCTGGAAGAAGGGGACGCCAGCTGTGGTTTTGGCTTGCTGAAGTTCGATAGCGAGACCGGCGACCCCGAGTTTGTCTACCTCGATCGCAAACCTACCGCGCAAGCGGTTGGTGACCAGCGCCTTGGCGACACGAGCGCTCTGGGTGGTGATCTTGTTCGTCGCAGTGTCCTTGCTGGCTTTCTCGATCACCTCGATGGCCTTGAGGCGCTCGATCTGGGCAAGCACATCGGCTTTCACTACGTTGAGCCACTTTCGATCGGCGAGGCCGTCGCGCTCGGCGATGAGCGCGGCGCGCTGCGGGGAACTGGCCTCGGACTGCAGGCCTTCGATGCGCGTGGCGATGCCACTGAGCGCCGTGCGTAGCGGATCAAGCGAGATGGTTCCTGCGAGCGGAAGATCGGGCAGAACCGCAAGGCCGTGAGTTCTCAGGATGGCACGCAGCCGCCACGCGAGATGGAGGGTCTCGCGGCGAAGGGCGCTCGCGAATTCCTCTTGCCCGATGTCATTGCGGATCGTCGCGACGATTGCCGCAAGATCTTTCATGGAGATGGCTTGCGCCGAGACCTTCTCGAGCTTTTCGTCATACGCGTCCGCGGCTTCCTGTTCGCGGCGCTTGCTTTCGTCCTGCACGAAAGCCTCGAAGCTGCTGAGCCGCTTCGAAGCTTCCTCACTGAGAGGCTGCTGGCAGAGGACGCAATGGGCGCCAGTCCCGGTTACGGGAAACGGATGGTCGGGATAGGCGGAGGCGCGCGAATAGTCCCGGGCAGCCTCCCAAAGGGCCTTCCAGACGTCCGAGCCGATGTCGGGTAGCGGCTCATCGGCGAACAGGTTGGCGGAGGCAGCCGAGGAGGCGGAGCGCGCTGTTGCAAGGTGCGCGCGAGCTGTGCGCAGCGCTGCCCGGCTTTCCTCCGTCGCGGCGGCGATTAGGCGCTCGAGCTCCTCGATCGCTGACTTGATCCGGGCTTCTTGGCCCTTGAGCTGGCGGACGGTACGCGCCGGGTCGCTGGCCAGGTCTGAGCTGAGCGTTTGAAGTCGCGCTTCTTCTTCGGCGTTCAGGCCTGCCAGCTTGTCAACAGCTTCCTGTTTCGTCTTGCCCGACAGGCCAGCGATCAGCTTGCCGACGGTCGTGTCTGGCTTGCAGTCCGGTTTCGACAGAACTGCGGGCGTCTGCTCCTGCAGCGCTTTGATTTCGGCCGTCAGCTTGGCCTTTACGTCTTGGCAGGCCTGTGCCAGCCCGGCGAGGATGCGGAGCGGGAGCGGCGTGTAGGCTAGGTCGTTGGTGTTCTCTACGTGGACATTGGCGGTTCGAGAATCGAACACGCTCACAGCCGACAACATTGCATCCGGCGATGTGCCTTGCGTCCAGGCTGCGCTGCGCTTTTGTGCGCCTATGAAGAAGTCGATGCTGGCGGCGGGAGTGCCGCTCGCGGCCGTGTAGATATTGGGCAGGATTCCGTCGCCTTTCGGCGAACGCGCACGGCAGAGCTGCTTAAGCACGCGGGCATAGCCCGATTTGCCGGCGCCATTGTCCCCGTAGATGACGGTGAGGCCGGTCTTCCCGAAGGAGAGCCGCTCGCCCGGGGCGAGGGCGTTCACATTGGACAGCCCGTAAAGTGCCCCTAGCGTAACGACCGCGTGGCTTGCGGCGGGGTCGCGGAGGTGGGTTGCGTCGAGCGGGGCTCCTTGCTCTACGGCCTTGCAGATGGAGACCAATGCCGTGATGTCTGCGGCCTCCAGTTTTGTCTGGCTACAGAGCCGACGCAGCGCGTCGCGCTGCCATGCTGGGAGATCCGCTGACCATTTGAGGATATCTGCGAGCGCTGCCGCTTCATTCGAAAGATCATTCACCTGCGCTTCCATCATTCTGCCTCCTGACCTTGCGATTTTTGAATCGCCCCGGCTTTGCCGGAGGCTGATATCAGTTAGGGTCAGGACCCATTGATTTTGTGGGCTCGGCCTGATTCAAGCTCCGCAAGGAGACTGGATCATGAGCAACCTTTTCT
>NZ_KZ984536.1 GCF_003574395.1 Tabrizicola thermarum
AGATTTTCCGAACCGTCGCTTCCGTTCCCGTCCGCTTCCGTCCGTCACCGTCGCCGTTCCGCTTCGGTGAGGCGGTATTTAGGCCCGGACTTCGGGGCCCGCAAGCGGAAAATGACAGGATGATGACGATTTTTTTGGAAACCGCATTTTCCTGCTTAAAATCAGTGTGTTAGTCCAGTCCGCCCGCCATGGAGAGCGGGTCGTGGGTCACCCTTCCCCCGGCGATCGTCAGCGCGATTCCCGTCTTGCCCAGCCGCTCGGGCGGAATCGCCTCGATATCGCCGTCGATCAGCACCAGATCGGCCGCCATCCCCGCCTTCAGCACCCCCGTCAGCCCCTCCATATGTGCGGCCCAGGCCCCGCCCGCCGTATAGGCGCGCAAGACCTCCATCAGGCCCACCCGCTCGTCCTGACAGCCCTCGTAAGGTTGCCGCGTCAGCGCCGCCTGGATGCCGCGCATGACGCTGACATCCGTCACCGGCCAGTCGCTGGCGAAAGCCAGCGGTGCGCCGTGGTCGGCCAGGGTCTTCGTCAGATAGGCATCCCGCCAGCGATCCCGATGGAAGACCTGCGCCATCGTGGACATCGGGAAATCCATCGCCCCCGGCGGATGCGGCGGCTGGACGCTGGCCGTGATCCCCAGCGCCCCCAGCCGCGGCACATCGGCCCGGTCGATCAGCTCGATATGCTCGATCCGATGCCGCAGGTCGGGCCGGCCCGCCGCCTCATAGCCGTCGATGGTCTGCCGCACCGCCCCGTCGCCGATGGCATGGACGGCGATCTGCAAATCGCGGGCCGAGATCGCGCGGCAGATCTCCTTGAACCGCTCCGCCTCGAACAGCGGCGCCCCGCGCTCGGTCGTTCCCGGATAGGGATGCAGCATATAGGCGGTGCGGCTGTCGACGACCCCGTCCATGAACATCTTGACGAAACCGCTCGTCACCCATTCGCCGGTGAATTCCGCCGCCATCGCTGACGCACGGTCCAGTTCCGACAGTTCCATATGCGGCTTGAAATGGAAGGGAACCTTGACCCGCGCGGTCAGGCGGCCCTCCTGCTCCATCTCCTTCAGCAGCACGCAGGTATAGCGGTTGCCGTCCATGTTCACCATGCTGGTGATCCCATGCATCGCGCAATGCGCCAGGCCCGCGGCCACCTTCTCCTTGTCCTTCGCCCGCTGCGCCGCGTCAGGCCAGGGGTCCGGCTCGCCCCCCGTCGCGATCCCCAGCTGCAAGTGCAGATCGCCGGTCAGCGCCAGCACCGGACTGAACGCCTCGAACTCCAGAAGCTCCCCCGTCGCCGTGCCGTCCGCGCCCATGACGACCACATGCCCCGCCGGCATCTTCGCCCCATGCAAGAGCCCCGCTGCCCTTAACGCCGCCGTATTGGCCCAGACCGTGTGGTGATCCGGCGCCATCATCGCGATGGGCCGGTCGGCAATCACCGCGTCCAGATCATGCCGCGTGACCGGATGGTCGAGGATCTCGTACGCCGCCCCCTGCGCCATCACCAGGGGCAAGCCGGGGTGCTTCGCCGCATAATCCCGGAAGAGCCGCGCCAGCTCCTCGAACCCGGACACCCCGCCCAGTTGCAGTTGCGACAGCTCATTGCCCCCCAGCACCAGATGCAGATGGCTCTCCACGAATCCCGGCAGCAGCGTCCGACCCCCGGCATCCACGACCCGCGTCGCAGGCCCCGCCAGCGCCTCCACCTCGGCCCGCCCCCCGACCGCCAGGATGCGCCCGCCCGCGAAGGCCACCGCCTCGGCCCGAGGGCGCGCCTCGTCCATCGTCAGGACCTTTGCATTGGTGATGATCGTCTCAGGCGCCATGCCAGCCTCTTCCTGCTTGCTCTTTTCCCAAATACTCCGGGGGTCCGGGGGCCGGCCCCCGGTCCGCCCTCAACCCCGCGCGACCCGCTCGGCCATGACGCAGAGCATTTCGAACATCAGGCTGATCCCCAGCCAGGCCGTGCCCCCCGACTGATCGAACGGCGGCGAGACCTCCACCAGATCCGCCCCCACCATATCCAGCCCTCGCAGCGCCCGTGCCACCTGCAGGGCCTGCCACGATGTCGGCCCGCCCACCTCGGGCGTCCCCGTGCCGGGCGCAAAGGTCGGGTCCACGAAGTCGACGTCATAACTCACATAGACCGGCCCCGCCCCCACGATCTCCCGCGCCTCGGCCATCACATCCTCCGGCCCTCGGGCGTGGAACTCGGCGATGGGGATGATCCTGATCCCGTTGGCCTCGGCAAAGTCCCGGTCCTCGCGCCCGTAAGCCGTGCCCCGGATGCCGATCAGGACATAGCGCGAAGGCTCGATCAACCCCTCCTCCACCGCCCGGCGGAACGGTGTCCCGTGATTATACCGCGAGGTGCCGAAATAGACGTCGTTCAGGTCGGTATGGCTGTCGAACTGGATCAACCCCACGGGCCGGGCCTTGGCCACCGCCCGCAGGATCGGCAAGCTGCACAGATGATCCCCGCCCCCCGTCAAGGGCCGGATCCCCGCCGCCACGACCTTCGAGTAGAACGCCTCCATCCGCGCCATCGACTCCATCAGGTCGCCCGGATTGGGCGCCACGTCCCCCAGATCGGCACAGCGCGCCAGGTCGAACGGAGCCACCCAGGTCGCCCCGTTCACCGCCCGGATCATCGTGGACAGGTCGCGCAACTGCCGCGGGCCGTGCCGCGGCCCCGGCCGGTTCGTCGTGCCCCCGTCCCAGGGCGCACCGATCAGCCCGATCTGCACCTCGCCAAACCTCGGATGATCGAACGGCACATGCGGCAGCCGCATGAAGGTCGGCACCCCGGCAAAGCGCGGCAGGTCGAACCCGCTGACCGGCTGGAAGAACGTGTCCCGCATCGTCATCCCCTGATTCCCCGGCCATCTGACCAAACCGGCCCCGCCTTGTCAGTGCCGATTGCGACCTCGCCCCGGGGAAACCTGCCACAGGACCAACGCGGCCCTTGACCCGACAACCGTGATCCTTCCTTATCAGGCCAACCCCTTTCCCGAGGAAGCCGCGCATGTTCTCCAAGACCTCCGATCCGACCTCTGCCCCTCCGGTCTCGCGCCCCACCGCCCCCGGCTCGAATTCGGCACGCTCGGTTCTGGGCGCCGATCTGAAGATCACCGGGGAAATCTCCTCGACCGGCTGGGTCGAGGTTCTGGGCGAGATCGACGGCAACATCACCGCCAACGGGCTGATGATCGGCCAGGAAGGCCGCGTCAAAGGCTCGGTCAACGCCCACACGGTCGAGGTGAAGGGCAGGTTCGACGGCAAGGTCGCCTGCGAAAGCTTCACGCTGCGCGCCTCGTCGCAGGTCAAGGCCGACGTGACCACCGCCGCCCTAGTCATCGAAAGCGGCGCGCAGATCGAAGGCCGTTTCCTGAAACCCAAGGCCTGAGGTGAACGCCCGCCTGACCAGAACCGACGCGGAAGGCATCGCCACGGTCACGCTCGCCTCGCCCGGCACGCTGAACGCATTGTCCACCGCGATGCTTCAGGATCTTGCCGCGACCTTCGGCCGGATCGCCGCCGACGACAGCGTCCGCGTCGTGATCCTGGCCGCCGAGGGCAAGGCCTTCTCCGCCGGGCATGACCTGAAAGAGATGCAGTCCTACCGCTCGGCCCCCGATGGCGGCCGCGCGCAGTTCCAGGCGCTGTTCGACCGCTGCTCGGCCCTGATGCAGCAGATCAGTGCCCTGCCCCAGCCGGTCATCGCCCAGGTCCAGGGCGTCGCCGCCGCCGCCGGTTGCCAGCTGGCCTGCACCTGCGACCTGATCGTGGCGTCCGAGACCAGCCGCTTCGGCGTCAACGGCATCAACCTCGGCCTCTTCTGCTCCACGCCCGCCGTGGCGCTCTCCCGCCGCCTCGCCCCCGGCGCGGCGTTCGAGCTTCTGACCACGGGCGATTTCCTCTCCGCCCCCCGCGCCCATGCGCTGGGTGTGGTGAACCGCCTCTCCCCGCCCGACCGGCTGGCCGAGGACACGCGCGCCCTTGCCGCGCAGATCGCCGCCAAGGACCCCGCCGCGATCCGGCTGGGCAAGCGCGCCTTTCAGGCCCAGCTTGGCCTGCCGCTTGACCAGGCCTACCGCGTCGCGGGCGAAGCCATCGTCGAAAACGCCCTCCGCCCCGACACGGCTGCGGGCATTGCCGCCTTCCTCGACCGCCGGTAGACGCTGCCTCAGACCCCGTCCCTTCGGCGCAGAAGGACCAGCATCAGTCCCAGCCCGGTCGCCGCCAGCACCAGACAGGCCGCATAGACAAGCCCCGGCCCGCCCAGCGCCAGAAGCGCCGCGCCGACCGACGGCGCTGCGGCCGAGGCGAGGATCGGCGCCACCGCCACCGCGCCCGAGATCACTCCGAACCCCTCGCGCCCCAGCACTTCGGCGATCAGCACCGGTCGCAGGATCGACATGAGGCCTGCCCCGGCCCCCTGCGCCAGGGCGAAGGCAAAGATCAGGGGCCAGGCCACGCCCGCCAGGATCAGAAGCAGGCTTGCCAGCACCACTCCGCCCATCGACATGACCGTGGCCCGCCCCGTCGACAGCCGGGCCCCCGCCGCCAGAAGAACCAGCCGCCCCGCCACCTGCGCAGGCCCGATGCAGGCCGCCGCGATCGCTGCCAGGGTCGGATCGGCCCCCCGGTCTGCGAACAGCACCAGCACATAGGTCAGCAGCACTCCGTGGTTCAGGTAGACCGCCGTGAACCCGCCCGCGATGATCCAGAACGCGGGCTTCCGCAGCGCCGCCTGCAGCATTCCCGGCGTGGCCGAAGGCAGGACCGTTCCCGGCCGCTCCCGCCGCCGCAACTGCCGCACCGCAACCCGGTTCAGCGGAATGACCAGCACCATCAGCCCGGCAAAGGCGACCAGCGCGCCCTGCCCGCCCAGGACCTGCCCCAGCCAGTGGCCCAGCGGAAAGGCCAGCGTCCCGGCAAAGCCCGCCACCAGCGTCACCCGCGTGATCGCCGCCCGCGCGCCGTATCCCAAACGGCGGGTCAGGAAGGCGAAACAGGTCTCATAGAGGCTCCCCGCCTGCGCGACCCCGATGACCGCCCACAGGGCAAGCCAACCGGCCAGGCTTTCAACCAGCCCCAGCCCCGCCACCGCCAGCGCCATCATCCCCGGCAATACTGTCAGCATCTCGCCGCCCAGGCCCCGGTCGACCAGCCGCCCGGTGAACGGCGTCAGCCCTGCCATGACAAGGAAGGCGAGCGTCGGCCCCAGTGCCAGAGTTCCCTTCGACCAGCCGGTCGCGGCCTCAAGATCCGGCAGCAGCGCCGGAAAGGAATAATAGCTGCCCGCATAGATCAGCGTCTGCCCGACCGCAAGCAGCCAGACCGCCGCCCCGCCCTTCTCCGTCGCGCCTGCCACTCCGCCCCCCATTCGACTTCGTCTCCCCGTCGGAAGGCCGCCTCGCGCGGAGGGGAAAGCTCACCGAGAGGCTCGAAGCATCACGTCTGTGGTTAAGATTTCCTGAACGCCCACGGCCAAGCCCTTGAAATCAAAGGCTTGGAAAAAGCGCCGCGCGCGGCGCGCGGGCCCTCAGACCCCGTAGATCGCCCCGAACTTGGCCTCCAGATAGTCCAGGAGCGGCCCCTCCGACGGCTCGAACCCGCAGGCCCGCCGCACGACATCCCGGGGCTCATGGAGGCCCCCATGCCGCTGCACCCGCTCCCGCAGCCACCCCGTCGCCGCCGACACGTCCCCACGCTCCATCTGTCCGTCCAGCCCCGGAATGTCCGCCCGCAGGGCCTTGACCAGACAGCCCGCATAGACGTTGCCCAGCGTGTAGGTCGGGAAATAGCCGAACAGCCCGCAGGACCAGTGCACGTCCTGCAACATCCCGTTCGAGGGCCGGTCCACCGCCACCCCGAAGTCCGCCCGGAAACGGTCGTTCCAGGCCGCCTCCAGATCCTCGACCTGCAAGTCCCCCCGGATCAGCGCCCGTTCCAGATCGAAGCGCATCATCACATGCAGGTTGTAGTGGACCTCATCCGCCTCGGTGCGGATATAGCCCGGATGCACCCGGTTCACCGCCTTGTAGAAGGCATCCGCATCCGGGATCCCGAAGTCTCCGAAGACCTCGCGCATCCGCCCGAACAGCCAGCCGGTGAAGGCCCGCGACCGCCCCAGCTGGTTCTCGTAGGACCGGCTCTGGCTCTCATGCACCCCCATCGACACGCCCTGCCCGATCGGCGTCAGCGCGTAGCCTGCGTCGATCCCCTGCTCATAGGCCGCGTGGCCGACCTCGTGGATCGTGGAATAGAAGCAGTTGAACGGGTCCGTCTCATTCACCCGCGTGGTGATCCGCACGTCATGGCCCGACCCCGAACTGAACGGATGCACAGCCAGGTCGATCCGACCGCGCGACCAGTCATAGCCGAAGACCGTTGCCAGCTCGCGGCTCAGCGCCAGCTGCGCCTCCTGCGGGAACACCCCCACGACGCCGCGCGGAGCCGCCGCGCCCAGCACCTTCTCGCGCAGCGCCACCAGCCGCGGCCGCATCGCATCGAACATCGCAGCGATGGCCGCCCCGGTCATCCCCGGCTCGTAGTCGTCCACCAGCGCGTCGTAAGGATCACCCCCCGCCGCCAGCGCCGCGCCCTCGGCCCGCTTCAGGTCCACCACCTTGCGCAATGTCGGCAGAAACCCCGCCACATCCTCGCGCGACCGGCACTCGGCCCAGACGCCCTGCGCCAGCGACATCGTCGCCGCGATCTCTTCGGCCAGCTTCGCCGGAACCTTCATCGTCCGCGCATAGGACCGCCGGATCAGCCGCAACTGCGCCTCGCCCACCGCATCGGGGGCCTGCGCCGCCTCCAGCCAGCCCGCGATCCGCGGATCGGTGCGGCGGGCGTGCAGCACCGCCTCCAGCGCCCCGATCTCCTCGGCCCGCTGCGCCGCCGCACCCTCGGGCATCACCGTCTCCTGATCCCAGCCCAACCGCCCGGCGACCTGCGCCAGGGCCTCGGTCTGGCGCTGGAACGCCATCAGATCGTCGAACGCCGTCATGCTGTTCCTTCCCGGATCGACCCCGCCACGGGGTATTGCGAAAGATGCCGCGCCCGCAGGATCAGCACCCAGAGGATCACCGCGCCGATCTGGTGGGTGATCGCGACATGGACATGCGCCGCCGTCAGCACCGCCGCGATGCCCAGGGCCATCTGGACCACCAGCATCGCCATCACCTGATGGAAGGCGGTCCGCGTCGCCTGATAGCTGGACTGCCGCCCCCGCAGCCAGACCACGACGCCAAAGGCGAACAGCAGATAGCCGGACATCCGGTGGATGAACTGCACCAGACCGGGGTTCTCGAAGAAGGCGTGCCAGACCGGCAGGCTGCCGCCCTGCCCGTCCGGGACATAGAAGGCATCTGCCGGGAAGAATTGCCCGTTCATCGAGGGCCAGGTCGGGAAGGCGCGGCCCGCGTCGATTCCGGCCACCAGCGCACCAAGGATCACCTGCAGGAAAGCGAAATGCATCAGCCCGGTGGACAGGCCGAAGAGCTTCGCCTCGCGCCCGCGCCGCGCCGTCATCAGCTCGGCCTCGGACCGGCCCAGCAGGAACACATACCAGGCGATGAAGCCCAGGATCACGAAGGCCAGCCCCAGATGCGTGGCCAGCCGATAGGACGCGACATCCAGCATCTCGCCCTCCAGCCCCGACGAGACCATCCACCAGCCGATCGCCCCCTGCGCGCCGCCCAGCGCGCCCAGAAGCAACAGCCGCCCGGTCCAGCCCGGCGGGATCTGCCTCGCCAGGGCAAAGCCCACGAAGCCCAGCAGCCAGACCAGCCCGATCACCCGGCCCAACTGGCGATGGCCCCATTCCCACCAGTAGATGGTCTTGAAGGCTTCAAGGCTCATCCCCTTGTTCTGCAACTGGTATTCCGGGATGGCCCGGTATTTCTCGAACTCGCTGGCCCAGGTGGCCTCATCCATCGGCGGCAGCGCGCCCGTGACGGGCTTCCATTCGGTGATCGACAGCCCGCTGTCCGTCAGCCGGGTCAACCCGCCCACCGCGATCATGGTGGCGACCAGCAGGAACAGCGTCACCAGCCACAGCCGGATGCCGCGCCGCGCGCCCCTTGGCCGGGCGTCGATCCCGCCGCTTGCTGGCGTGATGGCAGCCTTCTGCTCTGCCCCGACCTCTTCGAATATGCTGCGCTTGGTGGCCATCCGCTGAACCCTTTCGTCTCGGCCCGGACACTAGGCCCCCCCACCCCGGCCTTCAAGGCCCTGCGGCAAACCGGCCGCGGCTTGAGCATCCGCCCCGCTTCCTGTATCCCCGCCCTTTGACCCTGCCCGAAAGCACCGCCATGAAGTTCCTCGACCTTGCCAAAGTCTACATCCGCTCCGGCGGCGGCGGGGCGGGCTGCGTGTCCTTCCGGCGCGAGAAGTTCATCGAGTTCGGCGGCCCCGACGGCGGCGACGGCGGTCATGGCGGGTCAGTCTGGGCCGAGGCGGTCGAGGGGCTGAACACCCTGATCGACTACCGCTATCAGCAGCATTTCTTCGCCAAGTCCGGCCAGCCCGGCATGGGAAACCAGAAGACCGGCAAGTCGGGCGAGGACATTGTCCTCAAGGTCCCGCTCGGCACCGAGATTCTCGACGAGGACGAGGAAACCGTGATCGCCGACCTCACGGAACCGGGCCAGCGCGTCTGCCTCGCCGAAGGCGGCAACGGCGGCTGGGGCAACCTGCGCTTCAAGTCCTCGACCAACCGGGCGCCCGCCCGGGCCAATCCCGGCCAGCCGGGGGTCGAGCGCACCATCTGGCTGCGGCTGAAGCTGATTGCCGACGCAGGGTTGGTCGGTCTGCCGAATGCGGGCAAATCCACCTTCCTCGCCGCCGTGTCGAACGCCCGGCCCAAGATCGCCGATTACCCCTTCACCACCCTCGTGCCGAACCTCGGGGTCGTTGGCATCGACGGGCACGAATTCGTCATGGCCGACATTCCCGGCCTGATCGAAGGGGCCAGCGAGGGCAGGGGCCTCGGCACCCAGTTCCTCGCCCATGTCGAACGCTGCAAGGTGCTTCTCCACCTCGTCGACGGCACGTCCCCGACGATCACGAAGGATTACAAGACCATCGTCACGGAACTTGAAGCCTATTCCGAAGTCCTTGGCGACAAGCCCCGGATCGTCGCGCTGAACAAGGTGGATGCGATGGACGCGCGTCAGATCACCGACCGCCGCCGCGCGCTGGAGAAGGCGAGCGGAGGCCCGGTCCACGTCATCTCCGGCGTCTCCGGCAAGGGCCTGCCCGAGGTCCTGCGCGCGCTTTACGCCACCATCACGGCGGAGGCCCCGGTGCAGGAGGCCACGCCGTGGCAACCTTGACGCTGACCGCGCCCGACATCCGCACGGCGAAACGGCTGGTCGTCAAGATCGGCTCGGCGCTTCTGGTGGACCGCCGCACGGGCCTGAAACAGAACTGGCTCTCTGCCCTTGCCCTCGACGTGGCCGAGGCCAAGACGCGCGGCACCGACGTGGTTCTCGTCTCCTCCGGCTCCATCGCCCTTGGCCGCAAGGTCCTGGGCCTGCCCGACGGCGTCCTGACGCTGGAACAGAGCCAGGCCGCCGCCGCCGTCGGCCAGATCCGGCTGGCCCGCGCCTACGAGGAAGTGCTCGCCCCCCATGGCATCACCACCGCGCAGGTGCTGGTCACGCTGGAGGACACCGAGGACCGCCGCCGCTATCTGAACAGCCGCGCGACGATGGAGACGCTTCTCGGGCTCGGCGTCGTGCCGATCGTGAACGAGAACGACACGGTGGCGACCGACGAGATCCGCTTCGGCGACAACGACCGGCTGGCCGCGCAGATCGCGGTGACGGTGGGGGCGGACCAGCTGATCCTGCTGTCGGATGTGGACGGCTTCTACACCGCGAACCCGAAAGAGGACGCCAGCGCCACCCGGTTCGACGTGGTGGACAGGATCACGCCCGAGATCGAGGCGATGGCGGGCGACCCGATCTCGGGCCTCTCCAAGGGCGGGATGAAGACGAAACTCCTCGCCGCGAAAACCGCCGTCGCGGGCGGCTGCGCAATGGCGATCATGGAAGGCTCCACCCTGCGCCCCCTCAAGGCTCTGGCCGAAGGGGCGACGCGCACCTGGTTCGTCCCCTCCGCCGACCCTCACGTCGCGCGGAAACGCTGGATCAATGCGATGAAGCCGAAAGGCGAGCTGGTGCTGGACGCGGGCGCCGTGACCGCCCTGCGCGCGGGCAAAAGCCTGCTTCCGGCGGGTGTTACCAAAGTGACGGGCAGCTTCGGGCGCGGCGAGCCGGTGGCGATCCTGTCGCCCGAGGGCGTGGTTCTCGGCAAGGGTCTCGTGCGCTATACTTCCGCCGAGGCCCGCAAGATCGCCGGGCATCGGTCGGGCGAGATCGAGGCGATCCTCGGCTACCAGGGCCGCGCGGCGCTGGTACACAGGGACGATATGGTGGTCTAGGGGGCCCAAATTCCTTCGAAGGAATTCGCAAAAGTTTTCGAAAACTTTTGCCCCCCAGTTGAAACGGAGCGAGACGATGGACGGCCAATTCACCGACCTGATGACCGAGATCGGCACCAAGGCCCGTGCGGCCGCCGCCGAGCTGGCCTGCGCCTCCTCCGAACGCAAGGCCGCCGCGCTGATCGCCGCCGCCGATGCCGTCTGGCGCCGCCGTCAGGAAATCTTCGACGCCAATACGCTTGACCTCGACGCCGCCGACCAGCGCGGCATCACGCCGGCGATGCGCGACCGGCTGCGGCTGGACGACAGTCGCCTGCGCGGGATCGTCGATGCGCTGCGCCAGATCGCCGAACAGAAGGACCCGGTGGGCCGCATCCTTGCCGAATGGGACCGCCCCAATGGCCTGCACATCCAGCGCGTTGCCACCCCCCTGGGCGTCGTCGGCGTGATCTACGAATCCCGCCCGAACGTCACCGCCGACGCAGGCGCGCTCTGCCTCAAATCCGGCAACGCCGTCATCCTGCGCGGCGGATCGGAAAGTTTCGAGACGTCGGAGGCGATCCATTCCTGCATGCTCGACGGGTTGAAATCCGCCAATCTTCCGCCTGCCGCGATCCAGTTCGTCCCCACCCGCGACCGCGAGATGGTGACGGCCATGCTCCAGGCCACGCAATGGATCGACGTGATCGTCCCCCGGGGCGGCAAGGGCCTTGTCGGCCTTGTGCAGCGCGAGGCGCGCGTCCCGGTCTTTGCGCATCTCGAAGGCATCTGCCACGTCTATGCCGACCGCGACGCCGACCTGGAAAAGGCCCGTCGCGTGGTGCTGAACGCCAAGACCCGCCGCACCGGCATCTGCGGCGCGGCCGAGTGCCTGCTGATCGACTGGCAGTTCTACACCAGACACGGCGGCGTGCTGATCGAGGACCTGCTGAAAGCCGGCGTCGAAGTCCGCACCGAAGGCGAGCTGCTGAAGATCCCCGGCACGAAACGCGCCGCGCCGGATGATTTCGGACGCGAATTCCTCGACATGATCATCGCGGCGAAACTGGTGGACGGGGTGGACGAGGCCATCGCCCATATCCGCAGATACGGCAGCCAGCACACCGAGGCGATCCTGACCGAGAACGACGCCACCGCGCAGCGCTTCTTCGACCGGCTCGACAGCGCCATCCTGATGCGCAACGCCTCGACCCAGTTCGCCGACGGGGGCGAGTTCGGCATGGGTGCCGAAATCGGCATCGCCACGGGCAAGATGCACGCCAGGGGTCCCGTGGGGGCCGAGCAACTGTGCAGCTTCAAGTATCTGGTGACGGGCGACGGGACGGTCCGACCGTAAGGATCGGCGAAAGCGCGCGGCTCAGAAGGTCAGCCTGATCGTCTTCTCGCCGATGTCGGTCACCAGCCGCCGTCCCTGCCGGGCCAGTTCCTCGGGCACCAGCGCGAAATGCACCTGGTTCGCCCCGATCTCGGCCGGGGCGCGCGGCTCGGTCAGCACTTCCCACAGCGCGGGATCGACCTTCAGCCGAGGCGCCTCGGCCAGGACCTGCCAGCCGCTGTCCGACCGCGTCACGCTGATCTTGCCGCCATAGGCCAAGGCACTTTCCAGGCATTGCAAAAGCAGGAACGCCAGCCGCACCTCGCGGCGGGACAGGTCCGACGGGCTGGTCCAGGCATAGCCGATCCGCCCCCCGCGCCCCAGATCGCCGAGGATCGAGATCACCTCGGACCGCGCGATGCGCTGATCGCCGGAGGCCTGGCCAAAGCAGACGCGAAAGAACCGGATCCGCGCATTGGCATTGGCCACGCTTTCCGAAATCAGCGCCATTTCCGGCCGCGTCCCGCCCGGCTCCATCGCCAGAAGCTCCACCCCATTGCCGATGGCGCCGATCGGGCTGATAAGATCATGGCAGATGCGCGAGGCGATCAGGGCGGCGAGGTCGGGCTTGTCTTGCATCATGAAACCGGGCGAAAGGGCAGGATATGGCGGCACTTCTGGAACCGGGCATGCTGGTGCGACACCCGGATCAGGCGGATTGGGGTGTCGGTCAGGTGCAGTCGAACATCGACAACAAGGTGACGGTGAACTTTGAACACGCCGGAAAAGTCGTGATCGACAGCAAGCGGGTCTTCCTTCTGCCGGTGGCGGGGACTGCTCACCCATAGTGCGAATCCGGCAAGGAAACTCAACCGGGAATTGCTCTATCCCCGCAGGAACCGGCAAACGGTTGCATTGCCGCCCCCCCGTGGCTAAGTCAGTCCGGTCACAAGCCTGAAGCAAAGCCCCAGATCGCCGCGGATGTCCGTCGAACCTGCCCCCTATGCCGTCCGACTGGCCACCACGCCCGAGGACGTGACGGCCGCGCAGGCCTTGCGCTATCAGGTCTTCGTGCGCGAGCTTGGCGGTGACGGCCCGCTGGTCGACCATGACCGGGGATTGGAGCGCGACGACTTCGACCCGTATTTCGACCACCTGATCCTCGTCGACAGCCGCATCGACCCCGCCAGTCACGCCCATGTCATCGGCGCCTACCGCATCCTGCCCTCCGACCGCCGCGCCGCCGCAGGGCGGTTCTATTCCGAGACCGAGTTCGACCTGACCCCCCTCCTCGCCTCGGGCCGCAAGCTCCTGGAGCTCGGCCGGTCCTGCGTCCATGCCGATCATCGCGGCGGCACCGCGATGTTCCACCTCTGGAACGGGCTGGCCGAATATGTGCTCGACCGCGGGATCGAGGTGCTGTTCGGTGCCGCCTCCTTCCACGGCACCGACATCCCGGCCCTGGCCCAGCCGCTGGCCTATCTGCACCACAACCACCTTGCCCCGCCCGAGATGCGGGTCCGCGCCCTGCCCCCGCACCGGCAGGACATGGACCTGGTGCCGAAGGACCGGCTCGACCGCCGCGCCGCAATGGCGGCCACACCGGCGCTCATCAAGGCCTACCTGCGGCTCGGCGGCTTTGTCGGCGACGGGGCCTGGATCGACCGCGATTTCAACACCACCGATGTCTGCCTGGTGATGGACACCGGCCAGATGTCGGCCCGCCACCGCGAGTTCTACATCCGCAAGGCCGGATCATGACCACCTGGCAGGAGGTCCCGCCCCCTCCCCTGCGCATCACCCCCCTCGGCTGGCTGCGCGTGCTTTGGCGCGGCGCGCTGATCGGCGGCCTCACCTACGGCGGGCTTGTCGTTCTTCTTCTGATCCGCCTCGTCGAATGGCCCATGTGCGGTCAGTCGCGCCCCGTCACGCCCTACATCACCCGTTTCGTCTGCCGCTCCGCGCTGCGCCTGATGCGCCTGCCGCTTGTCGTCCACGGCACGCCCATGACCCGACCCGGAGCGATCGTGGCCAACCATTCCTCATGGCTCGACATTTTCGTGCTGAACGCGGCGCAGACCGTCTACTTCGTCGCCAAGGCCGAGGTCGCCGACTGGCCCGGCATCGGCTGGCTTGCCCGTGCGACCGGCACCATCTTCATCGCCCGCAAGGGGACCGAGGCGAAGAAACAGCAGCAGGTGCTGGAAAGCCGCCTGCAGGCCGGCCACAGGCTCCTGTTCTTCCCCGAAGGCACCTCGACCGACGCGATCCGCGTGCTGCCCTTCAAGTCCACCCTGTTCCAGGCCTTCTTCTCGCCCGCCCTCGAACGCACGATGCACATCCAGCCCGTCACCGTGGTCTTCCACGCCCCGGACGGCGAGGACCCGCGCCATTACGGCTGGTGGGGCGACATGGATTTCGCCAGCCATCTTGTGAAGACCCTGGCCACCCCCCGTCAGGGCCGGGTTGAAGTGTTCTTCCACCCCGAAGTGCCCGTCGACGCTTTTCCGGACCGCAAGTCCCTGTCGCAGCATTGCGAACGGGTGATCCGAACCGCCCATGTGAAGGCCGTGGCCTGAACCCTCCATCCGCGTCGATTTCCTGCTCATTTCCCGGAAACGCCTGCGAGGGACCTTCTCCCTCACCCGCAAGGCGCCGCGGCGAAAAGGCGCGCGGGGTGCAAGGCCGGGCAACCGCCTGACGTCAGCGCAGGCGCCGCAGCAGATCGAGGCTCGGCTCGCCCGTCACCGGAACCCCGACACTCGCCTGCCAGGCGCTGATCGCGGCCTTGGTCTTCGCGCCGATCACCCCGTCCGTGCCGCCGGTATCGAACCCCTTCGCAGTCAGCAGCCGCTGCAACTCCTGCCGGTCGGCCTTCGTCAGGCCATTGGCATCCGGCCCGAACGACGCCAGCACCGGCCCGCGCCCCACCAGGCGGTCCGACAGGTGCCCGACCCCGATCGCGTAGTTCTGCGCATTGTTGTAGCGCAGGATGGTCGCAAAATTCTGCGTCAGCAGGAAATACGGGGCCCCGCCGCCGTTGCCGCCCGCGATGATCGACCCGCCCGCCAGGGCCCGCCCGTCCGCCGCGCGGACACCCAGCGCCTGCCACTCCGCCGCCGACTTGCCCTTGCCGCGACCCAGAAGCTCCGCATCGAAGCCGCCCGGCAGCGTGACCTCCATCCCCCAGGGCAGACCGCGCGTCCAGCCCGACTTCGCCAGATAGGCCGCTGTCGAAGCCAGCGCATCCGTAGGGTCCTCCGACCAGATGTCGCGCCGCCCGTCGCCGGTGAAATCCACCGCGAAGGCAAGGTAGCTGGTCGGGATGAACTGGGTATGCCCCATCGCGCCCGCCCAGCTGCCCGTCATCTGACCGGGCGACACATCCCCCGCCTGCAGGATCTTCAGCGCCGCGACCAGCTGCCCCTCGAAGAACTCAGCCCTGCGACCCTCATAGGCCAGCGTCGACAGGGCCGAGATAACCGGCACATTGCCCCGCCTTGTGCCGAAGAAACTCTCCAGCCCCCAGATCGCCGCGACGACATTGCCCTCGACGCCGTAACGGCTTTCGATGGCCGACAGGGTGCCGGCATATTGCGCGTATTTCTGGCGGCCGAGGCTCACCCGTTCGTCCGAGGCGGCGATGTTCAGGTAATCCTCCAGCGTCCGGGTGAATTCGGTCTGGTTGCGGTCCTTCTCGATCACTTCGGGGATGAAGCCCGCGCCCCGGAAGGCCGCGTCGATGGTGCCTTGGCTGATGCCGCGCCCCGCCGCCCGGCCCTTGAACCCCTCGACCCAGGCGTCCCAGCCTGCATCCGGCACGATCCGCGGCGCCGGATCCGGCGCACGAAATCCGACGCCACCTGAGCGGCCACCACTCACACAGGCCGACAGCAAGGCCGCCATCCCCAGCAACAGCGCGCCGCGCCGGGTGAAACCGTCTGAAAATGCCGTCTCCTGCATCGCGTCGCCTGCCATCTGCTCTTGTTGTCCCGCCATGATACAGGCGCGAGGCGCAAGGCCAAGACCGCAATCGTAAGGTGGGCAATATTGCCCACCCTACCCCTGCGCGAAGGGGTCAACCGGTCGGGAACGTGCCTAACCGTTCCTGAATGCCAAAAAGCAAGTCTTTGAAATCACTGATCTGGAAGGACTGTCCGCGCGTGGTCAGCCCACCTCAGTCACCCTGCTTCTTCAGCTTCCAGGCGATCTGCCGCAGCATCCCGTGGAAGGTCTGCACCTCGGCCCGGGTCAGCCCCAGCCGCCCCCACATGTTGCGCAGGTTGGCCTTCATCCCCTCCACCTTCGTCTCGGGAAAGAAGAACCCCGCCGCCTCCAGCCGCTCCTCGAAATGATCCGCCAGCCGGTCAACCTCCTCCCGGCTGGCAAACTCGGTCCGGGCCAGTTCCATGATGGAGGGAGGAACCGTGGCCCCCTGCCGCTGCCATTCATATCCCAGCAGCAGCACGCATTGCGCGAGGTTCAGCGAGGGGAAATCGGGGTTCACCGGCACGGTCACGATCGCATTGGCCCGGACGATGTCGTCGTTCTCCAGTCCCGCCCGTTCCGGCCCGAAGAGCACGCCCACCCGCTTGCCCTCTGCCCCCATCGCGCGGGCCATCTCCATCGCGCGTTCGGGGGTGACGACCTCCTTCACCAGCTCGCGCCCTCTTGCGGTGGTGGCGAAGACGAAATCGCAGTCGGCAATCGCCCCCGGCAGGTCCGCAAACAGCCCCGCGTGATCCAGGAGCCGCCCCGCGCCCGAGGCCATCGCCACCGCCTTCGGGTTCGGCCAGCCATCGCGCGGCCCCACGACCCGCATCCGTTCAAGTCCGAAATTGAGCATGGCCCGCGCGGCGGCCCCGATGTTCTCGCCCATCTGCGGACGGACAAGGATGAAAACCGGAGGGATCATGCGCCACCTTTGCGAAAGCCTTGCCGCCAGATAGGCCAGCCCCCGTCGACTGACAAGAAGAGCCGCCGATGGCCCGGTCAAGGCTGACGCCCTTCGCGGCGCGCCTCCACCCATGGTGCCTGCCGCGGCTCGGGCCCTGCCCCCCGGTAGCCAAGCCCGCAAAACGCTGATAGACGGGCCGGAAACCTGACGCCCGGAGCCCGAAATGGCCGCAGACGACCGCCCGCAGATCACCCTCATCACCCCCCCGACCTTCGATGCCGAAACCTTCTCTGACCGGATCGGTCGCATCCTTGACGGGACCGAGATCGCCTGCCTGCGGCTGTCGCTCGGCACCCGCGACGAGGACATCCTGATGCGCGCCGCCGATGCCGCGCGCGAGGCGGCCCATGCCCGCGACGTTGCCGTGGTGATCGACAACCACCTGATCCTGGCCGAGCGCCTGGGCCTTGACGGGGTCCACCTGACCGACGGGGCGCGGACTGTGCGCAAGGCCCGCAAGGACCTGGGCGCCGATGCCATCGTGGGCGCCTTCTGCGGTGCATCGAAACATGACGGGATGACGGCCGGCGAGGCCGGGGCGGATTACGTCAGTTTCGGCCCGATCGGCGCCACCGCTCTGGGCGACGGCAGCCAGGCCCCGTTCGAGCTTTTCGAATGGTGGTCCGAAGTGATCGAGGTGCCGATCGTCGCCGAGGGCGCGCTGACCGCCGAACTGGTGGCCAGGTTCGGCCCCGTGACCGATTTCTTCGCCGTGGGCGAAGAGATCTGGTCAGCCGAGGACCCTCTCGCAGCCCTCAAGGCCCTGATCGCACCACTCGGCTGATCCCGCTCGCCGTCAGTCCGACCACCAGATACGGCAGATCGGCCCCCGAATGGCCTGACGTCATCACCCCCGGCGCTGTCCGGCGGCGACAGGCAAGAGCCGATGCCCTAGTCCAGCTTGCGGATATAGGTCCAGGTCGGGACGTTCACCCCGCGCGCGACCGAGAAGCTTTCGGCGTCGCCCAGGTACTGGAAGCCCGCATTCGTCAGAACCCGCGCCGAGCCCGGATTGTCCTGGAACACCTCGGCGAACATGGTGCAGTTCTTCTGCGGGTTGGCCGTCACCAGCGCCTGCACGGCGGCCGAGGCGATGCCATGGTTCCAGAAGGCGGGGGCCACCCAGAACGCCACCTCGGACTGGTTGCGGTCCATCTTCTTCAGGCTGATGACCCCCAGCACCTCGGGCAGGCCCGACCGGGTACCATCCATGACCCAGATGTCCTCATCGCCGCCGAAGGTCATCGCGCGGGCGCAGAAAGCCTCGGCCGCGCCAGGCGGCAGGGGATGGGGAATGCCCTGGGTCGCTTCGGCCACACGCCTGTCACCGGCATAGAGCGCAAACAGCCCTGCATCGGACTTTCGCACCGGGCGCAAGGTGAAACGGTCGGTCACGATCTCGACCGGGGGGACGGGGGCGGTGGCGATCTTCTCCAGTATCATGGCTTCCCTCCTTTGAAGCACATGTGGGGATTGTCGGTTGCCCGTGCAATCGCCCGAATGTTTGGCCCTTTCGGGGTGAGGTCGTGACGCCCTGCCACAATCTCTGCGTGAGGCCCCGGAAACGAGAAAGGGGACCGGCCCTTCGGCCGATCCCCCATCTACAATCCGATTGTAAAGGTTCGGCTTACTCGGCTGCCTCCTGGACGGGGAGCACCGAAATGAAAGTGCGGCCCTTGAGACCTTTCTTGAAGGTCACGCGGCCCTCGACCATCGCAAAGATGGTGTGATCGGTGCCCATGCCGACGCCTTCGCCCGGGAACCACTGGGTCCCGCGCTGACGGCAGATGATGTTGCCCGGAATGGCATGCTGGCCGCCGAACAGTTTCACGCCAAGGCGACGACCGGCCGAGTCGCGGCCGTTGCGGGACGAACCGCCTGCTTTCTTGTGTGCCATGGGGTGTTACTCCTGCGCTGCAGCGGCCTTGGCGGCGCGCTTCGGTTTCTCGGCCTTCTCGGCGGGCTTGGCCGCACCGGGGGCTTCGTGGGCGGCGCGGCGGGCGGCAACGGTGCCGATCGCGGCCTTCACGCCGGTCTTTTCGGCGCCCTTCTCCAGCACCTCGGTCACGCGGACCAGCGTCAGGTGCTGACGATGGCCCTTGGTGCGCTGGGAGGAATGCTTCCGGCGGCGCTTGACATAGTGGATGGTCTTTTCGCTCTTGATCTGGTCGATGACCTCGGCCTGGACGGCCGCGCCCTTGACCATCGGCGCACCCACGGTGGTGCCGACCATCAGGATGTCGTTGAACTGGATCTTTTCGCCAGCGACGGCATCAAGCTTTTCAACGCGCAGAACGTCACCCGCCTGCACCTTGTACTGCTTGCCGCCGGTCTTGAGGACCGCAAACATGGGTCTTTCCTTCCATTGCTCCGCGCCCTGTGGCCCCCCTCACGGGTGTTTCGGACCGCCTCTCGAAAGATTTGGCCCGCCTCGGACAGCGCGCCCTTGCGGGCGTCATGAATATGTGAACCCGGGCCAGGAGTCGCCTCCGGATCCGGGATGCGCGCTTATGCGGTGAAGCAGGTCAAGTGTCAAGCGCCCTGCATCAGATATCGCGGCCCTGCATCGCCTGCCCTGCAGCCCGGCCGAGATCGTGGGAAACCTGCCGGAAGACCCGGTCGAAGGCGGTGAACAGGGCCGCGTTCAGCCGCTGTCCGGCCGGGCTTTCCCAGAAGGCGATGTAGGCCTCCATCTCGTCCTTGCTCAGGGGCGCATAGGCGAGGCCGAGATAGGCGTAAAGCCAGGTCGAGGTGTCCGCGCGGATCTGGTCTTCCTGCCCCCAGATGTCGGACAGGATCTGGTCTTCGGGCATGTCCGGGCCGTAGGCTCCGGTCCCGGCGATGCCGGTCATGAAGGCAAGGTTGCCCGACATCGACCCGGCCACGTTCATCTCCAGCAGATCGGCCGCCTCGATCATCCGGCGAATCTGGGCGACCTTGGGGTCACGCGCCGCCGCCGCGTCATCGGCCGCGACCCGAGCGGCCTCTTCCGCTGCGGTGTCCAGAAACGCCCGGCGCGCCTCGATCTCCAGCCCGACGATCTTGCGGCCGAGGTCCGAGCCGAAGAAAGCCACGATCGCGTCGACGGTTTCGGGGTCGGCGCCCAGCTGCTCGGTCAGGGCGGCGTCGAAGCCCGCGCGCAGTCGGCCCGTGTCGTAAATGGCAGAGACGGCATCCTTCCACGCCGCACCGCCGCCCGAGGGGAACATGTCCGCTTCAAGCGTGGTGCCATGAGCCAGACCTTCGTCCCGCAGCACGGCGAACAGGGCATCAAGTTGCAGGACCTCGCCCAGCTTGTCCGCCGCAACCTCGGTCGTCGCCCTGTCTGCAACGGTCTCGGCCGCGAGCGGTGTTGCGATGGCAAGGACGGCGGCAAGGACAAGACGGGACAGAAGCATGGGCGGCGATCCGGAAATGGCGGACCCTTTGCCCGCCCGCCCAGAGGTAGCCCCTTCGCCGGGCCTTGCCAAGGCTCGCCCCCCGCAACTGCCCGTGATCCCGGCACTCTGCGCCCTGCAGGGAAACCGCCGATTGCCCCTTGCGCATCGCGCGGCTCCCGGCTATCCACCGCGCCACATAGACGACCCCTGAAGCGCGGAGAGGTGACGGAGTGGTCGATCGTGGCGGTCTCGAAAACCGTTGTAGGTTTGCGCCTACCGTGGGTTCGAATCCCACCCTCTCCGCCACTTGCCCTCGCGAAAGCGTTCTCCCGATCCGGCTGCGGCGGGATTTTTCCGTTGTTTTCGAGGGTTATGCGGGAGGGGCTGAGCACTGCCCCTGCCGCCAAGAGCCCCGAAAGCGGTCTCTCTGGACCGATATTCTCCGGACCTGTTGCCTGCGCGGATTTGGTGAAGTTCTACAAGTCTCTGAAAATGGAGCTTTTTTTCACGTCCGGCTGAACACTTCGATCTCAGGGGCATCTACCGGATGGGACAAAAATCGAACAGGTGCCTGCCCAAGCCGATAGACGCGGCCGCATCTCAACTATAGGCTTCTCCCGATCTAGCAGGCAACTGAACGGAACGGGCCAACCGTATGGCAGCACAAGATAATCAGAATTTGGAGGGCCAGTTCTTCACTTGGTTGAAGACCTTCCTGAAGGACAAAGGGCTGCAGTTCTCCAAGTGTGGCTTCAAGACCAGAGATGGGCTTGGCGAACGCCACGAATTCGATCTCGCCGCTGGGTACTGGAAAGAACCGAACTATTCCGCGAACAAGCCCCCGCGATGGATCTATCGCATAATTCCCGAGCCCGCTGGGCTTCGCGCTGAAAACCCCGCTGGCGGTCCATTCAACCTAGGTGCGATCAACACGGCGCAGGAAGACAAGGCGGGTGTAGTGTTCCGTCTTGTGCCGCTGATCCAGCAGGGGCCGGGTGACTTTGTCCAAGACAAGAGCTTCGAGGTTCACGCGCTATTTGTCTTTCACGGTGCAACCCCACAAGGGTCGTCTGCCGAACCGTTCAATTTCGATCCCGCGACAGGAGCGATGCGCTTCAAGGGGGCTCCTCTGGTGTACATCGGCTGCGGCCTGCTCGGTCTGATGCCGCGCGACACCGAGTTGAAGATCACGGAGAACGGCATGGAGCGCACGATCACCTATGGAGATGTGATCGACGCACTCGCAGCGGACATCAAATGCGCGCCGGCAGGAAATCCAGCTGCTCCAATCCCGGTCTACGATCTCACAGCGCAAGCCGAAGTTGATCGACTCAAGAAAATGGTCGCGGACGCTTGGGCGGCGGCCGGGCCTGCGACGCCAAAGAATGTTGCAGTCGCTGCAGTTGACGGCGACGAAAATGACGATGACGGTGAAATTATTCCGCCCGAGTCTCTCGAGATTCCGGAGAACACGGACCTTCTTGGCATCGATCCCACTGTATATCGCCAAATCAATGCGGCGCTGAAATCGGGCAAGCAGCACATCATGCTGTATGGTCCACCTGGAACCGGGAAGACAACTCTCGCGCGCTGGATTGCAGCAACCCTCACTGGCGGGAAGTGGACCCTCGTGACAGGTTCGTCAGACTGGAGTTCGCAAGACATCATCGGGGGGTACCAACCAGTAGGCGCTGGCGCCGTTGCCTTCATTCCTGGCGTCTTGCTTCGTCGCTTTGATCGTCCGTTGATCATCGACGAACTTAATCGTTGCGACATCGATAAGGTGATCGGTCCGCTTTTTACGGTCTTGAGCGGCCAGCAGACCACTTTGCCCTACAGGCTAAACATCGAGGACAAAGATAGCCCGCAATATGTGATCTTGCCAGAAAGCAAGCCCTCGGCAGAGCCATACGAGTTCGCGCCAGGCCCGCACTGGCGGCTGATCGCAACCATCAATTCCATCGACAAGGCCGCTCTGTATCAGATGTCCTATGCCCTCAGCCGCCGATTTGGCTGGGTCTATGTCGACGTGCCGCGCGACACGGCTGGTTTCATTGAGTCTTTTATCAGAAAGTCTGATCCAACTTGGGCTGGGCCTGCTGCGGGCGCACCTTGTCCGCTTGGCGCTTTCTGGGCGGCCATCAACAAGGTTCGTGTCCTTGGACCCGCCCCGATCATTGATGCAATCAAGGCCGTCCAGGCGATGGATGATGGCGCAGACTTCTTCGCTGTCCCTACGCCCTCGATGCGAGAGGCTTTGCTCGATGCGGTGGACATGGTGTTGCTGCCGATGCTCGACGGGATTGTGGTCCAGGATGCCGACTTCCTTGCGCAAGCGGCCGTAGACGCCTTCGGCCTTGATGCGGACTCCAGTGATCGGATCAAGCGGCGGATGGAGTCGGTTGCGGTCTGATGGAGGGGATCGACCGAGCGATTTCCGACTTTGCAGCAGGAATCTTCCTCCGGCATTTCCGGTCTGGGACGCTTCTCGGTGCTGACCGGCCGTCGCTTGACCTTGCCCGCGATCTCGAACTCCTTCGCGCGCACTGGGCGATCTCAGCGCCGGTTCGGGAGTTCGTTCAATATCTCCTTGCCCATCGGCACGAAGCGCAGGCGCTACTGCAATTCCAGAGACGAACAGATGACGCAGTCGCGCGCGGAAGGATCGATGCCCGGGCTTCGGTTATTGCGCGAAGGGTGTCCGGGCACCCGTCTCTGATTGTCTCGGAAGAGCCTGTGAGATCGTTCAACACGGGGCCAAACCAAGTCGTCGCTTGGGTTGTGCACATGGCCGCAACTCATGCCGAGCGGCTGTTTGCGATGCAGCCCAAGAATTCGGCCTATGCTGCCCTGATCGAGGCGGCGATGACGGAAATTGCAGCGGTGAAGCGGCTTGACGCTTTGCGAGAACCGCTGAAGCACGTGACGGCTGGACGAAGGCCGGGGCCAAACGCCGTAAGGGATGCAGCGCGGTCGCGACGACTGATCTATCGCTATGCGATTGCGGCCTACACGACGTTGACGGGGGTCGAAGCTGGCGACGAAGCCGCGCTTTCACGTGTCCTTCGAAGCACGCTCATCGGGCCGCTTGAGGAGTGGCGTCGTTTCGAATTGGCCGTTGCGGCGGGACTCGGGGAAGCGCTGTCTGCGGAACTCGGCCTTCCGCTGCGTCTGTCTGTACTTGATGCTCGGCCAGGACAGCCAGTCTTGCGCTGCGGGCGGTACTCGGTTTTCTGGCAGTCAGGCGGCGGTCTGTACGTGCCACCTGCGCTGGAGCCATCTGAGCTGCGGCTTGAAGCCGTTCTCGCTGCATACGGGATGGCTGCAGCAGCGGATCGTCCGGACCTAGTAATTGTCGACGACGAAGCTGGAAGCGTGGCGGCCATCGTCGAGGTCAAGTATCTGGCGGGCGATACGGCAAATGCGCGTTTCCGTGAAGCCGCGGGTCAGATCGTTCGGTATGGGCGGGGATATTGTGGCGAAGCCGAATTGCCCTCGCTGATCCGCCGGTCACTGATTGCTCTAAGCCGCGAAGTCCCCTCACTCATCGATGACACAGCGGACGCGCCCCGTGCGGTGGACTTCGCGGGGATACTGGATGGGCGGCTCAATTCTTGGGTCAGGGAGCGCCTTTTTGCTTAAGCCCATTGAGGGTCGGAGCAAGTTCGCCGCGCAATCGCACTTCAACGGCGCGAGCGGCGGCAGCATCTGCAGCGGGCAGCACCCGGACCTCGCAGAACTGCCGGATGTGCGCGCGGCAACGCCGCCCTGCCTCCTGTGGGGAGCGTGGTAGATCAGCAGGGTCTAGGATGCGATAAAACAGGAGGTACTGCGCGAACATGTTGACGACCTGCCCGCTGGCATGGTCGCGGAGCCGCCGCCTGAGCGAGCCTTTGCCGTCGCGTCTGGCCATGCCCACATAGATCACTTCGTCCCCGGCAAAGATGACATACACGCCCGCTGTGTCGGGCACGACCGACCAGTCAGCCGTGCCCATGGAAACACGAGGACCGAAACCGGCCTTGTCGAGTATCCTTTGGATGTTCACTCGGCGGCGACCTTCGGCGCGGTTGCCGTCTTGCGCATCGAGGCGGGGCGTTGCGCACCTCCATCTTCAAAGAGCGGTACCGCTTCCTCGTCGACCGGCCGTGCGCAGGGCGAAGCGATCTCATAGGGCACGCCGCGCTCTTTGGGCAGTGGCTGGACGGTCGGCACGAAGCGAGCCTTTGCCCCGAGCAGATATTCCTCAGAAAGCTCGCAACAGACCCATCGTCTGCGTAGGTTCTCTGCGACGACGCCGGTCACGCAGGATCCACCGAACGGATCCACCACCAAGTCGCCGGGATCGGTCAGGAAGCGGATGAAGTACTCAGGCAGCTGCGTGGGGAAGCGGGCTGGATGGATGGCAATGTTCTCTGCCCGGCACTGATCCTGGTAGCGTCCATTCGATTCCGTGTTCGCGATGGCGAGCAAGTTGGGTGGGACTGATCCGCCATTGTCCTTGCTGAATTTGTCGGAAATGTCATGGCCGGAAGGGCGCAACTTCGCGGTATAGCCGTTCTTCAGCAAGTGCTCCATTGACTTGGAGTATGGCTGCAGAATGCGCTTGTTGTTCGCCTTTGGATAAGGGGTCTTTGCAAGCCACCAGACGGTGTTCACGGCATCCTTGACGCGGACGCGACGCACATTCACCCATTCAGCGGGTGTCGGGAGCTTCGATGGATTCCACCAGTAGTGCTCCTGACACAAGTGGAAGCCGTATTCTTCGACCAGCATCACCAGTAGTTTGAAGTGGTAGAGGCTGCGCGTCGGATGGCCAGGCTTCCAAGCTCCACCGATATCGATGACCAGACTTCCGCTGTCCTTCAGGACACGATGGAAGCCTTCAGCAAATGGCCGAAACCAATCACAATACTGATCGGCATCTTCGTTTCCGTAACTTTTCTTGCGAACGAGGCCGAAAGGCGGACTGGTCATGATCAGGTCTACGCTTTTCGGTTTCGCCTTGCCGAAAAGGTACCCCCGACTGTCGCCCCACAGAATCTCCCCGTTGTCCGTGGTGAGGAAGGGCTGCACGAGTGACCGCGGAAATGTCCGCGCGTTCGTCTCGATCGCACTATCCCGAGTGCTTTCCTTACCCAGATGCTCCGAATGCAGGAAGCGAATGTACTCACTGACGTTCTTGTATCCCCTCGTTGCCGCAGCCTCTTCGAATGCCGCGCGTTCCTCCTCCGTCAGCCGGATGTTGGTAAACTTTGTTCTAGGATTCTCTGCTCTTGGTCGCGCCATTAGTACTTTCCCTCGTGTCACGCGAACACCATAGCTCTGGGCTTTCCGTAACACAACAACCAAGAGGTTAAAGCGTGGCACAAAAACCCGTCCCCTGGTGAATCTGGTCTGTGGCGGTGGTGCACTGGAGCGCGACCCTCTGCTCATCCCAATCGACCGGGTGAGTTTCCATCAGCCGCGCCAGCGTCACCTCCGTTCCCTGCCTACCATCAAGGATCGCCTCGACGATGTCCGGCGCGAACTGGGTCAGGCGCAGGACCCGGGTCATGTAGGAGGGCGCGATTGCCTCGCGCTCGGCCAGTTCAGCGATTGTGGCGAACTCGCCGGATTCGAGCATCCGTTTCCACCGGAACGCGCGCGCCAGCGCCTTGACCAGCGCACTATCCGTCCGGCGCGACTGCGTAACACCCTCGGGCATCTGCATCTCCTTCCGGCCGCCGCGCTTCACGACGCGGAACGGAACATGGAGCGTCATGGTCTCAGGAATCGGCGTGCCGCGGTTCATGCAGCCGCTCCCATGTCTCCGGCCAACATCTCGCGCGCGAGGCTCCCGAGGCCGTCGACCCGGAGCCGCACATTCATTCCTTGCGTGCCGACTTCGACTCGCTCGACCAGCAGCGCGACGATGCGTGCCTGTTCGGCGGGGAAAAGTTCGTCCCAAAGCGGGTCGATCTGCTGCAAGGCCGCGCGGGCATCGGCCTCGGAGACGTCGTCGGCGTGGGCACGCGCCGCCTTCCACGTTCCCGCAACGATCTCGGGCTGGCGGAACACGGCGCGGATCTGATCGATGAGGGCGGCCTCGATCTCGCCCGCAGGCACACGGCCGACGGGACACGATCCGGCGCCGTGCTTCAACACCGTCTGACTGACATAGTAGCGGTATAGCCTGTCGCCCTTGCGGGTATGCGTCGGCGAGAAGGCGGCGCCATCTGGGCCGAACAGCAGCCCCTTCAGCAGTGCGGGCGTGTCGGCGCGTGTGCGGGCGGCGCGCTTCCGGGGGCTCTCCTGCAGGATTGCATGGACACTGTCCCACGTCTCGCGGTCGATGATAGCTTCGTGCTCGCCGGGATAGCTGTCGCCCTTGTGGACCGCCTCACCGATGTAGGCGCGGTTGCTGAGCATCCGATAGATGTATTTCTTGTCGATCGGGTTGCCGCGCGGCGTGCGGATGCCGCGCGTGCCGACCTCCCGCGCCAGTTCCGTGCAGGACCCGATCTCGAGGAAGCGGGCGAAGATCCAGCGGACATGCGCGGCGGCTTCCTCGTCGACCACCAGCTTCCGGTTCTCGACGCGATAGCCGTAGGGCGGCACCCCACCCATCCACATGCCCTTTTTCCGGCTGGCGGCGACCTTGTCGCGGATGCGCTCGGCCGTCACCTCCCGCTCGAACTGGGCGAAGGAAAGCAGGATGTTCAGCGTCAGCCGCCCCATCGACGTGGTCGTGTTGAACGACTGCGTCACCGAGACGAAGGTCACCCCGTTGCGGTCGAACACCTCGACCAGCTTGGCGAAGTCGGCGAGCGAGCGGCTTAGACGGTCGATCTTGTAGACCACCACGACATCTACCAGCCCTTCCTCGATGTCTTCCAGCAGACGCTGCAGGCCGGGGCGTTCCAGCGTGCCGCCCGAAATGCCGCCGTCGTCATACTGATCGCGGACCAGCACCCAGCCCTCGGAGCGTTGGCTGGCGATGTAGGCTTCGCATGCCTCGCGCTGAGCGTGGAGGCTGTTGAACTCCTGCTCCAGCCCTTCCTCGGAGGACTTCCGGGTGTAGACTGCGCACCGCAGCTTGCGGACGACCTTTGCTTTTTCTGGCGACTTCGTCATGTTCGCCCCCTGTGGTTCTTCAGCCCGAAGAAGGTCCACCCGTTCCAGCGCGTGCCGGTGATGGCCCGGGCGATGGCGGAAAGCGACTTGTAGGGCCGCCCCTGCCATTCGAAGCCGTCGGCGGTGACGGTGACGATTTGCTCGACGCCCTGCCATTCGCGCAGGAGGCGCGTGCCCATGATGGGGCGGTCGCGGTCGGCGCGGATGCCGCGCTTCTTCCTGTCGCCGCCGTCCAGTTCCTCGCCCAGCCGTTCAAGCCGCCGGATCGTCTCTGGCTTCAGCCCGCCATAGGCCAGTTCCTGGATGCGATAGGCGATGCGGCTTTCGAGATAGCGGCGGTTGAACGGCGGCGGCTCGCTGTCGAACAGGTCGCGCCACTGCGCCTTCAGGTCAGGCGTCGGTGTGGTCTTGAGCGCGGCGAGGCGCGCGGGGATGGGATCGGGCTTGTTCATGCATTTCTCCGGTGAGTTGGAGTTGCATGACGGCATTGGCCGGGCGGATAGTGTAGGCAACGTTCTCCGGTATCGTCAGATACTTCGCCCTTCTCCCGCATGCGCAACCGAACAAGCCCGAGCGCCAGCAGGCCGCACAGCTCAGTGCGGCGCTCGGCGGGTGTCATGTGGTTGGGAGGGAGCGGGTTCGGGCGTTTCATGTCTCGGTGGCTATGCTCGGTGGTGTCGTTACCGATCAAAAGCCACCCAGCCGCCCGGAACGGGACATCTCAGAGGAACGGGATGCAGAAATGCGAACAGGGAGAGAACATCAGGGCTTGCCGATCACGGATTTGTCCATGATTATCGCAGGTTGAATCAATCGAGAGCAGTAGTTCATTGAGGTGAGTTCATGGCGCGCAAAGCATCCCCGATCGGTCCGCATGTTCTGGCGCTGATCGAGGATGCGCGCGTCGACCTCGCCCGAGCTGCCCTTGCCGTGCGCGAGGGCGACAATGAGCCGGAATTCAAGCTGCCCGAGGACGTTCCCGACCTCGCCGACGAAGAAGCGGTCGAGGCGTTTCGGCAAGCACTTGTCGAGACGCTGTCGGATTTCGACCGCGATGACCTGCGACCTGCGGAGCAGCGATCACGAAGGATCCGGGCCCTCGCCGAGAAAAAGGGCGTCACCTCGCTCACCACCATCGTCGAGCAACAACTCGATGAGACACGGTCGCAGGAGTTTCACCGGCAGCCAGATGAGCTCTGCAGAAGCATCTGGGCATATCTCCATGAACGCGAAACCTTCGAGGATGCGGAGAGCTTTCACTTCGCCCGACAGTTCCGCGACCACGGCAAGCTCTACGACGCCTTCGAGGTCGAACTGGAGAACCAGGTAGCCCTCGACGCGGCGGCCATCGACGAAAAGGCGCTGGCGTCCAAGATCAAGGGCATGCTCGAGCTGAAGCCCGAGATATCCTGCACGGTCAAGGCGCTCGATCTGCCTGCCACCGATACGCACCCTGCGTCCATCATGCTGATCGTCCGGCACGGTGGCCCGCTTTCGAGCGTCTACGATCACCGGCAAGACGGACGGCGGGGAACCATCTACTACCGACCGCCGAACGAGGCGACGCTGATCTACACGCCCTCGATGCGGCAGATCGAGGTCTGCGCGGACAGCCCCGTGGTGCGCCAGACGGTCAGCGACTCCTTCGCCGAAGTTGCGCTAGGTCACGACATTTCCCAGAAACCTCTGACCTGGAAGCGCTATAATCTTTCGCGCTTCCGCTCTTCGCTTCTCCTGCAGCCCCCTGAGATCGAAGGGTACGCGTTCGAGTTCGCGCGCGTCATCGAAGCCGAGATCCGGCTGGGAACCTGGCGCCGCAAGCTTCAGCTCAAGGTGACGGTCGACGATGACATCCAGGAGGTTGCCGACCGATATCTCGGGGCGCGGAACATCTTTCGGCGTGCCGAAGCGTTCAGCCGTATCACCATCGCGGTGGCCTACAACCTGATCGGCGATGACAAGCAGCGGACGCTCAATATCACGATTGCGGGCACGAAGAGCTGCAACCTGCAGAGCAAGCCCGATCCGGAGGAACGCAGCCTCGGCTTCGCGCTGCTGAAGGAATGGGGAATCCTGAGCGCGTTCAGGCAAATCGCGCATGATGACCTTCGCGCGATATTTCCCCAGCTTGTTCAACTCCACGATCGCATCGAGGACGAGGTCAGCGGAAGTTATCTGCTGGAACTCGGGCTTGACCCGAAGCGTCTCATCGAAGGCGGCCTGCTCGAGCGCCGCGACCGTCAGGACGTGGTTCTCATCGAGGACGACGACGTCGACGGGGAAGGCGCCGTCAAGCCGTCGGCGACCGAAGGCATGATCCACGCTGTCGGTCCTTTCGGCGAAGATGTCGGCAAGCGCCCCGCGTCGGATGTCGAGATGTTCGCGGTCAACGCTCAGTGGCTTCACGAGACGCTCATGCGCCTGATGAAGCCGCTGCTGAGCAAGCGGGCGGCGCAGATCCTGGACCCGGACCTGACCCTCGTCGGCGCGATCCAGATCGATGAGGCAGATGTGCCCGTCTATTTCGCCCGACGGCTCAATGATCCCAAAGCGGCGCAGAGACTGGATCTGATGTTGCGCGCGCGGGGCACCGCTGGGGTGGGCATCGTCTTCGCCGCGAGCGAGGAGATGCCGTCACATCTTGGGCCTAACGTCGTCATGCCGCTGCTGTCCCATCTCGCATCGGCGGACGAGGAAATGCTGTTCGCGCGCGACGGAATAGAACTCGCGTACCGAGACGGTCTTTCACTCGCACGCGGGGGCGTGTCGCCGCGGGTGGTTCGGACAGGCAAGCAGTCCGGCACGCTGTTCATTCCTGGCCGGGAGCCGCTTCACCTCGCTGGGAACGATCAACTTACGATCTTCGAGCGCCTGGTGGTCGCAGCCGCGAAAGGCAGTCCCGACGTTCAGGTAAAGGCGCTGATGGAAGGCTTCGAGTCCAGAAGCCCCCAGCAGGCGTTCCGGAAGGAGACCTGGGACAGCATCCGGGACGTCTATATCGGGAAGGGTGCGAAGAACGGATATTGGCGACTGCTACTCACTGCGCAGCCGACCGAAGCCGTGGCCGAGCCAGCCGAGGAAGCGACCGTCTAACAGCGGTCTAACATGCGGCGGGAGACGGTCTAACAAACCGCTGATTACTGGAAGGGCTCCACATAGAGGAGCACTTCCATGCCGACTCCCTTCCCCCCGCGCCAGGCAGCCCCGACGAGCTGGTCCGGCGCCGCGAAGACCAAGCCCACCACCCACAACTCGGAATGGCGCTGCACGCGCTGTGACAAGCTGCTCGGCGTCTGCCGGGACGGCCGCATGCACCTGCGCTTCGCACGGGGGCACGAGTATCTCGTGGGCTTCCCGGCGCAGGCCACCTGCCGCGGCTGCGGCACGCTGAACCACGCGACCGCACCCGCGCGCTGACGCGCGCATTCACCCAACCCCCTGAAATCGCAGAGACGCGCGACGTCCTGACCTGGCCACGAGAAGGCGCCGGACGCCTGGCCGCAAGGCAGGCGTCCGATGTCCTTCGCGTGGCACGAGATCCGTGATCAACTCATGCATTCATCCTCCAACCTTGACTTCCAGCGCAGTTTCGACGCCGTCCGGCGTGAACAGGCCGCCCTTGCAGCGTTCCGGGATCCGGCGGCCCTGCTGGACGGACTGCACCGCACCCCCGGCGATCAGGGCCAGAAGAACCTGATCCTCGCCGCTCTCGTCAGGGCAGCGCAGGGCGACGGGCCCGCGTCCGACTGCGCCCTGACGCTGCTGTTGCTGGCACTCTGGCCCGGCCTCGACGCCATCCGCCGCCGGTCGATCTGGCGCAGGATCGGCACCGCCGACGAGATCGCGTCCGACGTACTGGCGCGCACCACCGAGGCAGTCCGCAGCCTCGACCTCGGGCGCGTCAACTGGATCGCGGCCACGGTCCTGCGCAATGTCGAGCGCGACATGATCCGCGTGCGCCAGCGCGACACGGCGCGCGAACATCTCGCCAGTGGCGCCGATCCCGACGAGGTGGCGGACAGCGGCGACAGCGGGATCGGCGCAACCGGGTACGCACGGCTGAACGACGCCGTTCGGAAGCTGCTCGGCGACGACGCCCTTCTCGTGATCCGCGTGGCGATCGAGGGCTTCTCCCAGGCCGAGGTCGCCGTGGAACTGGGCCTGACCGAGGCTGCCGCCCGCAAGCGGTACCAGCGCGCCATGCGCCGGCTGCAAGACGCCCTCGAGGAAATCCCCTGAACCGATGTCCCGATCCGGTGCCGCCGGTGGCTTTTCCCATTCGAGCGCCCCGAGCGCCTTCCCTCCAACCGAAAGCAGACACGCATGAACCGCACTGCCGATCTGTCGCTCGAGGATTTCAGGCGTCTTCCGGGGCTCTATCGCCGCTGGGAGCTGACCGAGGTCTGCGAGCCCAACCGCAACTATCAGATCGAGGACGCCGGCGCCCATGCCGACGGGACGCCGCTCTTGGCGATCTACGTCGCCGAGCCCGCGCCCGACGTCCGCGAGGCCGCGTGATGCGCCTCTTCGATCACATCATCCCACGGAGAACAGCCATGCCGGACCAGCCGGACGACATCACCCGACTTCGCGCCGCGAGCTACGCGCTCGAAGACCTCCCCGAAACCATTTCCCCGCCACAGCGCCCCGGCGACGAGCCCCGCGAGCCGCTGCCGGTCGTCGAGGCCACCGTCGACGAGATCGCCTTCGCGATCGTGGAGGCGGAGCGGGAGAGCACGGCCGCCTACCGCCGCGCCGACGCGCTGAAGCGCCTCTACAAGCTCGCCCGCGAGGCGGGATGCATCGGCGCAGATCGCGCCGCCGCGGTGGCGATGACGAAGGAGGGCCAGTGATGGCCCTTCCCATCATCGGCGCCGACGAACGGCTCGCCCAACGCAAGGGCATCAAGGGCGTCATCTTCGGCCGGTCCGGCATCGGAAAGACCAGCCTGCTCTGGACGCTGAACGCCTCCACCACGCTCTTCCTCGACCTCGAGGCCGGGGATCTGGCGGTCGAGGGGCTGGAAATCGACACGCTCCGACCCCGGACCTGGAAGGAATGCCGGGATTTCGCGGTGTTCATCGGCGGGCCGAACCCGGCGCTGCGCGAGGACCAGCCCTACAGCCAGGCGCATTTCGACGAGGTCTGCGGGCGGTACGGCGATCCCACAGTGATCGGCAAATACGAGACCGTCTTCATCGACTCGATCACGGTGGCCGGGCGGCTCTGCTTCCAGTGGTGCCGTGGGCAGCCCGAGGCGTTCTCCGAGAAGACCGGCAAGCCCGACATCCGCGGCGCCTACGGGCTGCACGGCCGCGAGATGATCGGCTGGCTGACCCACCTGCAGCACACGCGCGGAAAGCATGTCTGGTTCGTGGGCATCCTCGACGAGCGGCTCGACGACTTCAACCGCAAGGTCTTCCAGCCGCAGATCGACGGCTCGAAGACCGGGCTCGAACTGCCGGGCATCGTCGATCAGGTCATCACCATGGCCGACATCCCGGACCCGGGCGGCCAGCCTCAACGCGCCTTCGTCTGCCAGACGCTGAACCCCTGGGGCTTTCCGGCAAAGGACCGCTCGGGCCGCCTCGACAGGGTCGAGGCCCCGCATCTCGGCCGGCTGATGGAGAAGATCCAGCGTCCCGCAGCGCCTGCCGCCGAACGCCTGACCTGGCCGCCGGTGACCCCGGCCGATCCCGCGCCCGCGCAGGAGCCCGGCCATGGCTGAGCGCCTCTCGCCACGCCCGGTGTCCCGATCCGGTCGCCGGGGTGGCTTTTCCCATCTGACGCCGCTGCGCGTCCCATCCTCCAACTGAAAGGAGCCGCGCAATGTCCGGACCTTGGAACGACTTCAACTCCGCCCAATCCAACACCAACGTCATCCCGAAGGGCACGCTCGCCAAGGTGCGCCTGACGCTCCGCCCCGGCGGCTTCGACGACCCGTCGCAGGGCTGGACCGGCGGCTGGGCGCGTCGCTCCGCCACCGGCGCCGTCTATCTTGACGCCGAATACACTGTCGTCGAAGGGCCCTATGCCCGCCGCAAGATCTGGTCGCTGATCGGCCTCTACAGCCCGAAGGGCCCGGACTGGGCAAACATGGGGCGCGGCCTGATCCGCGGCATCCTCAACTCGGCGCGCGGCGTGTCGGACAAGGACAACTCGCCCGAGGCGCAGGCCCGCCGCCGCATCAACGGGTTCGGCGATCTCGATGGGGTCGAATTCGTCGCCCGCATCGACATCGGCCAGGACACCAACGGCGAGGACAAGAACGAGATCCGCGCTGCGGTCACCCCCGATCATCGCGACTACGCCGCGCTGATGGGCACGGTCGCGCCGCAGTCCGCCGCCGCCCCGGCGCAGGGCCACGCCCCGCAGCAGCCCACCACGGTCACACAGCCCAGCCAGCCTGCGTCCGCCCCCGGCGCCGCCGGTCGGCCGAGCTGGGCGCAGTAGGGGGGATCCCGGCCATGCGCCTGCGCCCCCGCCAGAAGACCTTCGTCGAGCGCAGCGTGGCTGCGCTCACCTCCCGCGGCAACACGCTGGGCGTGGCGCCCACCGGTGCGGGCAAGACCATCATGCTCTCGGCGGTCACCGGCGAGTTGATTGGCAACGGCGCCAAGGCATGCGTGCTGGCCCATCGCGACGAGTTGACGGCGCAGAACCGCGCCAAGTTCCAGCGCGTGGTGCCGGGCGTCGCCACCTCGGTCATCGACGCCACCGAGAAGTCCTGGGGCGGCCAGGTCGCCTTCGCCATGGTGCCGACGCTGGCGCGGGCTTCGAACCTTGCCGACATGCCGCGTCTCGACCTGCTGGTCGTGGATGAGGCGCACCATGCCGTCGCCGACAGCTACCGCCGCATCATCGACCGGGTACGCGAGGCCAATCCCGACGCCCGCATCTTCGGGGTCACGGCCACCCCGAACCGGGGCGACAAGAAGGGGCTGCGTGAGGTCTTCGACAATGTCGCCGATCAGGTGCGGCTGGGCGAGCTGATCGCCTCGGGCCACCTGGTGCCGCCGCGCACCTTCGTCATCGACGTGGGCGTGCAGGACGAGTTGCGCTCGGTCCGCAAGACCATGTCGGATTTCGACATGGCGGAGGTGGCGGGCATCATGGACCGCGCCCCCGTCACCGACGAGGTGATCCGCCACTGGAAGGAGAAGGCAGGCGACCGGCAGACCGTGGTGTTCTGCTCCACCGTCGCGCATGCCGAGCATGGCACTGACGCGTTCAGGGCAGCTGGCGTTTCCGCCGCGCTGATCCACGGCGATCTGGCGGCCGAGACCCGCAAGGCGATCCTCGCCGACTACGCGGCGGGCGGCATCCGCGTCGTGGTCAACGTGGCGGTGCTGACCGAGGGCTGGGACCACCCGCCCACCTCCTGCGTCGTGCTGCTGCGGCCCAGTTCCTACAAGTCCACGATGATCCAGATGGTCGGGCGCGGCCTGCGCACCGTCGATCCCGAGGAACACCCCGGCATCGTGAAGACAGACTGCATTGTCCTCGACTTCGGCACCTCGAGCCTCATCCACGGCACATTGGAGCAGGATGTCGATCTGGACGGCAAGACCGAGGCTGGTGACGCCCCAACGAAATCCTGCCCCGGCTGCGGCGCCGATATTCCGCTGGCCGCCACCGAATGCCCGCTCTGCGGCGAGGCGTTCCCGCGCGAGGACGAAGAGGCCGGTGAAGGTGGCGGTGCCGCGCCGCTGTCGGGCTTCATGATGACCGAGATCGACCTGCTGAAGCGGTCCAGCTTCGCGTGGGTCGACCTCTACGGCACGGACGACGCGCTGATGGCCACGGGCTTCGCGGCCTGGGGCGGCATCTTCTGGCTGGACGGGGTCTGGTACGCAATCGGCGGGGCCAAAGGCGAACGCCCGCATCTGCTGGGCGTGGGCGAACGGACCGTCTGCCTCGCACAGGCGGACGACTGGCTGAACACCCATGAGACCGACGAGAGCGCCTTCAAGACGCGCTCCTGGTTGCGCCAGCCGCCGACCGAAAAGCAGCTGCAATACCTGCCGCCCGAGTGCCGCCATGACTTCGGCCTGACGCGCTATCGCGCCTCGGCGCTGATGACCTTCGGCTTCAACAAGCGCGCCATCCGCCAGTTGATCGACACGGCGGCCTCTCCCGAACGGAGGGCTGCGTAATGCGGAAGTCAAGCAGCTTTGAAGAGAGGATCGTAGGTCTTTCGGCGCTGGATCATGGTCCAGAGCACGGAGACGCGCCGGCGTGCGAGAGCGATGAGCGCCTGGGTGTGGTGTTTTCCTTCGCGTCGCTTGCGGTCGTAGAACGCCTTGGAGAGCGGATCCTTTCGACAGACAGCGCAGAAGGCGCCCTGGTAGAAGACGCGCTTGAGGGCCTTGTCCCCGCCGTAGGTGCGCCGCCAGCCTGCCTTTCGGCCCGACTGCCGGATCACGGGCGCAAGCCCTGCGGCGGAGGCCAGCGCATCGGCCGAGGGGAAGCGCCGGATGTCGCCGACGCAGGCGATGAACTCTGCCGCGAGCACCGCCCCCATCCCCGGCAGCGACTGGATGAGGGCGCCATCAGGGTGGACGGCGAGCAGGGCCGCGAGGTCGCGGTCGAGGCGGGCGATCTTCGTCCTGGTTTCGAGTGCTTCGGTGGCCATCTCCCGGACCAGCTCGGCCATGGCCGCCTCGCCGGGTACGGCGAGCATCTGGGCACGCGCCGCGGCAAGGGCGTGGTCGGCCAGCGCCTCGGCGCCCTGCACATGCGGGGTCTTCGCGAGATGCGCCATGATCTGCCGCTTTCCGGCATGCCGGATCTCGGCGGGCGTGACGTAGCGGGTCAGCAGGACCAGCGGCCCCTTGCAGGTGACGTCGAGGTCGCGCTCGAGCCCCGGATGGATGCTGCTCAGGAGCCCGCGCAGGCGACAGAGGTGCCGCGTCTGCTCCTCGATCAGGTCGCGGCGACGGCCGACCTTGAGGCGGATCGCCGTCACCGTCTCGTCGTCCGGCAGGATCGGGCGCAGCTCGCGGGTGCGCACCAGGTCGGCGATGGTGCGGGCGTCGCGCGGATCGGACTTGCTCTCGCCCCCGGCAAAGCCCTGGCCCGCCCGATTGACGGCAATGCCCGGCGCATGGACGAGCCGGAAACCTTCGGCCAGAAGCGACGCGCCGAGGAAATGCGCGAAAGAGCCCACCACGTCGAGGCCGATGACCGGCTCGCCGCCAAGCGCACGCAGATCGGCCGCGAAGGAGGCGATCCCCTCCGGCGTGTTCTCCACCGCCCGATCGAGCAGCGTCCGGCCTGCCTCATCGATGGCACAGGCCCAGTGGATCGCCTTGGCGACATCCATTCCCACAGAAATCCGCATGGCGATCCTCCCTCGTTGCCCCGGACCCGCATGCCCCGTCTCGCCGGCATCGCCTTACAAAGCCATCAGGGGCATCGCGTAATCAGCGGTCGATCAAGGGCGGCGATGCGGGCGGCCCAGCCCTCCGAGCCATCGGGAACAGCCAGCATGACAGCCATACCCGCATCGCCTGCGCCCAAGCAGCTTCCCACCGACATGGGCGCATTGAAAAGAGGTAAGGCGGCATGACCCATGTCCACATCCACCCCCATCCCGGCCGAGGACCGGCGGCGGCTCTGGCATCCGCGTGGAACGCTCTGTGCTGTCTGCCGGCAACCCACCCGTGGTTTTGGCTGGTTCGATCCGCACCGGTCGAAGCGACCCCGGCCCTCGGTCTGGTTCTGCTCGATGCCCTGCCAGTCCTTCTGGACGCGTTTGGCGCGGGAGCGCTTCGCCATGGTTGACCTGACCGAGGAAGAGCGCGCCGCGATCACCGCCACCATGAAGCGCGTGGCGCTGCTGATGGACGAGATCGGCTGGGCCACCCCGCTTGCCGACCTGACCGAGGCGCAGGTGCGCGCGCTGATCGAGGAAGCCGTCGAGGGCTTCCGCGAGGCCATGTCCGACATCGCCCGGGCGCAGACGCCGGAGGTGCCGTTTTGACCAAGCTCTGCACGAAATGCAGCGTCGAGAAGGACGTCTGCGAGTTCGGACGCCGACGGCTCAGTCCCGATGGTCGGCAGACCTGGTGCCGCGACTGCCGCCGGGAATACCAGCGCGCCTACGCGCAGAAATTCAGGAACCCCGAGAAGCATCGGGAGGCGCAGCGTCGCTATCGCCTGCGCCACGCCGAGAAATATCGGGCCCACAGCATCGTCAGGCGTGCCGTCAAGGCTTGTCGGATCGTCGTGCCGGTCTGGTGTCAGCGATGTGGCTGCGTGACCGACCTCGAAGCGCATCACCACGACTATGACGCGCCGCTCTCGGTCGAATGGCTCTGCTCGACCTGCCACGGGCTCGCCCACCGCAGCTACGAGGGAGGCCAGCATGCTGGACTATAACCGCCGCCCCAGCTTCGCCGACCGGGTCAACGCCGCCGTCGACCGGGCGCTGACCGCCGATCAGGCCACGCGACCGCCCCGCGATTATCTCGGCGGATCCCGACTCGGCCATGCCTGCGAGCGTGCCCTGCAGTTCGAGTTCACGGCGACGCCGAAGGACGAGGGCCAGGACTTCTCGGGCCAATCGCTGCGGATCTTCGCCATCGGCCACGCCCTCGAGGATCTGGCCGTCGCCTGGCTGCGCGGCGCCGGGTTCGATCTCTACACCCGCAAGGGCAACCGCCCCGATGGCGGCCAGTTCGGGTTCTCCGTCGCGGGCGGGCGCATTCGCGGTCATGTCGACGGCATCGTCGCCGCCGGGCCCGAGGGTTTCGGTCTCGCCGTTCCCGCACTGTGGGAATGCAAGACCATGAACGCCAAGAACTGGCGCGCCTGCGTCAAGGACGGTGTGGGCAAGTCGAAGCCGGTCTACGCCGCCCAGATCGCCGTCTATCAGGCCTACATGGAAGGGACGGTCCCCGGCATCTCGGCTGCGCCCGCCGTGTTCACCGCGATCAACAAGGACACGGCCGAGATGCACCACGAACTGGTGCCCTTCGACGCCGACCTCGCGCAGCGCATGTCCGACCGGGGCGTGCGGATCCTGCAGGCGACCGATGCGGGCGAGCTTCTGCCGCGCGTCGCCACCACGCCCGACTTCTTCGAATGCCGCTTCTGCCCGTGGTCCGAGCGCTGCTGGGGGTTGCCGGCATGAGCGACGACGGCATCCTGCACTTCAACCCGTGGATGGACTTCAACGACGGGCCACCGTCCGAGAACCCGTTCGGCTGCGATCCCGACCCCGACCAGATCGCCATCTTCCTCGACACCGTGTTCAGCTGGTGCGAGGGGCTGATCCCGCTCCGCGGCTTCGTCGACAAGGGTCAGGGCCGGGACGGCAAGCCACACAACATCTGGATCCCCGCCGACGACACTGCGCCCGGCAAGCTCGCGACCTTCGCCGCGTGGGCGAACCGCGAGGGGGCGGCCGTTTATGTCATCCCCGGCACGGTCGAGGAACAGGGCCAGGCCCGCGCCGCCGACGTGCTGCAGATGCAGGCCATCGTCGTCGATCTCGACGCGGGCGACATCCCGGCGAAGCTGGACCACGTTACCCGCCACCTCGGCCCGCCCACGCTGATCATCGAGAGCGGTGGGCGCACGCCCGAGGGCGCGGCGAAGCTCCATGTCTGGTGGCAACTGACCGAACCCGCCGAGGGCGAGGATCTGGCCACCCTCTGCCGCCTGCGCGGCGAGATCGCCGTGAAGGTCGGCGGCGACACGCATTTCCGCTCGGCGCACCAGCCGATCCGGGTGCCTGGCACGGTCTATCACAAGCACGGCCATCAACGTCTCGTGCAGATCCGCGACCATCGCGACGTCGAAGTCGACCTTGCGGATTTCGCCGAAAAGGTCGCCGAGATGCCGCCGCTGCCAGGCGTGGGCTTCGTCAGCGACGCTGCCGCACCGACCGCGAAGCCCGGCATCGACGCGGTGCTCACTACGCCGGTGCGCGAGGGCGCGGTCGACGACTGGTCCCGGTTCCAGGGGGCCAGCGCCGCCATCGGCCATTACGTGCGCCTGGTGCACGAGGGCCGCCTCGACCCGTTCGCGGGCTGGGAGGCGATCTGCGGTTACAACGCCGCCATGCTGCGCCCGTCCTGGCCGCTCGATCGGCTGATGGCCGAGTCTGAACGGCTCTGGGCGTTGCATGTGAAGCGCAACGGCCCGCCGCTCCTGCGCGCGGCCCATGTCGATGCCCCGACCAGCCCGCTGCCGACCTTCAGCCTCGGCGCGTTGCTCGACGACACCAGTCCGATGCCCGAGGACATCATCGGGCCGCGCGTGCTGACGCCGGGCGGGCTCCTGGTGCTGGGCGGTGCGCCCAAGGTCGGCAAGAGCGACTTCCTGATCTCCTGGCTCGTCCACATGGCGGCAGGCGTGCCGCTCCTCGGCTTCACGCCGCCCCAGCCGCTGCGCGTGTTCTACCTTCAAGCCGAGATCCAGTATCACTACCTGCGCGAGCGCATACAGCAGATCGCGCTGCCCGCCACCGTGATCGCCGCCGCGCGCGACACCTTCATCGCCACACCGAAGCTGAAGCTGCTGCTCGACGCGGAGGGCGTCGCGCGCGTGGCTGAGGCGATCCGGGCCGCATTCCCCAACGCGCCGCCCGACATCCTAGTCATCGACCCCATCCGCAATCTCTTCGATGGCGGCCCCGAGGGTGGTGGCGAGAACGACAACACCGCCATGATGTTCTTTCTGAAGGACCGGGTGGAGCTCTTGCGCGAGGCGGTCAATCCGGACGCGGGCGTCATCCTCGCCCACCACACCCGCAAGGCCACAAAGCATCAGGTCAAGGACGATCCCTTCCTCGCCCTCTCCGGCGCCAGCGCGCTGCGCGGCTTCTATACATCGGGGCTGCTCATGCACCGGCCCGACGAGGACAGCACCGCCCGCAGGCTGGAGATCGAGCTGCGGAACGGCCCCGCGCTGCCGGGGAAGCTGATCGACAAGGTGAAGGGGGAATGGGTCGAACTGAACCCGTTGAACGAGCGCCTGGTGCGCAAGGAGGTCGGCGCCAAACTCGATGCCGAGCGGCTGCGCAAGCATGATGTCATCCTCGGCATGCTGCTGGATGAGGCGGCGAGCGAGCGCCTCTATACCGCCATGCAATTCGCCGAGACCTTCGAGAACCGGGGCGGTCTGGGCAGCAAGCACACGATCCGTGAACGCCTCAGCGTGCTGGCGACCAAGGGCTTCGTGAAGTTCCTGCGCGACCCCTCGGGGTTCGGCTTCCCCGTCACCCGGTCGCGGTTCGGCTATCTCTGCGTCGAGGGCATGCAGTTCGGCGCGCCCGCCGATCATGTCGATCCGGCCACTGGCGAGGTCACCACGGAGGTCCGTCCGGTCCTGCCCAGCCACTTCAAATGCCCCCAATCCGGGCTCTGCCTCCAGGTCGAGAACCCTGCCGTCTGGGTCTACCCGGAAGGGCTCGAAGACGACCTCACTCATATGAGTGAGGCCTGACTCATATGACAGCGCCAACTGTGCACTCAATGAAATCAACAGGTTACTGGCAAATAAGAGTTAGGTCCCTGACTCATGCCCGAGGACTTCATGAAGTCTTATTCCGCAATGATTTCAGCCACTTGAACACCTCGGAACAGTTAGGTGTCAAACCCCCATACTACGTATGGGAGGGCCACCCCACAGGGTTGGCCACTCCTCCCATACGTCCGGGCCAGCCGCGCGCGCCGCCGTGACGCTCCCTTGTGCTCTCCGATCCGACGACGGCGGCCCCGTACCGCCAAGCACCAGACCGCCGTCGTCTTCCACCACCACAGGCCACCGGCAAAGGAGACCCATCATGGCTCAGCCGACTCTGATCCCCAATTGCGACGGCGCAAGGTTTGAATCGCTGCCGCTCGACACGCCCCGCAACCGCTGCATCCTCGCGCTCGATCTCGGCACCTCGACTGGCTGGGCGCTCCGCGGCCATGACGGTCTGATCACCAGCGGCACCGTCTCGCTGCGCCCCGGCCGCTTCGACGGTGGCGGCATGCGCTACCTGCGCTTCACCAACTGGCTGACCGAGATCGACCGGCTGTCCGGTCCAGTCGCCGCCATCTGGTTCGAGGAAGTCCGCCGCCACGCAGGCACCGACGCGAGCCACATCTACGGCGGGCTCATGGCCACGCTGACCGCATGGGCCGAGCTGCGCGGCGTGCCCTACGAGGGCGTCCCGGTCGGCACGATCAAGCGTCATGCCGCTGGCAAGGGCAACGCCGACAAGGCCGCCATGGTCGCCGCCGTCCGCGCCCGCGGCTTCAGCCCGGCCGACGCCAACGAGGCCGACGCCATCGCCATCCTGCTCTGGGCGATCGAGACGAAGGGAGGTGTCGCATGAGATGGCATCCCCACGGCTACGGTGGTCGGCGCCGGGATCCCGAGCAGGTCAAGCGCGAGGGCTGGCACGAACAGGGCGTCCTCGCGGTCTCCGCCGATGACGACCGCCTCACCTGGCCCGAGCGTGAACTGGTCCGCCAGCTCGGCGAGAAGCTCTACGGCCCGCGCCCTGCCGACAGGGAGGCGCGCCGTGGCTGATCGCGAATGGACCGCCGAGTGCGTCGCCGATCATTTCGAGGAGGCGTTCCGCACCCTGCGCAAGCTGCCGCCGGTGAAGGCGCAGGGCTATTTCAACACCTGGCCCGACATCGTGCGCACCAGCCGCGAGATCGCAGCGATGGAGCCGCAGCCGATGCGGGTCTGGCCCTCGGCCGCAGCGATCACCCGGCTCGAGCAGACCTTCGACTGGGTGCTCTGGATCGAGGAGGCAGAGCGCAAGCTGGTCTGGTCGCGCGCGGCCCGTGTGCCGTGGAAGCAGATCAGCGGGGAGCTGGGCTGCGACCGCACGACCGCCTGGCGTCGCTGGCAGCTGGCGCTGACCAAGATCGCTGCGCGCCTGAATGCGCAGTGACTCCAATGTGTTGCAACACTTTTTCCTTCGACATCTGCAACAAGTTCGTGCTATTCCGAAGGCAAGATGGGGAGAGTGCGCTGGAAAGCTCGCTCTCCCCTTTGCTTTTGGCCGGATGCAGTTGGATTTCGGGGTGGCTTCCGGGGTCCGGGAAGGGTCCAACCGGTGTCCATCCCGCTAACCCACTGATTTCTGGTTCCTTCCTGGCCATATTCGTATGCTGGCGGGCGAAGCGCGGGACATCGCCAGCGACAGAGCCGGATTTTTGGGAAGCCACCCGGAAGCCGGACCCGCTCATGCCCCGCTCAAACACCAATGAACGCTGGCCTTCCGACCGGACACCGCTGGTAGCCGCTGGACCCCGTGTGGAGTCCGGGCCGGCATCCGGAGTCGGGAAGCCACCGGCATCCACCCGACCGAGGAACCTTGCCCACCATGACTCTGAGCTTCGCCCCGAACGCGATCGAGACGTGGCCGCTGTCGCGCCTCCAGCCCTACGCGAAGAACGCGAAGGCGCATGGCGCGGACCAGGTCGCCAAGATCGCCGCCAGCATGGCCGAGTTCGGCTGGACGGTTCCGTGCCTGGTCGCCGAAGACGGAGAGCTTATCGCAGGCCATGGCCGCGTGCTGGCCGCAACGCAGCTGGGGCTGACCGAAGCGCCGGTGATCGTGCTGGGGCATCTGACGGAGGCGCAGCGCCGGGCGTATCGGATCGCCGACAACAAGCTGACCGAGCTCGGCACCTGGGACGAGGCGCTGCTTTCGGCCGAACTGAACGACCTGCTGGCCGAGGATTTCGACCTGTCGCTGGTCGGGTTTTCCGATGGCGAGTTGGACAAGCTGCTGGCCTTCGTGCCGGAGGGGGACGGTGAAGACGGTGGCGCTGGGGGCTCCGTGCCTCCGGTGACCATCCCCGAACCGCCGCGCAACCCGGCCTCGCGTACCGGCGATCTGTGGATCCTCGGGGATCATCGATTGCTGTGTGGTGACAGCACCAGCGCCGCCGATGTGCGCCGCCTGATGAACGGCGAACGCGCAGTGCTGTTCGCGACCGATCCGCCGTATCTCGTGGACTACGACGGCTCGAACCATCCGACCCGCAACAAGATCCCATGGGCAGGTGGACGACGGCCGACTCGCTGACAGAGTGGGGTTGTTCATCGGACCAACCACTCTGGAGCCANAAAGCCTCGACCATCTCCTGGTTTGAGTTCGCGATCACGTCGAGTGGGCGGTGCTCCTGCCGCATGAGCGCGATCAGGAGACAGGCTGTGAATAGCCAGAAGGGCGAACCGGCAGGAAGGCTGTAGCCGCTGATCATCGCCGTCAGCCGCTCGGCCATCGGCGGATATCTCCGATTACCCCAATGGGCGTGGGTCGGCGTCATCGCATGGATGATCACGGCCGCGAGCGCTATCCCCATGGCGCGCTTCTGCTGGACTTCGGCGAAGTTATGCCCGTGCTTCTTCGCATAGGCTGCAAGGCCGCTCGTCATGAAGTCGCGGGCATAGGTATCGCAGGCGATTTCCTCCTCGGGCAGCGCCGAGGGGGCACTGTTGTCGGCGCAATACATGACGTGTTGGAATTCGTGTAGAAGCGAGAACGCCAGGGCGAACGCCACGAGATCGAACGCCGCCATGTGCTGGACGTCGCCCAGACTTTCACGATCGGAAGTGGGTTCGGGGATATCCGCTGGCCAAGAGATTTCGGCGGTCTGATCGGCTGAAACAAGATCCCATGGGCAGGTGGACGACGGCCGACTCGCTGACAGAGTGGGGTTGTTCATCGGACCAACCACTCTGGAGCCAGCCATGGAGACCACAACCGAGCGCCCTGTCGAACCGACTGCCGTCCGCACCGATCTTGGCGCAATCTTCGTCTCGTTGGAACTCAGCCGTTCGAGCTGGGTCGTCACCGCGTTGTTGCCGGGCGGCGGCGAGAAGATGTCGCGCCATGCGGTTCCCGGCGGTGACATGGTCGGCCTTCTTGCGCGCCTTGCGCAACTCCGGGACAAGGCGCAGGCGCGCACCGGGCGCACCTTCCCGATCATCGTGATCGAGGAGGCCGGGCTCGACGGGTTCTGGATCCACCGCGCCCTGCAGAAGCAGGGCATCGAGAGCCACGTCGTGGATCCCGCCTCGATCGCCACGTCGCGCCGGCGGCGCCGCGCGAAGACCGATCGGCTCGACGGCGAAACGCTCGTCCGGACCCTGTTGGCCTTCAAGCGGGGCGAGCCGCGGGTCTGCGCCATGGTGCGGGCGCCGAGCCCCGAGGACGAGGATCGTCGGCGCATCACCCGCGAGCGCAAGGCGCTGATCGCGGAGCGCGTCGAGCACGTCAACCGCATCAAGGGCTTGCTGCTCGCCCAGGGGGTTCGCGGCTACGAGCCCCTGCACCGGAACCGGCGCGCCCGGTTCGAGGACCTGCGCACCGGAGACGGCCGAGATCTGCCACCCCATCTGAAGGCGCAGATCCTGCGTGAGATCGATCGGTTGGAGCTTCTCCTCAACCAGATCAAGGCGGTGGAGGCGGAGCGCGATACCGCGCTCGCTGCGGAGCCGCAGGATCGCGAGACGCCCGCGGCGGCGAAGATGCTGCTGGATATCAGGGGCATCGGTCCGGAGGTCGCCGCGGTCCTGTGGTCGGAGGGGTTGTTTCGCCATTTCGACAACCGAAGGCAGGTGGCGGCCTATGCGGGGCTGGCGCCGACGCCATGGCAAAGCGGCGCGGTGAGCCGCGAACAGGGTGTGTCGAAGGCGGGCAATCCCAGGTTGCGATCGACGATGATCCAGCTCGCCTGGCTCTGGCTGGGCCACCAGCCGGACTCGGCGCTCACCCGCTGGTTCCGCGCGCGCGTCGAGCAGAATGGCGGCCGCCAGCGCAAGACGGCGATCGTGGCGCTGGCCCGGAAGCTGCTGGTAGCGCTGTGGAAATACGTGACGTCGGGCGTGGTGATGGAGGGCGCCACGATGAAGCCAACGGCCGCCTGAGCACCGTGGCCGAGAAGGAACATCGAATACCGGCCCGGGCCTGATCAGCCCGGATCGGTCCAGGTGGGCGAGCCGTACCAGTCCGTGGCCTGACAACAGGACCGTAAACAAGAAGGGTGTCGCCCCCTCCGAGCCCCGCCCGCCGCACGCGGGATATTGGTGCAGCCGCTCCGAGCGGCGACCGGATGTGAGGTTGATCGTGCCCGGCAGCGGGCCGCGTCATGCAACCGGGCTCCGTTCCTGGACCGAAGGGTATGGAAGATGCCCACAGGCGATGCGTCGCCCCGCGCGAGACGCGCGCAACGCAGCCGCCGGGACCTTGATGGCCACAGGCCCGCAGCCCGAAGCCGTCCCCATTCGGGCCAACCTGCTACACCGCACCGGCCGCGGCCCCGCCGTCGCCAGCGGATAGGTGCGCGCGCCGACGGGGCCGCGGCCTCCGCCGTGCCGGTCTCGAGCCGTTCCGGCCCGAATTCGCCATCGCACCGTGTCGCTGCCCCGTTCTCAGCGGCCTCCAAGGCCAGTGTCTCAGCTCATCGAAGGGATCAATGGCGATGCCAAAGAAACGGTTGACGAAGAAAAGCCCATGTGAGGACTGGTCCGCGTCCTACGGCACGACATGGGACGACAGTTCGCAGGGCGCGGAGCTTTACGATGGTTTCATCGCGGCGGCCGTGGCGGAAGCCATCACCGAGGACGCCGCCTGGTACTGCTGGCACGCGTCGCGCCGCCAGGCGATGCTTGAAGCCTGCTGGGAAAAGGCGGGGGCCTTCGTCCACCAGCAGATCATCTGGGTGAAGGACCGAGGCGTCCTGACCCGGTCGCACTACCTATGGAAACATGAGCCCTGCTTCATGGGCTGGCGCAGACCGAACCGCCCGCCGAAGGTGGCCGAGGAAACGCTGCCGTCGACATGGGCGCTGCCCAGCTTCGCCAAGGACGACCGGCCCGACCACCCGACGCCGAAACCGCTCGACGCCTTCGGCATCCCGATGCGGCAGCACGTCGCGCGGGGCGGGCTCTGCTACGAGCCGTTCTCGGGCTCCGGCTCACAGATCATGGCGGGCGAGGCCAACGGCCGCCGCGTCTTTGCGATGGAGATCAGCCCCGCTTACGTCGACGTCGCCGTCGAACGCTGGCATGCCGAGACCAGCCGCGACGCGATCCTCGACGGCGAAGGTCGGACCTTCGCGGCCGTGAAAGCTGAACGGCTGGGCGACGACACCAACGCCCCGGCCGAAGCTCCGGCAACGGACACCGAACCCGAACCTGCGCGCAAGCGCAAGACCGCCGCGTGACATGCATGACCTGGCTTTACATCCCTCCGGACTTGGCTCCGGAGCCGGAGACGCATGCCTCTTCGGACTCTCCCTCTGCTCCGGCGCGGGCGGGCTCGATCTCGGGCTTGCCATCGCCATCCCCGGATATCGTGCTGTGGGCCATGTCGAACGGGAAACCTTCGCCGCAGCCACTCTCGTGGCGCGGATGGAAGACGCGTCCCTGGATCAGGCTGCTATCTGGGACGACGTTGGAACCTTCGACGGCCGACCGTGGCGCGGCGCGGTGGACATCGTTACTGCGGGCTATCCGTGCCAGCCGTTCTCGGTCGCGGGCCGACGGCTCGGTGCCGAGGATCCACGCCACCTCTGGCCGCATGTCGCCCGCATCATCGGCGAGGTCCAGCCGCCCTTCGTCTTCCTTGAGAATGTCGCCCATCATCTCCGCCTCGGATTCCCCGAAGTCGCCGCAGGACTGGTCGGCATGGGCTACCGCCTTGCGGCAGGCCTCTTCACAGCGGCGGAAGTCGGTGCGCCCCACAAACGCGAACGGCTCTTCATCCTCGCCATCCGCGAAGGCGACGAGCTGGCCGACCCCGCGCGCCTGCTCTGGCACCCGGTCGAGTGGCGGGAACCGGACGGAACTGCTGCGGCTGTGGCCGACGCCTCGGGCCAGTGCCAACGAGAACCGGCAGACGAAGCCGACACCCTCGCAGGAAGCGGGCCAGCACGGGATGAACCTGGCGACCACGGCGGCGCTGTGGCCAACCCCGCAGATCGACAGTTTCCGCAGCCGGGGTGGCGAACGAAAGGACGAGAAAGGCCTGGACCGGATGGCGCGGGATTGGCCGACGCCTATGGCCAACGATGGTTTCAAACCGAGTGCGGGCAACCGGCGGACAGCCGACCTGACCCATGCAGCGGGAATGTGGATGACGCCTACGGCGCGGGACCACAAGGATGGGGCGACGACACTGGCGAACACGCCGGTCAACGGCCTGCTTGGCCGCCAGGTCCTGGCGACGCCGATGGCTGGGAGCGATACCTCCGAGCCGCGCCGGACCTTGAACCCGCTGTTCGTCGAGGCGCTGATGGGCTGGCCCACCGGGTGGACCGGCTTCGCCTCTGTGGCAACGGCGTGGTCCCGTTGGTTGCGGCGTATGCGCTGCGAACTCTGGCAGTTGAACTGCTGGTCGATGGATGAGGCGGCGACATGAAGCAGTCCCGCACCATGTCGCTGGTCGAGTCCGTCGCCAACGTGATCGTCGGCTACGGCGTCGCCGTCGTCACGCAGGTCCTGATCTTCCCGGTCTTCGGGCTGCACACGACGCTGGCGCAGAACCTGAAGATGGGGGCGGTGTTCACCATCGTGTCGATAGCGCGTTCCTTCGCCTTGCGGCGGGTGTTCGAGGCGATCCGGATGCGGACCGCCAAATGATCGACCGCCGCCCCATGCGGGACGGCGGCCATCAGCTTGTCGGGGGCCGGCGCGTCAGGCGGCGGGGAGTTTGTACACGCGCCCCCGGTTCTCGACCTTCTCCGAGGTCACCTCGAGCCCGAGCTTCTTCTTCAGCGCCCCGGCCATCGCGCCGCGCACCGTGTGCGACTGCCATCCCGTCGCGGCCATGATCTCCTCGATGTTCGCGCCGTCCGGCGCGCGAAGCATGGCGATCAGCGTTGCCTGCTTGGTGCCCTCGCGCGGTGTCCGCGTCTTGGGCGCAGCCTCCGGTTCGGTGGGGGTGTCCGGCGCGGCCTCCTCGGTCGGCGCGTCCGTCGCGCTCGCAGGCGCGGTGTTCGCTTCCTCGGGCTCGATGCCGATGGCGGCGAGGCCTGCGTCTGTGGCGACCAGCGTGACGCCGTGGCCGTCGCCGGTCTCGCGCCAGACGGGTTCGTCCTTGCGCATGTCGGCGTCGACCTCTTCGAGGAAGCCTTTGGCGAGCATCGCGCCGACCACCTTGGCGGCGGCGCCGCCGCGCAGGCTCTCGGGCAGCGGCAGGGCGATGTGCTCGGGCCGCTGGGCGGCGGCGCTGAGGATCAGGGCTTGGGTGTCGGAAAGCTTGGTCATCGTCGTCTCCCGTATCGGGGCGCGCGGGATGCGGGCCCTTCTACGAGGTCGAGCCCGCCAGTCGGCGGGCGGGACCGGGAGCGGGTCGTCTCACTCGGCGTGTTCGCCTTCGCTGAAGGCCATGTCGGCGATTTCGCGCAGCTTCGCGCGGTAGTGGTTCAGGGTGCCGACATGGCCCCAGTTGATCTCGTCGGGGCTGGTCTCGAAATGGTCCGCGCTGAGCGCGGCGAGCCGCTCCAGCATCGCGTCGATCTCGGTCTTTGCGACGATGAAGGCGTCGAGGGCTTTCGTGTTGTCTTGTGCGCGGCGGGTCATCGGGTGCTCCTTGGGTCGAGTTGCATCGCTTTCTTGCAGTGACGTTCGCTCTGTCCGCGAGGCTTATCAACTCGATAAGCGCATGATCTTGAATGATAATCGGAGCCGTCAATGCAGGGCATGAGCGAGCGCCAGTACGCCGCCCATGTCGGGCTGTCGCGAGGCGCGATCCAGAAGGCGAAGACGGCCGAGCGGCTGGTTCTCTATCCCGACGGCAGCATCAATGCGGCGGCCAGCGACACGCGGCGGGCGGAGATGACGGACCCGTCGAAGACGAGGAACCCGCCCGCATCGAAGTTGAAGCCTGTCCCCGAAGCGGCGGTGGCCGCCGTCGGCGACACGCTCCGCGAACAGGGGCTGGCGGTCCCGGCCGTCGGGGGCGGCACGACCTTTCTGCAGGCGAAGACGGCGAACGAGGTGCTGAAAGCGCAGGAGCGTCGCATCCGGCTCCAGAAGCTGAAGGGGGAGCTGATCGAGCGGGCCCGCGCGCTGGCGCTGGTGTTCCGGCTGGCGCGCGAGGAACGGGACGCGTGGGTGAATTGGCCCGCGCGCGCGGCGGCGCTGATGGCGGCGGAACTGGGCGTGGAACCGGCCGCGATGCAGAAGGCCTTGGAAAAACATGTCCGTGCACACCTCGACGAGCTTGCCGAGGCCCGGCCTGATTTCCGGTGACGATGATGGCCTGACGGGCTTTGACGGCGCGGCGGAGATTCTGCGCACTTGGGGCGCGGGGCTGACGCCGGACCCTGACCTGACGGTGTCGCAGTGGGCGGACAATCATCGGATGCTGTCGGGCCGGGCCTCCGCGGAGCCGGGGCGCTATCGCACGGCCCGCACGCCTTACATGCGCGAGATCATGGACCGGCTGTCGCCCGGCGATCCCACGCAGCGGGTCGTTTTCATGAAGGCCGCGCAGGTCGGCGCGACCGAGGCAGGCAACAACTGGATCGGCTTCGCCATCCACCAGGCGCCGGGGCCGATGCTGGCCGTCCAGCCGACGGTGGAACTGGCCAAGCGTAACTCGCGCCAGCGGATCGATCCGCTGATCGACGAAAGCCCGGACCTTCGGGAAAGGGTGAAACCTGCGCGATCCCGCGACGCGGGCAACACGATGCTGTCGAAGGAATTCGCGGGCGGCATCCTGATCATGACCGGCGCGAACTCGGCGGTCGGGCTGCGGTCCACCCCGGCACGGTACATCTTTCTCGACGAGGTCGATGCCTATCCGGCCTCGGCCGACGAGGAAGGCGACCCGGTCACGCTGGCCGAGGCGCGGTCGCTGACCTTCGCGCATCGGCGAAAGGTCTTCCTGGTCTCGACCCCCACCATCCGGGGGCTCAGCCGGATCGAGCGGGAATACGAGTCCAGCGATCAGCGGCGCTTCTTCGTGCCGTGCCCGCATTGCGGCCAGGCACAATGGCTGAAGTTCGACCGGCTGCGCTGGCAGAAGGGCCGCCCGGAGACGGCGGAGTATCACTGCGAGGGCTGCGACGCGGCAATCGCGGAACACCACAAGACGGCGATGCTGGAGGGCGGCGAATGGCGGGCGACCGCCGTTGCCGCCGATCCGACCACGGTCGGGTACCACCTCTCGGCGCTTTACTCGCCGATCGGCTGGCTGAGCTGGGAGCGGATCGTGCGGGCATGGGACGCAGCGCAGGGTTCGGACGAGGCGATCAAGGCGTTCCGCAACACGATCCTCGGCGAGACATGGGTCGAGACCGGAGAAGCCCCCGACTGGCAGCGGCTCTACGACCGCCGCGAGCGCTGGACGTCCGGCATGGTGCCTGCGGGCGGGTTGTTCCTGACCGCCGGGGCCGACGTGCAGAAGGACCGGATCGAGGTCGATGTCTGGGCCTGGGGGCGCGGACTTGAGTCCTGGCTCGTCGACCACGTCGTCATCGAGGGCGGCCCCGACCGGCACGACGCCTGGTCGGAGCTGACGGCCTTGCTGGATCGAAGCTGGCCGCATGAACGCGGTGCGCATCTTCGGATCGCGCGGCTCGCCATCGACACGGGCTACGAGGCGCCAGCGGTCTATTCCTGGTCGCGGGCGCAGGGGTTTGGGCAGGTGTCGCCGGTGAAGGGCGTCGAGGGGTTCAACCGCTCGAGCCCGGTCTCCGGCCCGACCTTCGTCGACGCGACCGAGGGCGGCAAACGCCTCCGGCGCGGGGCGAGGCTCTGGACCGTGGCGGTCTCGACATTCAAGGCCGAGACCTACCGCTTCCTGTGGCTGGCGCGGCCGACCGACGAGGACATGGCCGAGGGTGCCGCGTTCCCGCCCGGCTCAGTGCATCTGCCGCACTGGGTCGAGAACGAATGGCTTAAGCAGTTCGTGGCCGAGCAGCTGGTGACGGTGCGCACCAAGCGTGGCTTCGCCCGGCTTGAATGGCAGAAGCTGCGCGAGCGCAACGAGGCGCTGGACTGCCGGGTCTATGCCCGCGCCGCCGCCTGGATCGCGGGCGCGGACCGGTGGCCCGACGAGAAATGGCGTGACCTCGAGGATCAACTCGGGGCGGCCCCCACCGACACCGATCCCGCCGGGCAGATCAACCGGCCGGGACAGACCCCGCAGGGCAAGCGCCGCTCCGACTGGCTCGGGCGGCGCGGAGGATGGTTCTGACATGGTGAGGACCGGTCCGCGCAGCGGATGCGAAGCTCCAGTGGAGCGTCGCAAGGGAACGAACGCACTGAGCGGGAGCGAAGGGCATGAACTGGACGGAAACCGAGCTCTCGGCGCTCCGCCGCGCCTATGCCAGCGGCACGACCCGGGTCAGCTATGACGGCAAGTCGGTGGATTACGGCTCGGCCGAGGATCTGCTCGCCCGCATCCGCACCATCGAGCGCGCCATTGCGGGCGTGGGCCGTCCGCTGCCCGTGGCGGGGCTCGCAGGCTTCTCGCGCGGGGATCGCTGATGTCGGCGACCTGGTTCGATCACGCCATCGCCACGGTGGCGCCGCGGATGGCCGCGCGCCGCGTGATGGCTCGTCAGGCGTTCGAGACCCTGACGCGGGGCTATGACGGCGCGGCGCGCGGACGGCGGACGGAGGACTGGCGCGCGCCGGGATCCTCGGCCGACACCGAGATCGGCGTCGCCGGGGCGCTCTTGCGCGACCGGATGCGCGATCTGGTGCGCAATAACCCGCATGCGGCCAAGGCCGTGGCGGTGCTGGTGAACAACATCATCGGCTCGGGGCTAATGCCGCGCGCGGCCAGCGGCGACGACAAGCTGGACCGGAAGGTAGACGCGCTCTTCGAGCGTTGGACGGCGGACTGCGACGCCGATGGCCAACTCGACTTCTACGGCCTGCAGACGTTGATCTGCCGCGAATTGGTCGAGGCGGGCGAGGTGCTGGTGCGCCGCCGTCTGCGGCGCTCCTCGGACGGACTGCCGGTCCCGCTGCAATTGCAGGTACTGGAGGCCGACTTCCTCGACGCCACGAAATCCGGCGCCCTCGGCGCGGGACGCCTCGTGCAGGGGATCGAGTTCGACCCGGTCGGCAAGCGCCGGGCCTACTGGCTCCATGCCGAGCACCCGGGCGATGCCTATGGCGCCTTGCAGAACGGGTTGCAGAGCCGCCCGGTCCCGGCGACCGAGATCGCCCATGTCTACGAGAAGCAGCGCACACAGGCGCGCGGCGTTCCCTGGGGCGCACCGGTGATCCGCAGCTTGCGCGATCTCGACGACTACGAGGTGGCCGAGCTGGTCCGCAAGAAGACCGAAGCCTGCGTGACCGCCATCGTCTTCGGCGACGACGAGGCGCAGCAGGGCATCGCGCCGTCGGTGGTCGATGCCGACGGGAACCGGGTGGAACAGTTCGAGCCGGGGCTCATCGCCTATGCCCGTGGCGGCAAGGACATCCGGTTCAACCAGCCCTCGGCAACCGGCGGCTATGGCGAATACAAGCGGGCGAGCCTGCACACGATCTCGGCCGGGTTCCGGGTGCCCTATGAGTTGCTGACCGGCGATCTCAGCCAGGTCAATTATTCCTCGATCCGGGCGGGGCTCGTCGAGTTCCGCCGCCAGATTGATGCGGTCCAGTGGCAGCTGTTCATCCCGATGTTTTGCGCCCCTGTCTGGCGCTGGTTCACTGAAGCGGCATGGGCGGCGGGCCAGATCCCGTCGCCCGATGTGCCGGTGGAATGGTCGCCGCCGAAGTTCGAAGCGGTCGATCCGCAGAAGGACGCGATGGCGAACCTGCTGTCGATACGGTCCGGCACCATGACGCTGGCCGAGGTGATCGCGAAACAGGGCCGCAACCCGGACGCCGTGCTGGCGGAAATCGCCGCGACCAACGCCAAGCTCGACGCGCTGGGGCTGGTGCTCGACAGCGACCCGCGGCGTGTCACCAAGACCGGCAGCGCACAGACCGGCGATCCGGCGACCGATCCTGCCGCCGACGACCCGCCCGCTAACGCGGACAATGACCCGGCGCAGGCCGACCAACAGGACTGACCTTCATGGACACGATGATCGAACTGCCGGCCATGCGCCGGTCGGCGGAGCTTGCGCCGAACACGGCCGATGCCGACAACCGCACCGTCGAGGTGGTCTGGTCGGCCGGGGCGCGCGTCCGCCGTGCCACCTTTTTCGGCGAGCCTTATGACGAGGAACTGAGCCTCGACCCGGCCCATGTCCGGCTCGACCGGCTGAACGCGGGCGCGCCGTTCCTGAAGGTGCACGAGCTCGATACGCTCGACGCGGTGATCGGCTCTGTCGTCCCCGGTTCCGCCCGGATCGAGAACGGCCGCGGCATCGCGCTGGTGCGGATCAGCGAGCGCGCCGATGTCGAACCGATCTGGCGCGACATCCAGGCAGGCCACATCCGCGCGGTCTCCATCGGCTACCAGGTCCACCGCTTCGAGGTCTCCAAACCCGAGGCCGCGCGCGAACTCTGGCGCGCGGTGGACTGGACACCGTTCGAGGTCTCCGCCGTCGCCGTCGGCGCCGATCCCGCCGCGGGCTTTCGCGCCCAGCATCCCCTTCACGACTGCGTCCTTCACCGCCGGGACGCCCCCACAGAGCAAGGAGCAGACCCGATGACGGAGCAGACCCAGACCCCGGCGCGCGACGCCGCAACCCCCGCCACCAATCAGCCGACCGAGCCGGTCGAAACCGAGGACACCACCATGACCGAGCCGAAACCGGCTGCGCCCAACCCGAAGGTCGCCGCCAGTGAGACGCGCGCGCAGCCGAAGACGCACGCAACGCCAGCACCCGACACCGAAGCCGTCGCCACCCGCGCCCGCGAGGCCGAGCGCGACCGGGTCTCCACCATCTATGATCTCGCGGGCCGCCTGAACCTCGAGCGCGGCTTTGCCGAGGATCTGGTCAAGCGCGGCGTCAGCGTCGACGAGTCCCGCCGCCTGATCCTCGACCAGGTCGCGGCGAAGTCGGACGAGACCCGGACCTTCGGCCATGTCTCCGTCCCGCTCGGCGCCCGCGACGAGCGCATCACCCGCCGCGACGCCGTGGCAAACGCGCTGCTGCACCGCTACAGCCCGACGCTGTTCCAGCTGGAGGACGCCGCCCGGCAGTACCGAGGCATGACGCTGCTGGAACTTGCCCGCGAAAGCCTCGGCAACGCCGGGGTCAACACCCGCGGCCTGTCGCGCGACGAGGTGGCGACGCGAGCGCTGCATTCGACCTCGGACTTCCCCGAGATCCTGTCGGCGGTCACCAACAAGACGCTGCGGCAGGCCTACGAGGCCTATCCCCGCACCTTCATGCTGTTCTGCCGCCAGGTTCTGGCCACCGACTTCAAGGCCATGCACCGGGTGCAGCTCGGTGAAGCGCCGCAGCTTCTGGAGGTCGGCGAAAGCGGCGAGTTCAAGCGCGGCACGCTCGGCGAGAGCAAGGAGAGCTACAAGGTCAAGACCTATGGCCGGGTGGTCGCCATCACCCGCCAGACGCTGATCAACGACGATCTGGACGCCTTCACGCGGATCCCGGCGATGTACGGCAACTCCATCGCCCAGCTTGAGTCGGACGTGGTCTGGGGCATCATCACCGCCAACCCGGCGATGGCCGACGGCAACGCGCTCTTCCACACCACACACAAGAACCTCGCGGGCACCGGCGCGGCGCTCGATGTCGGCAGTGTCGGCGCGGCCCGCGCCGCGATGGCGAAGCAGACGGGGCTCGACAAGAAGACGGTGCTGAACGTCCGCCCCGCCTTCCTGATCGTGCCCGCTTCGCTGGAACTGAAGGCCGAACAGCTGGTCGCCCAGAACCTTGTGCCCGCCGCGACCTCCAGCGTCGTGCCGCAGTCGATCCGCACGCTCGCGCCGATCAGCGAGCCCCGGCTCGACGCCGCCAGCGAGACCGCATGGTATCTGGCCGCGAGCCCGAACCAGATCGACACCATCGAGTACGCCTATCTCGAGGGCCAGCAAGGCGCCTACATCGAGACCCGCAACGGTTTCGATGTCGATGGCGTCGAGATCAAGTGCCGCCTCGACTTCGGCGCCAAGGCCATCGACTGGCGCGGCCTCTACAAGAACCCGGGCGCGTAAGCCCAGCATCCTGAAACCCGACATGCGGGCGGTCCAATCGGGCCGCCCTTCGTCATTCCACGAGGATCCCCATCATGAAAAACTACGTCCAGCCCGGCAACACCATCACCCTGACCGCGCCCTATGCCGTCGCCTCCGGTGATGGCCTGCTCGTCGGCTCCATCTTCGGCATCGCGGCCGGGGACGCCGCCATCGGCGAGCCCGTCGAGACCGCGCTCATCGGCATCTTCGACATCACCAAGGTCGGCTCGCAGGCCTGGACCGTCGGCGCCAAGGTCTATTGGGACGACACCAACAAGCGCTGCACCACGGTCGCCACCGACAACACGCTCATCGGCGTGGCCATCGAGGCGGTGGCGAGCGGCGCGGGCGACACCATCGGCCGGGTCCGCCTGAACGCGAGCTTCTGATGAGCGCCTTCGCCTTCGCCGTCGGCGTGCTCTTCGCCGATCCGAACATCGGCCGGGACGCGGTCTACATCGCCGACGGCGGCGCGCCCGTGCTGGTGCGCGTCGTCGCCCGGCGCGCCGACGCCATCACCGACTTCGGCGATGCGCGGCTCTGGTCCGAGACCACCCGCATTGACGTGCGCGTGGCTGAGGTGGCGAACCCGCGCCCGGGCGACCGTATCGAGATCGACGGAGACGCCTTCCTCATCCAGGGAGAACCCGCCCGCGACCGCGAACGGCTCGTCTGGACCGTCGATTTGCGCCCAGCGTGACCGCTGTGAAGCTGAAGCTCAACATCGATCCCGACATCGTCGCGATGATGCAGGCCGAGGTCGCGGCAGGCGAACGCGCAGTGACAGCCGCCATGCGCGAGGCCGGGACCGGGCTGAAGTCGGCATGGCGGTTGCAGATCACCGGCGCGGGGCTCGGCACACGGCTCGCCAACTCGATCCGGAGCCAGAACTTCCCGAGGTCGGGCGAGAGCCTCGATGCCGCGGCTCTGGTCTGGTCCAAGGCTCCGGTCATCGTCGGCGCGCATGACACCGGGCCGCTGATCCGCTCGAAGAACGGGTTCTGGCTGGCGATCCCGTTGCCCGCGGCGGGCAAATCCCTGCGCGGCGGCCGGATCACGCCTGGCGAATGGGAGCGGCGCCGCGGCCTGCGCCTGCGCTTCGTCTATCGCCGCACGGGCCCCAGCCTGCTGGTGGCGGAGGGGCGGCTGAACACGAAGGGCCAGGCGGTGGTGTCGCGCTCGAAGACCGGGCGCGGCAAGGTCACCGCGCCGATCTTCCTGCTGGTGCCGCAGGTGAAGCTGCCGAAGCGGCTGGATCTGGCGCGGGATGCGGGCCGGGCGTTGGACAGCGTGCCGGGGTTGATCGTGGCCAACTGGGTAGATGCAAAGTTCTGATGCTGGCGGACTGTCTCAGCGATCGGGCAGAAGCCGCGGCACCGCCTTCAGATAGACCAGCACGCCGAGCAATTCGACCAGCGACTGGAAGACGATGACCACGATGGCCAGCCGCCATTCCTGCGGCAGCGCCAGCGCCAGCGGCAGCACGACGAAGGAATTGCGTGTGCCGAGGCTGAACACCAGCGCGCGTCCTGACCGCGCGGGGAGATCGAGCGCCCGTGCTATTGCCAGCGCCGCGATCAGGGCGAGCACGAGGAAACCGACGAACACACCCGTCACCTGCGGCAGGACCGGAAGGGAGGCGGTCACGGTCTGCACCTGAGATGCGGAAATCAGGAAGACGACCAGCGCCAACAACGGCACCGGGAACCAGGCAAGACGCGTCATCACCGCGCCCCGTCCGGATCGCGCCTCGGCCCATCGCTCTAATAGCCATGCCGCCACCAGCGGCGCCACGATCAGCGTCAGGAAAACGGTCAGGATGGGACCGACTGCGAAGATTTCCAGAAAGGCCGATCCCATGAAAAGCCAGAGATAGATGGGCAACAGCGCCATCTGCACGATCAGGTTCACCGGCGTGGCGGCGATCGCCCGGCCGGTGTCGCCTCCCGCCAGATGCGTGAAGGTGATATACCAGTCCGTGCAGGGGACGAGCAGGACCAGAAGAACGCCCAGCCGGACTGCAGGATCGCTCGGCAGGAACACCAGCATCCCCGCCACGATCAGCGGGACGATCACGAAGTTGCCCGCGAGCATCGCCCCCATGAAGCGCCGGTCGCGGAACGCCTCCGGCAGATGGATCAGCGGGACCTGCGTAAAGGTCACAAAGATCAGGATGCCCAGAAGCGGCCAGAGCGCCGCCTCGAGATGTGCGGCGGCCCCCGGCAGCAACAGACCCAAGCCCAGCCCTGCCAGGATGGCGGCGAGATAGATCCAGACCTGGTGGCGCTCCAGCGCAATGCGGCTCATGTCCATCCTGTTCGATTGTTGCAGTCGAGGTATAACCTCCTCGTCAAAGAAGGCTATTGCCCTCCGATACAAAGAAGAACCTGAAGAATGAACGATGCCGATCCGAATGCGCACCAAACGGGCGTTCCAATGCCCCCCACCGGATGGTTCAACCGCACAGTCGCCGGTGCCGGGGTTACCTCGGCGCTCGGGGATTTCGCTTATGAGACGACGACCGTCATCCTGCCGGGTTTCCTCGCCGTGCTCGGCGTGCCGGCGGCGGTGCTGGGGATCATCGAGGGCATCGCGGATGCCGTGGCAAGTTTCACGAAGATGTTCGCGGGCCACATCGCCGACCGGTTCGGGCACCGCAAGGCGCTGGTTCTCTTTGGCTATGGCCTGACCCCGGTCGGGCAGGCGCTGATCGCCCTCGCGGTCGGCTGGCCGCTCCTGCTGCTTGGCCGCACGGTGTCGTGGTTCGGCAAGGGTCTGCGCGGCCCCTTGCGCGATGCGATCATCGTGCAAGCGATCAGTCCCGAGACCCGCGGGCGCGCCTTCGGGTTTCATCGGGCGATGGATACTGTCGGGGCGATCTTCGGCCCGCTTCTTGGGATCGCGGCACTCGGTTGGGCACAGGGACTTAATTGGCCGGATCCGGCTGATGCGTTTCGGTTCGTCTTCTGGTTAACGTTGATCCCCGGCGGGTTGGCCGTGCTGGCGTTTCTGACGTTGGTCCGCGACCCCGAGCATTCGCCCAACCCCGAGTTGCGTCTGATCTCGACGCTCAAGGGGCTGCCCGTACGGTTCAAGCAATACCTCGGCGCGGTCGGGGTATTCGGTTTGGGGGATTTTTCGCACAGCCTGCTAATCCTGGCTGCGACGGTGCTGCTCACGGCGCAGATGGGCGTTGTGCAGGCGGCGCAGGTGGCGGGGCTTCTCTATGTCTGGCGCAACGTGGTGCAGGTGGTGGCATCCTATCCGGTGGGCGTGCTGGCCGATCGACTGGGGCCGGGCCGCGTGCTGGTCGCGGGCTATGCACTCGGCGTGCTGACCGCTGCTCTGATGGCGACGGCCTTCGCGTTCACGACGGAAAGCCTGTGGTTTCTTGGCCTGATCTTCGCCATTGCCGGTCTCTATGTCGCTGTGCAGGAGGCGCTGGAGGCGACGGTCACAGCAGACATGGTGCCCGAGGACAGGCTGGCGACCGGCTACGGGGCGCTGGGAACGGTGAACGGTGCGGCCAAGCTGATTTCCAGTTCTGCTGTCGGGATCCTGTGGACGCTGGCCTCGCCTCTGGTCGCCTTCGCGGTGGCCGCAGCGCTGATGGCGGCGGGAACGCTGGCCTTGCTCCGAGTCAGGTAATCGGCGTGTCGTTCAACGTCTGAGGTCTATAAGCAGTTCAATGCCCACCCCCCGTGAATCCATCCTCACCGCGCTGCACGCGCGGCTCTTGGCACTGCCCGCCACCGCCCTGCGCGGCGAGGTGCTGCCCGAGCGCGTGCCGGCCGAGGGCCTGCTGATCCTGCGCGATGGCGAGCCGGGGGAGCCGGAAGTGACCCTCTCGCCGCTTGCCTACCACTACCAGCACCGGGCCGAGATCGAGGCGGTCGTGCAAGGCGCCGACCGTGACGCCGCCTTCGACACGTTGACCGCCAGCATCGGCGCAGCGCTCGCCGCCGACCGCACACTGGGCGGGCTGTGCGACTGGGTAGAGGGCGAAGCCCCGAAGCCGGTCGATCTGCCGGTCGAGGGCGCGGCGAGCCTGAAGGCCGCCGTGATCCCGGTGGTGCTGCACTATTCCACGGCCGATCCGCTCGGCTGATCCCGACAACCCGAGGAGAACACCATGGCACGAGCCCAAGGGGCGCGGGCGCAGATGGCGCTTGCGTTCGAGACGACCTACGGAACGCCGCCTGCCAGCGGCTTCACCCGGATGCCATTCGCCAGCGCGACGCTGGGGGCGGAGCAGCCGCTGCTGAACAGCGAACTGCTCGGCTACGGCCGCGATCCGCTGGTGCCGATCAAGGACGCGCTGACGGCCGACGGCAATGTCGTCGTGCCGATCGATGCGGAGGCGTTCGGCTTCTGGTTGAAGGCGGCCTTCGGCCAGCCGATCACCACCGGCACCGCCGCGCCTTACAGCCACGAGTTCCGCTCGGGCAGTTACGTGCTGCCGTCGATGTCCATCGAGACCGGCATGCCGGAGGTGCCGCGCTTCGCGATGTACTCGGGCTGCGTGCTCGACACGCTCAGTTGGCAGATGCAGCGCTCGGGCCTGCTAACCGCGACGGCCAGCCTGGTCGCTCAGGGCGAGGCCATCGCCACGACCTCCGCCGCTGGCACGCTGGCCGAGATCGACCTCCAGCGCTTCGGGCATTTCAACGGGGCCATCACCCGCAACGGCCAGCCGCTTGGCAACATCGTCTCGGCCGAGATCACCTATGCCAACACCCTCGACCGGATCGAGACCATCCGTTCGGACGGGCGCATCGACGGTGCCGACCCCGGCATGGCGGCGCTCACGGGCCGGATCGAGGTGCGCTTCGCCGATCAGCTGCTGGTCAACCAGGCGATCAACGGCGAGCCCTGCGAGATGACCTTCGCCTACACGCTGCCCTCGGGGGAAAGCCTGACGCTGGTGGCGCATGCCGTCTACCTGCCGCGCCCGCGCATCGAGATTTCCGGGCCGCAGGGCGTGCAGGCGAGCTTCGACTGGCAGGCGGCGAAGGATCCGGGGACGGGGCGCATGTGTACGATCACGCTGGTGAACGAACGGGAGACCTACTGATGCTGACACTCGATCTGACGAATGCGCCGCGCTGGCTCGACCTGCTGCCCGGCGTGCGACTGAAGCTGCGGCCGCTGACCACCGCGCTGATGGTCTCGGCGCGCAGCGATGCCGCGATCCGGGCACTGCCGCCCGAGGCTGGGCCCGAGGAACTGGCGATGATCATGGCCAAGGCCGTGGCGCGGCGCGCGGTGCTGGATTGGGAGGGTGTCGGTGATGCCGCGGGCAACCCGGTCTCTGTGACGCCCGAGGGGATCGACGCGCTCCTCGACATCTGGCCGGCCTTCGACGCCTTCCAGTCCGCCTATGTCGCCAAATGGCTGCTCCTCGAGCAGGAAAAAAACGTCTCTGCGCCCTTGCCGAATGGTGGCTCGGCGGGGGCGATCGCTACTGTGCAGCCTGCGAAGGCCCGTGCCCGGACTGCCCGGCGCGGCTGAACCAGCCGGAAACCCCGGAAGGCTGGCAGGTCTGGGATCTCGCGCAACGGATTATGGGGCAACTGCGGGTCGCATCCGGCGCCGACGGGACAGTGGTTCTGGGCTGGGACATAACCGCGGCGCTGGCCATGGCGCAGGCGCTCGGGGTCGCCCCGCTCATCGCGGCCGAATGCCTGCCCGTGATCGAGGCCGTGATGGTCCGCAAGTTCAACGAACAGCGGGCGTCCGATGACCGGGCGTCCCCGCCCGGTGGCCGATGAACCCGGTCCGCAAGCCGCGCCCCGCTCGTCAGGAAGTCTGATCCATGGCCCAGAAACGCGTCTCCGTCCGCCTCGTCGCCGAGGGCGGCAGGCAGGTGAAGGCCGAGTTCCAGGGCATCGGCGATGCGGGCGAGCGCAATTTCAAGCGGATCGAGCGGCAGGCCGATATCACCGGTGCCGTGGTGCGCCGCGTCATGGGCATTCTCGGCGCCGCGATCAGCACGCGCCAGCTTGTGGCCTATGCTGACCAGTGGACTGATCTGCGCTCGCGCGTCGATCTGGCCACCGGCTCGCAGGAAGCGGGTGCTGCGGTCATGGAACGGCTCGCCGCCATGGCGCGGCGGACCTATTCCAGCCTTGGCCAGACCACGGAGTCCTGGCTGGCCAATGCGACAGCGCTGCGCGAGCTGGGCCTGACCACGGCGGAGTCGCTGGATTTCACGGAGGCGCTGAACAACGCCATGGTGGTGTCGGGCGCGCGCGCCGAACGCGCGGCCTCGGTCCAGACCGCGCTCTCCCGGGCGATGGCGCTTGGCACCCTCAGCGGGGACAACCTCAACACTGTGATCCAGAACGGCGGGCGGCTGGCCGAGCTGCTGGCGGCTGAACTCGGCACCACCGTTTCGGGCCTGCGCAGGCTGGGCCAGGAGGGTGGGATCACCGGCGAAGTGATCCGAATGGCGCTCATCGGCAATCTCGAGCTGCTGCGCGAGGAAGCCGAAAGCATGCCGGCGACCATCGGCGATGCCTTCACGCTGATCGGCAACGCAGCACTGCAATTGGTCGGCACATGGGACCAGATGGTTGGGGCCTCATCGACGATGGCCGCGGCACTGATCGGGCTCGCCGACAACATGGAGCGGCTGGCGGCCATCGGCATCGCCTTCGCGGGCTTCATGGCCGCGCGCTGGGTTGCGGGGCTCATTGCGGCGCAGGTCGCCACCATCAGCCTCGCAGGCGCGCTTACGCTCTTGCGCGGGGCGATCATCCGCACTGGCATCGGGGCGCTGATCGTGGGTGCGGGCGAGTTGATCTACTGGTTCGGGCAGCTGGTGCGCGGCGCGGGCGGATTTGGCACTGCGCTCTCGCTCTTGGCCGATCTTGCCCGCGAGGTCTGGGAACGCATGAAGCTCGGTGCCGTCGCATTGGGGCTGGCGATCATGGCGAGTTGGGCCGATATCAAGGGCGCCATCGCGGAGGCGCTGCAGACCTCGCTGGAAGCCGTGGTCGGTTTTGGCAATTCGGCGCTGAACACATTCCAAGGGGCGTTTGAGGCAATCAAGGTGCTCTGGGGCGCGCTGCCCGCGGCGATCGGAGATTTTGCGTTCCAGGCTGCGAATGCGCTGATCTCGGGCGTCGAGGCCATGCTGAATGGCGTCGGCCAGCGGATCAACGGCTTTCTGGAGGGGATCAATGGCGGGCTCGAGGCGCTGGGGATCGAACGGCGCATCTCGCTGATCGGCAATCTGGAACTCGGCCGGATCGACAACCCCTTCGCCGGGTCGGCGACCGAGGCCGGAGCCGAAGCCCGTGCGGCGTTTCAGGCGGCGCTCTCAGCCGAGCCGATCACGATGCCGGATCTCGGGCTGGGCACCTATGCCGAGGAAGCGCGCGGTCAGGCCGAGGCCCTGCGCGCGACGATGGCCGGTGTGGCGGAAGCGGCGACGGCACCGCTCGAATCCATTGACGCCCTGCGCGAAGCGGTGACGGGAAGCGGTCTGGACTCTGAGGCCGCGCTGAACGGCGCACGTACGGCCGCCGAGGGGCTGGGAGAGTCGCTCGATGCTACGGGCGAGGCTGCGGGCCGCGCAGGTGGCGCCGGTCGCGGTGCGGGTCAGGCGCTACGCGAGGCGGCCGATACGGCGCGGGGTGCCTGGGAGGCTACCGCCGAGGCAGTCCGCGCGGCGCAGGAACGCTCGCGCGAGATCGCCCAAGGTCTGGCGCAGGACATCGTCGGTCCGATCAAGGAGGCGCTGCAGTCGGGTGAGTTCACTTGGGAGACCTTTGCCAGCGCCATCTCGCGTATCGCGCAGAACCTCGCGAACCGGCTGATCGAGCTGGCCTTCAAGCCGATCGAGAACGCGCTGATGCGCGCCTTCTCGGGCATGGGCGGAGGCGGTGGGTTCTTCGCGAGCCTGTTCGGCTTCGCCAGGGGCGGCGCATTTGCAGGCGGACAGGAACTGACCGCCTTTGCGCGCGGCGGTGTGGTCAACCGGCCGACGGTCTTCCCGTTCTCCCGCGGCATCGGGCTGATGGGCGAGGCCGGGCCCGAGGCGATCCTGCCGCTGCGGCGCGGGCGCGACGGGCGGCTCGGGGTCGAGATGAACAGCGCGCCCACCCAACCCGCGCAGGACATGTCGACGCGCATCATCAACGTGCTCGACCCGTCGGTGGTCGGCGACTACCTCGCCACGCCCTCGGGCGAGCGGGCCATCCTGAACGTCATCCGCCGCAACCGGAGTGCCCTGAATGCCTGAGATGGGAGGCCCACTGCCGCCGCTGTTCTGGTCCTTCCCGGCGGCGCAGGAGATCGCCGAAGTGCTGGAATGGCGCACCGATGTGCTGACATCGCGCGCGAGCGAACAGCGCATCGCACTCCGACCCCGGCCGCGCGAGATCGTCACATTTCGGCACAGGCTGGATGCGCTGGGGATGGCGCGCGCGACGGAAATGGCCCGCGTCGGGTTCGCCGGAGACTGGCAGGTCCCGCTCTGGCACATGGCGCTGCAGCCCAATGCCGATCTGGCGCAAGGCGTGACCGAGATCCTGCTCGACACCGGCGTGGCGGATTTCCGGAGCGGGGAACTGGCGGCGCTTGCGGTCGATGGCCGCGAGGCGGCGGCAGTGGCCATCGCCAGCGTTCAGGCCGACCGGCTGATCCTGGCGGAACCTCTGGTGCTGCAACTGCCCGGTCCGGTCGTGGCGGCACAGCGGGTCACGGTCGCGCCGATCCGGGCCAGTGCGCTGACCTCAGCCATCGAGGTCACACGCCGCAGGCAGGGCGATGGCACGGTCACGGCCAGCTTCCTCTTGCGCGATGCGCCGGACATCACCGCACCGGTCCTGCCGACCTATCTCGGCCGCCCGGTCCAGACCGATCCGAGCCTTGTACGCCGCCCGCTCACCGCCAGCCTGCGCCGCGCGGTCGAATACGTCGACAACGGTTTCGGCCCGGTTGTGGCCGAGCCGCTGCGCGACGTCTTCGAGCGGAGCGAGACGATCACGCTGAAGGCACAAGGCCGCATTGCACGCCACGCCCTGCGGCGCTGGCTCTGGTCGCTCCGAGGGCGGCAGGCCAGCTTCTGGCTGCCGACCTGGGGGCGCGACCTGCAGTTGCGTGCCGCGATGACCTCTGGATCCACGCTGGTGCGCGTGGCGCCGGTCGCGTCGCTCCCGGCCTATGTCGGCCGCGCGATCCTGCTGGAAATGCCGACCGCGCTGCGCTTCCGGACGATCACCGCCGCCACCGCCGAGGGCGCGGATCACCGGCTCACGCTGTCCTCGAACCTCGGCGAGAAGGTGCCGCTCATGACCAAGGCGCATTTCCTGACCCCGATGCGCGCAGATGCCGACCGCGTGGAGATCCAGCATGGCGCTGTGGCGAGCGAGGTCACGCTGCCTCTTATCGAGGTGCCCGCATGACCTATGCTAGCATCGAAGCCTCGGTCGCAGAGGGCCGCCCGTATTTCCTCTATCAGTTTGTCGAGGTGGATCAGGTCTGGCGTTTCACCAGCCGAGCCACGGCCTGGACCAGCGCGGGGAGCGGCGGGACCGAGATCACCTGGGAGCCAGCCGCCGTGGCCCATGGCGATGTGGTGCAGACAAGCGAGATCGAGCGGGGGCGGCTGGAACTGACCTGGCCGCTCTCGCATCCTTTCGCGCGGCGCTTCCTCGGTCCCTTGGGCAACACGCCCGTGACGCTGACCATCTTCCGTGGCCACGAGCAGGTGCTGGGGGAGACGGTCGCGCATTGGAAAGGCCGCGTGGTGGGGGCCGAGGTGGAGGGGCAGCGGATCCTGCTGCAGGCCGAGTCGATCTTCAGCACGCTGCGACGCGCGGGCGTGCGGGCGAAGTACCAGCGGCTTTGCCGCCATGCGCTTTACGGGCGCGGCTGCGGCCTCGACATCGCGCTCTACTGGCTGACCGGCACGGTGACGGCCGTATCCGGCAACGCCTCGAGCCTGACGATCCCCGAGGCGGCGGCTGAGCCCGCCGGCTGGTACCGGGGCGGTGTGCTCAGGTTCGGCGCGCAGCTCGGGTTCATCACCGGCCATGCCGGGGCCACCCTCACACTGTCGCGCCCGATGCCGGAACTGGCGGCGGCGCTCGCCGCGCCGGAAATCGATCCGGACACCGGCTCGCCGCTCCCGGTCCTCGCCGACATAGCCCCCGGCTGCGATCTGCGCGCCGCCACTTGTGCCGCGAAGTTCGGCAACCTCGCGAACTTCGGGGGCTTCCCCGAGATCCCCGGCCGCAACCCCTTCGGCGGCAGCTCCATCGTCTGAGAACGCCCATGGTCTGGACCTTCATTGCACGGCTCGTCCTCGGGCTGGTCCTCTCGGCGATTTCCTATGCGCTGAGCCCGCGCCCCAAGGTCGAGAAGCCGCAGGCCGCAGGGCTAGACGACTTCTCCCTGCCCACCGCCGAGGAGGGTCGGCCGATCCCGGTTGTGTTCGGGACGGTGCTGATCACCGGGCCGAACGTCGTCTGGGCAGGCGACCTGAAGGTGGATCCGATCAAGAAGAAAGGCGGCAAGAAGTGACGCGTGTGACGATCCAGGACCTGCGCGATGCCCGCTACTGCCTCGCGGGCGTGCGGCCATGGTTCCGCCGCCACGGGTTCGACTGGCAGGCGTTTCTCGACAGCGGCATCGAAGCCGACCGGCTGCGCATAACCGGGGATGCGCTGGTGGAGCCGGTGATCACGATCGCCGAGCAGCGGGAGGCATGCGATGGGCGGGCGTAGCAAGGCGCAGACCGTTGGCTTCCGCTATTCGCTGGGGATGCATCTGGCGCTCTGCCATGGGCCGATCGATGCCATTCGCGAGATCCTCGTTGACCGCCGCACCGCATGGTCTGTCACGACCGGCGGCGGCGTTTCGGGTGGCGGCGCGGCCGTGGAGACGCGGATCGGCACAGTCGCAGGCATGACCGCCACTGCCGCGCTGGCAGGCGACACGGGCGCCACGATCACCTTTCCGGGGACGCGCGCCGGGGTGCGCATCGGCCGGGACTACCGGCTGCAATTGGCGAATGGCACGAGCCAGACCATCACTCTGCGCGGCGTCACCTTCAACGCCACCACGAATGTGAGCTCCTGGTCCGTCCTGCCCGAGGCACTGAGCTTCCCCTCGCAGTCGGTCGAGGTGTTCGAGGCGACCAGCGCCGCCAGCAATGCCGGCGCTGGCGGTGGGCGCATCCGGATAGACAAGCCCGACCTCTTTGGCGGCGAGAGCCGCGAGGGCGGTGTCCGCGGCGATGTCGATGTGCTGATGGGCGGGCCGGGCCAGGGGCAGAACGATTACCTGGCCGCGCGCATGGACGGAGACGTGCCCGGCTATCGCGGGCTTTGCAGCCTAGTGCTTCGGCAGGTCTATCTCGGCATCAATCCGTATCTGAAGCCTTGGGCGGTCCGCGTGACCCGCGTGCTGACCGGCGAGGCAGGCGCGGCGCAATGGTATCCCGAGAAGGCCGCCATCGTGCCCGAGGCCAATATCTCGGACGCCGCGATCTATATCGCGCTCGATGTCTCGGGCTCGATGTCGGGCACGCGCATGGCGGCGCAGAAGGCAGGGGTTGCCGCGCTGATCCGCGAGATCGGGGCCAGCGTCGATCCCGACCGCCCGAACGACATCCGCATCGTGCTCTGGAACGCTGGCGTCGCGGGCGCGACCCTTCGCCGCGACATGGGCCCGGACGACTATGCCGCGCTCGATGCCTGGATGCTGGCGCTGTCGAACAGCACCTCGGGCGGCACCAGCTTTGACGCGGCCTTCTCGCAGGGGGGTGCGTTTTTCGCGGGCGGCGGGTCGAAACGACGGATCGTGATCTTCGTGACCGACGGCGAACCTGCGCCGGTCTCCTCGGTCGATGCGGCGCTGGCGATCATCCGCATGCTTCCGCCCGCCGACATCTTCGGCTTCAACATCGCGCTCGCGAACACGACCTCTACCGCGCGCATCGACAACACGCCCGTGGACGGCGTGCCAGTGATCCCGGCCGGCAACCCGCAGGCACTGGTCGCCTCCCTTCGCGGGGCCTTCGGGAACGGCCCGGACATGAACCCGGCCCATATCATCCGGGAGTGCCTGACGAACCGTGACTGGGGGCTTGGCTATTCCACGGTCGAGATCGGGGCCAGTTTCACGGCGGCTGCGGACACGCTCTACACCGAAGGCTTCGGCCTGTCGCTGATCTGGCAGCAGGACAGTTCCATCGAGGAGTTCATCGGCAGCGTTCTCGACCATATCGACGCAACGCTCTTCATCGACCGGCGCACGGGGCTCTGGGAATTGCGGCTCATCCGGGCCGACTACACGGCCGCAACGCTGCCACTCTTCGACGAGACGAATGTCGTGGACTGGGGACGCCTCGGGCGGCGCGCGCCTTCGGACCTCGTCAACAGCGTGACCGTGCGCTTCACCGATGCCTGGACGGACGACACCGGCGCCGTCAGCGTGACCGATACGGCCCGGGTCCAGTCGATGGGCGAGGTGATCGCCACCACGCTCGACTATCCGGGCATCCGCTACCAGGGGCTCGCGATCCGCGTGGCCGAGCGCGACCTTCGCGCCCTTTCCGTGCCGCTACTCACGGGCGAGATCGTGGTGAACCGTGAGGGCGCGGACCTCGGCCCCGGCGATGTAATTCGGCTGCGGTCGTCCCGCCTCGGGCTCGACGATGTCGTCATGCGCATCTCCGAGATCGGTCAGGGCGACGGCCGCGACAATGGAATCCGGCTGAAGCTTGCGGAGGACGTCTTTGCCCTTGGCGCGACCGCCATCGCAGGCGGGCGCATGCCGACTGGGTCCGGGGTCGCGGCTCCGCCTAGGGCACTCTCCCGGCGCATGGTCGAGGAAGCACCGTACTGGCTGCTGGTCCGCGAACTCGGCCACACCGAGGCCGACCGCATTCTGTCGGAGGATCCAGATGCGGGCGCGGTTGTCGCCACGGGCGAGCGCCCCAGCGCCGATGCGCTGGCGGCGGAACTCTGGATCGACCCTGGAACCGGCCCGGCACAGGAGGGCGTGGTCGCCTTCGCGCCCACGGCGCTGCTGGCTGCGGACATCTCGGACCACCCGGAGGCGCGCGTCCTTCCCGTCACCGGCTGGCGCGACATCGGCGAGGTCGGCATCGGCACGCTTGCGAGCATCGGTGGCGAACTGGTCCGCGTCGACGGGATTACCTCCACGGCCATCACCGTGGGCCGGGGTTGCCTCGACACCGTGCCGCGTGCCCACCCTGCAGATACGCCCGTGATCTTCTTCGACGAGGGCGCGCGGATTACAGAGGACAGCTGGGCCGCGGGCGAGACCCTCGCGATCCGGCTGCTGCCGGAGACCGGGCGTGGCACGCTCGCCTTCGCGCTGGCACCCGAGGACAGCGTCACACTGGACCGCCGCGCCATCCGGCCCCTGCCGCCCGGGCGGGTGCAGGCCAACGGCAGCTATGCTCCTGATGTCGATGCGCTGATCGCAGATGATCTGGTGCTGACCTGGACCCATCGTGACCGGCTGACACAGACCAGCCCCGTGATCGTCGATCACACCGGTTCCTCCATCGGGCCGGAGCCGGGCGTCGGTTATGCAATCGAAGTGCGCTGGATCGACCCCGACATCGGCGTGGCGCTCATGCCGCCCGGCATCGTGATCGACGCTGGCATGGGGACAAGCTGGACGCTCGCGCCCGAGGACATCCCCGAGACCGGCGCGCCGGACCGCACGGCCGAGATCGACCTCGCCGTGCGCTCACGTCGTCTGGTTGGAGGCGCCTGGCTCACCGACCGCGAGGCCCGCCAGTTCCGGCTGACCGCGCCCTTCGCCGCTGGCTGGGATCGCGGCTGGGGCTTCCTCTGGGGCACCTGAGCCCCGCAATCACCATCCTCACGACAAGCGAGACCAAGCATGCCCGAACGGATCATGCCGGGACTGGGGCTGCGTGCCTTCTATGATCCCGGCCAGCGCAACTGGGGCACCAGCCTCAGCGAAGACCTGCGCCGTCTCTCGGCCCTCGTGCAGGCGCGTGCCACATCGCGGACCGCAGCACTTCCTGCCACGGGCACCGCAGGCCAGATCGCCATCGTGCCCGCCGCGGCAGGCGCCAATGCCAATGCGCTCGCCCTCTGGGACCAGTCGCCAGCCGGGGCGGCTGCATGGGTCTACCTGACCCCCGAGGAGGGCTGGCAGGTCTGGATCGCGGATGAAGCGCGGCATGTGCGGTTCACGGGTGGGGCATGGACCGAGGTGCCCCGACCGGGCGTCGTGCGCATCCGGACGCTGACGGCGACCAGCCACACGCTCGAAGCCGGCGATCTGGGCAGCATCCTCGAGACGACCGGCTCCTCGGCCGTCACCGTAACGATCCCGATTGAGGCGACCGTGCCCTTCGAGATCGGCACGCTCATCAATGTCACGCAAGTCGGCGCCGGGATCGCCACGATCACCGCTGCACCGGGCGTGTCGCTCAATGGCGTCACTGGAGGCTCCGTCGCCCTCGATGGCCAATGGTCCGGCGCCGCCCTCGTCAAGCGCGGGGCAGATGCCTGGGTCATCCAGGGCGCGCTGGCGGGGGCTGTCGCATGAGCCTGCTGATGATGCGCGCCGCCATCCTGGCGCAGGGCGGCGACACCGCTCCGCCGGTGGACATCGGCTCTGTCTGGCAACTCGACACAGCCCGCCGCCCTCCGGGCTACACTCTGTCCGATGCCAATCAGACCGCCGTGAACACCTCTGGCGGGACCAACTATATGCGCTGGGTGCCGAGTGCCAAGGCGATCCTGCCCTCGGACGGGCGGCGCTATTGGGAAGTTCTCTGTGCAGCCAGCGGGGCTGCCAGTTTCGACGGCTACATGGGCGTCGTCTCCGCCGCGCAGCGCGAGGAGTTCAATGTCGGCAACAACCCGATCACGCTGGGCTCCATCGGCTATCGCGGCAACGGTACCCTCTGGTCGTCGAACAACACTGTGGCCGAGCAGCGCCTGACCGGCCTGCCCACCTTCGGGGCGGGCAGCGTGCTGATGTTCGTCCTGGACCCGGCCACCGCGCGGCTCTGGGTCGGCAGGAACGGCGTCTGGCGCGACGATCCGGTGAGCGGGGCGGCAACGTGGACGGCCGCGCAGAGCACGGCCTTCTATCCGCAGGTCCAGGGCCGCAATCCCGGCGACGGCGGCACGCTGCGTTCGCAGCCCTCGCAGTTCAGCTACCCGGTTCCTCCCGGGGCGCTGCCGCTCGGCTACGAGCACCCCGACCTGCGCATCTTCGAGGCGCATGCCTTCATCGAACTGGCCTGGGACAAGGACCTCAGCGTCGGCGAGTTCGAGGCCTGGTTCAATCTCGGCGGCGGCACGCGCCTCACGGCGGGCGGCGTCTCGATCTTCCTCGATCACGGCGGGGGAACCTCCCTCACCGCCGCCCAATCCGCCCTCTACATCGAAGTGGAACTGCCATGAGTTACATCCTGCATCTGGGCCACCAGCCCACCGACATCGCCGGCATCTCGGGGCTCCTGAGCACCGCCGCCGGAGGGTTCGACCCGACGCTCGACGTCAACGCGATCCGGCACGTCGGCTTCAACACCTATTCCGCGCCGTTCTCCTTCTCGGTTTCGGAACCCGTGGGCGATCTCTGGCTGGGGTTCCGCTATGTGCCGCCCAGCGCCGACGCCAACAGCATCAATCGGTCAGAGGCAAGCTTTCTGGAATTCTACAGTGCGACCAACGTGCTGCTGGCCCAGATCAAGCCGGTCACGACGTCCAACCGCTATCACGCTATCGCCGCTGGCGACACCAGCGTGCAGGGCAGTTCCTCCTACACCGCCCCCAACGGTCAGCCGCAATGGATCGACGTACGGGTGACGGTCGGTGCCCAGATTACCATCGAGTTCTATGTCGAGGGCGTTCTGCAATCGACGGCCACCGCCGCGAACGCGAATGGAAAGGGCAAGCCGCGCCACGTGGTCTTTGCCAACACCTCCCTGCACGGGATTTCCACGAACCGCACCTGGTACTACGCCCATATCGCGGCCCTCGACGGCGTCTCGACTATCGGGCGGCGTTTCGTGCGCCGCAGCCCCAATGCCATCGCCAGCTTCAACCAGATGGTGGGCAGCATCGATGCGCTGCGCGATGGCGATATCGCCACGCGGGTCGCCAGCACGGCAGCGGGGCAGCGCATGTCCTTCTCGCTGACTGGCCCGACCGGACCCGCCTCGGTCTCGGCCATCGCTGGCGTGCATCTCAAGCAGATCGCGCAGGCGGGCACGGTCGGGCCCGACGCCACGGCAGGCTTTCTTCGCATCGGCGGGGTGAACCACGATGCCACCCCCGAGACCGTGCCGGACCTCGCACCCAAGCCCGTCTATTCGAGCTGGGCGGTGAACCCGGTCGATGCGAGCCCGTGGAGCGATCTGACCTTGCCCAACGAGGTTGGGATCCTGTCGGCATGAGCCCGCGTCGCTCCGGTGAGGGTCATGTCCGGATGCCCGATGCCGAGTTCGAGGAACTGCTGGCACGCGCGGCGGAAGAGGGTGCCAAACGCGCGCTGGCCGATGTCGGGCTCGACGGTACAGAGGCTGCAATGGATGTCCGCGATCTACGTGCGCTCGTGGACAGTATCCGGCTGGTGCGCCGCACCGCCATGCAGACAGCCGTCCGCATGATCACCACCAGCGTCATGCTGGCGCTGCTCGCCGGTATTGCCATTAAGCTCAAGATCTTCGGCGGCGGTCCGTAGCCGCGCCCATCCCGATCCATCAGCCCAACCGCACCCGCCCTCGTGGCGGGTTTTTCGTTTTCGGAGGACCCCATGCCCACGACTTTCCACCGCCACTGGCACGACGTGCCTGAGAGCACCTGGCGCTGGCCGAACTTCAGCCCGGCCGAAATCGCCTGCCGGGGCACCGGCAAGCTGCTCATTAACGAACCGGCGCTCGACAAGCTCCAGGCGCTGCGCGACCGGCTGGGTAAGCCGCTGATCGTCCGTTCCGCCTATCGCAGCCCCGAGCACAACAGTGCTGTCGGAGGCGCGACCCGGTCGAAACACCTCGACGGCGCCGCATTCGACATCGCCATGGCGAACCACGACCCCGTGGCCTTCGAGACCGCGGCGCGCGAGGTCGGGTTCCTCGGCTTCGGCTTCTACCCGCGCTCGGGGTTCATCCATGTCGATCTCGGTCCCGCACGTCAGTGGGGCGAGCGGTTCCCGGTCCGGGCGACCGCATTTGCAGCCGAGGCTCCGCCCGCGCGCGAAGTGCTCGCCGACAGCCGCACCATGAAGGGCGGTGGCGCGGCTGGCGTGGCGACACTGGGCGCAGCCGGAGTCGAGGTCGCGCAGAGCGTCCTGGCGGAGACCCAATCCGCCATCCTGCCGCTGGTGCCGTATCTCGACACGCTGCGCTGGGTGTTCATCGTGGTGGCGCTCGGTGGCATCGCGGTCACGATCTACGCCCGGCTCGACGACTGGCGCCGGGGGCGGCGGTGATCGCAGCGCTGCTCACCGGGATTGCCGCCAGCCGCTGGATGCGGGTGGTCCTGCGCTACGGCGCCATCGCGGTCGCCGTACTTCTGTTCTTGCTGGCACAACGGCGCTCCGGCGAGCGCGCTGGCAGCCTCGTCGAACGCCTCGAAACCACGGAGAAGGCCAATGATGTCCAACGCCGGATGCTGGAAGCGGCGGCTCGCCGCCCTCGCAATCGCGACGATCTTGCTGACCGGCTGCGCAACGGTCGCTTCTGAACCGCGCCTCGCGACCGTTTGTCCGCCCGTGGTGGAGTACACCCGCGAGGTTCAGGCGCGGGCGGCCGAAGAATCGTCGCAACTGCCCGAAGGCTCCTTGATTGCAGAGATGCTGAGCGACTATGCGGCCATGCGGGATCAGGCGAGAGCGTGTGATTGACACCCGTATGGCGATCTTGGCCACGCACTCCTGCCGCAGGCCCACCGCGACCTGCGAGACCGGAAAGCGATTGCTCTTGCATGCAACCGTAACAGGCCCCGATAGTAGGGATATGGATACAAATACCAAACGCCCAGTCTTGCGCATCCGGATCGTCTTCGGCGACGAGGAAATGATCGGGCCCGGAAAAGCCGAACTGCTCGAACGCATCGATCGCTGCGGCTCCATCGCTGCAGCGGGGCGCGAAATGAGCATGAGCTACAAGCGCGCATGGCAGCTGATCGGCACGTTGAATGCAATGTTCCGCGAACCACTTGTCGACAGCACCCGCGGCGGGCCGGGCGGTGGCGGGGCGGTGCTGACCGAGACGGGCCGGAGGGTCCTGGCCCTTTACCGCGCTTTCGAGGCGGATGCGGCGGCCGCGGGGGCCGCGCGGCTGAACGATATGCAGGCACTGCTGCGGGATATTCCCGACGGAAGATAACGATTGACCTTCGTGCTCTGTTCCGGCGATATGTTTCTTGAACAATATCACCGAAGAGGCCGCGCATGTTCGTTACTTTCTCCCGTCGTTCCGTTCTTGCGGCCGTCGCCGCAGTTGTCTTCGCGACCGGACCCGCCTTGGCTCAGGACGACGCGCCTGTCGTCGCCGCTGCTGCGGACCTTCAATTCGCGGTCGAAGAGATCGCCGCCGCGTTCGAGGCCGAGACGGGCATGCGCGTGCGGTTATCGATGGGCTCGACCGGCAACTTTGCCCGGCAGATCCGCGAGGGTGCGCCGTTCCAGATCTTCATGGCCGCGGATGAGCAGTTCATCTTCGATCTGCACCGGGACGGCTTTGCCCCGAACGAAGGCGATCTTTATGCCATCGGCCGCATCGTGGTGAAGGTGCCGCCGGGCTCGACCCTTGTCGCCGACGGCACCCTCGGATCGCTGCGCCAGGCGCTGGCCGAGGGGCGGATCACCCGCTTTGCCATCGCCAACCCGGATCATGCGCCCTACGGCCGCCGCGCCAGGGAAGCGTTGCAGCACGCGGGACTGTGGGAGGATATCCAGCCCTTCCTCGTTCTGGGCGAGAACGTCAGCCAGGCCGCGCAGTTTGCGCTGTCGGGAAATGCCGAGGGCGGCATCATCGCTCTGTCGCTGGCGCTGGCGCCGCAGTTGCGTGACCTGGGCACCTCAGATCTGATCCCGGAGGATTTCCACGAACCCCTGCGTCAGCGCATGGTCCTTCTGAACGATGCAGGAGAGGTGGCGCAGGCGTTCTACGCCTATATGAACGCGCCCGCGGCGCGCGAGATCATGGAACGCTATGGGTTCCTCCTGCCAGAAGGCGAGTGACCTATGGACTGGACAGCGCTCTGGCTGTCCCTGCGGCTGGCCGCATGGACAGTCGTCATCCTGCTTCCTGTCTCGGTCTTCATGGGGCGGTTTCTGGCCTTCCGGCAGTTCCGGGCAAAGGGGCTGGTCGAGGCGCTGGTGATGCTGCCGCTGGTTCTGCCGCCCACGGTGTTCGGCTTCTACCTGCTCGTGGCCTTCGGGCGGAATTCGCCCGTGGGGGCGTTATGGCAGCAGACATTCGGACACCAGCTGGTTTTCAGCTTCGAGGGGCTGGTGGTGGCGTCGGTGATCTTCAACCTGCCCTTTGCCATCCAGCCCGCGCAACGCGGGTTCGAGGCCATCGCGGTCGAGGTGCGCGAGGCGGCGCGCTGCTGCGGGATGTCGCCGCTGACCTCGCTGTGGAAGGTCGAGTTGCCGCTCGCCTGGCCGGGGCTGATGACGGCGATGGTGCTGACCTTTGCCCATACGCTGGGCGAATTCGGCATCGTGCTGATGGTCGGCGGGTCGATCCCGGGCGAGACCAAGACCATCGCCATTTCCATCTATGACAAGGTTCAGGGCTTCGACGACCGCGGGGCGGCGATCATGTCGGCGACGCTGGTGGCGATCAGCCTTTTCACCATCGCGCTCACCTACTGGCTGTCGGCCCGTGTCGGGCGGAGGTTGTCCTGATGGCGCTGGAGGTGATGGCGCGGGCCACGACACCGATCCCGCTTGATGTGGCCTTTCGCGTCGAACCGGGCGAATTGCTGGCGCTGGTCGGCCATTCCGGATCAGGCAAGACGACGTTGTTGCGCACCATCGCCGGGCTTTGGCGGCCCGAGGGTGCGCGGGTCACGGTCGATGGCACGACCTGGCTGGATACGGTCGCGCGCGTCGATCTGCCCACGCATCGCCGCCGCGTCGGGATCGTGTTCCAGAACTACGCGCTGTTTCCGCATATGACCGCAGCGCAGAACGTGATGGCCGCGATGGACACGGCGGATGAGGCCGAGGCCGAACGCATCCTCGATCTGGTCAACCTGCACGGACTGGCCGACCGCAAGCCCGCGCAGCTGTCGGGTGGCCAGCAGCAGCGGGTGGCGGTGGCGCGCGCGCTCGCCCGCAAACCCCAGGCGCTGTTGCTGGACGAGCCCTTCTCGGCGGTGGACCGCGCCACGCGCGAGCGGCTCTACGCCGAGATCATTGAGTTGCGCCGCTTCCTCGCCATGCCGGTGGTGCTGGTGACCCATGACATGAACGAGGCGCAGCTTCTGGCCGACCGGATGGTGGTCATCGAACAGGGCCGCGTCGTGCGTGAGGGCACGACCGCGCAGGTCATGGCCGACCCGGAGGCGCTGCGCGCCATGGGGATCCGCGAGGTGGCGGTGATGCTGCCCGCCGTCATCGCCGAGCACGGAACCGATGGGTTGACCCGTCTGGAGGCGGAGGCGGGACCACTGTTTCTGCCCGCAGTCGAGGGCGCGCCCGGAACGCATGTTCGAGTGCGGATCATGGCGCATGAGGTGATCCTGTCGCGCGCCCGGCCCGAAGGGCTGTCGGCGCAGAACATCCTCAAGGGCCAGGTGACGGAGCTCGTAACGGGCAAGGGACCGGCCGTGACTGTGCACGTCATGGTGGGCGACCACGAGATACTCGCGCGCATCACCCGACGCGCCGCCGAGCAGATGGCGCTCAGGCCGGGCGACCCCGTCCACGTCATCCTGAAATCCATGTCGGTGGCCCGGGACCATGTCGCCCGCGCCCCCTCTGCGGCCCGGGCTGCCGAATGAACCGCCCTGTACGCCCTGCGATGTCCTTTGGGATCGGCGCCGCCGTCGGCACCGCCGGGGGACTGATCGGCCTCGGCGGTGCTGAATTCCGGCTGCCTGCTCTCATCGGGTTCCTGCGCTTTTCCGCGCGCGAAGCTGTGGCGATCAACCTCGTGGCCAGTTTCATCGTGCTTGCTGCGGCCTTTCCGTTTCGGGTATCAGCCGTTCCGATAATGGAGATCCTGCCGCACCTGCCCGCTGTGCTGGGAATGCTCGCAGGGTCCATGTCCGCCGCATGGGTCGGCGCAGGCTGGTTGCGCAAGACATCCGACCGGTTGCTTGGTCGTCTGATCCTGATCCTGCTCGTCGTCCTCGGCCTGATGTTGATCGCAGAGGGGCTGTTCGTGGCCGAGCCCTATCGGCTTGTTGGGGAGGGGCTGGTCGTCACGGTCCTCGTGGCCGCTGCCTGCGGGGTGGTGATCGGCCTCGTGTCCTCGCTCCTCGGCGTGGCGGGGGGCGAATTGATCATCCCCGTCTTCATCCTGCTGTTCGGCGTTGATGTGAAGCTGGCAGGTTCGATGTCGATGCTGGTGGGCATGCCCACCATCGCCGTGGGCCTGTTGAGGCATTTCGGGGCGGGCTCGGTCCTGCGCGAAAGGCCAGTGTGGTGGCAGATCATCCTGCCGCTCGGGGCGGGTTCGGTCGTCGGCGCCATTCTCGGCGCGCTGGCGCTTGGACTTGTCCCGTCGCAGGCGCTCAAGATCGGACTGGGTTTCATCCTGATCTGGTCGGCTTGGGGCGTGTTCCGGCACCTCGAAGAGCGCCGACTAGCTTGAACCGACTGAATTTTTGTGGGCGGTCCGAGGAATTCGCACACTGCGCAAATCATGACTTTCTCCACGTCAACATGGCACAAAACGAAGCTGCCGGTCAGTCAGTTAACTTCCCTTCTGCTCACAGTGCGGTGCCGACAAGCGCCCCGATACCTGCGGTCAGCGCCATCGCGAGTGCACCCCAGAACGTTACGCGCAGGGTTGCGCGCCAGACCGGCGCGCCTCCGGCAGACGCACCAACAGCCCCCAGCAAGGCAAGAAACAGCAGCGAGGCGATGGTGACCGTCCAGACCAACAGATCGGCGGGCGAGACCAGGACCATCGTCAGCGGCATTGCGGCGCCAATGGCAAAGGTGAGCGCCGATGTCAGCGCCGCTTGAACCGGCCGCGCCGTCGTCACTTCGGAAATACCCAGCTCATCGCGCAGGTGCGCGCCGAGCGCGTCGTGTTCCATCATCTGGGCTGAAACCTGCCGGGCAAGCTCCGGCTCGACCCCGCGCGCAACGTATATCTGGGTCAGTTCATCAAGCTCCGCCTCGGGCTGGCCGACCAGTTCCGAGCGCTCTCTTTCGAGGTCGGCAGTCTCGGTATCGGATTGGGAGCTGACCGAGACATATTCCCCTGCCGCCATCGACATGGCGCCAGCGACCAGCCCGGCGATCCCCGCAACCAACACTTCCGACGTTGCGGCAGAGGCCGCCGCGACCCCGACGATCAGGCTCGCCGTGGATACGATGCCGTCATTGGCGCCCAGCACGGCTGCGCGCAACCAGCCGATACGCGAAACAAGATGGGCTTCGGCGTGAAGGGTTACCGCGCGCATCGCTGCAACCTTCGGTCAGAATATGACGGGCTCATGCCCCTATTCCTTTGCGATTCCGGAGCGGATCGCTCCCCGATTGAATTGCTTGAGGGGTCATGTCGCCAGGCACACGGCCGCCCGTTCGCAGAGCGCCCTTTCCAACTGCAGCGTCACGTGGCCGATGCCGAAGTCATGCTCCAACTCGTCCGTGACCTGTTCGATGAAAGCGTCGGCGTCGGCGCCCTGCCAGACCACATGCGCCGCCAGAGCCGTGCGCGTTGTCGACAGGGCCCAGATGTGCAGATCGTGCACATTGCTGACGCCTGGCAGGTCGCCGATCCAGTCGGCCACTGCTTGCCGATCAATGCCCTCCGGCACTCCGTCCAGCCCCAGTCGGAGCGATGCGCGCATCAGGCCCCACGCCGTCCAGGCGATCAGCAGGCTAACCGCTATGGCGACCGCCGGGTCCAGCCAGTGCCAGCCGGTAAGCATGATTCCGGCCGCGGCAATGACGACCGCGCATGAGACGGCCGCATCGGCGGCCATGTGGAGATAGGCGCCCTTGGCGTTCAGGTCGTCCTTTTGCGACTCGATGAACAACAGCGCCGATCCTGTGTTCACCCCGATCCCCACCATCGCGACCAGCAGGATCGTCAGCCCCGGCACCTCGACCACGGTCTGGAACCTTTGCGCGGCCTCCCACACCACCACGACGACTCCGATCAGGATCGCAACCGCGTTCAGCATCGCGGCGAGGATCGTCGCACGGCCATAGCCGAACGTGTAGGTGGCGCTGCCCACACGCTTGGCCAGCACCGCCGCCCCCCAGGCGATCAGCAGACCCGCCACGTCGGTCAGATTGTGCGCAGCATCCGCCAAAAGCGCGAGCGAGCCTGTCAGGAACCCGAACGTCGCCTCGACGATCACATAGGCCGTGTTCAGCCCCACCGCCCAGCGAAACGCCGGGCCAAGGTCGGTTGGTGGGGTATGCGTGTGGTCGTGGGCCAATGTCAGCCTTTCCGCCGGATCGTGCCGGAAAGCTCCGTCGCACCCGCCAATGTGTTGAAGATCGTGCCATATTTCTGAAGGTTGCGGTGCAGCAGGTCGAGCCGCGCATCGGATTCGTCGGTGTCCACGACGATGTCGTAGGTTATGCGGACCATCTTTGGCGGGCTGTCCTGCCGTATGCCATGCAGGCTGACCTCGATGCCGCGCAGATCGAAGATCAGCACCGGGGTGACCCGTTCAGCGCTTTTCAGGATGCAGGCGGCAAGGCTGGCCAGCAACATCTCGGCCGGATTGAATGCATCGGCTCGGCCCGCCATGTCGGTATCAAGGACGATCCGCGCCTCCTTCGTGGTGGCCTCGGAGCCGTGACTGTCGATGCGGCGGGCAGAGACGTGGTATTCCAGCATGATCCGTCCTTTCAGGCCGAAGTCTCGGTGCCGGGAACCAGGAATTCCGGCGCCTGACCCTCGGGCATCGCCGCCAGTTCCTCTGCCGTCAGTCGGGCATAGACCTCGACCAGCGTGCCGTCAGGGTCGGTCAGCCACAACTCGTGCAGCGGCGTGCCCTTCCAGGTCGTCCGCGGAGGCTTTTCGACATGCCCGCCCACGGCGACAGCGCGGTGATAGGCGTCGATCACCGCCGCGCGGTCGGGCAGCGCGATCCCGAGGTGATAGAGCGTGTCGTGATGCAGATCCTCGCCGTCGGCGACCATGATCACGAAGTTGAGGTTCAGGTCGGGGCGGATGAAGGTCGCATAGCGGTGCGTCCATTCCTTGGGCCAGGTGTTCAGGAGCCAAGCGTAGAACCGTGTGCTGGCACCGAGATCGCGCACTCGAAGGCTGGCGTGAAACTCGGTCCCGGTCGGTCCTTCAGGCACATCGATCAGTCCCGCCAGAACCTCGATCCTCGCCTTGATCTGATCGCGTGCGGTGCGAAACGCAGCGATGTCGCCTGCTGCCGAGGGGTCGGTGATGGGCCAGTGCAGCCGCCTGACCGGGCCGGGGACGAAGGGGCAGACCTCTTCGGCGCAGAGCGTGACGATCAGGTCTGCCGTTTCTGGCGACACCTCCTCGAGCGGCTTTGACCGGTGACCCGAAATGTCGATGCCCGCCTCGGAGAGAGCCTCCACTGCCAGCGGGTTCACTCGCCCGGGGTTTGAGCCCGCGCTGGCGACCTCCACGGACGCAGGCAGCAATGCGCGGGCCAGCCCCTCGGCCATCTGGCTGCGGGCAGAATTGGCGACGCAGAGAAACAGGATACGCATGGGGTCAGACCTCGTTGTTCTGAAGCGGCACCATCAGCACAGGGCGGCGGGCGATCTCGCAAAGATTGGCTGCCGTGGAGCCGATGGTGATGCTGTCCACCCAGCCTTGGCCGTGCTTGCCGACGACGATGAGATCGGCATCGCGAGCGGCGGCTGCGCGGGCGATTTCCTCGAACGGTTTGCCCGTCGCCAACTGGACCTCGGACTTGCCACCGGCGGCGGCGACCTCATGGGCGATGTCGTCGAGTGCGGCACGCGCCATCACCGGCCAGCGCGGGTAGCGGGCCTGCTCGTCAGAACTGACGACATGGACCAGTTCGACGACGCCCGCATGAGGGGCGAGCCTGGCAGCCACGGCTTCGGCGGCATGGGCTTGTGGCGAGAAATCCGTTGCCAGCAGAAACCGCCGCAAGCCCCCATGACAGGTGCGCTCGCAGGCCGCATCGCCATCCGTGCCCGTGGCCTCGATCCATTCCAACCGCACCGGGAGGGTGCTGAGCCGGATCACCTCGCGCGCGACAGAGCCGAGGAACAGGCCGCGGATCATGTTCTGCCCGCGCGATCCGATCACGATCAGGTCGGCGCCATGCTCACTGGCTGCGGAGAGGATGTCCTTCGCCACTTCACCTGCGGCGCGTATGTCGACATCGACCTCGAGTCCTGCCTCGCGCATCGGCGCGGCCCGATCCCGCAGCCAATCCTCCAGCGCATCCTTGTTCCCGTAGGAAGCCCCCTGGCCGTAGCCGACTTTCACGACATGGGTCAGGATCACACGGGCGATGCCCATCTCGCGCAAGTCCGCCAGGCAGTCGAGCAGAGGGCCTTGGGCGGCGGAGTAATCGAGAGAAATCAGAGCTGTGCGAAACATCAGTTTTGCTCCTTTGTTCTGGGCGTGCGGATGGGGGTTTCCTCGGCCGGGAACCAGTGTCGGGTGCGGTTGGCAAACCAGACCAGCGACAGCATCACCGGCACTTCGACCAGCACGCCCACCACTGTGACAAGGGCGGCGATGGAGTTGAGGCCGAACAGGCCGATGGCCACCGCCACGGCGAGTTCAAAGAAATTCGACGTCCCGATCATCGCGCAGGGGGCCGCGACGTTATGGGGTACGCGCCATGCTTTCGCGGCCCAGTAGGCAATGGCGAAGATGCCGTATGACTGGATCAGCAGTGGGATCGCGATCATCACGATGACCAGTGGCTGCGACAGGATCACCGCGCCCTGAAAGCCGAACAGCAGAACGACCGTCGCCAGCAGGCCCACAACCGAGAACGGCTTCACCTTGGCTGTGAACGCGCCGACGGCGGCCTCGGCAGCAGCCGGATCCGCGGCGCCGCGCGTCATCAGCATCCGCGTCACGATGCCAGCCGCCAGCGGGATCACGATGTAGAGGCCAACCGACAGGATCAGCGTCGCCCAGGGCACCGTGATATCGGTGACGCCCAGCAGCAAGGCCACGATCGGCGCATAGGCGAAGACCATGATCGCGTCGTTCAGCGACACCTGCGCCAGCGTATAGTTTGGATCGCCCTTGGTCAGTTGCGACCAGACAAAGACCATCGCTGTACAGGGCGCGGCACCCAGCAGGATCAGACCCGCGATATACTGGCCCGATGTGCCGGGCTCGATGAAGGGGGCGAAGATCCAGTCGAAAAACAGCACGCCGAGTGCTGCCATGGTGAAGGGCTTGATCAGCCAGTTCACCGCCAGCGTGATGATCAGACCCTTCGGCCGTTCATGGACCCGCGCAAGCGCCCGGAAATCCACCGCCACCATCATCGGATAGACCATCGCCCAGATCAGCGCGGCGACGACGAAGTTGACCGAGCCGTATTCCAGCGACGCAAGGAAGTTTACCAGCCCCGGAGCGATCTGACCGAGGGCAAGACCGGCGATGATCGCCAGTGCGACCCAGATCGAAAGATAGCGTTCAAATGCAGACATGGGCGACGTCGTCCTCTAGGGTTCAGGCTATGGCGGGTGTGCGGCCGACCAGCGCGCGCAGGCGGTCCGCGCCAACCGGGTCTTCGGGCAGCATCGGCACCACGGCATGAAGTGCGGCAAGCCCACCGCGCACTTTGGCGATCTCAGGCGCTTCCGTGGCCGCGCGGGCCGCGAGGACCGGATGCGTGGTCGCCGTGGCGGCGAGACTTGCGTTGATGACCCAGCCGTAGGGCGTGATCCCGGCGCGTTTCAGATCCTCCTGAAGCCGGGCGGCTTCCAGAACCGGCGTCGTCTCGGGCAGGGTCACGATCAGGATCTTGGTCATCTCCGGGTTCTGCAGCCGCATCATCGGCGTCGTCATGTGGCTGGCCTGCTCCCCCGCGTGCCGCAGCACATCACGGTGGTAGGATCCTGTCGCATCCAGCAGCAACAGCGTGTGGCCGGTTGGCGCGGTATCCATCACCACGAACTTGCGCCCCGCCTCGCGGATCACCCGTGAGAACGCCTGAAACACGGCGATTTCCTCGGTGCACGGCGAGCGCAGGTCCTCTTCCAGCATCGCGCGGCCCTGTGCATCGAGGCTCGCGCCCTTGGACGCCAGGATGTGGTCGCGGTAGGTCTGCGTCTCGAGGGCGGGGTCGATGCGGCTGACGGTCAGGTGCGGCACGTCTCCGGCCAGCGTCTCGGTCAGATGCGCGGCGGGGTCGGTGGTGGTCAGCAGCACCTCATGCCCGCGCGCGGCGAGTTCGACGGCCACGGCGGCAGCGATGGTGGTCTTGCCGACGCCGCCCTTGCCCATGGTCATCACAAGTCCGCGGCCCCCGGCTTCGATCCCGTCGACCAACGCTGAGAGCGGCGGGAGATCGGTGTCGGTGACGCGCGGCGCGGCCTTTCCGAGTTCGACCGGTGCATTCATCCGGCGCAGCGCGTCGAGACCTACAAGGTTCTCGGGCCGCAGCGCGAAGCGGCTTTGCGGCAGGGCTGCCAGGTGCGTGTCCATGCCATCCAGCGCCGCTTGGTCGCGCGCGATCAGGCTGGCGGCGAGCGCATCGCCCATGTCCTTGTCCGGCATCAGCCCGTTGATCGCCAGATGCTGGTTGCCGATGCCGATATCCGCCAGCTCCCCACTGGTGCGCGCGGCCTCCGCCAGCGAACTGACGCGCGGACGTGCGACGAGGATCAGCCGCGTGCGGGCCGCATCGGACAGGCTGTCCACGGCCGCCGCATAGCGCGCGCGTTGCTTCTCCAGCCCAGCAAGGGGACCGAGACAGGACGCATCGCCCCCGGTTTCCAGAAACCCGCTCCAGGCGCCGGGCAGTTTCAGCATCCGGATCGTGTGGCCGGTCGGGGCCGTGTCGAAGATGATGTGATCGTAGGCACTGGTCACGGCATCGTCGGTCAGAAGTGCCGTGAACTCGTCGAAGGCGGCGATCTCGGTCGTGCAGGCGCCCGAAAGCTGCTCCTCGATGCCCTTCAGCGCCTTTTCGGGCAGCACCCCGCGCATCGGCCCGACGATGCGGTCGCGATACTCGGCCGCTGCCGCCTCGGGGTCGATTTCCAGCGCGTCGAGCCCAGGCACGGCGGCAACCGGGGTGACATGGTTGCCGATCTCGATCCCGAACACCTGCCCGACATTCGAGGCCGGATCGGTCGAGACCAACAGAACCCGCTCCCCCGCATCGGCTAGGCCCACCGCCGTGGCGCAGGCCAGCGAGGTCTTGCCCACGCCGCCCTTGCCGGTGAGAAAGACGAATTTGGGCAGATTGTTGAACATGACTTCTCCTTTCGCCGCCCCGAACGAGCGGTCGTCATCTGTCGCACGGGCTTTGCCGGCGTAAATTGCTTCAGGTCAGACGTTGGCGCCGCGTCAGCAGCAGCTTGCAGCCTTTTCCATGGCCGGTTCGGCCTTGGAACTGCCGCCGCAGCAGCCCGTCGCCGCAGCGGGTGCCGCCTTGGCCGGACCGCAGCAGGTTGATGCCTTCGGGGTCTCGACTTCAGGCTCGGGGATCAGCTTTTCGGCCAAGGTATGAATGTTTTTTGCCGAGGCTTCCTTCACCATGCGCCCCACGGCGATGGCCTCGCGCATCTGCGCCTCGCTCAGCCCGACTTCCCGCGCCTTTTTCGTGTGATACTTCAGGCAGGGCTCGCAGCTTGCTCCAATTGCCGCCCCGAGCGCGATCAGCTCGCGCACCTGCTCGGTGATCTCGAGCTTCGGTGCGTTGATGCCCGTCCAGTCGGCCAGTTCCGCGCGGCTCGGATAGTGCGCCTTGGCCTTTAGCGCGCCGTTGATCATGAAGACCGGCAGATCGTCGCCTTCGCTGTCCTGCATGATCTGGCGGATCGTGTCGTTGGCGGCGAACTCGGCCGGTTCGCGGCTCAGCCCGAAACGCTGAACGCGCACGCCTTGCGCTTTAAGCCAGTCCAGATCGGCGGCCAGATCGACGAGTTTCTGGTCAACATCGGTGCCGCAGATGCCGGTCGAGCAGCACATGGCGGGGTCGTAGACTGTGATGGTGGTCATTTGCACATCTCCTTGGAAACGCATCCTTGCGGGGTGAAACAGCAGGGCGCCTCGCCTTCGGCCGGGCGTGCGGCAATGGCTTCGATCAGATCGCGGATCGGGGCGAGCGCCGCCGGGTCGAGCGCGTAGCAAACTCGGGGATAGTCAATGGTGCCCGTCACGAGCCCTGCATCCTTAAGGACCCGCAGGTGTTCGGAGACCGTCGATTGGGCCAGTCCGACTTGATCCACGATATCCCCGCCGATGCAGCCAGGCTTCGAGAGCAGAAAGGTGACGATCCTGACCCGGGCCGGATGCGCGAGCGCCTTGGCGATCGCAGCGATCTGTTCCGCCTCGATCGAAGGCGACAGCGCTACGGTGTTTCGATCCAACATGTCACAGCTTCCTTGTATCGGCTATATCCGATACATATGGATCGGCGATCCACGATACAAGAGCCTATCGTCAATCACCGATCAATAGTGCGACTGATGCGAAGTCGGGCAGGCTCGAAGCCGTTGACGGCGTGGGACGTCGGGCTTCCGAAAACGACGGCGCCAGATTGAGACATAATAGAATCAATTACTTAGAAGTGGAGAAGGTTGGATATCAGGCCCATCCCCTCCGCCACTTGCCCTCGCGAAAGCGTTCTCTTCATCCGGCTCCGGCCGGATTTTTCCGTTGTATTCGAGGGTTATGCGGGAGGGGCTGAGCACCGACTGCGGCGGTAGGAGGCCCGAAAGCGGTCTCTCCTGGCCGATATTCTCTGGACCTGTTGCCTGCGTCAATTCGGTGACGTTTTGACAAGCACCTGATAAGAATGCGTTTTATCAAGCGTCCCGTTAGGGTCAGGACTCGTTCTCCATTCATAGCCAGAACATGACGGTTGCGGCGAGTGCGACGGCTGAGAGGAAGACCTTTGGGCACCGGTCATAGCGGGTGGCAACCCTGCGCCAGTCCTTCAGCCGACCGAACATGATCTCGATCCGGTTGCGCCGTTTGTAGCGTCGCTTGTCGTGCTTGATGGGTTTGCCGCGCGACTTCCTGCCCGGGATGCAGGGCTTTATCCCCTTGTCTTTCAACGCATCTCTGAACCAGTCAGCGTCATAGCCCCGGTCAGCCAACAGCCATTCTGCCTTTGGCAAGCTGCTCAGTAGCGCCGCCGCGCCGGTGTAATCACTTACTTGGCCTGCCGTCATGAAGAACCGGATCGGGCGGCCATCAGCGTCGGTGACGGCATGCAGCTTGGTGTTCATGCCGCCCTTCGTCCGACCGATCAGACGGCCCCTCTGGTCGCCTGGCCCCCCTTTTTCGACCGCAGGCTGGTCGCCGTGCGGTGCGCCTTGAGATAGGTCGCGTCGATCATCACCGTCTTCGGGGTGGCGGCCTCGGCGGCCAGCCCAGCCATCATCCGGGCAAAGACCCCCTTGTCGCTCCACCGCTTCCAGCGGTTGTAGAGGGTCTTCGGCGGGCCATATTCCTTGGGCGCATCACACCACCGCAAGCCATTGCGATTGATGAAGATTATCCCGCTCAACACCCGCCGGTCATCGACCCGCGGCTTTCCGTGGCTTTTGGGAAAGAAGGGCTGAAGCCGCGCCATCTGCGCGTCGGTCAGCCAGAAAAGGCTGCTCATGATCCAGTCTCCTTGCGGAGCTTGAATCAGGCCGAGCCCACAAAATCAATGGGTCCTGACCCTAGGCACCATGAGAACGCGGCCATCGATCCTTCGCGGAACGAGATCCTTGTAGATCAGTGAGCCGTCTGTTCCTGGCGGCGACTCGTTCCAAAGCACCTGTTTGCATAGCAGCAGGACGCCGGCGTAAAGGTTCCGGATGACCGAGATCACCACGTCCGACACCTCGGGCTGCAGATGGCGGTCGAGTTCCTGCTTGTAGAGCAGACAGCTCTCGCGGTCGAAGGTCACCACCTGCGCGCCAAAGCCGTTCGGGGCGACCTTCTCCTGGAAGTGCTTGGCGATGTCGCCGCAGATCGCGCGGATGCGTTCGGGCGCCTTGACCAGGATCGACATCTTGGCCGCCGCCTTGCCCACCCGCACCGACCGATCAGGTGATCGGCACCGGCGATGGCGCGACGACCGCGTTCCAATTGGTGAAGCGCTACGCCTCGGGCGCGCAGTCGTGGACGCGTACCATCGCCAAGCCGGTGGCGGGAACCGTGCGCATCGCGCTGGCGGGCGTCGAGCAGCTGTCCGGCTGGTCGGTCGATACCACGACCGGTGTCATCACCTTCACCGCGGCGCCGGGCTCCGGCGTCGCGATCACCGCGGGCTTCGAGTTCGACGTGCCGGTCCGTTTCGACACCGACGTGCTCGACGTGACGCTCGACCTCGAGCGGCTGGGCTCGATCACCTCCATCCCGCTTCTGGAGATCCGACGATGAATGACGAAACCGGATTTCTGGCGGCGGCGCTGAAGGAACTGCTCGCCTCCACAGCGGTGATCCTTGCCGCCTGGGGTGCGCTCGGGGGCGCGACCAACGCGCTGACGACGAAAATGCGCCTGCGTGACGCGCTGCGCCACATCCTGCTCGGCGGTCTGATCGCGGCCGGGATGGGCAGCCTGTCGATGGCGATCATCACCCGCTGGCTGAGCCTGCCGCCCGAGGCGATCCCAGCCGGGGGCGCGGCCGGATCGGCCGCCTATCTGGTCGGCGTTTTCGGTCCCGCCTTCATCGAGGTGCTGCTCGCCCGCCTGCGCCATGCCGGGAAAGGTGATGGCGATGCATGACATTTTCCGCCTCGCGCGCTCCCTGCGCTGCGACCCGGCCGATCCCGGCCAGGCCTTCCGCCACCGCCTGGGCGTCGGCATCGCCTTCGCCGCGCTGATCCTGATCCTCTCGCTTCTGGGGTAACTTCCATGCAGATGACTGACTGGGGCCTTCTGGCCCTCGTGCGGCACGAAGGGATCGTGCCCGGACCCTACACGGATGTGAAACAGGTCTGGACGTTCGGCATCGGCCACACGGGCGCAGCCGGGGCACCCGATCCCGCCACGATGCCGCGCGGCATGCCCGCCGATCTCGATGCCGCGATCCGCGAGGCGTTCCGGGTCTTCCAGGCCGACCTCGCGCGTTACGAGGATGACGTTTTGCGCGCCGTGAAGGTGCCGCTCGAGCGGCACGAATTCGATGCGCTGGTCTCCTTCCATTACAACACAGGCGGCATCGCCAAGGCAGCGCTCACTCGGCACCTGAACGCGGGCGACCGGGCAACAGCCGCAGGAGCCTTCATGGGCTGGCTCAAGCCCGCCGCGATCCGCCCGCGCCGCGAGGCCGAGCGCGATCTCTTCGCCACGGGCCGCTATCCGACTGGTACCATCCCGGTCTGGTCGGTGGATCGCAACGGCCGGGTCGATTTCTCGCGACCGATGCGGCGCCTGACCGAGAACGAGGCGCTGGCAATGCTGCGTCCCGCAAGCGTGCCGATACAGAGACCATCCGTGCCTGCCGCCACACCTGAACCCGCAATCAGCTGGTTTACCCGGCTGACCTCCTTCTTCTCCAGCCTGAACCGGAGGGCCTGATCCCCATGCGCTACATCCGTCCGACCTCGCTCACCTGGTGGGCGGGGTGCCTCACCATGCTCACCGGCATTGCCTCGCTCGCGCTGCCCGCCACCGGGCCGTTCGGCGAACTCTCCCGCTTCGTCGCGCTGCTTGCCGGCAGTGGCGATGCCTCGCCCGCGGGGCTGATGTTCCTCGGGCTGGGCCTGATCGGCCTGCGTGACCGGATCGAGCGCGGGTTCCGCGGCGATGCTTGAGTTCCTCGCAGGGATCATCCTGGGCGGGGGTCTCGGCGTTTTCGTCGTCGCCCTCTGCGTCGCTGCCGCGCGCGGGGATCACGACGATGGCTGAGTTCCTGATCTGGCTGGTTGCAGGTCTCGGCGCGATCGGAGGCGTCGTCCTCGGCCGGGTCTGGGGCCGCGCGGAAGGCGAACGCCAAGGCAAACGGGAGGCGGAACGCGATGCCATGGAAGACAAGAGCAAGCGTCTCTAGCGTGGGCGGGATGCGGTCCGTGACGGTCGCGGTGCTGGCGATCCTGCTGACCGGCTGCGCCGCAACGACGGGCGCTGGTGATGCAGGCTGCGCCTCCTATGCCGAGGCGCGGCTGGCCCGGCCGCCTGCCTCTGCTGTAGCCGCCGCGCCCCCGGAATGGGCGATCTGGATCGCCGATCTCGACGACCGCATGACAGGAACCTGCCGATGAAATCCCTCTCGTCCGCCCTGCAGGCCCATCTCGACGAAGGCACGACGACGCTGGCTTGGTGCTGGCGGATCGCCCGGGCCGATGGCGTCACCTTCGGCTTCACCGACCATGACCGGACGCTCAGCTTCGACGGCACGGATTTCGAGCCAGAGAGCGGGCTGACGGCATCGGAGGTTCGCTCGGGCTCGGACCTGTCAGTCGATGCGCAGGACGCCGAAGGCGTGCTGACCTCCGACCGCATCACCGAGACCGACATCCTCGATGGCCGCTGGGACAACGCGGCGGTCGAGGTCTAGCGCGTGAACTGGGCCGACACCGCGCAGCGCGTGCTGATGCGGCGCGGGGCCATCGGTCAGATCCGGCGCGGGCGGCTTGCCTTCGTCGCGGAGGTGCGCTCGCTGGCCCATGTGCTGGGCCAGACGGTGGGGCGAACCTTTCAGGCGAGTTGCGACGTGGCGCTCGGCGATGCGCGCTGCGGAGTCGATCTGGAGGACCCCACCTTCAAGAGCTCGGGCGTCGTCGTCGATCTGCTGCGCGACCGCGCCTTCACCGCCTCGGGTCTTGGCGGCTTCGACGCTGGCTGGTTCACTTTCGGCTCGCTGGACTGGACGAGCGGCGCGAATGCTGGGCGGCGCACCGAGGTGCTGGGCCATGACGTCACGGACGGCATCGCGGTGCTGACCCTGCTCGAGGCACCGGTGCGCGCGATTGCCGAGGGTGACGCCTTCGTCATCCGGGCGGGCTGCGACAAGCGCCTCGCCACCTGCGGGACGAAGTTCGCCAACACCGCCAGCTTCCGGGGCTTTCCGCATATTCCCGGTCAGGATGCCGTTCTGCGCTATGCCACCAAGGACGGCGGCCACGAGGGGGCTGTGCTGTGACACCGGCCGATCCCGATCTGGTCATCGCCGTCGCACGGTCCTGGCTGGGCACGCCCTATCACGATCAGGCTAGCCTCAATGGCATCGGATGCGATTGCCTTGGCCTTGCGCGCGGTGTCTGGCGCGAGGTTGTCGGACCCGAACCCTTCCCGATCCCGCCTTACAGCCGCGACTGGGGTGAGAGCGGCCCGCGCGAAGTGCTGGCCGAAGGCGCGCGTCGCATGATGCCGGAAATCGCACCCGTCGATGCCCCGCCCGGCGCGTTGATCCTGTTCCGCATGATGCCGCGCGCCATTGCCAAGCATGTGGGCATCCTGACCGGCCCCGACACCTTCCTGCACGCCTACGAGCGCCTCGGCGTCATCGAGGAACCGCTGACCCCAACGTGGCGACGCCGTATCTCCTTCGCCTTTCTCTTTCCCCAACGTTGAGAGTTTTCCATGGCCACGCTTGTCCTCGGCGCTGTCGGCACGGCCATCGGCGGGGCCTTTGGCGGCGCGATCCTCGGCTTTTCCGGTGCGGCCATCGGCAGCTTCATCGGCTCGACCGTGGGCTCGGTGGTCGACAACTGGATCGTCTCATCGCTGGCCCCGGCTCAGCGGATTGAGGGCGCGCGGCTTGACACGCTGCGCATCACCTCGGCCACCGAAGGCGCGGTGATCCCGCGCCTTTACGGTCGTATGTGGATCGGCGGCAACATCATCTGGGCGACCGATTTCCGCGAGGAGACGAAGACCACCACCCAAGGCGGCGGCAAGGGCGGTGGGGGCGGCAAGGTCAAGACCACCGAATACCTCTACTATGCCAGCTTTGCCGTGGCGCTGTGCGAAGGTCCGATCACCGGCATCGGCCGCATCTGGGCCGACGGAAAGGCGATGGACATGACCGGCGTGACCTGGCGCTGGTATCCCGGCAACGAAGTGCAAACCGCCGATCCGTTCATCGCAGCAAAAATGGGGGCCGCTAACACGCCCGCCTATCGTGGCACGGCCTATGTCGTGTTCGAGGATCTGGCGCTGGCGACCTTCGGCAGCCGCCTGCCACAACTGTCGTTCGAGGTGTTCCGCCCACTGGCCGATCCCGACACCGCCGAAGGCCTGACCCGAGCCGTCACCCTGATCCCGGCCTCGGGCGAGTTCACCTATGCCACCGACGCGATCCGGAAGGGCAGCGGCGGTGCCACCGTGGCCGAGAACCTGAACGCGCTGCCCGACCAGGCCGACATCGTCGTGGCGCTGGACCGGCTGCAGGCCGTGGCTCCGGCGGTCGAGAGCGTGAGCCTCGTCGTGGCCTGGTTCGGCAACGATCTGCGCGCGGGTTCCTGCAAGGTAAAGCCGGGTGTCGAGGTCGCCTCCAAGGCCACCACGCCCGCCAACTGGTCGGTGAATGGCGTCAGCCGGGCCAGCGCCCATCTGGTCAGCCGTGATGCCGAAGATCGGCCGGTCTATGGCGGGACACCTGCGGATTTCGCGGTGGTGCAGGCGATCCAGGAGATGAAGGCGCGCGGGCTGCGGGTCACCTTCTATCCCTTCCTGCTGATGGATGTGCCGCCCGGCAACACGCTGCCGAACCCCTACAGCGCCAATGCTGCCACGCTGGGTCAACCCGCGTTTCCATGGCGGGGGCGGATCACCTGTTCCCCAGCGGCCGGATTTGCCGGATCGGTGGACAAGAGCGGCACGGCGGCAACGCAAGTGTCGGCCCTGTTCGGGGCGGCGACGCCGGGGAATTTCAGCGTGTCGGGCGAGAGCGTCAGCTTCACCGGCTCGCCCAGCGACTGGGGCCTGCGCCGCATGGTGCTGCACTACGCGCACCTTTGCGCAGCGGCGGGTGGCGTCGATGCCTTCCTGATCGGCACCGAGATGCCAGGCCTCACCACCATCCGCTCGGGGGCCAGCACTTACCCTGCCGTCACCACTTTCAAGACCCTCGCGGCCGACGTGAGCTCCATTCTCGGCGCGGGCACCAAGATCGGCTATGCGGCCGACTGGTCGGAATACTTCGGCCACCATCCGCAAGACGGCAGCAATGATGTCTATTTCCACCTCGACCCGCTCTGGTCGGATGGCAACATCGACTTCGTGGGCATCGACAACTACCTGCCGCTGTCAGACTGGCGCGACGGTTTCGATCATGCCGATGCGCTTCAAGGGTGGCCCGCGATCTACGACCGGGCATATCTGCAAGCGAACATCGCAGGCGGCGAAGGCTTCGACTGGTTCTATGCCAGCGCCGTTGACCGCTCCGCCCAGATACGGACAGCAATCACTGATGGTGCGGCAGGCAAGCCGTGGGTGTTTCGACCCAAGGATATCCGCGCCTGGTGGACGAACCCGCATTTCAACCGGCCAGGCGGGGTGGAAAGCGGCGCGCCCACCGCATGGGTGCCGCAGTCGAAGCCCGTGTGGTTCACGGAACTGGGCTGCCCGGCCATCGACCGGGGCACAAACCAGCCGAACGTGTTCTTCGACCCGAAGTCGTCGGAGAGCTTCACGCCCTGGTTCTCCCGCGGCTGGCGCGACGACGCGATCCAGCGCGCCTATCTCGAGGCCAGTTACCTCTGGTGGGGAACCCCGGCAAACAACCCGACATCCACGATCTACGGCGGCCGGATGGTCCATGTGCCGGAATGCGCGGCATGGACCTGGGACGCGCGGCCCTATCCGTTCTTCCCTGAGCTGACCGGCGTCTGGACGGACGGCCCCAACTGGCGGCTTGGTCACTGGCTGACGGGGCGGCTGGGCGCGGTGTCTCTCGCCGCCCTCGTGCGCCACCTGTGCCTGCGAGCGGGCCTCGATGAGGCATTCATCGACGTCTCCGGCCTCTGGGGCGCGGTCGAGGGCTATGTCATCGGCGCCCTCGAAAGCCCTCGCGCGTCGATTTCCACGCTGGCCCGACATTTCGGCTTCGATGCCATCGAGACCGAAGGCATGATCCGCTTTGTCATGCGCGGGCGGGCTTCGGTTCTGAGCCTGGCGCATGACGACCTCGTGGCATCCCGCGAAGGGGAAGCGCTGGAACTGGTCCGCGCGCAGGAAACCGAACTGCCGCAGGCGCTGAAGTGGCAGGTCGCGCGCGCCGACGAGGACTATGATGCCGCCCTCGTGGAAGCGCGGCGCATCACGGTCGATACGACGCGCATCGCGTCCGAGAGTTTCCCGATGGCCATCCCGCCAGAGGAGGCCGAACGGCGCTGCCGCCGCGCGCTGATGGAAGCGTGGATCGGTCGCGAGAGCGCGACCTTCCGTCTGCCGCCCTCGCGGCTGGCTCTGGACCCTGCCGACGTGATCCGGCTCTCCCATGACGGCCGCGAGGTCGAGTTCCGCCTGGTCTCCGTCGCCGACGCCGAGGCACGCGGCATCGAAGCGGTGCGTCAGGACCGTGCCGCCTATGACCTGCCGCCGTGGGACCCCCGGCCCGCGAGCATTTCCAGCCCTGTCGTGTTCGGCACGCCGGAAGTGGTGATGCTGGACCTGCCGCAGATCAGCGAGGACCAGCCCGCGCATCGCCCCCTGATCGCCGCCCATGCCAGCCCCTGGCCGGGCGAGATCGCGGTGTTCCGCAGCGCGTCGACGGACGGGTTCAACCTCCTGACGACCTTCGGGAGCCGTGCGCGGATCGGCACGCTGGCTTTCGATTTCTTTCCGGGACCGACCTCGCGCTTCGATCTGGGCAACGCGCTGGTCGTCGATCTGCTGTCAGGGACGCTCGAGGGTGTGACGGACGTTGCCCTGTTCGGCGGGGCAAATGCACTGGCTGTCGAGTCTGCGGCCGGGGTCTGGGAGATCGTCCAGGCTGGCCAAGCCGAACTGATCGCCCCCGATCGCTACCGGCTGACCCGCCTGCTGCGTGGCCAGCGCGGGACGGAACAGGCTATGGGCAATCCCGCCCCGGCCGGGGCGCGGGTCGTTGTATTGGAAACGACACTGGCCTCGCTGCCCATTACAGAGGCCGACCTCGGCCTGCCATGGAACTGGCGGGTCGGCCCTGCCGCGCGCGATGTCAGCGACGCGAGCTATGCCGCGCTGGGCTTTACGCCGACAGGGCGCGGCCTCGTGCCCTTCGCGCCGGTCCATGTCGAACAACCATGGCGGACGGCGCGCAGCCCGGGCGATCTAACCATTCGATGGACACGGCGATCGCGCACGCTCGTGGCCGATTCCTGGGAACAGGTCGAGGTGCCGCTGGCCGAGGATCTGGAATCCTACGACGTCCAGATCCTCGACGGCGCCGCCGTCAAGCGCACGCTGACCAGCACCACGACCTCCGTCCTCTACACCGCCGCCCAGCAGAGCGCTGATTGGGGCACGCCGCTCGCACCCGGCCAGACGCTGTCGATCCGCATCTACCAGCTCTCGAACCGCCTCGGCCGCGGCACGCCTGCCGCGGTCACGATGCAATTCTGATCCCAACCCACGGGAACCCCCATGTCCGACACCACGACCCATCTGGGCCTGCCCTATCTTCTGGCGGCGCAGGCGCAGAAGCATGTCACCCACAACGAGGCGCTGCGCCTGCTTGATGCCATGGTGCAGCTCTCGGTCCTCGACCGCACGCGCACTGCGCCCCCGGCCAGCCCCGCCGACGGCAACCGCCATCTGGTGGCCTCGAGTGCCACCGGCCTCTGGGCCGGGTGGGACCTGAACATCGCCTTCTGGATCGATGGCGCGTGGATCCGCCTCGTGCCACACACCGGCTGGCTGGTCTGGGTTGCGGCCGAGAGCCTGTCCTCGTCTGGACCGGCAGCGCCTGGGAGGTCGTGGGCGAGCCACGCGACGTCTCCGACGCGGTCTTCAGCTTGGTGAACGATGCGGACCCGACGAAGAAGGCCACCTTCTCGCTGGCAGGGATCAGCACGGGCACGACGCGCAGCTTCACCCTGCCAAACACCTCATCCGAACTGGCGATCCTCGCGGGAACACAGACCTTTAGTGGCAACAAGACGTTTTCGGGGACGCTCACGGCGTCCGGGACCGTGACTGTCTCCGCAGCCAGCGCCTCGATCGGCACGGCGACGACGACCGCCACCTACGGGATGGGCACCGGCGCCACGACCACGGGCGTGACCAAGACCGTGAACCTCGGCACCGGCGGCGCGTCCGGGTCGACAACGGTCATCAACATCGGCTCGGCCACGGGTGGTTCGGGCGGCACGACCGTCATCAACACGCCGACCGTCACCTTCGCCAATGCCGTCACACAGGTCGGCATGCCCCAGGCGAACCTGACAGCGCAGCTCCTGGGCCTCGGAGGGGCCACGGCCGACAGCTACAACCGGGTGTCGGTCAACACGCCTGCCGTCCTTCTGAACAACGCGGGCGCGGGCATCGAGGCCACGGTGAACAAGGCGGCCCCGGCTAACGACGCAGCCTTTGCCTTCAAGACCGGCTTCTCGGCGCGGGCGCTGATCGGCCTCTTGGGCAACGACGACTTCAGCTTCAAAGTCAGCCCGGACGGCTCGGCCTTCTTCGATGCCTTGAAGATCGACCGCACCAATGGCCAGGTGGAACTGCCGCAGCCGACGATCCTGCCCGGGCTCAGCGCCTCCCCGAGCGCGCCGCCCACCGGCAAGGCGGCGATCTATGCCCGTAACCGGGCGGGCGCACCGTGGATCGACGTGATGCGCCCCTCCGGCCGGGATTTCCCGCTTCAGCCGCATTTCGGGGTCAACCGGATTGCCAACTGGTCGCCCTCGGTCACCACCACGATCACCAGCGAAGGCCTGCCGATCACCTCGGTCGGAACCGTCTCGCATCCCACGCTGGCCGCGACCAGCCTGGCCGCCAGCATGCGGCGCTGGCGTTTGACCTCGGCCGCGGTGGTGGACTCGGTGGCCGACCAGCGCTCCGCAGGCTGGGCCTGCTGGCGCGGCAATGCCGCGGGCTTGGGCGGCTGGACCTTCGTGACGCGGATTTCGCTCACAAACCTACAAGCCACCGGCATGGGCTTCTTCGGCCTCTACGGTTCCACCGCCGCGCTCGCCACCACCCTGACGCTCTCGGCCGTCATCAACTGCATCGGCATCGGCTTTCAGCGCGGCACCCACACTCGTTGGCAGCTGGTCGCCAACGACGGCACCGGGGCGCCAACCCTGACCGACATGGGCGCAAGCTTCGCCATCGCCACCGGCGGCGTGCTGACCCTGTTCATCGCAGCGCCACCGAATGGATCATCCGTCTGGGTGCGGGTGATCGACGAGGTCTCCGGCGCGGTCTTCGAGCAGGAAATCACCACGGACCTGCCAGCCAACACACAATTCCTGTCACCCCGGCTGTTCATGAACAACGGGGCAACTGCTGCGGCAGTCGCTTACGACTGCTCGGGGGTCTATCTGGAGACAGATTTCTAGGTAACGAACATAATCCATGTGCGAAGCGAAAAGGGTGAGGCAACTGGTCCACGTATTGCAATCGCAAGGACCAGCATGTTGACTTCGATCTTAAGGGCGGCCTGACTGACCAAGCGACAAAAAAACTCCCTGCGCAGGAAACTGACCCGCGCAGAGAAAATGGCAGGAGGCAGGGCCAAGCCTGAACCGGAAGCCCTCAGTCTGCGGCTTCCGCACCGCCCTTATCCTTGGCGACATCGACGCTGACCGGCGCCTGGCCATCGGCCTTCAGAACGAAGGTGATCGTCTTTGCGGCCTGGCTGGTGATGTAGATCGAGTTCGGGTTGGCGCGGAAATGCCCGGCCACGGCCCCGTCGTCGAGGTGGATCCGCGCTTCACCCCCGGCGGGAACGCTGAAGCCGTCAAGCTTGCGGAACGTGCCCTCGACCTTGCCCGTGTCGGCATCCGTGATGCTGTAGTAGATCGAGAACCCCGACAACGCGGCGCTGCCCGAATTGGTCACCAGGAGTTCCAGGTGATCGGTCGCGTCCTTCTTGGCGGCATAGTCATAGTTGTTTTCGACCAGCGCCTCCTTGATCGCAAAAGTGGCGGGCGCACCGGTCATGTCCAGCGGATTCGCCATGAAGGCGGGATCGGTGTCAGCCAGATCGTTCTGACCGTCGCCATCGGTGTCGGCCACCATCGGATCGGTGCCAAGCAGCACCTCCGAGGCATCGGGCACACCGTCGCCATCCGTATCGGTCGTGGTCTGCGAAAACCCGGGATTGGCCAGTGTCAGGCCAAGAATGGAGACGAGGGCAAGCGTCGAGATGTGTTTCTTGAGAGTCATGGTGTATTTCCTTTGAGTTCAGGCTTTTGCAAGCCGGTCGGGGTTGAGGGGAAGGGCCAGCGCCAGCGCGCCGAGCCCGAGGGCAGTGAGGAAAATCCAGATCAGATTGCCCAGCATTTCGATCAGGATCGGGCCAAGCGGCATCCCGGCATAGGTCGCCTTGATACCCAGCACGGCGAAGGTGAACCGCTCGAAATGTTTGGTGACAGAGGCCTGTTCGATGCCGTCGCGCACTGTCTCGAAGGTGGCAAAACCCTTCATGATCTCAATCTGATCAGGTTTGGCGATGTTCAATTGCTTGAACACACCCCCGGCCACCTGATTGTCGGGGTCCAGCGTGTCACCGATCTGCGGCGCGATCAGCACCAGGGTCAGCCAGATCGCAAAGGCCACCAGCAGCGCGTGGCTGGGCTGCTTCATATGCAGCGACAGGATGAAACTGACCAGGAAGAAGCAGGCGGTATAGGCCACGGCCACAGCCCAGACCACAGCGATGCGCAGCACGTCATCCGCGCCCAGACCGATGCCGGACATCAGGTGCAAGAGCAACGTCAACCCGCCCAGAACCAGCGCAAGACCGCCCGCCAGCAGGCCGATCCCGGCCAAGGCCTTGCCTGCCACAAATTGCCACCGGCGCATCGGGCGGGTCAGCATCAGCGCCAGGGTTTGCCGACCGCGTTCGCTGGCGGCCGAGCGATAGCCGATCAGGATGGCGATGGCGGCCCCGATGATCTCGATCTGTTCGATGGCGCCGCGCAGCAGACGCAACGGGTAGAATTCGGGCGCCTTGATTGCATCGGCCGATTTGCCAAGCGCCAGAAGGGACGCCTTGGCCGCCTCGTAGGTGGCGACGTCGTTGCGCAGGGCGATGGCACCTGTGACCAAGGCTACCAATGCAGCGAGGCCCAGAAAACCGGTAACAATCAGGATGAATCGGTCGCGCAGCGCATCGCGGATATCCTTGGCGGCGATGGTGCGGACGGGGGTCGGGTTCAGACGGACGGGGTTCAGGGCGGCGTCAGACATTGTAATCTCCTTGCGTCATGGAAAGCCGGGTCAGCGCGCGCCAGGCGACAGCGGCCGCGACACAGCTGGCGAGGATCAGGGTCAGGACAGGAGGGTTGAAGGAGGGCGAGGCGATGCCCTGCGGCAGGTAGTCCAGCAGTCCCGCCGAGGCGAACTTGTAGGCATCGGCCAGCGAGACGGGGCCAAGAACAATCGCCGCCCAGTGAAAGAAGCTGGTGTCGGGTGGGGTGGCCAGCGCCGAGATCGGGTTGATCGCAGCCGTGGGGTTCAGGTTGGCGGTCAGCTGCGGCAGGATGAAGGTCAGGGTCAGCCAAAGGGTAACCGGCAGCAAGAGCCCGACAGTTTCCGACTTTGCCCAAGCCCCAGACGCGAGGCCGATCAGCCCGAAGATGCCCATGTAAAGCGTGGTGATGGCCATAAACCCGGCCAATTGGGCCCACTGCGTGCCCGTCAATGTGATGGCAGGCAGCATCAAAAACGTTGCAACGGCTACAACTCCGGCCACCGCGCCCAAGGCCAGGATCAACCCGGTCAGGGCTGCGATCTTGCCGCCCGCATAGGCATTGCGTCCGAGCGGACGGATGCCGATCAGCGGCAGCACCCCCGCCTTGCGATCAAGGCCAATCAGTCGATTGCCTATCACGATGGCGGAAAGCGCCCCGATCAGTGCTACGTAGACCGACATGTTGCGCATCAACGACAGGGGCGAGATGTCCAGAACCGGATTTGTCGGCACCGGCTGGCCTGCCTTTTGCAGAAACGCTGCCGCGTCCAGATAGATGCGGTTCACGGTCGAGGTCGCGGACCAGCCAAGCCAGGCCGAGATCAACACAAGGACAACAAACATCAGCGACAGAAGCGCCACGGTGCGTTCGCGCAGCACGAAGCGTGCGGATTGGCGGGCGATCAGCCAGCCGGGTGAGGGTGCAGCTTCCATCACGCCACCTCGGCCAGACGGCCAACCGGGGTCAGCGACAGGTAAAGTTCCTCCAAGGCCGCGTCGTCGCCATACCGGGCGGTGACGGCTTCAATCCGGTCGTGGTAGACCAGCTTGCCGTGGCTGAGCACCGCGATGCTGGTGCAGGTCTTGGCAATCTCGGAAATCAGATGGGTGTTCATGAAGATGGTCATCCCGAATTCGTTATTCAGGCGCATCACCAAGTCGCGCAGCATCTTGATGCCCATCGGGTCGAGTCCTGAAGTGGGCTCATCCAGAAACAGGACTGCGGGCTGGTGCAGGATGGCCTGCGCAAGGCCCACCCGCTGCCGCATCCCCTTGGAAAAGCCGCCCACGCGCTTGTCGGCCAGGTAGGCGCAGTCCAAGAGGTCAAGCACCTCTGCCACGCGCCACTTCGGGTCCGCCACACCCGACAAGCGGGCAAAGAACATCAGGTTCTCCGCCGCCGTCAGAGTGTCGTAAAGCCGCACGTTTTCGGGGACATAGCCGATGCGGCGTCGCACCTCCAACGGGTCGTCGCAGATGTCATGCCCTGCCACGGTCGCCGTCCCGGAGGCAGGACGCGCCAAGGTGGTCAGCATCTGGATTGTGGTCGTTTTGCCCGCACCGTTGTGACCGAGAAAGCCGAAGATCTCGCCTTTGGCGATGTCCAGCGACAGGGCATCAACGGCGGTCACCCCTTCGAAAGATTGCGTTAGCCGGTTCAACCGGATCATGGGTTCAGGCATTGGGGGTTCCTTTTCTGGGGGGCCGTGTGGGCGGGTTCTCGATGGACCCTGTTTGTCTGACCCAAACCGCAGCGTCCTTTCGCCCAACTTACAGTTTTGTAATGTGGGCTTTTTCCGGCGATGTCTTTTGGGCAAAAGAAAAGGCGGCGCCTTGCGGCACCGCCTATCCTGGCATTGGGTCAGAGATCAGTTGTTGGCGTTTTCGCCATCCTGCTCGCCGTCACCGTCTTCGCCGTCCTGTTCGTCACCCTGCTGGTCGTTCTCGGCCAGCGTGATGTTCATCACCTTGCCATCGGCGGGATTGATGGCGACGGTTTTCTCGCTGCCGTCGGCAAGCACCACGTCGGCCATGATCAGGTCAGGCGCACCGTTTTCCCCGCTCTGGTATTCGATGCTGGACACCTTGCCGCCTGCCGCCGCTTCCGCGGCGGTAATCGCTTGGGAAAGGCTCGTGGGCGAGGCCAGAAAGGCCTGCGCTTCGGCCATCGGGTCTTCGGTGCCTGTGGTTTCGGCAAAGGCCGAGGTGCCAGAGATCAGGGAAAGCGCCAGAAGCGCGCCGGTGATCGTCAAGGAACTTTTCGTTTTCATGGGTCTCTCCAGTAAATCACGACCACGGGTTGCGGCCTGATGAAAGACACATGGGGTTGCCATCTTAGACTCACTTGTCAGCAGCCTTACAAGCTCAGGCCCCGCGCGCGGTGGGCAGATTTCCGCCACGCTTGAAAAGCAGGACCAAGGCCGCAGCACTGAACACCGCCCCCGTCAAGAACGTTGCCGGGGCGCCAAGACTGTCCCACAAGAGCCCCGCCACAAGGCTTGCGATCAAGAGCGCCACCCCGCTGACCAGATTGAAAAACCCGTAAGCCGTGCCGCGCAAGTCTGCCGGGGCAGTGTCGGCCACCATGACGGCCAAAAGGCCCTGCGTCATGCCCATGTGAACGCCCCAGACCGCCACTCCGGCAAGAACCACGGCCCAATGGGCGGAGCTGGCCAGAATGAGGTCAGCCACGATCAGCAAGGCCAGCCCCCCGATCAACAGGGATTTGTGGCTGACCCGGTCCGAAAGGCGGCCCAGCGGGTAGGCCGACAGGGCATAGACCAGGTTCATCGCTACCATGACCAATGGCACAGTGGCCAAAGGAATTCCGCTTTGCTGGGCGCGCAGGACCAGAAACGCTTCGCTGAAGCGGGCTAGCGTAAAGACGGCGCCGATGCCGACAACCTGCCAGTAGGCGGGCGGCAGGCGGGCAAGACTGGCACGCCGTATCGGGTTTTGCCGGAGGGCTCCGGGTTTCGGCGGCGGCTCCTTCACGCCGAAAGCGAGCAGCGCCACGGCCAAGGCACCGGGGATGACCGCCACCCAGAACACCGCCTGAAAGTCGTTGGACCACAGTAGCATCAGCCCCACTGCGACCAGCGGCCCGGCAAAGGCGCCAACTGTGTCCAGCGACTGGCGCAGCCCAAACGCAGCACCTCGCAACTCGGGCGGGGCGATATCGGCGACGAGCGCATCGCGGGGCGCGCCGCGAATGCCCTTGCCCACGCGGTCCAAGAGCCGTGCGGTCAACACCACACCCACACTTGGAGCAAGGGCGAAGAGCGGCTTTGTGACCGCCCCAAGACCGTAGCCGATCAGCGCCAAGCCTTTGCGCCGCCCGAACCAATCACTCAGCACGCCCGAAAACACCTTGACGATCAGCGCGGTTGCTTCGGCCAGCCCCTCGATCAGCCCGACAACCAGCGCACTGGCCCCCAATGAGGTGACCATGAAAAGCGGCAGCAGGCTGTGGATCATCTCGGACGAGACATCCATCAAGAGACTGACGAAGCCCAGAATCCAAATACCGGTCGGAATCTGGCTGTGGTTGGATGCGAACATTGTGCTGGCTCCGGGCGATGAACGGACTGGGTTGCAGCCGAGCTGTGCGTCGGCATCCAGCGACGGCGCAACCTCGACGCCCTTCGGCAACCTTACAAATTTGTGACCTGGCGGAAAGGCTGGCGTGGATTTGGAGATTTAGTTGGGCGCATCGGTCCCGTCTTTCTGGCCGCCCCAATTGGAACAACCTCGACATGCACAGCACCACTCCTGTCACAAACCTTCAAACCCGGCACAGTCGCCCAACCCGCCTTTTGCATGCAGGTCTGGCCCTCGCCATTGTGACCCAGCTCTTGACCAGCCTGCAGATGCACGGACCGGATGATGTGCAGGCTGGCGATATCCTGTTTCAGGTTCATCGCTATTCGGGCCTTGCGGCCACGGTTCTGGCATTCGGGCTTTGGGTGACGATTCTGGTGCGCTCGCGCGGGACTGACCTTGGCGCATTGATCCCGTGGTTTTCCGTCCGGCGCTTGGTGGCACTGCGGCGCGATATCAAGGTGCATGCCGAGGCAGCGTTGAAGTTGCGGCTTCCCGAGCATGACCCCCAGGCGGCGTTGCCGTCAGCCATTCATGGCCTTGGTCTGCTGTTGATCTCGGCTATGGCCGCCTCTGGCGCGATCTATTTCGTGCAGGTCGCTCTTGGTCTGCATTCGGCAGAACCGGATGGGATGATCGCGATCACCGTTCACTTGGCGCTGGCCAATTTGGTCTGGGCCTACCTGATCGCCCACGCTGGCCTCGCCCTGCTGCACCATCTGTTGCAGTCGATGCGCCTGTCGACGATGTGGTCCTTGGGGCGGTAGGGCCCCGATATGACCTTGTCCGCAGTCGAGCTTTGGAATCAGAACGCCTTTCTTGTGATCAACGCCGGTGCGCAAGCACCGGCTCTTGTCATCGCGATTGCCAGAATGCTGGCAAGTTGGGCGATCTATCTCGCCATGATCCTGTTGATCATTGCATGGGTTCGGCGCGGCAAGGCCGTCCGATTTGCTCTGCTGGATGCAACAGGCGCCGCTTTGATCGGCTTGGCCGCCGCTCAGGGGATCACGGCAACCTGGTATCACCCAAGACCCTTCGAGATCGGGCTGGGTCGCCAGTTGCTGGACCATGCCGCAGAAGCGTCTTTTCCAAGTGACCACGCCACTTTGATGTTTTCTTTGGCAATACCCCTGCTTTTGAATGCGGCCAGCCGGGGCTGGGGAGGGATCCTTCTGGTTTTGGGCTTTGCCGTGGCCTGGTCCCGCATTTACCTCGGGGTTCATTTCCCCCTCGACATGGTCGGCGCTTTGGGAGTGGCGGCCTTAGCCTCCCTCTTGATCACGATGGCCGGTTCGCACCTGCGCCGCCTGTTCTATCCACGGCTGGTCTCGATTTACGAGACAGGTCTTCGCGGGCTCAAGCTTCCTGGCCCCATCTTTCCCCGCAACTTGTAGGAACGAAATTTTGGCCGATCATGGCGCGGCTGAAAGGGGAAGGTCGACAATCCTTCTCATGTCCCCGGCGGTTTGAGGCAGGGCCGCCACCACCCCGGCCTTTACAGTCGCCAGCTGGTCCGGCCGAAACTCTGCCTCCTCAAGTTGCGTATATCCAAAAGCGACTGGGTCCAGCCTGTCGGCGCTTAGCGAGACCATCAAAAGCGGTGCAGTGCCCGTGCCATCCTGCACAAGGGTTTGCGTTTCCCAGATCCGCAACACAATGCGCTGATCGGTGGCGTCCATCCTGGTGAAGGTCGCCAATGCCGAGCGGCCAAGATGCGTCATCGGCCAAGGGGCGTGACCGCCAAGCTCATGACGAGATGGCACGACGGCTGAAAGGATCTCGTCCGACAGTGTGGCCTGCGAAGATTGCCAGCCCGCAGCCTCGAATGCGGTCACCAGGTCCGGCAGAGGCAAGGTGGTTTGTAACAGCATCGGCTCGCCCTGTTCGCCGTCCAGCAAGATGCGATGGGTGGGCATCTGTTGCCAGCCGGTCGCCAGCCAGTCACCTGCGGCAAGCGTCGTCAAGGGCGGCGCGGCATCATAGCGGGCTGCAGCAGTGGTCCAGCCTGTCCACAAATGCAACGGCATGATGCCCAGCCCGATAACCATCAGCAAGGCGCCAAACGCAGGACGCGGAATAGCCACGCCCCGCGCATGCAGCAGCAACGCTACGACGCTGACCACAGCACTGCCAAACAGCATCCCCGCCAGCACATCACTGGGCCAATGCGCCTGCAGATACACGCGCGACAGTCCAATCAGCGCAATCAAAGTGGCGATGCTACCGTAAACCAAACTGCGAAATCTTGCGGGCAGCGAATGCGCCAGGAAAAGCGCCAGCATGCCGAAGATGATGGTGGCCAATGTGGAATGGCCGCTGGGAAAGCTGAAGCCGTCCGCTCCCTGATACATGGGGATCGGGCGCGCGCGGTGCAGTAGTGTCTTGAACAAAGGCACAAAGACAACCCCTGCCATGCTTGCGACCGTGACGGCCACGGCCAAAGCCCATTGGCGACGGACCGCGAGAACTGCGATCAGCAGCAGTGCCACCGGCAGCAACACTGCGGTATCCCCCAACATGGTGATGCCAACCATTGCAGACGTGGCCCAATCGGTACGCAGCCCCTGCACGAACTGTCCGATCGCCGCATCCGCCTGCGCCATTTCCGGATCAAAAATCACTGCGACAAGCAGTAGCGCAAAACTGGCAAGTGCCACGAACGCCAGCCCGATCAGAGCCGCCGCTTCCAGCATCCGGTCGTGATTTCGCAAGACGCGCGCCAAAGCTCCGCTGCGGTCCCCCTGACGCTCAAGCCAAAGGGCCAGGCGCAGGCGGCCTTGGTCGGCCGCAGGGACCAGAACGCCCCGCACAAGGCGCAATGAGGCCCAGGCCAGCAACGCGGCCGCGACGCCGAGCCCCGCGAGGATGGCAAAGCGCGGGTTAGCCGCGTGGGCGACCTGCAGGCCGCGCCCCAACGCGATGGCGGGCAACAGATGTGCCGCTGCCCAAACGAAAGCCGACCCGACATTGACCAGCACAAAACGTGTCGTGCTCATCCCCATCATTCCAGCAATCGTTGGCACCACCGCCTTCACACCCGGTATGAAACGGACGATGAAGATGCTCTTGCCACCATGGCGCGCAATGAACTGCTCGCCTTTATCCATCAGCGCTGTGTAGCGCGAGAATGGCCAGAATGTACGGATCTGCTCTTTCCAGTGCACACCTGCCCAAAACGAAAGGGCATCCCCGGCAATGGCTCCCGCAACCGTTGCGGCGAAGACCGGCAGAAAGGCCATTTTTCCTAGACCGATCAATGTGCCCAGACCGACCAGCACTGTCGTCGAGGGTACAAACAAGCCAAGGATCAGCAACGCCTCGCCAAATGCCACAAGAAAGGCAAACAGGATCGCCAGCATCTGATGCGCCGCAAGGAAATCCACGAGCTGTGACAGCAAATGGCTCATGACGCACCGACGATCCGCGCGAACCGCATTTCCACGCGCAGACCCGGCCTTGCATCTGCCAGCGCCAATTCGGCGCCATGCAGATCCACTACGGCCTTGACCAGCGACAGACCAAGCCCCGTGCCTTCGGTCGTGCGGCTTTTCTCGAGGCGGTAAAGCCGGCGCAGCACCAATTCGCGCTCCCCGGCCGGAATTCCCGGCCCGGTATCCGAGACTGACGCCGTCACCTGGTTGCCCACTGCTTGCGCCGTGCAGGTGATCGCCGTGCCACTAGGGCAATGCCGGATCGCGTTTTCGATCAGGTTTGCAAAGGTCTGAGTCAGCAATTCCTTGTCGCCCATCACCCATGCAGCCCCCCCCGCATCGCACGACAGGGTCTGGCCCGCATCTTCGGCCACCTCGACATAGACATCTGCGACATCAGCAAGCAGGGCCGCCAGATCGACCGGAGCGAATTTCTCGCGCCGTGCCCCGGCCTCGATCTGGGCGATGCGCAGCAGCGCAGAAAAGGTCTGGTCGATGGCTTCGCTTTGCGCGATGGCGGCGGCAAGGTCGTCCTCGACCGGGGCGGAGACGGCGGCATTGCGTGCTGCCTGCTCAATGTGAATGCGCAGTCTGTTTAACGGGGTGCGCAATTCATGGGCGATGTCGGCGCTGACCTGACGCATCGCCTCGACCAGCGCGCCAAGGCGGCCCACGGTATGGTTGATCTCACCAGAAATCAGGTCGAGATCATCACCACGGCCCGACAAGGTCAATCGTGTGGACAAATCCCCGCCGGCAACGCGGTGCAGCCCGGCGGTGACCTCGGTCAGTCGCCGCTGCAGTCGCGCTGCGACCCAGGCTCCGGCAGCGATGGCGGCAATCAGGATTGCCACGGCTGACCAGATGAACCCGGTCAGAATGATTTCGGCCAGATCGTCCAGATCGGCGTTACTCAAGCCCACGACCAGATAATCGCCATGAAGCTCCCCGGCATAGACGCGGTAGGGATAGTCGGTCTGCACCCCAAGAACCTCGGCCTCGACCGTGGACCAGCCTGACCCGATCGGGACATCGTTGATGTTGCCGACCAAAACCTTGCCCGTCGCATCCCGAAGCAGAAAAACCGAAGCGTGGGTCGGACTGGCGGTGATGCGGGCCGCAATCGCCTCGATCAGATCCTGCTGATCGGCCGCATCGGATTGCTGCAAGGTGGTGAAAATTTCCAGCAGCCGCGCATCCTGCCTGTCGGCCAACTGCCGATGCAGGACGGTGTAACCGATGGCGCCCACAAGGATCAGCGCAGCAAGAACCGCCAGTGTGACGCCGAGCGCCAGCCGGAACGAGCTGTGCCGCCAGAGATCAGCGGGGCGCATGAAGTGAATAGCCCATGTTTTTCAGAGTGTGCAGCAAGGCCACCTCGAACGGCTTGTCGATTTTGGCGCGCAACCGGCTGATGTGGGTTTCCACCACTGACGTGTTCGGATCGAAATGGAAGTCCCAAACCCGTTCCAACAGCATTGTGCGGGTCACCACCCGGCCTTCGTTGCGCATCAAGACCTCAAGCAGCGTGAATTCCTTTGGCAGAAGCTCAATCGCCTGCCCCCCGCGTGAGGCCTGCCTGCGCATCAGATCCAGTTCCAGATCGGCGACCCTGAGCACTGTTTTCACCTCTTGCACCGGAGGGCGGCGGGCCAAAGCGTTGACGCGCGCCAACAGTTCCGCAAAGGCGAAGGGCTTGGTCAGATAGTCATCACCACCGGCCTCCAGCCCCTCGACCCGGTCGTCAATGCCGCCAAGCGCCGTCAGAAACAGCACCGGCGTCTTGCGCCCGGCAGCCCGCAACGCACGCACCAGCGACAGACCGTCGAGGCCCGGTATCATCCGATCCACGACGACGACGTCATAGCTTTCCCGCGTAGCGGCAAACAGCCCATCCGTGCCATCGGCCAGGACATCGCAAACATGGCCGTTCTCGGACAGTCCGCGAGCGACATAGTCGGCGGCTGAGGGATCGTCCTCGATCAGCAGGATGCGCATTGGCGGTCATTCAAGCTCGGATATCTGGATAGGAGTGACCAGACTATGTGGGCGGCTTAACACATAGGTCTCGGCCACAATACAAATCTGTAAGCTGGGCGAAAGTTGGCTGCAGGATTGCCGGTTCAGAAGCGCCAAGGCCGGGTCACTTCCGGTTCCAACCGGAGCAAACCATGAGACAACTTCTTCTCGCCACGGCGCTGATCGCGCTGCCCGTGGCCGCCTTTACTGGCTACAACGTCTACGCGGCCAAGGCGGCGGTCACCGCCAACGCGCCATCTGCCAGTCTTGGCGACCTGTCCAGCTTCAGAACCATCATCACCGATGTCCAGGCCATCGCAGCAACGGGCGACCTTGCGGCGGCCAAGACCCGTATCAAGGACTTTGAAATCGCCTGGGACGACAATGAAACCGGCCTCAAGCCGATGGACCCCGCCCATTGGGGCATGATCGACGATGCCGCTGATGGTGCATTCACGGCCTTGCGCAGCGGTAAACCGGATCCTGCTCTTGTCACCGAAACGCTCGTTGCGTTGCAGGCGTCACTGCAAGATGCGGCGCAGGTGACGCAATGACCGCCATTTCTTCATCCGATCACAAGGTTCCTTCCATGCAGACTTCTGCCGTCGTCTACAATCGCGTGCCCGCCGTCACCGCAGATTTCTGGCTGATCAAACTGATGGCTGTGACCATGGGGGAAACTGCGGCGGACTACCTCGCCGTCAACCTCGGGTTCGGACTGACGACGACTTCTCTGATCATGTCGGCCGTTCTGATCGGTGCGCTTGTGCTTCAATTCGCGCAGAAGCGCTATGTGCCATGGTCCTATTGGCTTGCGGTTGTGCTGATCAGCATCGTCGGCACTTTGGTGACCGACAACCTGGTGGACAACTTCGGCGTTTCGCTGATGACCACAACGATCCTGTTCACCGGGGCACTTGCTGCCACGTTCGCAGTCTGGTTCGCCTCTGAGAAGACGTTGTCGATCCACGCGATCTTCACCACGAAGCGCGAGGCTTTCTACTGGCTCGCGATCCTGTTCACCTTTGCCTTGGGAACGGCGGCTGGCGATCTGGTGGCAGAAGCCTTCGGCCTGGGATACCTGGCCACCGGCGTTCTGTTTGGAATGATCATAGCGTCGCTGATGTTCGGGTATTTCTTCCTTGGCCTCGATCCGATCCTTGGCTTCTGGCTGGCCTACATCTTCACACGGCCCTTGGGCGCCTCCTTCGGCGATCTCCTGTCGCAACCGATCCAATACGGCGGCTTTGGCCTTGGCACCATTGTGACCAGTGCGCTGTTCCTCGGGACCATCATAGCCATCGTTGCATGGATGAGCTTTGGTCGCCGAGGAGAAGAACCTGTGGCAATGAATTGAACTGAGACCAAGCATCTGACGCTGGCCGTGAACTCTCCTTTGCCAGCGTCAGCCATACTTTGGGCTAGTTTCGGTTGCGAGGGCCAGAGAAGGTTCGACCGCAGTCGCGTCCGCTCCGCCACTTGCCCTCGCGAAAGCGTTCTCCCCATCCGGCTGCAGCCGGATTTTTCCGTTGTTTTCGGGGGTTATGCGGGTGGGGCTGATAACCGGCCTACGCGCCAAGAGGCCCTAAAGCGGTCTCTCCGGGTTGATATTCTCCGGACCTCTCGACCTGCATGAGTCAGTGCAGAGTCCTTAAGTCCTTCGAAAAAATGAAGAAATCCGAGGCCGGACCTGAACACTTCGACGCCAGTCGCACGGTCGAGATGGAACTGGCATCGAAAATGGCATCGCTGTGCTGAACGAACCCGAAGCATCGTTAGCACGATGGCTTCGAACAGGCTCGTCTTGCCATAGCCATTGGGCGCACCGATCAAGATGATGTTTCTATCTTTGCCTGGGGCGGGGAAGTCGAAATTGGCCGTGGTATAGGCCTTCCAGTCGCGGAGAGTGATCTGGGAAATATACATACGCCTTATTCGTCCACCTGAATCCGGTCGAGAATGTCATCAAAGGAGTCCCACAAGCCGGCGCGGCGCTGCTTGCCCGTCTGTTCGACCTCCGCCTGTACCAACTCTTCGAACTCAGCGAAGAGCAGCCCGTTCTTCTTGCAGGCCTGTTTGATCATTGCCCGGCCATCGGCGTTATCAAGGAGCACGACGACATTGCGCGGCATCTACTTGTCCTTCCTGATCCCACGGACGCTCATCGGTCGTGTGTTCGTGTAGGTTGCGAGCTCTTCCGCCCAAATCTCGTGGATCAGACCAATTTCCTCCTCGCTGATCAAGGCTTGTCCCGTCTCTGTCTCCAGCGCACGCAACCGCTCGAAGATTTCCGAGCGTGTCTGGAGCGTGAAGGGGCCGGGCACGAACACCCCGCCATCGGTGATTGTGATCCGTCCGTCGCGCCGCCGCGCCTGCCTGCGTGCCTTGTCGTTGCGGATCGAGGCCAGCCAGTCACGGAAGTCGAGCAGTGGGCTGAACTCGGCATAGCCGGACTCAACGAAGCCTTCCAAGCTCCGGTCCTTCTCCACCACGGTGCAAGTCCAGCACCCAAAGCGCGAGGACGTGGTGCCGCAAGACGGTGCATCCTCTTTCGACGTGACGACCGGGCACTCACCACCGCTCGCCTCTCGGTAGAGGCCGATCAGTTTGAGATGCGAGCCGCCCCAGGGCGGTTCGTTCAACGCCAGGAACTCCCATACGTCATCAGTGTCGAGCTCAACAATCGGGCGGAATACCATGCAGCCTTGGAGATCATTGTGTTTGTTGAGCCGCTCGCCATTGTCATAGCGCCCGACCGATGCGGCGCGCGTTGCACTCTCCGTCCGGCGCACGCCCAGCAGCAAGATCACTTGCCCAGCAGTATCAGCCTGAGACCTAATGTAGCGGCTGGTCGGCAGGATTTTCATACGATCCGTACACCAGCGGAACGAACGGTTCGGCGACGGATAACCCCGGCCGATGAGGTTGACCCAGAACGACTGATCGGGTGCAGGCCGCGTGATCTTGGTGACGACCGGCAGACCGAACGCAAGAGCCGCATTCTCGATCTCGGTGATGCTGTCTATGATGTGCTGGACGACGAGCGGGCTCTCGACGAGCGTGTCGTTGGCGACGATGTGCACCTGACGCCTCCGCTCGCTTGGGGGCAATGCCATGAGCATCTCGAAGACCAGATGGGCAACTAGTGTGCTATCCTTGCCGCCCGAATAGTCAATGGTCCAAGGATAGGGGTGAGGCTGCCGGTACTCATCAAGCAGCTCGGCGCGTATGTGCTGGAAGGCCTGGGCGTGGTCGTCATCTGCCCGGATGACCTCAGCACTATCCAACCCCATAGCCTGCTCCTGTTTCCCATTTTTCTTGTTTATTTGGTGTAGCAGCCGAACGGCCCTACTGTAAATCGCGGATGTGCCCTGCGGACCCTTTGACACCCTGTGCGTGGTCGCTTGCGGTGGCAGTGTCGTCGGAGAATTCGCCGCCCGACAGCGATCGCCTCCGCTGTTCTTCCCAATCCAGAGGGAAGGGGGCCATCAGGTTCGCGAGCGTGATGCAAGCGGGCTGACGGCCGTCCATGATGGCCTCCACGAGTTCAGGAGACAACAGGGGCAACCGCATCAGCCGCGCCATGTAAGTGAAGCTGATGTTCTCTCGCTCGGCCATCTCAGAAATCGAAGCATATTCGCCCGAGTCCAGCATCCGTTTCCACCGGAAGGCACGCGCCAAGGCCTTGACGAGGGTACCGTCCGTGTGTCGACGCTGCGCCGCTTCCTCCGGCAGCTGCATCTCCTTCCGCCCGCCGCGCTTCACGATGCGGAACGGCACGTGGAGCGTCACCGTCTCCGGGACTGGAGACCCGCGGGTCATGCAGCTTCTCCGATCCCGCCGGACAGCATCTCGCTCGCGAGCCCTCCGAGGCCGTCCATCCGGAGCCGGAAGTTGAGACCGTTTGCGCCGATATCGACGCGCTCGACCAGCAGCACCACGATGCGTGCCTGTTCGGCGGGGAAAAGTTCGTCCCACAGCGGGTCGAGCTGCTGAAGCGCTGTCCGTGCGTCGGCCTCGGTGATCTCCTCGTCCTGCGCCCGAGCCACTCTCAACGTGCTAGCCACGATCTCGGGTTGGCGAAACACGGCGCGAAGCTGGTCGATCACCGCCGCCTCGATATCGCCCGCAGGCACGCGGCCGACCGGGCACGACCCAGCGCCATGCTTCAGCACCGTCTGGCTGACATAATAACGGTAGAGCCTGTCGCCCTTGCGGGTGTGCGTCGGCGAGAAGGCGGCGCCGTCCGGCCCGAACAGCAGCCCCTTCAGCAGCGCTGGTGTCTCGGCGCGGGTGGGGAGCGGTTGAGGGCTACGCCATCACGGCGCTCGAAAGCCCGCGCGCGTCCATCACGACGCTATCGCGACACTTCGGCTTCGACGCGGTGGAGACCGAGGGCGTGATCCGCTTCGTCATGCGCGGCCATCCTTCGCCGATGTCTGGTGGGCATCGCGCTCGGGGCGCTCGCCTCCTCGAGACCGTCGCCCTTGATCAGGCGCAGCAAAACAAGGTGTCTGAACTGCCGGATAGAAGACACTTTGTTCTTCGACCTTGACACCGTGTTCTTCAACTGCCCTCCGATCTCGAGTGGATCTGTCGCGTCTTCGTGCCCACCGGTGCCCGTTCGGGCCACCGGGCGTTCGAATGCCAAGGGGCTTTTGCCTGCCCGTGCTGAATGTCGACGGGGCGCGCGAGGTGGCGCCCGCATGGAATTTGCGCAACAACGCCCTACTGCGCGGGAACGGCACGCAGCGCCCCGAGGGTGGTTTCCATCCGCTTGCCGGTCGCCCCGTCGAAGAGATGGGCATGTCGCAGGTCGAGGACGAGGCCGGTTGTGGCGCCGACGGGCGGATGAGCCCTCGCCTCGGTGATGAGGCTGAAGGGAATGTCCTCGATCCTCAGGTTCCACAACCGGCTCGCGCCGAGGTCCTCCACGATCTCCAGCCGGGCGTCGATCATGCCATGACCGGGCGCTCGCAGGGCAACATGCTCGGGACGGATGCCAAGCTGGACGAATTGCCCGTCAGAGGCCCCGGGATCGCCGGGCAATCCGATGACCGCCCCGCCTTCCAGCACCACGGCGCGGCGGGCGGCGCTGTACTGGCCGGGCAGGAAGTTCATCGCCGGGCTGCCGATGAAGCCCGCGACATATAGCGAAGCGGGACGGTCATAGATCTCGGCCGGGGTGCCGACCTGTTCGATCGTGCCCTTGTTCATCACCACCAGCCGGTCGGCCAGCGTCATGCCTTCATGCTGGTCGTGGGTGACAAAGACCGATGTCGCCTTGATCTGGTTGTGGATGCGCCGGATCTCGTGGCGCATCTGCACCCTCAGCTTGGCATCGAGGTTCGACAGGGGTTCGTCAAACAGGAACACTTTCGGCTCGCGGATGATGGCCCGCGCCATGGCGACACGCTGGCGCTGGCCGCCGGACAATTGCCCCGGCTTGCGGTCCAGAAAATCGGCAAGGCCCACGGATTTCGCCGTCTCGGCCACGCGGGCCATGCGTTCGGCCTTGGGCACACCCGCGACCTTCAGCGCGTAGCCCACGTTCTCGGCCACCGTCATGTGCGGATAAAGCGCATAGTTCTGGAACACCATGGCACAGCCCCTCTCCCGAGGCTCAAGATCGTTGACCACCTGCCCGGCGATCGCGATCTCGCCTGCCGTGATCTCTTCCAGCCCCGCGATCAGGCGCAGAAGGGTGGACTTGCCGCAGCCCGAGGGGCCAAGGATCACCACGAACTCGCCGTTGTGGATGGTCAGGTTTACCCCCTGCATGATCGTGGTCTTGCCATAGGTCTTGGTGACGTTGCGGATGGCGATCTCGGCCATGGGGTGCCTCACTTGTCGGTGTTGATCAGGCCGCGCACGAACCAGCGCTGCATGAAGATGACGATCAGAATGGGCGGCAGCATCACGACCATCGTCGCCGCCATCGCAAGGTGCCAGGTCGGCGTGCCGCCCCCGGTGGTCAGCTGGTCAGGCACAAGGTCGGACAGCTGCACGACGACCACGCCGTAATTCGCCCGGTCGGTGACGACCAGAAGCGGCCAGAGATACTGGTTCCAGGCGTAGACGAACATGATCGTCGCCAAGGCCGCGATGTTGGTCTTGGACAGCGGTATCAGGATGTCCCACAGGAACCGCAAGGGCCCTGCCCCGTCCATCCGCGCGGCCTCGACCAGCTCATCCGGGATGGTCAGGAAGAACTGGCGGTAGAGGAAGGTGCCAGTGGCCGTGGCGACCAGCGGCAGGATCAGGCCGGTGTAGGAATTGAGCAGGTTCCACTCGAGGCTGACCTCGATGCCCGCAAGGCTGTTCAGCAGCCACGAGATGCCGGTCCAGTCCATGATCGTCTGGAACGGCGACAGCGCGTTGGCGGCAACCGCATAGGTGGGGACGATGCGGACCTCCAGCGGCAGCATCAGCGTGATGAAGATCGCCCAGAAGATCACCATGCGCCCCCGGAACTGGAAGAACACCAGCGCAAAGGCGGTGAGGCAGGCCAGCGTGATCTTGCCCACGACGACGCCGATGGCGACGATGAAGCTGTTCACGAACTTCTGCCCGAAGTCGGACAGCGCCCAGGCCTCCTTCAGGTTCGGCCAAAGCTGGTCGCCGGGCCAGAACTCGACCGGGGCCGAGTTGACGGCTTGCAGGTCGTGGGTGGCCGCGACGAAGGCCAGCCAGATCGGCACCAGGATCAGGACCAGACCGACGGCCAGGATCAGATGCGTGGCGAGGTTCAGGATGGGGGTGCGTTCGATCATGGCCGGCCCTCAGGTGTAATGCACGCGCCGCTCGACATAGCGGAACTGGATGAAGGTCAGCGCCATCACAAGGCACATCAGGATGATCGACTGCGCGGCGGCACCCGAGTAGTCAAAGCCGCGGAACCCGTCGGAATAGATCTTGTAGACCATCAAGTCGGTGGCCCGGAACGGCCCGCCTCCGGTCAGGGTATCGACGATGCCGAAACTGTCGGTGAAGCTGTCGGTGATGTTGATGACCAGAAGGAAGAAGAACGTGGGCGTCAGCAGCGGCAGTTGCAGGTCGATCATCCGGCGAAGGGGCCGGGCTCCGTCCATCGCGGCGGCCTCGGTCAGGCTGCGCGGGATGGATTGCAGGGCGGCGAGGAAGAAGATGAAGCTGTAGGCCACCTGCTTCCAGGCGCCCGCGATCACGATGGCAGTCACCGCCTGCCAAGGGTATTTCGACAGGTCCCACCAGCCCGGCGACAGCGTGTTGATGACGCTGAAGATGCCGGCACCCGGGTTGAAGACGAAGTTGAACGCAAGTCCCACGGCAGGGGCCGCCACCGCATAGGGCCAGATGATCCCGACGCGCCAGGCGCGGTAGCCCGCAAGCTGGCGATCCACGAACAGCGCCAGCGTCAGCGCCATGCCCATGGCCAGAACCGTGGTCGCCAGCGCGTAGATCACCGAGACCCGCACAGAGCCCCAGTAGTAGGGGTCCGACAGCACCTTGCGGAAGTTCTGGAGGCCGACCCAGGTATTGCCGCCACCCCAGGGCTGTTCCAGCGTGAAGGCCCAGTATAGCGCCTGTGCAGACGGCCAGTAGAAGAAGGTGAAGATCACCAGTAGCTGGGGGGCCAGAAGCAAGGGCACGATCCAGCTGAACTTGAAATGGGCGCGGCGCATCGGTCCCCTTGGGAAAGGATTGGGGCGCGACCCCTGCGGCCGCGCCCCGGGTTCTGGTCAGGGGAAGGACTTGCCCGCGTAGGTCTGGGCAAAGCGCGCCAGGATTTCGTTGCCACGGGCGGCAGCGGTGTCCAGCGCCTCCTTCATCGGCTTCTGCCCGGCGAGCGCCGCTTCCACCTCGGCGGTCCATTCGGCGCGGATCTGGATCATGCCGCCCAGTCGGATGCCGCGGGTCAGCGGGCCCGGCTCGGTATAGGTCAGCGACTTCATCGCGATGTCGCGGTTGATGTAGGGTTCCTTGGCATAGAACCCTTCAGCCAGCAGCGCCTCGTAGGTGGATTTGGTCACCGGGATGTAGCCCGAGTTCTCCAGCAGGAACTGCTGCTCCGGCTTCGTCGCCAGGAACGCAAGATAGGCCGCTGCCGCCTTGTATTCGTCCTCGGTCTTGCCCGACAGGACCCACAGCGAGGCCCCGCCGACGACGGTGTTGTGCCGCTCCACGCCCTCGTAGGTCGGGATCATCTGCACGTCCCAGGCGAAGGCGGGCGTCAGCTTGTGGATCGTGTTGTGGTCGGCGATGGACGAGAAGAACACCGCGCATTCGCCTTCGACAAAGCTGTCGCGCGAGCTTTTGCCTGCGGCCGGGGTGCGCAGCGTGGCGGTGCCTTCGTTGATCCAGCGCTGCATGTTTTCCATGTGCTGGACGTGCAGGGTGGTGTTGAACAAGAGCTCGGTATCCAGCCCGTCATAGCCGTTGTTGTTCGAGGCGACGGGGATGTTGTGCACCATCGAGAACTGCTCGAGGTCGATCCACGAGGACGGCGCATAGGCCAGACCGCAGGCCGCGCCCGACTCCTTGACCTTCACGAGAGCGGCTTCCAGCCCTTCCCAGGTCAGCGGGGCCTCGGTGATCCCGGCCTTGGCGAAAAGGTCCTTGTTCCAGTAGTAGACCGGAGTCGAAGAGTTCCAGGGCATCGAGAAGAACTCGCCCTTGGACGACGAATAGTAGTTGGCGATGCCGGGGAAATAGTCGGCCCAGTCGATGGTGACGCCGGTGTCGGCCATCAGCTTGGTGACCGGATAGAACTCTCCCGACAGCATCAGGTCGGCGGTGCCGGCGTCGAAGGCTTGCAGCAGCGTCGGGTGTTTGCCCGCACGGAAAGCGGCGATGGTGTTCTGCACGGCCTTCTCATAGCCGTCCTGACCGACACAGACGGCCTCGTACTGGTCCTGGGCGGCGTTGAAGCGGTTGCAGGTCTCGGCCACCACGGCACCAAGATCACCGGTCAGGCCGTACCAGTATTCGAATTTCGCACGCTCGGCCGAAGCGGTGCCGGCAGTGGCGGCCAGCGCCAGAATCGCTGCGGTCGCAAGTTTTTGGGTCATCATCCCGGTCTCCATGCTGGATGGTTGGATCGCGGGGTCCTTATGCGGGGATTCGATGACGGATTGACGACAGATCGGTACAAATAAATATACATATCAATATCTTGATGCAATTAGACATGGCGCGCCGGACTGACCGGCGCGCTTCGGGTCGCAGCTTTGGTGGCACCGGGGCCCCTAGTGGAACAGGCCCGGCGCCAGTGTCAGGTGGCGTTCGCCGTGATCCTGGAAATGCACGGTGACGCCTTCGGGATGCAGCAGAACGACAGCCATCTGCGCCGGGCCTTCCAGCTGACGCTGCTGGCCGGGCACGCCCGGCACATGCGGCGTGACGGAATAGTGCGACCCGGCCAGCGTTGTCATCGGCAGGCCCTTCCAGACCGCCGAGGTCGGCAGATGGACATGGCCCGCGATGACCTGACGCACATCGGGGTGGCGGTTCAGCACGTCGACGAACTCGGCCGCGTTTTCCAGGATGATCTCGTCCACCGGCAGGAACAGCGGGTTGGCATGGTGGTGCTGCACCACGATGACCGGGCGGTCCTCGGCTTCGTTCAGGCGCGCGGCCAGCCAGTCCAGCCGCCCCTGGCACAGCCGCCCGCCGACAAGGCCGGGCTCGGTCGTGTCCAGAAGGATGATCCGGTGCCCGCCCGCGTCAAAGGCGGTCGAGACCCGGCCAGCCGCATCGTCGCGATCCGCCCCGAAGACCGACAGGAAGGCATCCCGGTCGTCGTGATTGCCAAGGGTCAGGTAGACCGGCATCGGCAGGTCGGCGATAATGTCGTGCAGGTGGCGGTAGGCCGCGACTTCGCCTCGGTCGGCCAGATCCCCGGCCAGCAGGACGAAGGCCGCGTCGGCATGGTCACGCAGGATCGCGTCCAGCGCCTCGCGCGTGCGGGTGCCGGTGTCCAGACCGTTGACCGGCACGCCGGGCGCGGACAGATGCAGATCGGACAGGACGATGAACTTTAGCGGGCTCATTCCGCAAGCCCCAGCGATTTCAGATGCCGCGCCGAGGGGATCACCCCCGCCTTGTCGCGCAACTCCAGGATCAACCGCGGGTTCGCCCCGGTCTTGCCGATCGCATCGAAGACCGAAGGCCAGAGGATCGTGCCATGCCCGATCTGCCAGTGCCGATCCGCAAATCCGTCGGCGTCCTGAAGGTGGATGTGGCCCAGCCGGGTCCCGGCGGCGCGGATGTAGTAGTCCACCGGCGGCGCCCCGGTCGAGACATGGGCGTAATGCGCGTGTCCGGTGTCCACCGACAGCTCCAGCGCCTGCCAGCCAAGCTCGGCACAGAGCATGGCGCGGTCGGCGGGCTCCACGTCCTCGATGTTCTCCAGCACGAAGGTCACGCCCATGTCTTCGGCCCGCTTCAGCGCGGCCCCCAGCGTGTCGCGGGCAGCGGTCAGCATCCGGTCGGTGTCGGTCGGATATAGGCCGCGGTGGTTGTAGCCCCAGGTGGTGAAGGGCGAGTGGATCACGACATGCGTGCCCTTGACGGCCGCGCAGACGTCCAGCGCCTGCTCCATCCGGCGGGCAACGATCCGGCGCACCTCGGGGTCGTAGGAGGCGATGGTAAAGCCCCAGAACGGGCCGTGGATACCCCGCCGTCCCTCGTGGCCCTCAAGAAGCCCGTTCACCTCGTCGGCCAGCCCCGACCAGTCGCCGTCCAGGACTTCGGCATCGACGAAATGCTGCAACTCCAGATCGCGCGGCGCTTCGCGCAACCAGTCGACGTGGGTGGCAAGGCTGGCGCGGCAGAGCGCGGCACCAAGGATCGGAAGGGTCATAGGTCAGCATCCCGTGTTGCATTCCCCGGGATGCTGCAAGCGTTGCACGACAGAACTGTTTGGGTTCGGTAAAAGATTCACGACTGGCCGCTGATCGACCGCGCCGTACGATCCCGACGACCCGACGGGTCAGACGGCCGGGTCGGTCGCTGCCTTGCGCCGCCGTCGAGCCGGTCAGGGCGGAGCCTCGGCGACCGGTTCGGCGGCATCGACCGGAGGGGCAGCCTGCGGAACAGGGCCCGCTTCGGCCACGGCTTCAGCATCGCCCTCCGGGCTGTGCCTTGCGACCCACTCACGCATGAACCGGCGGATTTCACGCGCGGCACTGGTGTCCATCCGGTCGCAGAGTTTGACGAATGCATCGCGCTCACCTGCCTCGATCCGGATCACCAGCTGGCTGGATTTCTTGTTCTTCTTCTTGCCGTCAGACTTGGATTTGCCCATCAGTATCCCCGCTTTTGCATATGCAATGTATATGCAATGTATATGCATATTTGCACAGGATCGTACGGCGGGCAAGCGCCCTGCTGCACTGTCACCGCCTGATGGAGCCTTGAAACAGGACCGTCGCAATACTATCACGTTGCAGTCGTAAATTCTTATGGCATCCTCGACTGGTACCCCGTAATGCATTCCAGCCCGACCCCGCTTCCGGCGTCCCGCCTTCCGCCGCGGCTTTCCGTCGTCGTGCCCCTGCACAACGAGGAAGGCGCGATCGAGGATCTGGTCGCCGACATCACCGAAGCGCTGGCAAGCTGGCCCTACGAACTGATCCTGGTGGATGACGGATCGACCGACAGCACCCGGTCGAAGTGCCTCACCCTTGCGGCGCGGGATGGGCGCATCGTGGTCCTTGGCCATCCCCGCTCCGGCGGCCAGTCGGCAGCGCTGCATTCCGGGGTCCTTGCCGCCCGCGCGGCCATTGTGGCGACACTTGACGGAGACGGACAGAACCCGCCCGAAAACCTGCCGCGTCTGGTCGCTCCGCTGATCGGCCCCGACGTCGATCCGGCCTGCGGCCTGGTTGCCGGGCAACGCATCGGGCGCAAGGACAGCCTGTCAAAGCGGCTTGCCTCGCGCTTTGCCAATTCCATCCGCTCGGCGGTGCTGCGGGACGGGACGCGCGACACCGGATGCGGGCTCAAGGCCTTCCGGCGCGAGGCCTTCCTGGCCCTGCCCTACTTCGACCACATGCACCGCTACCTTCCCGCGCTTTTTGCCCGCGACGGGTGGAAGGTGCAGCTGGTCGATGTCACGCATGCTCCGCGCCGCAGCGGCCGATCTAAATACGGCAACCTCGACCGCGCGCTGGCCGGGATCCTCGACCTTGCGGGGGTGGCCTGGCTTATCCACCGCAGAAAACGCGCGCAGGCCGAACGTCTGACCCCCGAACCGCTGCACGGCACTGTCGAGACCGCCGCGCAGCCGATACCCGCGACGAAAGGCAGGATCGATGCATGAAACCCTCTGGGCCTGGCTGCATGTGGACAGCTGGACCGAATTCACCTGGGTCCTGATCGGCCTGTCCGGTCAGCTACTGTTCACCGCGCGCTTCCTGGTGCAATGGATCGCGTCCGAGCGCGAAAAGAGGTCGGTGATTCCGCTGGCCTTCTGGTATTTCTCGCTGGCGGGGGGAATCGTGCTGTTCAGCTATGCGCTCTGGCGGCGCGACCCGGTGTTCATCCTGGGCCAGTCGATGGGTCTGGTGATCTACGCCCGCAATCTCTGGCTGATCCATGCCGAGCACCAGCATCGCACCGCCAGCGCCGAAAACTGACCGGACCCGGGGTCTGGCGGACACTGCCCTGTGGGTGGTGTTCGGCCTGGCCGTCTGGCGGCTGGCCCTTGGCCTGCTGGACCGGACCGAGCTTTCGACGGACGAGGCGCAGTACTGGTTCTGGGGCCAGACCTTCGACTTCGGGGCCTATTCGAAACCACCGCTGATCGGCTGGATCACCCGGGTCTCCACCGATCTCTTCGGCCAATCGGTGGCCGCCGTGCGCCTGCCCTCCGTCGCCTTCCACACGGCCACGGCGATCCTGATCCTTGCCAGCGCGCGGCGCCTGACCCCGCCCGCTGTCGCGGGATTGGCGGCGCTGCTTTACTTCGTCTCGCCTGCGGTCGCGCTCGGATCGTCGCTAATGACGACCGACACCCCCCTGCTTCTGGCCGCAGCCCTGGCCCTGCTTGCGCAGCTGCGTCTGGGCGAGGCGAACGCCGCCGGACAGCGCGCCCCCGGCACGGCGGTCCTTCTGGGACTGGCGCTCGGCCTCGGCTTGCTGGCCAAGCACGCGATGCTGTTCTGGCTTCCGGGGGCCGGGATTGCGGCCCTGCTCTCCCCCCGCTTCCGCCCGGCCCGGTCCGACCTGATGCTTGCCTGTGCCGTGATGCTGGCGGTCATTGCACCGCACCTTCTGTGGCTTGCCCAGCACGGCTTCATCACCTTCCGGCACATCGAGACGATCACCGAGCCGACCGGCCTTTCCCTCCTGCGCCCCTTGCGCTTTCTGGCCGAGCAGTTCCTAGTCGCGGGGCCGATCACCTTCGCGGCGCTTCTGGTGGCGCTGCGCGATAAAAGGCAGGCGGGCCTTGCCGCATTGGCGCTGGCACCGCTGCTGTTCGTTCTTGCCCAAGGCGTGCGAGGGCCGGTGCTGGCGAACTGGGCGGTGCTGTATCTGGTGCCGGGCTCCATCCTTGCCGCCCAGGTGCTGCTGCCGCATCGCCTGCTGGTCGGGCTGGCACTGGCGCTGGGGCTGGCCGTCTCGGTCGCTCTGCCGCTGGCGAAGGTCGTCGGAACCGAGGCGCAAAGGCCGGATGGGCGCCCGCTCCTGTCGCGCTACCTTGGTCATTCCGCCGTCGCACTCTGGGCCATCGACGCCGCAGCGTCGAACGGGGCGGATGTGCTGATCGCCCGCGACCGGGACCTGCTGGCCGACCTGTCCTGGTTCGCCGCCGGGTCCGGGATTGCCATCCGCGCCGTCCCTCCCGATGGCCCGCCCGCGCATCATTGGGAAATGACCGCGGCCTTCCAGCCGCAGGACGGCGCGCATCCCCTTATCCTGTTGCGCGCCGGTGGGGCGCTGCCTTGCGACGACGCTGAGCCCATCGCCGAAACGGTCGCGCCGCCCGGCTTTGCCGGAGGCGAGACAATCCTTCTCTACCGGCTGCCCGATCCAGGCTGCCTTGGTGCAACAGCATCGGAAGGTGAACCGAAATGACCCTGCAACGCCTGCTGATCGCCTATCTGATCGTCGTGGTCACGGTGCAAGCCCTGTTCGCGGCCTTCCCCGGCATCGACCTTGCCATCTCGAGGCTGTTCGCCGACGACAGCGGGGCCTTCGTCTGGGCCAGCGGAACGGCCCCGACGGTCAACCTCGTGGTCCGCCGCATTGGCGAGGCGGTCACCTTCCTGCTTCTGGCCGGATGGATCTTCGGCGCGATGACCGCGGACACGCGCGGCGATGCCCTGCGGCTTCTGGCCTACCCGCTGCTCTGCGTCGCCCTCGCCAGCGGCGTCATTGTCAATCTCCTGCTCAAGTCCCACATCGGACGCGCCCGGCCCGACACGCTTGTCGAGTTCGGCGGCACGGCGCAGTTCACCCCGCCCTGGCAGGTCGTCCAGGAATGTGCGCGCAACTGCTCGTTCACCTCGGGCGAGGTCGCGTTGGCTGCGGGCCTGGCCATTCCCGCCGTGGTGATCCTCTGGCCGCATCTCAACCGGCCCGGCGCCCGCCTGCTGGCGATCCTCGTCGCAGTGGCCTATGTCGGCTTTACTGCGGTGTTGCGGATCGGACTTGGTCGTCACTTCCTCAGCGATGCGGTCTTTTCCATCCTCTTCGCGGCAGGCGTGGCGCTTGCGGTCTATCCGCTTTTGCGCATCGATCGGGCGCGCCAGCATGTCCCGCTTCTCGCCCCGCGCAATCCGGCTGTCGCGCCGCGCGAACAAAGGGGCGTCTTTTGACCCCAGGTTTTCAGGCCCGAACGACGCAGCCTGGCGTGACCGGCGGCTGGATGGCCCTGGCCCTGTTCGCGTTTCTTGCCTTTCTGCCCGCGCTGGCGTCGCTGCCGGTGACCGACCGGGACGAGGCGCGCTTCGTCCAGGCCAGCCGGCAGATGGTGGAAAGCGGCGACTTCGTGGACATCCGGTTCCAGAACGAACCGCGCTACAAGAAACCGGTCGGCATCTACTGGCTGCAAAGCGCCGCCGTCCTGGTCTCGGGCGCCGGACCAGAGGCGCCGCTCTGGGTCTATCGCCTGCCCTCGCTGGCGGGCGCGGTCCTGTCGGTGCTGCTGGTCGCGGTCACAGGGACACCGCTTTTCGGCAGACAGGCCGCGCTTCTGGCCGCAGCCGTCTTTGCCGGCGGGCTGGTGATCGGCGGCGAGGCCCGGATCGCCAAGACAGACGCGGTCCTTCTGGCAACGATCCTGGCCGCTCAGGCCGTCCTGGCGCGGTTGTACCTGCACCGGATCGCCGGGCGCGGCGCGGCCTTCGCCTTCTGGCTTGCCATCGCCGCAGGCGTCCTGGTCAAGGGGCCCATCGGCCCGATGGTTCCGGCGCTCACCATCCTGACCCTTGTCGCCATCGAGCGCCGGGCAGACTGGCTGCGCCCGCTCTGGTCGCCCTGGCCGATCCTGCTGGCGCTTGCCGTGACCCTGCCCTGGTTCGTCGCGATCACCCTGCGCAGCGAGGGCGCCTTCTGGCTGGGCTCGGTGGGGGCGGACCTGCTGCCCAAGATCGCCTCGGGACAAGAGGGCAAGGGCGCGCCGCCGGGCAGCTATCTTCTGCTGCTGTGGCTGACCTTCTGGCCTGCGACCCCGCTCCTGATCCTCGCGCTGCCCGCGATCTGGCGGTCACGACGGGACCCCGCAACGCGGTTCTGCCTCGCCTGGGCCATCCCGGTCTGGCTGGTCTACGAGGCGATCCCGACGAAACTTGTCCACTACACCCTGCCGGCTTTCCCGGCGCTGGCCCTGCTGGCCGTAGCCCATCTGCCCAAGGGTCTTGCCACCGCGTCGCGGCTGGTCCGCGGGCTGGCCACCCTCGCCATCCTGCCGGGACTGGCGCTTGGCGGCGCGGTCGTGGCCTTTGCCGCAACCCGGGACGCCTGGCCCGCTGCCGGGCTGGCGCTTGGCGGACTGGCAGGCGCGATGCTGGCCGCAGGCTTCGCGATACGCTCTGCGCTTGGAGCAAGGCCCTGGGCCCTGGCCGCGCAGGCCGCGCTTGCGGGGGCGGTGCTTCACGCCGGGCTGATCTCGGCCGCCGCGCGCATCCCGGCCCTCTGGCCCACAGACGCGGCGATCTCCGTCGCAAACGAGCTCGCCGCCGCGCAGGGCTGTGACCGGCCGCTTGTCACCGGCTGGGGCTACAGCGAGCCGTCGCTCGTCTGGCACGGCGGTCGGGACACCGACCTTCACCCCGCGTCCGCCCCCGCGTCCGAGGCCGTCCGGCCAGGCCCCTGCCGGGTCGTCATCCATGCCCGCGATGCCGGCTCGGCGGCGCTGCCCCTGATCCGGGGCTGTCACCAGGCGCGCAGCGTCACCGGCTTTGCGCTCGGCGCAGGCCGCTGGGTCACGCTCGACGTGCTCGACTGTCGGGGCGCACCATGAAGCACGAGGACTTCCGCGAGACAGCCTTCGCGCCCCGAGACCCTGAAGCCACCGGGACCTCCCCCCTTGGCTGGTTCGCGACAGCAGCCCGTCGCCAGGGGCGGCTGTCCTGGCTGGTCACCTTCGCCTGCGCGCTGCTGCTGGTTGCCGTGGTGGCGGATGGACCTGTGCGGCAACTGGCGCGGTCGCTCGACCCTTCGGTCGTCGCGGTCCTGCGCGCTGTCACCCAGTTCGGAAACTCGGCCTGGCCGGTTGGCCTGTCGCTGCTGTTTCTGGCCGCCGCGACGATCGTCTCGCGCCGTCCGAACCCCTTCGCGCCCGAGGCGCTGGGAAATCTGCGCTCGGCCCTGATCCTGGTCATCGGATCGGTGATGATCAGCGGCACGATCGCAAGCCTGACAAAGAACATGATCGGCCGCGCCCGGCCACCGATGGGCCCCGACACCCAGGTGTTCGAGTTCGCGATGATGTCGTTTCGCGCCAGCTGGGCCTCCTTCCCGTCCGGCCATGCGACCACGGCCACGGCCTGCGCGATTGCCCTGGCGGTGATCTTTCCGCGGCAAGCCTTTGCCTGGCTGGCCATCGGCCTGACCGCCGCGCTGTCCCGCGCCTTCCTCGGTGTCCACTGGCTGACGGACTGCCTTGCGGGCATCGCGCTTGGGGCGCTGGTCAGTCTGACCCTGCGACGCTGGATGGAGGCGCGACAGCACAAGTTCCAAGTCGAGCCGGCTTTCGTTCTGCGCGTATCGGTCTTGGGCTGCATCCTTGCCCTTGGCGCTGGCTACAGGCTGACAAAAGAGGCAGTCAGACGCGCGGGGAGGTTTCTCAGGCGGGCGGCCACGCGCTTCGGGAACGGACCTGCCCCAAGGCCGTGACCGAGACCCCGGGTGCAATACACCGTGGCCGTGGTCGCCAAGAACTCCATCGTGCCGCTTCCGAATGACAGGCTGATCCGCCCACTCTGCCGCGAGGGAGCTTTTCGGCACCTTCCGCCGCCCGGACACCGTTCCCGCCCACGACCACATGGCCTTGGCCGTGATGGCCGTCCTGACTTCTCAACTGGGCCCGCGCGTCCCGGAAGATGTCTCGGCCTTGGGCTTCGACCCTACCGGGACGGATCGCCATGACGAAAGCCGCCCTTCAGCGCCTTGCCTGCGCCGAGGGGGGCCGGGGACCGGCATTGTCCGCGATGGTCCGGCAGATGCCCGGGCAAGGTCTCCGCTTTCCCTTGCCGCGGACGGATGTCCGTCTGTTTGTGAAACCCCGTGCGCGGCGATGGCGGAGTCAGGCTCCGGCACGGCTGACGAGGTGTCAGGCCGTTGACCAGGTGACTGCGGTCCGGCACCCCCGGATGCCCGAAGATTGACCATTCGGCCAGGGGACCCAGGCCTTTGCGGAAGAAAATCGACAAGAGGCCTTGACCCGCGTCGGGCCACGCATATCGTCGGGAGACAAATCGACGATCAGTGATGTGGCACTCGGGCCTTGCACGCAGACGAATGGACGTCTGCGACAAGGCCCTTTGACGTTTGGGGAACGGGATTGAAACGGCAGATCAAGCTGGGGCTCCTTCTGTCGCGCTCGGGCAGCTATTCGCTGATCTCCGAGGCCTGCCGCTCGGGCGCGCTGGCGGCGATTGCGCGGGTCAACGGCGACCCGGACCTGGACCTGAGCTTTGTCCCCGTCGAGCGCGATCCCGGCGGCAACATCGACGCCTATGCGCCGCTTTGCGAGGAAATCCTGCGCGATGCCGGGGCCCGGCACATGGTGGGTTGCGTCACCTCGTGGAGCCGGAAGGAGGTCATCCCGACGGTCGAGAAATACGGTGGCACGCTGTGGTATGCCGTGCCCTATGAGGGCTTCGAGGCGTCGGACCATGTGGTCTACACCCATGCCTGTCCGAACCAGCACCTTCTGCCGCTGCTTGACTGGGTGATGCCCGCGCACGGGCGCCGGGCCTATCTGACCGGCTCGAACTATATCTGGGGCTGGGAGATGAACCGTCTGGCCCGCGAGAGGATCACGGCGGCGGGCGGCGAGGTTCTGGGTGAACGCTACCTGCCCATCGGATCGCGCGACGTGGGCCGGATGATCGAAGAGGTCCGTTTTGCCCGGCCGGACTTCATCCTGAATTCGCTCATCGGGCCGTCGTCCTATGAATTCATGGCTGCCTATCGCGCCCTGGGACTGGAGGATGCCGCCTTCCGGCCTGACCGCTGCCCGGTCCTGTCCTGCAACGTCACCGAATGCGAGCTGCCTGCGCTCGGTCAGGCCGCCGAGGGGCTGGTGGCGGCGGGACCGTATTTTCGCGGCGCGCCCGGGGCGGGCAATTTCGGGTCGTCGCACGAAGCGGCGGCGTTTTCGGCGGTGATGGAACTGGCGCGGCTTCTGGCGGGGCGCGAGGGTTCCGAGACCTGGCCGTTGTCGCAGCTTCTGGCCGGTCGGGGCGGGATCGTGGACCCGGAGACACATCACACCGTCCTTCCGGTGGTCATCGCCCGGGTTGAAGGCGGGGCCTTCAGGACGCTGAAGCGGTGGGAGGCGGTGGCGGGCGACCCCTACCTTACCCGCAGCCGGTCGATCCCGACCCCAAGCCTGCGGGTGGTGTCATGAAGCGCCGCGCGATCCGCATTCCGAACCTCGGCGGGGCGCAGGCGATCATCCTGCATCGACCGCATCCGACCGTGCAGGCGCTCAGCCGCCAGCTGACGGCCATCGGCCTGCAAGTGGTGCAGACCTGGCCCGAACTGGGGCCCGAGGCGCTGGCCGCCGACTACATCTTCTTCGACGCCGACATGGGCCATGACGGGATGTTCCCGTGGGAGCCGGGCCAGCCACCGATCCCGATGATCGCGCTGATCGGCTCCGAGGCTCCGGGCCGGATCGAATGGTCGCTGAAGGTCGGATCTCATGCCCAGCTTCTGAAGCCCGTGGGCGACAGCGGGGCCTATTCGGCACTGCTGATCGCGCGGGACGCCTTTGACGCGCAAAAGGCGCTGTCGGCCGAAATCGCCGACCTGCGGCGGCGGCTGGAGGAGCGACAGACCGTGGTCCGCGCCGTGACACTCCTGGCCGCGCGGGGCAAGTCCGACGCCGAGGCTTATGCGCAACTGCGCCAGATGGCGATGGCCTGGCGGATCAGCTTCGAGGATGCGGCGGCGCGGATCGTCGCGGCGCAGGGGGGCGCGGATGACCGATCCGAGCGTCGTTGACGTCCCTCCACAGGGCGCGCTGGCCCGGCTTCTGCGGCGGAAGCTGGCGCTGTTCGGGCTGGCGATCATTGTCCTGGTGGTGGCCGGCGCGGTCTTTGCCCCCTGGATCGCACCTTTCGACCCGAACGACCAGATGTTCGACGGGCTGACCCTGGAAGGCGCGCCGATGCCGCCGGACGGGAAATTCCTGATGGGGACCGACCTTCTGGGCCGCGACCTTCTCAGCCGGCTCCTCTATGGCGCGCAGACCTCGCTGGTCATCGGGGTCGTGGCGAATGGCCTTGCGCTGGTGATCGGCACGCTGGTCGGCATCACCGCCGGCTTCTTCCGGGGCTGGATCGGAGGTGTGCTGATGCGCTTCACCGATCTGATGATGGCCTTCCCTGCCCTTCTCCTCGCCATCTGCCTCGCCGCGATCTTCCAGCCCTCGCTCTGGATCGTCGCCATGGTCATCGCGCTGGTGAACTGGGTGCAGACGGCGCGGGTGATCTATACCGAGACCTCGTCTCTGGCCACGCGCGACTTCATCGCGGCGGAACGCACGCTGGGCGCAAGCACCCCCCGCATCCTTTTCCGCCACATCCTGCCGCACCTTCTGCCCACGATCATCGTCTGGGGCACGCTGGGGATTTCCACGACGGTCCTTCTGGAGGCGACGCTCAGCTTCCTCGGCATCGGGGTCCAGCCGCCCACGCCAAGCTGGGGCAACATCATCTTCGAGAACCAGACCTACTTCCAGACCGCGCCCTGGCTGGTCTTCATCCCCGGCGCTGCGATCATCCTTCTGGCACTGGCCTTCAACCTGGTCGGCGACGCGTTGCGCGACGTGCTGGACCCGACACAAAGGGGGCGCGACTGATGGCCGCCTATCTGATCCGCCGACTGATCCAGTCCGCGCTGATCCTCCTTGGCGTCAGCTTCATCACCTTCTTCCTTCTGTTCGTCCTGCCCGCCGACCCGGTGCGCCAGATCGCCGGACGCTCCGCCACCGCCGAGACGGTGGAGAACATCCGCCAGCAGCTTGGCCTCGATAAGCCGTTCATCGTGCAATACGGCCGCTACCTGGGCGCGCTGCTGCAAGGCGACATGGGGCGCAGCTACCTCCAGAAGACCGAGGTCGCAGACCTGATCCTGTCGCGCCTGCCGGCCACGCTGCTGCTGATGCTGGGGGCTATCGCCTGCGAACTGGTCCTGGGCCTGACGATGGGGATCATCGCCGCACTGTGGCGCGGAAGGGCGCTGGACCAGACGCTGATGGTGACTTCCTTCGTCACCGTCTCGGCCCCGCAATTCGTGGTCAGCCTGCTTCTCCTTTACGTCTTCGCGGTGAAGCTGGGCTGGTTCCCGATCGGCGGCTACGGGACCTTTGCCCATCTCGTCCTCCCGGCCGTCACCTTGGGCATTCTCGGCTCCGGCTGGTATTCCCGCATGATGCGGTCCTCGATGATCGACGTCTTGCGCGCCGACTATATCCGCACCGCCCGCGCCAAGGGCCTGACCCGCGCGCGGATCGTGCTGCGCCATGCCCTGCCCAACGCCATCCTGCCCGTCATCGCGATGATCGGCATCGACATCGGCATCTTCATGGGCGGGATCGTCGTGGTGGAATCCGTCTTCGGCTGGCCCGGCATCGGGCAACTGGCCTGGCAGGCCATCCAGCGCGTGGACATCCCGATCATCATGGGCGTCACGCTGGTCTCGGCCTTTGCCATCGTGCTGGGCAACCTGCTGGCCGACCTCATCGCCCCCCTCATCGACCCCCGGATCCGTCTTCGCTAACCCAACAGGAGAGAAAGAATGAAAAGACTGCTCGCCTCTACCGCCGTCATGCTGGCCCTGGCCCTGCCTGCCCTGGCACAGGACTACACACCCGACCCCGCCGCGAAACCCGGCGGGTCGATCACCGTCACCTACAAGGATGACGTGGCGACGCTGGACCCGGCCATCGGCTACGACTGGCAGAACTGGTCGATGATCAAATCGCTGTTCGACGGGCTGATGGATTATGTCCCGGGCACCACGACGCTGCGCCCGGGCCTTGCGGAAAGCTACGAGATTTCCGAGGACGGGCTGACCTACACCTTCAAGCTGCGCGCAGGGGTCAAGTTCCACAACGGGCGCGAGATGACGGCCGAGGACGTGAAATACTCGCTGGACCGGGTGACCAACCCCGAGACGCAGTCGCCGGGCGCGGGCTTCTTCAGCGCCATCGCCGGGTTCGAAAACGCCGGGCCGGGGGGCCTTTCGGGGGTCGAGGTCGTGGACCCGCTGACGGTGAAGATCACCCTGTCCCGCCCCGATGCGACCTTCCTGCATGTCATGGCGCTGAACTTCGCCTCTGTCGTCCCGAAAGAGGCTGTGGACGAGGCCGGGGCCGATTTCGGCAAGAAGCCGGTGGGAACCGGGGCCTTCAAGCTGGCGGAATGGACGCTGGGCCAGCGGCTGGTGTTCGAGAAGAACGCCGACTACTGGCGTCCGGGCGTGCCGTTCCTCGATTCGGTCGTGTTCGAGGTCGGGCAAGAGCCGGTCGTCGCCCTTCTGCGCCTGCAAAACGGCGAGGTGGACGTCCCCGGCGACGGCATCCCGCCCGCCAAGTTCACCGAGGTGATGGGCGACCCGGCCCAGGCCGCGCGGGTGGTCGTCGGCGGGCAGCTGCACACCGGCTACATCACGCTGAACGTCACGATCCCGCCCTTCGACAAGCTCGAGGTCCGCAAGGCGGTGAACATGGCGATCAACAAGGACCGGATCGTCCAGATCATCAACGGCCGCGCGGTTCCGGCAACCCAGCCGCTGCCGCCCTCGATGCCGGGCTATACCGAAGGCTATGCGGGCTATCCCTACGACCCCGAGGGGGCAAAGGCGCTCTTGGCCGAGGCGGGGCTGGCCGACGGTTTCGAGACCGAGCTTTACGTGATGAACACCGACCCGAACCCGCGCATCGCGCAAGCGATCCAGCAGGACCTCGCGGCCATCGGGATCAAGGCGAACATCCAGAACCTCGCCCAGGCCAACGTGATCGAGGCCGGGGGTGCTGGCACCGCGCCGATGATCTGGTCGGGCGGCATGGCATGGATCGCCGACTTCCCCGATCCGTCGAACTTCTACGGCCCGATCCTCGGCTGCGCCGGCGCGGTCGACGGCGGCTGGAACTGGTCCAAGTTCTGCGACCCGGTGCTGGATGCCAAGGCCGCCGAGGCCGACAGCATGGCTGACCCGGCCAAGGCCGAGGAGCGGCTGAAGCTCTGGTCCGACGTCTACATGGGCGTGATGGAACAGGCCCCCTGGGTCCCGGTCTTCAACGAGGAGCGCTACACGATGAAGTCGGAACGCATGGGCGGCGAGGATGCGCTTTACGTCGATCCGGTCTCGATCCCGGTCAACTACGATTACGTCTGGGTCAAAGAGTAAATGTGCAAGGCCTGCGACTACACGATCCACGGCGCGCAGCATCATTTCGGCTGGGACAACTCGCTCCCGCCCGCGCTGCGCGTCGCACCGGGCTCGACCATCGAGTTCCACTGTCATGATTCCTCGGCGGGCCAGCTTGGCCCGTCGTCCACCCTGCAAAGCGTCATCGACCTCGACTTCGGCAAGATCAACCCGGTGTCGGGGCCGATCTGGGTGGACGGGGCGAAACCCGGCGACGTGCTGAAGGTGACGCTGGAGGGTTTCGCCCCGAAGGTGTTCGACGGCAAGGGCTTCGGCTGGACGGCGAACATTCCGGGCTTCGGCCTTCTGGCCGACCAGTTCACCGACCCTGCGCTGTGCCTGTGGTCCTACGACCCGGTCAGCATGGAACCGGCGATGTGGGGCAAGTCCGCCCGCGTGCCCTTGAAGCCCTTCTCCGGCACCATCGGCAATGCTCTCGCTGAACCCGGCCTCCACTCCGTCGTCCCGCCCCGGCGCGTCGGCGGCAACCTCGACATCCGCGACCTGACGGCGGGCGTCACGCTGTATCTGCCGGTCGAGGTGGAGGGCGCGCTCTTCAGCGTCGGCGACACCCATGCCGCCCAAGGCGACGGCGAGGTCTGCGGGACGGCGATCGAAAGTCCGATGAACGTGGTCCTCACGCTGGACCTGGTGAAGGACCAGCCGCTGAAAACCCCGCGCTTCACCACTCCCGGGCCGGTGACGCGGCACCTGGACGCCAAGGGCTATGAGGCGACGACGGGCATCGGGCCGGACCTGATGACAGCGGCCCGGGACGCGGTGTCGGGGATGATCGACCTTCTCACGAGGCAGCAGGGCATCTCGGCGGTGGACGCCTACATGCTCTGCTCGGTCTGCGGCGACCTGAGGATTTCGGAAATCGTGGACATGCCGAACTGGGTCGTCAGCTTCTACTTCCCCCGGGTCGTCTTCGAATGACCCTTGCGGAAGCCTTGCCAGCGTCCGGGGCGGCCCCCGCCCCGGAGACCGTCCTGCGGGTCGAGGGGCTGTGCGTCTCGGCCCGGACGGAACAGGGGCTGAAACCCCTGGTTCAGGATCTGTCTTTCGATTTGCGCAAGGGCGAGACCCTGGCCATCGCCGGGGAAAGCGGCTCGGGCAAGTCGATCACGTCGCTTGCCATCATGGGCCTGCTGCCGCAACCCGCCGTCCGCGTGACCGGGGGCAGCATCCGGTTCGGTCAGCAGGACCTGACCGCGCTCTCCGAATCCGCCCTGCGGCAGGTCCGGGGCGACCGGATCGCGATGATCTTCCAGGAGCCGATGACCTCTCTCAACCCGGTCATGACCGTTGGCGCGCAACTCTCGGAAGCAATCCGCGCGCACGCGCCCGTCGGCCGGACCGAAGCCCGCCGTCGCGCCATCGAAGCCCTTCGCGCCGTCCGCCTGTCGGAACCCGAACGGCGGATGGGCCAGTATCCGCACGAACTGTCCGGCGGCATGCGCCAGCGGGTGATGATCGCCATGGCCCTTGCCTTGCGACCCGAAGTTCTGATCGCCGACGAACCCACCACGGCACTGGATGTGACCGTGCAGCGCGAGGTGCTGGACCTTCTGCGGGATTTGCAGGCGCGGCTCGGCACCGCGATCATCCTCATCACGCATGACATGGGCGTGGTCGCCGAAATGGCCAACCGAGTCATCGTCATGCAGCAGGGCCGCCAGGTGGAAACCGCGTCGACCGAAGACATCTTCGGTCGCCCGCAGGCGGCCTATACCCAGGCCCTGCTCGCGGCTGTCCCGCGTCTGGGTCAGGGCTCTGCGCGCGCGCCTGTCACCGGCGAGCCGATTGCCCGGCTGTCCGACGTCGTGGTCCGCTATCCGCTGCGCGGCGGTCTGCTTGGCAGGATCACCCACAACGTCCACGCTGTCGATCATGTCAGCTTCGACATCCGCAAGGGCGAGACCTTCGCGCTGGTGGGCGAATCCGGCTGCGGCAAGTCCACCATCGCCAAGGCCCTCGTCGGCCTGGCCCCGCACCAGGGCCGGATCGAGATCGGCGGGCAGGCGATGCAAGGGCTGGACCCCGCGGGCATGAAGGCGATGCGCCGCCGCGTGCAGATGGTGTTCCAGGACCCGATGGCGGCCTTGAACCCGCGGATGAAGGTGGGCGAGCTGATTGCCGAGCCGCTGGTGATCCACGACATCGGCGATGCCGCCAGCCAGCGCGCCCGCGCCGCCGACCTGATGGCCCGCGTGGGGTTGGAAGCCAGCCATCTTGACCGCTATCCTCATGAATTTTCCGGCGGCCAGCGCCAGCGCATCTGCATCGCGCGCGCGTTGGCCCTGCAACCCGACCTCATCATCGCCGACGAAAGCGTCTCGGCGCTGGATGTCTCGGTCCAGGCGCGGGTGCTTGACCTGCTTCGGGCGCTCCAGTCCGAATTCGGCATGTCTTATCTGTTCATCAGCCATGACATGGCGGTCGTCGACAACATCTCGGACCGGGTCGCGGTGATGTTTCTGGGACAGATCGTCGAGATGGGAACCCGCGCGCAGATCTTCGGCAATCCCCAGCACCCCTATACCCGCCGCCTGATCGAAGCGGTTCCGATACCCGACCCAAGGCTGAAACGCCTGTCCCGTCCGCGCGACGCTTCCGAAGTCCCCAGCCCCGTGCATCGCCCCGGCCATGAGCCGGCGCGGGTCATCCTGCGGGACATCGGTGACGGCCACCTGGTAGGCACATCGGTCGGATAGGACCGGCAGGCGCGGAAACTCCCGGCGTTGTCGGGATCGCGGCGTCGATTGACACAAGTCATTCGAAACCGGCTATGCTTCGCTATCCTTCACCAAACCGCACAAGACGCAAAAGGCCATGCCGCAGGACCAGCATCGGACAGTGCCCGGACCGACCAACGCCGAATCGCATCATCGGGATGCGGGCCGGGCGTCGTGATGCCGGGTCTCGCCCCTTTTGCCGAAGTGGCCCTGCTTCTGGTCATGGCCGCAGGGATCGGGCTGATCGGCACACTGGCGCGCCAGCCGCTGATCGTCAGCTTCATCGCCGTGGGCCTGATCGCTGGGCCGTCGGCCCTGGATGTCGTGCGGTCGGACGCGCAGATCGAGCTTCTGTCCGAGCTTGGCATAGCGGTGCTGCTGTTCCTTGTCGGCATCAAGCTGGACGTCAAGCTGATCCGGTCGCTGGGTGTCGTCTCGGTGCTCACCGGGCTTGGGCAGGTCCTCTTCACCGCCTTCTTCGGTTATCTGATCGGCCTCGCCCTTGGGCTGGGTCACATCACCAGCCTCTATGTCGCGGTCGCGCTGACGTTTTCCTCGACCATCATCATCGTCAAGTTACTGTCCGACAAGCGCGAGATCGACGCGCTGCATGGCCAGATCGCGCTGGGGTTCCTGATCGTCCAGGACCTCGTGGTGGTGCTGGCGATGATCGTGCTGTCGGCCATCGGCATCGGCGCGGCCGAGGATGGGCATGGCGGGGGGTCGGTGGCCACCGTTCTGGCCTCGGGGCTGGCGCTGGTCGCCGCGGTGGTCGTGTTCGTGCGCTATGTCGCCAATCCGCTGACCGAACGGCTGGCCCGTACGCCCGAGCTTCTGGTGATCTTCGCCATCGCGCTGGCCGCCATGTTCGCCGCCTTTGGCGACCACGTCGGCCTTGGCAAGGAAGTCGGCGGTCTGATGGCAGGCGTCGCGCTCGCCTCGACGCCCTACCGCGAGACCATCGCCGCCCGGCTCGCGCCCTTGCGGGACTTCCTGCTCCTGTTCTTCTTCATCGCCCTCGGGGCCACGCTGGACCTGTCGCTTCTGGGCATGCATGTCGCCGGGGCGATCCTGTTCTCGCTTTTCGTGCTGATCGGCAACCCTTTGATCGTGCTCGCGATCATGGGCGCCATGGGCTACCGCAAGCGCACCGGATTCCTCGCCGGGCTGACGGTGGCGCAGATCAGCGAATTCTCCCTGATCTTCGTCGCGATGGGCGTCTCGCTGGGCCATGTGACCGAGGACGCGCTTGGCCTTGTCACCATGGTCGGCCTCGTGACCATCGCCGCATCGACCTACATGATTACCTATTCGCACCAGCTTTATGCGCTGTTCGAGCCCGTGCTTGGCATCTTCGAACGCAAATCCACCCCGCGCGAGCCGTCCGAGGCCGGGGCCCATGCGGCCGAACGTTATAAGGTCATCCTCTTCGGTCTGGGCCGGTTCGGCACCGCCATCGGGCTCAGGCTGCACAAGCGCGGCATCCGGGTGCTGGGCGTCGACTTCAACCCGCAGGCGGTGCGGCGCTGGCGGTCCCTCGGGCTCGACGCCGATTTCGGTGACGCCAGCGATCCCGAATTCGTCGCCGAACTGCCGTTTCAGGGGGCCGAGTGGATGGTCTCGACCGTACCGATCCACCTCACCGGCCTCAGCCACGAAGACACCCGCCGGACCCTGATCCAGCTCGCGCGCTCGGCCGGGTTCTCGGGCCGGATCGCGGCAGCCTCGCACAACACCAGCGACAGCGCGGCCCTGTCCGATATCGGCGTCGATCTGGTGCTGGAGCCGTTCCAGGACGCTGCCGACCGGGCCGTGGAACTGCTCTGCGGCGCCGCAACCGAGGACCGGACGGACTTCCCCGAAATCGCCTCCGAGGGCCGGGAGACGGTGTGACGGCAGGACGGTCCGGCCACCTGCCCGAGATGCGACGCCCTCCCGGTCCGCGGCACCACCGAACGTCGGTCCGCCAGTCGACGGCGGGTGCCCGCCTCAGGCCTCTACCCAGAGCCCTTCGTCCTTCACGATCCTGTAAGCCTCGTCCAGCGACTTCCGCGCGCGTTCGATCAGCACGTCGATCTCCTCTGGCTTGATCACCAGCGGAGGGGCAATGATCATCCGGTCGCCGACGTGCCGCATGATGAGGTTGTTGGCAAAGCACCGCTCGCGGGTCTTGAACCCGACGGTCCCGGCCTCGCTGGCGAATTTCGCCCGCTTGGCCTTGTTCGGGGTCAGCGCGATGGACCCCATCAACCCGACCAGCTTCGCCTCGCCGACCATCGGGTGATCGGTCAACGCTTCCCAGCGTTCCTTCAGATAGGGATGCGCCACGTCGCGGACATGCTCGACGATCCGCTCGTCCTGCATGATCCGCAGGTTCTCCAACGCCACCGCCGCCGCCACCGGATGGCCCGAATAGGTGTAGCCGTGGAAGAACTCGCCGCCGCCGCCGACCACCTCGGCCACTTCGTCGCAGACGATGCTGCCCCCGATCGGCTGATACCCCGACGACAGCCCCTTGGCGATGGTCATGATATGCGGCTTGATCCCGAAGGTCTCGGACCCGAACCAGTTCCCGGTGCGGCCAAAGCCGGTGATGACCTCGTCGGCGATCAGCAGGATCCCGTACTTGTCGCAGATGCGCTGAATTTCCGGCCAGTAGGTTTTCGGCGGAATGATGACCCCGCCCGCGCCCTGGACGGGCTCGCCGATGAAGGCGGCCACGTTGTCCGGCCCCAGTTGCAGGATCTTCTCCTCCAGCTGCCGTGCGCGGGCAAGGCCGAACTCGTCCTCGGACATGTCCCCGCCCTCACCCCACCAGTAGGGCTGGTCGATATGCTCGATCCCGTCGATCTTGCCGCCATGGGCATGGATCGGCTTCATGCCCCCCAACGAGCCGCCACCCATCGTGGAGCCGTGATAGCCGTTCCACCGCGCGATGATCGTCTTGCGCCAGGGCATCCCCTTCACGTCCCAGTACCGGCGCACCAGACGGATATTGGTATCATTCGCCTCCGAGCCCGAGCCGGCAAAGAACACGTGGTTCAGATCACCGGGGGCCAGCTTCGCGATCTCCGCCGCCAGGGCGATCGCCGGCACATGCGTCGTCTGGAAGAAGGTGTTGTAGTAGGCCAACTCCTCCATCTGCCGCGCCGCGACCTGAGCCAGCTCCTTGCGGCCGTAGCCGATGTTGACGCACCACAGCCCCGCCATCCCGTCGATGATCCGGTTGCCTTCGCTGTCGGTCAGCCAGACGCCCTCGCCCCGGGTGATGACCCGCGCGCCCTTGGCCGCCAGCCCCGCCTTGTCGGTGAAGGGATGGAAATGGTGCGCGGCGTCCAGACGCTGCAACTCGGCCGTGGGCATGTGATTGGTGATCATGTTCATCGGGGAATCCTCGCGGAAGCGGCAGGACCGGATGCCCCGCCTTTGCCGCAGGATATGATCAAACAAGGCGGCGTTCAAGAAATTTGATCAAATTATTCGCCTTCCCTGGTCCTTGCCCATTTCCCAAATACTCCGGGGGTTTGGGGGCAGCGCCCCCATCGCCCGAGGAGGAGGCGAAGCCCGACGACGAGACAAGAGCCTCGCGCGCCAGCGCTCAATCTGGAAACCGTCAGTGACTCTCGGCCAGCGCCTGACGGATATGGTCCACGCCCTGCTGGATGTCACGCTCGATGGCAGATCCCAGGGCCTTCGCATCCCCTGCCCGCATGGCCGCCAGGGCCACGCGATGCAGGTCCGGCGCGACCTCGCGGCCGTATCGGCCGATCACGGCCCGAAGGCCCGGCCCCGCCCGCAGCCAGAGCGACCGCGCAAGGTCCAGCAGCACCGGCGCCTCTGCCGCCTCATACAGGGCAAAGTGGAAGGCATGGTTCGCCGCCAGATAGTCCGGCAGCTTTCCGGCCTCGATGGCCCGGTTGACCGCCCCGTCGATGGCCTCCAGCCGGTCGATCTGTGCCCCCGTCAGCTTGGGCGCCGCCAGTTCCGCCAGCCTCGGCTCGATCGCCAGCCGCGCGAAGGCCACCTGCTCCAGCAGGTCCACCGACAGTTCCGGCACCGCCACCCGCCGGTTGCCCTGCGGCAGAAGCGCCCCTTCCGCCGTCAGCCGCCGGATCGCCTCGCGCACCGGGGTCATGCCCGCGCCCAGATCGCCGATAAGCCCCTGGATCGTCACGGGGGCTCCCGGCGCCAGATGCCCGAACAGGATCATGTCACGCAGCCGCGCATAGGTGACCTCGTGGCTGGGGATCTTGCGGGCGTCGCTGTCCATCGGGGCTCCCTTCGGCTAAGGCCCTTTATGACGCCATCTCACCGGCAATCAAGAGTTGATCAAATCCCGCGCGCGCATTCCTCAATCCGCTTTGGGCGCATAGCGGAACCGGGTCACATCCGCCGTCCAGCCCTGCCCCGTCAGGTCATGCGCGACGACCCCGACAAAGGCCCCGGTAAAGCTCGCATGCTCCCCGCGCCCGCCCTCGTCCGACACCACCGAGGCATCCAGCTCCGGCCCCACCGCCGCCCCGTTCACGCTGAACCTCTGCACCGCCCGGTTGACCGTCACGCCCAGCGTGACCTTGCCCTCCGCCACAGGGAAGTGCCCGTGGAAGGTCAGCGCCTCGCCCGGCCAGTCGCCCAGGCACGAGACCAGCGTCACCACCCGTTTGCCACCCTCGCGCGTCACCAGCGCCGCATGGAACTTGTGCCGGTTGTAGTAGGTGATCAGCCCCGCCACCCGCTGCCAGTTGGGCGGGTCGGCCAAAAGGTCGCACTCGACCTCATAGGCCGGCTCGTCCTGCCGCCGCGCCACGAGGCTCTGCTCGAACCATGACCCCAGGCTTTCCCGCCCGATCAGGCGCAGCGCCGTGCCGGTCATGCGGAAGATCCGCTCTGGCTGTGGCGTCCGCAGCCACTGGAAATCCATCGGCAGGTCCGGTCCCCGGAAGTCATACTCCACCGCCGCCGGATCGATGCGCTCCACCGGCAGGTCGATCGTCGTGGGCGGCAGCATCCCCCCGTCCTTCAGCCACAGCCAGCCGTCACGCCAGACGACCTCGGCCAGCCCCGTCTCGCGCCCTGTCGCGCAGAACCGCCCCCGAGGCCCCTGCTGCGGTCGCCCGCACAGGAAGGAATGCCAGAACCGGCCGTCATGGCCTTCGACATACTGCCCATGCCCCATCCGCTGGATCGGGTTTTCCGGGTTGAAGCGGGCGGTGATCAGATGCTTCTGCGGATGCGTCTCATAGGGCCCCCGGATGTCCCGCGACCGCGCCAGCGTCACCGCGTGGTCATAGCCCGTGCCCCCCTCCGCCGTGGTCAGGTAGTAATACCCGTCATGCCAGAACAGATGCGGCGCTTCGGTCAGGCCAAGGTCGGTGCCGGTGAAGATCGTCGTCACCTCGCCAAGAAGACCCCTCTCGGGATGCCATTCCTGCAACTCGATCCCGTCGAAGGCGTCATGCGCCGGGTTCAGCCCCGTCCCCTTGCCGCGATGGTTCCAGCGCATGTTGACGAACCACTTGCGCCCGTCCCGGTCGTGGAACAAGGACGGGTCGAACCCCGAGGAATTGACGTAGGTCGGGTCCGACCAGTCCCCCTCCACCGTCTCGCAGGTGACGATGTAGTTGTGCGCGTCCTTGAACGCCCCATCCAGCCGCTTCACGTCCGTATAGACCAGCCAGAACTTCCCGTCCGCGTGGGACAGGCACGGCGCCCAGATGCCGCAGCTGTCGGGGTTCCCCCGCATGTCCAGCTGGCTCGCCCGCCGCAGCGGCCGCGCCACCAGCTGCCAGTTCACCAGATCGCGCGAGTGATGAATCTGCACCCCCGGATACCATTCGAAGGTCGAGGTGGCGATATAGTAATCCTCGCCCACACGGCAGAAGGACGGGTCGGCGTTGAAGCCGCGGATCACGGGGTTTTCCAGCATCATCAACCTCTTGTCATGGATACGGGCGGAGGGAGCCCTCACTCCCCCCGCCCGCCCGCGACCGACCTGACAGGGAGGTGTCAGGCCAGGCCAACCCTCAGCGCATCAGCGCCCGCGCCTCGTCGGGAGACAGCGCCGCGGGCCGGGTGCAGGTGGTCGTCAGCGTGACGAACTCGCCCCTCTCGCCCGATGTCAGGCAGGCGGTCATCACGTCCACCCCGTGCAGCGTGCGTTCCAGAGAACAGCGCGCATCGCGCCCGGCCTGAAGCGCCGCCACCATGTCGGCCAGCCCCGCGGTGCGATAGTTGGCCAGCATCCCCAGCTTGGGATGTTCCTGGTTCGGCACTCCGAACGGATGATCCCAGGGCGCGACCGTGGTCAGATTGCCCGCCTTGTCCGCCACCTCGACCGTCCCGCCGAAGAAGTTCGGGTCCGGCACATACAGGGTCCCTTCCGTGCCGTAGAACTCGAAATGGTTGCGCTTGTGGTGCCAGACGTCCCAGCTCGTGGTCAGGTTCACCACCGCGCCGTTGTGGAACTCCAGCAGAGCATGAATGTTCGTCGGCGTCTTGACCGGGATCGCCTGCCCCGCCCGCGCGCCGGACCCGATGGTCCGCGTCGGCGTCTGCGACGAGGTCATCGCCCCCACCCGTTTCACCGGGCCCAGGAGGTTGATGAGGTTCGCCACATAATAGGGCCCCAGGTCCAGCATCGGCCCCGCGCCGGGCAGGAAGAAGAACTCCGGGTTCGGATGCCAGCCCTCGGGCCCGTGGTTCTGCACGCAGGCGACCGCCGTGGTGATCCGGCCCACGCCGCCCTCATCGACCAGAGCGCGCGCCTGCTGATGCGCCCCACCCAGGAAGGTGTCGGGCGCACAGCCCACCGCCAGCCCCTTCGACGCCGCCAGATCGCGCAGCGTCTTGCCTTCCTCCAGCGTCAGGACCAGCGGCTTTTCCGAATAGGCGTGCTTCCCTGCCTCCAGAATCCGCTTCGTCACCGCGTAGTGCGCGTCCGGGATGGTCAGGTTGATGACCACATCCACGTCCTTGTTCGCCAGAAGGTCATCCACCGACTGCGCCTTGACGCTGAACTCCTCGGCCCGCGCCTTCGCGGCCTCCATGTTCACGTCGGCGACGGCGCGCACCTCCAGCCCCTTGAACAGAGGCGCCAGCCGCAGATAGGCGCTGGAGATGTTGCCGCACCCGATGATCCCGATCCCAAGATTTGCCATTTTTCCCATTCCTCAGAAAGCCTTGGCCGAAGCGATCGACCGCGAGGCGAACCGCGCGTCATCCTTCGGGTTGTCGTGTTCCATGACGAAGTGCCTGACCCCGATCTTCCGCAGCGCGGCCATGATCGTCTTCCAGTCCACGGTGCCGTGACCGACATCCGCCCAGCCGTCCTCGTCCCTGTTCTCGCCCGCCGGCGCGATGTCCTTCACATGCGCCGCGGTGATCCGGTCCTTGTATCTCTCGATCCAGGCCAGAGGGTCCGCGCCGCCCCGGATCACCCAGGCCACGTCCATCTCCCATTCCAGGTCCGGCCCGCCTTCGAAGATGCGGTCCTGCGGCATGGACCCGTCGGGCAGAGCCTTGAACTCGAAGTCGTGGTTGTGCCAGCCGAAGCCGTATCCGGCGGCCTTGTAGGGCGCCCCGGCCTTTTCCAGCCGCTGCCCGAAGGCCACCCAGCCCGCCGCGTCGGTCGGGCGGTCCTCGGGCATGATGTAGGGGCAGTAAAGCCGCTCCATCTTCAGCGCGCGGGCGATGCCCAGCACCTTTTCCACCTCGGTTTCCAGCTGTTGCAGCCCGAAATGCCCCGTCGGCATGGTCAGCCCGGTGGCGGCCAGTCCCTCCGCCGTCGCCGCCACCGCCGCATCGTCGGCATAAAGCGCGCCATAGCCTTCCACGGCCGTGTAGCCCGCCTTCGACACCATCTCGAAGGTCCGCGACATGGGCGGGAAGTTGCGCGAGGAATAGAGTTGATAGCTGAACATGAAGGGTCCTTTCGTCAGCCGCCACAGGTGGCGGAATGGAGATCTCTGAAGGTGAAGGCGGGCACCGCCGAGGGATCCTCGGGGGTGAAGGTGATCGTGGCCGGATGGCCGGGGAACAGCGTCACGGCATTGGTGGAAAAGCGTCCCGGAACTTCAGATTCCACCGCAACAAACGGCGCGAGTGCCTTGACCTGCAAAGTCAATTTCCAAACGTCGTTATCGCGCCGGATATCCGCTTTCAGTCCCGAGGGCTTGAGGTCATAGCCCTTCCACGGCTTCGGCGCATGGACGTCCCCGCCCTGTGCATCGCCGCTCCAGGTGAAAGCAAGAACCTCATCCGGGCGCAAAGCCTCAGGGGGCAGAACCATAAATTCGACCGCCATATCGGGAGAGACCGTGACCGTCGCCTCCCGCAGCTTGCGCGTTGAACCATCCATCGCTGCGGCATTGGCCGTGACCGTGATGGTCACTGCCTCGGGCCGGTCATTCACTGCGCGCAAGACGATCCCGCCGTCCTGCGGCACCGCTGTGACCAGCACCGGCGCATAGAACCGCGCCGCCATGTGGTGCAGAAGCTTCCAGTTTCCGCCGTGATCGAGGCTCGACCACGAACACACCGGCCAGGTGTCATTGAGCTGCCAGTAAAGCGTGCCCATGCAATGCGGCTTGAGGCTCCGCCAATGCGTCACCGCCGTCTTGATCGCCAGCGCCTGTTGAACCTGAGAGACATAGACGAAGTTCGGAAAATCCACCGGAAAGCGGAAATAGCGGAACATGGTTTCAGCGATCCGCGCATTCCCGCCGGGGTTCTTCTGGTGGCTCTCCATCACGGGGCTCGCGATGTTCCAGTCCTGCGGGTCGGCGAACTGCCGGATCACCGACAACGAGGGGTAGGACTGGAAGCCGAATTCCGAACAGAACCGGGGGCTTACGTCGCGATAGTGATCGAAGTCGCGCCCCTCGTGCCAGACAGACCAGAAATGCATGTCGCCCGATGAGTCGTCGTGCCAGGCGTCGCCGAAGGCCAGGGGCCCCGGCGAAGGCGACGAAGGCCACCAGTTCGCCCCCGGCAGAACCGAGTGCAGCGCGGCCTCGACCGTCCGGTTCAGCCGGTCATAGTTCACCAGATAGCGGTCGCGGTCCTTGCGGCTTTCCGGGAACCAGGTCAGCGCCCCGATCAGCTCGTTGTCGCCGCACCAAAGTGCAAGGCAGGCGTGGTGGCTGATCCGGCCCACCACATCGCGGACCTCGGCATCGACCTCGGCCAGGAACTCGGGCGTCGATGGGTAAAGGTGGCAGGCGAACATGAAATCCTGCCAGACCATCAGCCCCAACTCGTCGCAGAGGTCGTAGAACCAGTCGGGTTCATATCGCCCGCCGCCCCAGACGCGGATCATGTTCATGTTCGCGTCCACCGCCGATTGCAGCAGCCCCCGCACCGCCGCACGCGTGATCCGTCCGAACAGCGCATCCGCTGGAATCCAGTTCGCGCCCCTGGCAAAGACTGCGCGGCCGTTGACCTGCACCCCGAAGGACCGTCCGGCCGCGTCCGGCTCGGACACAAGCCGCATGTCCCGCAGGCCGATCCACTTGACCGAAGTCGCCCCGCCTCCCGTCAGCACAAGCTCGTGCAGTACCTGCGCCCCTTGCCCGGCAGGCCACCACAGCACCGGATCGCGGATGACCAGCGACAGCTTCGCCACCCCGCCCACTACAGGCGCGGTTTGTGTGACGCCACAAAGACTTGCCGTCACATCCTCAGATGTCGCATCAACCGTCAGCCGCACCTCGACCTGGCCGCGGGAATGCACCTGTTCCACCAGCACATCGCCGATCCGGGGGCCGACAGGCTCCAGCCGGATGCAGCCCGAGACCCCGAAAATCCCCAGCGCGATGTTCCAGTCCCAGCCGAAATCGCATTGCTGCTTGCGCAGCATGTTGGCATGCGGGATGGGACCGTTCACCTGCTGATAGGGGATCGGAAACGGCATCCGTGCCGCCCGCGCCGCAGCCTCGAGCGCCGGAGAGCGGAAGAGGATCTCCACTGCGTTCTCCCCCGGTTTCAGCGCCGCCGAGACATCCACCCGCCAGCGCCGATGCACATTGGCGGCCGACAGGACCGTGACCCCGTTCAGCCGCACCTCGGCCACGCAGTCCAGCCCCTCGACCACCAGCACGCCCGGGCTGCCGTCATGGGCGAAGCTGCGCCGCGCCAGCCAGTCGCACTCGGATACCCAGCGGCAGTCGTATTCGTTGCGGCCGAGGTAGGGTTCGGGGATCACGCCGGCGCGGACGAGGGCCGAAACCCCGTCCCCCGGCAGGTCGAACGCCACGACATGGGCGCCGCTTTCGTCCGAAAGCGTCCAGACGCCCGCAAGGTCGAGCATGATCTCAGATCCTCTGTTCCGTCTTCGCGTCGAAAAGCGAAGCCTTGGGAATATCCAGCCCCAGATGCACTTTCGTCCCCGCCGGAAGCCGCCCCTCGACCGGGACCCGCACGCTGAGGTTCGCGCCCTCGGCCTTCAGCCACAGCAGGCTGTCGGCGCCGAGATGTTCGTCGATCTCGACCTCGGCAGGGATCGAGGGGCCGGCGATGGGCGTCGTCGAAACCGTGATGTGCTCGGGCCGCACGCCCAGGATGGCATCGTCCCGCTCCAGCACCGCGCCGCCTTCATAGCCGGCAAGGTCGATCTTCGTGGAGCCGAACTGGAACGCCCGTCCCCCGTCCACCGTGCGCCCCTTCAGGAAGTTCATCGACGGGCTGCCCAGGAAGCCCGCGACGAACAGGTTTGCGGGGCGGTTGTAGATCTCCAGGGGTGCCGCCAGCTGCTGGATCACGCCCCCCTTCATCACCGCGATGCGATCGGCCAGCGTCAGCGCCTCGATCTGGTCGTGCGTGACATAGACCATCGTGTTGCCCAGCTGGTTGTGCAGCCGCTTGATCTCGACCCGCAATTCGCTGCGCAATTTGGCGTCGAGGTTCGACAAGGGCTCATCGAACAGGAACACGTCCACGTCGCGCACCAGCGCCCGGCCGATGGCCACCCGCTGCCGCTGCCCGCCCGAAAGCGCCGCCGGTTTCCGGTCCAGAAGCGGCTGGATCTGCAGGATCTCTGCCGCGCGCGCGATCCGCTTGTCGATCTCGGCCTGCGGCACGCGCGCGTTCTTCAGCCCGAAGGACAGGTTCCCCCGCACCGTCATCTGCGGATAGAGCGCATAGGACTGGAACACCATCCCGATGCCCCGGTCGCTGGGTTCGGCCCAGGTGACGTTCTTCCCCTTGATCCAGATCTGCCCGTCGGTGATGTCCAACAAGCCCGCAAGGCAGTTCAGAAGGGTCGATTTCCCGCAACCCGACGGGCCCAAGAGCACAACGAACTCCCCCTCGGCCACGTCGAGGTTCATGTTCTTCAGAACCGAAACCGAACCGAAGTTCAGCGTCAGGTCCTTGACTTCAATCGAATTTCCCATGTGTCAGCCTTTCACGGCACCAGCGGCGATACCGCGCACGAAAAGTTTGCCCGAGACGAAGTAGACCACCAGCGGCACAAGGCCGGTCAGCAGCGTCGCGGCCATGTTGACGTTGTATTCCTTCACCCCCTGGACCGAGTTGACGATGTTGTTCAGCTGCACCGTCATCGGGTAATAGGCGGGCTTGGTGTAGACCACCCCGAACAGGAAGTCGTTCCAGATCCCCGTCACCTGAAGGATGAGGGCCACCACGAAGATCGGCAGGCTCATCGGCAGCATGATGCGGAAATAGATGCCCCAGAACCCCGCCCCATCGACGCGCGCGGCCTTGAACAGCTCTTCCGGGATGGAACTGAAGTAGTTGCGGAACAGAAGCGTCAGGATCGGCATCCCGAACACCGAATGCACCAGAACCAGACCCCAGAGCGAGCCGTAAAGCCCCATTTCCCGCAACAGGATCACGATGGGATACAGCATGATCTGATAGGGGATGAAGGACCCGAAGATCAGGATGGTGAAGAAGATGTCCGATCCCTTGAACTTCCAGTTGATCAGCGCGTAGCCGTTCACCGATGCGATGGCGATCGACAGGATCACCGAAGGCACGGTGATGATGACGCTGTTCCAGAAGCCGCGGGAAAGGCCGTCGCAGTTCAGGCCCGTGCAGGCCTCGGACCAGGCCTTGACCCAGGGCTGGAAGGTGATCTCGACCGGCGGGGCGAAGATGTTGCCAAGGCGCACCTCGGGCATGCCCTTCAGGCTGGTCATCACCATCACATACAGGGGCAGCAGGTAATACAGGCATACCACGATCAGGATGCCGTAAAGCATGATGTTGCGGGGGCTCAGCGCGCGCTTCGGCCTGGCCCCGCGCGGGCCGGTCATGGCGGAACTCATCGACAGGTCAGCCATGCTTCTTGCCTCCGAATTCCAGATAGGCCCAGGGGATCAGGACGATCAGCACGGACAGCAGCATCATGGTCGAGGCCGCAAAGCCCTGGCCCAGATTCTGCGCCTGGAACATGTAGTCGTAGACATACATCGCCGGCACCTGACTGGCATTGCCGCCGGGCCCGCCGCTCGTCATGGCGACGACCAGGTCGTAAAGCCGGATGATGCCGCTGGCCACGATGACCAGCGTGGTGATGAACACGGGCCGCATCATCGGGATGATGACCATGACATAGGTCTTCCAGGTCGGGATGCCGTCAACGCGCGCGGCCTTCCAGATGTCCTCGTCGATGCCGCGCAGGCCCGCCAGCATCAGGCACATCACGAACCCCGTGCCCTGCCAGAGCCCGGCGATCAAAAGGCCGTACAGCACCGTCTGCGGATTGTTCAGCGGATCGAAGCTGAAACTCGTCCAGCCCATGTCGCGCACGACGCCCTGGATGCCGAACTGCGGGTTCAGGATCCACTGCCAGACCAGCCCCGTCACGATGAAGGACAGGGCAAAGGGATACAGCATGATGGTGCGGAACGTGTCCTCGAAACGGATCTTCTGGTCCATCAGCACCGCCAGGATGAAGCCCATCGTCACGGTGAAGACCAGCGACATCACGCCGTAGAACATCAGGTTCTCGATCGAGATCAGCCAGCGGTTCTGCGACCACAGCCTTTCGTACTGATCGAAGCCGACCCAGCGCAGCCGCGGCAACAGCTTGGAATCGGTGAAGGAATAGACGACGGTCCAGATCGTCCCGCCGACGAAGACCACCAGCGCCGTTGCGATCATCGGGATCGCCGCGATCTTTGCGCTGATGTTGCGGGTCCAGCGCGCTCTCGGACGCGCCTCCGCCCCCTGGCGGCCAGTCGCCGCCTCGGTGGTAGATGCCATCGGTTCCCTCCCAACCGTCGGTGAGAATGGGGGCCGCCCGCTCGACGGACGGCCCCCGGTCGTCAGGACGGGATCAGAGACCCGACTTCAGGATTTCCACCCACTTCTGGTGGGCGACTTCCGGGGCCATGTCCGACTTCCAGAACTCGACCATCAGGTCCTCGGCCTGCTTCTGCACGTCCGGCGACCAGTTCATGTCGCCCGAGGGAACGATGTTGCCACCGGCCAGGATCTTCAGACCCTTCTTCATGCAGTCGTTGGCGGCGCTGAGGTCGATGTCGCCGCGGATCGGCAGCGAGCCCTTCTTGAGGTTGAAGGCAACCTGGACCTCCGGGCTGACAAGCAGCGCGGCAAGGCGCTTCTGCGCGGCTTCCTTCTCGGGATCATTCAGCTTCGGGAAGTAGAAGGCGTCGCCGCCGGTCGAGATGTACTCGTTCAGGCCCAGGCCCGGCAGACAGGTGTAATCCGTCCCGGCAACCTTGCCCGCCACCTGGAATTCGCCCTGCGCCCAGTCGCCCATGATCTGGCCGGCCGCTTCGCCCGTGATCACCAGGTTCGTCGCCTGGTTCCAGTCCTGAACCGTCGACTTCGCCGCCAGTTTCCGGGCGTCCGCTGCGGCCTGGAAGACCTTGGCATATTCCGGGCCTGCCGCCACGTCCATGTTCTTGTCGATGTTCACGGCCTTCCAGGCATCAAGCCCGGCCACCGCGATCTGCATCGCACCGAAGGCAAGGTTCGACTGCCAGGGCTGGTTTCCCAGCGCCAGCGGGATCTTGCCCGCCGCTTCCACCTGCGGCGCGGTGGCCACGAACTCGTTCCAGTTGGTCGGAACCGGCAGGCCGAGGTCGGTATAGACCTTGTTGTTCAGCCACAGCCATTCGGGCGAGTGAATGTTCACCGGCGCGCAATAGATCTTGCCGTCCACGGTGCAGGCATCCAGAAGGCTTGGCGGATAGATGATTTCCTTCCAGTTGTTGGCCTCGGCCACATCGGTCAGGTCCAGCATGAGGCCCGCCTCGACCAGCTCCAGCGCCTGCTGGCCGTGGTTGAACTGGGTGGCCCCCATCGGGTCGCCGCCGGTGATGCGCGAGATCATGATCGGCCGCGCCACGCCGCCGCCGCCGGCGATCGCGCCGTCGACCCACTTGTCTCCGCTCGCGTCGAAGGCCTTGGCCAGCTCGGCGACCGCAGCCGCTTCCCCTCCGCTGGTCCACCAATGGGTGACCTCAAGCTCCGTCGCCATGGCGGGCATCGCCACCGACATCGCAAGAAGCGCCGTCATCTTCGAAAGTTTCATACCGTTCCTCCCGGTTTCTAAAACGTTATAGAAACAGCCTATAACGTTATAGTTTTGCCGGGCAACTGATCTTTTCGCTTGTTTGCGCCCGCGCGCCAAGTTTTCATGTCAGGATGATCCGCGCCCTTCGCGGCCGGAAACCAGGGGATGACCCGCTCGATGCTGCACCGCGACAATCGCCTCGAACCCCTTGCCGGACGGGAGCTTCCCGCCTCTGGCCGGTCGCCGCGTGCTGCGGGTGCAAATGCGTCGCCAAGGGCCGAATCAGCCAGGGGGATTCGCCACGGCCTGTCCGGCCGTGCACCCTCGCCCAGGGGGAGCCATGGTCACGCTGCCTGATCTCCCCCCCCCTGATTCGGACACCCAGCGTCCGACGCTGAAGACCATCGCTGCCGTCACCGGCCTTGCCATCGCCACCGTCTCGCGCGCGCTCAAGGACGCCCCCGACATCGGCGAAGACACCAAGCGCCGCGTCCGCGAGGCCGCCGCCCGGCTCGGCTACCGTCCGAACCGCGCGGGTGTCCGCCTGCGCACCGGCAAGACCAATGTGATCGCCCTTGTCCTGTCGACCGAGACGGACATCATGAACCATACCTCGCGCCTGATCTATTCCATCGCCAACGCCCTGCGCGGCACGGCCTACCACCTTGTCGTGATGCCCTTCTTCCCCGACCAGGATCCGCTCGACCCGATCCGCTACATCGTCGAAACCGAAAGCGCCGACGGCATCATCCTGAACCAGACCAAGGAAGACGACCCCCGCATCCGCTACATGCACGACCACGGCTTCCCCTTCGCAGCGCATGGCCGCACCGCGATGGGCATCGACCACCCCTATTTCGACTTCGACAACGAAGCCTTCGGCCGCATCGGCGCGCGCGCTCTGGCAGACAGGGGGCGCAAGCGGCTCTACCTCCTCGCCCCGCCTCGCGCGCACATGTATGCGCGGCACATGATCGTCGGTTTTTCCGACGCGGCCGCTCTTCTGGGCCTGCCCTTCGAGGTTGCCGCCGATGTCACCTCCGACAGCGGCGGCGATGCAGTCGAGGCCGCCGTCGCCGCCCGCTTCGCGCTGCCGAACCCGCCCGACGGCCTTCTCGTCGGCTCGACGACCGCCGCGATGGCCGCCATCGCCGGGGCGGAACAGTCGGGTCGCGTGCTGGGCCGCGATTTCGACGTGGTTGCGAAAGAAGCCATCGCAGTCCTGCGCCGGTTCCGGCAGGATGTCCTCATCGTGCGCGAGGATGTCGGACGCGCGGGCGAATTCCTGGCCCGGGCGCTGGTGGCCGAGATCGACAAACGCGACTGGACCGAACGGCAGGGCCTCGAGGTTCCGGTCAGGGTGGAATGCGGCCGCTAGGCCCGAAGTGGGAGGAACGCTGATGAAGACGATCAAGGGCCCGGCCCTTTTCCTGGCGCAGTTTGCGGGGGACGCGGCGCCGTTCAATTCCTGGAGGTCAATCACGAAGTGGGCGGCCGACTGCGGCTATGTCGGGGTGCAGGTGCCCAGCTGGGACGCGCGGCTCTTCGATCTGGAGAAGGCGGCGGCCTCGAAGGATTACTGCGACGAAGTGAAGGGGGTGGCGGCCGAGGCGGGGCTTCAGGTGACGGAACTTTCCACCCACCTGCAAGGCCAGCTGGTCGCAGTGCATCCGGCCTATGACACCCAGTTCGACGGCTTTGCCGCCCCGTCCGTCCGTGGCAATCCGAAGGCACGGGCTACTTGGGCGGTGGATCAGGTGAAGAAGGCGCTGACCGCCAGCCGGAACCTCGGGCTGACCGCCCACGCCACCTTTTCCGGCGCGCTCGCCTGGCCCTACCTCTACCCCTGGCCGCAGCGCCCGGCGGGGCTGGTGGAGGAAGCCTTCGACGAGCTTGCCCGCCGCTGGCTGCCCATCCTGAACCATGCCGAGGACTGCGGCGTCGATGTCGCCTACGAGATCCACCCCGGCGAGGACCTGCACGACGGCGTCACCTTCGAGATGTTCCTCGACCGCGTGAAGGGGCATGCCCGCGCGAACATGCTCTACGACCCCTCGCACTATGTCCTGCAACACCTTGATTACCTTGCCAATATCGACATCTACCACGAGCGGATCAAGATGTTCCACGTCAAGGACGCGGAACTGAACCCCACGGGCCGCCAGGGCGTCTATGGCGGCTTCCAGTCCTGGGTGAACCGCGCGGGCCGCTTCCGCAGCCCTGGCGACGGGCAGGTCGATTTCGGCGGCATCTTCTCGAAGCTCACCCAGTACGGCTATGACGGCTGGGCGGTGGTCGAATGGGAATGCTGCCTGAAACATCCCGAAGACGGCGCCCGCGAAGGCGCGGCCTTTGTCGATGCCCATATCATCCGCGTGACCGAGAAGGCCTTCGACGATTTCGCCGATGCCGGCACCGACCGCGCCGCCAACCGGCGGATGCTGGGGCTTGGTGACTGAGCGCGGAAGCGGGGGTTTCACACCCCGTCGCCAGTGGTGCTTGAACCAGTGGCGCACCACTGACGACCCCCGTGGGATATTTGAGGACAGATGAAAGACGAGACGAGGTAAGCCATGCCCATCGACGCCGCCCATACCGCCCGCCCCGAACGCCTGCGCCTTGGCATGGTCGGGGGCGGGCGCGACGCCTTCATCGGCGCGGTCCACCGCATCGCCGCACGGATCGACGACCAGTACGAACTTGTTGCGGGGGCCTTCTCCTCCAACCCGGAAAAGGCGCTGGCCTCTGCCCAAGACCTCGGCGTGCCCCGCGCCTATACCTCCTTCGCCGAGATGGCCGCAAAGGAAGCCCGCCGCAAGGACGGCATCGACGTGGTGGCCATCGTCACGCCCAACCACATGCACGCCCCCGTGGCGATGCAGTTCCTGAGACGCGGCATCCATGTCATCTGCGACAAGCCGCTGACCGCGACGCTTGCCGAGGCGAAGAAACTCGCCAAAGCCGCCGAGGCCTCGGGCGTGGTCTTCGCCCTGACCCACAATTACACCGGCTATCCGATGATCCGGCAGGCCAAGGCCATGATCGCCAATGGCGACCTCGGCGACCTGCGTCTGGTGAACGTCGAATATGTCCAGGACTGGCTGACCGAACCGGTGGACAACAAGCAGGCCGACTGGCGCACCGATCCGGCGCGGTCCGGCGCAGGCGGCTCGACCGGCGACATCGGCACCCATGCCTTCAACCTGGCGAACTTCGTCACCGGCCTCACGCTCGACACGCTCGCCGCCGACCTCACCGCCTTCGTCCCGGGCCGCCGGGTCGATGACAACGGCCATGTGCTCTTGCGCTACAAGGGCGGGGCGAAGGGCATGCTCTGGTGCAGCCAGGTCGCGCCGGGCAACGAAAACGGGCTGCGGCTCCGCGTCTATGGCACGAAGGGCGGGCTCGAATGGTCGCAGGAGGACCCGAACTACCTCTGGTTCACCCCCTTCGGCCAGCCCAAGCGCCTCATCACCCGCGGCGGCGCCGGTGCAGGCCCCGAGGCTGCCCGCGTGACCCGCGTGCCCCCCGGCCATCCCGAGGGCTATCTGGAAGGCTTCGCCAACATCTACCTCGAGGCCGCCCGCGCCATCCGCGCCGCCAAGACGGGCACCCCCCTGCCCGAAGGCACCACCTTCCCGGGCCTGAAGGAGGGTCTCGAAGGCGTCGCCTTCGTCGATGCCTGCGTCAGGTCGTCAGCACGGAATGGCGCCTGGGTCGGGCTGAACCTGTAAGGCTTGCCCTTTCGGAAATACTCCACGGGAGGTCCGGAGGGTGTGAAACCCTCCGGGGTCGGGCACAGAGAGCAGCCCTCCACCCAGTAGCGCAGGCGTAGGGTGGGCGATCCGCCCACCGCCCCTACCTGCGCAAGCGCGCCCGTTCACGCTGCAACCACAGGGCGGTCAGCAAAAGCGGCGCATTGCCGATCTCGCCCGAGGCCAGCACCTCGACCAGCCGGTCGAAGCTCAACAGATGGCCCTTGATGTCCTCGCCCTCATCCGCGGCGCCGAAGACCCCCGCCACCCCGTCCGGCAGGTCGCACAGCGCAACATAGGAATACAGATACTCCGCCACCGCCCCCGGCGTCGGGTAATACTCCGCGACCTTCTCCAGCGCGCCCAGCACCAGCCCCGCCTCTTCCACCGCCTCGCGCCGGGCGGCGGCTTCCGGCGTCTCGCCGGGGTCGATCCGGCCCGCGATCGCCTCCAGCTGCCATGGCAAGGGGTCGCCGCGCCCAAAGGGGCCCACGCGGAACTGCTCGATCAGCAGCACCCTGTCGCGCACCGGATCATAGGGCAGCACCGTGACCGCATCGCCCACGACAAAGACCTCGCGCGTCAGGGGATCGCTGAACCGGCCGTCGAACCGCCGATGCCGCAGCCGGTGCAGGTCCACCGCGAAGAACCCGGCATGGAGCGGCTCGGGCGGACCGGCCTCCACCTCTCCCGTGCCCTGCCGCAGACCTGGCCTCCGCGCCCCTGCCGCCCGCATCCGGCTTGCCGCCTCGACCCGCAGCGACGACAGGCGCCGGGCAACCCGCTCGGCAGGAAGCCGGCCATAGGCCCGCATGATCAGCGTGGCGAGGACCCGACCCTCCTCCCCCTCTGCCAGGGCAGCGCCCTGCAGCACGTCGCGAAAGAAGGCGAGCCGCCCCGCCGCCTCCGCAGGATCCGGTCCAAGCACGACCGCCCGCACCTCGGGCGGCACGTCCCTTGCCTCTGTTGTCATGCTATTTCCAGCGGCGGCTGGCGTTTTCGGTCAACATCCCGGCGATGATGCCGCCCAGCAGGATCGTGCCGAAGACCCCCAGCGACAGCAGCGCCCGCGACCGTTGCGCCATGGTCTGGAACACATCCAGGATCGCATCAAGCGCGGTGTCATAGCGCATCTTGACCGAGTTATCGAGCATCTCGCGCAAGGCCAGCAGGAACAGCGCCGCCACCGCCAGGACCACCGCAGTCTTGATGCCAGATCCGGCCGCCTCGACATAGCCCTTGCCGACTGTCGGCCCCATCACCGTCCAGCCGATCAGTGCCCCCACCACCGCCGCACCCTCGCGGATCGGTCCCGCGGCCGAGGCATCGGGCATGTTCATCGCGTAGTAGTTCGCCATCACGAACCCGACGACCGCGAAACTGACGGCGGCCATCAGCTTGGCGCCGGTCGGCATTTGCGAAGCCATTCCAAAGCCCTCAGTTGGGACGCGTTACCGTGATCTGCGTCACGTCGCAGTTTCCACCCTGAAACGCCCCGGCGCAAGAGGCCAGGTAGAAATCCCACATCCGCTTGAACCGATCATCGAAGCCCAGCTTCTTCACCTCGCCCCAACGCTCGGCAAAGGTCTCGTGCCAGCGCCGCAGGGTCAGGCTGTAGCTCTCGCCGAACTCGATCGACCCCTTGACCCGCAGCCCCGCCCTTTCGACCTCGGCGCGCAGGACCGAAGGCGCGGGCAGCATCCCGCCCGGGAAGATGTATTTCTGGATGAAATCGACCCCCTTGCGATACAGATGCCACCGCTGGTCGGCGATGGTGATGATCTGCAAGGTCGCATTGCGCCCGGGCTTCAGCCGGTTGCGCAGGGTGTCGAAATAGACCGGCCAATAGCGCTCGCCCACCGCCTCGAACATCTCGATGCTGGCGATCCCGTCATAGGAGCCGCGCTCGTCGCGATAGTCCTGCAACTTGATCTCCACCCGGTCCGACAGGCCCGCCCTCGCGATCCGTTCCACCGCATAGTCGTGCTGCGCCTTGCTGATCGTCAGCCCGGTGACGCGCAGGCCGCGCTCCTTCGCGGCATATTCGGCAAAGCCACCCCAGCCGCAGCCGATCTCCAGCACATGCTCGCCGGGCTGCGCGCCCATCTGGTCCACCATGCTGGCATATTTGCGGATCTGGGCCGTTTCCAGGCTCTCCTGCGGATTGGCAAAGATGGCCGAGGAATAGGTCATCGTGTCATCCAGCCACAGCCGGTAGAACTCGTTGCCCAGGTCATAGTGGTACTGGATGTTCTTCTTCGCCTGCCGACGCGAGTTCGACTGCAACCAGAAGCGCATCCGCTCATAGGCGCGCAGCAGGCCCAGGCCGGGAAAGCCGTCGCCGACGATGTTGTTCGCCGGGCGCTGGATCAGGTCCAGGAATGCCTGCAAGTCCGGCGTCGTCCACCAGCCGTCCAGATAGGCGTCGCAGAACCCGAGATCGCCCTCGCGCACCAGCCGCGCAAACAGGTCCGGGTTCACCACCCGAACTTCCGCCGCAATCCCCGGCGCCTTTCCTTCGATGCGGAACCGACGCCCGTCCGGCAGCACGAAGTCCAGCCTGCCCTCGCCCAGCCGCCGGGCCACCTCGAAGGCCGCAGCGAAATAGCGCGGCAGGCCGGTTTGTCCCGCCACTGTCGTCAATACGTCCATGGCCCCACCCCCAGGGTCGATGTCGGTCCCGGCAGTTTCACCAAACCGGGCGCCTTGCTCAAGCATTTCGTGCTCCATATGCCGCAAGGGCAGTTGCGCGGCCCGTCGCCAGATCGACGACCGGCGCGGGATAGCTCTGGTCCGGCCGCAGGCCCCAGGACCGCGGCACCGCGTCGAAATAGGCCAGCGCCTCCGGCCCGGGGTCTTTCGACAACTCCGCAACGAACCGCCGCCGATAGCGCGCCTCTGCATCGAACTTCTCGGCCTGCCCTGCGGGGTTGAAGATGCGGAAGAACGGCGCCGCATCCGGACCCGATCCCGCAACCCATTGCCAGCCCATCGCATTCGCCGCCGGGTCCCAGTCGGTCAGACAGTCGGCAAACCAGTCCAGCCCCAGCTTCCAGTGTGTCATCAGATGCTTGGTCAGATAGCTCGCCACGATCATCCGCGCGCGGTTGTGCATCGTGCCCGTCACATACATCTCGCGCATCGCCGCATCGACGAAGGGCTCGCCCGTCATCCCCCGCCGCCAGCGCTCCGCTTCGGGACTGTCGCCCCGCCAGGGAAAGCCGTCCCACTCCGGTTTCCAGTTGCTGCGGGTGATCTGCGGCGTGTGGTGCATCAGGTGATAGCTGAACTCGCGCCAGCCCAGCTCCCGCAGGAAGCTCTCCGCCCCCGCGCTGCCCTCGTCCCTGACCCGCAGCCCCGCATGCCAGACCTCGCGGATGCCGATCTCGCCGCAGGTCAGGTTTTCGGACAACCGCGACGTGCCCGCCTCGGCCGGGAAATCGCGCAGCCGCGCATAGTCCGCCACCGGCCCCGCCAGAAAGGCCTGCAGTTTCGCCCGCGCCGCCGCCTCGCCCACCGCCTGATACCGCGCGACGACCCCGGCCCCCCGGTTCATGGCCGCGCCCAGCCGCCAGTCCTCAAGCCGGTCCGAGCCCGGCCAGCGTTCAACCCCGCGCAGCGTCCTGGGCGCTGACTCCGGCGCCGCCACCTCCATCCCCCGCAGGGCTTTCCAGTACGGCGTGAACACCCGGTAGAATCCGCCCTGCCCGGTCTCCACCTCCCAAGGCTCGTGCAGAAGATGCCCGGCAAAGGACCGCGCCTCCACCCCCTCGGCCTTCAGCGCCCCCTTGACGCCGGTATCCCGCGCGACCGAAGCCGGGTCGTAGAGCCGCGACCAGAAGACCCCGCCCGCTCCGGTCTCGGCCACCAGCCCGCGCAGCACCTCCAGCGCCGGCCCCCGCCGCAGGATCAACCGGACGCCCCGCCCCTCCAGCGCCGCCGCAAAGGCCTGGACCGCCAGCCCCAGCCGCCATTTCGGCGCCGCCCCCAGCGCCTCGGTCTCCGGGTCCAGGATGAACAAAGGCACCACCGGCCGCCCGGTTGCCACCGCCGCCGACAGCATCGGATGGTCTCCCAACCGCAAGTCGCGGCGGAACCACAGGATCAACGGACGGTCGGTCATTCCCCAGCCTTTCCCACACCTGCTTTACGCTTCGACTCCGCGAACGGATCAGATTGATTTGCTCTTTTTCCAAATACTCTCGGGGGTTTGGGGGTGGAAAACCCCCAATCTCCGTCCCTTGCGCAGATCGCGCAAGGGACAGATGCAAAGACGCGCGCGCCAGCGCTCCGCTCTGCTGACCTCACAGCACCCGGTCCAGCGCCGCGATCAGCCGCTCTACGTCCTCGGCGCTGGTATAGTGCACCGCCGACATCCGCAGCACGCCCTTGTCGCGGGAAATCCCCAGCGCCTCCAGCGGCCGCACCGCATAGAAATCCCCGGCCCAACAGGCGATCCCGTTGCGCCCCAGCTCCTCGGACACCGGCTCCGCCGCCCGGTCCAGCTCCACCGCCACCGTCGGCGCCCGCCGCGCAGCGTCCTTGGGCCCCAGCAGCCGCACATCGTTCCGCCCCGCCAGATACTCCAGCAAGGGCTGGATCACCGCCACCTCCTGCGCGCGCATCAGGTCATGCACCCCCCGGTTCCGCGCCGCCGGATCGCCCGATACCCCATGCCGCTCCGCCAGCGCATCGATGTAATCCGCCATCCCCGCACAGGCCGCGATCTGCGCATGGTCCGGCCCGGCCGGAGTATGCCGCTTGTAAAGCACTCCGTGGTTGAAGAAATGCGCCTGCCCCGGCAGCTCCATCCCGAAATCCTCGCGCAGGATCATGATCCCCTGATGCGGGCCATAGGTCTTGTAGGCCGAGAACAGATACACATCGCACCCCAGCGCCGGAATATCCGGGAACCCGTGCGGGGCGTAACTCACCCCGTCCACCACGGTCCGCGCCCCCGCAGCCTTGGCCAGCGCACAGATCGCCGCCACGTCGTTGATCTCGGCGATCACATTGGAACACTGCGGAAAGCAGACAAGTTTCACCTTCCCATCCGCTAGAAGCGAGCCCAGCGTCGCGGGATCCAGCGATCCCGTCTCCCGGTCCAGCTTCCACTCCCGAACCTCGATCCCCTCCTCGGCCAGACGCCGCCAGACGCCCGAATTGGCCTCGTGGTCCTGGTTCGTCACCACCACCGCACCACCCGTTCCGGCCAGCCACTTCCGCACCGCTTGCGCCAGCACATAGGTATTGGCGCTGGTCGACGGCCCGAAGGACACCTCTTCCCGCGCGACCCCCATCATCGCCGCCAGCCGGGTGCGCGCCTCGTCCATCTCCGCGCCGCCCGCCTGGGCCCCCGGATAGGGACCGTAGGGCTGCACCTTGCGGTCCCGGTAGAACCGCGTCAGCCGGTCCACGACCTGCACGCAGGGGTAACTCCCTCCGGCATTCTCGAAGAAGGCATGGGTCGACAGGACCGGCGAGGAAAACGCCGGAAACTGCGAACGGACGAAATCAAGATCAAGCGCCACCTGCGGCTCCTCCATCGGGCCGCGGCTCCCGGAATACCCCGCGCGAGGCGGGTAAGTCCCGGTCCGCGGCAGGTCTTCCAGCCAGACCCAAGGATGTCTCCCCAAGGGCCAGGGCCGGGTCTCGCCCGGCCTCGCCCACAGGATTAGCCTCCCGCCCTTTGCCCCGCAACCCCGCTTCGCCCGGCACATGCCCCGCGACGGGCGCGCCCTGCGCCCGGCAAGCGTGCATATGGACGCAAGGTCACCGGAATTTGTGCCGCATTTCGCGGCGATGGCCGCGAGAACCCGCAAATTCCCCTTGTCCTTTTCCGGCCAGCCGACCAATCTTTCGTCATGGGCGCGCCGAGGGGGCCGCGTCTGCCATCCAACCATGCGCACCGGAGGCCATCGGCCCCGTCCGCATGTCCCGCAGAAGGAGCACACATGTCCCGACATTCCCTGACCCTCTTCAGCGCCGCGTCTCTCCTCGCGCTGTCCGTCGCTGCCCATGCCGCCGACCCCGAGCTGACCGTGCTCGACTGGGCGGGCTGGGAAATCGACGGGATGCTGCAACCCTATGTCGAAAAGAACGGCCAGAAGCCGACCTATGTCTTCTTCGCCGACGATGACGAGGCGTTCCAGAAGATGTCCTCGGGCTTCAAGGCCGATGTTGTCCACCCCTGCGCCGCCGCCGTGCCCCGCTACATGGAAGCCGGTCTGATCGAGCCGTGGGATACCTCGAAGATCCCCGAATTCAAGAACATCCCCGAACGCATGGTGAAACCCTTCACCGATGACCAGGGTGTCTGGTTCATCCCCACGGACTATGCCTATACCGCCATCGCCTACAATGCCGATACGGTTCCGGCCGAGGATGTGGCCTCCGTCCAGGTCTTCGCCGATCCGAAATACGCCGGCCGCATCTCGCTGCCCGACAACACCGATGACATCTGGTCGCTGGCCTTCATGGCCACCGGCGTGACCTCGTGGGACAACGTGACGGATGAACAGTTCACCGCCGCCGCCGACTGGCTGCGCAAGGTCCACCCCAACGTCCGCGCCTACTGGTCCGACCCCTCGGAACTGTCGCAGCTCATGGCCTCGGGCGAGGTTCAGGTGGCCTGGTCATGGAACGACCCGGTCGCGATCCTGAAGGGCGAAAACTTCCCCGTCGGCTTCAACCGCGCCGCCGCCGAAGGCGCTGCCACCTGGTACTGCGGCTTCGTGAACATCAAGAACGGCCCCGGCGTCGAGGAAAAGGCCTACGACCACATCAACTCGCTTCTTTCGCATTCCTCGGCCAAGCCGCTGCTGGAGGCGATCGGCTATGCCCTGGCCAACGACGCCGCGATGGCCGAAATCACGCCGGACGAGCTGAAGGCGGCCTACGTCGACCCGGTGACCACACCGCTCTTCGTGCAGTCGCCCCCCACCACCGCACTCCGCGACCGCATGATCGAGGAATTCGAGCTCATCAAGTCGGGCTTCTGATCCCGATGCCGTGACCAAGGACACGCCCGGGGGAAACCTCGGGCGTTTTCCGTTCCGAAGCAGGCATGAGAGGCGCGCCTTGCACCCTCCGCGCCCACCCCCTATATTGATCGCTGTCGGGGGCGACCCCGACTATGGCGATAAACGCACCTGTAATAATCGGCTCGGACCCGGGGGCGGTACCCGGCGGCTCCACCAGACCTTCCCGTTCGTTGCGGGCGTGTGGGGCCGAAATAGGATCGACGAACGACCAAAGAGGCCAGCTTTCGCTCGGTGAGGTACCACCGTTATCGGTCCATGATCACAGTTGCCAACGACAACCGTGCTCCGGTGGCGCTGGCCGCGTAAGCGGCTCGCAATACCAAATCTAAGTCCTTGCGCTTAGCCGCGTAAGGCGGGGTCCGCAGGCACCTGGCAACAGAAGCCTGCACCTTCCCCCACGGCTCCTCGTTCGACTTCGCCCCCGCGCCGCCCGTCACCCGGCATGGCGGTACGACATCAACGACGGGCGGCTTGCCAGCGACCCGCCCCGGCCCCATCCTGCCCCATGCTCCGTGCGGCCCTCCTTGCCTGCCTCTCCACCGGCCCCGCGCTGTCCTGCGAGACGGCGCTCATGCTGTCGATCGACGTCTCGGGCTCGATCGACGCGGGCGAATACCAGTTGCAGACCGGCGGCCTCGCCGCGGCCCTTGCCGACCCGGAAATCGCCGACGCCCTGGTCCGCGGACAGGTCGCGCTTGCCGTGGTCCAGTGGTCAGGCACCGAGGAACAGGCCCTCGTTCTGCCGTGGCAGCGGATGCTTGCCCCCGACGACGTCACCCGCTTCGCCGCCCGCGCCGCCGTCGTTCCCCGCGCCTTCCGGGGCTCGGACACCGCCGTGGGCCAGGGCCTGCGCTTCGCCACCGCCCGGTTCGCCGCCGTCCCCGACTGCCGGCGCAAGGTCATCGACATCTCGGGCGACGGGCAGGAGAACGCGGGCTTCACCGATGCCGCCGCGCGCGGCGAAGCGATGGCCGCGGGGCTGACGATCAACGCCATCGCCATCGAGGAACCGGGCCAGGCCTTCCCCATCAGTGCCTACTACCGCAAACGGATCGTCACCCCCGACGGCTTCGTGGTCAGCGTCCGGGGCTTGCAGGACTATCCCGAGACCCTGCGCCGCAAGCTCCTCCGCGAACTCACGAAGACCCTTGGCTGATCTCTCCCGCGCCTGTCACGGCCGCAGCCTTTTCCCCTTCCGCTTTCCCGGTTGCCGGGACACTGTCAGCCCATGATTCCGACCCTCTCCGAACTGACCCGCACTTTCGCCCGGATCGGCTGCCTGTCCTTCGGCGGCCCGGCGGCGCAGATCGCCCTGATGCACCGGGTGATCCTGGACGAAAAGCGCTGGGTCGCGGAACCCGACTATCTGCGCGCCCTGTCCTTCTGCATGCTTCTCCCCGGCCCCGAGGCGATGCAGCTGGCCACCTGGATCGGCTGGCGGCTGCACGGCGTGCGGGGCGGCCTGATCGCCGGGGGCCTCTTCGTCCTGCCCGGCGCGGCTGTCGTCCTCATGCTCAGCCTGATCTACGCCGCTTTCGGCCAGGTCCCGGTGGTGGCGGCCCTCTTCACCGGGGTCCAGGCCGCCGTCATCGCCATCGTGATCGAGGCGCTGCTCCGCCTCTCCAGACGCGCGCTGAAATCGCGCGAGGCCTGGCTCATCGCCTGTGCCGCCTTCGCGGGCCTGTTCCTGTTCAGGCTGCCGTTCCCGGTCATCATCCTTGCCGCCGGACTCTGGGGCTTTTTCCGCACCGCAGGGACCCGACGGGACCCGACAGCCCCCGCCCCGCCCGCCGCTCTGGCCCGGTCGCTGCGGGCCGCCGCGCTCTGGCTGGGGGTGTGGCTCCTGCCGCTCGCCGCCCTGATCCTTGCCGCCCCCGCCAGACTGGCCGAGATCGGCATCTTCTTCTCGAAACTCGCCGTCCTGACCTTCGGCGGGGCCTATGCCGTGCTGGCCTGGATGGCGCAGGAAGTGGTCCAGGACAAGGGCTGGCTGACCCTGCCGCAGATGATGGACGGGCTGGGACTGGCCGAGACCACGCCCGGCCCGCTGATCCTGGTAAACGAATTCGTGGGCTTCATGGCGGCGCATCAGGCGGGCGGCTGGCCCCTGGGACTGGCGGGCGCAGCGGTTGCGCTCTGGATGACCTTCATTCCCTCCTTCCTGTTCATCTTCGCCGGCAGCCCCTTCATCGACCGGCTGGCCCACATGCCCCGCCTGTCCGGCGCGCTTGCGGCCATCACGGCGGCGGTGGTGGGCGTGATCGCGAATCTCTCGCTCTGGTTCGGGCTGCATGTCCTCTTCGCAGCCCTTCCGGCCTGGAGCTTCGGACCGACAAGCCTGATCCTGCCGGACCTTTCCAGCCTGCGCCCGCTGCCCGCCCTGATCGCGATTTTCGCCGCCTCCGCGCTGATCTGGCGGCACTGGCCGCTGCTCCTCGTGCTTTTGATCTCAGCTCTCGTCTCGGGCACGGCCGCGCTCGTCTAGGGTCCGCAGCAGAACCTGGCCTTCCGCCTCTTCCCTTGGCCCTCGAATTGCCTATGCTGCAACTCAACCGGGAAGGACGGCGCCCATGGCACGCAGCATCGACTATGGCACTCTCATGCACCGCGCGATGCGGGGCCTGATCCGGTCGGTCCTGACCGAGGTGGCCGAACACGGGCTTCCGGGGGCGCATCATTTCTTCATCACCTTCGACACCACGCACCCCGATGTGCAGATGGCCGACTGGCTCAAGGAACGCTATCCGACAGAGATGACCGTCGTGCTGCAGCACTGGTTCGAGAACCTGTCCGTCACCGACGACGGGTTCAGCGTGACGCTGAACTTCGGCAACAATCCCGAGCCGATGGTGATTCCCTTCGACGCGCTGCGCACCTTCGTTGACCCCTCGGTCGAATTCGGCCTGCGGTTCGAGACGCAGGAGCAGGACGAGGACGAGGAAGAAGAAGAGGATATCGAGGTCGAGGAAGAGCCCGAGCGCCAGGCCGCCGAGGTCGTGTCCCTGGACCAGTTCCGAAAACACTGATGAGCGACCTCGCCCTTTTCCGTCGCAGGCTGCTCAAGAACCCCCGTCAGGTCTCGGCCATCGCACCGTCCTCGCGCACGCTGGCGCGGGCGATGACCCTGGGGCTTGGCCCGAACAGCGGCCCGGTGGTGGAATTCGGCCCCGGCACCGGACGGTTCACCGAGGCGATCCTCGCGCGCGGCGTGCCCCCCGAAAACCTCACGCTCTTCGAGTTGGACGAGGAATTCGTTGACCACCTGCGCAAGAAGTTCCCCGGCGTGACCGTGCATCAGCGGCCCGCGCAAGAGGCCGCCCGGCTGGTCGAGCCCGGGGTCGGCACGGTGATCTCGGGCCTGCCGCTCCTGTCCATGCCGCCCGATGTGCGCGAAGGCATTGTCAGTGCCGCCTTCGCCATCCTCGCCCCGCGCGGCCACTATGTGCAGTTCACCTATGGCCCCCGCCCGCCCTTGCCGCCGGAAACCATCGAGGCCCTGCGCCTCAAGGTGAACAAGGGCCACAAGGTCTGGGCCAACCTGCCGCCCGCAACGGTCTACCGCTTCCGCCGGGCCTGAGATTTCGGTATACCATTGCATGCCGGATTGATTTTCCGCGCTCCCGGCGCTATGGGACGCGCGAGAGCCTGCGAGGAGCCCCCCATGACCGCGACCCGTACCGAAACCGACAGCTTCGGCCCCCTTGAGGTGCCCGCCGACAAGTACTGGGGCGCGCAGACCCAGCGGTCGATCATCAACTTCCCCATCGGCTGGGAACGCCAGCCCGTCCCGATCATCCGCGCGCTTGGCGTCATCAAGCGCGCCTGCGCCGTGGTGAACATGGCGCAAGGCGACCTTCCGGCCGAGCTTGGCAACGCCATCGTGGCCGCCGCGCAAGAGGTGATCGAAGGCAAGTTCGACGACAACTTCCCGCTGGTCGTCTGGCAGACCGGGTCCGGCACCCAGTCGAACATGAACGCGAACGAGGTGATCTCGAACCGCGCGATCGAGATGCTGGGCGGGGTGAAGGGGTCCAAGAAGCCCGTCCACCCGAACGACCATGTGAACATGGGGCAGTCCTCGAACGACACCTTCCCCACCGCGATGCATGTCGCCATCGGGATGCACAGCCGCGATGTGCTCTTGCCGGGGCTGGAGAAGCTGTCCAGGGCGCTCTGGGCGAAGTCCAACGAGTTCAAGGACATCATCAAGATCGGCCGCACTCATACCCAGGATGCGACGCCCCTGACGCTTGGCCAGGAATTCTCGGGCTATGCGACCCAGGTGGATCGCGGGATCGAGCGGGTGAAGATGTGCCTGCCGCACATCTACGAACTGGCCCAGGGCGGCACGGCGGTGGGCACCGGGCTGAACACCCGCAAGGGCTTCGATGTGCGCGTGGCGGCCGAGATCGCGAAGATCACCGGCCTGCCCTTCGTCACCGCCCCGAACAAGTTCGAGGCGCTTGCCGCCCATGATGCGATGGTGATGTTCTCGGGCGCGCTGAAGACGGTGGCCGCCAGCCTGTTCAAGATCGCCAACGACCTGCGGCTTCTGGGCTCCGGCCCCCGCTCGGGTCTTGGGGAACTGATCCTGCCGGAAAACGAACCCGGCTCCTCCATCATGCCCGGCAAGGTCAACCCGACCCAGGCCGAGGCGCTGACCATGGTCTGCGCCCATGTGATGGGCAACGACGCCGCCGTGGGCTTTGCCGGGTCGCAGGGCCATTTCGAGCTGAACGTCTACAACCCGATGATGGCCTACAACGTGCTGCAATCGATCCAGCTTCTGGGCGATGCGGCCTCCAGCTTCACCGACAACATGGTGGTGGGGACGCAGGCCAACATTCCGCGGATCGAGAAACTGATGAAGGAATCGCTGATGCTGGTGACGGCACTTGCGCCGACCATCGGCTACGACAACGCGACCAAGGTCGCCAAGACCGCGCACAAGAACGGCACGACTCTGCGGGAAGAGGCGATCGCTTTGGGCTTTGTCGATGGCGAGACCTTCGACCGCATCGTGCGGCCCGAGGACATGGTCGGCCCGAAGGGCTGATGAGCGAGATCGTCAACCTCCGCACCGTGAAAAAGCAGGCGGCCCGCAAGGCCGCCCGCGCGGCTGCCGATGTCAACGCTGCAAAGCATGGCCGCACGAGGGCCGAGCGCGATCTGGAAAAGACCCGCGCCGAAAAGGCCGCCCGCGACCTCGACGCCCACAAGCGCGAGACCGAGTAACCCGGCGTTAACCCTGCTTTGGCAGGGTTCTTGCAGGAGGTGCGCCGATGACCCTACTGCCTGACGTGATTTCCCCAGAGAAATGGATCGTCCACCTGTTCTCCGCCAAAAGCGTTGCAGAAGGCGGAACCGTCCGCCGCAAGGTGGCCGACGTGGAACGCCTGATCGGTCGCGACCGTTTCCTGCATGAAGTCCGCCGCCGCGGCTTCCGCGTGGTCGAAAACGCCGGACAATTCATTGTCTTCTGCAACCGAGAGCCGGTCTATGTCCTGAACTGACAGCGCGTCCGGGTGCAAAACTTTTCGAAAAGTTTTGCAAAATCCTTCGAAGGATTTTGTCCCCGCCCAGCCGTTCCGCTACGGTCGCCCCATGACCAACCGCCCTGCCAAACACTCCCTCACCCTCCGCGGCCACCGCACCAGCGTCTCGCTTGAGCCCGAATTCTGGGACGCCTTCCGCGCCATCGCCGCCGAAAGGAGCACCCCCCTCAACGCCCTGGCCGCCGAAATCGACGCCGCCCGGCGCAACGACGAAGGCCTCGCCTCGGCAATCCGGGTCTTCTGCCTGAACCATTACAAGGGAAGCTGATCCACGCCGCCGTCATCACCGATTTCGCGCTGACCGGCCACGCGCGCAAGGGTCGTCGCCAGATCGCCATAGCCGGTGAACCGCCGCTCATAGGCCAGCCCGAGCCGCGCGGCGCACTCCTCGGCCTTGGCATCCAGCGCGGGGTCATCCGTCTGGGCCTGATAGACCAGCTTGCGGTAATTGCCGAAATACATGTCGCGCAGCTCGGGATGCCGGTCCAGGCCCATCGGCTTCCAGACAAAGGCATCGAACTGCCGCACCAGGAAATCGGTCAGGTAGAAGGCGTCGAACTCGGTCTCGGCCCGTTCGGCAAAGGCCGCATTGCCCTCGAAGAAGGCATAGCAATGCGGCCCCTCCACCATCTCGACCCCCAGCCGGTCGCAGGCGGCCTTCAGCAGCCCCCCCGTCCCGCAATCGGCATAGACCACGAACACGGTCTCGTAATCGCCCCGCGCCGCCGCCACAGCCTCCTCGACGGCGGGGATGATCCGATCCGGCCAGAGATGCAGCTTGGCGGGCAGGCATTGCAGGTCCAGATGAGTCCAGCCGTTCGCCGCCTTCAGCGCCAGGATCTCATGCGCCAGCGCGCCGCAGGCGATCAGCAGGATGCGCCCGGACCGGGCTGGAGCCAGCCCGGCTTCGGACAGGGTGACGTCATCGATCACGGAAGATTACCGGCTGACCCGGGTCCAGGTCAGGATCGCGCTGGCCGACAGGGCGGCAAAGGCCAGAGCGGCGAAGGGAACCCCGGTCCAGAGCGCCAGCCAGATGGTCAGACCGGCCGCAACGATGACCAAGGCGATCAGTCCAAGGAAATGGGTCAAGGGCATTGTGTGTCTCCCTGACAGCAATCTGCGCCCGGGAAGGGCGCATGACAAGCCCCTCCCGAATCACGGTGGCGTGCGTCAGCCGTTCAGCTGGTTGTGCTTGCGCGCGACGAACTGCTTGGCGGTTTCCACCGCCACGGCAGCATCGCGGCAATAGGCATCCGCGCCGATCGCCTTGCCGAACTCCTCGTTCAGCGGGGCGCCGCCCACCAGCACGATGTAATCCTCGCGCAGACCCTTTTCCTTCATCGTGTCGATCACGACCTTCATGTAGGGCATCGTCGTCGTCAGCAGCGCCGACATCCCCAGGATATCGGGCTTCTCGGCTTCCAGCGCCTCGATGTATTTCTCGACCGAGTTGTTGATCCCCAGATCCTTCACCTCGAAGCCTGCGCCTTCCATCATCATCGCCACCAGGTTCTTGCCGATGTCATGGATGTCGCCCTTCACCGTGCCGATCACCATCTTGCCCATCCGCGGCGCGCCTGTTTCCACCAGCAAGGGCTTCAGGATCGCCATCCCCGCCTTCATCGCATTGGCGGCCAGCAGAACTTCGGGCACGAACAGGATGCCATCGCGGAAGTCCGCTCCCACGATCGTCATCCCCGCCACCAGCGCCTTGGTCAGAACGTCATAGGGCGTCCAGCCGCGCGCGATCAGGATGTTGACGCCCTCTTCGATCTCTTCCTTCAGACCGTCGTAAAGGTCGTCATGCATCTGCAGCACAAGCTCGTCATCCGAAAGTTCGGACAGGATGATCTCGTCGTCGTCGGCCATGGGGCGCGCTCCAAGCGGAAGGGTTTTGCATGGTGATGGTCGCAAAGCGACGCACCCACTATTCGCCAAGCGACATACACCGGATGAAAGCCGACAGAAAGCCGTCGCAGACCGGAAAGCTGTGGCAAATGTTTTTGTTTCGTTCTAGACTTCGGCCATGACCAGACGCGCAAGCCTGCTTCCCGGCCAGCGCCTGCGGGCGCGCGGGGCCGATACCAACCGCGCCGGCCGGTATGAGGCCACAGACCGCGAGGCTTTCGACGACGGCTGGGACCTGCCCGAGGACGAACGCCTGGTCGCGACCGAAGTCCGCATCGAACGGCCCCGCTCGGCGCTCAGCTTCAACCGCTCGCCCGACCTGCCCTTCGACCGCTCGATCAACCCCTACCGCGGCTGCGAACACGGCTGCATCTACTGTTATGCCCGCCCGACACACGCCTACCTGAACCTCTCGCCCGGGCTTGATTTCGAAACCCGCCTCATCGCGCGCCCCGGGATCGCCGCCGTGCTCGACAAGGAACTGCGCCGCCCGGCCTACCGGGTCGCCCCCCTGGCCATCGGCACCAATACCGACCCCTACCAGCCGGTGGAGCGTGACCATGCCATCATGCGCGAGGTGCTCTCCGTCCTGGCTGCCTTCCGCCACCCGGTCTGGATCACCACGCGCGGCACCACGATCGAGCGCGACATCGACCTGATCGCGCCGATGGCGGCAGAGGGGCTGGCCTCGGTCTCGATCAGCGTCACCACTCTGGATGCCGATCTTGCGCGCAAGATGGAACCGCGCGCGCCGGCCCCGCGCCGCAGGCTGCAGATCATCGAACGCCTCGCGCGCGCGGGGATCCCGGTGCGTATCCAGGTCTCGCCGCTGATCCCCGCCCTCACCGACCATGAACTGGAGGCCGTGATGCAGGCGGGCCGCGACGCCGGGGCCACGGCGGCGAACACCATTCCGTTGCGCCTGCCGCTTGAGGTGTCGACCCTCTTCCGCGACTGGCTGGAGGCCACCTTCCCCGACCGAGCCGCCCGGGTCATGGGCCGGGTGCGAGAGTTGCATGGCGGGCGCGACTACGACCCCGACTTCGGCACGCGGATGCGGGGCCAGGGGCTCTGGGCCGACCTGATCCACCGCCGCGCCGATCTTGCCCGCAGGCGGCTGGGACTCAGCGAAGGCCTGCCCGCCCTGCGCTGCGACCTCTTCCGGGTGACGCCGCGCCCGGGCGACCAGTTGACGCTGTTCTGACCGGCTTCGACCGGGGCCAAATCTTTTCGAAAAGATTTGCCAAAATCCTTCGAAGGATTTTGCGCCCAGGCCCGCCCGTTCAGCCCCGCCGTCCCCGACGCTCCCGCTTCGCTCCGGCATCGTCCCCCGTCCCGTCCGAGGCCGAGGAGAACGCGCCCAGCTTGGCCTGGATCACCTCCAGCGAGGGGCGGTTGCCCTTGGGACGGCTCTCCAGCGCCACCCGCATCGCGCGCAGGTGTTCCGGCATCGTGCCGCAGCAGCCGCCGATGATCCTGACACCCGCGTCGCGCGCCATCACCGCATATTCCGCCATCAGTTCCGGCGTGCCGTCGTAATGGATGTGGCCGTCATGGTACTTCGGGATGCCCGCATTGCCCTTGGCGATGATCGGCCGTTCGGTGCCCGTCGCCGCAAAGCCCAGCACCGTGCGCATCAGGTCGGACGCGCCCACCCCGCAATTGGCGCCAAAGGCGATCGGCGGGTTGACCAGCCGTTCGACCATCTCGGCCATCGCGGCCGAGGTCGTGCCCATCATCGTCCGCCCTGCCGTGTCAAAGCTCATCGTGCCGCACCAGGGCATGTCGGCCCGCAGCGCCGCATCGGCTGCCGCCCGGTATTCCTCGGGCGCCGAGATCGTCTCGACCCACAGGACATCCGCGCCCCCCTCCTTCAGCGCCTCGGCCTGTTCGTGGAAGATTTCCACCGCCAGCGCATGGGTCAGCGTGCCCATCGGCTCGAAGATCTCGCCCGTCGGGCCCATCGAGCCTGCAACGACCACCGCTCGCCCGGCCTTGTCGGCGATCTCGCGGGCCAGTTCGGCGCCGACGCGGTTCAGCTCGCGCACCCGGCCTTGCGCATTGTGCAGCTTCAGCCGCGCCGCGTTGCCGCCGAACGTATTGGTGAGGAACAGGTCCGACCCGGCCGCGACGGCATCGCCATACAATTTGCGGATGTTTTCCGGCTTTTCGACGTTCCAGAACTCCGGCGGCTCACCCGAGGACAGGCCCATGTTGAACAGGTTGGTCCCGGTTGCGCCATCCGCCATGATCCAGTCACGGGCGGCAAGCATCCGGGTCAGCGCGTCGGTCATTTCGGGCATCCTTCAGGCCTGCATATCCCCCTCCCTCTGCCATGGGTTGCGGCGATAGGCAATTTCATATTCCTCATCATGACCGGTGGTCCGCCTCATGCTGGCAAGCTCTCGCGGATGGCAGACGCGGCGCCAGATCTCGGCCCCGACGATCGCAAGGGCGGGATAGGACGGTGCTGCGATGTAAAGACGCTGCCAGCGCGGCGCGAAGCCGGACTTGAACTGGTCCAGCCCGCGCATCGCTTCGCCCGCAAGGCGCCGCCCCAACCGCGCGATCGGGCCGGTCTCCCCGCCCCGCGCCCCGATCGGGACGGCGGCCAGCGACAGATGCTGCACCCCCTTCTCCCGCGCCGCGACAAGGGCTGCCAGGATCATTGCCTGCGCCGTGCCTTCGGGGGCTGTGGGCCCGGGGCGCAACAGGTCCAGCGTCCAGACCTGATCCGGCCCGATTCGGGTCGCATGAAAGCTGACAAAGCCCACCACCTCGCCACCCGCGCGGGCCACGACGACGACCTGGCCCGCCAGATAGTCCGGGTCGAAACGCCCCATGGCAAAGCCGCGCTCCTTCCCGCGCGCCCGGATCCAGGCTGCGTTGAGCCGGCCCAGCGCAGCCCAGTCCGGCCGAGGCTCCACCGCAGCGGTCACACCCGCCGCCTCGGCCCGCCGCAGCTTGCGCCTGAGGCCCGCGCGCGCCGGGACGTCCAGCCGGAACGCCATCGGGCAAAGCCAGGCCTCGCGCGCCACGGGAAGCACCCGCAGCCCCGCCCGCCGCGCCGCAACCGCCTGTCGACCGGACAGCTTGTACAGGACCGGCCAGCGCCCTTCCTCCCGCGCCGCGCGGCAAAAGCGCGCAAGGTCCGCCACTGCCGACAGCGCGACCAGCCCATGTGCCGTCCGCCCGCCGACAAAGCCTTGCGGATGCGCGAAAAGCTCGCCCTGCGCGACAAGTCCCGCCTCGGCGATCTGCGGCGGCGGCACCGGGGCGCGCCGGGGCGCCCCGCGCGGCCCCGTGGCCGCCAGCAGCGCCACCCCGGCCCCGATCAGCGCGGGCAGGGCATAGGCGATCGCCCGCCAGGCCACCACAGCCGCCAGCAGCCCCGCCTGCGGCTCCCCCGGCAACAGCGCCAGAAGGACAATCTCGAACGCGCCCAGACCGGCAGGCGAGCCCGAGACCAGCCCCGCGCCCAAGGCCAGCAGGAACGCCGGCAGAAACACCGTCAGCGCCGGATCGCCCGGGATCAGCAGCCACAAGGCCACCCCCGCGGCCAGACAGTCGACCGCCGCCAGGGACAGAAGCCGCCCGATGGTGAAAAGATTCGGCACCCAGACTCGCCCCAGCGCCAGGGCCGCGCCCAGACCAAGGACCACCGCCGCCAGCCCCACAGGTGCAAGCCCGGCGAAAGGCGCATCGGGCAGAGCCAGAAGACAGACCGAGGCGAGCACCGTCCAGGCCATCAGGAACGACGCCGCCACCAGCACCGACAGCCGCATCGCGGCCATCAACCCCAGCTCCGGCAGCATCCGCCAGCGCACCAGCGCGCCGCTGACCACGCCCAGACCCACGGTCTGGCCGATGGCAATCGCCGCGACCCCCGCCCGAGCGGCGCGGCCGGGATCGACCCCGGTCAGAAGATGCCGGTGCCAGGCCCGGTCATACCCCGCCACGGCCCAGAAGCTGACCCCGGTGGCCAGCATCGCCAGGATCACCGGCAGCACCCCGATCCCGCCCAGCGCCGACAGGACCAGCTGCGGATCGACCGCCTGCACCCTTTGCGCCAGCAGCCCCAGGAACAGCGCGCCAAGGCCCGCCGTCCCGGCCAGCCGCTGATAAAGCCTTGGGCGCACGGCCCCCGCCAGTCCCTGTCGCCGCACGCCGTCGCCTCCGCCTGTCCAAGGGGGACAGGCTGCACCGGCAGGGCTGGAGATCGGGTTAACGTTTCAAATGCGCACAAAAAAGCGCGGCCCCCGCAAGGACCGCGCCCGGTGCCCGCGCTGCGACGGGATCAGATCTCGGCCAGAAGCTGCGCCTTGGCGACCGGCAGCAGTTCCTTCATCTTGGCGCGAACCTCATCGGCGCTGGCCTTGCCCGCAAGATCGGCCACGACCTTGCGCACCACATCCTCGTCGCCCGCTTCCTCGAAATCGGCGCTGACCACTTCCAGCGCATAGGCGGCGGCATCCGCCTCGGACTTGCCCATCAGCTCTGCCGCCCAAAGCCCGAGCAGCTTGTTGCGCCGCGCCTCGGCCCGGAACTGCATCTCGCTGTCATGGGCGAACTTGGCCTCGAAGGCAGTCTCGCGATCGTCGAACGTGGTCATGGGCTCCCCCAACAGTCATGGATATCCGGTCTGGCCTGCCTTTCCATATGCCCATCCCGCCCCGTCGCCGCAAGCCCCCTTGGCGCCTTTGGCCGCTCGCGCCTTGCGGGTATTGGCCCCTTGGACTATAGGCAATTTAAAGCGGCTTGAAGGATTGCCCTTCCGCCCACATCCCCGGACGAAGTGAACCATGGCACGGCGCAAGAAGGTCTACGAAGGCAAGGCCAAGATCCTGTATGAAGGGCCCGAGCCCGGCACCCTTGTCCAGTATTTCAAGGACGACAGCAGCTCTTCGGTGGCCGTGCCCTCGACGCTGGAAGGCAAGGGCGTGCTGAACAACCGGCTGTCCGAATTCTTCATGTCCGGGCTGAACCAGATCGGCGTGCCGACGCATTTCATCCGCCGGCTGAACATGCGCGAACAGCTGGTCCGCATGGCCGAGATCATCCCGCTGGAAATCGTCGTGCGCAACTTCGCCGCAGGGCCCCTGTCCGCGCGCCTCGGCATCCCGGAAGGCACGCAGCTGCCGCGCCCGATCGTCGAATACTACTTCAAGGACGAAAAGCTGAACCTGCCCCTCGTGGCCGAGGAGCACATCGTCGCCTTCGGCTGGGCCAACCAGCAGGATCTGGACGACATCGTGGCCCTCGCGCTGCGCGTCAACGACTTCCTGTCCGGCGTGATGATGGGCGTGGGCATCCGGCTGGCCGATTTCCGGATCGAGGTCGGGCGGATCTGGGAAGGCGACTTCATGCGCCTGATCGTGGCGGACGAGATCAGCCCCGACAGCTGCCGTCTGTGGGACATGCGCCAGCCCGAACGGCCCGACGGCACGATCCCCGACCCCCAGCCGATGGGCGATGTCTATACCGAACTTGCCCGGCGCCTTGGCGTCCTGCCCTCGAACGTCACCCACACGATGAAGCCCACGCTCATCAACTGAGCCGCGCCCCTTGTCCCCTGTCCGGGCCTTGGATATGGACCGGACAGCCCAGGAATACCGGAGACCACCCGATGAAAGCCCGCGTCACCGTCATGCTCAAGACCGGCGTTCTCGATCCGCAGGGCGAGGCCGTGCGGCACGCGCTGGGATCCCTGGGCTTTGCCGGAGTGAACGGTGTGCGGCAGGGCAAGGTGATCGAACTGGACCTGGCCGAAACCGATGCCGCGAAGGCCGAGGCCGAAGTGAAGGCGATGTGCGAGAAGCTGCTCGCCAACACTGTCATCGAAAGCTACCGGGTCGAACTCCTTTGACCGATGGTGGGCGATACCGCCCACCCTACAGAGAGTCCCGCGCAGGGTGGGCAATCTGCCCACCCTGCCGATTTGTCACCCGCAACCAGATCCCGTCCTTCGCCCGCACTGTCAGATGCGCCACAGGCACGGGAACCCGCTCCGGCAAAGCCTCGAACCGGAACGCCCGCACCAGATGCGCCAGCATGAGCGTGCCCTCCAGCATGGCAAACCCCGCCCCCGGGCACACCCTGGGGCCCCGCGAGAACGGCAGATAGCCCCCCTGCGGCACCTCCCCCGCCCAGCGGTCGGGGTCGAAGGCATCCGGCCTTTCCCACAACCTTTCATGCCGGTGCAGATGCCAGGGGCTGATCACCACCTGCGCGCCCAGCCGCACCTTGCGCCCCCGGAACTCCTCCGGCCGCGCCGTCTCGCGCACCAGCATCGGCACCGGCGGGTACAGCCGCAGCGCCTCGCGGAACACATCCCGAGTGAACCGCAATGACCCCACAACCCCGAACTCCGGCCGCAATGCCGCCGCCTCTGCCGCCACCCGCTCCTGCACCTCGGGATGCGTCGCCAGCAGATACAGCGCCCAGCCCAGGGCCGAGGCGCTCGTCTCATGCCCCGCCAGGAAGAAGATCGCCACCTGATCGACCATCTCTGCCGTCCCGAACGGCATCCCGGTCACCGGATCCGGCGTCGTCATGATCTTCGTCGCCAGATCGGCAGGAGCCCGCCCCTCGGCGATCGCCACCGCCCGCTCCGCCGTCAGCCCCTCGATCAACCCCCGGATCGCCCGGGCCGACCGCCTCGTCGCCCCCCGGTGCAGCCGTGGCACCCACGCGGGCAACCGCAGGAAAGCCCCCAGGTTCAGGATCGGAGCACTCCGCTGGTAGGCCCGGAACTCATGGAACACCGCCTGCGCCACCCGGTCCTCGATCGGGATGGAAAACAGCGTGCGGAAGATCACATCCGCCGCCGCATGGCTGGCGGCCAGCTCCACTTCGACCTCTCCGGTCTCCATCCGCGCCACCGCCGCCTCGGATGCGGCCCAGATGGCCGGGAAACTGTCCTTCACCCGACCGCCTTCGAACGCCGGGTCGATGATGCGCCGCTGGCGCAGCCACTCCTCGCCGTTGGTCACAAAGACCGACCGGCCCAGCAGGGGCCGCAGGCCCTCGGTCACCCGGTCCGACTTCGGGAAATCCCCCGGCCGCTCGTCCAGCACCCGCCGCACCAGCGCGGGATCGTTGCACAGATAGCTGCGGAAGAACGGCGTGCGGAACTCGGCCATCCAGGCCCGGTAGAGCCGCGCCGGCTGCGCCGAAAGGATGTCGCGCCGGAACGCCCGCAGATGCCCCCAGAGAGACACCCTCTCAGCCCGCGAGTCCGGCTTGGGCGGCGTCATGCCACGTCCCGGAACGGCGACAGCGGCGTGACGATCCGGCTGGCCGAGGGCTTGCGCCCCGCGAACCGCTCACCCAGCGTCAAGGGCCCCGCCGTGATGCGGAAATAATCGTAATCCCCCGGTCGATCAAAGGCGCAGAGATACTGGAAATGCAGCCGGAAATACCGCCGCCGCAGCGCCCGCCACCGCTCGGGGCTCAGCGTCCGCGTGAAGGCCGCCGACAGGATCAGCGGCCAGCGCTGGCCCGGCGGAGCGACCCCGCTCACCGCCACCGGATCGCACAGCGCAAAGCTGCACCCGTCGCCGGGGGCCGAGACATCCACCCAGGTCAGCTCCTCGCGCGTGGACAGATAGGCCAGGTCCCCCCGCAACCGCCCGGCCCCCGGCAGGAAGGACACCATCGGCACCGCCTGCCCCAGCGACAGGAACCCCAGCGCCGGACCCTGCGGCACGCCGTCCCGGATCAGGTCGGCCAGCACCGACACCCCCAGATGCACGCCCGAGGAATGGCCGACGACCAGCACCTCGTCCACGCCGCTTGCCAGGGCCGCCCGCAGCCGCTGGACGAAGGCGCGCAGCCGCTCTTCCAGCGCCGCCGGATAGGCCCCGCCCTCGCCCGCGGTGAACGCATAGTCGTGCATCAGGTAATAGACGAACAGCCGGTGATCCAGCCGCCGGAATGCCTCCAGCACCAGCCAGACGACCGCTGCCGCAAGCCCCCAGCCCATCCCCCGGGGCAGACCCGACCCCAGCCAGACCACGATACCGCCCGCCACCAGCGCCAGCGCCGCCTGCACCACCAGCAGCACCGCGGGATACAGCGCCGCGATCATCGGCCCCTTGCGCAACCGGATCAGCCGCCGCAACGCGCCCGAGGCGGCGTAGACCCAGGCCGTCCGCGCCAGCTGGACATAGGTGCCAGCGATGCCCCGCCGCATCGAGCCCTTGACCAGATCCGCCCAGACCAGCACCTCCACCTCGGCCTCGACGGCCCGCCCCTCGATCTCGGCGGTGACGGTCCAGCCGTAGGCTTCGCCCTGGCGCGGCTGCAACCCGATCCGATAGCCCGAGATCGCCGCCTGCGCCGCGCCCTCGGTCCGATACAGCTCGCGATAGCGGCGCGGCGGGAACGGGTCATAGCCCGGGATGTACAGGACATGCCGCCGGAAGACCTCTGCCCCGCCCGTGCTGTCGCTTGCTGTCGCCACGCCCATCCCGTCCCTCTGCCGCCGCCACCTTAACGGCAGGTAAGCGTCAGGGGAACCACGCGCCGAACGGTCAGCCCGGCAGCGGCAGACCCAGAACCTGATAGGTTTCCAGCATCCAGTAGCTGAAGTCCGAAAAGGCCCCGGTCAGAAGGGCCAGGCCGACCAGGACCAGCAGGCCCCCCATCAGCCGCTCGACCAACTTCATGTGCCGCTTCAGCTTTGCCATCAACGACATTGAATGTTCGATGAAAATCGCCGCCAGCAGGAAGGGCAGCCCCAGACCCAGCGCATAGACCCCCAGCAAAAGCGTGCCCCGCTCCATGCTGCCTTCCTGCGCGGCCAGCGACAGGATTGCGCCCAGCTGCGGGCCGATGCAGGGCGTCCAGCCGAAGGCAAAGGCCAGGCCCAGCAGATAGGCGCCGAACGCCGACCCGCCGCGGTCGCCCGCATTCATCCGAATGTCGCGGTCCAGGATCGGGATGCGATACAGACCCAGGAAATGCAGCCCGAAGGCGATGATGAGCAGACCGGACACCCGCCCCAGAAGCACCTGATTGTCCAGCACGAAGCTGCCGAAGGCCGAGGCGGTGAACCCCAGCAGCAGGAAGATCGTCGACAGCCCCATCACGAAGAACAGCGCAGGCAGGATCACCCGGTGCCGGTCCACCCCGTCGCGCATGTCGCCGACCGAGATGCCCCCCATATAGGCCAGATAGGGCGGCACGATGGGCAGGACGCAAGGCGACAGGAAGGACAGCACGCCCGCCACCAGCGCGACCAGCATCGCGGGCAGAAGGGCAGCGTCGATGATCTCGATTCCGAACATGTCCCGTCCCAGATAGCGGCTTTCCCGGCCTTCGTCACCGGGTCAACCCGTCACATCGCCGTGGCAGGGTTGTAACCTTGCCCCGCTGCCCTGCCCCGGCTACACCGCCCGCATGACGGATTGGGACGAGATGGTGGATTGCGAGGGGCTTCTCTGCCCGCTCCCCGTGCTGCGCGCACGGAAGCGGCTTCTGTCGCTTGCCCCCGGCACGGTGCTCTGCGTCCGTGCGACCGATGCCATGGCCGGGATCGACCTGCCGCATTTCTGCGCCGAAGCCGGTCACGCCTATCTCGGGTCGTCCAGCGAAGGGGCCGTGACGCTGCACCTGATCCGTCGCGGCTGAACGCAAGACGGGCGGCCGAAGCCGCCCGTTCCGCAATCCTGCGCACCGCCTCAGCGGCCCAGCGACCACCAGCCCTTGCGCCTGGGCTTGGCCGGTTCATCCGCTTCCGGCGCCGGAGCTTCGGCCTCGGCCGGATCGGCGACCACGGTCTCGGCCACAGGCGCCAGTCCCGGATCGGGGGCCAGCGCAGGGGCCTCGGAGGCCTCGACCACCGCCTCCGCCTCCGCCGCCACAGGTGCCTTGGCTCGCGAGCGCGCCCTCGGCTTCGGCGCCTCGGCCTCGGGGGCCTCCTGGACGACCGGGGCCTCGCCGACCGGCGCGGCCAGAGCCTCCGCCTCTGCCGCGACCGCCTTGGCCCGGCTTGCCCGCTTCCTCGGCGCCGGCTTCGCCTCGGCGACCGGCTCATCCGCAGGCGCTTCGGTCGCCGGCGCCGCCGCTGCGACACCCTCGGCCACTGTCTCCACCGGCTCGGACCTTGTCCCGCGCGGCTTGCGCGTGCGCTTCGGCTTGGCCGTCGGCTCTTCGCTCACCGCTTCCGCCGCAACCTCCACCTCGACCTCGCCCGCGCCGTCCTCGTCCGCGCTGTCCTCGTCGTCGCCCTCGGCCCCGGCCTCGACCGACTCCTCGCCCGCCGGAGCGGCCCCCTCACGCTGGCCACCCCGCCGCCGCCGACGCCGCCGACGCTTCTTGCGCCCGCCCTGGCCATCGCCCTCGCCCGCCGCCGCAGCGGCAGCCGTCCGGGTCCCGCCCGAAACCTCGACCGAAGCCTCGGCCTCCTCGGCTTCCTCCTCGACCAGATCGTCGACGATATCCTCGTCGTCCTCTTCCTCGACCGGAGCACCCATCAGCCCGGCATGGCCCGACACGACCGGACCCTCCGGCACCGCCCGGATCGCGGTCTTGAACTTCTCGATGGAATAATCGGGCGACACCATCGTCGGGTCCGCCTCGATCCGCACCGCCATGCCATAGCGCGCCTCGATCAGCGCCACATGTTCCCGCTTGGCGTTGAAGAGGTAGTTCACGATCCCCACCGGCGCCTTCAGCAGCACCTCCTTCGACCGCTTCCGCGTCCCTTCCTCCTCCAGCGCGCGCAGGACCTGCAAGGCCATCGAATCGTCCGACCGGATCAACCCCGTGCCATGGCAATGCGGGCAGGGCTGGGTCGTCGATTCCAGCATCCCCGGGCGCAGGCGCTGCCGGCTCATCTCCAGAAGGCCGAAGCCCGAGATCCGCCCCACCTGGATGCGCGCGCGGTCCGTCTTCAGCTTGTCCTTCAGACGCTTCTCGACCGCGGCATTGTTCTTGCGCTCTTCCATGTCGATGAAGTCGATGACGATCAGCCCCGCGAGGTCGCGCAGGCGCAGCTGGCGCGCGATTTCCTCGGCGGCTTCCAGGTTCGTCTTCAGCGCCGTCTCCTCGATCGAGCCCTCCTTCGTGGCCCGGCCCGAGTTCACATCGATCGCCACCAGCGCCTCGGTCACGCCGATCACGATGTAGCCACCGGATTTCAGCTGCACGACCGGGTTGAACATGCTGGCCAGATAGCCCTCGACCCCGTATCTCGCGAACAGCGGCACCGGGTCCTGATAGCGCACGACCTGCTTGGCGTGGCTTGGCATGATCATCCGCATGAAGTCCTTGGCGGTGCGATAGCCCGCCTCGCCCTCGACCAGCACCTCGTCGATCTCGCGGGAATACAGATCCCGGATCGACCGCTTGATGAGGTCGCCTTCCTCGTAGATCTTGGCCGGAGCGATCGACTTCAGCGTCAGCTCGCGAATCTGTTCCCACAGCCGCATCAGATATTCGTAGTCGCGCTTGATCTCGGGCTTGGTGCGCTTGGCGCCTGCCGTCCGCACGATCAGGCCCGCGCCTTCCGGCACCTCCAGCTCGTTCGCGATCTCCTTCAACTTCTTGCGATCCACCGCATTGGTGATCTTGCGGCTGATCCCGCCGCCCCGCGCCGTGTTCGGCATCAGCACGCAATAGCGGCCCGCAAGGCTCAGATAGGTGGTCAGCGCCGCGCCCTTGTTGCCGCGTTCCTCCTTGACCACCTGGACCAGCATGATCTGCCGGACCTTGATGACTTCCTGGATCTTGTAGCGCCGGGCGCGCGGGCGGCGCGGAGCGGCGATCTCCTCGGCCAGATCCTCCTCGGCGATCGATTCGATCTCGTCGTCGGTGTCGCTGGCATGGTCCACCGCACGGTAATGCCCGTCAGAACCGTTTTCGACCGACTCGTTGTGGTGGTCGTGATCGTGGTGCTCATGGTCCTGATCTTCGGGGGCATCCATTTGCCCCGCTGCGGCAGCCTGCACCAGCGGCCCGTCGGTCCCCTCGTCCTCGCCCAGATCGACCACGTCCATCCCGGACGGGCCCTCGGTCACCATGTCGTCCGACTTCACCGTCTCGGCCCTGGCCGCAGGCCGCGGCGGGCGCCGGCGCGAACGACGGTTGTCCTCTTCCTCCTCGGCGCGGGCCATCGCCCGCTCTTCCTCAAGCAGGGCTTTCCGGTCGGCCACCGGGATCTGATAGTAATCGGGGTGGATTTCGGCAAAGGCCAGGAACCCGTGGCGGTTGCCGCCATATTCCACGAAGGCCGCCTGCAGCGAAGGTTCGACCCGCGTCACCTTGGCCAGGTAGATGTTCCCGGCAAGCTGGCGCTTGTTTACGGTCTCGAAGTCGAACTCTTCGACCTTGTTTCCGTCAACCACGACCACCCGGGTTTCCTCGGGATGGGTGGCATCGATAAGCATTTTCTTTGACATGTTGGTCCACTGCGCCCCGGGCGCAACGGGTCGTCCGGCGGGCCGGACGGAAGGTCGAAACGGGCGGGGCGGCTTGTCTGGGCGCGGGCAGCGGGCAGATGCAGCGGTCTGCGACCCTTGGGGTCGCCTGATCCGTTGCGCAAGATGCCCACACGCCTCATCGCGGTTACAACTGAAAGGCCTTTCGGGCCCTCCACCTAATTCAGCCAACAAATCCAAGGACTTGCGGGCAATGTGCACAGCCTTGCGGCCGATCCGGCTCCTTTGAGGGGACACGAATTTCACGCGCCCGGGCCCCAAAGGAGAGAATTCTTCGGGCAGCGAACTGCCTCTGGCCGACCCTATGGGCAAGCCGCAGGAAGGGCAATGGCGAATTTCACGGCCCTGTCACAGGCGTGTTTCGGGCACTCGATGGCCCAGCCGCCACCGGCAGACCGAGTCCGGCTCGTCCCGTTCCGTCGGGCAGATCGCCCGCATCGCCGCCTCGGTCCCGACGGCAGCATTGTCGGCCCGGGTCGTGTTGCGCGGGGCCAGCGGGATGGCAAGCACCCGGTCCCATGTCGTGCAGCCGGGGATTCGCGCACAAGCCCGCCTCGACCGCGTGCAGTTTCCAGGCCAGCCCGCCTTGCGAGGCAAGCGGCACGCCCAGAGTCAGCACCAGCCCTGCCCCGATCCACCCGTTCCGCACCTTGCCACCCCTGCGAGTCCTCCGCCGAGAAAGCCATGCAACGCGGGCCTGAGGCAAGTCCGGCTTCGCCGTTCAAGGGCCGAATAGGGGCGACGCAGAGCCACCCCTCAGGCGCGGGCAAATCCTGACGCAACCCTGATGCCCACAGCCAAGCCCTTGTTTTCACTGGCCGCGAAGACCTGCCCACGCGTGGGCAGCCCACGGGATCAGACGTAGTCGCTCCGGCTCAACCCATACTTGGCCATCTTCTCGTTCAGCGTCCGGCGCGGCAGGCACAGCTCCTCCATCACCGCCACGATCGACCCCTTGTGCCGCCGCATCGTGTTGTCGATCAGCATCCGTTCGAAGGCCTCGACATAGTCCTTCAACGGCTTGCCTTCCGTGGTCAGCGCCGGCCCCGAAGCCTCGTTCTCGGCCATGAGGAGACTGGCAATCGACCCCGACCCCCGCCGGTTCTGCAACACCGCCCGTTCCGCGATGTTGACCAGCTGCCGCACGTTCCCCGGCCAGGGCGCCTGCAACAGCTGCGCGGCTTCCTGAGCCGTCACCTGCGGCGCCTCGCAGCCGTATTCCTCGGCGAACTGCTCGGACAGCCGGGTGAACAGCTGCAGGATATCCTCGCCCCGCGTCCGCAAGGGCGGCAGCAGGATCGTCATCGCCCCCAGCCGGTAGTAGAGATCCGGCCGCAGCGACTGCTCCAGCGTCGTGTCCGGGGCATGGCTGTTGCAGATCGCGATGATCCGCGTCTCGGGCGGCGTGCCCTGATCGTTGATGAAGGTCAGCAGCCGCGCCTGCAACGCGGACGGCATCGCCTCGATGTCCTCCAGGCACAGCGTGCCCCCCCGCGCTTCCTCGACCAGGGGCAGCGCGCCATCCTCTGCCGGCCCGAACAGCCGCGCGGCCAGCTTGTCCTCGCTCCAGGCCGCGCAGGAGATCGCCACGAACTTCTTCGACGCCCGCGGCCCCACCGCGTGCAGGGCATGGGCGACCAGCGTCTTGCCCGTCCCCGTCTCGCCGTCGATCAGCACATGGCTGTCCGCCTGCCCGAGGTCCAGGATATCCTCGCGCAGCCGCTCCATCGCGGGCGACGAGCCGATCAGCTTCTTGATGATGGTCGAGCCGTCAGCCAGTTCCTTGCGCAGCGCCCGGTTGTCCAGCGTCATCCGCCGCGCCTGGGTGGCCTTCTTGGCAAGCTCGGTCATCCGGTCGGGATTGAACGGCTTCTCCAGGAAATCGAACGCCCCCACCCGCATCGCCTCGACCGCCATCGGCACATCGCCGTGGCCGGTGATCATGATGACCGGCAGTCCCGAATCCTGCCCCATCAGCCGCTTGAGGAACGCCATCCCGTCCATCCCCGGCATCTTGATGTCGCTGACCACCACACCCTGGAAATCCGGCCCGATCGCCTTCAGCGCGTCCTCGGCGCTGGCATAGGTTTCGGTGTCGAACCCGGACAGGGCCAGCCACTGGCTGATCGACTGCCGCATGTCGGCCTCGTCATCGACGATTGCCACTTTCATTGCGCGGGCCATTTGGACCTCATCATTCTGCTGCTTCCTGTCTGTTGCCAAGGATCGGCAATTGCATCTCGAACACCGCGCCGCCCCCGTCGCCGTTCCGCGCGGTCAGACGGCCGCCCAGATCGGTGACGATGCCGCTGGAGATCGCAAGGCCCAGCCCCACGCCCTCGCCCGGTTTCTTCGTCGTGTAGAAAGGTTCGAACAGGTTCTCGAGATCGCTGATCCCGTGACCATTGTCGCGCACCGTCAGAGTCGCGGTCTCGCCCGCCGACAGAAGGATGTCGATCTGCGGGTCCTTGATGTCTTTCGTGGCGTCCAGCGCGTTGCGCAACAGGTTGATGATCACCTGTTCCAGCCGCAGCCGGTCGGCCATCACCATCACCGGCTGGCGCGGGACGCCCCGGCTGATCTTCACCACGCGCGCCTTCAGCTGCGGCTCCATCATCGCCAGCGCCGACGACACACAAGCCCGAAGATCAACTTCTTCAAAGGCTTCGCCGCCTTTCCTCGCGTAAGACTTCAACTGCCGCGTGATCGCGCCCATCCGTTCGATCAGGTCATCGACCCGCTGGAACGACGACAGGGCCTCGTCCAGACGCTTGCGCTGCAACAGAAGCCGCGCGCCCGCGAGATAGGTCTTCATCGCCGCCAGAGGCTGGTTCAGCTCGTGGCTGACGGCCGCCGACATCTCGCCCAGGGCCGCCAGTTTCGACGACTGTGCCAGCGTCAGTTCGGCCACCTCCAGGTCCTTCTTCACCTTCTCCCGCTCCGCAATCGCCCGCTGCAACCGGGCGTTCAGAAGCCGCAGTTCCGCTGACTCCCGCTGGAACGACAGCGACCGCGACCAGGCCCGGCGCGACAAGAGGTAGAAAGTGAAGGCCATCAGGATCGCAAATCCCATGATCTCCAGCGCCAGGATCCCGTTCACCTGATCGCGCACAGATCCATAGGCGGTGAAGGTGGCAATCTTCCAGCCGCGGAACGGCACGCGCGCCTCGGTCCGCATCACCGCCTCGCCCCGCACATAGGCGTCGGGTGGGTCCTGCGTCCATTCCGCCGTGGCCCGCAGGGCCCGGGCGATGGCCGAGGGCGGATCGCGCAGCGCCAGCGCATCGGCGGCGGGCAGACCCCGCCAGCGCGGCTCGGTCGCCAGCATCACCGTGCCCTCGCTGTCGGTGACCATGATCGCATCCTGCAACCCCGCCCAGGCGCGTTCGTATTTCATCAGATCGACCGAAACCAGGATCACCCCCCGCGTCGTGCTGCCATCGGTGACCTTGCGGGAATAGAGGAAATCAAAGCCCCCCGTCTCGCGCCGCACCGCCGAAAAGATCGTGTCCTTCGACCGCTGCGCATCGACGAAATACTTCGCGTTGCGATGGCTGGTGCCCAGAAGATTGCGGTTCGTCGCCCCCACCACCCGACCGTCGGAATCCAGCAGCCGGATCGAGGCGACGCCGAGTTCCGATTGCAGCTTGATCAGCTTGGCCGAAGTGCCGGAAAAGTTGCCGCTTTTCAGCGACGAAACAAGGTCCGGGTCATTGGCCAGCAACAGCGGCACGACCGAAGTCCGCTGCAATTCCGCCATCAGGTTCCCGGTGTAAAGCGCCAGCCGCACTTCGGCCCGGCTGCGGGTATCGGCCGTGTAGCGGTCGGTCAGAAGTCGGTTCGACACCAGCACCACGATGGTCGCCAGAAGCACCAGAAAGACGACCACCAGCTTGGCGCGCCAGGGCAGGCCCGGCGCAGCGGCAGAGATCGAACTGGTATCATTGGAAGTCATGCGGGCAGAGTAGGCCCCGCCGGAAGTGGTCTCAAGCCGAAGCGGCTCAGGCCAGCGCCATCCCGCGCATCAGCGAGGCGAAGAGCCCCTTGCCGTCGCTGCTTCCCAGCGCCGGTTCGGTCGCGCGCTCGGGGTGCGGCATCATCCCCAGCACGCGGCGGTTCTCCGACAGGATGCCCGCGATGTCGCCCATGCTGCCGTTGGGGTTCTGCGTGTAGGTGAAGGCGATCCGGTCCTCGCCCTTCAGCCGCGCCAGCCCTTCGGCGTCGATCGTGTAGTTGCCGTCGTGATGCGCGATGGGAACGAGGATCTCCTGCCCCTTCCGGTAGGCAGCGGTAAAGTCGGACTGCGCCGTCTCGACCCGCAGCGAGACCGTCCGGCAGACGAATTTCAGCGTCGCGTTGCGCATCAGCACGCCGGGCAGAAGGCCCATCTCGGTGATGACCTGAAACCCGTTGCAGATGCCCAGCACATAGCCGCCGCGGACGGCATGGGCGCGGATCGCCGCGCTGATCGGAGACTGCGCCGCAATCGCCCCGCAGCGCAGATAGTCGCCAAAGCTGAAGCCTCCGGGCACCCCGACCACGTCCACGCCTTTCGGCAGATCGCTGTCCTTGTGCCAGACCCGCGCCACCTCGAACCCCGCGCCCTCGAAGGCCACGGCAAGGTCGCGGTCGCAGTTCGAACCCGGGAAGGTGACGACAGCGGCTTTCATCGGGGCGACTCCATCTTGCGACCATGCGCCTGATAGCCGAACGCCTGGAAAAGGGCCAGTGCTTGTGCCCCCCTTGAAAGCCGCTAGGCTAAAGCGATGCTTGACGATACCGCCCTCGCCGCCCTTCGCGCGATCTTCGGCGACCGGCTTTCGGTTGCGCCCGCCCTCCTGGCCCAGCACGCCCAGAGCGAAAGCCTGGTCTCCGCCGGCCGGCCCGACGCCGTGGTCTTCCCCCACGCCACCGATGAGGTCGCCGCCCTTGCCCGCTGGTCCTCGACCCACCGCGTCCCCTTGATCGGCTGGGGCGCGGGGACCTCGCTTGAAGGCCACGCTCTCGCGGTCTCGGGCGGAGTGGTGGTCAACTTCCGCGACATGGCCGCCGTCCTTGAAATCCGCCCCGAGGACCGCCTCGTCCGCGTCCAGCCGGGCATCACGCGCGAGGCCCTGAACCGCGAGCTGCGCGCCACCGGCCTGATGTTCCCGGTCGATCCCGGGGCCAATGCCACGCTTGGCGGGATGGCCGCCACCCGCGCCTCGGGCACGACGGCGGTCCGTTACGGCACGATGCGCGACAACGTCCGGGGGCTGGAGGTTGTGCTGGCAGATGGTCAGGTGATCCGCACCGGCACGGGCGCGCCCAAGTCCTCGGCGGGTTACGACCTGACCGCGCTCTTCGTCGGCTCCGAAGGCACGCTCGGTCTCATCACCGAACTGACCCTGCGGCTTCACGGCCAACCCGAAGCGGTGATGACCGCCGTCGCCGCCTTCCCCTCGGTCGCGGCCTCGGTCGATTGCGTGATCGCCACGATGCAGATGGGCCTCACGCCCGCGCGGATCGAGTTTCTGGATGCCGAGACGGTGGCCGCCTGCAACGCCTATTCGCACCTCTCCCTGCCCCCTGCCCCGCAGCTCTTGGTCGAGTTCCACGGCCACCCTGCGGGCCTGGCCGAGGACGTCTCCCGTTTCCGCGATCTGGCCGCCGCCCATGGTGCGACGGGGTTGGACTGGGCTGACAAGGCCGAGGACCGCACCCGGCTCTGGGCCGCGCGTCATGCGGCCTACCGCGCGATTCTGGCCTCCAGACCGGGGGCAAAGGCCGTGGTGACGGATGTCTGCGTGCCGATCTCGGCTTTGGCGACGGCAGTCGAGGAAACCCGGGCCGACATCGCGACCTCCGGCATCCCCGGCCCGATCCTCGGCCATGTCGGCGACGGCAATTTCCACGCGATCCTGCTGGTCGATCCGGCTTCGGACACCGAAGTGGCCACGGCAAAGGCCCTGGCGGGCCGCATGGCCCGGCGCGCCCTGCGACTGGGCGGCACGATCACCGGGGAACATGGCGTGGGCTTCGGCAAGCGACCCTGCATGCAGGCCGAACACGGGGCCGCCTGGGCGGTCATGGGCGCGCTGAAACGCGCCCTTGATCCTTTGGGGCTGATGAACCCCGGCAAGCTGGTGCCGGACTAGGGCCTAGTAATAGGGATGCGGCTGGCGGAACAGTCCGCGGTCGATCTCGCGCTCGCGGCGTTCAAGGTCGATCCGGGACACGGCAGCGTCAAGATAGGCCCGCTCGCGTTCCGAGATGGCATCGGTGGGAGGCGTTGCGACAAGCGATTTCAGGATGTTGAACATGTGACTGCCCTTTCTTCTGGCCCTGAACATAGCGCGCCGCAGCGCAGCATTGCAGGTCCGCTCCGGCAATTCCGTCATGCGCCTGACGCATAGGCTGTCACAAGAATGCCGTAACTGCGGGCAGAGCGCCTAGCCGGCCAGCAAGGCGCGCGCGGCGGCGCGGGCCGCTTCGGTCACCGTGTCGCCCGCCAGCATCCGGGCGATCTCCTCGACCCTTTCCCCGGGCGGCAAGGCCGTGACGGTGGACAGCGTCTGGCCCCCCGCCACCCGCTTCTCCACCCGCCAGTGCCGCGCGCCGAAGGCCGCGACCTGCGGACTGTGCGTCACCACCAGAACCTGTGCGCCCTGTGCCAGGGCCTTGAGCCTGCGCCCCACCGCATCCGCCGTCGCCCCGCCGACCCCCCGGTCGATCTCGTCGAAGATCAGCGTCAGGCCGGGACTGTCGCCCGTCAGGCAGACCTTCAGCGCCAGAAGGAACCGGCTCAGCTCCCCGCCCGAGGCAATCCGGTTCAGCGGCCCCGCCGGTGAGCCGGGGTTCGTAGCCACGGTGAAAGTCACCGCATCCACCCCCTCGGGCCCCGGCTCGCCCGGCGTCACCTCGGTCACGAAAACCGCGCGCTCCATCTTCAGGGGCGCCAGTTCCGCCGCCATCGCTGCATCCAGCCGGCTCGCCGCCGCGCGCCGAGCCGCCGTCACCCGCGCCGCCTCGGCCGCATAGGCGGCTTCCGCCTCGGCCACCGCCTTCGCCAGCCGGGCAATCCCCGCCGCCCCGCCGTCGATCGCCGCCAGCCGCGCCCGCAAGCCATCGGCAAACCCGCCCAGATCGTCGGCCAGGACCCCATGCTTGCGCGCCAGCGCCCGGATCGCGAACAGCCGCTCTTCCACCCGCTCCAGTTCCCCGGGATCGAAGTCCAGCGCCTCCAGCGCCCGCTCCACCCCGGCCTGAGCCTCGCCCAGTTCGATCAGCGCCCGGTTCAGCGCCTCCATCGGCGCGTCGAGCCGCCCCTCGGCCTTGTCCGCCGCGCCGTCCAGCCAACGCAGCGCGTCGCGCATCCGGCCTTCGGCACCCTCGTCCGACAGGGCCATCAGCGCCTTGGCCACATCCTCGCGGATCCGCCCGGCGCCCTGCATCAGCCGACGACGGGCGTCCAGCGCCTCGTCCTCACCGGGGCGAGGGTCCAGCTTGTCCAGTTCCCCCACCGCATGGCGCAGAAACTCTTCCTCGGCCGCCGCGCGCGCCAGCGCCGCCTCGGCCTCGGAGAGCCGCATCCGCGCCTCGCGCTGCGCCGCCCAGGCCGTGCGCACCGCGCCAAGGTCCAGCCCCGCGTAAGCGTCCAGCAGCGCCCGATGCCCGCGCGGGTTCAGCAAGCCCCGGTCGTCATGCTGGCCATGCAGTTCGACCAGAGTGTCCGACAGATCGCGCAGAACCTCGCCGCTGACCCGGCGGTCGTTGACGAAGGCGGTCTTGCGCCCGTCTGCGCTGTTCACCCGGCGCAGGATCAGCTCGTCCTCGGCCTCGATCCCCGCCGCCTCCAGCACGCCCCGCGCGGCATGGCCGGGGGAAAGGTCGAAGACCGCCGTCACCTCCCCCTGCGAGGCGCCCTGCCGCACCAGCTCGGCCCGGCCCCGCCAGCCCAGCACGAAGCCCAGGGCGTCCAGCAGAATCGACTTCCCCGCCCCCGTCTCGCCGGTCAGCACGTTCAGACCCGGGCCAAGCTCCAGGCTCAGCCGGTCGATGATAAGGACATCGCGGATATCCAGACTGCGCAGCATCGTCAGCCGCAGGGTGCGCAGCAGCGCACCATCCTCACAACCACTCGCCGCGGACCATCTGGCGATAGATCGTGCGCAGCCAGCCTTCGCCCTTGGCTTCCGGCGACAGGCCCTTGCCCTTCAACAGGCGGAAGCTGTCGTCGTAGAACGGCGAGGACTGGTAGTTGTAGCCCAGGATCGCCGCCGCCGTCTGCGCCTCGTCGGTCAGGCCCAACGCCAGATAGCATTCCACCAGCCGGTGCAGCGCCTCGGCCGTGTGGCTTGTCGTCTGGTAATCCGCGACCACGGTGCGGAACCGGTTGATCGCCGCCGCATAGTGCCGCCGCTTCAGGTAGTAGCGCCCGACTTCCATCTCCTTCGCCGCCAGCTGGTCGAAGGCCAGCTCGAACTTCAGCATGGCCGATCGGGCATATTCGCTGTCGGGATAGGTCTCGATCACGTCGCGCATGCCCTTGAGCGCCTGGAAGGTCACGCCCTGGTCACGGCCCACGTCGTCGATCTGGTCGTAATAGCTCAGCGCCATCAGGTACAGCGCGTAGGGCGCATCCTCGTCGCCGGGGTAGAAATCCAGGAATCGCTGCGCTGCATCGCGCGCTTCGGGATATTGCTTGGCCTTGTGATGCGTGTAGGCCTGCATGATCAGGGCACGCTTGGCGAATTCGGTATAGGGATACAGCCGTTCGACTTCCTGGAAGTAGATCAGCGCATCCTTGGGCTTCTTGCCGGTTTCAAGCTCCAGCTCGCCCTTCTTGTAGATTTCTTCCGCGGTGTAGGTATCAAGCGCGCGTTCCTGCGGGCCGCCCGCGCAGCCGGCCAGCGCCGCCACCAGAACCGCCGCTCCTAGAAACCCTGCGCCGGGCCTTCTGCCTGACATTCTTTGCCTATCCAACCTGCAGCCCGGGCGGTTCGCCCCTGTGTTTGGCCCGTCCTAGCACAGAAAAATCCGGGGCGCAAAACGCCTTTCGTGACTTTGCGTAGGTTCAGAGACACCCGTTGCGCAAGGGCAAATCACCCGCATGGACGCCAACCCCCGGCAGCTTGCCCAGGGTGCGCGGCCCGCAGTCCACGATTTCATAGGCCGAAGCATCGGCAAACAGTGCCCGCAACAGTCGGTTGGTCAGCGCATGGCCCGCCCGTTCCCCGATGTACCGCCCCAGGATCGGGCCACCCGCCAGCGCCAGATCGCCCACCGCGTCCAGCATCTTGTGACGCACGGGTTCGTCGGCATGGCGCAGGCCGCCCGGCGACAGCACCCGGTCGCCCGCGAAGACCACCGCGTTTTCCAGCGTGCCGCCCAGGGCCAGACCCTTGGCCCGCATCGCGTCGATGTCGGACTGGCGGCAGAAGGTGCGGCTGTCGGACAACTCGCGCACGAAGGCGCCGTTGGCCATGTTCAGCCGACGCTCCTGCACGCCGATCGCCTTGTCCTCGAAGTCGATGCGGAAGTCGATCTCCAGCATGTCGGCCGGTTCCAGCCGCGCCAGGGCATCGCCCTCGCGCACTTCGACCGGCTTCAGGATCCGCACCGCGCGGACCGGCGGGTCCTGTTCTTCCAGCCCGGCGGCCATGAAGCCCTCGACGAAGGGCACGGCCGAGCCGTCAAGGATCGGTACTTCGGGTCCGTCGATCTCGACCAGGGCGTTGTGGATGCCGAACCCGGCCAGCGCGGCCATCAGATGTTCGATGGTCGAAACCGAGACACCCGCCTCGTTCTGGATGACCGTGCACAGGCGCGACGGCGTGACGGCATCCCAGCGCGCCGGGATCATCTGGTCGCGGTCGGCGACATCGGTGCGACGAAACCAGATCCCGTGATCGGCAGGCGCCGGATGCACGACCATCCGCACGGGCAGGCCAGTGTGCAGGCCAAGCCCGGAAAAAGTCGCAGGGGAATTCAGCGTATTCTGCACGTCTCGCTCAACCTCATGCCGGGCAGGTTCAGCGCCCGCATCCGGTTGCCCGTTAGCTATTCGTTAAGAGCCGCTATCTCAACTCACTCTTTGTGACCATATGTGACAGATGTGAAACCTTCGGCAAGGCCTTGCCACCAAAAGGAAAAGGCCCGGTTTCCCGGGCCAGTCTCGGTGGTGGTGCCGCGTTCTTTTCAGTTGGCCTGGCGGCGCAGGAAGGCGGGAATCTCGATCCGGTCCTGATCGGAACCCAGGTCGTGATCGTCGTCGTAAGAGGTCACCGGCGGCTGCGTGCGGCCCGTCGGGGCAGTCGGGCTGCCGGCTTCCAGATGTCCGGCCATGCGGTTGATCAGCGAGCCGATGCCGAACCGCGGCTTTGCGGCCGCAGCCGGTGCGGCAGCCGGAGCGGCGGCCGGGGCCGGGCGTGAGAACTGCGACGGGGCATGGCCCGGACGGCTGACCGCTGCCTGCAACCGGGCCAGCGCCTCGGGCGAGGGCTGACCGGCAGCCCGCGGACGCGGGGCGACAAAGGCACCCGGATCGGCTTCGATCGCGGCCGGGGTCGACCGGACCAGCGCCGGCTGCGCCGGGGTCTGCGGGCGATAGGCGGGCGGCGGCAGATCGTCGGCGATCGACAGGTCGTCGGCCTCGAAGTCGGCTTTCGACGCCGCTGCGTCAAAGGCCGCGTCGGCAACCCTCTCGACCTCCTGCCCGAAGGCCATCCGCTCTTCCATCACCGGCTCGGGCGTCGGCACATGCGCCGGCGCAGCCGCGCGCGGGGCTTCCGGTTCGCGGGCGGGGGCCATGGACAGCGGCCGCTCCATCGTCCGGCGCGCCACCGGCGGCTCGGCCTTGTTCGCCGCCGAGGCGTCGATGCCCGTCGCCACGACCGACACGCGGATACGGCCTTCCATCGCAGTGTCCAGAGTGGAGCCGACGATGATGTTCGCCTCGGGGTCCACCTTCTCGCGGATGATGTTGGCGGCCTCGTCCAGCTCGAACAGCGTCAGGTCGTGCCCGCCGGTGATGTTGATGAGGACACCCTTGGCCCCGTTCAGGCTGATCTCGTCCAGAAGCGGGTTGGCAATCGCCTTCTCCGCCGCCTGGATCGCCCGGTCGTCGCCACTGGCTTCGCCGGTGCCCATCATCGCCTTGCCCATCTCGTCCATCACCGCGCGGACGTCGGCGAAGTCCAGGTTGATGAGGCCGGGCCGCACCATCAGGTCGGTCACGCCCTTCACGCCCTGATACAGCACGTCATCGGCCATGGCGAAGGCTTCGGTGAAGGTGGTGCGCTCGTTGGCCAGCCGGAACAGGTTCTGGTTCGGGATGATGATCAGCGTATCGACCACCTTCTGAAGCGCCTCGATCCCCTCTTCCGCCTGGCGCATCCGCTTGGCGCCCTCGAACTGGAAGGGCTTGGTCACCACGCCGACCGTCAGCACGCCCAGCTCGCGCGCGGCCTGCGCGATGATCGGCGCCGCACCCGTGCCGGTGCCCCCGCCCATGCCCGCGGTGATGAAGCACATGTGCGCCCCCGCCAGGTGGTCGACGATCTCTTCGATCGTCTCCTCCGCCGCCGCCGCCCCGACCGAGGGCCGGGCCCCTGCTCCAAGACCTTCCGTCGCCTTGACACCCATCTGGATCCGCGCGCTTGCCCGGCTTTGCTGCAAGGCCTGGGCATCGGTGTTGGCCACGACGAACTCGACGCCTTCCAGCATCTTGTCGATCATGTTGTTCACCGCATTGCCGCCCGCGCCGCCCACACCGAACACGGTGATGCGCGGCTTCAGCTCTTCACGCTCGGAAGTCATCGTCAGATTGAGTGCCATGGGTTTGCCTGTCCCTTTGTCCGCCGCCTGTTTCCGGTCCTTTCCGCCACGAAATCCACGCGGAAGGCCGACTTATCCCCGATTCTATCCACAACGGCGCACGACGTCACGCGAAAACTCGTGCCAAACCACGAAATCTGGGGGGCTAACCCCCGTATTCAGCGGTATTTCGCCCTTCGCCCGTGGATATGGTGGTCACCAGTTGTCCTTGAACCATTTGACGGCCCGCCGCAAGGACCGCGCCGGATAGCGTTCCGCCGGGATTTCGAAGTCCCACCATTCGTCCTGCGGGTGCGCCGCGAACAGACACAGCCCGACCGCAGAGGCAAAAGCCGCCCCCGTCGCCGCCTGCGGCAGGCCCTGCACCCGAAGGGGCCGCCCCAGCCGCACCCTTTGGCCCAGGATGCGCGTCGCGATGCCGTCCAGCCCCGGGATCTGGCTGCCGCCGCCGGTCAGCACGATCTGCTGGCTTGGCAGAGTATCGAAACCCGCCGCGTCCAGACGGTCGCGCACTTCTTCCAGGATCTCCTCGACGCGCGGGCGCATGATGCCGATCAGCTCGGTCCGGCTGATCTGGCGGCGATCCTTTTCCCAGTCCCCGCTGTCGCCGCCGATGTCGATCATCTCGCGGTCGTCCATGCCGGTGGCATACAGACCGCCATGCCGCGTCTTGATCCGCTCGGCCACCGCCATCGGGATCTGCAAGCCCTTGGAAATGTCGCTCGTCACATGATCCCCGCCCATCCGCACGCTGTCGGCATAGATCATGTGCTTCTTCATGAAGATCGAGATGCCGGTCGCGCCCCCGCCCATGTCGATGCAGGCCGCGCCCAGTTCCTGTTCGTCCTCGACCAGGGACGCGATGCCCGAGACATAGGCCGATGAGGCCAGCCCCGCCAGTTCCAGATCGCAGCGCTTGATGCAGTACAGAAGGTTCTGGATCACATCGCCGTCCACCGACAGAAGGTGCATGTCCACCGCCAGCCGGTGCCCGATCTGCCCGCGCGGATCGCCCAGGCCCGTGCGATGGTCCAGCGCGAAGTTCACCGGCTGGGCATGCAGGACCTCGCGTCCCGGCCCGAGATCCGGCACGTCGCAGGCGGCCAGCACGCGGCTGACGTCCTGTTCCGTCACCACGCTGTCCTGCAAGTCCAGCTCGCCCGCCAGCCCATAGCTGCGCGGCTCTGCGCCCGCAAAGCAGGCGATCACATGATCGACCCGCACATTGGCCATCTTCTGCGCCGCCTGCACCGCCGTGCGGATCGCGCGCTCGGTCTCGTTCATCACCGCGATCTCGCCAAAGCGCACGCCCCGGCTGCGGGTGGTGGCCGCACCGATCACCCGGAACTGGCTCTGCCCCGCCATCGGCCCCACGCCGTCCTGCTCGCGCAGCCGGTCCGGGCCGTCGAACCGCAGGACCAGGCAGGCGATCTTGCTGGTGCCGACGTCCAGAATGGCGATCACGCCGCGCTGCATGGCGGCCTTGCGCATGTTCCGCATGGCCCGCTGGGAAGTATAGAGATCGGTCACAGTTCGTTCTCCACGGTTGCAAGGCCCTGCGCGCGGCGCACCTCGGCAAGGGCATGGGGGGAAAGGCGAAGGGTGGGGCGGTGGTCCGACCGCAGATCGACGGTCAGGATGTCGCGGTTCATCAGGTCCTGCGCATGGTCCAGCGCAAGCAGACGCTCCAGCGCCTGCACCGGGTTCTTCTCAGGCAGAAGCACGCGCTGGTCTCGGTCCAGCACCAGATCCCAGCGGCGCTCGCCCACCCGCACCAGCCCCCGGATACGCGGCGTCAGCGGTCCGGCGGCGGCGATCAGGTCCAGCGCCTCGGGCGTGGCCTTGTCGGCCCCCTCGCCCGCGATCAGCGGCAGGTCGGGACGGTCGGTGCGCGACAGAAGACCCGCGACGCGATGGCCGGTCTCGTCGACCAGGGTCAGGCCATCCTCGGTGCGCCAGATCGCGACCGGCACCCGTTCGGTGATCAGCACTTGCAGAATTCCACCCGACCGCACCCGCAGATCGGCCTTCTTCACCGCATCCAGCTTCTCGATCCGTGCCCGCGCCGCGTCCAGGTCGATGTCGAAGGACGACATCGGCAAGGGTAGCGCCAGCTTGGCGCGGACTGCTTCGGCCAGGTCCTCCGAGGCGCCCTCGATCCGGGCAAGGCTGACGCGGAACTCGGGCCGCGCCTCGAACTCTTCGCGCAGATGCGTCAACTGGCCGATCACCGCCTGCCGGTTCGGCTCGTGGCTGAACCACAGCACCGTCGCGCCGATCATCCCCAGCAGCGGCACGCCCTTTACCAGGAAACCGCGCACATAGGGCGTCAGCATCAGCCGTTGCAGCCGGTAATCCCACTTCGACGGCGCGGGATCGCGGCGCGGGCTGCGACCGGGGCGGCGGCCGATCAGCGATTGCATGACGCATCCTCCACCATCCAGGCGCAGAACTCCGGGAACCCGATCCCCTGCATCGCCGCCTGCTCGGGCGCGAGCGACGTGGGCGTCATCCCCGGCTGGGTGTTCGTCTCCAGCAGGATCAGCCCGGCCAGCCCGCGCGCCTCGTCCCAGCGGAAATCGGTGCGACTGACGCCCCGGCACCCCAGCGCCCGGTGCGCGCGCAGCGCATAGTCCAGACAGGCCGCCTCGATCTCGGCCGGGATGTTCGCCGGGCATTCATGCCGGCTGCCGCCCGGGGCATACTTGGCCTCATAGTCATACCAGCCGTCGGTGATGATATCCGTCACCCCCAGCGCCCGGTCGCCCATCACCGTGGTCGTCAGCTCGCGCCCCGGGGCATAGGCCTCCACCATCACCACCGCCGGCATCGACGCCGCCAGCCGCGGCACGTTCGACCCCTCGCGCACGATGTAGACCCCGACCGAGGACCCTTCGTTGTAGGGCTTCACCACATAGGGAGCCGCCAGCACATGCCCCGCCTCGACCTCGTCCCGCGACGCCAGCCGGCTTTCCACCACCGGCAGACCGGCAGCGCGATAGACCTCCTTGGTCCTGACCTTGTCCATCGCCAGGGCCGAGGCCAGCACCCCGGAATGCGTATAGGGGATCCTCAGCCATTCCAGCATCCCCTGCACGCAGCCGTCCTCGCCCCAGCGGCCATGCAGCGCGTTGAAACAGACGTCGGGTTTCAGCTCGGTCAGACGCGCAGGCAGATCGGGGCCGCAATCGACCTCCGTCACCCGGTAACCAGCCTCCCGCAGGGCCTTGGCGCATTCGCGCCCAGAGACAAGCGACACTTCCCGCTCGGCGGAAAGGCCACCCATCAGAACCGCCACTTCGGGGGCCATCCTGCTCGATGCGCCCGCCATGCACTGCCTCATCCGGGCCTTGTATGACCCGTGATATCGTTAGTCCTGCGGGAATTCTCCGACCCGCATGATTTCCCACTCTAGCGTGATACCGCTTGATTGGAAAACCTTTTTTCGCACTTCCTCGCCCAGATTTTCCAGATCCGCCGCCGTCGCCCCCCCGGCGTTGATCAGAAAGTTGGAATGCATGGCAGACATCTGCGCCCCGCCGACCCTCGCTCCCCGCATCCCGGCCTCGTCGATCACCTTCCAGGCCTTCAACTCGTGGCTGTCGTCCGCGCGGCCGGTCGAGCTGAACCCCGCCGGATTGCGGAACGTCGACCCCGCCGAGCGCTCCTTCGTCGGCTGGCTGGCATCGCGCCGGGCGATCTGGTCCACCATCCGCGCCTCCAGCGCCGCCGGATCCCCCCGTCCCGCCCGGAACGTGGCCGAAACGATCACCGCGCCCTCCGGCAGATCGCTCTGCCGATAGCGCAGGGCCAGCGCGCTTGCAGGCAATGTCACGACCTCGCCCGACCGCAAGACGACCCGCACCTCCTCCAGCACATCCGCCACATAGGACCCGTAGCACCCGGCATTCATCCGCACCGCGCCGCCGATCGTCCCCGGAATGGTCCGCAGGAAGGTCAGGTCCAGCCCAGCCTCTGCCGCCCGCCGCGCCACATGCGCGTCCAAGGCCGCAGCCCCCGCGACGACCCTGTCCCCCTCGACCGCAATCGCATTGAACCCCCGCCCCAGCCGGATCACCACCGCACGGATGCCGCCGTCCCGCACGATCAGGTTCGACCCCACGCCCATCGGGAACACCGGCACGGAAGGATCCAGCGCGCCCAGAAACGCGGCCAGATCGGCCTCGTCCGCGGGCTGATACAGCCAGTCCGCCGGCCCGCCGACCCGCAGCCAGGTCAGGTCCGCCAGCGGGCGATCCGGCGTCAGCACGCCGCGCGTTTCGGGCAAAGTCACCGTCATCCCTGCCTTCTGCGGCGCTTTCCGCATCCGTGCAAGACCTCAGGCCCGCCGCCACAGCGCAAGCAGGATTCCGACCACCGCGCCCCCAAGGATCGGCGCGGCAAAGAGCAGCGCCTCGCGCAAAAGGCCGATCCCTCCGGCCATGTCCAGGCCCGCTTCCTGCCAGGTCATGCCGATCATCGCCGCCAGCGCCAGAACCGGCAGCAGCACCGCCGCCCCCCAGCCATAGCGACGGGTCATGAAATGGGACATCAGCCCAGCCAGAATCACTGTCGCGCCCGCAATCGCCCAGAGACTCCCTGTCATCGCCCTACCCGACCTGACGGCGCAGCCAGCGCCAGAGGAAGATCACCGGCCAGCGCAGGACCGACGCCCCTGCGGCCAACAGCAGAAGTCCCACCACCGGGCCGCCGACATAGGTCGCCCAGCCCAGAAGCGGCACGCCCAGCGCGATCAGCACATAGGCCGCCCGCCAATGCCTGTCGCGCGACGGAAACATCGCGATCACATTCGCCGCGATCAGCCAGACCAGACAAAGCGCAAGCGGCAGCGTCACTTCTCAAGCTCCTTCGGCAGCGGCGCGGGCCGTCCCATGGCCCGCCGCGCGAAGTAGAGCAGCGGGTTGCGGAACATCGAGACAAAGGCGAACAGCCCCACCGCCAGCCAAAGCCAGCCATGCAGCCAGCCGATCCAGACCAGCAGCACCGGAGCAGCCGCCAGCAGAGCCAGCCCTGGCGCCATCTGCCGCCGCATCGGCAGCATCGCCGTGACCGCTGCGGCAAGGACCCAGAGACAGCCCAGGATCAGCGGCGGGCTCATTTCAGCACCGTCAGCCCCGGGAACCCAAATTCCTTCGAAGGAATTTGCAAAACTCTTCGAAGAGTTTTGGCCCCCCTCATGCCGCCTTGCCGATCAGTTTCGCGGGCAGTGAATTGGCCCAGGCACTGATCGTCCCGGCCCCGAGGCAGACCACCATATCCCCCGGCTGCGCCTGTTCCCTGACCAGCCGCGCCAGTTCGGATTCGTCGGCCAGCGCCCGGGCGTGGCGATGGCCATGCGCGATCAGCCCCGCCACCAGATCGTCGCGGCTCGCGCCCGCTATCGGGTCCTCGCCGGCGGAATAGACCTCGGCGATGGCCACCACGTCGGCCTCGTTGAAACAGGTGCAGAACTCCTCGAACAGGCTCGACAGCCGGGTATAGCGGTGCGGCTGATGCACGGCGATGATCCGCCCCCTGGTGGCCTGCCGCGCGGCCTTCAGGACCGCCGCGATCTCCACCGGGTGGTGGCCGTAATCGTCGATGATCGTGACCCCGTTCACCTCGGCCACCTTGGTAAAGCGCCGGTTCACCCCGGCAAAACCCGCCAGCGCCTCGCGGATCTCGTCGCGCTTCATCCCCAGATGCCGCGCGACCGCCACCGCCGCCAGCGCGTTCGACACGTTGTGATCCCCCGGCATCGGCAAGGTGCAGCCCTCGATCATCTGGCCTTCCGCCTGCAAGGCGATGTCGAACTGCGCCGTGCCGTTTTCATAGCGCAGGTTCACCGCCCGCACGTCGGCCTGAGCGTTGAAGCCGAAAGTCACCACGCGCCGGTCCGTGACCCGGCCGACCAGAGCCTGCACCTCGGGGTGATCGGTGCAGCAGACCGCCAGCCCGTAGAACGGGATGTTCGACACGAAATCCAGGAAGCCCTTGCGCAGCGCGTCGAAGGTCCCCCAATGCTCCATATGCTCGGGGTCGATGTTGGTCACGATGGCGATGGTCGCGGGCAGCCGGTTGAAGCTGCCGTCGCTCTCGTCCGCCTCCACCACCATCCACTCCCCCGCCCCGGCCCGCGCGTTGGAGCCATAGGCATGAATCACACCGCCGTTGATGACCGTGGGATCAAAGCCCCCCTTGTCCAGCAAGGTCGCCACCATCGTCGTGGTCGTCGTCTTGCCATGCGTCCCGGCAATGGCGATGTTCGACCGCAGCCGCATCAGTTCGGCCAGCATCTCGGCCCGGCGCACCACCGGCAGCTTGCGCCGCCGCGCCTCTTCCAGCTCCGGGTTGCCCTTCTTGATCGCGGAGGAAATCACCACGACCGACACCCCGTCCCCGATGTTTTCGGCCCGCTGCCCCTCGAAGAAGGTCGCGCCCAGGCTGACCAGCCGGTCGGTGATCTTCGACGCCTTCGCATCCGACCCCTGCACCCGGTAGCCCAGCGTCATCAGCACCTCGGCGATGCCCGACATGCCGATGCCGCCGATGCCGACGAAATGGATCGGCCCCAGTTCCAGCGGCAGTTTCGTGGCTGCGTTCATTGCGTCTCTCCGCCCAACTCTTCCACCAGGGCCACCAGTCGCGCCGTCGCGTCCGGCTTGCCCTCACCCAGCGCCGCCCGCGCCATGCTCTCGGCGCGATGGGGATCCTCCAGGATCGCGGCGATGTGGCCCGCCAGGACACCCGCGTCAAGCGCCTTCTCCTGCACCACCACCGCCGCCGCAGCGTCAGCCAGCCCCTTCGCATTCGCCGTCTGATGATCCCCCGTCGCCGCCGCATAGGGAATCAGGATCGCCGGCCGCCCGATCACGCTGATATCCGCCACCGACGAGGCGCCCGACCGGCTGATGACCAGCTGCGCCTCCGACAGCCGCCGGGGAATGTCGGAAAAGAACGGCGCGATCTCGGCCCGCACCCCCGCCGCCTCATAGGCCGCCGCCGCCCGCGCCGCGTCCTCGTCCCGCGCCTGATGCGCGACCCGCAGGTTGGCGCGCAGGCCCTCCGGCAACAGCGCCACCGCCGCCGGCACCACATCCGACAGGATCCGCGCCCCCTGCGAGCCCCCGATCACCACCATCGACATCGGGTAATCGCCCGGAGGAATATAGGGCGCCGAGGCCCGGTCCAGCACCGCCTGCCGCACCGGATTGCCCACCGGCTCACCCGCCACGCCCACCGGCAGGGCCGTGGGCCAGGTCCCGCAGGCGACCTTGTCCACCCGGCGCGCGAGAACCTGGTTCACCCGGCCCAGCACCCCGTTCTGCTCATGGATCATCCGGGGCCGCCGCAGGATCCAGGCCGCCGCCAGCGCCGGGATGGACGGATAGCCGCCGAAGCCCACCACCACCGCAGGCCGGTCGCGCAGCTGCGACCACAGCGCGCCCATGACCCCGCCCAGAATCCGCACCGGCACCATAAGCTTCGCCGCCGTCCCCCCGCGCGCAAAGGTCGCCGAGGCCACCCTTTCCACCGTCACCGCCTCGGGAAACCCGCCGGCATAGCGCGCGCCGCGATCATCCGTGGACAGCTTCACCCGCCAGCCCCGCGCCAGCATCGCCTCGGCCAGAGCCTGCGCCGGGAACATGTGCCCCCCCGTGCCCCCCGCCGCGATCAGCAACAGCTTGCCGCTCATCCTCCGGGACCTCCGGTCACGACAAGTGCCCCCCTCCCCCCTCCGTGGGGGAGGGCCGGGGTGGGGGGGCTCACGATCAGGACATCCATCACCGCCCCCGCCGGAAGATGTCGCTCATCTGCCCGCGCGGCCGTTCCCGCGTCAGCGCCAAGAGCATCCCCAGCGTGATCCCGGCCGCGATGACCGAGGACCCGCCATAGCTGACGAAGGGCAGCGTCATCCCCTTGGCGGGCAGAAGCCGCACCGCGACCCCCATGTTGATCATCGCCTGCACCCCGAAGATGCAGGCCAGCCCTGCCCCCGCCAGCCGCGCGAAGGGGTCGCGCTCCGGCAGAAGCCGCCACAAGGACCGCACAACGATCACGCCATACAGCGCCAGGATGAACAGGACCAGGATCAGCCCGTATTCCTCGGCCGCGACCGCGATGATGAAATCGGTATGCGCGTCCGGCAGCGACCACTTCACCTGCCCCTCGCCGACGCCCACGCCGAAGAACCCGCCCTCCTGGATCGCATTCGCCGCATAGCCCAGCTGTGTGCGCGGGTCCACGTCCGGCGACAGGAACCCGTCGATCCGCCGCGCGAAATGCTCGGAGGATTCATAGAAGACCAGCCCCGCCGCCGCGACGATCCCGCCCACGACCCCGATCAGCAGCATCGGCGCGCCGCCCACGAAATAGACCACGCCCCAGGCGAACAGCACCAGCGCCGACTGGCCGAAATCCGGCTGCATCGCCAGGAACCCGACCACGACCAGCGTCAGCGCGAATGAGATCGTCTTGCCCGGCGGCCCCGCCAGATCCTGCGACGCCGCGATCAGCCAGGCCACCACCACCACGAAGCCCGGCTTCAGGAACTCGGACGGCTGGACGCTGGCAAAGCCGAAGGAAAACCAGCGCACCGCGCCCTTGCCGAAATCGGTGCCGAACAGGGGCAGCAGCATCAGCGCCAGCATCGACACCGCAAAGCCCAGCACCCCCACCCGACGCACCATGTCGGGCGGCATCATCGACACCGCGATCATCACCACCAGCGCCACGCCGCCGAAGAAGGCCTGCCGCTGCACATAATAGAACGGCTCCAGCCCGTTGCGCGTCGCCAGCGGCACCGAGGCCGCCAAGCCCAGCAGAAGCCCCACGCCGAACAGCACGAAGACGCAGGTCAGCACCCACTTGTCGATGGTGCGCCACCATTTCGGGATGACCGGCTCCGATACCCGTACGGGATTGGAGCCATAGACCATTTCAGTCATGGAAAACCGCCTGTCCGTCTGCTCTGCCTTCAGGCCCAGGTGTGTCCCCCGGGTCCTGGCGATCAGACTAGCTTCAAATCCGTCGCATGGCCAGCGGGAATACGGGGCCCGGGCAAGCGGGGTTTTCCGGCCTCCCGCACTGCCTCCGGGGCTAGCCGTTGCGGATCACATGATCCGCCGAGATCGAGCAATCGCGCACCCGGCGCCCATTCGGCAGATCGTTTTCTTCCAGCTTTTCAACAATCTCGGCCTCGCTCAGCCCCAGCCGTTCCCATCGCCCGCGCAGGCGCGCGCGCAGGACATGCTCGGGCACATCGACCATCACCGTCAGATCGAACATCGGACGAAGCCGGTCCCAGGGCGCTTCGTTCAGCAACAGCCAGTTGCCTTCGACCACGATGATCTGCACGTCCTTCGGGATCAGCCGCGCCCCGGCGCGGGCGATCTCGATCCTGCGGTCGAAGACCGGGACCGCGACCTCATCCTCATCCTGCGCCCGCAGCCGCTTCAGCGTGTGGTAAAGCCCGCCCACGTCGAAGGTCATCGGCGCGCCCTTGCGTGGCCGCAGCCCCGCCGGGACAAGATACAGGTCGTCGTAATGATACCCGTCCATCGGCAGCACCGCCGCCTGCCCCGGCTTCCGGCCGTTCAGCTTGCCCACCAGCTTGTCGGCCAGCGTCGATTTTCCCGACCCCGGAGCCCCGGCCAGCGCCGCAATGACGCGCCCGCCCTCTGCCGCGCGGGCCTCCAGACGGTCTGCGATCTGCGTCAGGTCGGCCAAGTTGCCCATGCGGTCCCTCCCCGGATTTGCGCGATCCTGCCCCGGCTTCCGACCCGGGTGCAAGACCCGGCAAAGCCCCTGCGCCCCCTTTGCACAAGTCTTAACAAGACCTGAACGCCCACAGCCAACCCGTTGATTTCGTTGCCACAGAAAACCGCGCCGCGCGCGGCGCGTCCTCAGAACGGCACGTCGTCCACCTGATCCGCCGGGATCACCCAGCGCGCGACGACCTTCTTCGATCCGGCATGGTCGAACTCCACATCCAGCTTGTCCCCCTCGATCCCCATGATCTCGCCGTAGCCGAACTTCCGGTGGAAGACCCGGTCGCCGATCACATAGGGGGACGAGGCCTCCATATCGATCACCACATGCCGCGCCTCCTGCGGCTGCCGCATGGGGCGGGCACTGGAATTCTCCTGCAGCCGCCGCCAGCCCGGCGAGTTGTAGACGTCGGCCTTCGAGACCCGCTCCTCCAGGCTCGACCCGAACCCCACGGACGCCGCCGCCCCGAAGCCCCCGCCATAAAGGCCGGGCGCGGTCAGCACCTCGACGTGGTCGGCCGGAAGCTCGTCGATGAACCGCGAGGGCAGCTGCGACTGCCACTGCCCGTAGACCCGCCGATTGCTGGCAAAGCTGATCGTCGCCAGCCGCTCGGCCCGGGTGATCCCGACATAGGCCAGCCGGCGTTCCTCCTCCAGCCCCTTCAGCCCGCTTTCGTCCATGCTGCGCTGGCTGGGAAACAGCCCATCCTCCCAGCCCGGCAGGAAGACGACCGGAAACTCCAGCCCCTTGGCGGCATGAAGGGTCATGATGGTGACCTTCTCCTCCGCCCCTTCCGTCTCGTTGTCCATGATGAGGCTGACGTGTTCCAGGAACCCCTGAAGATTGTCGAACTGCTCCAGCGCCTTCACCAGTTCCTTGAGGTTGTCCAAGCGGCCGGGAGCCTCCGGCGTCTTGTCGTTCTGCCACATTTCGGTGTAGCCGCTTTCGTCCAGGATCGTCTCGGCCAGCCGGATGTGGTCGTATTCGGGGTGCAGCGTGACCGCGTGCCAGCGGTCCACCCCGTCGACAAAGGCCCGCAGCTGCGCGGCCCCTTTCCCCGGGATCACCCCCTTCGCCAAAGCCTCCCGCGCGCCGTCGAGGAGCGACACCCCCGCCGCCCGCGCCAGCACGTTGATCTTCGCCTGCGCCGTGTCGCCCAGGCCCCGCTTGGGCAGGTTCACCACGCGCTCGAAGGCCAGATCATCGTCCGGGGACACCGCCAGCCGGAAATAGGCCATCGCATCGCGGATTTCCTGGCGTTCGTAGAACCTCGGCCCGCCGATCACCCGGTAGGGCAGGCCTATGGTCAGGAACCGGTCCTCGAAGGCGCGCATCTGGTGGGACGCGCGGACAAGGATCGCCTGATGGTTCAGGTCCACCGGGTCCATGCCCCGCGTCCCCCGCTGGATGGCCTCGATCTCTTCCCCGATCCAGCGCGCCTCTTCCTCGCCGTCCCAATGGCCGATCAGCCGCACCTTCTCGCCCAAGGCCCCCGCCGTCCACAGGGTCTTGCCCAGACGGCCTGCGTTCCTGGCGATGATGCCGGACGCCGCCGCAAGAATACGCCCGGTGGAGCGATAGTTCTGCTCCAGCCGGATCACCTGCGCGCCGGGGAAATCCTTTTCGAACCGCAGGATGTTGCCGACCTCGGCGCCCCTCCAACCGTAGATCGACTGGTCGTCGTCGCCCACGCAGCAGATGTTCCGGTGCGACTGCGCCAGAAGCCGCAGCCAGAGATACTGGCAGACGTTGGTGTCCTGATATTCGTCCACCAGGATATAGCGGAACCAGCGCTGGTATTGCTGCAAGACATCCGGGTGGGTCTGGAAGATCGTCACGCAGTGCAACAGAAGGTCGCCGAAATCGGTGGCGTTCAGCGTCTTCAGTCGGTCCTGATAGGCGGCGTAAAGTTCCGTGCCCCGGTTGTTGTAGGCCCCCGCTTCGGACGAGGGTACCTTTTCGGGCGTCCAGGCGCGGTTCTTCCAGCCGTCGATCAGGGAGGCCAGCAACCGCGCGGGCCAGCGCTTTTCGTCGATGTTGGCGGCCAGGATCAGCTGCTTCAACAACCGCAACTGATCGTCGGTATCCAGAATGGTGAAATTGGGTTTCAGCCCCACCAGTTCCGCATGCCGTCGCAGGATCTTGACCGACAGCGAGTGGAAGGTGCCCATCCAGGGCATCCCCTCGGCCACCGCGCCCAGCATCCGGCCCACGCGGTCCTTCATCTCGCGCGCGGCCTTGTTGGTGAAGGTCACGGCCAGAATCTCGTTCGGGCGGGCCTTGTGCTGGTTCAGCAGATGCACGATCCGCGCCGTCAGTGCCTTTGTCTTGCCCGTCCCCGCGCCGGCCAGCATCAGGACCGGCCCGTCCAGCGCCAGAACGGCGGCGCGTTGCGCGGAGTTCAGCTCGTCCAGATAGGGCGTGCCGCGCGTCGCCATCGCGCGCTGCGACAGCGGCACGACATTTGCGGCGGCGGCAAAGGCCTCGTCTTCATCCCATCCGTTCATCGCGCCAGTATAGCCGGAACCGCGCAGGGGGAAAGGCCCTGCGTTCCCGGATTGTTCGGGATGCAACCGCCCGCTTCGGTGCACCCGGGTATACTGTCGCATTTCTGTCGGGAAACGGCGGCATTCCCTCTTGCGCTGCAATGCAGCACCCCTAAGGTGCCTTGGTCACGCTGCCTGGGGGAGTGCCGCCGATGCCCGAATTCAAGAAGATCCTGGTCGCCAACCGGGGCGAGATCGCGATCCGCGTGATGCGGGCGGCCAACGAGATGGGCAAGAAGACCGTCGCGGTCTATGCCGAGGAGGACAAGCTGTCGCTCCACCGCTTCAAGGCGGACGAGGCCTACCGGATCGGCGAGGGGCTGTCGCCGGTGGGGGCTTACCTGTCGATCCCCGAGATCATCCGCATCGCGCGCATGGCGGGGGCGGATGCGATCCACCCGGGTTATGGGCTTCTGTCGGAGAACCCGGATTTCGTCGATGCCTGCGATCAGGCCGGGATCACCTTCATCGGGCCCCGCGCCGAAACCATGCGGGCGCTAGGCGACAAGGCCAGCGCGCGGCGGGTGGCGATGGAGGCGGGCGTGCCCGTCATCCCGGCGACCGAGGTGCTGGGCGAGGACATGGCCGTCATCAAGAAGCAGGCGGCGGAGGTCGGCTATCCCCTGATGCTGAAGGCGTCATGGGGCGGCGGCGGGCGGGGGATGCGGCCGATCCTGAACGAGGAGGAGCTTGAGGCCAAGGTCCGCGAGGGTCGGCGCGAGGCCGAGGCCGCCTTCGGCAATGGCGAGGGGTATCTGGAGAAGATGATCCAGCGCGCCCGGCATGTCGAGGTGCAGATCCTGGGCGACAAGCAGGGCAATGTCTGGCACTTGTGGGAACGCGACTGCACCGTGCAACGGCGGAACCAGAAGGTCGTCGAACGCGCGCCCGCCCCGTACCTCACGCAGGAACAGCGCGAGGAGGTCTGCGAGATGGCCAAGCGCATCTGTTCCCATGTGAACTATGAATGCGCCGGGACCGTCGAATTCCTGATGGATATGGACACCGGCAAGTTCTACTTCATCGAGGTGAACCCGCGCGTGCAGGTCGAACACACGGTGACCGAGGAAGTCACCGGCATCGACATCGTCCAGGCCCAGATCCTGATCGAGGAAGGCAAGTCCCTGCCCGAAGCGACCGGGGTTGCCAGCCAGGCCGATGTGAAGCTGAACGGCCACGCGCTGCAATGCCGGGTGACGACGGAAGACCCGCTGAACAATTTCATCCCGGACTATGGGCGGTTGACGGCCTACCGTAGCGCCACGGGCAACGGCATACGCCTCGACGGCGGCACCGCCTATGCCGGGTCGGTCATCACGCGGTATTACGACTCGCTTCTGGTGAAGGTCACGGCCCATGCCCAGACCCCGGAGAAGGCGATTGCCCGGATGGACCGGGCGCTGCGCGAATTCCGCATCCGGGGGGTGGCGACGAACATCGAATTCGTCATCAACCTGCTGAAACATCCGACTTTCCTGAACGACACCTACACCACCAAGTTCATCGACACGACGCCCGAGCTGTTCCAGTTCAAGAAACGCCGCGACCGGGCGACGAAGATCCTGCTGTACATCGCCGACATAACGGTCAACGGGCATCCGGAAACCGTCGGCCGCCCGAAGCCGCCGGCCGAGGCGAAGCCGCCGAAGCCGCCTGCGCTGAAGGCCGATCCGGCGATGGGGACGCGCAATCTTCTGGAACAGAAGGGTCCGCAGGCCGTCGCGGACTGGATGAAGGAACAGAAGAAGGTCCTGCTGACCGACACCACGATGCGCGACGGGCATCAGTCGCTGCTGGCCACCCGGATGCGGTCGATCGACATGATCAAGGTCGCCCCCGCCTATGCCGCGAACCTGCCGCAGCTCTTCAGCGTGGAATGCTGGGGCGGGGCCACCTTCGATGTGGCCTACCGCTTCCTTCAGGAATGCCCCTGGCAGCGCCTGCGCGACCTGCGCGCCGCGATGCCGAACCTGATGACGCAGATGCTGCTGCGCGCCTCGAACGGGGTGGGCTACACCAACTATCCCGACAACGTGGTGCGCAGTTTCGTGCTGCAGGCCGCCAAGACCGGCGTGGACGTGTTCCGCGTGTTCGACAGCCTGAACTGGGTCGAGAACATGCGCGTCGCCATGGACGCGGTGCTGGAGGCGAACAAGGTCTGCGAGGGCACGATCTGCTATACCGGCGACCTTCTGGACCCGGCCCGGTCGAAATATGACCTGAAATACTACCTTGACCGCGCGAGGGAGCTGAAGGCCGCAGGCGCCCATGTGCTGGGGCTGAAGGACATGGCGGGGCTTCTGAAACCCGCTTCGGCCAAGATCCTCATCAAGGCGCTGAAGCAGGAGATCGGGCTGCCGATCCACTTCCACACCCACGACACCTCGGGCGCGGCGGCGGCGACGGTGCTGGCCGCCTGCGATGCCGGGGTGGACGCGGTCGATGCGGCGATGGATGCCTTCTCGGGCGGGACCTCGCAACCCTGCCTTGGCTCGATCGTCGAGGCGCTGCGTCATACCGAGCGCGACACGGGTCTGGACATCGCGGCGATCCGGCAGATTTCCGACTATTGGGAGGCGGTGCGCAAGCAGTACGCGGCCTTCGAAAGCGGGCTTCAGGCCCCCGCGTCGGAAGTCTATCTGCACGAGATGCCCGGCGGCCAGTTCACCAACCTCAAGGCGCAGGCGCGCAGCCTTGGGCTGGAGGAACGCTGGCACGAAGTGGCGCAGGCCTATGCCGATGCGAACCAGATGTTCGGCGACATCGTGAAGGTCACGCCCTCCTCGAAGGTGGTGGGCGACATGGCGCTGATGATGGTGGCGCAGGGGCTGACCCGCGCGCAGGTCGAGGACCCGAATGTCGATGTGGCCTTCCCCGACAGCGTCGTGGACATGCTGAGGGGCAACCTCGGCCAACCCCATGGCGGCTGGCCCGAGGGCATCCTGAAGAAAGTGCTCAAGGGCGAGAAGCCCTTGACCGACCGTCCGGGCAAGACCCTGCCGCCGGTCGATCTGGAGGCGGTGCGCAAGAAGATCTCGGCCGAGATGAACGGGATCACCGTCGATGACGAGGACCTGAACGGCTATCTGATGTATCCCAAGGTCTTTCTCGACTACATGGGCCGGCACAAGCAGTACGGCCCGGTGCGCACGCTGCCGACGCCCGTATTCTTCTACGGCATGCAGCCGGGCGACGAGGTCTCGGTGGAGATCGACCCCGGCAAGACGCTGGAGATCCGCCTGCAGGCCGTCGGCGAGACGACCGAGGACGGCGAGGTCAAGGTCTTCTTCGAACTGAACGGCCAGCCCCGCGTGATCCGGGTGCCGAACCGCGCGATCAAGGCGAAGACGGCGGCCAAGCCCAAGGCGCAGGAGGGCAACCCCGCCCATGTCGGCGCGCCGATGCCGGGGGCGGTGGCGTCCATCGCGGTGACGGTGGGCCAGAAGGTGCGGGCGGGCGACCTTCTGCTGAACATCGAGGCGATGAAGATGGAAACGGGCCTGCACGCCGACCGCGAGGCGGTGGTCAAGGCGATCCATGTCCATCCCGGCAGCCAGATCGAGGCCAAGGACCTGCTGGTGGAATTCGAGGCTTGACCCTCCGCTCTGCCGGCTGAGGCTTGGCGTGGCGGCAGCATTGCCGGCCTTCTGGCGAATTGGTCCGGCAACCTTGGCCCGCTAAAGGCTGGCGAGCGGGTCAGGTTTGCCGAGGTGATGATCCCGGCCCCGTATCCCGACACGCCATTCGGCAGTCCGCGGGAGAGCCGCTCAGGGCGCGTGATGCCCGACGCAAGGCCCTTCGGTGGGATGCGCCTGGGCCAGGACTTCACGCCTGATTCCGTGCTGCCCCGGTGGCATTGAAAAGGGGCGCCCCGCAAGGCGCCCCTTTCCGTTTGCAGGATGTCCGGTCAGACCTTGTCGAAGAAGCGCTTGACCTCGGCCTCGGCCTCCTCCTTGGTGCGGCCATAGCGCTCCTGGATCAGCCCGGCGAGCTTGTCCTTCTGGCCCTCGGCCTGGTCAAGCTCGTCATCGGTCAGCTTGCCCCACAGGATCTTCGCTTCGCCCTTGAGCTGCTTCCATTTGCCGGCAATCTGGTCCTGGTTCATCGGATGTCTCCTTGTCTGTGACCGCGAGGGGATGTCGCGGACTTCATGACGGGACAACGCCGCACCCGGACAGGGGTTCCACGCTGGTTTGCTGATCGGCAAAACTGCGCGCAAACGAAAGGGCCGCCCCGAAGGACGGCCCCCACATCATCAGAGCCGGGATCAGGCCTTGAAGGCGCCCGAGTCGACGGCCGCTTTCAGCTCTTCCGGCGACAGTTCGCCCGAAGCGTCGGTGTCGGCCGCCTTGAAGGCCTCTTCGGTCACGGAAGCGTAGGTCGCCTGCACTTCTGCCAGCGAGAAGGTGCCGTTGCCGTCAGCGTCAGCGACGACCGGCGCGGCAGCGTCTTCAGCGAAGACAGCGGTGGCGGTCAGGGCCGTTGCGGCCAGAACGAAAGCGAATTTGGTTATTGTCTTTCTCCAGTTTGCGGCAGCGCGGATATCGCCGCCGCGCAAGAAGGCGATTCTGCCTTCGACGCGCAAGCTATTCAAAAAGTTCAGGAATCCAAGTCGAAATCCCGAAAGATTGCATGGCTCTCACGACGATTTTACTGCGACCGCAAAGGCCATTGACGCAGCCGCAGCATCATGCTGGCGGGCCAGCGCGGGCTGCCCCGTCGCCGAATGTGCGAGAATTTTGCGACTGATTGCACTTTCCCTCTTGCAGGCATCCGCGCCACTTTATAAATCCCCGGTCATCCGGACGGTGCGGGCGTAGCTCAGGGGTAGAGCATAACCTTGCCAAGGTTAGGGTCGTGAGTTCGAATCTCATCGCCCGCTCCATCTGGATCTGACAAGGGCCCCCGACGGGGCCCTTTGTCATTTCGGGGTCGGGCTATTCCGGATAGACGCGGGCTTCTTCCTGTTCCATGAAGCGGCACTTGTTCAGGACGACGCCCAGCACCTGCGTCCGCTTGGCCAGGTCCTTGCCGCAGCGGTCCACCTCGGTCACCGTCGTCTCGTCCGCCGCAGCGACCATCAACGCACAGTCCACCTGATCCAGGAAGGAAATCGCGTCGTCATTGGCCAGCATCGGCGACATGTCGAACAGGATGACATCGGGGCGGAGTCTGGCCTCGATCTCGTCGACCATGTCGGCGGTTCGGGCGGCCGACAACAACTCTGCCGGGCTTTCCACCGGTTTCGAATTCAAGCCGACCGCCAGATTCGGGGCGCACCGGCGAATCTGGGAAAGGTCGACCGTCCCCGAGGCCAGCATTCCGGCAAAGTTCTGGTCTGGCTCGACCCCCAGGATGGTCTGAAGCGACGGATGCCGAAGGTCGAGGTCCAGCAGCAGGACCCGCGTATCGGCCATCCGCGCCAGGCTGAACGCCAGGTTCACCGCGACGGTCGACTTGCCGCAGCCCTGGGTGGGTGAGGTGATGGCAACCCTGCTCCACCCGTTCGAGCGCAGCGCCCGGATCAGGTTGGTGCGCATCAGGTCAAAGCTGGCCGAGTTCTGGTTGGGGTGCATGGCGACGACGCGGTTCCGCTCCAGCACCTTGGGGTTCAGCGTCAGGCCCGGAAGATCGGCCCAGGGACCAGTCTCTGCCTGCCCGGCCCCACCGGAGGTCGCCCCCTTCATCTTGCGCTCGCGCGCGTCCCGGGCCTTGGCGAGTGCCGATTGTATCCGTTCCATGATGTCCTACTCGGTCTTGCCGGTGGTCGCGGGGTCAGCGACCCCGCCGATTTCGGGTGCGTTGGAGGCCAGCCCCAGAAGTGAATTGAGCGGCGCGACATAGATGTGAACCACCAGCATCAGCACCGGAATGTTGATGAGCAGCACCACAAGCATCGCCAGTGTCCCGTGCGAAAATCGCCTGTCGTGCGTCCCGCCCTCGAGGTAGCCGACGGTCGCAAAGGGCGGCGCCCCGATCACCTTGGCCAGTTCCGACGGACGACGGATCGTCTGGTTCAGGATTTCCAGAAGGAAAAGCAGCGCACCTGACAGGATCACTCCGGCCCCGAAAGACGCGATCGCGATGCGCTTGCGATTCGGCTCGGACCGGATGGTGGGCGGCACGGCGCGTTCGATCATCGTGATCCGCTGGCCGCGGTCGGTGGCCTCGATCCGGTTGCCCATCCGTGCCTCGGACAGGCTGCCCACCGCTTGCTCGTACTGAACGCGGAGCGTTTCGTAATTGCTGCGCAACTCGGCCAGCCGGATCGAGTTGCCGGGCGTCGCCTCGATGCTTGCCTCGAGCGCGGCCAGGTCCTTTTCGACAATGCCCTTCTGTTCGGCGAGGTAGTCGATCTGTCCGTCGATATCCAGCATCTGCACCTGGAAGGGTGTCAGGCGCCCGCCGCCGGACAGGTTCAGCTGCTCCTTCACCGCCTCCTCAAGCGCGTTGACCTCGTTCTGAAGCGCCTTGATGCGCGGGTTGTTGGGCGACAACACCACCAGCGCCGAGGCAAGCTCCTTGCGCAGGTCATCCAGACGCTGCTCTTCGGGCGTGCGGGCTTCGTCGGTGTTCACAAGTCGGCCGGTGCGGTCGTAAAGTTCGGTCAACCGCTGGCGCCGGTCGCGCAGCGAGGCCAGGTCGCGGTTCAGTTGCAACAGACGTTCCTGCTGCGCGGCCTGACGCGAGCGCCGGAACTCCAGGCTTTCGGGCAGCGCGTCGCGGTTGGCCTGCTCGAACTCCAGGATCTTCGCGTTCTGCTCGCTCAGCTCCTGCGTCAGGCGCTGCACTTCCTGTTCGAAGAAATCCAGCGTATTGGCCGAGGCTGCGGTGCGCAGTTCCGTGCTCCATTGCAGGATCTGTTCGGCGATGTCGTTGGCGACATCGGCCGAACGCTGCGGCTCGGACGCGCCGAACGACACGGTGACGACCCCGGTGTTGCCCTGATTGTTCGGCATGTAGATCCCGACCCGGCTGCTCATGTCCCGCAGCTTCTGATCTGCGGTCATGGTGGGGGCATCACTGAACAGGTCGTGCCGCTCGGCGAGGGCCAGCAGGTTGTCCCGCGTCATGATCCGCTGCTGGATCGCCAGCAGGGTCTCGTCGGTCGTCGAGCGCACGGTCGAGGCCGCCAGTTCGTCGGGGATCTGGGCGTTCTCGATCAGAAGCCTGGCCTCTGCCCGAAAGACCGGCGGCAAGGATACGGCATAAAGGATTCCGGCCGTCGTTGCCGTGAAGATGATCGCAGCGATGACGGGAAGCCGCCGGAGGATCAGGGACAGATAGAAACGCAGGTCCAGCGTCATTCAGGGGGTCTCACTCGTCTCGCTTGCGGCATTGGCATTTGCCGAAAAGAATACGCCATCATCCAGCACCTGCTGGAGGATCGCAGGGGTCACCAGGCGCTTGCCTTTGGTGAAGGCATAGACCATCGCCAGATCGCACAATTGGTTCACCAGACGCGGCACGCCCTTGGTCAGGTCATAGATCATGGAGATCGCAGGCGCCGTGAAAATGCGCGACTCGCAGCCCGCGATCTTCAGACGATGCGGAATGTAGCCGCGGACCGTCTTCAGGTCCATCGCCGTCAGGTGATAGCTGGCCGCCACCCGCTGGGCAAACTGGCGCATCTCGGGCCGCGACACCAGAGCGCGCAGCTCGGGCTGGCCGATCAGCACCAGTTGCAGCACCTCGTCCTTGCCCGAGTTGATGTTGATGAACATCCGCAGCTCTTCCAGCGCCTCGGCCGACAGGTTCTGCGCCTCGTCGAAGATCAGCACCACGCTGCGGCCGGCGGCATATTCCGCCAGCAGGAAGTTCTGGAACCGCGAGAACAGGTCGACATAGCTTTCCTCAAGCTCGGCCGGTTGCTCCAGCGCGTGCAGCACCCAGCGCAGAAGCTCGGCCCGCGATCCGTGCGGGTTCGACACCAGCCCGACCTTCAGCTCTGCGCCCAGCGACCGCACCAGATGCAGCAGCAGCGTCGTCTTGCCCGCCCCCACCTCGCCGGTAATCAGCGTGATCGGGGAATGCGCGCGCACGCCGTATTCCAGCATCGTGTAGGCGCGCTGGTGCGACGGCGGCCAATACAGGAAATCGGGATCCGGCGTCAGCGCGAAGGGGCGCATCTTCAGCCCGAAATGTTCCGTGTAAAGATCGGGCGTCCTGACCACCGGCGCCTCGGTCGGCAAGAGCCGCGACCGGACCCGCGTCGAACGTGGAGCCGCTGATTCGAGAAAGCCGGGCGGCGGCGTCATGGCGACGCTACGATCCTGGTAGGTCGGAATGTCCAGGGCCGAGTCGTCCGTCCGTGCAGAGCTGTCCGGCACCGGGTCCGCCTCGTTTCCGGCCTCGGGATCAAGCCACAGGATGCGGGATAACAACCTGCGGGATCTACTGCGCGTCATCTACTCACCTTTAAGCAATTCCCCGGGACCGTGGGGCTTTGTTCCCCTGTCATAAGCAAAGTCAGACGGCATGGCGACGCCTTACAGACTACTGGTGCGAATGCATCAACAAAGTAGGGAAATCATAGCCGTAGGGTCCGGAATCCCCCAGAAATGGCCACTATCTTACCCAACACTCGTGCTTATCTAGACGGACTCATGTAGGAAAGCTCAAGGAAATTTTGACGGCATGCGAATCGTTGATGGTCCCGGTCAGTCCCCGGTTTTCGGGAAGGTGCAGCGTAGGTGAGATTGTGAACAACTGTCCCGGCGCCTTTGCGCAGACGGGAACAATCGCATCGGTCGCGCCACGAGGCCAGGCAACGGGACGCGGCATCCGCAGGAACGACGCGGACCGCAGACGGCAAGTCGAGAGGTTGGTCGCATGAAGAACGGACTGCAGGACCTTCCGGCAGACACGGATATCGCCATCGTCGGCATGGCCGCGCACCTGCCGGGTGCCGCGGACATCGCCGCCTATTGGGAAAACCTGCGCGAGGGTCGCAGCGCCGTGCGCCGCCTGACCGAGGCAGAGATTCTGGCCTCGGGCGAAAGCCCTGCCCTGCTGCGCAATCCGAATTACGTCCCCGCCGCCGCCCTGCTGGAAGGCTACGACCGTTTCGACGCGGAATTCTTCGGTTTCTCCCCGAAGGAAGCCGCCATCCTCGACCCCCAGCACCGCCAGTTCCTGGAGGTCGCCTGGGAGGCGCTGGAAAACGCGGGCCACATGCCGGAAGGGTTCAAGGGCAGGATCGGCGTCTTCGCGGGCTGCGGGATGGGCAGCTACTTCTACTTCAACCTCTGCTCGAACCCCGCGCTGGTTGAAAGCACCGGCATGTTCCTTCTGCGCCACACGGGCAACGACAAGGATTTCCTGTCCACCCGCGTCAGCCATGTCTTCGACCTCAAAGGCCCCAGCCTTGGCCTGCAGACCGCCTGCTCCACCTCGCTGGTCGCCACGCATTACGCGATCCAGGCGCTCTTGAACGGCGAATGCGACATGGCGCTGGCGGGCGGGGTCACGATCGACATGCCCCAGGGGCGCGGCTACCTCTACAAGGAGGGCGAGGTCCTGTCGCCCGACGGCGTCTGCCACGCCTTCGACCACCGCGCGCAGGGCACCGTTTTCGGCTCGGGCGCGGGCACGGTCCTTCTGCGCCGGCTGGAGGACGCGCTGGCCGATGGCGACCACATCTGGGGCGTCATCAAGGGCTCGGCCGTCAACAACGACGGGGCGGCGAAGGCTGGCTATCTGGCTCCTTCCGTCGAGGGTCAATCCGCCTGCGTCGCAACCGCCCTCGCCGTGGCCGGGACGCCTGCGGACACCATCGACTATGTCGAATGCCACGGCACCGGCACCTATCTTGGCGACCCCATCGAAGTCGCCGCCCTGACCGAGGCCTTCCGCCGCACCACCGACGCGAAAGGCTTCGCCAGGATCGGCAGCGTCAAGACCAACATCGGCCACCTCGACACGGCCGCCGGGGTCGCGAGCCTGATCAAGACCACGCTTGGCCTCTACCACGGCCAGATGCCGCCCAGCCTCAACTTTGAATCGCCGAACCCCGCCATCGACTTTGAGAACAGCCCGTTCCGGGTCAACGACCGGCTCTCCGACTGGCCCCGCCGCATGGGCCCCCGCCGCGCTGGCGTCAACTCGCTGGGCGTCGGCGGCACCAATGCCTTTGTCGTGGTGCAGGAACCCCCGGCGCTGCCCGCCTCGGACCCCTCGGACTGGCCCTTCCAGCTTCTCACCCTTTCCGCCCGCAGCCAGTCGGCCCTTGGCGAAGCCTCGGCCCGCCTCGCCGCCCACCTCCGCGCGCATCCCGAACAGCCGCTGGCCGATGTGGCGTGGACGCTGAAGGAAGGCCGCCGCGCCTTTGAACATCGCCGCGTGCTGGTGGCGGGCAGCCACGAGGAAGCGGCGCAGATGCTCGAGGCCGGCGATCCCCGCCGCGTCTTCACCCAGCGCCGTCTGGGCGATGCCCCCGATGTCGTCTTCATGTTCCCCGGCGGCGGCGCGCAATACCCCAACATGGCGCGCGACCTTTACGAGACCGAACCCGTCTTTGCCGAATGGATGGACCGGGGTCTGGCGGCGTTGGGCGATGCCGAAGCCGAAACCCGCGCGCTCTGGCTGCCCGCGAAAGGCCAGGAACAGGCCGCCGCCGAAGCGCTGCGCCAGCCGTCCAAGCAACTGCCGCTGATCCTGATCGTCGAGGTGGCGCTGGCGAAGCTGTGGGAAAGCTGGGGCGTGAAGCCCGCCGTCCTGATCGGCCACAGCATGGGCGAAAACGCCGCCGCATGCGTGGCGGGCGTGATGACGCTGGAGGCCGCCGTGGGCCTTGTCCGCCTGCGCGGGCAGCTGTTCGACACCGTGCCTGCGGGGGGCATGCTGTCGGTCCCCCTCTCCGAGGCCGCGCTGAAACCCTACCTCGGCGATCTCGACATCGCCTCGGTCAATGCGCCGGAACTGACCGTCGTGTCCGGCTCTGATGCAGGGTTGAAGGACCTCGCGGAACGCCTGAAAGCCGACGGCATCGACACCACCCGCATCGCCATCGACATCGCGGCGCATTCCAGGATGCTGGAAAGCATACTGCCCGCCTTCCGCGCCCATCTGGCCGGGATGCAACTGTCACCCCCACAGATCCCGATCATCTCCAACCGCTCCGGCCGGATCCTCACGGACGCGGAGGCCACCAGCCCCGACTACTGGGTCGCCCACCTGCGCAACACCGTCCGCTTCGCCGACGGCATGGCGACGCTCCGCCAGAAGCCCGACCGCGTGTATCTGGAGGTCGGCCCCGGCCGCGCGATGGCCTCGCTGGCGCAGGCCAACGGCGCGATGGGCGGCCAGCCGGTCCCCGCCAGCCTCCGTCACCCCGACGACACGGTCAGCGACGACCGCCACTTCATCGCCACCCTCGGCCGCCTCTGGGCCTGCGGGGCGGAGCCCGACCTGACCCAGCTCTGGGGCGAGGCGAAACGCCGCCGTGTCCCCCTGCCGACCTACCCCTTCCAGCGCAGCCGCTATTTCGTCGAACGCGGCCAGCCCGCTGTCACGACCGAGGCCGACCTGACCGCGAAACGCCACGACAGCGTGACCGACTTCGGCTACCGCATCGGCTGGCGCGTGATGCCCGCCGACTGCCCGGTGGACGTGGAAACCGAACTCGGGCCTGCCCTCACCTGGCTCGTCTTCGCCGATGAGGCGGGCCTTGCCCGCGCCGCCGTCCAGCGCCTGCGAGCCGCGAACCACCGCGTGATCACCGTCCACGCCGGCGACGCCTTCGCCCGCACCTCGGACGACACCTATACGCTCGCCCCCGAACATGGGCGCGAAGGCTATGACGCCCTTCTCGCCGACCTCGCCCAGCGCGACCTGTCGCCCGCGCGGATCGCGCATTTCTGGCTGGTCACGGAAAAGGAAACCTTCCGCCCCGGCTCCTCCTTCTTCCAGCGCAATCTGGAGCAAGGGTTCTGGAGCCTCTTCTTCCTCGGCCAGGCCATCGCCGAGATCGGCCTGAAGCCCCTGCCCCATCTGACCGTCGTCACCTCCGGCGCGGCGCAGGTCCGCACGGAAGCCCTGCCCTACCCCGAGAAAGCCACCGTCGCGGGCCCCGGCCGCGTGCTGCCGCGCGAACTGCCGGGGATCACGGCCAGCCTGCTGGACGTGACGCTCGACAGGAAGATCCCGGCGGAAACCGTCTCGGCGGTGCTGGAGGAAATGCTCGCCACCCCGGCCAACACCGTTGCCGCCCTTCGTGGCAGCCGCAGGCTTGAAACCCGCCTCGTCCCCGCGAAACTGCCCGAACCGGCCGAGGTTCCCGAAGGCTCGGTCTGGGTCATCACCGGCGGCTTCGGCGGGATCGGCGTCACCGTGGCCGAGCGCCTGATGCGCGACCGCCACGCCAGGGTCGCCCTGATCGGCCGCCATGTCCCCGAACCCGGATCGGTCCGCGCCGGGGTCCTCTCGCGCCTCGAACGCCTCGGCCGCGTGATGGCCGTCGCCGCCGACGTCTGCAACCCCGAGGACATGCGCGCCGCCTTCGACCGCGTCCGGTCCGAGTTCGGCCCGATCTACGGCGTCGTCCACGCCGCGGGCACCGTCGATGACGCCCCCCTTCTCGGCAAGGACCCCGGCTCTGCCGATGCGGTCCTGTCGCCCAAGGTCCACGGCACGAAACTGCTCGATACGCTCCTCCCCGACGGCAGCGTCGACCGGATCGTGCTGTTCTCCTCGACCTCCACCGTCCTGACCCCCGCCGGTCAGGCCGATTACGTCGCGGCGAACGAATACCTCAACGCCTTCGCCCGTTCCCGCTCCGGCGGCCGCACCCGCGTGACCGCGATCAACTGGGGCATCTGGTCCGGCATCGGCATGGCCGCCGACGCCGACGCCCGCCGCCAGGGCAAGGACGCGGGCACCCCGCTGCCCGGGCAACTGGTCCTGGAACGGATGCAGAAGACCGAGGATGAAACCCGTTTTCACGCGACCCTGACAAAGAACCACTGGGTCATGGACGACCACCGGCTTCTTGACGGCACCGCCGTCCTGCCCGGTTCCGCCTACCCGGAAATCGCAGGAGAAGCCCTTGCCGCAGCGGGTGCCAAACCCGGCTTCCAGCTGACCGACCTCACTGTCTTCCGCCCCCTGCGGCTGGAGGCCGACCTGCCCCGTGACCTGCGCGTGTCGCTGACCCGCAGCCGCGACGGCACCCAGCGCCTTCAGGCCCGCGCGCTGGAGCCGCAAGGCTGGGCGCTGACCGCCGAAATGGGGGTCACGCCCCTCGACACCCCCGCAGGGACCATCGACCTGTCTGCCATCGCCGCGCGCTGCCCTGACAAGGCCACCGCACCCGGCGGCGAAAACCTGCCCTCGGCGCAAGAGGACCGCATCGCCTTCGGGCCGCGCTGGCAGGTCCTGCGCGCGACGGCGCTGGGCAACCGCGAAGGTCTTGCAACCCTCTCCCTCCCGCCGCAGGCCGTGGCCGATACCGCGACCGCCGCGCTGCACCCCGCGCTTTACGACATCGGCACCGGTTGGGGGATCGCCCTGCTGCCGAAGGTGGCAGAGGGCTTCGTCTGGGCCCCCGTCACCACGACCTCTGTCCGCGTCCACGGCGCCCTGCCTGCCGAAATCCGCAGCTGGGTCCGCCTGTCCGGCACCCCCACCGAGGACACCGCCAGCTTCGACGTGACCCTCACCGACCCCATGGGCCGCGTGCTGGTCGAGGTCGAGGGCATCACCTTCCGCAAGGTCGCCTTCGAGGAGGCGCTGGCCAAACCCGCCGCCCCGAACCCGCGCGAAGTGATCCGCGACGACGAAAACCGCGCCCAGTCTCCGGCCGAACAGCGCCTTGCCGAGGCGCTTGCCGGCGGCATCCACCCCGCCGAGGGCGCCGAGGCCTTCCTGCGCGCCATCGCGGCGGACGGCGCACAGGTCCTTGTCTCCTCGCTCGATCTGGAAGCCCTGGTGAAACAGGCCAACGCCCCCGTCGCTGCGGAAAGCGAAGGCCCCGGTTTCGCCCGCCCCGACCTGGAAAGCGCCTATGTCGCGCCAAGGAACAGCGTCGAACGCACCCTCGCGGCCTTCTGGGCCGAGCTTCTGGGCGTGTCCGAAGTGGGGGTCGAGGACGACTTCTTCGCCCTCGGCGGCCATTCCCTGATCGCCGTGCGCCTGTTCGCGATGATCCGGCGGCAGTGGAAGGTGGATTTCCCGATCTCGGTCCTGTTCGAGGCCCCGACCATCGCCCGCTGCGCCGCGCTCATCATCGACCGCATCGGCCCGCAGGACGACAGCGCCCCTGCGCCGACGCAACTCGCCGATCCGGCCGGGCCGAAGTTCACCCATCTCGTCGCCATGCACCGGGGCGAAGGCGGGCCGAAGACCCCGTTCTTCCTGGTCGCCGGCATGTTCGGCAACGTGCTGAACCTGCGCCACCTTGCCAGCCTTCTGGGCACCGATCGCCCGTTCTACGGGCTTCAGGCCAAGGGCCTGTTCGGCGACGACAAGCCGCACATGACCATCGAGGAAGCCGCTGCCTCCTGCCTTGCCGAAATCCGGCAGGTGCAGCCGAAGGGCCCCTATCTGCTCGGCGGCTTCTCCGGCGGCGGGCTGACCGCCTGGGAAATTGGCCGGATGCTGCGCGCCCAAGGGGAGGAGGTGGCCCTCATGGTCCTCCTCGACACGCCGCTCCCGGTGCGTCCGGTCCTGACCAGGCCGGACAAGGCCCTGATAAAACTGGCCGAAATCCGCGCCGGCGGTCCGAAATTCCTTGCACAGTGGGCAAAACGGCGCTGGGAATGGGAACGATCGCGTCGCGCCAGGGCCGCGAACGAACCCGACCCGACCGTGCCCTCCTACAACAACGCCGCCATCGAAGCCGCCTTCCGCCATGCGATCGGCGTCTATGATCTGAAGGCCTGGGAGGACGGCAATGTCGTCCTCTACCGCCCGCCCCTGGACCGCCGCTTCAAGGTCACGGGGGGCAACTGGGTGTCGGAGGCCCGGGAATACGTCTTCCACGACAACCTCTGGACGCCCTATGCGCCCCGGCTGACCGTGGTCGAGGTGCCGGGCGATCACGATTCGATGGTGCTGGAACCGAACGTGCGCGTTCTTGCCGCACGGATGAAGGCGGCGATCCAGGCCGCCGAAGCTGGCGAGTCCCGCCACCCCGACCGTAGACTTGCCGCCGAATGACCGGAGACTGACATGACCCTGACCGCCCTTCTGATCGGCAATGAAAGTCTGACGGTGGAATGCGGCAAGCGCTGGCTGGAGCAGGGGCACCAGCTTGCAGCCGTCGTCACGCGCGAACCCAGGGTCGCCGCCTGGGCCTCGGGCGCCGGGCTTCGGGTCATCGCGCCGGGCGCAGGCCTGGTCGAGCGGACCAAGGGGCTAAGCGTGGACTGGCTGCTCTCGGTTGCCAATCTCTCTCTGGTGGCCGCCCCGGTCCTGGCGCTGGCGCGGCAGGGCGGCGTCAACTTCCACGACGGCCCGCTTCCCGGCTATGCCGGTCTCAACGCCCCGGTCTGGGCGCTTCTCAACGGTGAGGCGACCCACGCCGTCACCTGGCACCTGATGACCCAGGGCATCGACGAGGGCGAGGTGCTGGCCACCCGCCGTTTCGAGATCGAACCCGACGACACCGCCTTCACCCTGAACGCCCGCTGCTTCAGCGCCGCCCTCGACAGCTTTGCCGAAGTGATGGCGGCGCTGGAGGCGGGCGGCCACCCGCGCCAGCCGCAGGCGTCGGGCGCGCGCAAGGTCTGGCGACGCGCCGACCGCCCGGCAGCGGCAGCGCGGCTTGACTTCACCCGCCCGGCCGAGGCGGTCGCCCGCCAGGTCCGCGCGCTGGATCATGGCGGCTACCGCAACCCGCTGTCGGTCCCGAAGATCGAGGCCGCCGGTCAGGTCTGGGCCGTGGGTCTGGCCGAGGTCGTACCCGGCTCTGCCGCCCCCGGCACCGTGCTGGCGCGCGATGCCGACAGCCTTACCGTCGCCTGTGCCGAAGGCGCGGTGCGCCTGTCGCACCTCAGCTGTCTCAAGGGCCTGCCCATCGACACCGCCCGGGCTGGCGCCTCGCTCGCCTCGCCCGACGCAGCGGAAGCTGCCCGCCTGGACGCGGCCCTCAGCCCGACCGCCGAGGCCGAAGTCCGCCTGCGCGGCCTGCTTCTCCGCCCCGATCCTGTCCTTGCCGCCGCCACCGGACCGCAGGACTGGCACCAGATCCCGCTTTCGGGTCCGGCCGCCTCTGCCGCCCGGATCGCTCTCGCCGCGATCCGCGCCCTTGGCCGCACCGGCGGCGACATCGCACTGGCCCTGGCCAGCGACCCCTCCCCGGGCTACCTGCTCCCCTGGGTGCCGGTGCGGCTGGAGGCGTCGGGATCGGTCATCGACGCCGAAACCCGCACCGCAGGCGCGCTTGACGCGGGCCGGGCCGCAGGTGGCCTTGCCGCCGATCTGGCCCTGCGTGAGCCCGGACTGACCGGCCTGCACCCTTCGGGCCTTGCCATCTCTGACGGAACGACCCCTCTCACCGGCAGCGTCATCACGATCTCGACCGCCGGACCGGTGACCCTCTGGCATGATGCGGCGCGCCTTCCTGCGCCCGAGGCCGCGCGACTGGCCGACCGGATCGCCCGGCTTCTGTCCGCCATGGCCGCCACGCCCGACGCCGATCTGGCCGGCTTCTCCCTGCTCTCGGAACAGGAAATCCGCGCCTGTTCCGGTGCGCTGGCCGCGACGGCCCGCGATTACGACCGGCAGATCACCCTGCCCGGCGCGATCCTGGCCCAGGCCGCCCGCACGCCCGAGGCGACCGCCGTCATCGCGGGCGATACCCGCCTCACCTACGCCGAACTCGCCGACCGCGCCGCCCGCATCGCCAATACCCTGCGCGGCATGGGCGTCCGGCGCGGCGCTCTCGTGGGTCTCGCCTGCTCCCGCTCCACCGACATGGTCGCGGGCGCGCTGGGGATCCAGTTGGCCGGTGCCGCCTATGTCCCGATGGACCCGGCCTACCCCGCCGATCGCCTGGCCCTTTATGCCGAGGATTCGGGCTGCCCGGTCATCGTCACCGAAAGCGCCGTCGCCCAGGCGCTGCCCAAAGGCCCCGCGCTCCTTGTCCTGGACACCGACCAGCGCCTTGCCACCGCCGCGACGACCCGGCCCGCCGAGGGCCCGACTGCGGACGACCCGGCCTATGTGATCTACACCTCCGGCTCCACCGGCCGCCCCAAGGGCGTCGTGGTCGGCCACCGCAACGTGATGAACTTCTTCGCGGGGATGGATGACGTGCTGGGCACCGATCCCGGCACCTGGCTTGCGGTCACCTCGCTGTCCTTCGACATTTCGGTGCTCGAGCTGTTCTGGACCCTGACCCGTGGCTTCACCGTGGTCCTCGCTAACGAAAGCGCCCGCGTCCGTCCCTCGGGCGACAGCGCGATCAATCCCCGCAAGATGGACTTCTCGGTCTACTACTGGGGCAATGACGACCTGCCCGGCCCCTCGAAATACGAGCTTCTCCTCGAAGGCGCCAGGTTCGCCGACCAGAACGGCTTTGTCGCGATCTGGACGCCCGAACGCCACTTCCACGCCTTCGGCGGCCCCTACCCGAACCCCGCCGTCACGGGTGCGGCGGCGGCGGCCATCACCCGGAACATCGGCGTCCGCGCCGGGTCCATCGTCGCGCCCCTGCACCACCCCGCCCGCATCGCCGAGGAATGGGCGGTCATCGACAACCTGACCAACGGTCGCGCCGGGATGGCCTTCGCCTCGGGCTGGCAGCCCGACGATTTCATCCTGCGGCCCGAGAACACACCCCCCGCGAACCGTCAGGCGCTGTTCGAGTCCCTCGAGGCCGTGCGCAGGCTCTGGCGTGGCGAAGCGGTGGAGTTTCCCCGCAAGGACGGCACCCCCTTCGCCGTGGTGACCCAGCCGCGCCCGGTCTCCAGAGAGGTCGAGGCCTGGGTGACCACCGCCGGCAACCCCGAAACCTGGCGCGAGGCGGGCCGGATGGGCGCACATGTGCTGACCCACCTCCTGGGCCAGTCGATCGCCGAGGTTGCAGAGAAGGTGAAACTCTACCGCGCCGCACTGGCCGAGGCGGGGCATGACCCGTCCCGCTTCAAGGTGACGCTGATGCTGCACACCTTCCTGGCCGAAGACCGGGAAACCGCGCGCAACATCGCGCGTGAACCGATGAAAAGCTACCTCCGCTCGGCGGCGGGTCTCATCAAGCAATACGCCTGGGCTTTCCCGGCCTTCAAGAAGCCGCAAGGTCTGGCCAATCCGATGGACATCGACCTCGGGTCGCTTGCCCCCGATGAACTGGAAGCCATCCTCGACTTCGCCTTCCAGCGCTATTTCGACGACTCCGGCCTGTTCGGCACCGTGGACGACGCCGTGAAACGGGTCGAGGGGCTCAAGGCCATCGACGTCGACGAAGTCGCCTGCCTGATCGACTACGGCATCCCGACGACTGTGGTGCTCGAGGGGCTGCGGCATGTGGCCGAGGTGCTGCGCATCACCAATTCCGGGGCCGGGGACGACGATTCGATGGCGGGCCTGATCCACCGCCATGCCGTCACACATCTGCAATGCACCCCGTCGATGGCGCGGATGCTGGCCGAAGACGACGGCGCCCGCGCTGCGCTGAAACGGCTGAAGCGGATGCTTGTCGGGGGCGAGGCGCTGATGGGCCGTCTGGCCGGCGATCTCTCCGGCCTGATCGGCGCGCCGGTCCTGAACATGTATGGCCCGACCGAGACGACGATCTGGTCCTCGGTCGAGGCGACGACCGGCGAGGATGGCGTGGTCAACATCGGCCAACCCATTGCGAACACCGCGCTTTATGTGCTGGACGACACCCAGGCCCCGGTCGCGGATGGCCAGGAGGGCGAACTCTGGATCGGCGGCGAAGGTGTCGCGCACGGCTATTTCCAGCGCCCCGACCTGACCGCCGAGCGCTTCCGCCCCGACCCCTTCGCAGGCCATGGCCGGATGTACCGCACGGGCGACCTTGTCCGCAAACGTGCCGACGGCAAGCTCGATTACCTCGGCCGCGCCGACTTCCAGGTCAAGATCCGCGGCCACCGGATCGAACTGGGCGAGATCGAGACCGCGCTCGAAGCCGCGCCGGGCATCCGCCAGGCCGTCGTCGTCGCGCGCGAGGATCAGCCCGGGGATGTCCGTCTGGTGGCCTATGTCACCGCCGCTGGCCCGGTCGATGCCGCCGCCCTGAAAGCGACCCTTGCGGAACACCTGCCCGAGGTCATGGTGCCCGCCCATATCGTGAAGCTCGACGCCTTCCCGCTCACCCCGAACGGCAAGGTCGACCGCAAGGCGCTGCCCGCGCCCTTCGCGGCGTCCCCCGCCACCGCCGCCGCCACACCCGAGCCCCTGGCCGCGACTGCGCCCTCTCCGACACCCGCCGCGGCGCCCGCAGTCACCGTTGCGGGCAACCTCGAAGAGGCCATCGCCGCGGTCTGGGCCCGCGTCCTTGGCGTGCCGCAGGTCGGCCGGTCCGACAACTTCTTCACCCTCGGCGGCCATTCGCTCTTGGCCGTGCAGGCCCACCGCGAGATGAAGGTGGCGCTCAACTCCGACCGGCTGGCGATCACCGACATCTTCCGCTTCCCCGTCGTCTCGGCGCTGGCGGCGCATCTGGGCAAATCGATCACCGTGGTGCCGACGCCCGTCCAGTCCATCGCCGCAGCCGCGCCCCCCGCCGCCTCGACAGCTGCGGCAGCCACCGGCGACACGGCCGCCGACAGCCGGATGGATGCGATGGCCCGCCGCCGGGCGATGCGCGAAGCGCGGGAGAAGGCGCTGGGATGACCCAGCCCTCCCGGCTGAAGCGGATCGAGACGGCGCTGGCCGCATTGTTCCCGGCGGATGTGGCCGTGGCGCTCTGCACTCTGCCCGCCGCCGACCCGCGCGACCTCTGGCCTGCGGAACGTCCGGCCGTGGCCGGGGCTGTCCCGGCGCGCCTGGCCGAATTTGCCGCCGGACGACAGGCCGCCCGCACGGCGCTTTCGGCCCTTGGCCTGCCCCCCGTCGCGCTGCCGATGGGGCCGGACCGCGCACCCGTCTGGCCTGACGGCATCGCCGGGTCCATCGCCCATGCCGCCGGTCTGGCCGTCGCCGTCGCCCGCCGCGGCGCGCCCCTTGGCGTCGATGTCGAGCACGACAGCCCCCTGCCCGATGACCTCTGGCCCACCCTCACCTCGCCCGAGGAACGCGCCGCCTTCCCGCCGGGCGAAACGGGCCGACAGGTCCGCCGCGTCTTCGCCGCCAAGGAGGCGCTCTTCAAGGCCCAGGCCCAGGGCGCGCGGGCCATGTTCGGCTTCGACGCCGTGCGCGTGACCCTTGTCGAGGACGGGTTCGATGCCCAGTTCCTCTGCGATGCCGGGGCCTTCCGCACCGGCGATCGGGTGCGGGGGCGGTTGGCGCGCGTCGAAGGGCTGATACTGGCAGGGGTGGCACGGTGACGATGATGACACGACGCACGGCGATCCTCGGCGGCCTTCTGTCAGCACTTGGCGCGGGCGGGCTTTACTGGCAGCTGACGCGCGCGCCCTCTGCCGCCTCGGTCAGGACGCGGCTTGCGGCGGCATCGGTCCCGAAACCCGACAGACCGCTGACCGTCTTTCACCTTGGCCACAGCCTGGTGAACCGGGACATGCCCGCGATGCTGGCCCAGCTTGCTCCCCCGGGGCACCGCTACGACAGCCAGCTGGGCTGGGGCACCACCTTGCAGGCCCACTGGGGCGACGCGCCGATCAACGGGTTCGAGGCCGAGAACGCCCATCCCCGCTTTCGCCCCGCGCTCGAGGCCGTGCGCAGCGGCGACTACGACGCCATCGTCCTGACCGAGATGGTCGAGATCCGCGCCTCGATCCGCTATTACGACAGCCCTGAATACCTCGCAAAATGGGCGATGGAGGCGCTGAAGGCCCGGCCCGACGTGCGTCTTTACCTCTACGAGACCTGGCACCAGCTGGACGATCCAGAAGGCTGGCTGGAACGGCTGGACGCCGACCACGACCGCTACTGGCTCTCGCGTGTCCTCGGCCCCGCGCTGAAACGCCTGCCCCAGGGGGCGCAGATATTCCTGATCCCGGCGGGCCAGGTCCTTGCCGCCTTCGTCCGCGCGGTCGAGGCGCAGGGCGGCCTCGGCAATGTCCGCGACCGGACCGACCTCTTTTCCCGGGCCGAGGATGGCACGCTGGACGTCATCCACCTCAACGACATCGGCAACTACCTCGTGGCATTGGTCCACCATGCGGTGCTCTATCAGCAAAGCCCGGTGGGCCTGCCCCATGCCCTTCTCCGCGCCGATGGCACCCCGGCAACCGCCCCCGAGCCTCAGGTCGCGCGGCTGATGCAAGAGACGACCGATTCTGTCGTTCACAACTTGGGCTTGTCCGGCTTCACCGCGTGATGTTGCATATCCGCCACCACGGGCGGCAATGGTGGTCTTCCAGGGTCCTGCGGGCCATCAGGAAGCCGGTTCGGGTGGAATTCCCCTTTCCGATCGGCGTCAGGCCAAATATCCTGCCCTGAATGCAGCTCACCCGGATTTTGCGGGCCGCTATGGAGAGTTTTCGATGTTCATCCTTCGCCGTCTCGTCGCCGCCCTGTTCCTCTTGCCGATCCTGGCCCTGACAGCCGCTGCCCAGGACTACCGCATCCGCCCCGGCGACGTGCTGCAGATCGAGGTTCTCGAGGACGCAACGCTGAACCGCAGCGCGATCGTGCTGCCCGACGGCCAGATCTCGCTGCCGGTCGCGGGCACGGTCCGCGTCGCCGGACGCAGCATCGCCGAAGTCCAGGCCGACCTTGTCCGTCGCCTCGCTCCGGGCTTCGCGTCCACCCCGACGGTCTTCGTGACGCTCAGCGCCCTTGCCGAACGTCCTGCCGGCACCGCGGCCGCAGCGCGCACCATCGACATCTACATCCTCGGCGCCGCGAACAGCCCCGGCAAGATCGAGGTTTCGCCCGGCACCACCCTGCTGCAGGCGATCGCACAGGCCGGCGGCGTATCGCCCTTCGGCGCGAAGAAACGCATCCAGCTCCGCCGCGTCGACAAGTCCGGCAACGAGCAGGTCTACAGGCTTGACCTCGACGCCATCGAGCGCGGCGCCTCGGCTGGCGGCACCACGCGCCTGGTGAAAGGCGACGTCATCGTCATCCCGCAGCGCAAACTGTTCGAGTAATTCGGAATGCGCCATACCGGCCACCTGATCGGAGGGGTCTGCGCCCTTGGCGCGGCTCTTGTGCCCGGCGCAAGCCGTGCGCAGGAGGGTGGCCTCTTGCTGCGGTTCGGGATCGAGAACCGGCTGGAGATCACTCGCAATTCCGGCCTCTCCGTCCCGGCGGAGGGGACCGAAGTCGCCAATGCCACGCTGCTGTCCTTCGGCCTGTCCAGTGAAACCACCATCGACCGGCTGACCTTCGATGTGACCGGCGGGGTGATCGCTCAGAATACCGACGACGGCAGCGAGATCGACTTCGGTCGCACCGCGCTGACCTTCGGCTACCACCGCGAGGTTCCCGCTGCCGTGCTGGATCTGGCTGCCGAATTCCGCACCGACGATGCCGATGCCTTTGGCGACGATCTCGGCGATGTCGGCGCCGTCGGCTCCCGCAGCGATCTGTCCCTGTCGGCGCGGCTGGAAACAGGCCGCACTTCCGGCGTCGGCCTCGCCCTCGGCGTCGCCTACGACCAGACCAGATATCAGGACACCATCGACCCCGATCTGGTCGACACCACCGAATGGCGCGGTGACGTGGCCGCGATCCTGCATTTTTCCGAAGTGGCAACCGGCCGTGTCGGCCTGCGCTATCGCCACCGCGAGGAAGACGATCTCGGCACCACCACCACGGATGCCACCACCGTCTTCGCCGGGCTCGACTATTCGCTGTCGGAACGGACGGATCTGTCGGTCGAACTCGGCTACACCGAAACCGAAACCGAAGACGGCGGCGTCATTGACCGGGACACCGGCCCCGATGCCAGCGTCCGGCTGTCCTACGACATGCCGGTCGGCACGGCCTATGCCCTCCTCGGCGTCACGACCGATGCCGACGAAGGCCAGCGCCAGACGTTCGAGATCGGCCGCGCGCTGGAAGCCCGGCGTGACACCCTCTCGGCCCGCCTGGGGGTGACCCATGGCGACCGGACGGGCACCGATCTGATCGGATCGCTGGAATGGACCCGCGCCCTGCCGGATGGCAGCATCGGCGTGACCGCCGAACGCCGCGTCAGCTATGACGCCGACACTGACGAAGGCGTCACCGATTCGATCTTCAGCCTGACCTGGGCGAAGACTCTGAACGACACCACATCTGTCCTGTTCGGCGCCACCTACGAAAACAGCGATTCGGCGTCGGAACGGATCGAACAGGTCTCGTTCGACGCGGGCGTAAGCCATAGGCTGACCGCCGACTGGAGCCTGTCGGGCGGCATGGGCTACACCGTGCGCCACGATGCAGACGGTCGTGCGGAATCGCCCAGACTTTTCGTCGCGCTCAGCCGGGACTTCCTGTTCCGGCCCTGACCCAGGGCCTCCTGGCTCGGGCGAACAGCCCGATGCAATCGTACTTCCGATCCGGCGGCGCAAAGGCCGACCGTGCCAGCAGCGCCAGATCGCGGCCGAGCGTTCGGCGCGGTGTCACCTTGCCTCCCCCATTGTCCCGCAAGCGCCGGTGCACCTGGTTCTCCCAGGCCCGCCACCCGGGCGAGAAATGCCGCGTCCGGCCATGGTGCACTTCCTCCACGATCTCGAACCCGGCTTCTTCCATCAACCGGCGCAGCGATTGCGGCGTGAAGAACTTCAGGTGCCGCGGCACGTCCAGCATTTCTGAGATCTCGGCATAGGTCTGGAAATGCAGTGCCGCGCAATTCGGCACCTCGCAGTAGAACCCGCCCCCCGGCGCCAGCAGCCCGTGCACATTGCGCAAGGCGCGCCCCGGATCGGCGCAATGCTCCAGCACATGGGTCATCAGGATCAGGTCGAACCTCTGCTCCCTCACCGAGGGCGGGATCGCCTCGGCCGTGCCCGCCTCGACCGTGACACCCCGGCCTGCCGCGACCTCTCGCGCCTTTGGGTCGGGATCGACGCCGAACAGCTCCCTCCCGGGCGCAGCCAGCGTCGCGACGAAATCCCCCCCGCCGCAGCCGATGTCCAACACGCGCCGGGCCTCGGGTTGCAGCGCCTGCAGCCGGGCGGCATCCATCATCCGGCCCTGATCCGTCAGCCAGGCCAGCTTGACCAGCACCCGGTCCACCGGCCCGGCGGCCACCTCGGGGAAATGCGACTGGCCATGCGTGTAATAGGCCGCCATGTCGTAGCTGACCCGCACTTCCTCGGGCGTCAGTTCCCGGCGCATCAGCCCGACATCGCAGGCCCGGCACCACACCAGCCCGCCCGAGCTGATCGCCTGCCCCGTCTTCACATCAATCGGAATGTCCAACCAGGGCGTCAACTCTGCCGCCGGTGTCGCGCAAATCGGACAACGCGGCGTGTCTACAGGATCGTCCATGCGAAAGGTCCCGTTCGTTTGAAAATGGCTTATTCAGAAATAAGCATTCTTCGCCCGGAGACACCCAGCTGGCGCGAAAAAACTCTACTTTCTGACCAGGCTTCGCAGGGCATGCCCGACCAGGTCGCGCAGGAAATGCGGCGGGCCGGGAGGGATCGACGGCTGCACCAGCCGCCGCGCCCGCAGGATCAGCCCGCCCGTGACATGCGCCAGCGTCGCCGCCACCACGCGCGAGGTGCCTCCCGCCTTGCGGAAATAGTGCCAGCGGCTGTCGAACCAGTAGCCCGGCACCCGCTTCCACGTCTTCATCCCGGTCGAGACCGAGCCGATATGCTCCACCCGGCTTTCCTTCACGAAATGCGTGGGCCAGCCGGCTTCGGCCGCGCGGCGGCAAAGATCGGTTTCCTCGAAATACAGGAAGAAGGTCTCGTCGAAATCGCCGACCGTGCGGATCACCTCGTCCCGCAGCATCATGCTGGCCCCCGCCAGCCAGTCCACCGGACCCGTCGCCTCGGGGACCCCGATGGCCACCGACTTGTGCCGCAGCAGGCGCGAGATCGGCCCGGTCCGCGCCGCCCCCTCCAGCTCCGACGCGACCGAGGGGAAGCGGAAACAGGTCACATGCGGCTCACCGTCCGAGCCGTGGATGTAACTGCCGGCGATCCCGACCCCGGGATGCGCCTCCAGATGGTCCAGCAGCTGCCGGATCGCATCCGGGGCCGGAAAGGCGTCCGAGTTCAGGATGTAGACATAGTCCGGCCGCACCCCCCCCGGCAGACCCAGCCGGATGCCAACGTTGTTGCCCGCACCGAACCCGCCGTTGCGGCCCGACTGCACCACGCGGACCCGGGGGTGGTCCTTCAGCGCCTCGCTCATCTTCTCGAACGATCCGTCGCCGGAATCGTTGTCGACGACGACGATCCCCCCCGCGATCCCCTCCATCGCGCGTTCGGCAAATTCGGCCGCACGCAGGGTCATGTCGGCTGTCCGCCAGTTCAGAATCACGGTCAGGACCGTCGGGCCGTCGCTCATTTCCCCGCCCCCCCGTTCCGCGTCTTCAGCGCCGTCACCGTCATCGAGGGCAGAACCAGCGCACAGTCCAGATAGCGTCTGGCCAGCCGCCGCGGGTTCGACAGCATCCGCCACAGCCACTCCATCGCGATTCGGCGCACCCAGACCGGCGCCCGCGTCTGGTGCCCCGCGATGAAATCCAGTCCCGCCCCGATGGACAGGAACCCCAGCCCCGGATGCCGCGCCAGCCCCCGCGCTGCCAGAAGCTCCTGCTTCGGTGCGCCAAGCGCCAACAGACAGATCCGCGCGCCCGAGGCCGCGACCTGATCCAAGAGCGCATCCGCCGCCGCACTCGCCGGATCGAACCCGAAGGGCGGCGCAAGGCAAGCGGCGACCTCCAGCCCCGGATGATCCGCCTTCAACTGTGCCGCCGCCGCCTGCAAAACCGGCTCGGTCGACCCCAGAAACGCCAGCGGCGCGCCAATCCTCGCTGCCATCGCCGCAACCGGAGCGATCAGTTCCGACCCCGGCACCAGCGCCACGTCGCCCCGCCCCGACAGCCGCGCCATCCAGACGATGGGGTTGCCATCCGCGACCACATGGGTATGCGCCCGGTAGGCCGCCAGAAACGCCGGGTTCCGCCGCAGCTTCACCACATGGTCCAGGTTCAGCGTTGCCACCGCAAAGCCGCGCCCCTGCGCCAGACGGGCCTCCATATCGGCCAGAAGCGCCGCTTCGGTCGGAAAATTGACCAATGTCATCGGATCCAATCGCACATCTCCGGAAACAGCCAGATCACCCGCCACAACTCTATCCCTTGCCATCCTGTCGCCACACAGCTCTGGCACCGCTGCTGACTGACAGGCGATTGTTCATTCGCCGTCAAGACGATAGTCTGCGACATACAGGGTTTGGCAGGGCTTTTTCGTGGCATTCGCGCAAGAGACATTCAGTCCGGGGAACGATCCCGCGCCCAAAGCCGCATTGTTGCCGGTGTCGCTTTCAATCATTGTCCCGACCTTCCGGCGTGAGTCTCTGCTGCCCGCCCTCTTCGCCGCCGTCGCCGAAGAACGCGCCTCGATCCCCGAACCCGTCGAACTCCTCCTGATCGACAATTCCCCCGAAGCGTCCGCCCGAACCGCCGCCGCATCGGCCCCCGGATTTGTGCGCTACATCCACGAACCCCGGACCGGAGTCGCCCGCGCCCGCAACCGCGGCGTGGCCGAGGCGACAGGGACCCACATCATCTTCCTCGACGACGACGAAACCCCCGCCCCCGGCTGGCTCGCCGCCTTCGCCGAGGCCGCAAGACACGGCGCGCAGGCCGCCTTCGGCGCGGTCGAACCCCGGTTCCAGACCGACCCGCCCGCCCCCTTGCGCGGCCCCCTCGACCGCCTCTTCAGCCGACGCCTGCCCGCCGCCGACGGGGCCGAGGTTCAGCACCTGCGCGCCTATCTCGGCTCGGGCAATTCCATGTTCGCGCGCGAAACCCTCGCGCTCGTCGATCCGCCCTTCGACCCCGCCTTCGACCGTGGCGGAGAGGACGTCTGGCTCTTCCGCCACCTCGTCGACGACCACCGCATCCCGATGCTCTGGTGCCCCGGCGCACTCGTTCACGAAATCGTCCCCGCCTCCCGCGCCAGCCTGTCCTTCCTCCGCGCCCGCCGATACTCCGACGGTCAACTCCGCTGCCTGGTCGAAAGCGGCCACGGCGGGCTGCGCGGTGCCGCCCGCGTGGCGCTCTGGATGGCGGTCGGCGCGGCGCAACTTGCAGGGCACGGCCTCGCCGCCCTTCTGACCCGCCCCTTTTCCCCCAGCCGCTCCACCCGGTTCCAGCTTGCCGCCTGGGGAGGGGCGGGCAAGCTCTTCTGGTGGCGGCGCAAACTTGCGCGGTAAACACCCGGCATGACCCAGACCCCCGCCCCCCAGCCCGTCGCCTATCTGACCGGCGACTACCCCAAGGTCTCGCACACCTTCATCCTGCGCGAAGTGCAGGCCGTCCGCGCTGCCGGGGTCCCCGTCATCACCTGCTCGATCCGCCGCCCCCCGGCCTCCGAGTTCAAGGGGGCCGAGGAACAACAGGCCCGGGCCGAGACCTTCTATGTCATCGCCGCCGCGAAGAACCCGCTGCGCCTCCTCAAGGCGCATGGCCGCGCGCTCATTCGCGCACCGGGCATCTGGTTTTCCACCTTCGCGCTGGCCATCCGCATGCGCTCCCCCGGCCTCAAGGCCTTCCTCTGGCAGCTCTTCTACTTTCTCGAGGCCGGGGTCCTTGCCGATCACCTCCGCGCGCAGAACGTCCGCCACCTGCACAACCATTTCGGCAATTCCAGCTGTTCGGTCGCCGTCCTCGCCGCGAAACTCGCCGACATCCCCTTCAGCTTCACCGAACACGGCCCCGCCATCTTCTTCGAGGTCGACCGCTGGTCGCTGCCGGAAAAGATCGCCCGCGCGCAGTTCGTCGTCGCCATCACCCATTTCTGCCGCTCGCAGCTGATGCTGTTCTCCGACCCCGTCCACTGGTCGAAGATCGCCATCGTCCATTGCGGCCTCGACCCCGCGCTTTACCGCCGCGAAGCCCCCACCTTCGGCAAACGCGTCGCCTTTGTCGGCCGTCTCGACCCGGTCAAGGGCGCGCTTCTGCTGATCGAGGCGATGGCAACGGTCCTGAAAACCCACCCTGACGCGACCCTGACCCTGGCCGGCGACGGCCCCGCCCGCGCCGCCGCCGAAGCCCGGGCCAAGGCGCTTGGCATCGCAAACGCCGTCCATTTCGCGGGCTTCCTGACCCAGCCGCAGGTCGCGGACCTTCTGGCCAATTCCGACATGCTGGTCCTGCCCTCCTTCGCCGAGGGACTGCCCGTGGTCTACATGGAGGCGCTGGCCTCCCGCATTCCCGTCGTGGCCAGCCGCGTCGCGGGCGTGCAGGAACTGGTGGAGGACGGCGTGACCGGCTTCACCGTTCCCCCCGGCGACGTGCCGACACTGGCCGACCGCATGGCGCGCCTGATGTCCGACCCCGACCTCTCGGCCCGGATGGGCGAGGCCGGGCGCAGGGCGGTCGAACGCGAACATGACATCACCCGCGAAGGCGCCTGGCTGGCCGAGCTTTTCCGCAACGGCGGCCCGAACGGCAAGCTGCGCCCCTGACCGCCGCCGCTATTTGTACTCGATCAACCCGGCCTTCCGTCGCCGCAGCCGGTTCATCCAGTACTGCAACACCCCAACCGCCTCGGGCACCTTGGCCAGCACCATGAACACTCCGCGTTCCCAGCCGTGGCGACGGGCCAGCCGCAGCATCTGAAGGGGATACAGCAGCAGCAACAGCAGCGCCCAGGGGCTGACCAGCGCCCCAATCAGCGTGACCAGCGGCAGGACCGCCCCCCACAGGACCGCCCGCCGCGTCTCGGCCACCCAGTGCCGCTCGGGCGGGGCGCCATGCAGCGCAGCCCCTTCGGCAAAGGCATGCCCCCCGCGCCGCGTCCGCTTCCACCACTGGCCGATCCGGGTCATCGCCGCGTCGTGCAGCGTCATCTCCTCGTCGATCCGCCAGACCTGCCAGCCCGCCGCCCGCAGCCGCACGCAAAGCTCCGGCTCCTCGCCCGCAATCAGCGCCGGGTCATAGCCCCCCACCGCCTGCACCGCCGCCACCCGCATCAGCGCATCCCCGCCGCAGGCCAGGGCCCGCCCGACCGGAGTATCCCATTCCGCGTCGCAGAGCCGGTTCCAGATCGACACCTCGGGCCGGATCTCCCGCCTGCGCCCGCAGACCACACCCACCTCCGGGTGCGCCCGCAGGAACGCCTCGGCCGCGGGCAACCATCCCGGCTGCAACACGCAGTCGCCGTCGACGAACTGCACGAACTCCGGCGCGCCAAGCTGCATCAGCCGCGCGAACCCCTCGTTGCGCGCCCGTGCCGCGGTGAAGGGCACCGACATGTCCAGCGCCACCACCTCGGCGCCCGCTGCCCGCGCCGCCGCCACGCTGCCGTCGGTCGAGCCCGAATCGACATAGACCAGCGGTCGCACCGAGGCAGGGAAGGACGCCAGGCAGGCCACCAGCCGCGCGCCTTCGTTGCGGCCGATGACCACGGCCCCAAGGCCCCTGGGTCCAGGCGGCAGGTCGGTCACGCGGCACATCCGGGTCTTGCGGCTTTCATCCCGCCAGAATGCACAAAACCCAAGCGCTTCCAAGGGCGGCGGTCACGAGAAATCCGTCCCCTTCCCGCCCCGCGCGACGACTTGGCATTTTCCTTGCGCGCCAGAGCGGCTACAAGAAACCACCCAGAAGCCCGGACGGGTCCTGATGCCGAATATCTTTGCCTATCTGGTCCTGTTCGCCTCGCCGCTGGCCGCCGTGGTGCTGTTCCGCGTCCTGTCGCTGGAACGCGCGCTGGTCTGGACGATCATCGGCGGACATCTCCTGTTGCCGTCGGAAACCGCGATCAAGTTCCCGATGATCCCGGCGATCGACAGGGCGCTCGTGCCGGCGGTCTCGGCGCTCCTGTTGTGCCTGCTGATGGCACCGCGCAGAACTGCGCCGATGGACGCCGCCTCCCGGACCGGCAGACAGGTCCTGGTCATCCTGCTGCTTCTGGTCGTCGTCACCCCGGTGCTGACCGTCCTGCAGAACACCCAGCCCATCATCGACGGCCGCGTCTTCCTGCCCGGACTGCGGCTTTACGATGCCTGGGGCCTGATTTCGGTGATCCTCGTCGCGCTGATCCCGTTCTGGCTTGGCCTGCGCTACCTCAACAGCCAGGCCGGCCACCGCGCGCTTCTGGAGGCCTTCGCCTTCGGCGGCCTCGCCTACACCATCCCCGCCCTGATCGAGGTGCGCCTCTCGCCCCAGTTGCACACCTGGGTCTACGGCTTCTTCCCGTCGGACTTCGTCCAGCACATTCGCGCCGGAGGCTTCCGGCCCGTCGTCTTCCTGAACCACGGCCTGATGGTCGGCATCTTCTTCTGCATCGCGATCATCGCCTCGGCGGTCCTTTACAAGGAGGCCCGCCGCGAAGGTCGCACCGCCTATGGCTGGTTCGTGGCGATGCTCTGGCTGATCGGGGTTCTCTACCTGTCGAAAAGCCTTGGCGCCTTCGTCATCGCCATTCCCTCGGCGCTGATCGTGCTGTTCCTCGGACGCAGGCTCCAGGTGGCGCTGGCCCTGGGGATCGCCGTGATCGTGATGCTTTACCCCATGCTGCGCGGCGCGGGCCTGATCCCGGTCAACACCGCCCATGAACTGGCGCTGATGGTCAGCGAGGAACGCGCTGCCTCGCTGAAGTTCCGGCTCGACAACGAAGACGCGCTCCTGGACCGGGCAAACCTCAAGCCGATCGCCGGCTGGGGCAGCTGGGGCCGGAACGCGATCTTCGACCCGGCGACCGGCCGGATGACCAGCATCACCGATGGAATCTGGCTGATCTTCATCGGCGTCTACGGCTGGCTCGGCTATATCGGGCGCTTCGGCCTTCTGACGGTGCCGATCCTGCTGTATGCGCTGCGCCGCAAGATCACCGGCCCCTCATGGATCACGCCGGGGCTGACCGTCGTTCTGGCGGCGATGCTGATCGACCTCCTGCCGAACGCGGGGCTTGTCAACTACGTCTGGCTCACCGCAGGCGCGGTCGCAGGCATTGCCGTCTTCCGATCTGCCAGCGACAGCGCCGGTTCTGACGGGGCGGCGATGGCCGGGTCGGGCGAATACCGCGCCAGCTGGCTGATGCCGGAAACGACGCCAGCCGCCCAGGGGCGCCGGAAACGGTCTGGCCAGCAGGGCGCGCTGAGGTGAGCGTGTCAGCCCCGGTCGGCGGGTTGCGCATCGGGCTGGTCACTCCGGCCTGGCCCGGGACCACTGCGGCGAACGGCATAGCCTCGGCCGTCGCCCCCCTTGCCGCAGGACTCGAGGCGATCGGCCATCAGATCACCATCATCGCGCACCGGATCGACGCCCCGCATCAGGACCCCCGCGTCATCGCGCTGCCAGCGCGGCCGATGCCGCTCCTCGACCGGGCCCTGTTCCGGGTGATGCCCGACCGGATGATCCGCCGCATGATCGTCGCCCAACTGATCGCCGCCACGCGCCAAGCCATCGCAGAGAACGGCATAGAGGTGCTGGTGATGGAGGAAAGTTTCGGCTGGGCCGGAGACCTGCGCCGCGCCGTGCCGATCCCGGTCGTGGCCACCCTGCACGGGCCGCAATGGTTGCACCGCGCCCTCCCCGGACGCCCGCGCCGCGGCCCCGATGCCCGCCGCGAAACCTGGGAGGCCGCGGGCCTTGCCCGGGCCGACGGGATCATCTCGCCCTCGCGCGCGGTTCTGGAACAGACGCGGCAGGAATGGGGCCTGCCCGACGTGCCCACCGCCGTCATCGGCAATCCGGTGACTCTCGGAGCACCGCAAGATCCCGCCGCCCGGTCATCCGCGCCGCGCCTGTTGTTCGTCGGGCGCTTCGACCGCATCAAGGGCGCCGACATCGTGCTGGACAGCTTCACCCGGATCGCCGGACAGCACCCAAACTGCCGCCTGACCCTGGTCGGCCCCGACCAGGGCATCCGCCGTCCCGATGGCTCGGTCCTCCATCTGCCGCAGGCTCTGGCCGCCCTGCCCGCCGCCGTCCGCGACCGCATCGACGTTCTGGGGCAGAATACCCGCGCCGAGGTGGCCGACCTGCGCCGTCACCACCCGATCACGCTCATCGCCTCGCGCTACGAAACCTTCGGCGTCGCCCTGATCGAGGCGATGGTTGCAGGCTCTGCGGTGGTCAGTACCCGGGTCGGCGGCTGCGCCGAAATCCTGCGCGATGCCGAAACCGGGCTCCTGGTCCCGCCCGAAGACCCGCAGGCCATGACCGAGGCCTGCCTGCGGCTCTTGCACGACCCCGCGCTTGCCCTGCGTCTCGGCCAGGCCGCGCAAACCGATGTTGCGGCGCGCTTCGCCCCCAAGGTCATCGCGCGCCAGGTCGCGGCCTTCCTTGCCCCGATCTGCCGCCCGCAGGGCTAGGCTGCCTCAGATCCCCAGCTTGCGCAGGCGGTGCCCCAGCCGACGATAGATCACCGGCGGCAAGAAGTCCTGCATCAGCCGATGCCGCTGCTCCAGCCGGTCGGCCTGGTCCTTCGTGCCGGGGCGCGGCTTGAACAGCGTCGAATGCGCCACCTTCGTCGAATCCCAGGTCGCGGTGTAATAATACAGCGCGATCGACATCCGCGGTTCCTTGTCGGGATGGTTCACCGGCTCGGGGTTGCCATGCCAGGTGTTGGACCCGGTGTTGAAGCAGCACATCCGGTTGAACAGCGGCACGAAACCGGCGACCTTGGCGGTCATGTCCTCATTCCAGACCTCGAACGACCCGCCGTATTCTTCCTTCCAGTCCTTGTTCAGGTAGATCAGCACGTTCAGCCGCCGTTCCAGGTTCAGCTTGCCCTGCCGGTTGAAGTCGGCGTGGATGTCCAGATGCCCGCCGTTCGACACCACATGGATGCCGCCGCCCGCGTAATAGGGGTCAGGGATCAGCCCGTCGATGCCGGTCAGCTCTTCCAGGAAGGCCAGGAAGCCCTTGGAGTTCAGCGAATGGAACAGCGCCCGGGTATAGGGCCCCAGCCTTTCCGGCATGTAGGCGGCCTTCAGCTTTTCCTGCGGCCGGTTGAAGAAACTTTCCGCCGCAGGCAGGTCCCGCAGCTCTTCGCGCACACGGTCCAGGATCTCGGGCGGCATGAAATTGTCGAAACAGCCATAGGGATAGGGCTTCTTCGCCCGGTAGGCTTCGGCAGCGGCCTTGCCGAACTCGCGCGCGCCGTCGGCGTCGATCAGCAGCGTTTCGGGATCGATCGGCAGAGTGCTAACGGACATGATTACCTCTCAGTCTGATGCTCACGGGGCTTTGCTTGGTCGGGGCCCGCGCAAGGTGCGGGCTTGAGGTCGGGACACTCTCGTTCATGTCGTGGCATGGGCTTCTTCGCCCCCTGCGACCATTCGCCGGAAAACGGCATTCCCGGCAAGCAGTTCATCATAGCTGCCCTGCGCCAGAAGCCTGCCCCGGTCCATCAGGAAGATCGTGTCGCAGGTCTTCACGGTCGTCAGCCGGTGGGCGATCAGGATGATCGTCTTGTCGGCGCGGATGCGGTCGACGGCCTCCATGACCACTCTCTCGGTGATGTTGTCCAGGGCAGATGTCGCCTCGTCCATGATAAGCAGCGTCGGGTTGCGGTACAGCGCGCGGGCAATCCCGATCCGTTGCCGCTGGCCGCCCGAAAGCCGCACGCCGCGTTCGCCGACGAAGGTATCATAGCCCTGCGGCAGGTCCGACACGACAAAATCGTGCAAGGCCGCGATCCGTGCCGCGCGCTCGACCGCGGGCAGGTCGATCTCGTCCTTCGGCACCCCGAAGGCGATATTCGACGCGATCGTGTCGTCGGTCAGGAAGATCGTCTGCGGCACATAACCCAGCGTCCCCTGCCAGGCGCGCAGATTGTCCGGCGTGATCTTCTGCCCATCCACCCGGATCTCGCCATCGTCCGGGGTCAGAAGCCCCAGGATCAGGTCGACCAGCGTCGTCTTGCCCGCCCCCGTTCCGCCGACGATCCCCACCGTCGTCCGCGCCGGGATCACCAGATCGACCCCCCGCAGCGTGGGCTTGTCGGCCTCGGCATAGGCAAAGCTCACCCCGGACAGCTCCAGCTTCCGCTCCAGCCGCAGCGGCTCGGTCCGGGTGGCATCCGCCAGGGGCAGCGGCGGCGTCGAGGCGAAATCCGCCACGATCGCATCCAGGATCGCCGTTGCGCCACGCACCGATACCAGCGAGTGATAGATCTGCTGCAACGAAGGCAGCAGCCGCATGGTCGAAAAGGCGATGACCCCCAGCGTCGGCACGATGTCGGTGACATTGCCGCCGCTTTTCACCAGAAGCAGCAGGATCAGCGCCAGCATGGTCCCGAAGGTGATCGCCTCCAGCACGAAGCGCGGCAGTTCCTGCATCACCCCCATCGTCGCGCCCGACTGCGCAGCCTTCTGTGCGGCGGCCGAATAGCTGCGCACATAGGTCGCTTCCAGGCCCATCACCTTGACGTCCTTGATCCCGCCGGTCGCCTCCTGCGCGACAAGGAAGCGGTTCTCGAAGGCGTCCATCATCTCCTGGCCCAGCCGGTGCAACCGCCCGCGGAACCGCAGGTAGATCAGACCGTAGCCAAGGCCCAGCACACCGCCGGAAAACAGCGTGACCAGCGGGTCCACCAGCAGCAGGAAGCCCAGGATCGCCAACACCAGAAGACTGTTCGACACCAGCCGCAGACAGGGCAGGATGACCCGGCTGACCAGGCCGTCGACCTCGTTCAGCACGTTCTTTTCCAGCTCGGCGCTGTTGCGTTGCAGAAACCACGGGTAGGGCTGGCTCAGGTAGGCCGCCAGCAACCGGGACGAGATCGTATAGCCCCGCATCGTCGAAAAGCGGATCGTCGCATAGGTCCCAAGCGCCTTGATCGCCAGGCCGATCATCACCACCAGCAGCGCCGCAGCCGCCAGTCCGACCTGAAAGCTGAAGTCGCTTTCCAGACCCGAAACCCGCTGCAAGGTGGACAGCGTCCGGCTGCTGTGAATCGTCTCCGGCGCCGAGAGGACATTCAGCAGCATCAGCACCGAGGAGATTCCCGCGATCTCGGCCGCAGCGACCAGCAGCATGACGCCGGTCAGAACCCAGAACCTGCGCCGCTCGACCGGGTCGAACAACGAGAACAGCTTGCGATAGGTTCCGATCAATTCCGTCCCTCACGGCCTGCGACCGAAGCACCTTGCTGCCCGGCGGTGACAAAAGAAAGGCATTCGTCGTGCACTTCCTCGACCGAATCGCAATTTCGCCCTGCCCCGCCCCGCCCCCCTGCGGCTGTCCGATGCCAAATGCGCGGGGACCCCGGTCGTCCGCTTGTCTTACGCGAAGGGATCACGCCCAGGGATCCGATTTCTGCAAGCATTTTCAATGGATTAACACTCGCGCACCACAGGCGGGACCCGAACTTCCCGCCCTGATTGCATGGCAAGAACGGCCACCACCCAAAGCTGATAAGGCTGTCTTTTCAGAATCCTGCCCGGCCGGAATGTCCCGGCAGACCCGGCTTGACGACGAACTTTAACCAAAGCACAGCCATATTCTTGCCATGCGGCGCGAGCATCGTTTAAGCACACTTCGCGTGGGGGTTGCACAACATGATCGCAGGGTTGGTTCTTGTCTCGACCGTCGTGGGCATGATCGTCATGGGTCTGACCCTCGCGTTCTCCGTCCCACTCTGGATCAGCCTTCTGGCCTATCCGGTGGTTGGCAGTCTGACGCTTCTCATGGCAGCCGCCTGGTGGAACCTCCGCAGCACCGCGCCCGAGGTCCGAGAAACCACACCGGCCCGCTACTCGCACGGCTGACCGCCGCAGCATCCGCGGGTGACCGGGGCGCACCTCCACATCGGCAGAAATCCGGCCAGATCCGGCAGGAAGTTCGGCCAAGTTCCGCCAAATGCCAATGAATTCCGGCGCTCTTGAAAACTGAATCACGTTTCGCATCTCGACATAGGCCCCGAGTAGCCTAAGCTGAGTTCGTATCGGGGGTCTGCTATTGTTTGAGGATTTCTCCGACCAGGGAGACGGGGATGGCACTGGGGCTGGTTCTGATCGCGATGTTGACCGCAGCCAGCGTGTCTGTGATCCTTTTCGTCTACGACTTTGCCCTGTGGGCCGTGGCTCTCGCCTATCCGCTGACTGGCATGGCAGTGCTGCTGCCGGGTGTGGCCCTTGTGGGCTGGGTCCGTCAGCACGGCCCTTCCGATCAGACGATGATCACTTCCCCGTCGCCCGCAGCACCACACCCACAGTCGACAGCAGGATCTTCAAATCCCTGAAGAACGTGAGGTTGCGCTCATACTCGGCGTCGAATTCGGCGCGCTGCGCGAAGGTGGACTGGTTGCGGTCAGAGATTTGCCAGGTGCCCGTCAGGCCGGGCCGCAGCGCGTAATAGGCGGTTCCCGGATACAGCTCCTGCTGCTCCACCATCATCGGACGCGGGCCCACCAGGCTCATGTCGCCACGAAGCACGTTCAGAAGCTGCGGCAGCTCGTCCAGCGAGCTCTTGCGCAGGAACTGCCCGAATTCGGTGATCCGCGGGTCGTGCGACAGCTTCTGGTAGGCGTCCCATTCCCGACGCGCGGTCTCGTCCTTCTGCAGATACTCCTGCAGACGCTCTTCCGCATCCGGCACCATGGTGCGCAGTTTCCACAGCCGGAAGGTCCTGCCACCCTTCCCCACCCGCTCTTGCGTGAAGAACGGGGAATTGCCGCCAATCTTGAGAATCGCAGCCAGCACCAGAATCACCGGAAGCACGATCGGCAGCGCCATCAGCACGACGCTGATGTCGAAAAGCCGCTTCAGGGACCTCCGATACAGCGGTTCCCGGCGTATACGCACCCACCCTTCACCAAGGGCTCCAGACGTGCGTTCGAAATCATGTCTTGCCAATCCGGAACGAACGTCCATCTGTAACGCCTCCACAGGGGTACCAATCGCTGAGCTGAATGTTTCGGGGCCGACGCTATCCCGCCGGCCCGCAAGGAACTCTCGCACTCGATACGCCACTCTCTTCACTAAAAAGCTTCTACCATTGCGAGGAGGTCGCCGCAATGTGGTCCTGGTCGGCCACAAGCCGAAAAGTGGTTATTTCTCATGTGGTTACACGCTACGGTTGTATGCAGTTCCAGTGCTGATGGGGGCTCGAAACAGCCGAATTTCCAGGTCGGATGGCAGCCGTCGCCATAGTCCCGCGCCGGTTTCCAGTCACCGCTATGATTTTCTTCGCCTTTTAATCAATGCGTTCGAATATGCTTCTGTCTGACAGATGTAGCTTCCGTGACGGCAAGCTCACAAGTCAGGTTTCGCCGCCTCTGACGCCCCCTGCATTGTGCGGTTTTCTGAAACGGTGAATTTTCCGTCAACGTGATCCGTCAACCACAATTCGCGCCAACTCCGCCTCGAAAACCGGCGGAAACGCTACAATTGGTGGCTCGGCGCGATTCGAAACCGGCGCGGATCAGGCCCCGGCGCGGGCGATCCGGCGGCGAAAGGCCGCCAGCGCAACCAGCACCGGCCCCGGCAGTTCCAGCAGCCAGTTCAGCTTGATCCTGGACACCGTGCCACTCAGAAACATGTCCACATGGTGAAAGCTGGCCGCGCGGATCACCACGAAGACGCAGACAAGCCCCAGGCCCGGAAGCGCCGGCCAGACCCGCCCCAGGATGCCCCGCAACGCCAGCGCCATCAGTCCCAGCGCGAACGCCCCACCCCCGGCCACCAGATAGATGAAGGCCACCTGCACCCCGCGCCGCGCATCATACCAGCCGGAAAGCTGCGCCTGGCACCGCGCCAGCAGCGTCAGCAGGGTTTGCAGGTCCAGCTGCTTGTTGATCGCGAGGCAAAGCATCACCACCGCCGTGATCGCCCAGAACCGCCGCTCGCGCGGGGCCAGCGGATCGGGCCCCGACAGCCGCCGCGCGACCAGGCCCGAGGCCAGGGCGGCCACCAGATAGACCCCCACCGTCACCCAGCCCATCAGGGCGTTGTCGCCCAGGCCGGGGCTCCACTGCGCGAAGGCACAGGTCAGGGTCGTCGACATCAGACCCCCCCGATCCCGGCCATGGCCTAACCCGCCTTCCGCCCGTTCAGCCAGCTCAGCGCCTTGCGCATCATCTCGCGCCGCCAGGGCAGATGCTTGCGCCACGCATCATGATCTGCGGGCAACACGATGCGCTGCACATCGCCGACCCCGGCGCGCTGCCCTTCCGGCAGGACCTCGGCAGACCAGGGCAGGAACTGTTCGGTCTCCGGCCAGACATAGCTGTCGAACCAGGTCCAGGTCTTCGTCCGCTTGTAGATCTGCGCGATCTCTTCGGCGAAGACCCCGTCGATCGGCATCGGCGGCGTCGGCTTGCCGCAGAACCGCAGGTTGCGCCGCATCAGCACCTCGGACTTCGGCGCGACATAGGCCGGCACCCAAAGCTGGAACCCCAGCTCCCCCACCAGGCTCGCCACCGCGCGGAAGACCTGCACATGATCCTCGTGCCCGTATTCGCCCCAGGGCCCATGCGCGATGACGTTCCGCATCCCCGCCAGCCTGGGCCGCAGCGCCTCGCGCAGCGCAGGAAACTGCGCCCGATAGCGGTCGGGGTCGAAACTGTGCAACAGCTTCAGCGCCCGGTGCGGGTAAAGCCCGTACTCCGTCTCGCGCACTTCGGGCCATGAGGCGCTGTCGAACACCCCCGATTCCGTCATCGCCAGCCAGTCGAGCGTTTTCAGCGGAAACTCCGCCATCGCCACCTTGCGACCCGCGTTCTGCTCATCCCATCCCGGCATGTCGCCGTAGACCAGCACGATCTTTTCGGCCGCCCGCAGCGCCGAGCCCGCCCACAGCACCTCGTCATCCGGATGCGCCATCACGATGGCCAGCCGGTCGAGAATATCGGCCGAACTCACCGCGCCGGGCCCTTCTCGTCGCCCCGGGCATAGATGTCCTCATAGCGGATGATGTCATCCTCGCCCAGATAGGCGCCGGTCTGCACCTCGATCAGCACCACCGGCACCTTGCCCGGGTTCGCCAGCCGATGGATCGCGCCCAGCGGCACATAGACCGACTGGTTCTCGCTCAGCAGCCGCACCTCCTCGCCCACCGTGACCTGAGCCGTCCCGCTGACCACGACCCAATGCTCGGCGCGGTGGACGTGGCTTTGCAGGGACAGCGCCGCACCCGGTTTCACCACGATCCGCTTGACCTGGAACCGATCGGCCAGGGCCAGCGTCTCGAACCAGCCCCAGGGCCGGTGGTCGCGCGGAAAGACCTCGGCCTGCCGCACCGAGCGCGCCTTCAACTGCGCCACCGCCGTCTTCACGTCCTGGCTCCGCGACCGGTCCGCCACCAGCACCGCATCCGGCATGGCCACGACCACCAGGTCCTTCAGACCGATCCCCACCAGATGCTGCCCCTCGACCTCGGACCGCAGCAGCGTCCCCTCGCAATCAATCGCCGTCACCGGCCCCTGCGTGACCGCGCCCCCCGCCGCCCCGCCATTCTCGCGCCAGACCGCATTCCAGTCGCCCAGGTCCGACCAGGCCGCGCCCAGCGGCACAACCTCGATATTCGCGGCCTTCTCCATCACCGCATAATCGACCGAGATGTCCCGCACCCCCGCCCAGGGCGCCTCGGCCAGCCGCAGGAAGTCCAGGTCCTTGCGCGCCTCGCCGACCGCCTGCGCGACCGGAGCCACCAGATCCGCCGCATGCGCCTCGAAGGCCGCGATCAGTGCCTTGGCCTGCATCAGGAAGATGCCCGCATTCCACAGATAGCGCCCCTCGGCCAGCATCGCCTGCGCCGCCTGAAGCGCGGGCTTTTCGACGAACCGAGCCACCTTCTGCGCCTGCCCGTCCACCGGGGCCGCGCCAAGCTCGATCCAGCCATAGCCCGTCTCGGGCCGGTCGGGCCGGATGCCGAAGGTCACGATCTGCCCCGCCTCGGCCCGCGGCACCCCTGCCGCCACCGTCGCCCGGAACGCCTCGGCGTCCGGGATGCTGTGATCGGTCGGCATCACCAGCATCAGCGCCTCGGGATGCTCTGCCACCAGATGCAGCGCCGCCGCCAGGATCGCCGGGCCGGTGTTCCTTGCCGCTGGCTCGATCAGGATCGCCGAGGGCCGGATGCCTTCCGCCGCCAGCTGTTCGGCCACAATGAAGCGGAAGTCGGAACTGGTCAGCACCAGGGGGGCCATGACCCCGTCCGCCCCCTGCATCCGCCCCGCCGCCGCCTGGAACAGCGTCCCCTGCCCGGCGAGCGGCACGAACTGCTTGGGAAAGCTCTTGCGCGACACGGGCCAAAGACGGGTCCCCGACCCGCCACAAAGAAGAACCGGAAAAATCTCAGGCATGACCTGGACCAACTCCAAACTGACGTCCGGTCTCGTCCCGAAACCGTGGTGAATGTCTTGCTGCAAGTCTGGGCCATATTAAGCCCAGAATCGGGCCAAAGGGATCGCATTCGCACCCGGAACGCAACCAGTCTGCCCCGACCGCGCGCGGATTGCGATCAAGACGCGATCTGGCAGATGTCGCTTCGCCCCCAAGTTGGGCACGCCCCAGCGCACTCCGCCCGATAGGGCAAGACCCTGACAGCCCCGCCGCCAGGGCACGCCCGCGCAGCCACCACGCCGCCGCTGCACCCGGCCCCCCCGGAACCGCCTTCCCCTCGCGCGCCCCGCGCCCTATAACCCCCCCGTTGTCAGGAGAGCCGCCAATGCGCGAAGCCACCGTCACCCGCACCACCGCCGAGACCGAGATTTCGGTCACCGTCGCCCTAGACGGCACCGGGAAAAGCGACTGCCAGACCGGCGTCGGCTTCTTCGACCACATGCTGGACCAGCTGGCCCGCCACAGCCTGATCGACCTCACCGTCCGCGCCAAGGGCGATCTGCACATCGACGACCACCACACGGTGGAAGACGTGGGCATCGCACTTGGCCAGGCCCTGACGAAGGCGCTCGGCGACAAGCGCGGCATCCGCCGCTATGGCCACTTCCGGCTGGCGATGGACGACGCGCAGATCGCCACCGCGCTGGACCTCTCCGCGCGGCCCTACCTCATCTGGACCGTCGACATGCCCAGCCCCAGGATCGGCACCTTCGACACGGAACTCGTCCGCGAATTCTTCCAGGCGCTGTCCACCCATGGCGGGATCACCCTGCATGTGGACAAGCTGCACGGCTTCAACAGCCACCACATCGCCGAGGCCACGTTCAAATCCGTCGCCCGCGCCTTGCGGCAGGCGGTGGAACAGGACCCCCGCCTCGGCGACGCACTCCCTTCGACCAAGGGCGCCCTGTAACCGCAGGGCGCCGCAAATCTTTTCGAAAAGATTTGCAAGAGTTTTCGAAAACTCTTGCCCGCCCCAGAGACCCGACCGATGCCCCTGACCGTCCTCGTCGACTACGATTCCGGCAACCTCCACTCAGCCGAGAAAGCCTTCCAGCGCATGGCGGCCCAGGTCGGCGGCGGTGACATCCTCGTCACCTCCCGACCCGAGGACGTGGCCCGCGCCGACCGCATCGTGCTGCCCGGCGACGGCGCCTTCCCGGCCTGCCGCGAGGCCCTCGGCAGCTACGGCGGGCTCTTCGAGGCCATCGAAGAGGCCGTGATCCACAAGGCCCGCCCCTTCCTTGGTATCTGCGTCGGGATGCAGATGCTGGCGTCCCGCGGGCACGAATACCGGCTGACCGAAGGCTTCGGCTGGATCCCCGGCGACGTGGTGAAGATCGAACCCGAGGACCGTGCGCTGAAAGTCCCGCACATGGGGTGGAACGACCTGATTGTCGAACGCCCCCATCCCGTCCTCGACGGCATCGCCACCGGCGATCACGCCTATTTCGTCCACTCCTACCACTTCCGCGTCGCCGATCCCGCGCATCGGCTGGCCTTCTGCGACTACGGCGGCCCGATCACCGCCATCGTCGGCCGCGACAATATCCTCGGCACCCAGTTCCACCCGGAAAAATCCCAGGCCGCAGGTCTGCGCCTGATCGGCAACTTCCTCCGCTGGGCTCCGTGACCATCGCCGAACACCTGGCCGAAATCGCGGCCGAGATGGCCACCCGCACCGACCGGGGCCACCCCGCCGACTACATCCCCGAACTGGCCGCCATCGACCCGGGCCAGTTCGGCATCTCGGTCACCCTCGCCGACGGCACGCAGCACTCCGCGGGCGACACCACAACACCCTTCTCGATCCAGTCCGTCTCCAAGGCCTTCGGCCTTGCCATCGCGCTTGGCCGCCTGGGTGACCAGCTCTGGACCCGTGTCCGCCGCGAACCCTCGGGCCTCGCCTTCAACTCCATCCTGCAGTTGGAAAGCGAACAGGGAATCCCCCGCAACCCCTTCATCAACGCCGGAGCCATCGTCACCACAGACGCGGCCTTGGGTCACCGCCCGCCCAAGGAATACCTCGCGGAACTCCTCACCTTCCTCCGCACCGCCGCTGGCGACGAGGACATCCACATCGACCGCGCCGTGGCGAAGTCCGAAACCGAAACCGGCCACCGCAACTTTGCCCTCGCCCATTTCCTGAAATCGCAAGGCAACCTGACCAACGCCCCCGACCTCGTCCTCGGCGCCTATTTCCACCAATGCGCCATCGCCATGACCGTGGAGCAGCTCGCCCGCTGCGGCCGCTTCCTCGCCGGGTTCCAGCGCCTCATCGCCCCCGAACGGGTCCGCCGGATCAACGCCCTGATGCTGACCTGCGGCCACTACGACGGGTCAGGCGAGTTCGCCTTCCGCGTCGGCCTCCCGGGTAAATCGGGGGTCGGAGGCGGCATCCTCGCCATCGCCCCCGGCCGCGCGTCCATCGCCGCCTGGTCCCCCGGCCTGAACGCGCAAGGCAACTCCCGGCTTGGCACCGAGGCACTGGAGATGCTCGCCCGCCGCACCGGCTGGTCGATCTTCGGCTAGCGCCGCGCCCGCTCGATCAGCGCAAGGCCCCCCAAGATCAGCGCCAGGCCCAGGAAATGCCGCGCCTCCAGCCGCTCGCCCAGCACCAGCCAGCCCAGACCCGCCGCGCTGAACGGGATCAGGAAGGTGACCAGCGAAATCGCCGTGGCCCCCGCCCGCGCCAGGATGCGGAAGAAGATCAGGTAGGCCAAAGCCGACGACAAGGTCGCCAGCGCCACCACTGCCGCCACCGGCCCCCAGCCCGGCCAGTCCATCGCCCAGGGGCGGTCCACCGCCAGCCAGACCGGCGTCAGCATGACGCTGCTTGCGGTCAGCATCCCCGCGGCCGTCTGCAGCGGCGTCACTCCCGAAGCCCGGAACCGCCGTCCCCAGACCCCCGCCAGCCCATAGGACAGGGCCGCCCCCAGACAGGCCAGCATCGCGGGCACCTCGCCGCTCAGGTCCTCTCCCGCCATCATCGCGACGACGCCCGCAAACCCCAAGCCCACCCCCGCCGCCTTGACCGGCGTCAGCCGTTCGTCCGCCGTGGCCAGATGCGCGACCAGCACGGTGAAAAGCGGCGTCGTCGCGTTCAGGACCGAGGCCAGCGCCCCGGTGATCTGCCCCTGCGCCAGCACGAACAGCGTGAACGGCACCAGGTTGTTGCCGATCCCCATCACCACCAGCGCCGGCCACACCCGCCGCGGCGCCATCCCCTGCCCCGAGGCCCTGACCACCAGCCCCAGAATGACCGCCGCCAGCGCCACCCGGCCCCAGACGATGCTCAGCGCAGGCAGGCCCGCCAGTGCCAGCTCGTTGAAAACAAAAGACCCTCCCCACAGAAGGGAGAGGGTCCACAACAATATCCAGTCCACAGGTTTCATCCGTCCCCGATGCCTGGAACCCCGGGCAAAGGCGACCCGAAACCTGCGCTTACTTGACCCGCGTCCAGGTGCCGCCGTCGCGGCAGATGCCCAGCACGCAGCCGCGCACCTTCAGACTGTCGCCCGAAAGCTGCATGTCGCCGTTGTAGGTCTTGTCGCGGTCGGGCGAATAGATCTTGCCGTCGTCATAGAGCCCGTCGGGATAGGGCACCATGTCCCAGACGATCTTGCGCCCGATATTGTCGCTTGGCCGCGGCTTGCCATCCTTGTCGAAGGCCTTGATCAGCACGCCGCAGAAGGCCTTGCCGCAGGGCTTGATCTCGACATGGCCGAAGTTGCCGTTGTCGTCCTTCCTGGTCTGCCACACGCCCACCACCGGGTCCGCGAACGCCCCCGTCCCGAAGATCGCCAGCGCGGCTGCCATCAGCATCGTCTTCATTTCTGTCCTCCTCCTCCCAGAGATACCCCATGCTTTGCGCCAGCCGCCCGACCGATCAAGCGTGACGTGGGGTCGCGTCACCGGTCTTTTCATTTCCGCCACCCCGTGCCAAAGACCGCCGCGACCGGACCCGGGGGCGCGCCATGATCCTTTTCCCTGCCATCGACCTGAAGGACGGCAAGTGCGTCCGCCTCCTGCGCGGCGAGATGGAGGCCGCCACCGTCTTCGGCGACGACCCCGCCGCCCAGGCGCTGACCTTCCAGGCCGCCGGCTGCGAGTGGCTCCACCTCGTCGATCTGAACGGCGCCTTTGCCGGCCAGCCGGTGAACGCTGCTGCGGTCGAGGCGATCCTTGCTGCCGTGCAGGTCCCCGCCCAGCTCGGCGGCGGCATCCGCGACATGGCCACCATTGCGATGTGGCTGGAAAAGGGCCTCGCCCGCGTCATCCTCGGCACCGTCGCCGTGGAAAACCCCGCGCTGGTGCGCGAGGCGGCCCGCGCCTTCCCCGGCCGGATCGCCGTCGGCATCGACGCCCGCAGGGGCCGCGTCGCCACCCGGGGCTGGGCCGAAGAGACCGACGTCATGGCCACCGACCTCGCCCGCAGCTTCGAGGATGCCGGCGTCGCCGCGCTCATCTACACCGACATCGACCGCGACGGCGCGATGGGGGGCCCCAACATCGAGGCGACCGAGGCTCTGGCCCGCGCCGTCACGATCCCGGTCATCGCCAGCGGCGGCGTCTCCCGGATGGAGGACCTGATCGCGCTCCGCGACACCGGGGTGATCGCGGGCGCCATCTCGGGCCGCGCGCTCTATGAAGGGGCGATCGACCTCGCGGCGGCGCTGAGGGCGCTCGGCTCCTGAGGCGTATGCCGGACGGCCCGGTCGGGGAAGGAAACCGCGTCAGCCCCAAGGCTGGCCACCTTCCAGCGGCACCTGACCGAACACGTTCTCGCGGTGCCATCTCAGGTTGGCGGGATGGGGATGATCGCGCGCATCCTTCGGCAGACACAGCCGGCGGTCGGCGACCAGCAGACGGTCCTCAACTTCGCGTGGCACCTTGTTGCGCGACACGAGAATCGTGCCGTCATCCGCGACAGACACCAGCCCCCGATCGAACATCCAGTGCAGCGTGCCCGACAGCGCCAGCCCGTTCCTGACCGCGTCGCTGCCCTGATGGGCGACCGGACGGATGTGGGCGGCGTTCACCTCGGGTCGGCCCCCGCCGTTGCGAAGACGCAGGCCGGACATGGCGCATCGGTAGTCGTAGGCCTCCCGCACCTTGCGACGGAAGGCGACATCGCGGTAGGGGCGGCTGATCAGCCGCTCGATCACAGGACGTTCGAAGGGCGGCGGGGGCTCGGCGGCATGCGGCGTCGGATCATAGCGCCGGGCCTCGATCTCGGGCAGATCGACCGGCAGGCCCTCGCGCACGATCGCGGCGAACTCTGCCTCGGTCAGCCGCCGGACGGCGGACTGGGCCAGGCCACCGGTCAGGGGGCGTCCCTCCGAATCGGCAAGCGATGCCTCCCAGGGGCGGCCCTCGTGCAGTCTCGGCACGTCGCGGTCGAACGGCAGATAGCTGCCCGGCTCGATCAGGGCCAGATACCGCCCCTCTGCGCCCGGTTTCGGGATCACCTGCGCGATCTTCGCCACCGCGAAATACCCGCGCGGTCCCGCCTTGACCGGCTCGTAGTAGATCACCCAGTCGCCAACGGCTTCGCTCACGGCTCTCAGGTACTGGACCGGAAAGTCGTAGATGCGGTCCGGCTCGTCCTCGTAGATCGAATCCGCCCGGTGCAGGAGAACCAACTTCGTCATTCCATCAGAAAAGCAAATGGCTGCGATCCCGCAAGCGGAAATGCTCCGTCGGCCCTCCACGGGGCCCCCTTGCCTTTCGCCCCCGTCCGGGCCATTCCTCCGCCATGCTCAAGACGCGCATCATTCCCTGCCTCGACGTGGCCGACGGCCGCGTGGTCAAGGGCGTGAACTTCGTCGATCTGGTGGATGCCGGCGACCCGGTTCAGGCTGCGAAAGCCTATGACGCCGCAGGCGCGGACGAACTCTGCTTTCTCGACATCATGGCGACCGAGGACAACCGGGCCACGATGTACGACCTCGTGACCCGGACGGCGGAACAGTGCTTCATGCCGCTCACGGTGGGCGGCGGGGTCCGCACAGCCGAGGACGTGCGCAAGCTGCTCCTCGCAGGCGCCGACAAGGTCAGCTTCAACTCCGCCGCCGTCGCCGACCCGGATGTGGTGGCCCGGGCCGCCGACCGCTTCGGCAGCCAGTGCATCGTCGTCGCCATCGACGCCAAGACCACAAGCCCCGGCAAATGGGAGATCTTCACCCACGGCGGCCGCCGCGCGACCGGCATCGATGCGGTGGACTTCGCCCTCACCGTCGCGGCGAAGGGCGCGGGAGAGATCCTGCTGACCAGCATGGACCGCGACGGCACCCGGCAGGGCTTCAACCTGCCCCTCACCCGTGCCATCGCCGATGCCGTGGACATCCCCGTCATCGCCTCCGGCGGCGTCGGCACGCTCGACCACCTCGTCGAGGGCATCACGGAAGGCCACGCCAGCGCCGTCCTCGCCGCCTCGATCTTCCACTTCGGCACCTTCACCATCGGCCAGGCCAAGGCCCACATGGCGGCCGCCGGCATCCCCGTGAGGCTCACATGACCCTCGAACGCCTCGCCGCCACCATCGCCGCCCGCAAGGGGGCCGACCCGGAAACCTCCTGGACCGCCAAGCTCCTGTCCCGGGGGCCCGAGAAATGCGCCGAGAAGTTCGGGGAAGAGGCCGTCGAGGCCATCATCGAGGCGGTGAAGGGCGACCGCGCGCGTCTGACGGCCGAGGCGGCGGATGTGCTTTACCATCTTCTCGTCATGCTCGCCGCGCGCGATGTGACGCTGGACGACGTGCTGGCGGAACTCGACCGCCGCGAGGGCACTTCGGGCATCGCCGAGAAAGCCGGGCGCTGAAACGATTTCTTCGAAGAAATCGGACCGGACTTTTCGAAAAGTCCGGCGCTACAGCCCCAGCCGCGGAATCTCGATCGCCGGGCAGCGGTTCATCACCACCTTCACCCCCGCCTGCCGCGCGCGGCTGGCCGCCGCCTCGTCCACCACGCCCAGCTGCATCCAGACCACCTTAGCGCCCAGCCGCACTGCCTCGTCCGCGACCGCGCCCGCCTCCTCGCTGCGGCGGAAGATGTCCACCATGTCCACCGGACCCGCCTCGGCCAGCGTCGCCACCACCGTCTCGCCCAGCGCCTGCGCGCCCGCCTGACCCGGGTTCACCGGGATCACCCGATAGCCCTTGCGCTTCAGGTAGTCCGCCACCCGGTGGCTTGGCCGGTCGGGTTTCGGCGACCAGCCGACAAGGGCGATGGTCTGCACCGAAGTCAGGATGTCACGAAGCTCGGCGTCGCTGGTTGTCGTCATGGCCACTCCTGCATGAAAAAGGCGCCCAAGGATAACCTCAGGCGCCAAGTCGCGGAACGAGGGACAGTGAAGAGAGTACGGGGTTCCGGTCCCGTGCCTCTCTTGTGTGATTTAGAAAGCTGAAGGCCGGGTTAAAGACCTGTCGCAAAGAAGTGAACCTGCGGGCCGTCATCCGCGCGTCGCGGCATACAGCGACACGGCCGCCGCGTTGGATACGTTCAGGCTGCCGAAGGCGCCCGCGAACGGAATGCGCGCCAGCACGTCGCAGGTTTCGCGCGTCCTTTCCCGCAGCCCCGGCCCTTCCGCACCAAGGACAAGACCGATCGGCCGCCCGCCCACGCCTGCCACCGCCTCGGCCAGCGTCACGCTCGCCGCGCCGTCCAGTCCGATCAGGGTGAAGCCCATGGCCTTCAGCTCCTCCATCGCCTCGGCCAGGTTCGTCACCTTAAGATAGGGCTGCCGCTCCAGCGCGCCACTGGCGGTCTTGGCCAGCGCCCCGGTCTCGGGCGCCGAGTGGTGCCGGGGTGCGATGACCGCCCGCGCTCCGAACACCTCGGCCGACCGCAGGATCGCGCCCACGTTGTGCGGGTCGGTCACGCGGTCCAGCAGCACGACCAGCGGCAGACCCTCGCCCGCGGCGCAGACATCGTTGAACCGGCCCCAGTTCAGGGGCCGCACTTCGACCGCCGCGCCCTGGTGGACCGAGCCCTCGTCGATCGGCACATCGAACCGGCGCGGCTCGACCACTTCGGGCGTCATCCCCGAGGCCGCCACCGCCGCCTCCAGCTTGTCCAGCGCGTTCTTGGTGACCACCAGCCGCAGCTTTTCGCGCCGGGGGTTCATCAGCGCATCGCGCACCGCATGCAGGCCGAACAGCCAGACCGTCTCGCGCGCCTCGCGTCGCTCGCCACGTTCCTTTTCGACCACCCAGGCCGGTTTCCGTCCGCCCGTTTTCATCGCTTCGCCCCCGAAATTCAGGCCCGGACCTTTGCGCCCGCCCCGGCCCCTATGCAAGCCGAAATCTTGCCCCTGCACCCTTGACGCCTCCGGCCCCCTTGAGTACACGACGCCGCAGTGGGCGATATGCTACAAGGTGTGGCAGCGGACTGTAACTCCGCCGAGGCGACTCATGCCTGGTTCGATTCCAGGATCGCCCACCATTCCCCGGACCCGTTTCGCGCAACCTTCGACCGCTGTCGGGACGTTGACGCCGACTCTGGCACCCGGAAACCCCCGGGGCACGTCCCGCACCGCTTGCGGCCGCGGCCGGCCCACGGCGCTGCCCCGTTCCATCCCCCTTGCCTCGCCCCATCCGGGATGCGACACCCGTGGCGCAAGACCTCGGGCCCGCAGCGCATGTCCTTTTCCACCCGTTTCACCCATGCCATCACCCGGGCGCCTTCGGCGTCGATCACCCGGGGCCTGCGTGCCGTCGATACCAGCACCCCCGATCTCGCGCTGATGCAGGCCCACCACGCCGCCTACATCGCCACCCTTCGCGAGACCGGGGCCACCGTCGTCGAACTCCCGCCGCTCGACGCCTACCCCGACAGCGTCTTTGTCGAGGACACCGCCCTCTGCCTGCCGCAAGGCGCCGTCGTCCTGCGCCCCGGCGCCCCCTCGCGGCTGGGCGAGGCCGCCGAAATGGCCCCCCACCTTCTAGCCCTCTATGCGCAGGTCGTGCAGATCACCCAGCCCGACAGCTTCATCGAAGGCGGCGACATCCTCGTCACCGACCGCGAAATCCTCGTCGGCCGCTCCGCCCGCACCAACGCTGCCGGGATCGCCGAGCTCACCCGCCTCACCGCCCCCTGGGGCCACTCCGTCCGCGAAGTCCACACCCCCCCCGGCGTCCTCCATTTCAAGACCGACTGCTCTCTCCTCGACGCCGACACCATCCTGTCCACCAGACGCCTTTCCGCCTCGGGCTGCTTCACCGGCTACAGGATCATTGACGTCGCCCAGGGCGAGGACGCCGCCGCCAACACCATCCGCTTCAACGACCTGATCCTCATGCCCGCCGGCTTCCCCGGGACGCGCGACGCCATCATCGCCGCGGGCTTCACCGTCCGCGAAATCGGCAACTCCGAATGCGCGAAACTCGACGGCGGCATGTCCTGCCTCTCGCTCCGCTTCACGCCCTCATGACCTTCAACATCCTCGCCATCGGCCAGTCCGGCCGGCTGGAGCATGAGGCGATCCTCCTCGCCGCCTCCCTCCGCCACTCGGACCCCGGCTTCGCCGGCACCCTCTATATCGCCGAACCGCAGCCCGGCCCGAAATGGCAGGACGATCCCCGGATGTCCGACCGGACCCGCAAGCGGCTCACCGCCCTTGGCGCGCAGATCCTGCCGTTCGAGACCCGCGCCTTCGGCACCGATTACCCGCATGGCAACAAGATCGAGGCGCTGTCGGCCCTTCCCGACGCGCCGTTCCTGTTCCTCGACACCGACACGCTGGTCACCGGCCCGCTGTCACGGATCCCGTTCGACTTCGCCCGCCCCTCCGCCTCGATGCGGCGCGAGAACACCTGGCCAAAGGTAGAGCTCTACGGCCCTACCGCGACCCAGACCTGGAAGGCGCTCTACGACCGCTTCGATCTGGACTTCGAGACCAGCCTCGACCGCAGCTACCCCGAGGATTACTGGCAGCGCTTCCTCTATTTCAACGCGGGCTGGTTCTTCCACGAAAGCCCGCAGGCCTTCGGCAACCGCTTCCTCGCCTGGGCCACGGACATCCGCGCCAACCCGCCCGGTGAACTCGTCTGCCAGGAGCTTTACCCCTGGCTCGACCAGATCACCCTGCCCCTCGTGATCCACTCCTTCGGCGGGGGGCGGCCCGGCCCGGACCTCGCCGCGCTGGACGGCACGGTGACCTGCCATTACCGCACCCTCCCGCTGCTCTACGCCCGCGAAAGCGACCGGGCCGTCGCGGTGCTGGAAGGGCTTGCGGACGCGCTGCGCCCCGACCTGCGCCACTGGGGGCAGTTCAAGCGGATGGTGATCCAGGGTGAAGGCGCCAGGGCCCGCAGCCTCTTCGACCGCGCCAACCTGCCCCGCCGCGAACAGATGATCCGCAACAGGCTGAAGCGCGAAGGCCTCTGGGTGCGCTGACGCTCAGCTGGCTTCGAAACCCAGCGAAGGCTCCAGCCGCTCCCAGGTTTCGTCCATCGGCCAGGCGTCCGACAGCACCGGCACCGCGAAATGGCCGAACCGCAGCGACAACTGGCGCTCTGCCGTCGCCTCGTCCGCCCCGCTGATCGCCGCCAGATACAGCGACATCGCCAGCCCGGTCCGGTCCGCCCCGTGACGGCAATGCACCAGCAGGGGCTTGGGCAGGTCGCGCATCAGGGCGATCAGCCTGCCCGCCTCCGCTTCGCTCAACGGCACCGAGGCATTCATCGCAAAATCCGCATGCGTGATGCCCAGCGCCGCGCTGGCGGCAACTTCCTCGTCATACCAGGGCTGGCCGGGTGACGCCCCGCGCAGGTTCAGGATGCTGCGGATGCCGTATCTGGCGCGATAATCGGCAATGTCCGCCTTCGACACCTGCGCCGAGCGGTAAACCTCATCGGCAATCACCGGATGGAAATTGCCGGACAGGGCCAGATAGCCAAGATGGACGAGCAGAGCCACGACGGCCGCCGCCCCGACACCCAGCCCGCCCCGAAGAACTCGCCTTGTCCGACCCATGCCTCTCTCCATGCAACAAGGTCAAAAGTGGCCCGTCGCAGGCCAAAGGGCAATAAGCGGCTGTAGCATGTGGCCCTCCGTCACAGGATCCGGACCGTCACCACCGGCCACAGCGACAGGACCAGCAGACCCGCCATCGTCCAGTTGAAGACGCGCAACCGCCCCGGCCGGTCAAGCCAGCGCCGCACCGCCTGCCCCATGCCCGCCCAGACCGAGACCGACGGCAGGTTCACGCAGGCAAAGATCCCCGCCACTGCCGCATAGGCCCAGACCGAAGGCTCCACCACATAGGCCGACACCGCGCCCAGCGCCATCGCCCAGGCCTTGGGGTTCACCCACTGGAACGCCGCCGCCTGAAGGAAGCTCATCGGTTGCGGCTTTGCCCGCCCCTCCCCCGGGGCGCCGGCATGGGCGATCTTCCAGGCCAGCCAAAGCATATAGGCCACCGAGGCCAGCTTCAGCCCCACCAGCGCCAGCGGCCAGGCCCTGAACACCCCCGCCAGCCCCAGCCCCACCAGGAACACCATCAGCGCATGGCCCAGGCTGATCCCCAGCATGTGCGGCAGCGTCCTTCGGAATCCGAAGTTCACCCCGCTGGCCAAGAGCATCATGTTGTTCGGCCCCGGCGTGACCGAGGTGACGAAGGCAAAGCCCAGAAGCGCGATCAGCAGGTCATGTGTCATGCGCGCAATCCTGCATCGACCTGACCGCCACAGGATTGCAAAGATGCCGCTCTTGGCACAATCATTGCAACAAATGACCAGACTCGACGACATCGACCACCGGATATTGCGCGAGCTTTCCCGCGACGCCCGCCAACCCAACCTGGCGCTGGCCGACCGCGTGGGCCTGTCGCCCTCGGCCTGTCTCCGCCGGGTGCAGGCGCTGGAAAGGGCCGGCGTCATCAGATCCTACCGCGCCGTCCTCGACCCCGCGAAACTGGGCATCGGCTTCGTCGCCTATGTCACCGTGGGTCTCGGCACCCATACCAAGGCCGCGCAAGAGGCCTTCGAACGCGCTGTCGCCCGCGCGCCAGAGGTGCGCGAATGCCACAACATCACCGGCAGCGTCGAATACCTCCTGCGCGTCGAGACCGCCGACCTTGCCGCCTACAAGCACTGGCACACCGAGGTTCTGGGCACCCTGCCCCAGGTCCGCGCGATCACCACCTTCGTCGTCATGGGCAGCCCCAAGGACGACCGCGCTTGACCTGACGCCCCGCCTGCCCCCACCTTCGGCGCAAAGGGGGACAGGAATGACCGTCTGCTACACCACCGACCGCATGCTGCATTTCGGCGATTGCGACATCTCGGGCACCGCCTATTACCCGGCCTATCTCAACCTCCTGAACGGCGTGGTCGAGGAGTTCTGGGCCCATATCGGCTGGCCCTGGCACGAGATCATCTGGAAGGAACGCTGGGGCACGCCCACCGTCCACCTCTCCTGCGACTTCTCCAAACCCTCGTTCTTCGGCGACAGGCTGACCTTCCGCCTCTCGATCCTGAAGGTCGGCAGATCCTCGGTGCGCCTCCACCACACCATCCACTGCGGCGACGAACACCGCTGGTCGGTGGAACAGGTCCTCGCCGCCTCCTGGCTCGACACCCACACCTCGATGCCCTGGCCGGCCGAGGTAAAGGCCAAACTCGAAAGCCTGATGACCCCGCCCGACCCCGCCGACCGCCGCGCCGTCGCCGCCCCGCGCTAAGAGGCCGGGCGCGCCGTGTGTTCGGCATTGCCCAGCAGGAGACTCGTGCCCGAATAGATGTCCCCCGCCATCTGCAAGGCCAGCCGCTCGGCGTCGCGGCGGATCACGCCTTCGGCAATCGCCCCGATCTCGTCGGGGTCCACGCCCAGCACCTCCAGCACCTCGGACCCCAGCGCCAGGGCCGAATGGAACACCTCGCGCATCTGGTGATCCACGCCTTCCTTGATCAGCTCCAGCGCATGTTCCCGGTCGAAGGCGCGCGCCAGCACCACCGCGTTCGGAAACGCGTCGCGCACCAGTTTCGCGATCCGCGTCGTCACCTCGCGCTTGTCCGTGGCAATCACCACCGCCCGCGCTGACCCCGCCCCGGCGGCCTGCAATATGTCCAGCCGCGTGCCGTCGCCGAACCAGACCTTGAAGCCGAAGGTCTCGGCCGCGCGGATCATCTCGGGGTCGTCGTCGATGATGGTGATCGGCACCCGCCGCGCCAGAAGCGGTTGGCAGGCGATCTGCCCGAACCGCCCGAACCCGATGATCAGAACGCTGCCCGACAGCTCCTCGGGCGCCTCCATGCCGTCCAGCGACACCACAGCCGCCGGTCTGAACCGGTCATGCAGCATCACCATCACCGGTGTCAGCGCCATCGACACGATGATGATCGCGTTCAGGATCGCGTTCTCGTCCAGGCTCAACAGCCCTACCGCCAGCGCCGCCGAATACAGCACGAAGGCGAACTCCCCGCCCTGCGCCATCAGCACCATGCGCTCCAGCGCCTCGGGGTGCGGCGCGCCCATCAGCCGGGCCACGCCGTAGATGACCGCCGATTTCAGCACCATGAAGGCCGCCACGCTGACCGCGACCAACCCCCAGTTGTCCGCGATCACCGACAGGTCCAGCGCCATGCCCACGGCCAGGAAGAACAGGCCCAGCAGGATGCCCCGGAACGGCTCCACATCCGCCTCAAGCTGGTGGCGGAAGGTCGATTCCGACAGAAGCACCCCCGCGAGAAACGCCCCCATCGCCGCCGACAACCCGCCCAGCTGCAACCACAGGGCCGAGCCCAGCACCACCAGCAAGGCCGCCGCCGTCATCACCTCCCGCGCGCGCGACGCCGCCAGCAGCCGGAACATCGGGTTCAACAGGTAGATCCCCGCCACCACCAGCGCCGCGATGGCCCCCAGCCCGATCCCCACGCCCACCAGCCGGTCCGCCAGCGTCACCTCCTCGCCCCCCGGGGCCAGAAACGCGACCAGCGCGAGAAGCGGCACGATGGCCAGATCCTCCAGAAGCAGGACCGACACGATCCGCTGCCCCTTGGGGGCGGCGATGTCGCCCCTCTCCTGCAACATCTGCATCACGATGGCGGTGGAGGTCAGCGTGAACCCCGCCCCCGCGATCAGCGAGCCCGCGTATGGATAGCCCAGCGCAAAGCCCACCAGGCTCAGCACCGCGACGCACAGCAGCACCTGCGCCAGCCCCAGCCCGAAGATATCCCGCCGCATCGCCCAGAGCTTCGACGGCTCCATCTCCAGCCCGATGATGAACAGGAACATCACCACGCCCAGCTCGGCCACATGCAGGATCGCCATCGGGTCCGAAAAGACCCCCAGCCCGAAGGGCCCGATCGCCAGCCCTGCGGCAAGGTATCCCAGCACCGACCCCAGCCCGATCCGCTTGAACACCGGCACGGCAACCACCGCTGCGCCCAGCAGCGTCACGACCGAGACCAGATCAACGCCCGCCGATTCCGTTGCCATGCGATGCTCCTCTGCCGGTGGGCCAGCTTTGGCCGCTCGATCGCCAAGCGCAACCGGAAACGCATCGTAGGGTGCGCTACAGCGCACCGGACGTTTCAGGATTGGCGTCGACCAAATGAGCAGATTAAACAATGTGCGGATGGAAAGGCGGACCGCACCAATGATCCAGGCACTCCTTAATCCTGACGACGACCCTTGGGTATGGGCGGTTGGCCGCTTCATTATGAACATGGGCGTAGTAGAGAGCGCCACCCGTCTCCTGATCGTTGAAATCACGGGATCAGATCAGGATGCAATCTTCTCTGGCGATCTTGCTGCCCGCATTGGCTACTTGAGGAAGCGCTATCCGAGAAACGCAGCAGAGCGCCACGCGCAGGCAACGAAGGTCTTTGCAGTTGCGCTCAAGCTCTGCGGCTTCCGAAATATCATCGCTCATTGCCCATTAGTTATGACTAAGCGAGAAGATGGGTCGTTCGACATACATGGGATCATCAGCTTCACTCCCAAGGACCATACGAAAGCTGGCGAGATCATTTCCCTTGATGAGTTGACACGTCGGATAGATGAGTCCGCCAAAATTGCGCAAGAGCTTCTGAAAATGCAGGGCGTCTTTTCAACGACCTAACCACCACTCACCCCTGAAACACCCCCTCCATCCGCGCAAACCCCTTCACCTCGATCGGATTGCCCGACGGATCGCGGAAGAACATCGTCCACTGCTCGCCCGGCTGACCCTGGAACCGAACCTGCGGCGGCAGGACGAACGCCACCCCCGCTGCCGTCAGCCGGTCGGCCAGAGCCCGCCACTCCGGCAGATGCAGCACCAGCCCCAGATGCGGCATCGGGACCATGTGGTCGCCGACCTTCCCGGTGTTCGTCGTCCTGAATGGCTCGCCCAGATGCAGGCTGATCTGATGCCCGAAGAAGTCGAAATCGACCCAGGTCTCCGCCGACCGCCCCTCGCGGCAGCCCAGCACGCCCCCATAGAAGGCGCGCGCCTCATCAAGGCTGGTGACGTGATAGGCCAGATGGAAGGGGGTCAGCATCGGCATTTGGCTCCGCGACAGGACGGGACAATCCAAGCACGGACCCCCCGCAGCCGCAACGATCCTTCTCCCGAAACCTGCGGGCAAGGATGAAAATTCCGTAAACGCCCGCGCTCAAGCCATTGATTTCCCTATCTCGGCCAAAGGCGCCGCGCGCGGCGCGGTCCCCGTTGCCTCGCGCCCCGTTCCCCCCTACCCTCGCCTCCAGACAAGGGAGGACAACATGACCGACAGACCCCTCGGCTTCGAGACGCTTGCCATCCACGCCGGCACCGCCCCCGACCCCGCGACCGGCGCGCGGCAGGTCCCGATCTACCAGACCACGGCCTACGTCTTCCGCGACGCCGACCACGCCGCCAAGCTCTTCAACCTGCAAGAGGTCGGCTACATCTACTCCCGCCTGACGAACCCCACCGTGTCCGCGCTGGCGAACCGGGTCGCGGCGCTGGAGGGCGGGGCGGGGGCCATCGCCTGCTCCTCGGGCCACGCGGCGCAGATCATGGCGCTTTTCCCGCTCATGGCGCCCGGCCGCAACGTCGTGGCCTCCACCAAACTCTACGGCGGCACGATCCAGCAGTTCTCGAACACCATCCGCAAGTTCGGCTGGTCGGCGAAGTTCGTCGATTTCGACGACCCCAAGGCCATCGAGGCCGCCATCGACCCCGACACCCGCGCGCTCTTCTGCGAGACGATCTGCAACCCCGGCGGCGCCCTTTCCGACCTGCCCGCCATCGCCCGTGTGGCCGAACAGGCCCATATCCCGCTGATCGTGGACAACACCACGGCCAGCCCCTACCTCTGCCGCCCCATCGAGCACGGCGCGACCCTCGTCGTCCATTCGGCCACCAAATACCTGACCGGCAACGGCACCGTGACCGGCGGGATCGTCGTGGACAGCGGCAAATTCGACTGGTCGAAGGACGACAAGTTCCCCTCCCTCTCCCAGCCCGAGCCCGCCTATCACGGCCTCGTCTTCCACCCGACCTTGGGCAACATGGCCTTCACCTTCCACTCCATCGCCATCGGCCTGCGCGACCTTGGCATGACCATGAACCCGCAGGGCGCGCACTATACCCTGATGGGGATCGAGACGCTCGCCCTGCGGATGGAGCGTCATGTCCAGAACGCGAAGATCGTGGCCGAATGGCTGGAGCAGGATCCCCGGATCGGCAAGGTCACCTGGCCGGGCCTGAAATCCTCGCCCTATCATCACCTGGCGCAGAAGATCACGCCCAAGGGGCCGGGGGCGCTCTTCACCTTCAGCGTCAAGGGCGGGTATGAGGCCTGCGTCAAGCTGATCGACAACGTCAAGCTCTTCTCCCATGTCGCCAACCTGGGCGACACGCGGTCGCTCATCATCCACTCGGCCTCGACCACCCACCGGCAACTGTCCGAGGAGGCGCAGATCAAGGCCGGGGCCGCGCCGGATGTGGTCCGCGTCTCCATCGGGATCGAGGACGTGCGCGACATCATCGCCGATCTCGATCAGGCGCTGGCCAAGGCAACGGCCTGAGCCTTCGCCTCGCCGGTCAGCCGCGCGAAGCGGGGGCCAGCGGCGGGGCCAGGAACAGGCCCTTCGGCAGGGGGGCCAGCCAGCCGATCTCGGCGCGCGCCTGGACCGGCTGGCCGGGCAGCCAGTCCAGCGACAGCCGCAACATCCGGCAGGCCTTGCCGTCGGTCCGGGCGGCACAGGCGTCGGTCACCGTCGCCAGCGCCGTCGCCAGCGCCGCTTCGGCACTGGCCGTCCCCTCGGCTCCGGCTTCCAGCGTCCGTTCGACGGTCTCCGTCCGAAACACATGGGCGGCCAGATCGGGCAGTCCCTCGGCCTGCTCGGGCAGGCGATAGGCCAGTTCCAGCCGGAACCGCGCCGTGCCCGCGACCGGATCGACGCTGCCCGCCACGACGCGCGCCCTGTTGACCGCGCAATCGGTTGCCATCGCCCGCAGCAGCACCTCGCACAGCCCTGCCGCCACGCGCGGCGCGCGGATATCGGCCAGAACCTGAAGATAGTCGGCGCTCGGCAGGCTTTCGCCCGCAGCCAGAAGATCGGCCAGACGGGCCTGCCGCGTCACCAGAACCGTCCGGGACGGGGCGAACCGGTCCTGCGCGATGTAGTTCCGCACCTCGTCTTGAGGAATCAGGTCGCCGACCGGCGACATCAGCCAGACCTGCCGCATCGCGGGCGCAGCTGCGGGCACATCTGCGGCCGCCGGGCCGGGGGGCGCGGGGGCGACATCTTCGGCGGCGGCCTTGGCGGCGGGAAGCGATTGCCAGTATTGCCACCCGGCCGAACCAAACCCCACCGCCATCAGAAGGACGCCGGTTCCGATCAAGAGCCGCAGCATCAGAAGGACACTCCCTGCCGCAGGCTGGCCAGATCGCCGAAGGCAAAGGCCGTGGCAATGGCCCGGACCCGCCCGGCAAAGCTGTTGGCGTCGGTCGACTGGCCGACGATCTCGAAATAGCTGTCCTGCGTCATGCGGATGCGCGCGCCCTGGATCGGCGCATAGACTGCCTTCGGATCGGCCGACCCCGGCTGCGGACCCACGACCGACATCATGCCCGCATCGAACCCGGCGCGCGTCGTTTCGGACTCGACCCCGAAACTGTCGCGGAACCAGCCGTTCCAGACGGCGACGTCGGTCTCACGGCGGGCAAGCAAAGCCTCCGCCTCGACCTTGGCCGGCCCGGCTGCGCCCGCCCGATCCCTGAAAAGCCCGTGGCCGGGGTTCAACGGATAGGCCGGAGGGATGCCACATTCGGCCAGACCTTCCGCCGACATCACCTCGACCGGCACCACGGGGTCGAGGTTTGCCACCCCGGCATGGGCGCCGCCCAGAAGCACGACACGTTCGATCCGCGCGCCTTCGGCCAGGTGGATGTTCCACAGGCGCTTGTCGCGCGGATCGGGGTTCACCAGCACCAGATAGACCGGACGCTGCGTCTCGGTCACCGCGACGTCATAGGCTTCGTAGGCAATGCCCGCCGGCAGCGGCACCTGCATCGACCCGGTTTCGCGATAGCTGTCCACAAAATCCTGGACCGCGGCCGCAAGCACGGCATCGTCATAGGTCAGAAGGGCCAGGGTCAGCCCGCTGGCGCCCGCCGTCACATGGCCGACCGCCGTCCCCGAAAGCGGAGGCGTCGGCTTGCAGCCGGAAATCGGCCGGATCATCGTGATCTCGGCCGGAATATCCTGATCCACGGTGGTCTTGTGGCCCGTGATCACATTCGCGATGAGGACGGGCCGGTTGCCCGACATCGCGGCGATCGGGCCTGCCGCCTGCAAGCCGTCGGGCCCGTCGAACAGGAACTGCCCCGGCCCGTCCTGCGACAGGGGGACGCCCAGCCGGTCTGCCGCAGCCGGGTCCCGCTCCATGCCCCGACCGGCAGCTCCCGTCAGGCCGTCCAGCACCGCGATCCCCTCTGCCGGCAGGACGCCCTTCAGAAAATCGTGGCGCAGCACGACAAACCCGATACCGACGGCCGCGGCCACGACCGCGATCCCCACAGCGATGGACTTGCGAGACACCATCAACCCTCTGCTCAGGCCCGGCTTTCGTTTTGCCTCTCTGTGCCCGGCGACTTGGGCCAAATCATGACGGAAACCGGCGGAATCCTCATGAATTCCGCCGTTTGCCCGTCAATCGCGGTGCGGCTCAGTCCGCGATGGCAAAGGTGACCGCGACATTGGCGATCAGGCCCAGCTCACCGCCCACCACCGGAACCGGCGCGGCGGACGCCGCCTCGCGGTACATCGGCGCCGGATCGGTCATCGCGCCGTTGTCGGCGATGGACAGGACCCCGCCCAGGCTCACCCCCGCCGCCTCGGCCAGAAGCGCGGCCTTGGCCCTGGCATCGGCCACCGCCTCCTTGCGGGCCTCGGCATAGGCGGGCTCGGGGTCGGCCAGGCCGAAGGTCAGCCCGTTCAGCGTGTTGGCCCCGTCCGCCACCGCCGCATCCAGCACCGCGCCCGTCGTGTCCAGCTTGCGGACCCGCACTGTCAGCATGTTCGACGCGACATAGCCCGAGATCGTGGGGGTCGAGCTGTCATAGCCCGTCCAGTTCGGGTTGATCGACAGGTTCGAGGTCTGCATGTCCCGCGCCTCGATCCCCGAGGCGGTCAGCCGCGCGATCACCGCATCGGTCGCGGCGGTATTGGCGGTCAGCGCCTCGGCGGCGGTCTTGCCTTGCGTCGTCACGCCGATCATCAGCGTGGCCATGTCGGGGGCGGCCTCGACCGTGCCGGTCCCGGTGACGCTGATCGTCCGGGTCGGGGCCTCCTCGGCCAGGGCCGGGAGGGCGACAGGCAGGACAAGGGCGGCGGACAGGAACAGGGCAGATAGCACACGCATGGGGGTCTCCTTCATCTCGCGTGACAATTCGAAACTATGACGCGCGCCGCAACCGCTTCCTTGGCCGTTTTCCTTCCCTTCGGCGAAAAGCTGCTTTACTAAGACGACAACCGGCTGGGGCACGTTCCAGCACTTCCAAGATCCGTGCTAGACCCGCGACATGAAACCGACATTTGCACTTGACCTCACGCGCGAGACCATCGGTCTTCTGCACCGGACGCCGAAAGGCTGGCTCTCGATCGGCGAAGTGGCCTTCGACGCCCCCGATCTGGCCGAGGCGATGGACTACATGCGCAAGACCGCGCTGGGTCTGTCGCCCCTGGGGGTGGCAACCAAGCTGATCCTGCCGAACAGCCAGATCCTCTACACCGAGATCCACGCCCCCGGCCCCAGCCGCGAGGACAAGCGCCGCCAGATCGCCGCCGCGCTGGAAGGCCGCACGCCCTATGACGTCGAGGATCTGGTCTTCGACTGGTCGGGCAAGGGGGCAACGGTCAAGGTCGCGGTCATCGCCAGGGAAACCCTGGCCGAGGCCGAGGCCTTCGCCACCCAGCACCGGCTCAACCCGGTGTCCTTCGTGGCCATCCCCGAAGAGGGCACCTTCATCGGCGAACCCTGGTTCGGTCCGGCCGCCGCCGCCGCGTCCATCCTGGCCGAGGACGAGACCGTCGAACGCGACCGCGAACCGGTGTCGATCCTGCACCGCGAACTGCCCAAGGCCGATCCGGCGCCGGAACCCGAACCAGAGCCTGCGCCAGAGCCTGCGCCCGAACCCGCCGCCGACTCTCCGCCCCCGCCGGCCACCGTCGCTGCCCCCGGCGACGACGATCCCCTGCCCGGCCTCGAAGAGGCGCTGAACGCCGACCTGCCCGACGACCCGGGGCCTGCACAGGCTACCGCCCCCGCCCTCCCCGCATCGGCCCCGGTCGCGGATGACATCGACGAGGACATCCACGTCGCTCCCGACCCGGTCCCCGCCCAGGTCACCGGCCCGGTGAAGGCCGCCGCAGCCGCTCTGCCCCGGGTCGACGATCCTCTGCCGCCCGCCGCGACAAGTCCCCGGGCCGAGCCGGAAGAGGCCCCCTTCGCCCATGTCACCGACACCTCGGCCTTCCCCGAGGATGACCTTGCGTCCGCCTCTGCCTCGACCGCGCGCAAACCGGTCGCGGCCGATGCCGACGACGACATCCCGCCTGCACCGCCCTCGGCGGCGATGGTGGCCTTTGCCAGCCGCCGCGCGGCGGCAGGCGATGCGACGGCACGCCCCGTCGATGGCGTGACCCGACCCTCTGCCGCCGCCGCCCCGGCCAAGGGCGCGATCCCCCGGCCCGCCACGGCCAAGGGCTATTCCGGTCTGGTCACCGCGCCCTCGATCCCAGGCACCCGCGCCAAGGCCAAGGTCAAGAGCCCCGACATTCCGCGCCCCGCCATCGCATCCGGCACCGGCCCGACCACGGTGAAATCGCCCGCCCGGCCCGGCGGCACGTTCGGCACCGCCGCTCCGGCAAAAAAGCGCAGCGGCGTGGTCTTCATGGTGCTGGTCGGCCTGCTGCTTCTGTTCCTCGCGCTGATCGGCCTCTGGTCCTCGATGTATCTCGGCGGCTCTCCCACGATCGACCAGGCGGACGCCTCGCAGGTCATCCCGGACGCCAGCGACGAGATGCTGGCCGACATGCAGGACCCCGAGGGGATGACCGAGCCCCTGCCCGAGGCGGCAGGCGTCACCGATTCGGCGGAGCCTGGCACGCTGGCGACCGAAAGCCTGCCGGTCAACATGGGGGGCACGGACCCTGCCGAGGGGGTCACCGACCTGGCCACGGCCGACGAGCCGATCGTCGAAGACGCAACCGGACTGGCCGAGCCGGCCCCGGACCTCGCAGCCGAAGCGACCCCGGAAGCGACCCCGGCAGCGACCCCCGAAGCCGCGATCGAAACCGCAGCCGCCCCCGAACCGGCCCCCGAACCGACCCCCGAACCGGCTCCAGGCATGGCGGTGACGACCGAGGTCGCAGCAGCGGCGGCCCCGGTCGAGGATCAGGACGAAATCTTCCTGTCGGCGATGGACACCCCGCCGCCCGCACTTGACGCGCTGGCGCTGCCCGCCCCGACCGACCTGCGCGACGCGCTCCCCGATCCGGTGATGCCGCCCCCGGCCCCGGGCACCGTCTACCAGTTCGATGCGAACGGGCTGTTGAAACCGACGCCCGAAGGAATCGTCAGTCCTGACGGCGTCCTGCTGATCGCGGGCAAGCCACCGGTTGTGCCGCCCTCCCGCAGCGAAACCGCTTCAGCCGCCGCCTCGGCGGCTCTTGCGCTTTCGGCCCCCGCTGCCGATCCGGGTGCCGCCGCGACACCGATCACCGCAGGCAATGCCTCGCTTGTGCCGTCCGGCGAGGCCGCCGCGCCGGCCGAAGCCGCGCTGCCCCCGCCGGACCCGGCCATGGCGGGCTTTCGGCCTCGCCCGCGGCCCGAAGGCCTGACCCCGCCCCCGGCCGACGACGATGCCGCGCTGACCCCAGAAGCGGCCCCCCGGTTCGCGGGCATCCGTCCGCTGCCCCGTCCGGCCAGCGTCGTCACCGCCGCCGCCGCCGTCCTGCCCGCCAGCGCCGCGCCCGCCGATATCGGGGCGCAAGGGGCCTCGCTGACCGCCCAGGCCGAAGCCAAACTTGCCGAGGCCGCGGCGCTCGAGGCGCGGAACCCGTCCATCGTCGCCATCTCGATGCGCCCCGCCGCCCGCCCGAGCGATCTCAGTGCCGCTGTCGAGGCCGCCGTCGCCGCTGCCGTCCGCGAGCCCGCGCCGAAAGCCGAGGTCGTCGAGGTCGCCGCCGCGATGCCCGAAGCCAAGCCCGAGGAACTGGACGAACTGAACGAGCCCGAGGTCGCGAAGGCCGCGCCCTCGATTCCGACCAAGGCGAATGTGGCCAAGCAGGCGACCTATGCCAATGCGATCAACCTGTCGAAGATCAACCTGATCGGCACCTACGGCACCGACTCGCGCCGCTATGCGCTGATCCGCCAGTCGAACGGCAAGTACAAGAAGGTGAAGGTTGGCGACAAGATCGACGGCGGCACCGTCAGGGCCATCACCGAGACCGAGGTCCGCTATCAGAAGGGCGGCCGCCTCATCAGCCTGACGATGCCGAAGGCCTGACCGAACGGCGACGCGTTCAAGGTCGTCCCCTCACCCGCGAGGAGGGACGAAGTCACCGACGAGCCTTTCTTGCCAGATCGTGAACGCCCACGCACAAGCCCTTGATTTTGCAAGGATGCAAGGTCTGCCCGCGCGTGGGCGGGTGGGGTCATGCCCCCGCCGCCACGCCCGCCTCGGCAAAGGTCAGCATCCCGGAATGGCAGGCCACCGCCCCCTGCACCACCCCGATCGCCAGCGCCGCGCCCGACCCCTCGCCCAGCCGCAGGCCCAGGTTCAGCAAGGGCTCCTTGCCCAGCTTCTCCAGCAGCCGCGCATGTGCCCCCTCGGCGCTCTGATGGCCCGCCACGCAGTGATCCAGCGCCCCCGGCGCGGCCTTTTCCAGCACCGCCGCCGCAGCACAGGCGATGAACCCGTCCAGGATCACCGGCACCCGTCCCATCCGCGCCCCCAGGATCGCCCCCGCCATCGCCGCGATCTCGCGCCCGCCCAGGCAGCGCAACACCTCCAGCGGATCGTCCATGAGCGCGGCATTCTTCTCGACCCCCGCCGCCACCGCCGCCTCCTTGCGTCGCAGCCCCGCGTCATCCACGCCCGTGCCGCGCCCCGCCCAGCCAACCCCGCCATACAGCGCCGTCGCAATCGCCGCCGCCGAGGTGGTGTTCCCGATCCCCATCTCGCCCGCAACGAACAGGTCGGCGTCCAGGTTCACCGCCTCATAACCGCGACGCAGGGCCTCGACGACCTCTGCCTCGGTCATCGCCGGCCCTTCGGTGAAGTCCGCCGTCGGACGGTCAAGCTCCAGCGCATGGACATCCAGCCTGGCCCCGAAGGTCCGGGCCAGCTGGTTGATCGCCGCCCCGCCATGGGCAAAGTTGGCCACCATCTGCGCGGTCACTTCCGCGGGAAAGGCCGACACACCCTTGGCCGTGACCCCGTGATTGCCCGCAAAGATCGCGATCTGCGGCTTGTCGGCGGTCGGCTTGTCGGTGCCCTGCCAGCCGCCCATCCAGATCGCCAGCTTCTCCAGCCGCCCCAGGGCGCCCGGCGGCTTGGTCAGCTGACCATTGCGCGCCTCGGCAGCCGCGATGGCCGCCGCATCGGGGGCGGGCAGCGCGGCAAGCATGGCGCGGACATCGGCGAGGGACTGAAAGGGCATCGGTTTCTCCGGATTGATCCTGCGTCGGGATGGGGCTACCCCAGAGGCCCATCGATTGCCAGCCGGGAACAGCCGCTTTGACCATGCTTCGCGACATCGCCCACAGGCTGCCCGCCGACCTTCTGTCGGCCTTTGCGCTCTTGTCCCGCCTGCCGCTGCCCGACCACCGGGGCACGGGCGCCGCCTCGGCCTGGGCCTGGCCGCTGGTCGGGGCGGTGCTCGGCGCGCTGGGGGCGGCGCTCGCGGCCTCGGCCCAGTGGCTGGGCGTGACCCCGGGGGTGACGGCGGCGCTGGTCCTTGGCCTTGCCGCGATGCTGACCGGGGGGCTGCACGAGGACGGGCTTTCGGACAGCGCCGACGGGCTTTATGGCGGCTGGACCCGCGAGCGGCGGCTGGAGATCATGAAGGACAGCCGCGTCGGCAGCTACGGCGTCCTGGCGCTGGTCCTTGTCACCCTGGCGCGCTGGTCCGCGCTGACGGCGCTCCTGGTCCATGGCGCCTACGGGCCTGCGCTGGTCGCCGCCGGGGCGATGTCGCGCGCACCGATGGCCCTGGTGATGTCGCTACTGCCCAATGCCCGCACCGAGGGCCTGAGCCATGCCACGGGGCGGCCCGGCCCGGCCACGGCGCTCACTGGCCTGGCGCTGGCCGTGGCGATCGGGGCGGTCCTGACCGGCTGGAGCGTCGTCCCGATGACGTTCGCCGCGCTGGCGGTGACGCTCTGGCTGGCCGTCTCGGCCCTGCGGCGCATCGGGGGGCAGACCGGCGACATCCTGGGCGCAACCCAGCAACTGGCCGAACTGGCCTGTCTGGCCGTGCTCTCGGTCCGGGCCTGATGCGCGACCTCGGCGGCGGGGCCGATTTCCGTCCGGAAATCGGTCCGGAGTTCGTCACGAACTCCGGTCGCCGGGGTGTAGCCCTGCACAGCGGATCTGCTCACCGCCCGAGGCACAGCCTCTGGCCTTTGCATCCGCCCCGCGATACATCGGCGGCTGAGAGCTTGTGAGGCCCACGACCGATGTCCGACTATGCCGACGCCATCTCCTCGACCGAGGAGATCATCGAAGACGCCCGCAACGGGCGCATGTTCATCCTTGTCGATCACGAGGACCGCGAGAACGAGGGCGACCTGGTGATCCCGGCGCAGATGTGCACGCCCTCGGCGATCAACTTCATGGCGACGCATGGCCGAGGCCTGATCTGCCTGGCGCTTCCCGCCGCCCGGGTGGAGGCTCTGGGCCTGCCCCTGATGAGCCCGAAGAACTCCAGCCGGCACGAGACCGCCTTCACCCTGTCGATCGAGGCGCGCGAAGGCGTGACCACCGGCATTTCGGCCGCCGACCGGGCGCGGACGGTCAGCGTGGCGATCGACCCGACCAAGGGTCCGGCCGACATCGCCACACCGGGCCACATCTTCCCGCTGCGCGCGCGCGACGGCGGCGTGCTGGTCCGCGCCGGGCATACCGAGGCCGCGGTGGACGTGGCGCGTCTGGCGGGGCTCAACCCCTCGGGCGTGATCTGCGAGATCATGAACGACGACGGCACCATGGCCCGCCTGCCCGATCTGATCACCTTTGCACAGAAGCACGGCCTGAAGATCGGCACGATCAGCGACCTGATCGCCTATCGGCGGCGGCACGACAACCTGATCACCGAAAAGGCGGTCAGCTCGGTGCGTTCCGTCCACGGCGGCGACTGGCTGATGCGGGTCTTTGCCGACGAAGCCCATGGCGACGAACATATCGTCCTGTCCAAGGGCGACCTTGCCGCGCCCGGCCCGGTGCTGGTGCGGGTCCATGCGCTGAACCCGCTGGAGGATGTCCTTGGCATCGGCGGCGGGGGCGAGCTTCCGGCCGCCATGCGCATCATCGCCGCCGAAGGCCGGGGCGCCGTGGTCCTTCTGCGCGACACGACGATGAAGATGGTGACGCCCGGCGAACATTCGCCGCAGACCCTGCGCCAATACGGCCTTGGCGCGCAGATCCTGTCCTCGCTGGGCCTGTCGGCGATCACGCTGCTGACCAATTCCGCCGCACCGCGCTTTGTGGGCCTGGATGCCTATGGGCTGACCATCGCGGGCACCCGCCCGATCAAGGAGTAGGCCATGGCCACCGCCGAGACCCATTACACCCTGCCGCTGCCCAGCTTCGACAAGCCGGTCAAGCTCCTCATCGTCGTCGCGCCCTATTACAAGGACATCACCGACAACCTGGTTGCCGGCGCGCGCGCCGTGGGCGAGGCCTGCGGGGCCGAGGTCGATCTGGTCGAGGTCCCGGGCGCGCTGGAGGTGCCCTCGGCCATCGCCATGGCGGAACGGCTGGCCGACTATGACGGCTATGTCGCCCTTGGCTGCGTGATCCGGGGCGAGACGACGCATTACGATACGGTGTGCAACGATTCCAGCCGCGCGCTCAGCCTGCTGGGCCTCCAGGGCGCCTGCATCGGCAACGGCATCCTCACGGTGGAAAACCGCGCCCAGGCCGAGGTGCGCGCCGACCCCAGGGGTCAGAACAAGGGCGGCGGTGCCGCTGCGGCGGCCTTGCACCTGATCGCGCTTTCGCGCAAATGGGCCGGAAAATCCAAGGGGATCGGTTTCCGGGCATGACGGACAGGCGACAGGAAAAGCGCCAGATGAAATCGGCGTCACGGCTTTACGCCGTGCAGGCGCTGTTCCAGATGGAGGTTTCGGGCCAGACGGTCGAGGCTGTGACGCGCGAGTTCGAGACGCACCGTTTTGGTGCTGTCTATGACGAGGGCGAGTTCGCCGAAGGCGACGTCGATCACTTCCGCGCCGTGGTGGCCGCTGCCGTCAACTGGCAGGCGAAGATCGACCAGATGACCGACCGCGCCCTTGTCGCGGCCTGGCCCATCGACCGGATCGACCCGGTCCTGCGCGCCCTCTTCCGCGCGGCGGGGGCGGAACTGGTGGACCTGCCCACCCCGCCCAAGGTGGCGATCACCGAATATGTCGACGTGGCCAAGGCTTTCTTCCCGGACGGCAAGGAACCCAAGTTCGTCAACGCCGTCCTCGACCACATGGCGCGCGAGGCCAGGCCCGAGGCTTTCTGACGCGTCAAAGGGATGCCTGCCCCAATGACGGAGCCCGACCCATGCGCCTTTTTCCCCTTCTTGCGGCCATCGCCATGACCGCCTGCACCACCGCCGATGCCCAGGACCCGACCGGGATCGAATGGGAGCTTCTGGCCATCGACGGCCAGGTCGTCGACATCCCCGCCACGCTGACGGCGAACGGCGAGGGCGCGATCTCGGGCAAGGCGCCCTGCAACCGCTATATGGGGCGCAACCAGGCAAGCCTGCCTGACCTGAAGCTGGGCGGGGTCGCCGCGACCCGGATGGCCTGCGACCGTCTGGCCGACGAACAGCTGTTCTTCGATGCGCTGTCGGCGATGACCCGGCTGGAACGGCAGGGGGACCGGACGCTGGTCCTGACCGGCCCGGACGGCCGCAGCATGGAATTCGCAAACGACCTGAAAAGCACCCTGACCCGCTGCGTCACCTGCGCGCCAAAGGACTAGCTTTCGCCGGATCGGGGCTGGACGCCGCGCGCGCGCCACCACATATGAGCGGCTGAAGTTCCTGCTGCCGAGGTCCCATGCCCGCCCGCGCCGCCGTCGCCGCTTTCCTCGACCGTCCGTCCGTCTCGCGTTTCATCATCGCCGTGATCCTTGTCAACGCCGTCACGCTGGGGCTTGAGACCTCGCCCGCGGTGATGGACCGGGCCGGTCCGCTCTTGATCGCCCTCGACCGGACCTGCCTTGCGATCTTCGTGGTCGAGCTCGCGGCCCGGCTCTTCGCCCAGGGTCTGCGGTTCTTCCGGTCGGGCTGGAACCTCTTCGATTTCGCCATCGTCGGCATCTCGCTGATCCCGGCCGGGGCGGGGCTGTCGGTCCTGCGCGCGCTGCGCATCCTGCGGGTGCTGCGTATCGTCTCGGCCGTGCCGTCCTTGCGCCGCGTCGTCGACGGTCTGGGCCGGGCGCTACCGGGGATGGGCTCGGTCTTTGTCCTGATCCTGCTGATCTACTACATCGCCGCCGTGATCGCGACGAAGCTCTTCGCCGCCAGCTTCCCCGACTGGTTCGGCAATCTCGGGGCCAGCGCCTATTCGCTGTTCCAGATCATGACGCTGGAAAGCTGGTCGATGGGCATCGTCCGCCCGGTGATGGAGGTCTACCCCTACGCCTGGGCCTTCTTCCTGCCCTTCATCCTGATGACCACCTTCGCGGTGATGAACCTGATCGTCGGCCTGATCGTGAACTCGATGCAGGAAGCGACGGCCGAGGAGACCCGCGAGGAAACCCATGCCTTCGAGGAAAAGGTGCTGGCCCGCCTGGCCGAGATCGAGCGCAAGCTCGACGCAAGCAAGGGATGAGCCGCCCCTAGCGCCCCTGCGCCTCGAACAGGGCCGCCGCACGATCGAAGAAGCGTTTTCGCATCGCAGGTCCCTCCATCATGATCTCGTGCTCGGCCCCCGGATACAGGTCCAGCTGACCATTGGCCCAGCCCGCCATCCGCAGATGCACCGGCGCCACGTCGACGACCTTTTCCGCCGTCCCAAGGGCGCAGATCGCCGGAACCCCGGGCGCGGGCATTGCCGCCAACGCCGAACATTCGCGCAGCGCGGCCTTCAGCCAGCCGATCGACGGCCCCCCCAGCGCCAGCGCGGGCACTTCGGCGACCTGACGGCGCATGTAGTTCCACATCTCGCGGTCAGAGGTCAGCACATTGCCCTCGAACGGGACCTGCAGAAGATAGGCCTGGCCACTGGTCGAGGGCGCATAGCGGCCGACCAGACCCAGGGGCCCGGCAAGCGCCGAAACGACGCTGGCGACCGGCCGCAGCCAGGCCGCCATCGCGATCCCCCACATTGGGGCGGAGAAGGCCGCAGCCTTGATCGGCAGACCGCGCATCAGGGCGCGCAGGCCGATGCAGCCGCCCATCGAATGCGCGACCATGAACCACGGCTGCGGCAGAGCCAGACGCCCCGCCTCGGCCAGCATCGCGTCGAGGTCCAGCTGATACTCGGCGAAATCGCCGACATGGCCCATCATCGGGTCGGCAAGCGGCCGGTCGGCTAGCCCCTGTCCGCGCCAGTCGATGGTGATGACGGAAAACCCCCGCGCCACCAGATCGCCCGCCGCGCGGCCGTATTTCTCGATACACTCGGTGCGACCGGGCAACAGCAGCACCGTCCCCTTGTCGCCCGCCTTCCACGAGGCAAGCCGGATGCGCGCAGCCTTTGCCCCCGTCCCTGCGGTCGCCCAGACGACCACCGCCCCGGACGGGGCATCCGCCACGCCCGCGTGGAACGGCGCTGGCTGGGCGCTGTCGTGCTTCACCCCAGCACCGAGCCCAGCTTCATCGCCAGCCCCATGCTGCCATCGACCGACAGCTTGCCGGTCATGAAGGCCATCGTCGGGTTCATCTCGCCCTCCAGAATCGCCCGGAACACGTCCGCCTCTGCCGTCAGCGTCACATCCGCCTCTTCATCCCCGGCGCGGACGCCCTGCCCGTCCAGCATGATCGAGCCCTCGCCCGGGATGACGAACTTCGCAATCCCGTCGAAGCCGCCCGAAACCTTTGCCGACAATGCCTTCACGGCTGCATCGATCATCTCGCTCATCACAAGTCTCCGGTTCGTGACCCTGGCACCACTGGCAATCTGGCGCGGATCGGTTACTTTCCAGTTATGCGTGTCCCCGCCGCCATTCTCAATCGTATCGTTGCGGCACTTCTGCCGCTTTTCCTGACCTGTGCCGCAGCCCTTGCCCAGGACAATGCCAAACTGGACGACCTGTTCGGGCGCCTGAAGACTGCCGAGGCGGGCGAGGCCAGCCGGATCGAACGGGAAATCTGGATCGAATGGGCGAAATCCGGCTCTCCGGCCGAGGACCTTTTGTTGCAGCGCGGCAAGGATGCGATGGACCTGGGGGACTATCCGGCGGCCATCGAGCATTTCAGTGCCATCATCGACCAGGACCCCGAATTTGCCGAGGCCTGGAACGCCCGCGCCACCGCCTTCTACCTGTCGGGCGCGTTCGGGCCTGCGGTTGCCGATATCGGCAAGGTTCTGACGCTCAATCCCCGGCATTTCGGGGCCTTGTCCGGGTTGGCCGCGATCCTTGAAGAGACCGGCAAGCCAGAGCGTGCGCTGGAAGTCTACCGCGCAGCACTCGCCATCCACCCCCATCTGCAAGGGGCAGCCGAAGCCGTCGAGCGGCTGGAAAAACAAGCCGAGGGGCAGGAGCTTTAAGCCATGGACGCCACCCGGCGGGTGACGGCGGTCCTCGGGCCGACGAACACCGGCAAGACCCATCACGCGATCGAACGGATGCTTGCGCACCGGACAGGCGTCATCGGCCTGCCCCTGCGGCTTCTGGCGCGCGAGGTCTACGACCGCATCGTCGCCAAGGTGGGGCCATCCGTGGTGGCGCTGGTCACGGGCGAGGAACGCATCGTCCCCGACCGCACGCAATACTGGGTCTGCACGACCGAGGCGATGCCCCTGGAAATCGGCGCCGATTTCGTCGCGGTGGACGAGATCCAGCTTTGCGCCGATGCCGACCGGGGCCATGTCTTCACCGACCGCCTGCTGCGCGCGCGCGGCCTGAACGAGACGCTGTTCCTCGGCTCCGACACCATGCGCGGGGCCATCGCGGGCCTTGTTCCGCACGTCACCTTCCTGAAGCGTGACCGGATGTCCACGCTGTCCTATGCCGGGTCCAAGAAGATCAGCCGGATGCCGCCGCGGTCGGCCATCGTCGGCTTTTCGGTGGAAAACGTCTACGCCATCGCCGAGCTGATCCGGCGCCAGAAGGGCGGTTGCGCCGTGGTCATGGGTGCGCTGTCGCCCCGCACGCGGAACGCGCAGGTGGCGCTCTACCAGAACGGCGACGTGGATTACCTGGTGGCCACCGACGCCATCGGCATGGGGTTGAACCTCGACATCAAGCATGTCGCCTTCTCGGCCACCGCGAAATTCGACGGCCGCCGGATGCGCAGCCTTTTCCCGCAGGAACTGGCCCAGATCGCCGGCCGCGCCGGACGGCACACCGAGGACGGCACCTTCGGCGTCACCGGCGAGGTCCGCCCCTTCGACGAGGACACCGTCGAGGCGATCGAGACCCACCGCTTCCAGCCCGTCCGCAAGCTGCACTGGCGCAACGAATCGCTCGACTTCGGCAGCGCCGACCGGCTGATCCGCAGCCTGGAAGAACCCACGCACAACGACTGGCTGACCCGCGCCCGCGATGCCGACGACCTCCTGGCGCTGAAGGCCCTCTCCGCGCTCCCCGAAGTGCAGGACCGCCTGACCGAACCCAAACGCGTGCAACTCCTCTGGGACGTCTGCCGCATCCCCGACTTCCGCTCCTGCTCCGGGCCGGAACACACCACGCTCCTGACCCGCATCTTCGAATTCCTCGTCGGTCGGGGTCTGGGCGGCGGGCGCATCCCGTCGGACTGGCTGGCGACCGCAATCAAGCGGATCGACAGGACCGAAGGCGACATCGACACCCTGTCGCGCCGCCTCGCCTATATCCGCACCTGGACCTACGTCACCCAGCGGAAAAACTGGGTCGAAGACGAAACCCATTGGCGCGAGGAAACGCGCGCTGTAGAAGACCGCCTGTCGGATGCCCTGCATGCGGCGCTGACGCAACGATTTGTCGACCGGCGGACGAGTGTCCTCCTTCGCCGGTTGAAGCAGAAGGAGGCTCTCGTGGCCGAAGTGAACGACAAGGGCGAAGTGACGGTCGAAGGCGAATACGCCGGAAAACTGGAAGGTTTCCGCTTCAGGCAGGACGCCAGCGCCACGCCCGATGCGGCGCGCACCCTGGCGCAGGCCGCGCTTCAGGCGCTGAAGCCCGAATTCCACCTGCGCGCCGACCGCTTCTACAATGCGCCGGACACCGAGCTGGATTTCACCGAACAGGGCGGCCTGATGTGGGGCACCCATGCGGTGGGCAAGCTGGTGAAGGGCCCCGAACCCGCCAAGCCCTCGGTCGAGGCCTTCGTGGACGAAGAGGCCGGCCCCGAAGTCGCCGAAAAGGTCCGCCGCCGCCTGCAACACTTCATCGACCGCAAGGTCGCCGCCCAGTTCGAGCCGCTTCTGAACATGGCCCGCGACGAGACCCTCACCGGCCTCGCCCGCGGTTTCGCCTTCCGGCTGTCCGAGGCGATGGGCGTCCTCCCGCGTGAGAGCGTGGCCGCCGAAGTCAAGGCGCTGGACCAGGAGGCGCGCGGCGCCCTGCGCAAGCACGGCGTCCGCTTCGGCCAGTTCACCATCTTCCTGCCCGCCCTTCTGAAACCCGCGCCGACGCGGCTGCGGCTGGTGCTCTGGTCGCTCTGGAACGGGTTGCAGGAATTCCCCGAATCGCCGCCTCCGGGTCTGGTGACGATCCCCTACGTGCCGGAAGTGCCCAAGATGCACTACACGCTCGCCGGGTATCACCCCGCGGGCGCCCGCGCGATCCGCATCGACATGCTGGAACGCCTGGCCGACATCCTGCGCCAGAAGGACAGCCGCGCCGGCTTCGAGGCGACACCCGACATGCTGTCGATCACCGGCATGACCCTTGACCAGTTCGCCGACCTGATGGGCGGCCTGGGCTACAAGGGCGAAAAGGGCGAACGCCCGAAGGTGAAGGCCGCCGAGGCCCCGAAGGTCCCCGAAATCTCCGAGGAAGCCGCCGCCGCAATCGCTGCGGGCGTGCCGATCCCGGAAGAGGTCTCGATCCTGGCCCCGACACCGGAACCCGAGCCCGAAGCCGCCCCGGAAATGGAAGCCTTCTACACCTTCACCTGGGCCCCCAAGCCCCGCCCCCGTCCCGACCGCGCCCCACGGCCCGAGCGGAAAGAGGGCGCGCCCCGCGGCGACCGCCCGCAGGGCGATCGTCCCAAGCGCGAAGGCCAGGGCGACCGTCCCCGTCCCGACGGGCAGAAGCACGACCGCCCCAAGGGCGACCGCCGCGACGACCGGAAAGGTGGCAAACCCAACCGCGACGACCGGCAGAAGTCCTATGAGGCCCGCCCGCCTCGTGCCGAAAAGCCCATCGACCCCGACAACCCCTTCGCCGCGCTTCTCGCGCTCAAGGGCAAGGTCTGATTGGCGGGGCCTTCGGGCAAACCTGATCCAGCCGCCGCTCTCAGGCTGCGGCTGGACAAATGGCTCTGGCAGGCCCGCTTCTTCAAATCCCGCACGATCGCCGCCGAAGTGATCGCCGCTGGCCACGTCCGCGTGAACGGCACCCGCGTCTCCCGCCCCGGCCGCGACGTCGGCGAAGGCGACACCCTCACCTTCCCGCAAGGCGCGCGCATCCGCGTTGTCCGCATCCTCGCCCTCGGCCAGCGGCGCGGCCCCGCGACCGAGGCCCGGGCGCTCTATCTCGACCTGGACCCCGGAACATCTTCCCCCGACCCGCTTGAATGATCCCGCCACCTGCTCTAGCTAAGCTCAAACCATCCGCTTCGGGGCCGATCCATGACCTACGTCGTCATCGACAACTGCATCGCCTGCAAATACACCGACTGCGTCGAGGTCTGCCCGGTCGACTGTTTCTACGAAGGCGAGAACATGCTGGTCATCCACCCGGATGAATGCATCGACTGCGGCGTCTGCGAACCCGAATGCCCCGCCGACGCGATCCGCCCCGACACCGAGCCGGACATGGAGGAATGGGTCGCCTTCAACCGCAAATACGCGGTGCAATGGCCGGTGATCGTGACGAAGAAGGACCCGCTTCCCGGTTATCAAGAGCGTGACGGCGAAAAGGGCAAGCGCGAGAAGTACTTCTCCGAGGCCCCCGGCACCGGTGGCTGATCTGCGGGGCCGATTCGGGCGAAATCTGGGCCACGAATCGGTTACCGCGTGAAAAGCGATGCCAATTCAGGATGTTAGTCCTGAACTGCCCGGTTTCGCGGCAGTTGGAATCAGAGCATTTTTGTGTTATACAATGTTTACAAAGCAAGCATGGAAGCCTGACACTGGCTTAGAGCAGTCCGCCTAGGCCAGATTCTTTTGTGACAATCCGGCTCCACACGCCTGAACCAAGGGGTTCAGGGCGCGGGGCCTTTGTCGCGGAGGGGGCCTCCTTACTGGGGAACCGTGAATGACCAAGTCGAAGAAACCTGAATTCCGTCCGAACGATTTCGTGGTCTACCCGGCGCATGGCGTCGGCAAGATCATCTCGATCGAAGAACAGCAGATCGCCGGTATTCAGCTGGAGCTTTTCGTCATCTCCTTCGAAAAGGACAAGATGACCCTGCGTGTCCCCACCCACAAGGCCATCGACATCGGAATGCGCGCGCTTTCCGCTCCGGACGTGGTGACCAAGGCTTTGGACACGCTGAAGGGCAAGGCCAAGGTCAAGCGCGCGATGTGGTCGCGCCGCGCCCAGGAATACGAACAGAAGATCAACTCCGGCGACCTCCTGTCGATCGCCGAGGTCGTCCGCGACCTGCACCGCGCCGACGACCAGCGCGAGCAAAGCTATTCCGAACGTCAGCTCTACGAGGCCGCCCTCGAACGCCTGACCCGCGAAGTCGCGGCTGTGTCCGGCGTGGATGAGGCGGGTGCGGCCAAGCAGGTCGACAGCGTCCTCGTTGGTCGCGCGGCCTGATCCGACGGCGCAGTGAATGCGAAACGGCGGTCCCCCGGGGCCGCCGTTTTTCATTGCCCGAAATACCGCTCCGCCGGCAGATATCCCGCGAGCCGCCCCGCCGCGCACCAGTCGCGCTCCAGCCCCAGGTCGCCCACCAGGATCACCTGATCCGCCGGCACGCGCCCCAAGGCCGCCCGCACCCGCTCCCGCATCTCGCCGAACCCCGCCAGCGCATAAGGCGCTGGATGCACCTCATCCAGTACCGGATTGGCTGCCGCCACCATCCCGGGGCTCAACGGCGCCACTGCCAGCGCCAGCCGCCCGCATTGCACAACTGCCAGCTTCTCCACCCGATCCACCGGCATCGCAGGCCGAACCAGCGACACCCGCAAGGCATTGGAGGAAAACAGGAAAGCAACCACATCATGCCCCGTGGCAGCCCGAACCCCCGCATAGGTCCGATAATCCAGCCCCAAGGCCTGCGCCCGCTTCACCCGCGTCCGCACCACCTCGATCGGCAGGACCGGCACCAGACGCTCCCGCGCCGAGGCCCAGCAGTGCCTGCGCCAACTGACCCCGCGCTCCAGCGACGGCCCGCCGTTATGCCCGATCCCGCCCATCCGCAACTCCGAACACCTTGATTCAAATTGCGCTTGCTCTTTTCCCAAATACTCCACGGGAGGTCCGGAGGGTGTGAAACCCTCCGGGGCCAGCCCCAGGCGCGCCCTCAGTCATACTCCCGCAGCCGCGCCACATAGCGGGCCATCGTATCGACCTCCAGGTTCACCCGATCCCCCACGGCCACCTCGCCCCAGGTCGTCACCGCCTGGGTATGCGGAATGAAATTCACCCCGAACTCCGCCCCGTCAACCTCGTTCACCGTCAGGCTGGTCCCGTTCAACGCCACCGACCCCTTCGGTGCGATGAACTTCGCCAAGGCCTCCGGCGCGCGGAAGGTCACCCGGACCGAGCCACCTTCGGGGCGCACCGAAACCACCTCGGCCAGCCCGTCGACGTGGCCCGAGACGATATGCCCGCCCAGCTCATCCCCCACCTTCAGCGCCCGCTCCAGGTTCACCCGCTTGCCGGGCGCCCAGCCGCCCAGGTTGGTCTTCGACACCGTCTCGGCAGAGATCTCGACGTCGAACCACCCCTCCGGCTCTGACCCCAAAGCCACCACCGTCAGGCAGACCCCGTCGCAGGCGATGGACGCCCCGATGTCGATCCCTCCCACGTCATAGCGCGTGGCGATCCGGGCGCGCAGATCGCCCGTGACCTTCGTCTCCACGATCCGCCCCACATCGGTGACAATTCCGGTGAACATGCCCGCCTCGCCCGTTTCAATTCTACCCCTCCGAGGTAAAGCCCGACCCCACGGCTTGCAAGCCTCGGTCCCTTGACGGCATGGTCTGTTTGCCGTTTTACCGGCAGACTCTGCCAGACCGCCCGCGCGCACAAAGACCCAGGTGACCGAAACCAGCCGCAGCTTCCTGTTCCTGCAGGGCCCGCACGGCCCCTGGTTCCACCTTCTTGGCCAACGGCTGCGCGCTGCGGGGGCGCAGGTCTGGCGGGTCGGCTTCAACCTGGGCGACCGGGTGTTCTGGCCCGGACCCGGCTACATCGCCTTCCAGGACCCGCAGGACCGCTGGCCCGAGGTTTGCGCCCGCCTGATGACCTCCCACGCCGTCACCGATCTCGTGCTTTATGGCGACACCCGCCCGATCCACGCCCGGGCGATCGCGCTGGCCCGCGCCCGCGGGATCACCGTCCACGTGTTCGAGGAAGGCTATCTCCGCCCCTATTGGGTCACCTACGAACGCGGCGGGTCGAACGGCCACTCCCGGCTGATGCAGCTTTCGGTGCCCGAGATGCAGGCCGCGCTGGCCCGCGTCGACCTCGACCTGCCCGAGGTGCCCGCCACCTGGGGCGACATGCGCCAGCACATGTTCTGGGGCGCGCTCTACCATGGCTGCGTGGCCGCAGGCTTTCGCGCCTACCGCAACTTCCGCCCGCACCGCGCGCTGACCGTGGGGCAGGAGTTCCGCCTGTATCTCAAGCGCTTCCTGCTGATGCCCCTGCACCGGCTGGAACGCCGCCTTGCCACCCGGCGCATCCGTCTGGGCGGCTTTCCCTACCACCTCGCCATCCTGCAACTGGAACACGACGCCAGTTTCCGCGACCATTCGCCCTTCGCCAGCATGACCGAGTTTCTGGCCCTGGTGATCGAAGGCTTTGCCAGGGGCGCACCGCGCCACCATCACCTTGTCTTCAAGGCGCACCCGCTGGAGGATGGCCGCGTGCCGCTTCTGCCGGAAATCCGCCGCCTTGCCGCCCTGCACGGGATCTCTGACCGCGTCCACTTTGTCCGCGGCGGCAAGCTGGCCCAGCTTCTGAACGACGCCCGCTCGGCGGTGACGGTGAACTCGACCGCCGGACAACAGGCGCTCTGGCGCGGCCTGCCCCTGCGCACCTTCGGCGCGGCCGTCTATGCCAAGCCGGAATTCGTCTCCTCGCAACCGCTGGAGGAGTTCTTCGCCGCCCCCGAACGTCCCGATACCCGCGCCTACCGTGAGTATCGTCACTACCTGCTCGAAACCTCGCAGCTGGTGGGCGGCTTCTATTCCGCGCGCGGGCGCAGGCAGCTGCTACGACAGGTTGTGGACCTGATGCTTGCGGACAACGACCCCTATGAGGCGCTGTCGCAGGGAACAACAGTTCCGCGGCAGCAGTTGCGGCTTGTCAGATGATTTCCGCAGCACGGACTCGCCATGCCGAAGGGGTTCCGCTAGTGTCCGCCAGGGGATTCTCGATACGGGTCCCTGGCGGAACTCTGGGTATGCAGGTTGTGATGATGACGATGTCCCATGCGGCGCGGGCAATGGTCTTGCTGGCCTCGGTGGCATTGGTCGCGTCCTGCGGCTTGCCTCGGTCGGGCCCGACCAAGCGCGAGATCTATGCCGGCTCGGTCGACAAGAAGGGCGATGCCCATGTCGTGAAAGTCACACCCGAGATTGCGCGGGCGACCGCCATGCAGCCGTCCTTCGGCTTCAGTGAAAGTTTCCGAAACGCCGGGGTCCTGGCTTCCGACATGATCTCGCCGGGCGACACGATCAACATCACGGTCTACGAAAACGTCAAGGACGATCCGCTGCTCGGCAATACCGGCCAGCGCGTCTCGGGCCTGTCGCAGATCCAGGTCGACGGCCAGGGCTTCATCTACATCCCCTATGCCGGCCGCATCAAGGCGGCGGGCCAGACGCCCGAGGGCCTGCGCCAGGCCATCACGCGCAAGCTGGAAGACCAGACGCCCGACCCGCAGGTCAGCGTCTCGCGGATGGCGGGCGAAGGCTCGACCGTGTCGATCTCGGGCCAGGCCGGGCTGAACGGCGTCTACCCGATCGAGGCCTCGACCCGCACGCTTGGCACCATGCTGGCCAAGGCGGGCGGCGTCACCGTCGATCCCGGCATCGCCATCGTCCGCGTGACGCGCGGCAACCATACCGGCAAGATCTGGCTGAAGGACCTTTACGAAAACCCCAACCTCGACATCGCGCTGCGGGCCGGCGACAAGATCGTGGTGGAAAAGGACAGCCGCAAGTTCATCGCGCTCGGGGCGACCGGCGCGCAAAGCGTGGTGCCCTTCGAATCCGAAACCCTGTCCGCGCTCGAGGCCATCGCCACCGTGGGTGGCCTTTCCACCATGTCCGCCGACCCGACCGGAGTCTTCGTGCTGCGCGACGAAAGCGAGTCGATCGCGCGGGTCGTCCTTGGGCGGCCGGACCTGATCGGCGACCAGCGCATCGTCTATGTCCTCGACCTGACCGAACCCACCGGCCTGTTCGAGGCGCGCGATTTCCTGATCCGCGACGGCGACACGCTTTACGTCACCGAGGCGCCCTTCGTGCAATGGCAGAAGACGCTGGGCGCGATCACCGGCAGCACCGCCGCTGCGTCAAGCCTCGCCAATACTGCCAACGCGGGCAATTGACCGCGGCCGGGTTTCGCCCTCTGGCCGGGGTGCCCCGGCGGCTGTGCCACCAGAACCTGTCGATCCTGCGCAATGCGCGGCTGCACCGGGTGTTGCAGCTTGCGGGGCACGAGCTGCGCTTCGGCCTGCCCCGCCCGGGTGAGGGAGTGCTCGTCTGGGGCCGCAGCCCCACCGCCTGGCGCGGAGAGCGGCTTGCCGCCCGTCACCGCCTGCCGCTCATCCGGGTGGAAGACGCCTTCCTCCGCTCGCTCCACCCAGGGCGCGCGCGGGGCGAACCTGCCATCGGTTTCCTGTTCGACCCGGTCGGCGTGCATTTCGACAGCAGCCGCCCCTCGCGGATGGAACAGATTCTGGGCGATGCAAAATTGTATAATTCAAACATTCTGGATGAGGCCAGACAGTTAACTGACTGTTTTATCGAATCCGGCTTGTCCAAATACAACAATAGCGACCCGACGCTGCCCGTCCCCGAACCGGGCTTCGTCCTGGTCATCGACCAAAGCGCCGGGGATGCCTCGATCCGTCACTCCGGCGCCTCGGCAGACACCTTTCGCACGATGCTCGCCGCCGCCCTGCGCGACCATCCCGACCGCCGCATCGTGATCCGCAGCCACCCCGAAACCGCGCTTGGCCTCCGGCCCGGCCATTTCGGCCCGCTGGACACCAGCGACCGCGTCACACTCCTGACCGACCCGGTCCCGCCCCACCGCCTGCTGGCCGCCGCCGCCGAGGTCTACACCGTCTCCTCCCAGATGGGCTTCGAGGCGATCCTCCACGGCCATCGCCCCCATGTCTTCGGCCAGCCCTTCTACGCGGGCTGGGGCCTCAGCCAGGACGAACAGCCGATCCCCCGCCGCACCCGCCGCCTGACCCGGGAGGAACTCTTCGCCGGCGCGATGCTGCTGGCACCCCTCTGGTACGACCCCTGCCGCGACCGGCTCTGCGGGCTGGAAGAGGTGATCCACCAGCTTCAGGCCGAAGCCGGGGCCTTCCGCGAGGACCGCCACGGCCACATCGCCGCCGGAATGCGCCTGTGGAAACGCCCGCGCCTTCAGGCCGTCTTCGGCGCCACCCGCAGCCTGCGCTTCTGCGACGACCCGGCAAAGGCCGACCGCCTGGCCAGCGCCACCGGGCGCGGCCTCCTGCTCTGGGCCGGGAAGGAACCGCCCGGCTTCACGCCGCACGCACCCTGCCTGCGCGTCGAGGACGGTTTCCTGCGCTCCCGCGGCCTCGGCGCCGAACTCGTCCCGCCCCTGTCGCTGGTCACCGACGACCGCGGCATCTACTACGACCCGACCCGCCCCTCGCGGCTCGAGGCGCTGATCGCAACCCCCCTGACGGACTGCCAGCGCCGGCGCATCACCGCGCTCCTGACCCGGCTGACCGAAGCCGGTCTGTCGAAATACAACCTCGGCGGCGCCCTGCCCCCCCTGCCCGCAGGCCACCGCATCCTCGTCCCCGGCCAGGTCGAGGACGACGCCTCTATCCGCACCGGAGCAGGCCCGGTCCGAACCAACCTCGCTCTCCTCCGGGCCGTCCGCGCCGCCAACCCCGGGGCCATCCTCGTCTACAAACCCCACCCCGATGTCGAGGCGGGCCTCCGCTCCGGCGCCATCGCGCCCGCCGACCTCGAAGGCCTCGCCGATGTCACAGCCCCCGCTGCCGATCCCGCGCGCCTTCTGGCCGAAGTGGACGAGGTCTGGACGATAACCTCGCTCCTCGGCTTCGAGGCGCTCCTTCGCGGCCTGCCCGTCACCTGCCTTGGCGCGCCGTTCTACGCGGGCTGGGGCCTGACGCGCGACCTGGGCCCGGTGCCGTGCCGCCGTCAGGCGCGGCCCGACCTGATGCAACTCGCCCATGCCGCGCTGATCGCCTATCCGCGCTACTGGGACCCGGTCAGCCGCCGCCCCTGCCCGCCCGAGGTGGCGCTGGAAAGGCTGGCAACCGGCGCGATCCCGCATCCTGGCCGGGCGAACCGCTTGCTGTCAAAACTGCAGGGCCGATTTGCCAGCCTGTCGCATCTCTGGCGCTAGGCCCGGCGCTCGCTCTCAGCTGACCAGCCGCCAGAACCGCCACATCAGGCTTGCCGCCGCGCAGACCAGGCCCACGACCAGCCCCAGCCACAGCCCGACCCCGCCATAGCCCATCGGGAAGGCCAGCACATAGCTGCTGGGGATGCCGATCAGCCAGTAGCTCACCGCAGCCAGCCACATCGGCACCCGCGTATCCTGCACGCCGCGCAAGAGCCCCAGCGCCATCACCTGCATCCCGTCGGCCAGCTGGAACAGCGCCGCCAGACCCAGCAGCACCGTGCCATAGGCCAGGATCGCTGCGCTTTCGGGTTTCGACAGGTCCAGAAACAGTGCCACGATGGGGCGCGGCGCCGACAGGAACAGGATGACCGAGGCAATCGCCACTCCCAGAGAGATCACCACCGCCACTTTCGCCGCCTGCCGCAGCGCCTGTCGCTCGCCCTGCCCGTCGAACCGCGCGATGCGGATCGTGGCCGCACTGGACAGGCCGACATGCAGCATGAAGGTCAGCGCCGCGACCTCAAGCGCGATGCCGTGGGCGGCAAGCTCCACCGTGCCGATCCAGCCCATCATCAGCGCCGAGGCCTGGAAAAGCCCGCCCTCTGCCAGCCCCGTCAGCCCGATGGGCAGGCCCAGCCGGAACACCTGCCGCAACGCAGGCCAGTCCGGCCGCCAGAAGCGCTGGAACAGGTGGAACCGCCGCAGCGCGGGCAGGAGATGCGCGTAAAGCCCGAGGGCTGCCAGCGACACCAGTTGCACCGTCACCGTGGCAATCGCCGCTCCGCGCGCGCCAAGTTCGGGAAATCCCCAGTTGCCGAAGATCAGCGCCCAGTTGACACCGACGTTGACGGCCACGGCAACCAGAGTGACCCAAAGCACGACCTGCGTCCGGTGCAGCGCCGAAAGATAGCTTTGCAGCACCGTGACCACCAGCGCGGGCACCATGCCCAGCCCCACGATCCGCATGTAATCCCGCGCCAGCGCCGAGACCTCGGGGTCCTGGCCCAGGGCCAGCAGGATCGGACCGGACCACCAGAAGATCGGATAGACCGCGACGCCGAAGGCGATCGACAGCCAGATCCCCATCCTCGTGTCGCGCCGCACCTGGGTCTCGTCCTCGCGGCCCAGCGCGGCGGCGACCATCGGCATCACCGCCTTGGCAAAGCCGGACCCCACCACGAAGACGATGAAGAAGGACGAAGCCCCCAGCACCACCGCAGCCAGCGATACGACGCCATACCAGCCGACCATGACCGTATCGGTCACATGCAGCGCCATCTGCGCCAGATGCGAGCCGATCAGGGGAAGCCCCAGCACGAGCGTTTCCCTCGCGTGGGCGGATCTTGTCATGGTCAGAGTCATGCGCCCGGATTACCTGCGGCGCCGCAAGGGCACAAGGCAGGGTTTCCGCCGCGGCGCAGCGGGCTCAGGCCGCGCCGATCAACAGGCCCAGCGCCGCCGCCGCAAGGACCGCCCCCACCGCAAGCTCCACCAGCGGCATGACCCGCGCGATCCGGCCTCCGCCCAGCCCTTGCAGCGCCCCCTCGCGGGCCCAGACCGACAGGATGGCCGTGCCGCCGGTCACCAGAGCCGTGCCCAGACCCATGATGAAGGCCCCGGCGACGCCTGCCAGCGCCACGCCCAGCTGCCAGGTCAGGATCAGCACGAACAGGGCGCCCGAACAGGGCCGCAGCGCGATGCCTGCGACCAGCGCCAACCCGTCGCGCCAGCTTTTGACCTCTGACACCTGCTCTGGCGTCGGGCCATGGGCATGGCCGCAGTCGGGCCCGTGGACATGGCTGTGATCGTGGTCGTGGTGATGGTGATGGAGATGGTCCTGTGCCCGAGGACCCGCCGCCCCCTTCCGGACCTGCAAACCCCGCACCCCGCGCCAGACCAGCCACAGCCCCAGCCCGGCGATCATCGCGTGCCCGAAGGGCGTCACCCAGCGCTCGGCCGCGCCCTCGACGGCGACCCGGCCCAGTCCCAGCACCGCCAGCACCGCATAGACCAGCCCCACCGCCACCGCTGCCTGCGCCAGGCTCGACGCCAGCGCCAGCCCCGCCAGCCGCCCGACCGGCACCCGCCGCGCCAGGCCATAGCCACCGATCACCAGCTTGCCATGCCCCGGCCCCGCCGCATGCAGCACCCCATAGCCGAAGCACAGCGCCCAGAACGCCGTGACCGCCCCCGGATCGCCTCGGCGCAAGGCCCGGATCGCCGCCGCCAGCTGATTCTGCGCCTCGCGCTGCACCAGCGCCAACCCCCGCGCCAGCCCGTCCAGCGCCCCCGCCAGCCACAGCGCAACCAGTGCAAGGACCAGCCCCAGCCCCGCCAGCATCAGGGCGCGGCGCATGTCACCCGCACCTCTTCGGCGAAATTCGCGCCCACCGCCGGAAACTCGGCCTCAAGGTCGACATCGGGAGTATATTCCGACAAGGCATCCATCAGCTTCCGCTGCGCCTCGTCCAGATCGGGCACGAAGACCTGCGCCGAACAGCCCTTGCCGCCGGCAATCACCGCTGGGCCGGGGATCGAATAGGCGACATAATAGCCAGGATCATAGGCCTGCACGATCAGAGGCTCGGCCCCGACCGGCACCGGCGCGGCAAAACTGCGCAGATGGGTCGAGGTGATCCTGGTCCCGTCATAGCGTGCCGTCCAGTCGCTCGGCCGCGACAGCTCCAGCGCCGCACCGCCCATCAGCGCATAGGTATCCCCGCCAAATCCCGGGTCCCATTTCATGTCGAACCCCGACAGCCGCGCCTCCTCCTCCGGCGTCAGCTTGCCGTCCCAGTCCGGGTCCAGCCCCATGTCGCCCACGATGTACAGCGAATACAGATCGTCATAGGTCCAGCTGATCCGCAGCGCCGTCGCCTCGTTGCGGTCGTTCAGGATCACTTCGACCCCGGTATCGACCCAGACATGCGGATGCGCCCCGGCGGGACCGGCGGCAAGGACAAGGACAGACAGGACAGTGCGCACCATGCCGCGCACCCTACCGGGCCGCCGCCGCAAGGCCAAGAGCGGCCCGCGCCCCCCGGCGCCAATCTGCCCTGCCCCTCAGCCCCTCAGCATCGCCGGATGCGTCGCCACGTCATAGATCGCCGGACCCATGCCCAAAACCTGCGTCGCCCGCCCGACGATCAGCGGATCGGGAGAACCCACGACCTCCGCATCCTTGTTCGGGTAGCTGATGGTCGACAGGAAATGCCGCATGCAGTTCAGCCGGGCGCGCTTCTTGTCGTTCGACTTCACGATCACCCAGGGCGCATCCGCCGTGTCGGTGTAGAAGAACATCGCCTCTTTCGCCTCGGTGTAATCGTCCCACCGATCCAGCGACGCCTTGTCGATCGGCGACAGCTTCCACATCTTCAGGGGGTCCGTCTCCCGCGCCAGGAACCGGGCCCGCTGCTCCTCGCGCGTCACGCTGAACCAGTACTTGTACAGCCGGATCCCCGACCGGACGAGCATCCGCTCGAACTCCGGCGCCTGACGCATGAATTCCAGGTATTCGCTGGGCGTGCAGAAGCCCATCACCCGCTCCACCCCCGCCCGGTTGTACCAGGACCGGTCGTAGAACACCATCTCCCCCGCCGTGGGCAGATGCGCGATGTAACGCTGAAAGAACCATTGGCCCTTTTCCACATCCGAGGGCTTGGTCAAGGCGCAGACCCTCGCATAGCGCGGGTTCAGATGCTCCATGAACCGCTTGATCGTGCCGCCCTTGCCGGCTGCATCGCGCCCCTCCATCAGGATCACGAACTTCTGCCCGGTCTCCTGCGCCCAGATCTGCACCTTGAGGAGTTCCGCCTGCAGCTTGGCCTTCTCCGCCTCATAGGTCACACGCCCCATCAGGCGGGCGTAAGGGTAGCGCCCGGATTCAAACGCCTGATGCAGCGGGTTCGCAGCGACCTCGGCCTTGGCTTCGGGCCGCGCCTCGACGCTTTCGGCGGGTTTCAGGATCATCTGGCTGTCTTCCATGCAGGGCACCTCTCCTCGCCTTGATCCTCGAACGATAGCACGACCTGCCGCAGTCCGCCTTGATGACGATCAAGACCCGCCACCCCCCGGAAGGGCCTTTTGCTTGCCCTTCCCCCGGCATAACCTGCCCCCGACCACGATGGAGTCTCCCCCATGCCCACCCTCTACGGCGTCTTCCGCAGCCGCGCCTCGCGCCCGATCTGGCTCCTCTACGAACTCGGCGAAGCGTTCGAGCACATCCCCGTCATCCAGGCCTACCGCCTGCCGCAGGCAAGCGCCCCCGATGCCCCCCTCAACACCGCCTCGCCCGCCTTCCTGAAGGTGAACCCCCAAGGCCAGATCCCGGCCTGGGTCGAGGGCGACCTCGTGCTGACCGAAAGCCTCTCGATCACCAACCACATCGCCCGCACGCGCGGCGGCGACCTCGGACCGAAAACCCCCGCCGAGGCCGCGCTGATCGACCAGTGGACCCTCCTTGCCGTGACGGCGATCGAGACCCCGGCGCTGGAGATCCAGAACGTCGTCGCAGCCGGAGGCGACAAGACCCCCGAAGGCCAGGGAGCCATCGCGATCAATGCCGAAAAACTCCGCCGCCCGCTGAAACGGCTTGAGGCGCACCTTGCGGCCCAGCCCTACCTCGTCGCAGACCGCTTCACCGTCGCCGACCTCAACCTCGCCGAATGCCTGCGCTACGCCCAGGGCCACCCGACGCTGCTGGGAGAATTCCCGGCGGTGAAGGCCTGGCTGGAGACATGCCAGTCGCGCGAGGCGTTCCAGAAGATGTGGGCCGCGCGGATGGCGGAACCTGCGTGAGGGTTGCAGAACATGAGTCTTTGCGGGGCGGATACAAGACAGGCTACTGGTTCTTGAAGGAAGCGGACCGCATTCCTATCTCACTGCTACCCTCATCAGTGGGGGGAGAAAGGAGCTTCCCTTGTTGGAGGCATTTCTGATCTCCCCACTCTTGAAGCGTCAGTGGTGATGCACTGACGGAACGCTCCTGACGGGGTTTTGGTGTATGTCGCAACAGTTGGCCGCGCGCATCACCGCGTTGGTTCGTCAAAGTGGGTGGTTGTCCTCTGGAACTCGGCGGTGCCGAATACTCTCGTTGAGACGATCTGGTTTCCCGCCCGGCGATTGCGAAGGAGATACTTTGTGGAGCGTTCGCTCCAAACCGACCGGTCCCGCGAGTAAATCAACGGACAACCGGAAAGCGCGGAGAGCAGAGAGAACAAGGTATCGCACCAGTTAGCGGCCTCGGAGCAATCCGGGGCCGCTTGCCTCAGGTTGATTGGGGAAGAACGTCCAACGCGAGGAACATCAACACCCCACGGACGGCCAGGCCAAGCTGCGGGGTGTCTTTCCCGTAACGATCATCGTCGTCCCCGCCTGCACCGCGCGACCACTCTGCGGCGATTCCAGCAATAACCCGATTAACGTTAACGCACCCCGTCGAAAAATCGGCTTGCTCTTTTCAGAAATACTCCACGGGGGTCCGGGGGTGTGAAACCCCCGGTCCGCCGCCAGCCTCATTTCACATACTTCTGCCAGGGATGCTGCTCCTTGAACCCCAGCACCTCCCGGATCTTCCGGTTGGACAAGAGCCCCTCCCGCTCCCCCACCGGCCGCGACAGCGGCACATTCGGGAAGAAGCGCGGCAAAAGCTCCGAGTTCGGCTGCGGCACCGCGTTCTCGTCGTTCACCGCGTTGAACACCTGGAACCCCAGCCCGTCCTTCTTCAGACACAGGTCCACGATCTGCCCCAGATCGCGCGCGTCGATGTAGGAAAACGTGATCCGCCGCCGCAGCCCCGGATCGTCCTGCAAGGGCGGGAACAGCGTCGCATATTCGTGCGGCTCGATCACGTTGCCGATCCTTAAGCAATAGACATCCGCCCCGAACCGCCGCTGGAAACTCCGCGCCGTGACTTCGTTCACCTTCTTCGACATGCCGTAGCTGTCCATCGGGTCGATGTCGTAATCCTCTTCCAGCGGCAGCACCTTCGGGTCCACCACCCCATCCGAGAAACACACCCCATAGGTCGTCTCCGAGGACGCCACGATCACCTTCCGGATCCCCATCTTCAGCGCCGCTTCCAGCACGTTGTAGGTCCCCACCGTGTTTACCCGGAACGTCTCGGTATCCGGCACCATCCCGTAGCGGGGCACGGCCGCGAAATGCACCACCGCATCGAACAACTTCGCCGCCCCGTCCTCCATCTCCTCATAGCCCGCATGGGTCCGCATCGCGCTGTAAACCTGCCCCGCGTCGCAGATATCCCCCATCAGGTCATGCACCCCTGCCAGCCCCAGCGGCACCCGGTCGAAGTTCATCACCTTGTGCCCCTGCGCCACGAGGTAAGGCACCACATGCCTGCCCGCCTTGCCCGACCCGCCCGTGAACAGAACCCGCATCGCAATCCTCCTTCTGCCTGGCCCCCAACCTAGGCCACACCTCCCGGCCCGACCACCCCCCACATCTTGCGCCCCAAGGCCCATCAATGCTCTAATGCCTGCGCATTTGAACAGGTGATGCCCCATGTCCAACGACCTCCTCTCCGGCGCCTCCACCTATGACGCCTCCTCGATCGAGGTCCTCGAAGGGCTCGAGCCCGTCCGCAAGCGCCCCGGCATGTATATCGGCGGCACCGACGAGCGTGCCCTCCACCACATGGTCGCCGAAATCCTCGACAACGCGATGGACGAGGCCGTCGCGGGCCACGCCAACCGCATCGAGCTTGAACTCCACGCCGACAACTCCGTCACCGTCCGCGACAACGGCCGCGGCATCCCCGTCGACCCGCACCCCAAATTCCCCGGCAAATCCGCGCTGGAGGTCATCCTCTGCACCCTCCACGCCGGCGGCAAGTTCAACGCCAAGGCCTATTCCACCTCCGGCGGCCTCAACGGCGTCGGCTCCTCCGTGGTCAACGCGCTCTCCGACCGCATGACCGTCCAGGTCGCCCGCGACCGCGAGCTTTACGAACAATCCTTCTCCCGTGGCATCCCCCAGGGCCCGATCCGGAAACTCGGCCCCACCCAGAACCGCCGCGGCACCACCGTCACCTTCCACCCCGACCCGGAAATCTTCGGCCACCAGACCCTGAAACCCGCCCGCCTCTTCAAGATGGCGCGGTCCAAGGCCTACCTCTTCTCCGGCGTCGAGATCCGCTGGAAATCGGCCCTCCCCGATGGCGACACCCCGCAAGAGGCCACCTTCCACTTCCCCGGCGGCCTTGCCGACTTCCTGAACGACTCGTTGAAAAAGGTCACCACCTATTCCGAACGCCCCTTCGCCGGCCGCGTCTCGTTCGAAGAGAAATACGGCGTCCCTGGCTCCGTCGAATGGGCGATCAACTGGACGCCTGCGCAGGACGGCTACCTGCATTCCTACTGCAACACCGTGCCCACGCCGGAAGGCGGCACGCATGAGGCCGGGTTCTGGGCCGCCATCCTGAAAGGCATCCGCGCCTACGGGGAACGCGTCAAGAACCGCAAGGCCGACCAGATCACCCGCGACGACCTCCTGACGGGGGGCTGCGCGCTCCTCTCGATCTTCATCCGCGAGCCGCAGTTCGTCGGCCAGACCAAGGACCGGCTGTCCACCGAGGAAGCCGCCAGATGGGTCGAAAACGCCGTCCGCGACCATTTCGACACCTGGCTCGCCGCCGACCCGAAATCCGCTGGCGCCATCCTCGACTTCCTCGTCCTCCGCGCCGAGGAACGCCTGCGCCGCCGCGAGGAAAAGGAAACCGCCCGCAAGACCGCGACCAAAAAACTGCGCCTGCCCGGCAAGCTCACTGACTGCTCCGCCAAGTCGCGCGAGGGCACCGAGCTTTTCATCGTCGAAGGCGACAGCGCGGGGGGCTCCGCCAAGGGCGCGCGGAACCGCGAGACTCAGGCCCTCCTTCCCCTCAAGGGCAAGATCCTGAACGTCCTCGGTGCCGCCTCTGCCAAACTGAACGAAAACGCCGAAATCCGCGACCTGTGCGAGGCGCTTGGCACCGGCATGGGCACCCGCTTCCGCCTCGACGACCTGCGCTATGAGAAGATCATCATCATGACCGACGCCGACGTGGACGGCGCGCATATCGCGTCGCTTCTGATGACCTTCTTCTTCACCCAGATGCGCCCCCTGATCGACAAGGGCCACCTGTATCTGGCCTGCCCGCCCTTGTATCGCCTGACCCAGGGCGCGCGGAGGATGTACGTCGCCGACGACGCCGAAAAGGAACTTTGGCTCGCCAAGGGCTTGGGCGGAAAGGGGAAAATCGACGTCCAGCGCTTCAAGGGGCTGGGAGAGATGGACGCCAAGGACCTGAAGGACACCACGATGAACCCCGCGACCCGCAAGCTGATCCGGGTGTCGATTGACGAGGACGAACCGGGGGACACCTCCGACCTGGTGGAGCGCCTGATGGGCAAGAAGCCGGAGCTGCGGTTTCAGTACATCCAGGAAAACGCGCGGTTTGTGGAGGAGTTGGATGTGTGATGAGAAAGACGGCGCCCTAGGGTCAGGACTCGTTCTCCATTCATAGCCAGAACATGACGGTTGCGGCGAGTGCGACGGCTGAGAGGAAGACCTTTGGG
>NZ_QMJY01000010.1 GCF_003574395.1 Tabrizicola thermarum
TTCATCGCCAAGCGCGCGACCAGCGTGGAAGAGGTGAACGCGGCGATCAAGGCGGCTGCCGATGGTCCGCTGAAGGGGATCTTGGGCTATACCAACGAGAAGCTGGTGAGCAGCGACTTCAACCACGACCCGCATTCCAGCGTCTTCCACATGGACCAGACCAAGGTCATGGACGGGACCTTCGTGTCGATCCTGTCCTGGTATGACAACGAATGGGGCTTCTCCAACCGCATGGCTGATACGGCCGTGGCGATGGGCAAGCTGATCTGAACCCATTGAAATCACGAAAGAAAGGCGCCTGCGGGCGCCTTTCTTCATGCGCCAAGACATGCGTCGGGCGCATAGCTGCACCGCAGCATTGGGCATTGTTGGCGCTAACAGAGAGCCTATGTTCCGGTCATGCGAAAAGGAAAAGCAGACCTTTCGCCGATGAAAGGAAAAGACCATGACCTCTGTCTATGAAATGCTGAAAACCGCTGCGGCGAATTACGCGCTCTACCGCCAGACCCGCAACGAGATCGCCAACCTGCCCGCCGACATTGCGCTGGACCTTGGGATCTACCCGGGCGACGCCGAACGGATCGCGCGCGAAGCGGTGTACGGCAAGGCCGCCTGAAGCGGCTAATAGCTGAATTCCAGGCGGGCTTCGGTCCCGCCTTCCGGGCGGCGCTCCATCACCAGGGTGCCGCCCAATTGTCTGGCGAATTGCCGCGCGATGGACAGGCCCAGGCTGCGGGCCGTCTCGATGTCGAAACCCTCGGGCAGGCCGCGGCCATTGTCGCGGATCTGCAAGAGCGCCCTGCCCTCTGCCCCCCTGGCGCCAAGCGACACCCCGATCTTCCCGGCGATTTCTCCGGGAAAGCCGTGTTCGAGCGTGTTTGCCAGCAGCTCTGTCGCGATCAGCCCCAGCGGCACCGAGACCTCGGGGCCGACCAGAAGCGGATCCGCCTCGACCGTCAGCGTGATGCGATCCGCGGCGCCGGTGCTTTCCAGGATGTCGCGGCCGGTATCGTGCAGGAACCGCGCCATGTCGACCGACTGGCCCGAAGGGTCATGCAGGTTGCGCATGATCCGTGAGACGACGTCGATCCGGCGCACGGAATCGTCCAGCGCCAGCTGCGCGGCCTCATCCGTCACCATCCGGCGTTGCAGCTTCATCAGGCCCGACACGGTGGCGAGATTGTTCGACACCCGGTGCTGGAGTTCATGGAACATCAGCCGCCGCTGCTCGGCCAGTCGCGCGTTTGCCTGCCGTTCGGCGCTCAAGGCGCGGCGGGCATGTTGGGCAAGGCTGGTGAGGCCGATTTCGGTCGCCACGACGAAGGCGAAGAAGAAAAGCGCGACCAGCGTGGCCCCGGTGACGTCAAAGCTGTGGAACGGCGCGATGAAGTAGTACCAGGCCGCGAGGCCGGATGCGACGGCGACAGCAATCCCCTGCGCCGTGCCCAGGAAATAGGCGCTGATGAGAACCGCGGGGAAGAAGGTCAGGTAGGGGAAGCCGGGCGGCAGAAGGCCATCCAGCTCGTGACGCAAGGCCAGGGCGACGCCCCAGGCCAGCACGGCCAGCCCCCAGCGCAGACCGGGTGAAAGATCGTTGGGCTCCCACCGGCCGATGGTTTCCACAAGTTTCGACAGTGCCGACATTCCCGTGCCTAGCGTTTCAGGTGCGACCGAAGCGCAGCCTGCACCGGCGGCGTGACGAATTTCGACACATCGCCGCCCAGCCGGGCGATCTCCTTGACCAGCTTCGAGGCAATCGCCTGGCGCCGGGCATCGGCCATCATGAACACGGTCTCGATCGAGGCATCCAGCGCCCGGTTCATGCCGACCATCTGGAATTCGTATTCGAAATCCGCCACCGCCCTGAGGCCGCGGACGATGATCCCCGCGCCGACATCGCGGGCGCAGTCGATGAGCAGGTTCTCGAACGGGTGGACGACGATCTCGCCCCCGGTCCTGGCCTGAATCGCGGCGCATTCCGCCTCGACCATGGCCACCCGTTCCTCAAGGCTGAACATCGGGCCCTTGTCGCGGTTGATCGCCACGCCGATCACCAGACGGTCGACCAGCGCCATCGCGCGCTGGATGATGTCGATATGACCCAGGGTGATCGGATCGAAGGTCCCCGGATAAAGCCCGATGCGCATGGATCCCCTCCGAAGCCAGACTGCTTGCGCACGCAACAATATTGCGCGCGTCGGCGCAAGCGGTTTCCCGACGTCAGAAGCCCTTGATCATGCCTTCCAGCGCATCCTTTTCCGCCGCCAGTTCCATCAGCCGCGCCTTGACCACGTCGCCGATCGAGATGAGGCCGACCATCTGGCCGTCCTCGATCACCGGCATGTGGCGAAAGCGGCCGTCGGTCATCCGGCCCAGCACGGCATCGGTGCCTTCGGACCGGGTGCAGGAGACGATATTTGCCGTCATCAGGCTTTCGACCTTGTCGTTCAGGCAGGCCGAGCCGCGCTTGCCCAGCTCGCGCACGATGTCGCGTTCCGAGACGATGCCCTTCGCGGTCTTGCCGTCGGCCGAGACGACCACCGCCCCGATCCGTCTGGAGGACAGCAGTTCGGCAACCTTCTGGACCGACGTGCCGGGCGCGACCGTAACCACGCCATGGTCGCCTTTGGACGCAAGGATTTGCTGTACGAGCATGGGACGGCCCCTCCCTCTGACCGGAGGTCAAGCGTCGGGCCGGAAAGGGGATTCTGTCAAGCGCGGCTTTCGTCGCCTGCCAGCGCGGCCTCCAGACGGCCCATTTCGGCCCTCGCCTCGCGGGTCAGCTGGTCGGCAAAGCGGTTCAGCCGGTCCAGCCGCGCGTCGCTTTCGTGCCGGATCAGCCAGAAGGACCGGGTGAGGCTGACGCGGTCGGTCAGCAGGCGGACGAGGTTCGGCGCGGCGGGCAGCGCGAAGTCATGGACAACGCCGACCCCCGCCCCGTGCCGCAGCCAGTTCAACTGCACCGAGACGGAGTTCGAGGTCAGCACCGCCGGGCCGACCCCGATCTCGGCCAGATAGTCCAGTTCCTTGTCGAAGATCATGTCGGGGATATAGCCGACGATCCGGTGCGCCTTCAGGTCCTGCGTCCCGCGGATCGGCGGTGCCTTGGCCAGATAGTCGCGGCTGGCCGCCAGATGCAGGCGGTAGTCGGTCAGCTTCTGCACGGTCAGCCGACCCGCCTCGGGGCGCGAAACGGCGATGGCCATGTCCGCCTCGCGCTTTGACAGGTTGAACACGCGGGGCAGCGCCACGATCTGCACCTCGAGCCCCGGATTCGCATCGCAGATCCGGGCAAGGATCTGCGGCAAGAGGTAGTTCGCGCAGCCGTCGGGTGCGCCAAGGCGGATCAGGCCGGTAAGGCCCCCGGGGCCGGACAGGCTTTCCTCGGCGCCAAGCGCCGCGCGTTCGGCCGCTTCCGCATGGGGGATCAGCCGGGCGCCTTCGTCGGTCAGCGCATAGCCCTGCGGAGACTTGGAGAACAGCCGGGCCCTTGTCGCCTCTTCCAGCCGGGCGATACGGCGGCCCACGGTGGCCGGGTCGATCTTCAGCCGCTTGCCCGCCGCCGAGAGGCTTTCGGTCCTCGCCACCGCCAGGAACACGCGCAGGTCGTCCCAGTCCATCCGAGCTCCTCGCAGGGTGGGAAATATTGCCCACCCTATCATGCATTCCTGCAAAACCTTTTTGGCAGATTGCCGCTTTGTCTGGCGTTTGTGCAAGAGTAAACAGGGTCCAACTCAAGGGAGGATTCCATGCAAGAGATCGGACACTGGATCAACGGCAAGATCGTGAAGGGCACCTCGGGCCGTTTCGCGGATGTCATGAACCCCGCCACGGGCGAAGTGCAGGCAAAGGTTGCGCTGGCCACGCTTGGGGAACTCGACCATGCGATCCAGGAGGCCGCCAAGGCCCAGGTCGGCTGGGCCGCGACCAACCCGCAGCGCCGGGCGCGGGTGATGATGGCCTTCGGGGCTCTCATCAACCAGAACATGGACAAGCTGGCCGAGATGGTGGCGCGCGAACACGGCAAGACCATCCCCGACGCCAGGGGCGACGTGCAGCGCGGGCTTGAGGTGATCGAGGTCTGCATGGGCGCGCCGGCGATGTTGAAGGGCGAGATGATGGATAGCGCCGGCCCCGGCATCGACCTTTACGCCATGCGCCAACCCCTTGGCGTCGTTGCCGGAATCACTCCGTTCAACTTCCCCGCGATGATCCCCCTGTGGAAGATCGGGCCTGCCCTGTCCTCGGGCAACGCGATGATCCTGAAGCCCTCGGAACGCGTGCCCTCGACCTCGCTGTTCCTGGCCGAGCTTCTGCAACAGGCAGGCCTGCCGGATGGCGTGTTGCAGGTGGTGAACGGCGACAAGGAGGTGGTGGACGGCATCCTCGACCATCCGGTGATCCAGGGCGTGGGCTTCGTGGGATCGACCCCGATCGCGCAGTACATCTATGGCCGGGCGGCCTCGAACGGCAAGCGCGCGCAGTGCTTCGGCGGGGCGAAGAACCACATGGTCATCATGCCGGATGCCGATCTGGACAAGGCCGCCGACGCTCTGGTCGGCGCGGGCTATGGCGCGGCGGGCGAGCGTTGCATGGCGATTTCGGTGGCAGTCCCGGTCGGCGAAAAGACGGCCGATGCGCTGATCGAACGGCTGATCCCGCGGATCGAGAAGTTGAAGGTCGGCCCCTATACCGCTGGAAACGATGTGGATTTCGGCCCCGTCATCACCAAGGCGTCGAAGGACCGTATCCTCGGCCTCATCAATTCCGGCGTCGAACAGGGCGCGAAACTGGTGGTCGATGGCCGCGGCTTCACGCTGCAGGGCTATGAAAACGGCTTCTTCGTCGGCCCGTCGCTCTTCGACCACGTCACCCCGGACATGGAGATCTACAAGCAGGAGATCTTCGGCCCGGTCCTGTCCACCGTGCGCGCCCGGTCCTATGACGAGGCGCTGAAGCTGGTGATGGACAACGAATACGGCAACGGCACCGCGATCTTCACCGCCGACGGCGACACGGCGCGCGATTTCGCAAGCCGGGTCAACGTGGGCATGGTCGGGATCAACTTCCCGATCCCGGTGCCGCTGTCCTATTTCAGCTTCGGCGGCTGGAAGAAATCGGCCTTCGGCGACCTGAACCAGTACGGGCCCGATGCGTTCCGGTTCTACACCAAGACCAAGACCGTCACCGCGCGCTGGTTCAGCGGCATCAAGGAAGGCGCGAGCCTGAACTTCAAGGCGCTGGACTGATCCGCGTCACCACACCGGGAAAGGGGGGCCTCGGGCCCCCCTTTTCGCTTGCGCCCCGGCCGGCCTTCGGCATGATCGCGGCATGTGGTTCGACGATCTCGGCCTTCTGCCCGAAAGCTGCCGCCTGCTGGCCGACCTGCCCGCACGGCAGCTTGCCAAGGGTCAGGTGCTGTTCCGCCCCGGCGATGCGGCGCAAGGCTTCGTCGTGGTGCTGGAGGGTCGGATCGAAGTGCGCCTGACCGCCGCTTCGGGCCGCGAGATCCTGCTTTACGCAGTCGAACCCGGCGAAAGCTGCGTGCAGACCACGCTGGGCCTGATGGGGGACGAACCCTATTCGGGCGAGGCGATCGCGGCCTCGGACATCCGGGTGGTGGTCATCCCGCGCGCGCTGTTCCGCCGCCTGATCGACGGCGACCCCGGCTTTCGCGGCTTTGTCCTGCGCGCCTTCGGGCAGCGGATGGCCGAACTGACCCAATTACTGGAACGGGTCGCCTTCGAGCGGATCGAGGTGCGTCTGGCCGGGGCCCTGCTCGACCTGGCCGAGGGGGACGCGGTTGCCGCCACCCAGGCCGAGCTGGCCGCCCGCATCGGCTCGGCGCGCGAAGTGGTGTCGCGGCGGCTGGAAGCCTTCGAGCGTCAGGGCTGGGTCACGGTCGAGCGTGGCCATGTCCGGTTGCGCGACCTGCCCGAATTGAAGCGCCTGGCCGATCAGGCTGTGTGACGAGGTCACAGACAATTCCTGCCCGACTCGCCAGAATGGGCACATTCGGTCAACCAAGGAGAACGGACATGTTCAAGACCAACGTCGGCGGTATCGACCGCGTGCTGCGGATCGTGGTGGGGCTTGCCCTTCTGGTGTGGTTCTTCGTCGATCAGGGCCAGGGCTTCTGGCACTTTGCCAAGCTGATCGGGATCGTGCCGCTTGCCACGGGGCTGTTCGGCACCTGCCCGCTGTATTCGATCCTCGGCATCTCGACCTGCCCGATGAAGAAGGCCTGAGCGGGTTAACCGGTGCGGCGGCGGATCACTCCGCCGCCATTTTCCGGGGCCGCAGCAGGTCTTTCAGGTAGCGGCCGGTGTGGCTCGCCTCGACCTTGACGATGTCCTCGGGCGTGCCGGTGGCCACGATCTCGCCGCCGCCGTCGCCGCCCTCGGGGCCGATGTCGATGACCCAGTCGGCGGTTTTCACCACATCGAGGTTGTGTTCGATCACCACCACCGTATTCCCCTGATCCACAAGGGAATGAAGCACTTCGAGGAGTTTCCTCACATCCTCGAAATGCAGGCCCGTGGTCGGTTCGTCCAGGATGTAAAGCGTCCGCCCCGTCGCCCGGCGGGACAGTTCCTTGGACAGCTTCACCCGCTGCGCCTCTCCGCCTGACAGCGTCGTCGCCTGCTGGCCGACCTTGATGTAGCCCAGGCCCACTTCGCACAGCGCCTCCATCTTCTCGCGGATCGCGGGGACGGCCTGGAAGAAGTCGCGCGCATCTTCACATGTCATGTCAAGAACATCGGCGATGCTCTTGTTCTTGAACCTGATTTCCAAGGTCTCGCGGTTATAGCGCCGGCCCTTGCAGGTCTCGCAGGTGACATAGACATCGGGCAGGAAGTTCATCTCGATCTTCAGCACACCATCGCCCTGACAGGCCTCGCAGCGCCCGCCCTTGACGTTGAAGCTGAACCGCCCCGGCCCGTAGCCCCGCGCCTTCGATTCCGGCAGACCGGCGAACCAGTCACGGATCGGTGTGAAGGCCCCGGTGTAAGTGGCTGGATTCGAACGCGGAGTCCGCCCGATGGGCCGCTGGTCGATGTCGATCACCTTGTCCAGATGCTCGAAGCCCTTGATCGTCTCGCAAGGCGCGGGCGTCTCATGCGCGCCGTTCAGGCGCATGGCCGCGGTCTTGAACAGGGTCTCGATGGTCAACGAGGATTTGCCCCCGCCCGACACGCCGGTCACGCAGATGAACTTGCCCAGCGGAAACTCTGCCGTCACGTTCTTGAGGTTGTTTCCCGTCGCGCCGACCACGGTCAGCACCTTGCCGTTCCCCTTGCGCCGGGTCTTCGGCACCGCGATCTCTCGCGCGCCGGAAAGATACTGTCCGGTCAGGCTCGCGGGATCGGCGGCCACCTGTTCGGGAGTGCCGTGGCTGACCACCCTCCCGCCGTGCACCCCGGCCCCCGGCCCCATGTCGAAGACATAGTCCGCCTCGCGGATCGCGTCCTCGTCATGTTCCACCACCAGCACCGTGTTCCCCGCATCGCGCAGGTTCTTCAGCGTCGTCAGAAGCCGATCATTGTCGCGCTGGTGCAGGCCGATGCTCGGCTCGTCCAGCACATAAAGGACGCCGGTGAGGCCGGAACCGATCTGCGAGGCCAGCCGGATCCGCTGCGATTCCCCGCCCGACAGCGTGCCCGCCGCACGGCTGAGCGTCAGGTAGTTCAACCCGACATTCACAAGGAATCCAAGACGTTCGCGGATTTCCTTAAGAATTGCCCTGGCGATTTCGTTCTGCTGTTTCGTCAGCGTTCCGGCGACACCTTCGATCCAGGCATGGGCCTCGGTGATCGACATTTGCACCACCTGCCCGATGTGCAGTCCGGCGATCTTCACCGCCAGCGCCTCGGGCTTCAGCCGGTAGCCGCCGCAGGCCCCGCAGGCGCGGTTGGACTGGTAGCGCTCCATCTCCTCGCGGCTCCAGGCCGAATCCGTCTCGCGGTAGCGGCGTTCCATGTTGGGGATGATCCCCTCATAGACACGCTTGACCTGATAGACCCGCCCGCCCTCGTCATAGCGGAACTCGATCTCCTCACCCTTGGAGCCATGCAGGAACAGGTCCTTCACTTTCTCGGGCAGGTCTTTCCACTTGGCCTTGAGGTTGAAGCCGTAGTGCTTGGCCAGCGCCTCCATCGTCTGCGTCAGGTAGGGCGATTTCGACTTGGCCCAGGGCGCGATGGCGCCTTGCAGCAGGGTCAGGTTCTGGTCGGGCACGACAAGGCGTTCGTCGAAGAACAGCTCCACGCCCAGACCGTCGCAGACCGGACAGGCACCGAAGGGGGCGTTGAAGCTGAACAGGCGCGGCTCGATCTCGGCGATGGTGAAGCCGCTGACGGGACAGGCGAATTTCTCGGAATAGGTGATGCGGGTGGGCTCCTCGCCTTCCTTCACGTCGGCCAGCTCGATCACCGCGATCCCGTCGGCCAGGTTCAGCGCGGTGCGGAAGCTGTCGGCCAGCCGCGTCTGGATCCCGTCGCGCACCACGATCCGGTCCACCACCACGTCGATGTTGTGGCGGAACTTCTTGTCCAGCGTGGGCGGCTCTTCCAGTTCGTAGAAGGCCCCGTTGACCTTCACCCGCTGGAAGCCCTGCTTGCGCAGCTCCAGGAACTCCTTCCTGTACTCGCCTTTCCGGTCGCGGACGATCGGGGCCAGCAGATAGGCGCGCGTGCCTTCGGGCAGGGCCATCACCGCATCCACCATGTCCTGCACCTGCATCGCGGTGATCGGCAGGCCGGTCGCGGGCGAATAGGGTGTGCCGACACGGGCGAAAAGCAGACGCAGGTAGTCGTAGATTTCCGTCACCGTGCCGACGGTCGAGCGGGGGTTCTTCGAGGTGGTCTTCTGTTCGATGCTGATCGCGGGGCTGAGGCCCGAAATGTGATCGACATCCGGCTTGCCCATCATGTCGAGGAACTGGCGCGCATAGGCCGACAGCGATTCCACATAGCGCCGCTGGCCTTCCGCATAGATCGTGTCGAAGGCGAGACTGGACTTGCCCGACCCCGACAACCCGGTAATCACCACCAGCTGATCGCGCGGGATCAAGACATCGACGCCCTTGAGGTTATGCTCGCGGGCGCCCCGCACTTCGATGAACTTCTGTTCCGCCATGACCGACCCCAAAGGTGCAGGCGCTAGACATAGGACGGTTTTGCCGAGTCTCCAATCGGAAAAAGTGAACGGACCATGAACACAAAAATCGTCGACGGGGGCTTTACTTTATCACCTTCAAATCTGTATATATATTTCTGAAAAACAAACCGAGGTGCCCCATGTTCTCTGCTTTCCGCAAAGCCCCCGCTCCGCCCCTGACCGTGGCCGAGGTCGCCGACCAGGTGGCCCAGGGCAAGATGCTGCTGCTGGACGTCCGTGAAGTGGCCGAGGCAAAGGCGTCCGGCGTGGCCAAGGGGGCGAAACTGATCCCTCTGTCGATTCTTGGCCTGAAATGCGACCCGAACCAGCCGAACTGTGAACTTCCGCAAGGCTTGCCGATCGCGGTCTACTGCGCATCGGGTGGGCGGTCGGGGATGGCCGCCGATGCTCTGGCCCGGCTGGGCTATGGCCCGATCACCAACCTTGGGGGCCTGCGCGACTGGGTGGCGGGCGGCGGTGCGGTCGTGCCCTACGCGGCCTGACGCGCGCGGCGGGCCTTTTGCAGGGCGTGCACCGCAATGCCGAAGGCACATAGAACGACGGCGGCGACCGTAAGTCCCGCCGGACCGGCGCTGGCCAGCAGGGCTGCCAGCACCGGCGTGCCGGTGGTGGTGCCCAGGTTCCCCAGCTGGGCCACCGCCCCGGCGGCGCGGGCGCGATCCTCGGCCGTGGCATTGAGCTCGGGGATCGCGGCGAAGCTCGCCCCCTGAACGATGCCGAGCGCAGCGGACAGCAGGAACCCTCCCGCCACCATCCCGGCCCCCTGCCCCCAGAACAGCCACAGGATCAGGAACCCCGGGACGGCCAGCGCATAGCCGATCTGGACGATGCGGACGGCTGACATCCGTTTCAGCAGCCTGACGCCCAGGGTCAGCGACACGGCGATGGAGACGAGCGGCATCCCGGCGGCGATGAGGGCGCGGTGGGTCTCGGGCGTCGCGGGCGGCAGCAGGGTCAGGACTGCGACATACAGGAAAGTATAGCAGCAGAACCCCATCGCCGGGGCAGAGAGGCGGGGGGAGAGGTAGATCTGCGCGTGCTGTCGCAGCAGGTTGCCCATCGGCAAGGCTGTCCCGCGCGGGTCGGGCGGCAGGGTCAGCGCGAGGATCGCGGCGAGGGCCGCCATATAGGCGGCGTGGCCGAGAAAGAGGCTTGTGGGGCCCAGGTGGGGGCCGATCAGGGCGAGGATCGTGTAGGTCACGCCGAAGAAGCTGGACCAGAGGGTCATGGCAAGGGGGCGGCGCGCCTCGGGGGCGAGGGCCGCGATCATCGTGGGGCCGACGACGACGATGGCGAGGTGGGAGGCGCCCTCGACGATGCGGGAGGCCAGCATCAGGGGGTAGGCGGGCAGCAGCGACTGAAGGGCGGACATGGCGGCCCCGGCAACCAGCGCGGCGACGATGGCGCGGCGGGGGCCGATGCGGGCGACGAGGAGGCCGGCGGTCGTGCCGAAGATCAGGCCGACCATGCCGACGATCGAGACGACGAGGCCGAGGGCGACCTCGCCGTTCCCGCCATAGGTCGCCCGTAGGGAGTCGTACAGGATCGAGATCTTGCCGAACTGGGCGGCCGCACCAAGGCCGGCGGCCCAGAGGAGGAGGACGAGCAGCATGGGGGGAAGCGGGCGCATGGGGAAGTGGTAGCGGGAAGGGCGGCGGGATGCCAGAGGGGCGCCGCGCGTGGCGCGTTTTGCGGGGCGTTTGTTTTCAAGGGCTTGGCTGCGGGCGTTCAGGATTTCTTAACCTCTCGCGTCTTCCGATTCGCGAAGGAGCAGAGGGCGATTTCTCTTTCAGTCACAGGTGCATGACGCTCTTGCAAATTTTCCGTGACAGTTCAGCATGGGTTTCATGAAAGCCCTGTGCGCCGCCCTGCCCCTTGCCGCCTTTGTCGGTGCCCTCCCGGCGCAGGCCGGGGACCTGTGTCCGCTGGTGGCCGACCTCAATGCGGCCCTGGTCAGGACCACCGATCATGCGCCCGTCGCCTGCCCCGAGATCGGCTTTGCGCTGCTGGATGACCAGCCGGGGCTGCGGTCGCAGGCGGGGGCCTATTTCCCCGACAGCGGCCGGATCGAGCTGGCCCCGGACCTCGACCTGACCACGGCCTATGGGCAGAGCTTCCTGCTGCACGAAATGGTCCATGCCGCACAGTTCGCCGAAGGTGCGGACCGGGTGGCGCGCTGTCCGGCGGCGCTGGAGGCCGAAGCCTATCGGGTGCAGGCCGACTTCCTTCAAGCTGCCGGACTGTCGCGCGATGCCCTGTTCACACGGATGCTGGGCGAGCAGTTGGGGCGTTGCGGCGCGGCGTCCGACTACTGAGAGCCATCCTTCTGCGCCATGGCCCAGGCGACCACCGGAAAGTCCGGGTCGTTGCTCAGATCGTCGTCCTCGCGCAATTCGGGCGGCCAGGGCAGCTCGAGGTTGCGCGCCGCGACATGGCGGTTGCCCCATTGGTGGCCTTGCACGCGGTCGGGGTCGAACCCGGCCTCGACCAGCAGGTTCCTCAGGCCCCGCGCGGTCCAGCGCGAGCAGTCCACCGGCGCGCCGTGGAAGGGCGCAAGGAACGGCACCGCGACCCAAAACCAGCCGCCCGGACGCAGCATCCGGTAGATGTTGCGGGTGGCGGCATAGGGGCGGTCCAGATGCTCCCACACCTGGTTGGCCAGGATGAGGTCGAAGCGGACGACCTTGCCGCGGTCATCCAGCATCGGGCCCTTGCAGGGGTCGAATTTCCAGCGGTTCAGCGCAAGGTAGCTGCGGAAGGGAAAGCCCTGCCCCCATTTTCCCGACAGTTCCAGCACATCCAGCCTGTCGGGGCCAAGACTGGTGATCCAGTCCCGGCTTTCGCGCTGCATGACGACCCGGTTGAGGGAGGCCATCAGATGTGGAGTGCCCGCCCATAGGCGTCGAGCACGGCTTCGTGCATCATCTCGGACAGGGTCGGATGCGGGAAGACGGTGTTCATCAGGTCTTCCTCGGTCGTCTCGAGCGTGCGGCCGACGACATAGCCCTGGATCAGTTCGGTCACTTCCGCGCCGACCATATGGGCGCCCAGAAGCTCTCCCGTCCGCGCGTCGAAAACGGTTTTCACCATGCCTTCCGGTTCGCCAAGCGCGATGGCCTTGCCGTTGCCGATGAAGGGGAAACGGCCGACCTTCACCTGATAGCCTGCGTCCTTGGCCTTCTGTTCGGTCAGGCCGACAGAGGCGACCTGCGGGTGGCAATAGGTGCAGCCCGCGATGGAGCTCGGCTTGATCGGATGCGGATGCCCGCCCGCGATCAGTTCGGCCACCATCACGCCTTCGTGGCTGGCCTTGTGCGCCAGCCAGGGGGCGCCTGCGATGTCGCCGATGGCATAAAGCCCCTCGACCCCGGTGCGGCAGTATTCGTCGGTCACGACATGGGTGCGGTCGATCTTCACGCCCAGAGCCTCCAGCCCGAGGTTTTCCACGTTGCCGACGATCCCCACGGCAGAGATGACGGTGTCGAAGTCCTGCGTGGTGATCTTCCCGTCCTGCTCGATATGGGCGGTGACGCCCTGCCCCGGCTTGCGGTCCAGCTTCTTCACCGCGGCCTTTTCCAGGATCTTCATGCCCTGCTTGACGAATTGCTTCTTCGCGAAGGCGCTGATCTCGGCGTCTTCGACCGGCAGAATGCGGTCCATCACTTCAACAACCGTCGTGTCTGCGCCGAGGGTGTTGAAGAAACTGGCGAATTCGATGCCGATGGCGCCCGAGCCGATGACGAGCAGTTTCCTGGGCATACGGCTGGCGACAAGGGCGTGCTTGTAGGACCAGACCAGATCGCCGTCGGCCTCCAGCCCCGGCAGTTCCCGCGCGCGGGCGCCGGTGGCGAGGATGATCGATTTCGCGGTGAGCTCTTCCGTGCCCTTGTCGGTTTTCACCGAAACGGTGCCCTTCTTCGGCAGGGTCGCCGTGCCCATGAACACCGTGACCTTGTTCTTCTTCATCAGATGGCCGATGCCGCCGGAAAGCTGTTTCGCCACCGCGCGGGACCGGGCGACGACAGCGGGCAGGTCATAGCCGATGCCGTCCGCTTTCAGGCCGAATTCCTTGGCGCGGTGCATCAGGTGGAAGACCTCGGCACTGCGCAGAAGCGCCTTCGTGGGAATGCAGCCCCAGTTCAGGCAGATGCCGCCCAGATGTTCGCGCTCGACGATGGCGACCTTGAGGCCCAGCTGGCTGGCCCGGATGGCGGCGACATAGCCCCCCGGTCCGGCACCGATCACGATCACGTCGAAGTTCTGGGCAGCCATTCTTCCCTCCCTGGAAAAAGTAGTTTGCCATTAAACTATCCGGAAACCCCAGGCAACGCCGGGGCTGCCTTGGCCCTATGCATCCGGCGCATGGCTTTTCAGCCGGTTCACCACTGCCGCATAACCGCCTTCGTCAAGCCAGGCCTGCTCTTCCGGGCTGCTGGTGCGCCCCAGCGCCGCGTTGCGGGTCGGGAAGCGGCCGAAGCGGGCGATCACCCAGTGATGCGCGCGGGCGTGCAGCGCCATGTCGGGGTCGGAGGCCAGACGCTCGGTCATCAGCTGCACCGACAGGGCCTGATCGGCGGGGTCCTCGGAATGTTCGAAGGGCATGTAGAAGAACTGGCGTTCGGGTTCCGGCGCGCCCATGTCCCAGCCGGCCTCGAGCGCCCTGCGGGCGGCGGCGCGGGCGCGGGCATCGGTGGCGAAGGCAAGCGCGGTGCCGCGGTGGATGTTGCGCGGGATCTGGTCGGTCAGGATCAGATAGGCCAGCGTGCCGACCGTGCCCTCGGCCCAATGATCCAGCCCGCCGTCCTGCGCGGCCTGCCAGAGATCGGCGAACCGGTCGCGGCAGAGCGTGTCGATCTCTTCCCCGCCCGCATACCAGCCTTTCGGGCCGATCTCGTGCAGCCAGAAGTCCAGAAGCTCGATCGGATCGGACATGGCGGCCTCCCTGCTGGGTCAAAGACTTGCAGGGATCGGCGGATATCGCAACCGCTGATCGTCAGTCCCTGGCGGCCTCGTCCAGCACTGCCTCGACGGCCAGGGGCGAGGCGGTCGGCGTGACCGAACGGTAGGCGCCGGTGACGGCGGGGGCGGCGCGGCGGGTCATGCGGAAGACGGCATAGCCGACAAGGGCGACATAGAGCAGGCCGATGAACAGGAAGAAGCCCGAGGGGCCGGTCGTCTCCATCATCCAGCCGGTCGCGGTGGGGCCGAAGATCGCGCCGAAGCCGTTCAGGAAGATCAGCCCCGCCGAAGCGCCGGCCATCTGGTCGCGGGGCAGGAAGTCGTTCGTGTAGGCGATGAGGAGCGCATAGACCGGGTTGGTGATGCCGCCCAGCACCATGGCGATGCCGACAAGGGCGGGGAAGGGCAGCGGCAGGAAGGCGGCCAGCGCCATGGCGGCGGCGGCCACGGCCGACAGGCCCATGATCAGCGTCCGCCGGTCCATCCGGTCCGAGACCCAGCCCACGGGGTATTGCAGCAGCAACCCGCCGACATAAAGCGCGCCGACGAAGATCGAGATCTGGCTGACCGACAGCCCCTCTTGCGCGCCCCAGACGGCGGCCATGCCGAACATGGCCGAAAAGATGCCCCCCGTCAGCAGCATCCCGACGCAGCCCAGGGGCGAGATCTGGAAGAGCCGCGCAAAGGAGACGCGGCGCGAACCGTCGAAGGCGGGCGCAGGGGTGGGGGCAAGCAGGATCGGCATGAAGGCCAGCGAGACCAGCACCGAGGGCAGGATGAACAGCGCAAAGCCCGAAGGGTCGGGAAGGTTCAGCAGGACCTGGGAGGCGATGATGCCGATCATCTGCACGATCATGTAGGCCGACAGCGCCTGGCCCCGCGTCTCGTTCGAGGCGGTGTTGTTGATCCAGCTTTCGGCGGTGATGTAGATGCCCGAAAAGCAGAACCCCGCCAGCACGCGCAGGCCTGTCCAGACCATCCAGTCGGGATAGACCGGATAGATCACCAGCACCGCCGAGATCAGCGAGCCGAGCGCGGCAAAGACCCGCACATGCCCGACCCGCCGGATCATCCGGGGCGCGGCCCAGGAGCCGAACAGGAAGCCCAGGAAATAGGCTGCCATCACATAGGACAGCTGATAGGTCGAGAAGCCCTCGATATTGCCGCGGATGCCCAGAAGCGTGCCCTGGACGCCGTTGCCGACCATCAGGAGCATCACCCCCATCAGAAGCGGCCAGGAATGGGTAAGGACCTTCAGCATCGCCGCCTGTCGTCAGATCGGAAGATTGAAGCGCGGCGCGAGCCACACCAGAAGCATGTAGAGGCCGAAGGTCACGGCGCAGCCGACCGCCAGCGACAGCCAGAAGCCCAGACCCGACCGGATCATCCAGGGCATGATAAGAAACATCGGCAGCGAGGGCAGGACATACCAGAACGTCGCCTCGGCATGGGTGGCGATCCGCGCGCTGTCGCCGGTGTCGCGCCACAGCCAGATCATGCCCAGGATCGAGATCAGCGGCAGCGAGGCGACAAGGGCAGCCACGCCGGGACTGCGGCGGGCGATTTCGGAAATGGCGGCGATCAGAAGCCCCGAAAGCGCGGCCTTGAGGACGAAGTAGCTCATCATGCGTCACCCGGAATCAGCAGCGAACTGTCGCCGTAAGAGAAGAACCTATAGCCTTCCCGGATGGCGTGGGCATAAATGTCGCGGATGCGCGCTTCGCCCATCAGGGCCGAGACGAGCATCACCAGCGTCGATTTCGGCAGGTGGAAGTTGGTCATCAGCGCGTCGGTCACGCGAAAGCGGTAGCCGGGGTAGATGAAGATGTCGGTCTCGGCCTCGAAGGGGTGCAGGACGCCCGCCTCGTCTGCCGCGCTTTCGATCAGCCGCAGCGCGGTGGTGCCCACGGGGATGACCCGGCCCCCTGCCCGTCTGGTCGCGTTGATCTCTGCCGCCGCCGCCGCCGAGACGCGGCCCCATTCGGCGTGCATCCGGTGCGTGGTCACGTCCTGAACCTTGACCGGCAGGAAGGTGCCCGCGCCGACATGCAGGGTGACTTCGGTGAAGTCCACGCCCTTGGCGGCCAGCCGCTGCAAGAGGTCTTCGTCGAAATGCAGCGAGGCGGTGGGGGCGGCCACCGCGCCGGTGTGGCGGGCAAAGACGGTCTGGTAATCGGTGCGGTCCTGATCGTCCGCCGCGCGCTTCGCCGCGATGTAGGGCGGAAGCGGCATCACCCCCGCTTCGGCCAGGGCGGCGTCGAAATCCTCTCCCGTCAGGTCGAAGGCCAGGGTCAGGTCGGTGTCGGACTTGTCTGCCACCGTCGCGGAGAGGCGGTCGGAAAAGCGGATCACCTCGCCCGGCTTCACCTTGCGCAGGGGCTTGGCCAGCGCGCGCCAGCCGGTCGGGCGGGGTTCCAACAGGGTGATCTCGACCTTGGCCACCGCGTCCCCCCGCTGGCGGGTGCCGAAGAGGCGCGCGGGCAGGACCCTGGTGTTGTTCAGCACCAGCCGGTCGCCGGGGCGGAGGATGTCCACCAGGTCCGACACCCGCCGGTCGCTGATCCGGTCGCCCTCGGCCAGCAGCAGCCGCGCCGAGGTGCGGGGCCGGGCGGGCCGGGTCGCGATCAGGCTCTCCGGCAGGTCGAAATCGAAATCGGAGAGTTTCATTGCCCCTCGGCGTCCTTCAGGTTCGCCGGGCGCTGGCGGAACAGCTCGCGGAACATGCCGGGGGTCAGGACCGACAAGGGGTTGACCGACACGTCCGGCGCGCTGGCGGTTCCGGTCAGCCGGTAGTTGAAGCCGAAAAGCCCCTCGCCGCGCCGTGTCAGGATCTGTCCCACCCCGTTGACCAGATAGATCGGCGAGATCACGCCCTGAAGGTCGATCGCGCCGCTGCCGGTCAGATAGAGGCCCGCGAAGGAAATGCCAAGCGAGGCGCCGACGGCCGAGCCTTGCGTGATCTCGACCGCGCGGGGGGTCAGGACGAAGGCCACTTCGCCGTTGTTGAAGGCCAGCCCCTCGCCGTTCATCTGCTCCAGCAGCCCCACGACCGAGACGGCCGACAGAAGCTCGGCCAGCGCGGGGGCGCCCTGCACGCGCATCCGGCTGAAGCTGGCCTTGCCGCTGTATTCGCCCTTGGGTCCGCGCGGGACCAGCGTCATGTCCAGCGTCCCGCCGCGCCCCTTGTCGAAGATGCCCGCCGCCGCCATCACCGCGCCCGCGTTTTCAGAGGTGATGCGGACGGCGGTGCCGTTCTTCGCCGGGGCGACAACGCCCGCGATCCGGGCGCTGCCGTTGACCCCGGCGGTGAAGGTGCCGTTGAAGCCCCCCCTGGAGCCGAAATCACCGCGGAAATCGGTCAGGCGGATGCCTTCCGAGAGGCGAAGCGCGTCGAGGCGGACCCTGATCGGACCGCCCCCGCCCGCGGCTTTGCCCATGTCCGGCATCCGCCGCATGTCCAGCGTGCCGCCGGTCAGCGCGACATCGACGGCGGCGCCCTTGCCGCGTCCGGTCAGGGTGACGGCGGCGTCCAGCCAGTCCCCCGCCTTGACCTGGGAGAACACCGCCTTGTCGAGCCCGCCGCTTTCCCGCGTGGTCACGGTCCCGCGCGCCGTGAGGCCAGGGGCAGAGAGCGAGAGCCGCTCCACCACCGGCTGGCGCGAGAGCGTGGCTTCAAGGTCCAGCGCGGCGCGTGTCCCGGCCGGTTTCGACCAGCCAAGCGCGTCAAGCCGCAGCGCAAGCCCGGTGAGGGTCGAGGTCAGCGTCAGTTGCGGCGGCTGGTCCTTGACGAGGGCCACGTCGATGGCAGCGGGCCCCTCGCCCTTGACGGACCCCGCGGGCAGCTCCACCCCGAAATCGCGCAGCACCGCGTCGGACAGCATGACCGTGCCGTTGACCCGCGCGCGGCCCTTCTGTTCGGGACCGAAGCCCTGAAGGTAGGTCAGGTCGATGGGCATCCGGTCAAGCCTGCCCTTCCCGCTCAGCTGCAACCCGTCGGTGTTCACCGCCACGGCAACCTCGGGCGCGGTCAGGATGCGGCCGGGCACCAGAGCGGGCGAGGTGAAGTTGCGGATCGTGCCCGCGACGGTGAAATTCACCTCTTCGAAGGGGATCTTCGGCTTCATCGGCATCAGGATCGTCGCCGTGAGGTCCGCCCGCCCGTCGCCCAGGTTGTAGGGCTGCCCGGCCTTGGAGAAGAAGCTGAACGGTTCCTGGTCCAGAAGCGACAGCGTGGCGGTCAGGCTGGCCGAGGTGACAAGATCGACCTTGGCCGTCGCCGGGCGCTGGGTGATGTCGAGGATCTGGAAGACGGTCCCGTCCGCCTCGATCCGGCCGCCCTCGGGGGCGATGACATGGCCCCGGTCCAGCGCGACGATGTAGGTCTTGTTGTCCAGCGTGGCGTGGCCGCGGCCGTCCAGGATCGGCGGCAGGGTGCGGACGAAACGGACCTCGGTGTCGAGGAATTCGTAGGACAGGTTGAACAGCGGCTGCCCGCCCGGTTCCAGCCGCAGCGCCGCCTGCACGTCGGTCAGCTGACCCTGGCCCACATTGTCGGCGAACCAGTCGCGGGTCTTCGGCACGACCGAAACCGGCCAGAGCTTCAACAGCCGGTCGGCCGCGATCCGGTTCAGCGTCAGATCCAGCGCCCCGCCCCAGCCCGCCTCCTCGGCCGCGACCTGGCCCGACAAGAGCAGCCTTTCGTCGCCTTCGACCAGCGACAGCTGGCCGATGTCCACCCGGAAGGGCGCCAGCTTCAGGCGCAGGTCCAGCGCGCCCTGGCCAAAGCGCACGGGTGCCTCGAACAGGCCCTCGGGGTCCAGCGTCACCTGTTCGAAGGCGATCTGCGTCTGGATGCTGGCAGGCAGCGCGCCCGGCGCGAGGGGCTGGCCCGTCGGCCCTAGAAGGTCGCCATGCCCGTGCGCGGTCAGCCGCAGCGAGGCGCTTTCGACGGACAGGTTGGTCAGCTCGATCCGCGCCGCCACCGGGTCATAGCCAAGCGACAGCGCAGCCCGGTCGAAGGCGATGGGACGGGCGCCGCGCCCGGGGGCAAGGCTGCCCGAGGAAAGGCCAAGCGACCCCGTCAGGCTGGAAAAGCTGCCGGTCTCGTCCAGCCGGGCCTCGAGATTGCCCGAGATCGGGGCGTTGACAAAGCCAAGGAAGGCCAGCGGCGGGGCCATCGCGGCAAGGTCGGTCGCGGCGATGTTGTCGACCCTTGCGCTGAGGCGCGCGGTTTCGGCGGTCTTGTCGGACACCACCGTCAGCAAGGCCTGCGCCGGGTCCGTCCCGTCCAGAAGCGTCAGCCCCAGTTGCGCCGAGATCGCCTCGGCGCCGTTCTCGATCACCAGCCGGCCGTCGCCGACCTCCCAGCTGCGCCCGGCGCGGTCATCTGTCAGCCGCAGGGTCAGGCCCTCGGCCTCGATCGTTTCCAGGGCGGCGAACGAGGGGCTGGCAAACAGCCGCTCGACCGCGGCGAGCGCGCCCGAGACATCCGTCGGGCCGGTCCCGGTGTCGCGGTCGTCCAGTTGCAGGTCGATCAGCCCGTTGGCATCGCGCCGCACGGCGATCCGCGCCCCGGTCAGGCGAATCCGGCTGGGCCGCACCTTGCCGGACAGAAGCGCCCGGGGGTCGAAGGAAAGCGCCGCCTCGGGCAGGGTCAGCAGCGACCGGCCACTGCCGCCCAGAAGGCGGATGTCCTCAAGCCGGAAGCGCGGGACGAAATCGCCGTCGACCGCCAGCTCGACGCCCCCCAGCGACAGGGCCGAGCCCCGGGGCAGGCGCGCCCCGGCAAGCGCCCCGTTCAGGCGCGCCTCGATCTCGGCCACGCCCCAGGTCGGAATGCGCAGGCTCTTGCCGGTATAGGCCATGGTCAGATAGCCGAAGGCCGCCGCCAGAAGGATCAGGGTGACGATCACCGTCAGGCTCAGCCGCCCCCGCCGCGCGGGCCGCCGCAGGCCGGGCGCCGGATCGGGACGGGCGGCCACGCGGTCGGACCGGGTCAGCCGCAACGGCGGCAGCCGCATGCGCGAGGGCACGGCAACCGGGTCAGCCCCGCCTTCCACGCCCGCCGACTGGTCCCGCATCTTCTGACTTCAGCCCCGCTGCCCGGCCTGCCCTGCGGCATGTTCTTCGCCCATCGCGGACCCGGGGCCCGCGACGCGTCTTTATCTTTGCGGATCGTCCGCTAGATGGAAAGACACAATCCCTGACAGGCCCGCGACCGGGCAAGGAGCCGCGCATGATTTCCCAAGGACAGATCGCCCCCGATTTCACCCTGCCCCGCAACGGCGGCGGCACCGTGACGCTCTCGGCCTTCCGGCCCGGAAAGGTGGTGCTGTACTTCTACCCCAAGGACGACACGCCGGGCTGCACGCTGGAGGCGCAGGATTTCACCGCGCGCCTCGACGCCTTCACCGCCGCGAACACCACGGTCATCGGTATCTCGAAGGACAGCGTGAAGGCGCATGACAAGTTCTGCACCAAGCACGGGCTGGGCGTCATTCTTGCTTCGGACGAGACGGGCCATACCTGTGAGGATTACGGCGTCTGGCTGGAGAAAAGCATGTATGGCAAGACCTACATGGGCATCGAGCGGACGACCGTGCTGATCGACGGCGAGGGCAAGGTGGCGCGGGTCTGGCCCAAGGTCAGCGTCAAGGGCCATGCCGACGAGGTGCTGGCGGCGGCACAGGCGCTGTGACATAAGTCCGGGCGCAAATTCCTTCGAAGGAATTTGCAAATCTTTTCGAAAAGATTTGCGGGAGCCTCCTGATGCCCCTGTCCCTTGCCGAAATGGCCGTCGAGGTGCTGACCACCGCCGACGGCCGCGCCAAGAGCGCGCTGGGTCGCGCCCATGCCGCACGCTGGTTTGCGGCGCGCGAGGCGGGTCAGCCCCTGCCCATCGGCCGGGCCGAGCCTCCCCCGCGCCCGGCCCGCCCCGCAAGGCCCGAGCTTCTGGCGCCGAGGGACGTCCCCCGCCGCCGCCCCGGCACGCCCGAGGGACGCATCGCTCTTCTCCATGCCGTGGCGCATATCGAACTGAACGCGGTGGACCTGCACTGGGACATCATCGCCCGCTTCGCCGACCAGCCGATGCCCCTGGGCTTCTACGACGACTGGGTGAAGGCGGCGGACGAGGAAGCCAAGCATTTCAACCTGATCTGCGATTGCCTGGAGGCGATGGGCAGCCATTACGGCGCCCTGCCGGCCCATGCGGGCATGTGGCGCGCGGCCGAGGATACGGCAGGCGATCTTCTGGGGCGGCTGGCCGTGGTGCCGATGGTGCTGGAGGCGCGCGGGCTCGACGTCACCCCCGGCATGATCGAGGTCTTTGCCAGGCATGGCGAGACGCAGGCGCTGGCCGCGCTGGAGGTGATCCATGCCGAGGAAGTGGCCCATGTGGCCTATGGGTCGAAGTGGTTCAACTGGCTGTGCGGGCGCGACGGGCTGGACCCCAAGGATGTGTTCCACGCCCTGGTGCGGCGCTATTTCCACAGCCCCTTGAAGCCCCCCTTCAACGAGGCCAGACGCGCCGATGCGGGCCTGCCGCCCGACTTCTATTGGCCGCTTGCCGAAAGCGCGGAGTGATCGGCGGTTTCTTGCCGATGAAATGCCTGTCCCGCGCGGAAAAACCCTGGATATGGTCAAAATCGTTGCGACCCTGAAACAGGGCCGATAATCAGGGCGAGCCCGAGGCCAAGGCCTTGGGGTAACGTGGCGAAGCCTCTGCCAGGGCTATGAACGGATGACCCCAACGTGCTGAATCGACTTGCCTATCGGATGCATCAAAGCCTTGAGCGGCATTTTCCCGAACAACGGCTGTTCCTGAAGTCCGACACCGAGACCCGGTTCATCCGCCTGCGCCCGGCCACTCAGATCATCGCGATGGTCGGCGGCACGCTGGCGCTGGCCTGGACCATCGTGGCCACGGCGCTGATCATGATGGACAGTATCGGGGCCGGATCGGCGCGTGAACAGTCGGTGCGCCAGCAGGCCCTGTACGAACAGCGGCTGAACGCCCTGTCCGCCGACCGCGACCTGCGCGCCGAAGAGGCGGCGCGGGCGCAGGAGCGGTTCAACATCGCCCTGACCCAGGTCTCGGAGATGCAGGAGCGGCTTCTTGCCTCGGAAGACCGGCGGCGCGAGCTGGAGACCGGGATCGAGGCGATCCAGAACACCCTGCGCGAAGTCATCAAGGAACGCGACGCCGCGCGTGCCGAGGCAGAGCGTGTGACGCTGGCGCTGAACGAGCAAAGCGGCGGCACGACCGAGGCGGGACGCGCCGCGGATACGGTCGCCACGCTGGAGTTCCTGACCGGCGCCCTGGGCGAGGTGGCCGAGGAGCGCAACGAAACCATCGCCGAGGCCGAGGCCGCGCGCGAGGAAGCCCGCCTGATCGCCGACGCCAAGGAAGCTCTGGAACAGCGCAACGACGCCATCTTCTCCAAGCTGGAAGAGGCGCTGACCGTGTCGGTCGAACCGCTGGACAAGATGTTCCGCGAGGCCGGGATGTCGCCCGACGACCTGATCGGCGCGGTGCGGCAGGGCTATTCCGGCCAGGGCGGCCCGCTGACCCCGATCACCTTCTCGACCTCGGGATCGGTGCCCTCGCCCGAGGAGTTGCGCGCGAACGCGATCCTGAACGGGCTGGACAAGATGAACATGTACCGGATCGCCGCCTTCAAGCTGCCCTTCGCGATGCCGCTGAAGGACAGTTTCCGCTGGACCAGCGGTTTCGGCTATCGCCGCGACCCCAAGGGCGCGGGCACCCGGATGCATGAGGGCACCGACATGGCGGGCAGCTACGGCACCCCGGTCTATGCCACCGCCGATGGCGTGGTGACCCATGCCGGCTGGGACAACGGCTATGGCCGGCTGGTCACGATCCGCCATGACTTCGGCGTCGAGACGCGCTATGCGCATCTCAGCCAGGTGCGCGTCGAGGTGGGCCAAAGGGTCTCGCGCGGCGACCGGATCGGTGATATGGGCAATTCAGGCCGGTCCACCGGCACCCACCTTCACTACGAGGTCCGCCTTGGCGGCACCCCCGTAAACCCGATGACCTTCATAAAGGCAGCGAAGAATGTTTTCTAAGAGCCGCATCAACGAGCCGGGCCCCAAGGCCGAGGCCGAGAAGCCCAAAGCCCCGGAGACCCCGATGACCAAGCCGTCCATGGATTTCACGCCTTCCGCGCCGAAGGGCAAGGCAAGCGCCTCGGTCCTGTCCTCGGACCTCACGGTCGTGGGCAACCTGCGGACCACGGGCGACATCCAGGTCGAGGGCACCGTTGAGGGCGACATCCGCGCGCATCTTCTGACCGTGGGCGAAAGCGCCACGATCCGCGGCGAGATCGTGGCCGACGACATCGTCGTCAACGGCCGGGTGATCGGTCGCGTGCGCGGCCTGAAGGTCCGCCTCACCTCCACCGCGCGGGTCGAGGGCGACATCATCCACAAGACCATCGCCATCGAAAGCGGCGCGCATTTCGAAGGCTCGGTCCAGCGGCAGGAAGACCCGCTGGCCAACGGTCGTCCCGGCACCACCGCGCGGCTTGACACGCCCGCCGCGGGCGACGCCGAATAGGCCTTGCCACATATGACCGTCTTGCGGGCATCGGAGGGCACTCCGGTGCCCGTTTCCTTCTGTGCCGAGGGGGACCGGAGGGTCATCCTCTGGGCCGCGATCCTGGCCTCGTCGATGGGCTTCATCGACAGTTCCGTGACCTCGATCGCCATGCCCGCGATGCGCGCCGCGCTGGGGGCCAGCCTGGCGCAGGCTCAGTGGATGAACGCAGGCTACCTGCTGACCCTGTCGGCGCTGGTGCTGGTCGGCGGCGCGATGGGCGACCGCTTCGGGATCGCGCGGGTGTTCTCGCTGGGGATTGTCGTCTTCGTGGCGGGGTCGCTGGCCTGTGCGGCCGCGATGACGCCGGACCAGATGATCGCCGCCCGCGCCGTGAAGGGGGTGGGTGCTGCGCTGATGGTGCCGGGGTCGATGGCCATGGTCTCGCGCGCCTATCCACGCGAGGAGCGGGGCCGGGCGCTTGGCCTCTGGGCGGCGGCCTCGACGCTGACGACGGCGATGGGGCCGGTGCTGGGCGGCATGTTCGTCACCTGGGGCGGCGAGATCGGCTGGCGGCTGATCTTCGCGTTGAACCTGCCGCTCGGCCTTGCCGCGCTTTGGCTGGTGCAGGGCCGCACGCCGGGCGATGTCGGCAGGCCGGGGGTGCGCGTCGATCTGGTCGGAGCGGGTCTGGCCACGCTCGGCCTTGGCCTGATGGCCTGGGCGCTGACCGATGCCACGGCTCCGGTCCGGGTGGCGCTGGCCTCCCTGGCCAGCCTTGCGGCCTTCGTGGCCTGGGAGGCCGTATCCCCTGCCCCGATGCTGCGGCTGGGCCTGTTTCGCAACCGCACGCTTGCGGTGACGAATGTCGTGACCTTCGCGCTTTATTTCGCGCTGAACGGGGTGATGTTCTACCTGCCGATGACCGCCGTTTCGGCCTGGGGCGTGACGGCGCTGGAGGTCACGGCGGCCTTTCTGCCGATCTCGGTGCTGATCGGGGTGATGTCGGCGCCTGCGGGGCGGATGGCCGACCGCTGGGGCGCGGGGCCGCTGATGGCGGCAGGGTCCGCGCTGGTAGCTCTGGCCTATGCGGGGCTGTGGCACTTTGCGCCGGACGGGCAGTTCTGGGCCCATGTCGTGCCCTTCACGGCGCTGGCGGGCTTCGGTCTGGGTCTGGTCGTGGCCCCCCTGACGGCGGCAGCGATGCAGGGGGCCGAGGATGGCGAACAGGGCGCGGCCTCGGGCGTGAACAACGCGGTGGCGCGGGTCGCGGGGCTGATCGCGGTGGCTCTGCTGGGCAGGATGGCGGCGGCGGCCTATGGGCCGGGTGCACCGGGGTTCGGCGTCACGGGCGACACACCCGCGCATCTGGCCGCTACCGGGGCGGCCTTCGGCACGGTTGCGCTGACGGCCAGCGGGATGGCCGCGCTGGCGTCGGCGCTGGCGCTGCTGGTCAGGCGTCCGGTCAGGTGATCGCGCGGCGGTAGAGGTGCCAGCTGGCATGCCCGAACAGGGGCAGGACCAGGAAGAGCCCGAGGAAGCCCGGAAGCATCCCCAGGAAGATGCACACCGCGATCAGCGCGCCCCAGGACAGCAGCACGCGCGGATTTTCCCGGACCAGCGCGAAACTGGTCAGCATCGCGGTGACGAAATCCACCTCGCGGTCCAAGAGCATCGGCAGGCTGACAACGGTCAGGCAGAACAGCAGCGTCGCGAAGGCCGCACCGACCAGCGTGCCGAAGGCCAGCATCATCAGCCCCGGCGGCGTCAGGAACACCGCCAGCGAGGAGGACACGTTGGTCATCGTGGCATTCCCCAGAAACAGCGCGAAGATCATGTGCGCAAGGAAGTTCCAGAACAGGAAATAGACCACGATCACCGCCGCCATGGCCGGGATCTGCCGGTCCTTCTGGCGGAAGATCACGCCGAAGATTTCGCGCGCGACCAGCGGCTCCCCTGCCTCCAGCCGGCGGGAGATTTCATAGAACCCGCAGGCGATGAAGGGGCCGAGGATCGGGAAACCGGCGCCGGCAGGCAGCGTCCACCAGAGCTGGCCCTTGGCCGTCATCGCCCAGAGGATCAGCCAGCCGCCCAGCACATAGACCGCCGAGAAGGCAAGCCCCAGAAGCGGCGCGCGCCGGAAATCCTGCCATCCGGCCGCAAGGCTGGCCCGGAGGTCGGAGACATCGACCTCGTTCACTTCGGGCACGGCGGGCGGAAGCGTGACGCTCATGCCCGAAGATTAAGCGCGAGGCGAAGCGTCAGGCAAGGATTTTGCGGCAGGACAGCCGGATCAGGTCCGGGGCGGGCATTCCCTCACGACCGGGGGCCGATCAGTCGACATCCTCGATGTCGCCGCGCTTCTTGCCCGAGGCCTTCAGGGCCAGCGTGGCCTGCATGAACCCGTCCAGGTCCCCGTCCAGCACGCCCTGCGTGTCGCTGGTCTCATACCCTGTGCGCAGGTCCTTCACCATCTGGTAGGGTTGCAGCACATAGGACCGGATCTGGTTGCCCCAGCCCGCGTCGCCCTTGTTCTCGTAGGCCTCGTTGATCGCGGCGTTCCGCTTGTCCAGTTCCATCTGATACAGGCGGCTTTTCAGCGCCTTCATCGCGATGTCGCGGTTCTGGTGCTGCGACTTCAGGGACGAGGTGACGACGATCCCGGTCGGGAAGTGGGTGATCCGCACGGCAGAGTCGGTCTTGTTGACGTGCTGCCCACCCGCGCCCGAGGACCGGAAGGTGTCGATGCGGATGTCCTTGTCCAGCACCTCGATCTCGATGTTGTCGTCCACCACCGGATAGACCCAGACCGAGCAGAACGAGGTATGCCGCCGCGCCGCGCTGTCATAGGGCGAGATGCGGACCAGCCGGTGCACCCCGGCCTCGGTCTTCAGCCAGCCATAGGCGTTCTTGCCGCTGATCTTGTAGCTGGCTGACTTGATCCCCGCGCCGTCGCCCTCGCTTTCCGACTGGAGTTCGACGGTGAACCCGCGCTTTTCCGCCCAGCGGACATACATCCGCGCCAGCATCGCGGCCCAATCGCAGCTTTCGGTGCCACCCGCGCCCGCGTTGATTTCCAGGAACGTGTCGTTGCCGTCCGCCTCGCCGTCAAGCAGCGCCTCAAGTTCCTTCGCCTCGGCGACCTTGACCAGATCGGCAAGGGCTGCCTCGGCCTCCTTGACGATCTCGGCGTCGCCTTCGGCCTCGCCCAGTTCGATCAGCTCGACATTCTCCTTCAGCCCGCTGTCGATCAGCTTGTAGGCGTTGACCGCATCCAGCAGCGCCTGGCGGTCGCGCATCAGCTTTTGCGCCTTGGCCGGATCGTTCCAGAGGTCGGGCGATTCGATCATCGCGTCGAATTCCTCAAGCCGGTGCGGAGCGGTTTCCCAGTCCATCCGCTGGGCCAGAAGCTTCAGCGTCTTTTCGACGGCTTCGATATTGGCTTGGGTTTCGGCGCGCATGGGTCGGGTCCACCTTTGGTCTTGCGGAGGCGGTCATAAGGGTTTGACCGCGCCCGGGCAAGGGCGCGGGGCCGGATCGGACAATGCGGTCAGTAAAGCCCGCCCGAGGACACGGTGCCGAAATCGGCCTTCTTCGGCACGACCACGGACTTGCCTTGCGAGTTGGTCACCGTCTTGCCCTGGTCGCCACCCTCATCGCCCTCGCCATAGGCGAAGAGCGGCAGGTTTTCGCCCATCGCAAAGCCGCCGTCGACGACCAAGCCCAGACCGATCAGCGCATCCTCGCCCTCGCGGAAATATTCGGACACGACATTGTCGCCGGTGGCGTCATCCGGCAGCGGCTGGCCGGTGAAGCGGTCGATCTTGCGGAAATAGCCGCCCGGCGGAACCTTGAACGCGCCGCCGCCGTATTTCCGGATCGCGTCCTCCATGAAGTCCTGGAAGACGGGGACGCAGAGCGTGCCGCCAAAGGCGCTTTCGCCCAGCGTGCGGGGCTGGTCAAAGCCCATGTAGCAGCCCGCGACGATGTTCGAGGAATAGCCGATGAACCAGACGTCCTTGGCGTCGTTCGTCGTGCCGGTCTTGCCGGCGATCGGCACAGGCAGGTTCAGCCGGCTGGCCGAGCCGCGCTTGACCACGCCCTCCATCATGCTGGTCAGCTGATAGGCGGTGATCGCGTTCATCACGCGCTCGCGGTTGCTGTCGATGGTCACCCCCCGCCCCGGCGGCAGGGTCGGATCGGCGCAGTCTTCGCAGACGCGCTGGTCGTGGCGGTAGATCGTCTTGCCGAAGCGGTCCTGCACCCGGTCGACCAGCGTCGGTTCCACCCTTTCGCCGCCGTTGGCGAACATCGCGTAGGCCGCGACCATCTTGAACAGCGTCGTCTCCTGCGCGCCAAGGGCGTTGGCTAGATACGGGCCCAGCCGGTCATAGACCCCGAACCGCTCGGCATAGGCGGCCACGGTCTGCATCCCGATTTCCTGCGCGACGCGGATCGTCATCAGGTTACGCGACTGTTCGATCCCGGTGCGCAGCGGCGTGGGGCCGTAGTATTTCCCCGAGGCGTTCTTGGGCGTCCAGAGGCCCTGCGGCGTGTCGATCTCGATCGGGGCGTCGACGACGATGGTGGCGGGGGTGAAGCCGGAATCCAGCGCCGCAGCATAGACGAAGGGTTTGAAGCTGGACCCCGGCTGTCGCGTGGCCTGGGTGGTGCGGTTGAACACCGAATCCTGGTAGGAGAACCCGCCCTGCATCGCGAGGACCCGGCCGGTGTTCACGTCCATCGCCATGAAGGCGCCCTGCACCTCTGGCACCTGGCGCAGCGACCAGCGCTTGAAGGTGCCGTCGTCGTTGGTCACCGCGCGGACCAGCACGACATCGCCGACCGAGACCAGATCGCCCGGGACCTTGGCCTTCTTCGCCAGCGTCCCGTCCGGCAGCCGCTTCCTCGCCCAGGTCACGTCCTCGGCCGGGATGAAGTGGCCGTCCCCGTCGTCCATCACGCCTTCGATGCCGATGCGGGCCGAGCTTTCGCCGACCTCGAGCACCACTGCGGGGAACCAGGCGTCGATGTCGCGCGGCACATCGACCTTCGACAGCGCCTCGCGCCAGCTTGCCTCGGAGCCCAGCACTTCGGGCGGCAGGGTCTTGCCGGTGCCGCGCCAGACGCCCTGATTGCGGTCGTAACTCTCAAGCCCCTTGCGCAGCGCCTCGGCGGCGGCCCTTTGCAGTTCGGGATCGACCGTGGCCCGGATCGTCAGGCCGCCGGTGAAGAACTCCTGCTCGCCGAAGACCCCCGACAGCTGGCGCCGGATTTCGTCGGTGAAATAGTCGCGCGGCGGCAGCGCATCGCGGAAGGCCTCGAAATCGCCGTTCTGCACGGAGCGCAGAGGCTGTTCCTTTTCCGACAGATAGGTCGCCTCGTCGATATAGCCGTTCTGCCACATCTCGCGCAGGACGTAGTTGCGCCGTTCCGTCACGCGTTCCTTGTTGGTCACCGGGTCATACTTGCCCGGCGCCTGCGGCATCGCGGCCAGCATCGCGGCCTCGTGCGGGGCGAGTTCCGACAGCGACTTGTTGAAATAGGTCTGCGCCGCCGCGGCCACCCCGTAGGAGTTCTTTCCCAGGAAGATCTCGTTCAGATAGAGTTCCAGGATCTTGTCCTTGGACAGGGTCTGCTCCAGTCGGGTGGCAAGGATGATCTCCTTGATCTTGCGTTCCACCGACCGCGAGCCGTCCAGCAGGAAGTTCTTCGTCACCTGCTGGGTGATCGTGGAGGCCCCGCGCGCGTTCTTGCCGCGGCTTTTCACCGCCTCGATCAGCGCGGCCAGCATCCCCCGGGTGTCATACCCGTGATGCTTGTAGAAATTCTTGTCCTCGGCGCTGATGAAGGCCTGTTTCACCAGATCGGGGATATCTTCCGAGGCGACGAACAACCGCCGCTCCTGCGCGAATTCGTCGATGATCCGGCCTTCGCCCGAATAGATCCGGCTGATCGTGGCAGGGGTGTACTGCGCCAGATTCTCATGGCTCGGCAGGTCGCGGGAATACATGTAGAAGATCCCGCCCAGCGTCAGCGCGCCGAAGATCAGCCCCAGAGTGACCAGGGAAAAGAGACCGCCCAAGACATTGCCGATGAACCGAAGCACCCTATCCCCTCGCTGCCGTCGCACCGCAGTATAGCAGACGCGCGTCCGCGTCAAAACCTTGGCCGGTCACAAGTTTCGGCGCAGGCCGGCTTTCGCGCGACCTAGGGGCCGGCCGTGGCCCGCAGCGCCGCATCCTCGACCGACCAGGCGATGATGCCCTGCACCACCGCCTCGGCCAGCCTTGCGCGCCAGGCCGGGTCGGAGAGCCGCTTGAAGTCGCGGTCCGAGGACAGGAACCCCACTTCCAGAAGCGCCGAGGGAATGTCAGGGGACTTCAGCACGGAAAATCCCCCCTGCTGCTGCGGGTGCCGGTGCATGCGCAACCCGGAGGCCCTGATCGCCGAGACAATTGCGGCGGCCAGGCGGTCGGTGCGCGGGCGGGTCCGGGTGCGTGCCATGTCCATCAGGACCTCGGCCACCACATCGTCCTGATCGGTCAGGTCCACCCCCGCCAGAAGGTCGTCGCGGTCGTGCCGTTCGGCCAGCGCCTCGGAGGCGGCGTCCGAGGCTTCGGCGGCCAGCGTGTAGATCGTGGCGCCCTGCGCGTCGCCTTCGGCCAGGGCGTCGGCATGCAGCGACAGGAACAGGTCCGCCCCCGCCTCGCGCGCGATCGAAGTGCGGGTCTCCAGCGGCACGAAGATGTCGTCGTCGCGGGTCAGCACCACCTGAAAGCGCCCATCGCGCAGCAGCGCCTCCTTCACCTCGCGCGCGAAGGTCAGCATCAACGCCGCCTCGGTCTGCCCCTCGCGTTCGGCACCGGGGTCGATGCCGCCATGGCCCGGGTCCAGCACCACGACAATCGGGCCGCTTCCTTCGGGCACGGGGGCAACCAGCTCGGCTGCCTCGGGCAGGCCCCAGTCCGGCAGGTCGGGGCGCGCGGCCTCGGCGGCAAGGCTTGCGGCGTCGGTCGGCACCAGCACAAGGTCCAGCCGGGGGGCGGCACCGGTGGTCATCTCGGCCTTGGCCAGCCGGTGCGGCCCGTCCAGCTCCAGCACCAGCCGCGACCAGCCGGGCCGGAACGACCCCGCCCGCATGGCCACCGCCGGGCGCACCATGGCCAGCACCTCGGCCCCCGCCCAGTCCACCTCGCGCGTGTCGATCACCATGCGCGGCGGGTTGTCCAGCATCCGCACCCGCCAGGGCACCGGCTGGCTCAGGGCCAGGCGCAGCTCCAGCCCCTCGCCCGTGGCCACCAGCGCCGAGCGCATCGGATCGACCCGCGCCAGCGCCGACAGCCCCTCGGCCCGCAGCGGCAGGGCCAGAAGGATCAGAAGGACAGCACAAAGCGGGCGCAGAAGGCTCATCGCCGCCTTATCCCCGGTTGCCGCGCCGATGTAAATTCCGCCGCGCAGCCGCGCGCTGCCGTCGTGGCCGCCGGATCACAAAGCGGCGAGCGGCTTGTCACGCCCCGCCCCCGCCCCTATCCTGCGCCCCGCCAGATCCGGCCCGCAGGAGACCCCATGAACCGCCTTGCCCTTGGCCTGATGATCGGCCTTGCCAGCCTTCCCGCCCGTGCCGAAGACCAGCCGTCCGCACCCGGGATGACAGAGGCCGAACGGGCGGCCTTCCGCGACGAAGTGCGGGCCTATCTGCTGGAAAACCCCGAGGTCCTGATCGAGGCGATGGACGTTCTTCAGGCCCGCGAGGAAAAGGCGGCGACCCTGCGCGACGTGCAGCTGGTCTCGACGTTCAACGACGTGATCTTCAACAATCCCAACGACTGGGTCGGCGGCAATCCGGACGGCGACCTGACCCTGGTCGAGTTCATGGACTACCGCTGCGGCTATTGCCGCAAGGCCTATGCCGATGTGGCGGAACTGGTGAAGTCGGACGGCAATATCCGCTTTGTCGTCAAGGAGTTCCCGATCCTGGGCGAGGCGTCGCTGCTTTCCTCGCAATTCGCGATCGCGGTCCTGCAACTGCATGGCCCCGAGGCCTATGACAAGGTGCATGACGCGCTGATGACCCTGCGGGGCGAGCCTACGGCCGAAACGCTTGGGCGGCTGGCCAGCGATCTGGGGCTGGAGCCGAAGCCGATCCTCGACCGAATGACCTCGGACGAGGTGATGCAGGTCATCAAGGACAACCATGACCTGGCAACGAAGATGGAGATCACCGGGACCCCGGCCTTCGTCCTGAAGGACATGGTGATGCGCGGCTATGCGCCGCTGGACGTGATGCGCGACTTCGTCTCGGACGCGCGCAGCTGACGCCGACTGGCGCCGGATGACAGCGGGCGGCCCTGCGCAGGGCCGCCCGTCTGCGTCAGGCCTACTGCGCGGTCGGCTCGGGGCGCAGCGTATTCGCCACCCACAGCCCGGCCCCCAGCGTGACCAGCGCCAGCCCCACGGCGGCAAAGGTCCCGGCCAGCCCGGACCAGGCCGCCAGCGGCGCCGAGACGAGGGGCGAGGCGATGGGCGAAGACTGACCGCACGCCCTTGGGGCCCTCGCGCCAGGACGGCGAAGCCGCAGCTCGGCTATTCCGCCGCGAGCTTCTCTGCCGCCTCGATCTCGGCGGCCTTCTTTTCCACCAGTTCCACGATGTGGTCGATCATCCGGTCGTTCGACAGCGTGTGGTCCTGCTTGCCGGCCAGATAGACCATGCCCTTGCCCGCGCCCCCTCCGGTGAATCCGATGTCGGTCATCAGCGCCTCGCCCGGGCCGTTCACCACGCAACCTATGATCGACAGGCTCATCGAGGTGGTGATATGCGCCAGCCGTTCCTCCAGCGCCGAGACGGTCCTGATGACATCGAACCCCTGCCGCGCGCAGGACGGGCACGAGATGATCGTCACCCCCCGGTGCCGCAGACCCAGGGATTTCAGGATCTCGAAGCCGACCTTCACCTCTTCCACCGGGTCCGCCGACAGGCTGACGCGGATCGTGTCGCCGATCCCCATCCACAACAGGTTGCCCAGCCCGATGGCCGATTTCACCGTGCCGGACACCAGCCCCCCGGCCTCGGTGATCCCCAGATGGATCGGGGCATCGGTGGCATCGGCCAGCTGCTGATAGGCCGCTGCGGCAAGGAAGACGTCGGAGGCCTTCACGCTGATCTTGAACTCGTGAAAGTCGTTGTCCTGCAACAGGCGGATATGGTCGAGACCGCTTTCCACCATCGCCTCGGGACAGGGCTCGCCGTATTTCTCCAGAAGATGCTTTTCCAGGCTCCCCGCGTTCACGCCGATGCGGATGCTGCACCCGTGATCCTTGGCCGCCCGCACCACCTCGGCCACGCGCGACGCGTCGCCGATGTTGCCGGGGTTGATGCGCAGACAGGCAGCCCCCGCTTCGGCCGCCTCGATCGCGCGCTTGTAATGGAAATGGATGTCCGCGACGATCGGCACCGGGCTTTCGGCCACGATCTCCTTCAGCGCGCGGGTGCTGGCCTCGTCCGGTGTCGAGACCCGCACGATATCCGCCCCGGCCACGGCGCAGCGCTGGATCTGCTCGATGGTCGCGGCGACATCCGTGGTCAGCGTGTTGGTCATCGTCTGGACCGAGATCGGCGCATCGCCCCCGACGAGAACCTTGCCCACGCGGATCTGCCGCGACGCCCGTCGCGCGATGTTGCGCCAGGGGCGAACGGGATTGTGAGTCATCGGTCAGGCTCCGGTTTCGTGCCATCGCAGCATAGGCCGCGCAGCAGGCTCGGGCAATGGGCGGGACGCTTACTCGGACGCCGCCGGAGCCGGCAGGACATCCGCCGCATCCGCCGTGGCGAAATTGGCAAGGTCCTGATCCTTGGTCAGGTCGGCCTGGGCGAAGGTCTGGGTCAGCGCCTCGGGCGACAGCTTGATGTCCTTGACCACCTGGGCCCCCGGCGCCGCCGGGCCATAGGCCACGCCATCCACGACAAAGTAGATCGCGCCGGAGTTGCCGGTGCGGAACACGGCGGCGGTTTCCAGCGGCGGAACCGCATAGCGTTCGCCCGCGTCGAGGATCTTTTCGAACAGCACCGTGCCGTCGGCGGCATTCACCCGCACCCAGGAGGGCCGGACCGCCAGCACTTCGACGCCTTCCTTGGCATCCGCAATCACCTGCACATCGCCGCCCACCGCTTCGTCGATGGCGGCATCCACGGCATCGGCTTCGGCCACGTCGGCCAGGACGCCGGTCTGGCGCGGGTTGATCGCGGCAATCGGGCCATCGCGCGCGGTCAGGACCGGCACATCCAGCGCCTTCGGGCGATAGAGGCGATCCATCACATCGACGGATGCCGTCCCCTCGGCGCTGGCAACGGTCTGGGCCGCAGGCTCGGCCGGGCGGGTAGCAACGACCTTCGGCGCTGCGGTCCCCACATTCGACAGCGGATCGATCTGCGCGACCACGGTCGGGGCCTCGTCGACCGGGGCAAGCTGCACGCGCTGGACTTCCTGCAGCACGGACCAGCCGCCATAGCCGATGGCACCGATCAGCGCGATCAGGACGGCGACGGACCCGATGGCACCCGGTTCGATCTGGCTCCAGATCGCCTCGCCGCGCGGGATGAAACTGGCATTCGGATCGCCCAGCGGATCCGACACGGCCCGACGCGCGCGCGCCTTGACGATCTGCTGCGGCGCGGCAGCGGACGACAGCCCATGCGATACGGAATAGCCCGCCTCGGCGCAGAACCGCTCGAAGGCCCATTCCGGGTCCATTGCCAGGTAGCGCGCGTAAGAGCGGACATAGCCCGCGACGAAACCGGGGGTTTCAAAGGCCGACAGATCGGCGTTCTCGATGGCGGCGATGTAGGTGGCCTTGATCTTCAGTTCGCGCTGGACGTCAAGCAGGGACTTGCCAAGCGTGGCCCTCTCGCCGCGCATGAGATCGCCGAGCCGCAACTCGAAGTCGTCAAAGCCCTTTGGCTTGTCCTCTTCGGTCGTGGAAGGTTTGGACCTCCAACCGATCATACGCCCGCTGTCCCCTTCGGTGCACCACTCTACGCGGTCGCCTTCCCCGGCGACTCACTGCACTGTTCTATTGGTCAAACCCTACCACAGGGCAAGGGGTTTTCCATGGGGCAAAGGCCCTAGGCAACCGCTTCGGCGCGATTCAGCGCACACTGCGCCCAAAGCGCATCCATGGCGCGCACAAGCCTGTCGATCTCTTGCGGGCCATGCACCGGCGAAGGAGTGAAGCGCAGCCGTTCCGTCCCGCGCGGGACGGTGGGGAAGTTGATCGGCTGGACGTAGATGCCGTGATCTTCCAGCAGCATGTCCGACAGCATCTTGCAATGCACGGGGTTGCCGACATGGACCGGCACGATGTGCGACCCGTGGTCGATGATCGGCAGGCCCATCCCCTTGAGCCGGGTCTTCAGGATACGGGCCTGGGTCTGGTGCTGCACGCGCAGCGCCTGGCCGCCCTCGCCCTTCAGGAAGCGGACCGAGGCGGCAGCACCCGCAGCAACGGCCGGGGGCAGCGAGGTGGTGAAGATGAACCCCGGCGCATAGCTGCGCACAGCATCCACCATCCGGGCCGAGGCCGCGATATAGCCGCCGAACACGCCGTAGGCCTTGGCCAGGGTTCCGTTGATGATGTCGATCCGGTGCATCTGCCCGTCGCGTTCGGCAACCCCTGCCCCGCGCGGGCCATACATGCCGACGGCATGGACCTCGTCGATATAGGTCAGCGCATCGAATTCCTCGGCCAGATCGCAGATGTCGCGGATCGGGCCGAAGTCGCCATCCATCGAGTAGATCGATTCGAAGGCGATCAGTTTCGGCGCCGCCGGATCGTCCCGGGACAGAAGCTCGCGAAGGTGGGCCACGTCGTTGTGCCGGAAGATCCGCTTCTCGCCCCCCCCGCGCCGGACGCCCTCGATCATGCTGGCATGGTTCAGCGCGTCGGAATAGATGATGAGACCGGGGAAGATGGTCCGCAGCGTCGACAGCGTCGCGTCGTTGGCGATGTAGGCGCTGGTGAAGACCAGGGCGGCCTCTTTGCGGTGCAGGTCCGCCAGCTCTGCCTCGAGCCGCCGGTGCCAGACCGTCGTGCCGCTGATGTTGCGCGTCCCGCCCGAGCCGGCACCGGTGGCGTCCAGCGCCTGATGCATCGCGGCCAGCACTTCGGGATGCTGCCCCATGCCCAGATAATCGTTGCCGCACCAGACGGTGATCTCTTTCCGGCTGCCATCGGGCCGCGTCCATTCGGCATGGGGGAACTGGCCCTGCCGCCGCTCGATGTCGATGAAGGTGCGATAGCGCCCCTCGTCGTGCAGGCGTTGCAGGCTCTGGTCGATTGCGTCGGTGTATCTGGTCATGTGTCCGGTCCCTTGTGCGGCTGTCTTCGCAGTTCCCGCGCCGTGGTGCCTTGATTTCGGTCAATCCGCAGTTAGCGACCAGAGGGCGAATTGTCACCCCCGGCCCTGGTCACTATCTCTTCTTACCGCGGACCGGCCGCTCTGGACAGTGGCGAACCGGCTGATAGGCTGCCCGGCACTTACATCCCGGAGAGCCCGATGTCCCCCACACCGTCCCTTGACGCCGTGCTTCAACGCATCGACGACACCCTGCCGCAGTCGCTGGACCGGCTGATGGACCTGCTGCGCATCCCCTCGATCTCGACCGACCCCGCCTACAAGGCCGATTGCGCCCGCGCGGCCGAGCTGATCGCCGCCGACCTTGCCGCGCTGGGTTTCGACGCCCGCGCGGCCCAGACCCCGGGCCATCCGATGGTCGTGGCCCATGGCGGAGAGGGCGCGCGCCATCTTCTGTTCTACGGCCACTACGATGTGCAACCCGTTGATCCGCTAGACCTCTGGGACCGTCCCCCCTTCGACCCCGAAGTGCAGGACACCCCCAGGGGCAAGGTGATCCGCGCCCGGGGGGCATCCGACGACAAGGGCCAGCTCATGACTTTCATCGAGGCCTGCCGAGCCTGGAAGGACGTCCACGGCACCCTGCCCGGCAAGCTCACGATCTTCCTCGAGGGCGAGGAGGAGTCGGGGTCCCCCTCGCTGATCCCCTTCCTTGAAGCGCACCGGGACGAACTGTCCTGCGACCTCGCGCTGATCTGCGACACCGGGCTGTTCGAGGGCGCGACGCCAGCGATCACCACCATGCTGCGCGGGCTTTGCAAGGCGGAATTCACCATCCGCGCCGCCAGCCGCGACCTGCATTCCGGCATGTATGGCGGGCTGGCGCAGAACCCCTTGCACCTCATGGCGCGCCTTCTGGCCGGTCTGCACGACGCGCAGGGCCGCGTGCAGGTGCCGGGTTTCTATGACGACGTGGACGAATTGCCCGACACGCTACGCCAGCAATGGCAGGCGCTGGCCTTCGACCATGCCCGCTATCTTGGCGACGTGGGCCTCTCGGTCCCCGCGGGCGAACAGGACCGCACGCCTCTGGAGAAGATCTGGTCGCGCCCGACCGCCGAGGTGAACGGCATGTGGGGCGGCTACACCGGCGCCGGCTTCAAGACCGTGCTTCCGTCCGAGGCGCATGCGAAGGTCTCGTTCCGCCTCGTCTCGCGCCAGGACCCGGAGAAGATCATCACCTCCTTCAAACGCTGGGCCGAGGCGCAGATGCCCGCCGACTGCACGATCCACTGGCACGGCGGCAGCGACGGCGCCCCGGCTTCGGTGATGGAGATCTCCGACCCCGCCTTCGAGGCCGCCCGGCAGGCGCTGACCGAGGAATGGGGCCGCCCCGCCGCCTTCGTGGGGGCCGGAGGCTCGATCCCGGTGGCGGGATACTTCAAGTCGATCCTCGGGATGGACGCGATGCTGATCGGCTTCGGCCGCGACGACGACCAGATCCATTCCCCGAACGAGAAATACGACCTGGAGTCGTTCCACAAGGGCATCCGCTCCTGGGCGCGCATTCTGGCGCGCATCGCGTGACGGGCTTCGCAAGATGCTTGAACTGCGCAATGCAACCCACTCGGACGAAACGGATTTCCTGCGGCTGTGGCAGGGCTTCTGCGACGGCTACGGCATCGCTCTGCCCGCCGAAGTCACCGCCTTCACCTGGACCCGCCTGATGGACCCCGCCTGCCCGATGACCGCCCGTCTGGCCGTGCTGGACGGGGTGCCGCAGGGCTTTGCGATCCACCAGCATCACCCCTCGACCTGGGTGATGGGCGATGACGGCTATCTGGAGGACCTTTTCGTCGCCCCCGAAGCCCGCGGCCAGGGCCTGGGCCGCGCGCTGATCGAGGACCTGATCGCCATCGCCCGCGCGAACGGCTGGCGGCGGCTCTATTGGCTGACCGAGATCACCAACACCACCGCCCGCCGCCTGTATGACCAGTTCTGCGACAACGACGGCCACATCCGCTATCGCATGACGCTGTAGGTCGGGGCTTGCCCCGACTCCGCTACCCCCGCGCCACCGCCATCCGCGCCAGCTTGGCCAGCAGCAGGACCCAGGGCGCGCCGTGCATCGCCAGATCGAAGATGTCCACCGGCTTCACCAGTTGCCCGGCGACCAGCATCTTCAGCTTTTCCCAGATATGCGGCTCGGGGAAGAACGGCGCCAGGCCCAGCGTCAGCGCGGCGATCACCAGAACCGACAGGGGCAGATTGTCCAGAAAGTGCATCCGTCAGCTCCGGTCGAACGTCACGCGCAGGCTTGATCCACCCCGCGGGCAAGGTCAAGCCTTGCCGATGCCGCAGGCGATCACGGGCAGCGGCTCCAGACCACCGAGGTCCCGTCGGGATAGTCGAACCGCAGCGTCGTTCCGTCCGCGGACAGGGTCAGGATTGCCGAATCCTCCCAGTCACCACCGCCGCCCTGGTTCAGCATCGTCGCCTCGACGCGGTTCGGCTCGCCGGGAAACTCGACAAGATCGGTGACGGTGATGGCGAACTCGCTGCCGGTCATGACCCCCGCCTCGACCGAAATGGCCGAGAAGCCGGTGCAGGCCATCCCTTCGGGCGCGTAAAGCCCGTCGAAGCCCGGCGGCAGCAGGATGCCTTCGGCGCACAAGGGGCTGGCAGCAAGCAGGAGGAGGACAACAAGGGCTGGTCGGGTCATGCGGGTCTCCTGGTCTGATGGGCCGACCGATATCCCGGGGCCGCCTGTCTGGCGAGGCCGGGAAACATGACCTTTGGAAGGGGAAACTGGCGCGGTGGACGGGGCTCGAACCCGCGACCCCCGGCGTGACAGGCCGGTACTCTAACCAACTGAGCTACCACCGCGCGCTGAGGGGCCAGATAAGGGGTTGGTCGGGGGGCGTCAAGCGGGAAAAGCGGCGGGGGCCGGTGCGCCCCCGCATTCCCGCGCAGGGGCGGTGCGTCCGGCGCGGGGCGCCCCGACCTTGCCCGTGCGATCGCGGCGGAAATGCCCCGGATCCGGTCAGCCGAAGCCACATGTCCGCGGGCAGGATGTTGATTTCCTTGTGTCAAAGCGGCTGCCCACGCGCGGGCACCTTGCCAGGCTTGTTTGGGGGAAATGCTGGCGCGGTGGACGGGGCTCGAACCCGCGACCCCCGGCGTGACAGGCCGGTACTCTAACCAACTGAGCTACCACCGCGCGCTGCGGGGCGGGATAGACGGTCTGCCGAGGGGCGTCAATGGGGAGTTTATCGGTCCGGGGCCGGGATGAACTCGGCATCGTCGCCGGGGGGGAGGGAGAAGCGGCCGTGCATCCAGTCGCCCGCCCGCCAGGCTTCCTTGGCGGCGTCGATCTTCTCGCGGGAGGAGGCGACGAAGTTCCACCAGATGAAGCGGGGACCGTCCATCGTGGCTCCGCCCAGCAGCATCACCCGCGCGCCCTGCGGGCCGGCCTGGACCGAGACCCTGTCGCCGGGGCGGAAGACGAGCATCCGGCCCGCCTCGAAGGTCTGCCCGGCGCAGGTGATCTCACCTTGCAGGACATAGACCCCCCGGTCCTCGTGGTCGTCGGGGAGCGGGATCGAGGCGCCGGGCCGGAGGATGGCGTCGGCGTAGAAGACCTCGGAGGGCATGTCGAGGCCGACCCGCGCGCCCCAGGCCCGGCCGAGGATCAGGCGAACCTGTTTGCCCTCGCCTTCCAGTTCCGGCAGCTGGGCCTTCCCGACATGGACGAACCCGGCCGGGTCCTCCTCGCGGTCCTTCGGCAGGGCGAGCCAGGTCTGGAGGCCGAACATCGAGAGGGGGGCCTGACGGGCCGCGCCGTCGGTCCGTTCGGAGTGGGTGATCCCCTGCCCGGCCAGCATCCAGTTGACCGCTCCCGGTTCGATCCAGGCGTCGGTGCCCAGGGAATCGCGGTGGTGGAGGCGGCCTTTCATCAGGTAGGTGACCGTCCCGAGCCCGATATGGGGGTGAGGGCGGACGTCGATGCCCTGCCCGGTCAGGAACTCGGCCGGGCCCATCTGGTCGAAGAAGATGAAGGGGCCGACCATCTGCCGCTGGGCGGAGGGAAGGGCGCGGCGGACCTCGAAGCCGCCGAGGTCGCGGGCGCGGGGGACGATCACGGTCTCGATCTGGTCGACCTGGGTGCCGATCGGGATCGAGGGGTCGAGAAGCGGGTTCCACATGGGGCGTCTCCTTTGGAAGGGAAGGTAGACCCGAGGGGGCGGAATTTCATCCCGATCAAGGCGCGCGGGGGCTGTGCGGGGGTGAACAGGCGGGTGCGCCGCGCGCGGCGGCTTTTTCGGGACCAAGGAAATCAATGGGTTGCGTGCGGGCATTTACGTTTGGTTAGGGCTTCTCTCGGGGCCGCTCGTCGGGGACTTCGTTCCTCCTCGCGGGGGAGGAGATCGCGCGTGGCGCTCCGACGAGAAGCCGAAGGCGCAGGAGAAGGCTCACGCGAGGCTTGAATTGTACGAACGGATAATATCGGATGGAGGCAGAGAATCGGAGGGGCCTCGTGACGATCCGCAGCAGTCTTCCCGAAACGGTCACCGAGATCGAGGACCTGGCCATCCCGATGCCCGATGGCACCCGCCTGTCGGCGCGGGTCTGGATGCCGCAGAGCGCCAAGGCGAAACCCGTCCCGGCAGTGCTGGAATACATCCCCTACCGCAAGCGTGACGGGACCCTGCCCCGGGATGAGCTGATGCACCCTTATGTCGCGGGTCATGGCTATGCCTGTATCCGGGTGGACATCCGGGGCAACGGCGACAGCGACGGGCTGATGGAGGACGAATACTCGGCGCAGGAGTTGCAGGACGCCTGCGATGTGATCGGCTGGCTGGCCAGGCAGGACTGGTGCAGCGGTGCGGTGGGAATGATGGGAAAGAGCTGGGGCGGGTTCAACTGCCTGCAGACGGCCTTCCTGCAACCGCCCGCGCTGAAGGCCGTGATCAGCGTCTATTCCACCACCGACCGCTTTGCCGATGACATCCACTTCAAGGGCGGCGCGCTGCTGGGCGAGAATTTCGGCTGGGGCTCGGTCATGCTGTCCTACTCCTCGCGTCCGGCCGATCCGTTGCTGCGGAACGGCTGGCGCGAAGACTGGCTGATGCGGCTTGTCGCAGAGCCCTTCCTTGCCCCGCGCTGGGCGGCGCACCAGACGCGGGACGCCTACTGGAAGCACGGCTCGATCTGCGAGGACTGGGACCGGGTGACGGTGCCGATCCTGTCCATCGGCGGCTGGAACGACAATTACATGAATACGGTCGTCAAGCTGCTGGAAGGCGCAAAGGGCCCGGTGAAGGGGATCATCGGCCCCTGGGTGCACCAGTATCCGCATACGGCGGTGCCGGGGCCGCGGATCGGGTTTCTGCAACTGGCGATCCGCTGGTGGGACCGCTGGCTGAAGGGGATCCCGAATGGCGCAGAGGATGACCCTGCCCTGCGCGCCTACATGCTGCATTCCGCGCCCCCGGACCCGAGTGCTGCCCATCGGGACGGCCACTGGATCGCCGAGGCGGAATGGCCTTCGCGCCGCGTCAGTCGCCGGGTCTTGCCGGTGTCGGATGCGGGGCTGGGGGTGGCGGGGCCGCTGTCCTCCCGGGTCTGCACGCCGCAGCATCTGGGGATGGCGGCGGGCGAGTTCTTTCCGATGGGGCTGAATGCGGAAATGGCGGGCGACCAGCGGGCGGATGACGCGCTGTCGGTCTGTTTTGATGGCGCGACGTTGGCGGAACCGCTGGAGCTGCTGGGGGCGGCGCGGCTGACGCTGCGGCTGGCCTCGGACAAGCCTCTGGCCTTTGTCGTGGCCCGGCTGTGCGATGTGGCGCCGGACGGGTCCTCCACCAGGATCGCGCATGGCATCCTGAATCTCTGCCACCGCCACAGCGCGGAAAGCCCGCAGCCGATGCGTCCCGGCGTGGCGGAGGATGTGGTCGTGGTGCTGGACCAGATGGGCTATCGGCTGGCGGCGGGGCACCGGCTGCGGCTGGCCCTGTCCACGACCTACTGGCCCTTCGTCTGGCCCAGCCCCGAGGCGGCGGTGCTGACCCTCATGCAGGCGAGCCTGGATCTGCCGGTGCATCGGGGGACGGCTGCGGAATGGGAGCCTTTGCCCGCCGAGACCGCGCCGCCCTGGGCGCACCGGGTGCTGCGCGAGGGGAAATCCAGCCGCCGGATCGAGAGCGACCTGATCGCGGGGACCCATGCGCTGGTCGTCGAGGACGATACGGGCGACACGGAGAACCTGGGCCACGGCCTGGTCACGGGCGAGACGACGACCGAGCGCTGGGAGATCGGCGCCGATCCCCTGTCGGCCCGGGCCGCGATCACCTGGGAGCAGCGGCTGTCGCGCGGCGACTGGCGGGTGCGGACGCGGGCGGAGACGATGATGACGGCTTCGGCCACGCATTTTCGGATGCAGGCGACGCTGACCGCCTGGGAGGGCGATCAGGTCGTTTTCCGGCGCGACTGGGATGAGGCGGTCGCACGAGACTTTGTGTGAGCCGGGGCAAGAAAAGGTTTGTCGCACGGCGCGGTTCGCGGTTTATTGATTCTCAAGTCAACAAAAGACTCCCCGCAACGGGGGCCAAACAGGGAGACGACAATGGACGACAAGCACAGACAGCTTGACTGGATGGTGGCGCAGGCGCAGGCCGGGCGGATGACGCGGCGCGAGTTCGTCGGACGGACGACGGCGCTGGGTGTGTCGGCGGGGCTGGCCTCGGCGCTGTTCGGCAAGGCGGCCCGGGCGGAGGAGCCGAAAAAGGGCGGTGTGATCCGCCTGGGGATGCAGGGCGGGGAATCGACGAACAGCCTGGACCCGGCGCTGGCGGCGTCCGAGGTGCCCTATCAGGTCAACATGACCTGGGGCGAGATGCTGTGCGACGTGAAGCCGGACGGCACCATCGACCCCCGGATCGCCGAAGAGATCTCGTCCAGCCCGGATGCGAAGGAATGGAAGTTCAAGATCCAGAAGGGCGTGGAGTATCACAACGGCGCCACGGTCACGGCCGAGGACGTGGTGGCGACGCTGAAACGGCACACCGACGAGAAGTCGCAGTCGGGGGCCCTGGGCATCGTGCAGGGCATCGCGGACATGAAGGCGGAGGGTGACATGGTCACGCTGACGCTGACTGCGGCCAACGCCGACCTGCCCTTCCTGATGGCGGACTATCACCTGATGATCCAGCCGGGCGGCGGCGTGGACAATCCGGCCGCCGGGATCGGCGCGGGGCCCTATGCGGTGGTGGTGAACGAGCCGGGCGTCCGGCACACCTTCAAGAAGCACGCGAACTATTTCGATTCCACCATCGGCCATGCCGACGAGGTCGAGATCCTGGTCATCAACGACAACACGGCGCGGACGGCGGCGTTGCAGTCGGGCCAGGTGCACATGATCAACCGGGTCGATCCGAAGATCGTGGAGCTGCTGAAGGGCGTGCCGGGCGTGCAGATCAAGGCCGTCGCGGGGCGCGGGCATTACGTCTTCATCATGCATTGCGACAAGGCGCCCTTCGACAACAACGACCTGCGGATGGCGCTGAAATATGCGATCAACCGGCAGGAGATGGTTGACAAGATCCTCGGCGGGCTGGGCAGCCGGGGCAACGACTTCCCGATCAACGCGGCCTATCCCCTGTTCGAGGATAAGTTCGAGCAGCGCGAATACGATGCGGCCAAGGCGGCGGAGTATTACAAGAAGTCCGGCCACGACGGCAGCCCGATCGTGCTGCGCACGGCTCCGGGCGCGTTTCCGGGGGCGGTCGATGCGGCCAACCTTTTCGCGGCATCCGCCAACGCGGCGGGCATCCCGCTGCAGGTGCAGCTGGAACCGGACGACGGCTACTGGTCGAACGTCTGGAACGTGCAGCCGTTCTGCGCCAGCTACTGGGGCGGGCGGCCGGTGCAGGACCAGATGTATTCCACCGCCTATCTGTCCACGGCGGAATGGAACGACACCAAGTTCAGGAACGCGCGGTTCGACGAGCTGCTGCTGGCCGCGCGCGGCGAGCTGGACGAGGCCAAGCGCAAGGGCATGTATACGGAAATGGCGCAGATCCTGCGCGACGAGGGCGGGCTGATCCTGCCGATGTTCAACGACTTCGTCTCGGGCGTCAGCGACAAGATCGGCGGCTGGGAGGACGACCCGAACGGCGAGCTGATGAACGGCCGCGCGCAGGTCCGCTGCTGGCTGAACGCCTGAGGCCCGCGCGGTGCATCCGATCCTGAAACTGGTGGTCCAGCGCATTGCGCTGGGCCTCCTCCTGCTCTTGGCGGTCTCGGCGGTGATCTTCCTGGGCGTCGAGGCGCTGCCGGGCGATACCGCGCAGGCGATCCTGGGCCAGCAGGCGACGCCCGAGGCGCTGGCCAACCTGCGCGAGAAGATGGGGCTGAACCAGCCGCCCCTGACCCGCTATTTCCAGTGGCTGGGCGGCATCCTGACCGGAGACCTGGGCAAGGCGCTGACCAATGGCGCGGATATCGCCACATCCATCGGGCAGCGGCTGGGCAACACGCTGTTCCTGGCCGGTTGCGCCGCCGTCATCGCCGTGCCGCTGGCGATCATCCTTGGCCTTGTCGCGGCGCGCTATGCCGGGAAATGGCCGGACAAGGTGATCTCGGGCATCACGCTGACCACGATCAGCCTGCCCGAGTTCGTCGCGGCCTATTTCGTGATCTACATCTTCACGCAGGCGATCCCGATCTTTCAGCCCGTGGCCATGGTCTTTCCGGGCATGAGCTTCTGGGCCAAGCTGCAGGCTGTCGCCCTGCCCGTGATCGTGCTGGTGCTGGTGGTCCTGGCCCACATGATGCGGATGACGCGGGCGGCGATCCTGAACGTGATGCAGTCGGCCTATATCGAGACCGCAGAACTCAAGGGCCTGTCGCCGATGACGGTGATCTGGAAGCACGCCTTCCCCAACGCCATCGCGCCCGTGGTCAGCGTGGTCATGCTGAACCTGGCCTATCTGGTCGTCGGCGTCGTCGTGGTCGAGGTGGTCTTCGGCTACAACGCCCTGGGGCAATACCTTGTGGACCATGTGACCAAGCGCGACCTGCCGGTGGTGCAGGCGGTGGGGCTGATCTTTGCGGCCGTCTACATCTTTCTGAACATGGCGGCGGACATCATCGGCATCCTGGCCAATCCGCGTCTGAGGCATCCGAAATGAGGATACCCCTGTCCGCCCTGATCGGGCTGATCCTGACCGGGATCTTCCTGTTCGTCGCGATCTTCGCGCAATGGATCGCTCCCTATGCCATCAACGATGTCTCGGGCGGGCAATGGGAAGGCCCTTCGGCGAAGTTCTGGCTGGGCACCGACACCATCGGGCGCGACATCCTGAGCCGGCTGATCTACGGCGCGCAGATCACCATCTTCGTGGCGCTGGCCTCGTCGCTGCTGGCCTTCTCGCTGGGGGCCTTCCTGGGATTCCTGGCGGCGGTGAAGGGCGGCTGGATCGATCAGGTCCTGTCGCGGACCGTGGACCTGGTGATGGCGGTCCCCTCGCTGATCGTGGCGCTGGTCATGCTGTCGGTGCTGCCCTTGAACCTGACGGTGCTGATCCTGGTGATGGGCATCCTGGACAGCACCCGCGTCTTTCGCCTGTCCCGCGCCGTCGCCGCCGACATCGCGGTGATGGACTTTGTCGAGGCCGCCCGGCTGCGGGGCGAGAAAGGCATCTGGGTCATCTTCCGCGAGATCCTGCCCAACGCCCTGTCGCCGCTGGTCGCCGAATTCGGCCTGCGGTTCATCTTCGCGGTCCTGTTCATCTCGACCCTGTCCTTCCTGGGCCTTGGCATCCAGCCGCCGCTGGCCGACTGGGGCGGGATGGTGAAAGAGAACAAGGACGGGCTGATCTACGGCAAGTCGGCCGCCCTGCTGCCCGCAGCCGCCATCGCGGCGCTGGCGATCAGCGTCAACCTGGTCGCGGACTGGATCCTGACCCGGACCTCCAGCCTGAAAGGAGGGCGCGGTGGCTGAGCCGTTGTTGCAGATCAGGGGCCTGGTGATCGAGGCGACGTCCTATCCGCCGGGCGAGCCGCCGAGGGAGGTCACGCTGGTCCATGGCGTGGACCTGACGCTTGAGCGCGGCAAGGTGCTGGGGCTGATCGGGGAATCGGGTGCGGGGAAATCCACCATCGGTCTTAGCGCCATGGCCTATGGCCGCGGCGGCGTGCGGCTGACCGCGGGCACGATCCACCTGAACGGGCGTGAAATCCGGCTGGCCGATGCGAAGGCCCTGCGCAGCCTTCGGGGGCGCGAGGTGACTTACGTCTCGCAATCGGCGGCGGCGAGTTTCAACCCGGCCCGGCAGATCATGGAGCAGGTCATCGAGACCTGTCTGAGCCATGGGCTCTGCGGGAAGGCCGAGGCCGAGGCGCGCGCGGTGGGGCTGTTCCGCAAGCTGGGCCTGCCCAACCCCGAGACGATCGGGAACCGCTATCCGCATCAGGTCTCGGGCGGGCAGTTGCAGCGCTGCATGACGGCGATGGCGCTGTGTCCGAAGCCGGATCTGGTGATCTTCGACGAACCCACGACCGCGCTGGACGTGACGACGCAGATCGACGTGCTGGCGGCGATCAAGGAGGCGATCCGGGATACCGGGGTGGCGGCGCTGTACATCACGCATGACCTGGCCGTGGTGGCGCAGGTTGCCGACGAGATCATGGTGCTGCGCCACGGCCGGATGGTCGAACTGGGCGAGACCGGGCAGATCATCCACGCCCCGCGCGAGGACTATACCCGGGCGCTGGTGTCGGTCCGCAGTCTGGAGCATCAGGAGAAGCCCCCTGCCCCGCCTGTCCTGCAGGTGCAGAACCTGACGGCGCGGTATCGGGGGACGAATTTCGATGTGCTGAAGAACGTCTCGCTGGACCTGCCCGTGGGGCAGACGCTGGCGGTGGTGGGGGAATCGGGCTCGGGCAAGTCGACGCTGGCCCGCGCGATCACCGGGCTGTTGCCGCCCACCCAGGGCCGGATCACCTTTGCCGGGCGGCAGTTGTCGGCGGACCTGAAAGGCCGGACCAAGGATGATCTGCGCGAGATCCAGATGATCTACCAGATGGCCGACACGGCGATGAACCCGCGCCAGACGGTCGGCACGATCATCGGGCGGCCGCTGGAGTTCTACTTCGGCCTGCGCGGGGCCGAGAGGGACCGCCGGGTGCAGGAGCTTCTGGACCAGATCGAGATGGGCAAGGGCTTTGCCGACCGCTATCCGGCGGAGCTGTCGGGGGGGCAGAAGCAGCGGGTCTGCATCGCCCGCGCGCTGGCGGCGAAGCCACGGCTCATCATCTGCGACGAGGTGACAAGCGCGCTGGATCCGCTGGTGGCGGACGGAATCCTGAAGCTTCTGCTGGCGTTGCAGGCCGAGGCCGGGGTGGCCTATCTGTTCATCACCCATGACCTGGCGACGGTGAAGGCGATTTCCGACAAGATCGCGGTGATGTTCAAGGGGGCGGTGGTGCGCTATGGGCAGAAGTCGGACGTGCTGACCCCTCCGTTCGACGATTACACCGACCTGCTCTTGAGTTCGGTGCCCGAGATGGAACAGGGCTGGCTGGAGCAGGTGATCGCGCACCGCCGGATGGAAAGCGCGGGGAATTGACGGCGGGGCGATTCCTTCGAAGAAATCGCGGCGTGCGTCAGGGAGTTGCGGGGCGGACTTAACATATGACCAAGATTCTTCTGATCATCCTGGACGGGGTGCCTTACCGCAACTGGCGGCGGCTGTTCGGCAACCTCGAAGGCTGGGTCGAACAGGGCGAGGCGCGCGTCCGGCGGATGCGGTCGGTGCTGCCCTCGACCTCGGCCTCGTGCTATGCCTCGATCCACACGGGCCTGCCGCCGCAGGTGCACCGGATCTGGGACAATGCCGACATCCGGCGGCTGGAATTCCCCGATGTGTTCAGCGAGCTGACGAAGGCAGGCCGCAGGACCGGGGCGGTGACGCACAGCTACTGGTCGGAGTTCTTCAACCGCGCGCCCTTCGACGTGGTCCGCGACATCGAATATGATGAACCCGAGGGGCCGATCACTCATGGCCGGTTCCACACCATGCACGGCTATGGGCACGCGAACCAGATGACGCCGTCGGACTATGACCTTTTCGGCACGCTGACCCGCCTTTGCGAGGTCAAGGGCATCGACTATGGCATCCTGCACAGCTGCACGCTGGACAGCATGGGGCACCGCTTTTTCCACGACTGCGCCGAGATGGACCATGCCTGCGCCCATCTCGATGCGATCCTGGCGCCATGGATCCATCGCTGGCGGCAGAACGGCTATGAGGTGATCGTCACCGCCGACCACGGTCAGGACGCGCGGGGGCATCATGGCGGCACGGGCGAGGATCAGCGCGACTTTGCGTTTTACTACTTTGGAACCAGCAGCTTGCCGCCCGAAGATCAGATTCTGGATCAACTGGCGCTGGCGCCGTCGATCCTGACCCGGATGGGGGTTCCCGTGCCGGCCACGATGAAAGCCGCGCCCTTCCTGATCCGATAGGACGCGCCGGAGGAGGGCCTGTTTCCAGGCCGGACCCAGCGACTTTCGCGTCCGGGATGGGCAGGCCAGATGGCTTGCCCGGCTGCCGTGACCGTTCATCTGGCCGGTGACGCCGGTGCGTTCGACGCTGGCAAGGCGGCAATCGGACGTGCGAACAGGCGCAGGAATGGGGCCAGCTTGTCAGGCCTGCGTGGGTTCCGCGCGACAGCGGCGCAAGAACGCGACCACCATCGCGCAACCGGAAGGCAACAACCGGCGGTTTTGGGCGGACGTTTCGAGGCTGGGCGGTTGAAAGCTGCCTTTGGCCTGTGCCACGTTAACGCTTGAGGTATGGGGGCCTCCGGCATGTTCCGGTTTCAAGTCGATCTTCTGGGATCCTGCCGGGTCGTCCGCATCGCTTCGGGCGAGGAGGTGGCCTTCAAGACCCGCAAGGCGCGCTGCCTGCTGGGCCTGTTGCTGCTGAGCCCGGGCTGCCGGATGAACCGGGAGCAGCTGGCCTCGCTGTTGTGGGACCCCGCCCCCGAGGCGCTGGCGCGGTCGAGCCTGCGGCAGGCGCTGCGCGAGTTGAAGGAGGTCCTTGGGCCGAACGGCGAGGATGTGGTCGAGGCAGACCGCTTTTCGGTGGGCCTGAAGGGCACGGCCTTCGATCTGGACGTGCGGCGGTTCCGCGACTTGATTGCCGCTTCGGCGCAGGACCAGAGCGCGCTTCTGGCGGCGGCGGCGCTGTGGCAGGGCGAGCTGTTCGGCCCGGCCCAGCCCAGCGCCCCGGTCTTCGAGGCCTGGTTGCAGATCGAGCGGTCGCAACTGCGGTCGGTGCTGACCACGGCGCTGGCCGATCAGCTGGAAAAGCTGATCGCCACGGGGGTTTTCACGGACACGCGGGTTGCCGAAGAGCTGGTCCGCATCGAGCCGAGCCATGAATTGGCGCATCAGTTCATCATGCGCTTTCACGCGCAGAGGGGCGACCAGTCGGCGGCGCTGCGGCAGTATGCGATGCTGGAGCAGGCGCTGGCCGACGAGCTGGACAGCGAGCCGAGCGAGGCGTCGAACGAGCTTCTGGTCGCGATCAAGAGCGGCGAAATATCGTTGCAGCGCGCGCCCGCGATGGCGTCGGCCCCTGCCCCGGCCCGAACGCGCAGCGGACCGCCACGGATCACCATTCGCCCGCCGCTGACGCGCTATGTCGACAGCAGCAAGGATTACCTGGGCGAGGGCTTTGCCTTTCTGGCCAAGTCCTGCCTGTCGCGCTTTCGCTGCTGGATCGTGATCCCCTGGCCGTCCAGCGGGTTCGACTCGACCACGGCGGTGGATTTCACCGCAGTCGGTCAGGTGATCGACGCGGATTATGCGGTGGACTGCGTGCTGGACTGGCGCACCGGCGAGGGCAAGCTGTTCGTGACGCTGATCGACTGCCGCGACGGCAGCGAGGTCTGGTCGGCGCTCTACCCGGTGGCGGAGACCGAGTTGCAGGAGGTCAGCTCTTCGGTCGCGGGGGCGGTGGCGGCGCATCTCGCCAGCCAGGTCAACCACAGCACGCTTTTGCGTCACGCCCGCAGCACCCCGGGCAATCCGGTGGCCTATGACCTTTGGCTGAAGGGTCATCAGCTGTCGCGGCTGTGGACGGCCGAAGCCGATGCCGAGGCCGAGGAGATGTTCCTGAAAGCGATCGAGCTGGACCCCGGTCTTGCGGGCAGCCATGCGAGCCTGGCGCAGATCCTGTGCAGCCGGAGCCTGGTGCGACCGGGCTATCCGGGGCGCAAGGCCGATTGCGCGGCGGCCTTCCGTCATGCACGCGAGGCGATCGCGCTGGACCCCTACGATCCGCGCTGCCACATCAGCATGGCCTGGAACTGGCTGATCGCCAAATCGGCCGAGCGGGCGAACACCCATTTCCGGATGGCGGTGGACCTGAACCCGAACGATGCCGAGGCGCTGATCGCCGCCGCCTGCGGCCTGGCGTTCCTGGGGCACATCGAGGACGCCAAGGGTCTGGCCGCGAAGGCGGTGCAGATGAACCCGGTCTATCCCGAGTATTACACCGACTATCTGTCCGCGATCCAGTTTCTGGACGGCGATTATGCGGCCACGATCGAGACGGTGGAGAAATGCTATGAGGGCTTCCCGGACCGCGCCGCCCTGGCTGCGGCCGCCTGGGCCCTGCAAGGCAACATCGAAAAGGCCGAGGCGGTCTATCGCTATTTCGCCGAGCTGACGGAATCGAAATGGGAAGGCGCAGGGCGCGCGGACGACAACGACCTGGAAGGATGGATCATGGACGTCCTGCCGATCCACTGGCCGAAGGGTCGCCAGAGCCTGCTGAAGGGTCTGCGGCTTGCCCGCCAGATGGCCGAGCAAGCCTGATCCGGGCCCTGCCTACCGGCACTTGCGCATGAAGTAGCGCGCCAGCACCACCCTGGAGCGGACCTTGTCGGTGTTGCCGTAGGTGGCTTCGTCCTTGACCTTGAAGGTCTTCAGATCGCCCGCCCAGGGCACCCTCACATGCATCCGGTTCGGCGTGTCATAGACCGGCACGATCTCGATGCTGTCCGGGATCTCGCCGTTCGGGCCGGCCCCCGGGCCTTCGTAGCGATAGCCGTTGTCGAAGAGCCATTTGCGGGTGTCGTCGTTGAACTTCTTCCATTCCGAATTCGGCGTGTCGCGGAAGGCGCTCTTGCTGACGCGGATGATCGCCTCGCCCGTCGCTTCCTGATCGGCAATTGCGTCGCTTTTCAGTGTGAAGAACCCTGCCATTGCTGTCTCCCTCTCCCGTATCGGGCTGCTTGTTGACGATTGCCTTGACCCACTCTTCCGACGGGTCGTGATGCCAGCGTGAAATGGGCCGAGGGTTTCTGATTCCGGCCTTGAACCTTGTCGGCATCCTGCCTTGAATGGCGGCATGAAGCAAAACCCGGCCGAGATGAATGCACGGGTATCGCGCGCCTTGAGCCAGGATTTCCGGGTCATGGCGCTGGATGCTCCCGAGGCGCCGTTGTTCCTGGCAATCGCCGTGCCGCTGGAGGACGGTGTCACGGGCCTCAAGCCGCGGCTGCCGGCCGGGCGGGGGATGACGTTGCAGCAGGCGCTTCTGTCGGCAGGGGCCGAGGCGCTGGAGCTGCGGGCGAGCCTTGCGCAGCAGCATCTGGCCGCGCTGCGCGCGCTGCCGCGGCGGGACGGGCTGGCCATGGTCGGGGCGACCGACATGGCGTCGGGCGCGGCGGTGGAGGTCGCGGCGCAAGGCGTCTACCTGGACTGCGCGGCGGTGCTGTCCGAACCTTTGCAGACCGACGCGGGGTCCACCGGCTGCGCGGCGGGGCCGGATCGTGACAGCGCGCTGGCGCGGGCGCTGTGGGAATGTGTGGAGCGCGACGCAGTGGCCCTGTGGTGGCACGGCCACCGGCAGGGCGGCGCGGTCGCGACCGAGATCATCGACGCGCAGCAGCCCCGGCTGTTCTGGTGGCTGCACCAGCGCAGCCGGGTGACGCGGCTGATCGAGGTGACGACCGATATCGGCCTGCCGGTGGTGGTCGCGGTGGCGGCAGAGCCGGACGGGACAAGGGTCGCGGTAGGCTCGGCGGCGCGGCCAAGGCTGGCGGATGCGGCGCTGGCGGCGGTGACCGAGATGGTGCAGACCGAAGTGAGCCTGGATCATGCCTCTGCCGCAGGCGATCCCGAGGCGCTGGCCTGGATCGCCAGGGCCTCAACGCTGGAGCAGCCGCAGTTCATCGCGGGGCCGGAGCGGCCCGGGGCGACGCTGGAGCTGCCCGCGCTTCTGGCCCGGCTGGCCGATCTGGGGCTTCGCGCCCTGGCGGTGGACCTGACCCTGCCCGGAGATCCCTTGCCGACAGTGCGGGTTCTGGTCCCCGGCCTGTGCGCAATGGGCGAAGCGACCGACCTGCCCCGCTTTGCCCGGCTTTGTCCGGGTGTTCCGCGCCTGAGCCTGCCCGAACCCTACTGACCCCAGAGCCGCGAGGCCACCCATGCCGACCATCACCAGCCCGCACAGTCTTTTCCCCGAGGGTGTCCCCGAGGCCCGCGGCACCCGGAGCGCAAGGCCGTCGCAATCGGGCTACTGCTTTCTTTTCCCCGATCTGGCGCGCCGCGACGATGTGGGATGCTTTGCCGGAACCTCGGCCGCGCTGAGCTTTGCCCGGCTCGTCGCCTTCGAGAAGGCCAGCCGCGAGCCCTTGAGCGCGCCGGAAGTGCTGCCGATGCGGTTGCCGGCGGCCTACACCTATTTCGGGCAGTTCGTGAACCACGACATCTCGGCCCCGGTGGGGGATGTGGTCACGCTGGCCGAAATCCCGGCGGGGGTGGGCGTGATCGGCACCGCCTTGCCGGGCGGGCTGGACCGGGCGCAGCGTGCGCTGCCCGAGGTGATCCTGGACAATTTCGTCAACGAACAGGCCAATCCGCTTGCGCTGGACAGTCTGTACGGCGACGGGCCGGACAGCGCCGATCCGGCCATCCGGGCGCTCTATGCGGCGGATGGCAAGCGGTTCAGGCTGGGCGTCACGCGGACCGAGGACCCGCAGGTGTTCATCGACAGCGGGAAGGATCCGGCGCGGGTCATCCATGACATCGGGGCACCCGACATCCTGCGGCGGAACGGCAAGCCGCTGATTGCCGACCACCGCAACGACGAGAACCTGATCATCAGCCAGCTGCATCTGGCGTTCCTCCTGTTTCACAACAAGGCCGTCGCGGTTCTGGAGCGGGACCTCCCCGATCCGGCAGCATGCTTTGCCGCGGCCCGGCAGCTGGTGACGCTGCACTATCACTGGCTGATCCTGAACGATTTCCTGCCGAGCCTGCTGTCGCCCCAGGCCCTGCGGATCCCGCTGGCGCAGCGGCCGCAGAAACTGCCCGCCGCGCGGACCGTGCCGCTGGAGTTCACCACGGCCGCCTTCCGCTTTGGCCATTCGATGGTCGGCGCCTTCTACGATTTCAACGCGAATTTCGGCCGCGGCGGGCGGATCGAACGTGACGGCGCCAGTCTGGCCGAGCTGTTCTCCTTCACCACGCAGCGCAACATGGGCAGACCGGGGGCCGCGACCTTGCAGCTTCCCGACCACTGGGTGATCGACTGGGACCGGATGACCCGCCCGCCGCGCCGCACTCCCGGGCCGGGCGGGGCGGAACGGATCGACCTGACCTTCGCGCCGGACATGCTGAACGCGATGGGACATTCGAATGTGGCGGTGCACGGGTCGATCCTGTTCCGCAACCTGATGCGCGGGTTTCAGCGCCGGATCGCCTTTGGGCAAGAGCTGGCGCAGGCCTGCGGGCTGACGCCGATGTCGCCGGACGAAGTGCGCGCCGCCCTGCCGGACACCAACCCGGCCAAGCCCGGAGCGAAGAGCCTGCGCACCACCGCAGAGGAGCTGGGGATGCTGGACCAGACGCCGGCCTGGCTGTATTTCCTGTGCGAGGCGCGGCACTACGAACAGGGCGAGCGGCTGGGGCCTGCGGCAAGTCTTGTCATCGCCGACACGATTTCCGGGCTGATGCAGTTCATGCCGACATCGGTGGTGAACCACGCCGGCGGCACCTGGCACCCGCGGCAGAGCCCGTTGCGGGGGCCGGGCGGGCGGGGGCTGACCACGCTGCGGTCGCTGCTGACCTTTGCTGTGGCCAGGTAGTCGCCCCTGCCTGCGCTGACGCGATCGTCAGGGGCACCGGGCTGGACAGTCGGGCGAATTCATCTCATAGACACGGCGTCGGGCAAGGCGCACCGCGCTGTCCGACATCGACCTTGCGCCCCCGTGACGTCCTGCCAGAGACAGCTTCACCCATGACCGTTGACCCGACCCAGCCGTCCCCGCGCCATCCCCGCCTGCCCAGGTCCCGCCAGTTGGTCCTGGCGCTGATCCTGCCGCTGGCGGCCTGTGCCGATTCGACCAGCACGATGCAGCTGTACCCGCTGTCGGGCGAGATCGCCGAAGCCAACCCGACCCTGGTGATCCGCGCCACCGCCCGGAACACCAGCGGCACCTCGGGCCCCCTTGCCTTCCGCATCCCCAAGCGCGGCAAGTGCACCGGCACCTGGACCTCGCTGACACCGCGCGTGGTGTCGAACTCGCAAGGACTGGCGCTGACCTGGAAGAAGACCGGCGGCGAGGTCGGCGTGAAGCGCGAGACGGTCGCGGGCGTCAACAACGGGGAAATCTACGCGGTCTGCGACGACGGCACCCGGGTGCAGGGCACCTTCGTGGTCGGATCGGGCACGGCCAGCGGCACGGGACAGGCCACGGACACCAACGGCAACGTCTACAAGCTCTTGTTCTAGGCGCGAAGCGCGTCGTCCAGAACGGCGCGCACCCTGTCGCCCGGCACGTCATCGGCCACGAAGGCCCGACCGATGCCGCGCGCGAGGATGAAGCGCAGGCGGCCGTCGACCACCTTCTTGTCCTGACCCATCAGCGCGATCAGACCATCCGCGTCCGGCAGGTCGCCCGGAATGTCGCGGATGTCGACCTTCATCCCCATCGCGGCCAGATGCGCGCGGACGCGGCTGGGGTCTTCCTGGCTGCACAGGCCCAGCCGCGACGACAGATCGAACGCCAGCGCGCAACCGATGGCTACGCCTTCGCCATGCAGAAGCCGGTCGGAATATCCCGTCGCCTTTTCAAGCGCATGGCAGAAGGTGTGGCCCAGGTTCAAGAGCGCGCGTTCGCCTTCCTCTGTTTCGTCTCGGGAAACGATCCCGGCCTTCATCTCGACGGATCGCGTCACGGCCCTCAGGCGGGCAGCGGCGTCCCCGGCCCGCAGCGCGGGGCCGTCGCGTTCCAGCCAGTCGAAGAAGGCGGCATCACCCAGAAGGCCGTATTTCACCACCTCGCCATAGCCGGACAGGAAATCGCGGTCGGGCAGCGTGGAAAGCACGTCGATGTCGGCCAGCACCAGGCTGGGCTGGTGGAAGGCGCCGACCAGGTTCTTGCCCTGGGCGGTGTTGATCCCGGTCTTGCCGCCGACAGAGCTGTCCACCTGGGCCAGAAGCGTGGTGGGCAGTTGCACGAAGCGCACGCCGCGCCGGAGGATGGCGGCGGAAAAGCCCACGAGATCGCCGATCACCCCGCCGCCAAGGGCGAGGACCACATCCTTGCGTTCGACCTGCCTTTCCAGCAGCCATTCGGTGCAGCGGGCCAGGTTGTCCCAGTTCTTCGTCGCCTCGCCGGGCGGCAGGGCAAGCGCGGTGACGGCGATGCCTTCGGCTTCCAGTGCGGCCGTGAGAGCGGGAAGGTGCAGCGCGGCCACGGTTTCGTCCGTCACCACGGCCACGCGCTTGCGGCGGAGAAGCGGCGCGATCTCGGCGCCGGCGCGGGCGATCAGGCCGGGGCCGATCCGGACCTGATAGGACCGGGCGCCAAGATCGACGGCGACTGTGTTCACGCCTTGTCCTCCAGCACGTCCGGCCGCGCCTTCAAGGCGTCGCGCACCCGCGCGGCCATATCCTCGATCGAGCGATCCGCCTCGCTTTCGACCACGATGTCGGCCTTCGCATAGAACGGCTGGCGTTTCTCGTAAAGCTCGCGCAGCGTCTCGCGCGGGTTCGGGGTGCGCAGAAGCGGGCGCGTCGTCTTGTGGCGGACGCGCTGCCACAGAAGGTCAAGCTCGGCGCGCAGCCAGACCGAGACGCCGACGTCGTGGATCAGGGTGCGGTTCGCCTCGGACAGGAAGGCGCCGCCGCCGGTGGACAGAATGCAGGGCGTGCCGCGCAACAGCCGGCCGATCACCTCGGTCTCACGCGCGCGGAAGAAGGCCTCGCCGTCGCGTTCGAAGATTTCGGCGATGGAGCGGTTGGCGGCGCGGACGATCTCTTCGTCGGAATCGCGGAACTCGACCCCGAGTTGACGGGCAAGGGCCGTGCCGACGGCCGTCTTGCCCGCCCCCATCATTCCCACCAGCACCACCGTCTTCGCCAGCCTTGCCATGGCCCCCCGTTTCGCCGCGCCGCCTGTCCCGGGCAAGGACTTGCCGACGGGAAATCTTTCCCCCTCAATGGCGTGAACTTCCTCGGAATGCTATATACATTCGCACCAGACCACCGCAGGGACGGCCGACGAGGCGGTTTCAGGCGGCAACAATCGCCGGGCGGATGAAGCCGCCCGGCAGAAGACGAGGAAGGGCGAAACCATGGGGCGGATCATCAAGGTCTTGCTGTTGCTGGTGATTCTTGGCTTTATCGGCCTGACCGTCTTTGCCTATCTGGGGGATCTCACTCCGGTTCAGGGTGAGGTGAGGAAGCCAGTGGTGTTGAATGCGGACTAGTGCGGCCGGTGTCCTGTCCCTGATCCTTGTATCGGCGGGTGTCGCGCCGCCGGCCTCGGCACAGGAGGCAGGGGCGGCGACCGGTCCCCTGTCGGCGATCGACTGGCTGTCGCAATCGGTGGCGACGCCTGCCGCGGCGGCGCACGGTGGCAGGCCCGAGGCCATCGACGAGCCGCCCGTTGCCGCGGCGGGGAGCGCCCTGCCCGCGACGGTGACGACCTCGTCGCTGGATGGCCCGTCGCCCGACGGGATCGGCCTGATCCCGGCCCCGGTTTCCGGCCTGCCGCGCGATCTTTGGGGCGCGGGGATGACGCGCGAGATCGCCGAAGCCCTGGTCAAGCATCCCGACGACGACCTGCCCGCGCTGCGCCAGCTGTTCCTGACGCTGCTGTTGGCAGAGGTCAACGCGCCGGTGGATGCCGGGGGACGGGGTGAGCTGTTGCTGGTGCGGATCGACAAGCTGCTGGCGCTGGGGGCCCTGGAACAGGCGGCGGCGCTGATCGAGGCGGCCGGGTCGACGACGCCGGATCTGGTGCGGCGGGCCTTCGACGTGGCGCTGCTGACGGGGGCCGAGGATCGGGCCTGCAGCTGGATGGCGAAAAGCCCGCATCTGGCGCCGACGGTCCCGGCGCGGATCTTCTGTCTGGCGCGGTCCGGCGACTGGGACACTGCGGCGCTGACGATCCGCACCTCCGAGGCGCTTGGCCAGATCAGCGCCGATCAGGCAACGCTCTTGTCGCGGTTTCTGGACCCCGACCTTTATGAGGGCGAGCCGGTCCCGCCTGCGCCCGATCCGGTCACGCCGCTGGACTGGATGATCTATTCCGCGATCGGCGAGCCCTTGCCGACCGAACGCCTGCCCATCGCCTTTTCCTATGCCGAACTGGGCCCCCGGTCGGGCTGGAAAGCGCGGATCGAGGCGGCGGAACGGCTGACGCGGGCGGGGACGATCCCGCCGAACGTGATCCTCGGGCTTTACACCGAACATGACCCGGCGGCCTCGGGCGGGGTCTGGGATCGGGTGGCGGCCTTCCAGGCCTTCGAGGCGGCGATCCGGTCGCGCTATGCCGAGCGGGTGGCCAGGACGCTGCCGCCGGTCTGGAACCGGATGCAGGAGGTGGAGCTGGAAGTGCCCTTCGCCACGCTGTTCGGCAAGGCCTTGATGGACATGCCGCTGGAGGGCGAGGCAGGGCAGATCGCCTTCCGGATCGGGCTTCTGTCGCCCTTTGCCGAGACGGTGGCAAACCGGGCCAGTCCGGCCTCGGCAGAGGATGCGTTCCTGATCGCGATTGCGCAGGGCAAGGCGGCGACGGCGCTGCCGCCCGACAGTCTGGCGCGGGCGATCTCGGCCGCGTTCCGGGCGCCTGCGGTGTCGGCGGACAATCAGGCGCTGATCGACGGCAACCGCAAGGGCGAGGCGATCATCGCGGCGCTCGACTCCATCGGCCGAGGGGTCCACGGCGATCTGCGCGGCGTGACCGAGGGGTTGTCGCTGCTGCGGCTGGTCGGTCAGGAAAACGTGGCGCGGCGGACGGCGCTGGAGCTGATGATCCTGGAACGGCGGGGCTAGGCCATGGCGGAGGCCGAGGCGAGCCGGTGGATCTCGACCTTCCTGGACGCCCGCGCGGCCGAGCTTGGCGCGGCGCGGAACACGCAGCTGGCCTATGGCCGCGACCTGCTGGACTTTGCCGACTGGCTGGCGCGGCGCGGGCGGGGTCTGGCCACGGCGGACCGGGCGGCGGTCGAGGATTATCTGGTGCATTGCGATGCGCAGGGCCTGTCCAGGGCAACCCGGGCGCGGCGGCTGTCGTCGATCCGGCAGCTGTACCGCTTTGCCGTCGAGGAAGGCTGGCGGGCGGACAATCCGGCGCTGCGGCTGACCGGCCCCGGCAAGGCGAAAAGCCTGCCGAAGACGCTGAGCGAGGCCGAGGTCACGCGGCTGATGGAGGCGGCCCGGACCAGGGGGCGCAACCCGACCGACCGGCTGCGCGACACGGCGCTGTTCGAGCTTCTGTATGCCACGGGCCTGCGGGTCAGCGAGCTGGTGGGCCTGCCGGTCGCGGCGGTCCGGGGCGATCCGCGGATGATCCTGGTGCGCGGCAAGGGCGACAAGGAGCGGATGGTGCCCCTGTCGGGTCCGGCGCGCGCGGCGCTGCGGGACTGGCTGGCGGTGCGCGATGCCGAGGAGGAGGCCGGGCGCAAGGCGGGGCGCGCGGTCTCGCGCTATCTCTTCCCCGGCGAGGGGCGCGAGGGGCATCTGACGCGGCAGTATTTCCACAGCTTGGTCAAGGACGTGGCTGTGCTGGCCGGACTTTCCCCGGCGCGGGTGACACCGCATGTGCTGCGCCACGCCTTTGCCACGCATCTGCTGGCGCATGGCGCCGATCTGCGGGTGATCCAGACGCTTCTGGGCCATGCCGATGTTGCCACGACCGAAATCTACACGCATGTGCTGGACGACCATCTGACGGACCTTGTCCTGAAAAGGCACCCCCTGGCCCGAAAGGGCTGAACCCCGGAATGACCCGATGACCTCCGAAATGCTTGATACCGCCTTCTGGCTGACCATTGCCGCGATCCTTGGCCTGCTGATCCTGTCTGCCTTCTTTTCCGGGTCCGAAACCGCGCTGACCGCGGCCTCGCGGGGCAAGCTGAAGGCGCAGGCCGACCGCGGCTCGCGCGGGGCGAAGGCCGCGATGCTGGTGACCGAGGACCGCGAGCGAATGATCGGCGCGCTGCTTCTGGGCAACAACATCGTCAACATCCTGTCGGCCTCGCTGGCGACGGCGCTGCTGACGCGGCTGTTCGGCGACAGCGGGGTGGCGCTGGCGACGCTGGGCATGACGCTTCTGGTGCTGATCTTCGGCGAGGTCATGCCGAAGACGGTCGCCATCACCTTCCCCGAGGCGGTGGCGACGCGGGTGGCGCCGGTGATCGGGCTGCTGATCGTGGTCTTTTCCCCCGTCGTCGCCGTGGTCCGGGCGCTGGTGCGCGGCATCCTGCGGCTGTTCGGCCTGAAATCCGAGGAAGGCAGCGCGATGCTGGCCCTGCGCGACGAGATTGCCGGGGCCATCGCGCTGGGTCATTCGGAGGGCGCGGTGGAGAAGGAGGACCGCGACCGCCTGCTGGGGGCGCTGGACCTGTCGCACCGCACGGTGGACGAGATCATGCGCCACCGCCGCCAGATCGAGATGATCGACGCCGACCTGCCGCCCGGCGAGATCATTACCCGCGTCCTCGCCTCGCCCCATACCCGGCTGCCGATCTACCGCGACAGCGACGACAACATCCTGGGCGTGGTCCATGCCAAGGACCTTCTGCGCGAGGTGGACCGGCTGGTCCGCGGCCCGGACGCGCCGGGGATCGAGGCGCTGGACATCGTGAAGGTGGCGATGAAACCCTATTTCATCCCCGACACCACCACGCTGGACGAACAGATGCGCGAGTTCCTGGCCCGCCGCACGCATTTCGCGCTGGTCGTGGACGAATACGGCGCGTTGCAGGGGCTGATCACGCTGGAGGACATCCTGGAGGAAATCGTCGGCGACATCACCGACGAATTCGACGTGGTGCGCAAGGATTCGGGTCTGACCCGGACCGAGGACGGGGCCTGGCTGGTCGATGGGTCGATGACGATCCGCGACCTGAACCGGGCGATGGACTGGCGGCTGCCGGATGAGGAGGCGAACACGATCGCGGGTCTCGTGATCCACGAGGCGCAGATGATCCCGAACGAGGGACAGGTCTTCAGTTTCCACGGCTTCCGCTTCGAAGTCGTGGGCAAGCGCGAGAACCGGATCACGAAGCTGAAGCTGCGCCCGCTGTGACGCGGCGCGGGGTCAGGCCCGCGACCCAGTTGTCCAGCGTCTGACCAAGCGCCGCCCAGTCGGTGTATTCCTTGTCCTTTCCGGGCTCGACCTTTTCCCCCTTCTGGTCGGCGATCCGCCGCATCGCCCAAGCGCGGAAGAAGTCGTATTCCGAGAACCTGAAGGCCCCCGCGACATGTTCGACGCGACCGGGGGTCCAGCCGGTCTCGGTCTCGAACTCGGCAAGGCACTTGCGCAGGCCGGCCCAGTCCTCGGCGTCGTTTCCGGCGGCCGAGAGCGACACGGCAAGGAACAGGGTCGGCAGGCCGGCAAGCGCGGCATGGTTGTCGCGGACATAGCGGACAAGCGACGTCTGGTAGCCCCCGACGTGCAGCGATCCGGCAAGGATCGCCCCGTCAAAGCGCGCGAGGTCAAGGTCAGCGGCATCCTCGACGTTCAGCAGTTCGACAGCATGGCCGGAACTGACAAGCCGGTCGGCGGCAAAGCGCGCGATCTTGCGGGTCTGGCCGTCGGTCGTGGCATAAGCGATGACGAGATACATGGGCGCCTCCGTTCTGGATGGTGGCAGTATGGCGTCACGGGCAGCGGGTCGCCCTGATCCGGATCAAGTCAGGCCGAGCGCGCGGCGGCGGCGGGACGCCAGCCCCCAGCCCAGGCGGCGGCGGCCTGACCGAAGGCCTGGAACAGGGGGCGCGAGACGGGATCGTTGCCCGCGTTCCATTCGGGGTGCCATTGCACCGACAGGGTAAAGCCGGGCGCATCCTTGACATATATCGCCTCGGGCGTGCCGTCCGGGGCATGGCCCTCGATCACGATGCGACTGCCCGGACGGGCGATGCCCTGGCCGTGCAGGGTGTTCGTCATCACCTCGCGCGCGCCCAGCAGGCGGTGGAACACCCCGCCTTCGGTGAAGGTCACGCTGTGGCGGAGCGCGAAACATTCCTCCAGCGTGCCATCGGGCGGCATCCGGTGGTTCATTCGCCCCGGCAGATCGCGGATTTCCGGGTGCAGCGTGCCGCCCATGGCCACGTTCACCTCCTGAAACCCCCGGCAGATGCCAAGGAAGGGCTGGCCGCGATCGACGCAGGCGCGGATCAGGGGCAGCGTGATCGCATCGCGGCCCCGGTCGAAGGCGCCATGGGCGGGGGTCTCTTCCTCGCCATACTCGCTGGGATGGACGTTCGGGCGCCCGCCGGTCAGCAGAAACCCGTCGCAGAGGTCAAGCAGTTCCTCGACACTGATGTAACGCGGGTCGGACGGGATGATGAGGGGCATGCAGCCCGCAACCTCGGCCACGGCGGCGGTGTTCATCGTTCCGGCGGAATGGGACGGATAACTGCCGTTGATGAGGTAGCTGTTGCCGATGATCCCGACGACGGGCCTCTGCCCCTTGCGCTTCACCCTGGCCACCGCTTCGCTGCTTTCCACCAGAGGCAGGATAGACCCATGTCCCGGCAGCGGAAAGGGGGGCAACCTGCACAGATCGCCTTCGGTCGTGCACATCCGCTGCACAATCGCACATCACGTCGAAATGAGTTTCCTTCCCATGCAGGAAGGTCGGAAAAACGGCGGAACCGAAACGAAGGAGACCTGCCATGCTGAAACCTTTGACCCTTGCCCTGGGTATCGCCGCCGCAGCCGTCGGAGTTGCGGCCCTGGCGCAAGAGAAGATGACCGGCCACGAAGGCCACGCGATGATGGGTGACATGGGACCGGCCTCGATGGCGTTCATGGAGGCCAACACCCGCATGCACGAAGGGATGGCGATCGAGTTCACCGGCAATGCCGATCTGGACTTCGTCAAGGGCATGATCCCGCACCATCAGGGCGCGGTGGACATGGCGAAGATCGTGCTGGAACACGGCAAGGACCCCGAGGTGCGCAAGTTCGCGGAAGGCATCATCGCGGCGCAGGAGGCCGAGATCAAATGGATGGAGGAGTGGCTGGCCCGGAACGGCGGCTGATCCGCTTGGCTTGTCGCGGCTGATGTGGTCCCCTTCCGGCAAACGGAGGGGGCCATGCATATCCTGATCCTTGGTGCTGCGGGCATGCTGGGCCGCAAGCTGGCGGCCGCGATCACCGGCGGTGCCCTGCCCTTCTCGCGGCTGACGCTGGCCGATGTGGTGGCCCCGCCGCCGGTGGATGGGGCGGCCACTCTGGCGCTGAACCTGGCCGATCCGGGTGCAGCGGCGATCCTGGTCAAGGACCGGCCGGACCTGATCTTCCATCTGGCCGCCGTCGTCTCGGGCGAGGCGGAGGTGGACCTGGCCAGGGGCTATGCGGTCAACCTCGACGCCTCGCGCGCGCTGTTCGATGCGATTGCGGCGATCCCCGGCTATTGCCCGCGGCTGGTCTTCGCTTCCTCGCTGGCGGTCTTCGGCGCGCCCTTCCCGAAGGTCATTCCGGACGATTTCCACCTGACCCCGCGCACGAGTTACGGGACGCAGAAGGCGATGACGGAGCTGCTGCTGTCCGACTATTCGCGCCGGGGGCTTCTGGACGGCATCGCGCTGCGGTTGCCCACGATCTGCATCCGACCGGGGGCGCCGAACCGGGCGGCCTCGGGTTTCTATTCCTCGATCCTGCGCGAGCCGTTGAACGGGTTGCCCGCCGTGCTGCCCGTCCGCGACAGCCTGCGGCACTGGTTCGCCAGCCCGCGCGCCGCGACCGGCTTCTTCCTGCGGGCGGCCAGCCTCGATACCGCCACGCTGACGGCCAGCCGCGCGCTGACGATGCCTGGCCTGTCGGCGAGCATTGCCGAGATGATCGAGGCGCTGCGGCGCGTGGCAGGACAAGCGGCGGTGGACCTGATCCGCCACGAGCCGGACCCGGTGATCGAGGCCATCGTCACCCCCTGGGCCGAGGCCTGCGAGGCCGCGACCGCCCGGTCGCTGGGCTTCGTGGCCGAGACCAGCTTCGACGAGATCATCCGCATCTATCTGGAAGACGATCACCCGTCCCGAAGCATTTGATTCAAAATGTCTTTCTCTTCTGAAAATATCCCACGGGAGGTCCGGAGGGTGTGAAACCCTCCGGGGCCAGCCAAGGGCGCGGCGGTCAGGCTGCGGTGCCGATGACCCGCGCGGCGGCGGCCAGCGCCCCTTCCCCGTGGGGAATGTCCAGCGCGATCATCCCGGCCTCCATCACCGCCAGCGCGCCAAGGGTCATGTGGGCGTTCACATGGCCCATGTGGCCCACCCGCAGAAAGCCGTGATAGGCCGGGTCGGTCGAGGGTGCCATGCCAAGGCCGATGCCCAGCGTGACGCCGGCCTGCTTCTCGCACCAGTCGCGCAGGCGCGTGGCGTGGGGCGCCCCCAACCGGGCCGCCGTCACCGACCAGCCGCGATGCGCGGGATCGGCCACGTTCATCGCGATGGCCGGGTTGCCCGCGCCCCAGGCGTCGAAGGCGGCCCAGACCGTGCGGGCAAGCGTGTGGTGACGCGCCCAGACCTGCGACAGACCCTCTTCGGCGATCATGTCCAGCGCCTCGCGCAGGCCGTAGAGATGGCTCGTCGGCGCGGTGCCGTCCCAGAGCTGCCAGAACTCCTCGGGCTCGGCGCGGGGGCCCCAGGCCCAGTAGGGCGTGGCAAGGTCGGATCGGCCACAGCGCAGGCGGGCCGCTTCCGAGAACCAGACGAAGGCCAGGCCGGGCGGGGTCATCAGGCCCTTCTGGCAGGCCGAGACCATCACATCGACGCCCCAGTCGTCCATGTGGAATTCGTCGCAGCCCAGCGAGGCGATGCAGTCCACCGCAAGAAGCGCGGAGTGCCCGGCGGCATCCATCGCGGCGCGCAGGGCCGGAATGTCGGTCTTGATCGAACTGGCGGTATCGACATGCGTCGTCAGCACCGCCTTGATCCGGTGCCCGGGGTCGGCGCGCAGGGCGGCCTCGACCCTGCCGAAGTCAACCGGCGTGGATTTGCCGAAGTCAATGACCTCGACCTCCACCCCCATCGCACGGGCCGAATTGGCCCAGGACAGCCCGAACTGCCCCACCGCCAGCACCAGCGCCCTGTCGCCCCGGTTGAAGAGGTTGGCATTGGCCGCCTCCCATCCCGCATGGCCGTTGCCGATGTAGATGGCCACATGGCCCGTGGTCCCGGCCAGCATCCGCAAGTCGGGCATCAGGCCGGCCACCATCTCGATCAGCGGGCCTTCGTAGATGTTGGGCGAGCCGCGATGCATCGCGCGGAGCACGCGGTCGGGGATCACCGAAGGTCCGGGAATGGCCAGATAGGGACGGCCGGCGGCAAGGGTCATGTGCTTCTCCCAGCGGGGTTTGCGCCATGGCTAGGCCCGCGCGTCGCCAGCGTCAACCGGCCCGGCTTGAGACGGCGGCGCTTTCCGGCTAAACCCCGGGCCTGATCCGCGAAAAGGCAGAGCGTCTTGCAGTCCACGCGCGACTATCCCACCAACGAGCTTCTGCGCCGTTTCTGGCAAAGCTATCTGCGGCCGCACCTGCTGTCGCTGATCGCCGCCGTCGTGGTGATGGCCGTCGAGGGCTCGACCCTGGGGCTGCTGTCCTACATGCTGGAGCCGCTGTTCGACGAAGTCTTCAAGCCGGGCGGAACGGGCGGATTGCTCTGGGTCGGCGGCGCGATCCTGGCCCTGTTCGTGGTCCGCGCCGTGACCTCGATCATCGGGCGCAGGATCACCGCGCAGGTGAACCTGAAGTCGGCGGGCAGCATGCAGATCGATCTGGTGCGGCACCTTCTGACGCTGGACGCCAGTTTCTATCAGATCAACCCGCCCGGCACGCTGATCGAGCGGGTCCAGGGCGACACGCTGGCGGCAGCGACGGCGACGATCTCGGTCTTTGGCGGGGTGGCGCGCGATCTGGTGTCGCTGATCGGCCTTTTCGTCGTGGCGCTGATGATCGACCCGGTCTGGACGGCTGCCGCGCTGATCGGGGCGCCGCTTCTGCTTTTGCCTGCCGTCGTGCTGCGGCGCTATCTTTACCGCAAGGTCATGTTGAGCCGCCAGCAGGCCGGACTGCGCGCGACACGGCTGGACGAGATCTTCCACGGCATCCAGGCGGTGAAGCTGAACCGGATGGAGGCCTATCAGAGCCAGCGCTTCCAGCGGATCGTCGAAACCATCGTGCGGGCCGATGTCAAGGCGGCCACCGCGCGCGCCGCGATGCCGGCGCTGGTGGATATCATCACCGGCCTTGGCTTCTTTGCCGTCCTGATGCTGGGCGGCGCGGACGTGGCCGCAGGCCAACGCACCATCGGCGAGTTCATGTCCTTCTTCACCGCCATGGCGCTGACCTTCCAGCCGATCCGTCGCCTGAGCGATCTGGCCGGGCTCTGGCAGGTCGCAAAGGCCAGCCTTGCCCGCATCTACACGCTGTTCGACACCAGGCCCGAGGGCAACCGCCCGGCGCAAAGCCGCGCCCTGCCCGCCCCGGGCGCGCCGGAGATCCGGTTCGAGAACGTGTCCTTTGCCTATCCCGACCGGCCCGTGCTGGACCGCCTGAGCTTTACCGCCGAGGCGGGGAAGGTGACGGCTCTGGTCGGCAGTTCGGGCGCTGGCAAGTCGACGGTCTTCCAGCTGATCGCGGCCCTGATCGAGCCGCAGTCGGGCACGATCCGCATCGGCGGCGTCGATGTGCAGGACCTGAGCCTGTCCGATCAGCGCGCACTTCTGGCTTCGGTGTCGCAGGAGTCGGCGCTGTTCGACGAATCCCTGCGCGAGAACCTGATTCTCGGGCGCAGCGGGATCGATCAGGCCCGGCTGGAAAAGGCCCTCGCGGATGCCGAAGTGACCGGGTTCGCCGCCGATCTGCCGCTGGGGCTGGATACGCCTGCGGGGACGCGCGGCTCGGCCCTGTCGGGGGGCCAGCGCCAGCGGATCGCCATCGCACGGGCGCTTCTGGCCGATGCGCCGGTGCTGCTGCTGGACGAGGCGACATCGGCGCTGGATACCCGCACGGAGGCGGCGGTCTCTGCGGCCCTGTCACGCGCCCAGTCGGGCCGCACGACGCTGGTGATCGCGCACCGGCTGTCGACAGTGAAGGGGGCGGACAAGATCATCGTCCTGGAACGCGGCCGACTGGTCGAGGAAGGCACGCATGACAGCCTGATGGCGCGGCAGGGCGCCTATGCCCGGCTGCAGGAGGCACAACTGCGTGACTGACCCTTTTCCGCCTGCCCGGGTCGCTTTACCTTCGCGGCGACCATGATCGGAGAAACCGCCCCCGACCGCACTGTCTGGCGCCTGACCGGCAAGGATGCGATCAGCTTCCTGCAGGGCCTGGTGTCGAATGACATGCGCCCGCTGGAGGCCGGTCCGGGCATCGTCTGGGCGGCCCTTCTGTCGCCGCAGGGCAAGTATCTGGCCGACTTCTTCGTGGTGCGGCAGCAGTCGGGCGATCTTCTGATCGACATCGCCTCACGCCTTGCGGAGGACACCCTGCGCCGCCTGACGATGTACAAGCTGCGCGCCGATGTGCAGATCAGCCCCACCGCGCTGCATGTCCTGCGCGGGCTGGGCGAGCCGCCCGAGGGCGCCCTGCCCGACCCACGGCATCCGGCACTTGGCTGGCGCGCATGGTCCGACCGACCGGGAGCCGATCCCGTCATCGACTGGGATCGCATCCGGGTCGACAACCTGATCCCCGAAAGCGGCGTCGAACTGGTGCCCGAGGAGAGCTACATCCTGGAACTGGGGTTCGAGCGCCTGCATGGCGTCGACTTCCGCAAGGGCTGCTATGTCGGACAGGAAGTCACCGCACGGATGAAGCACAAGACCGAGCTGCGCAAGGGACTGGTCCGCGTGGCGGTGGACGGCGCGGCGCCGGTCGGGGCCGAGATCACCGACAGCGACGGCAAGCCTGTCGGCACACTCTTTACGCAAAGCGGCGGAACCGGACTGGCCCACCTGCGTTACGACCGCGCCACAGGCATTCTGCGGGCCGGTCAAGCCCGAATTCAACTCGCCTGACAGCGCGCGGGGCGGAGCACCAGGAATTTCCTAACCGAAGGTTGAAATAGCACCCCAGGCTCCTAAATCTCGTCTACCCTCGGGGCCACGACCGACTAGATACTGATTGAGCTTGCATTAGCCATGCACACAGCGCATGGCCGTCATTCCAAACCGGTAACCCCCGAATCGGGTTCAAACCGCTACAAACCCCGGACGCCAAGAAAGACAAGAGCAAGAATAAAGGAAACCAACATGCGTGACACCATCGACAGCACCGCCTTCAACTTCGAGCAGGGCCAACGCGCACGCAAACTTTTTGCCGCCGTTGTTCTGGCGGCTCTGGACGATGCCATTGCCGACGACAAGAAGTATGGCAACGGCCCGGACCAGATCGCCCGCTGGGCGCGTTCGCGCGACGGCCGTGAAGTGCTGTCCTGCGCCGGGATCGACCCGAACGAACGTGTGGTCAAGGGCCTGATGGAGTTCGTCGCGAAGGGCGTGCGCACTTCGGTCGCGCTGTCGCGCGAAGAATCCGAACGCCGCCACGCGCTTGAGCTGGAGCAGGCCGAAGCGGCCTGAAGCCGCATTTCCCCCGGAACGTCAAAGCGCGCCCCATCGGGGCGCGCTTTCGTTTCGGGTCAGGGGGCTCAGTCCAGGTCCCTGGCCATGAAGGCACGGTTGATTTCCGCCCGGACCAGCTTGCGGACATTGCGGGTGATCCGCTCGCCCAGTTCGCCCTTCAACTCGGCACGCAGGGTCTGACGGACGATCTCTTGCAGGGCGTGTTCGTCCAGGACCGCAAGCGACATGCCGTCGGCATCGACGAATTCCGTCGCCAGATGCTCTGCCGACAGATACCCGGCGCAGGCCTCGGCATCTTCCGGGCTGGCCTTGGCTGCGCCTGGGACCGCCGGGGCGGCATCGGCCAGCGAAACGACTTCAGCCTCGGACTTTGCCTCGGCGGGTGGGGTTTCGGGGCCTTCGCCTGCCGCAAGCTGCGCGGCAAGATGTTCCGCCCGTCGCCGCAGGGGGACGAAGGGGATCGGCCCGTCATCGGTCAGCGCATTGTCCACAGGCGCCCGGGGTTCCGACTGATCGCCCGCGCCAACCCGATCCGGCATCTCCTGATCGGGGTCCGGCCCGGTCAGGACCTCGGCCTCTTCAGCGGCCAGGGCGATTTCCCCCAGCGACACTGTCGCGGGGTCCGACCAGATCTCGTCCTCCCAACCGGCGTCCGGTTCTTCCGATGCCGCTTCGGCCAGATCCGCCGCCAGTTCGGGATCCGCAACGGGCAGAGGGCCGATCTCGGCACCGGCTTCGCCGGCGGATGTGTCCACGACATGGACGGGCACCGCCGGCGCCTCCCCTTCGGACGCACTGTCGGCCGGCGGCGGAACGGGCACAGGGGCGGGATCGCCAGGGGCGGCGGCTGCGTCCATCGGTTCGGCTGTCTGCAAGGACGAATCCAGCATCAACGGGGCCAGCGGGGCCAGCGGACTGGTTTCAGACAGCACCCGCTGCGCCGGGGTCAGCAAAAGCCGCTCGGCGTTCAGGTCGCGGCTGAGAGTGCGGGGCTGATGTTCGTTGGACACAAGCCGACGCACGGAGGAGACGACATCCTCAATCTCTTCGGAGCTTAGAGGTCCGGCCATCAACAAGATCCGCTCGCTTGCGCGTGAACTGATCTCAACTTTGCGCCACAAACCCCGGAATGGCAACAGTATTCACGGATTGTCGCGCCGGATGCGACGTCACTTTCCGATCTTTTCCAGAATCCTGTCAAGCTTCTTGCCCTGCGCGCTGTGCGAGGGCGCCTTCTCGACCGCGCCGTAATAGGCCTCGGGGTCATAGGTCGGGATCCCGAGGTTCAGGTGATCCACGGTAAGAAGACCCATGGTCGCCAGCACCTGGTAGACCGCGACATAACGCTGCGCCTCGGCCTGAAGCCGGGCGTTGCGGGCGTCCAGAAGCTCCTGCTCGGCGTTCAGCACGTCCAGCGTGGTCCGGGTTCCGGCAGCGGCTTCCTCGCGCACGCCGTCGAAGGCGGCCTGCGCGGCGCGGATCTGCAGGTCGGACGCCTCGATCGAGGCTGCGGCAACGGCAAGGTTCGCCCATGCGACGCCGACGTTCTGCACGATGCCGACGGCCACCTGCTGCAAGCCTGCGCGCGCGGCATCCTTGCCGGCCAGCGCCTTGCGTTGCAGCGCCGAGAGGCGGCCCCCTGCGTAGAGGGTCTGGTTCAGCGACAGCCCGTAGGATTGCAGCTGCTGGTCCTGGTCATCAGTGCGCAGCGTGACCCCTGCCCCGACGACCGGCATGCGATTCGCCTTGGCGAGGTCGACCTGAAGATCGGCGATCGTCACCTGATGCTGGGCCTGCTTGAGCAAGGGATGCGTGGCCCGCGCCACCGCCTGCGCCTCTTCCATCGTGCGCGGCAGGGCCGGCGCCTTGGGCAGGGCCGCAAGGCGGTGCGGATAGTCCCCGGTCGCGGCCTTGTAAGCCTCGCGCGCAACCTTCAGCTGGCCCTCGGCCGAGGCGAGCGCCGCCCGCGACGCGGCCAGCCGGGCCTCGGCGATCGACACATCGGTGCGGGTGATCTCGCCCACGTCAAAGCGATCCTGCGCCGCGCGGAGTTCCTGGGTGATGAGGCGCAGGTTGCTTTGCCGCAGCGCCACCACATCCTGCGCCAGCCGCACATCGACATAGGCACGCACGGCGGCCAGCAGGACGTTCTGTTCGACATCGATCAGCGCCTGCCGGGTCGCCAGCACGCTTTCCCGCGCGATCTCGATCCCCAGCTTGCGGCGCCCGAAGTCCAGCAGCGTCAGTTCGGCACTGAGGGTGAGCGAGGCGGACAGGCCCTCGGACACCGCGGGTCCTGCGGGAGTGGTGATGTCGGCGCGCTGCCACTGGCCTTGCAACGCGTAGGAGACCACCGGGCGCAGCGACGATACGGCGACGGCCACGTCCTCGTCGGCCGCGCGCAGCACGGCGCGGTTCTGGTCCAGAAGGTTGGAGTTCTTGTAGGCCGCGATCAGCGCGTCGGTCAGCGTTTCGGACCGGGCCTCCGGCGCGCCGACGACGCCCACCAGAGCCACAATTGCCGACAGAAGCCATGCTCGCATTTTCTTCGCCTTTTCATGGCCCGCAGAGTTTGTGCGGGCGTTGACAGCAGGACCGGACGGCCTGGACGCCGGGCCGGACAGGGCCTTCGGTGGCCTTATAGCACGAATGTCCGTGCTTTCTGAAAGCCCGGCAGCACCGGGGCGGCAGCGTTGAACACCGGGCGCCAGGACACCCGACCGTCGATCTTGTGGCCGATCCGCGCCGTCCCGACCGCGCCTTCCATGAAGACCGCGCCGATCCGGCCACCGTCCCTGAGCTGGGCCAGGATCGTCTCGGGCACAGTCTCGACGCCGCCTTCGATGGTAATCACGTCATAGGGCGCGCATTTGGCCGAGCCCTCGGCCAGCTTGCCCACCACCACGACGGCATTGTCGACCCCCTCTTCCGACAGAAGGCGCTGCGCCTCGGCGGCCAGGGCTTCGTCCTCTTCCACGGCGACGACGGTTTCGCCAAGACGCGCGATCACCGCCGCCGAATAGCCAAGCCCGCAGCCGATATCGAGCACCAGCTCGTCCGGCTGAATGTCCAGCGCATCCAGCAGCTTGGCCAGGGTCCGCGCCTCAAGCACCACGCGACCGGGGCCGAGGGGCAGGTTTTCCCCGACATAGGCCGCCTCGCGCCTGTCCTCGGGGACGAAGGTTTCGCGCGGGACGTTCAGCATGGCGTCGATGATCGGGAACTTGGTCACGTCGGAGGGGCGGACCTGAGTATCCACCATCATCACGCGGCGGCTGGCGAAATCGCTCATTCTGAACTCATCGGTCTGGATTGCGGTTTTGACCAGTCTTGCCACAGTTACCGACATGCCGCAACGGGCCTTCGGTGCATTTTCATGGGCTTGGAACGGGCCTCGGGGTCAGGGCTCAGGCGACTTGCGCGGTTTCTGGCGCCCAGCCGACGGCCTGATCGCCCAGATCGCGGAACGGCGCGGAAATCTGCGTCAAACGGCCGCGCCATTCGCCCAGCGGCTGCTGCCCGGCGGTGATGCGCAGGAAGGCCTGCACCAGGCAGGCAAGCGCAAAGGGCTGGATCAGCGCCAAGCGGATCGCCATGGCAGCCAGCGCAGCCGCGACGATGCCGGATTGGGCCCCGGCGGCGGGCCAGAGCACCAGAAGCCCGACAAAGGGCGGCAGAAGGACCAGAAAGACCGCAAGCGTCAGCGCCCAGCCAACCGCGTTGATCCGGAAGGCCGCGCCCAGCAGCTCGCGTGCGTTCTGGGTGGCGAGCACCAGGCCGTCATGCGCGGCCTCCCAGGCGTTTTCGGGCCGGGCACGGTAGGCGTGGACCAGCACGGCCTGATTGACCAGCCCGCCGGTCGCCAGCCGCCCGAGGATGGGACGCGACAGGATCGGCCCGACCCCCTCGGCCACGTCCGGCACCTTGCGCGCAACGCTGCGCACATGGCGATAGAGCGTCGCCGCCTGAGCGGGCGTGCCGAAGCGGGCGGCAACCGCGGCGCGGGCATGCGCGATCTGGCCCCGGCCCAGCGGCACCCGGACCCCGTCCAGACTGTCGGCGACCAGGGCAATCATCAGGATCTGCTGGATCTGGCGGAAACGGTGGCCGGGAATCGCCAGCACCAGCGCCGCCACGGCAAGGCCCGCCAGGCCGCCAAGAAGCGCATCCCGATCCCCCCCGACAGGTCGCAGGCTTACACCCAGCCAGACGCCAAGCGCCATGGTCAGCGCCAGAACCAGCGCGGCGGACAGGAAGACAGCCAGTCGGACCACCAGCAGCGGCGCAAGTCTGCCCCAGACAACCAGGGCCGTGAGAAGACTGAAATTCCACATGCAAGCAGTCCGGTATTTTTGCCCAGACTGACCCTGTCGCCGCGCCGACACAAGCCATCGGGATGGAAACAGACTGCTCTCGCACCGGCACCTGGCGGTCGGGCACTTAGCAAAGTCTTCAGATTTCGAGTCGATGCTGGCCGTGAAGAACAAAGGAGGACCAAATGGCTGCTTCCCGACTGACCCTCGCTGACGAACTTGTCGAAATCCGCGCCGAGATCGAGCGTCTGAAACGGCGCGAGGCGTCGTTGCAGCGCCTTGCCGAAGACATGCCGAAGATCCCGGTGTTCCGCCGTGGCTGGCCGATCCTGCGCAAGACCGCCAACACCTCCGTGACCGCCTGACACGATGGGCGCGGGGGCGTCAGGCCTCGATGATCGCCCGCACCCGCGCCACGCCTTCGGCCACCAGGCCCGCGTCGCCGCGTGCCTCGACGTTCAGCCGCAGCAGCGGCTCGGTGTTCGAGGCGCGCAGGTTCATCCGCCAGTCCCCGAAATCCAGGCTGAGACCGTCGGTGCGGTCACTGGACCTTGCCTCGGGTTCAAGCGCCGTCCGGACACGGGCAACGACTGCCGGCACCTCCGCGACGCGGAAGTTGATCTCGCCCGAGGAGGGAAAGTCGCGCCGCATCGCACCGACAAGCTCGGTCAGGCTGCGTCCCGACTGCGTCACGAGACGCGCCGCAAGCAGCCAGGGGATCATCCCCGAATCGCAGGCCATGAAGCCACGGAAATAGTGGTGCGCGCTCATCTCGCCGCCATAGACCGCGCCCTCGCGGCGCATCGCGGCCTTGAGGAAGATGTGTCCCGTGGGCGCCAGCACCGACCGCCCGCCGCCCCGCCGCACCGCATCCTGCACCGCCCAGATCACGCGCGGATCGTGGATGATCGTGGCGCCCGGCTCCGACGCCAGATGGGCCGCGGCAAGCAGCGCCACGACATGCTCGCCATCGACAAAGCCCCCGGCCCCGTCGAACAGGAAGCAGCGGTCGAAATCGCCGTCGAAGGCCACGCCCATGTCGGCCCCGGCCTTGCGCACCGCGTCTCCAGTCACGGGCCGGTTTTCGGGCAGCAGTGGATTCGGGATGCCGTTCGGGAAGGTCCCGTCGGGCGCATGGTGCATCCGCACCAGGTCAAGCCGCGCGCCGCGCGCCGCGAGCCCCTCGGCCAGCGCATCCAGCGTCGGCCCCGCCGCGCCGTTCCCCGCGTTCACCACCAGCCGCAAGGGACCGATCCCCTGCCCGACCAGCGCCGCGACATGGGCGACATAGGCCGCACGGGTCGAAGACCGATCCTCGCGCGCCCCGCCCGGGGCGGCGGGCAGGGCCTCCCCCCCCTCGGTCAGACTGCGGATCCGGGCGAAATCGGCGTCCGGCAGCGGCACCGCACCGCGCCCGACCAGCTTCATCCCGTTGTATTCGCGCGGATTGTGCGAGGCGGTGACACAGATCCCGCCGCCTGCGCCAAGATGGGCGGTGGCGAAATACATCTCCTCGGTTCCCGCAAGCCCCAGGTCAAGCACCCGCACCCCCTGCGCCATCAGCCCCGCCGCCACGGCATCGGCCAGCGCCGGCGAGCTTTCCCGGCAGTCCCGCGCCAGAACCACGGCATCCGCCCCGGTCACCAGGGCAAAGGCCCGGGCGATCCGGTGGGCGATGGCTTCGGTCAGGTCCGTTCCAAGACGGCCGCGGATGTCATAGGTCTTGAAGGCGCTCATGCGCGCAAGGGATCATCCCCGCGCGCCGTAGTAAAGCCCCACGACATGCTCGGCCTCGGCAAAGAACAGCCAGCGCGCGGCAAGGGCTCCGGCCAGGTGCAGCAGGGCCGCCAGCGCGATGCCCCAGACGCCCAGCGGCAGAAGAAGGATCAGCGCGGGCAGGATCGAGGCGAGCGCGAGGGCGATCCTGCGCAGCCTGGCGGCATGTTTGCGGCCGACGACGAAGATCATCTCGCGCTTCAGGTAGTTTCCTGCCGTATGGGCGGGGTCGAGGACAGACGGCACACCCAGCCGGTCAAGGCCCGTGGCGGTCCCCAGGGTCTGCCCGGCGCGCGCGAAGGCCGCGTCGCCCACCCGCCAGAGCGCCAGAAGGACCGCCCCCAAGGCCAAGAGCAGAAGCGGCGCCCAGGCGCGGCCCGAGAGCATCGCCCCGCCAGCCAGCGCGAAGGTCAGGAACATCACCGGCGTCAGCCAGTGGTGCCAGCGCGGGACGGCCCGGATCTGCGTGTAGATCATCGCGGTGGTGAAGACGGTCAGGATGGCAAGCGCACCGCCGATCTGGCCGATCAGGCGCGGCAGACCGAGGGCGAAGATGTCCGACAGCGCCACGGGCGCAAGGATCAGAAGCGTGGCGACCGAAGCCCAGGCTTCGCGGCTCAGCCAGCTCGTGCGCCATTGGGTGAAGGCTTTCAGGGCGTTACGCGGGTTGCCGAGGTGGAAGGTCGCAGCCAGAAGCCCCGCGACGGCCAACCCGTAGCCAAGGGCCCAGAGGAAGAAGGCGGCCCAGCCCGAGGGCATCAGCGCCCCCCAGCCGAGGAAGGCGAGGAAACCGAAGCCCAGCCCCGAGAGGGTGGAGAACAGGATCACGGACGGCGCGGGATGCATCTCAGAGCTTCCCCAGCATCCGGTCCAGCCACCCGGCGATCCCGGTGGCCTTGATGTCAAGAAGCGGGGCCAGCGGGCTGGCATCGCCCGGCCCCTTCTTGCGCGGCGGCAGGTATTTGTTGGTGGGTTTCGTGCCCATGTCGGGCATCAGGTCATAGCCCTGGCGCTCGGCCACCAGCCGCGACACCGCGCTGTCCGGGTCGGCGAGATCGCCGAAATGGCGGGCGTTCGTCGGGCAGGTGCGGACGCAGGCGGGCTCGCGGTCTTCCTCGGGCAGGGTCTCGTTGTAGATCCGGTCGACGCAGAGCGTGCATTTCTTCATCACGCCCTGATCCGCATCCATCTCGCGCGCGCCATAGGGGCAGGCCCAGGCGCAGAGGCCGCAGCCGATGCAGGCGTCTTCGTTCACCAGCACGATCCCGTCTTCGGCCCGCTTGTAGCTGGCCCCGGTCGGACAGACGGTAACGCAGGGGGCGTTGTCGCAGTGCAGACAGGAGCGTGGGAAGGTCACGACCTGCGCGGGGGCGTCAGGGATGGCGACCTGATAGGAATGGACACGGTTGAGGAACGTCCCCGAGGGATCGGCACCGTAGGGGTCCTGGTCGCTGAGGCCGATACCCGCGTCGTTCCAGCCCTTGCAGGCGGTGACGCAGGCCTGGCAACCGACGCAGGTGTCAAGGTCGATGACCAGACCGAGTTTCCTTGCGGTCGTTTGCGGCAGGGCGGTCATCGCGCGGCCTCCCCGCCGGGCGCCAAAAGTTTTCGAAAACTTTTGGCAAAATTCTTCGAAGAATTTTGCGCCCGGCCACCACCGGTGCGCGGAGGGTCGGGGAGGCGCGGAAGCATCGGCTCTACCGTTCCGCGCGGGTGATCCTTGGCCGGGACCCGGTCGATCCGCACCCGCTGGTCGAACCAGGCGGCCTGGCCCGTCACCGGATCGGAGTTCGACAGGCGCCTGCCCTCGCGGTCCGGCAGCAGTTCCGGGATCAGGTGGTTCAGAAGGAAGCCCGTCGTCGCCTCGGGCGCGTTCTCGTCCAGCGCCCAGGCGCCCTTGCGCTTGCCGATGGCGTTCCAGGTCCAGACGGAGTTCTCGTTCAGCGCGGCCATGTGGGCCACCGGCACCACGATGGTCCCGGCACGCGAGGACACGCGCGCCCAGTCGCCGTCCCGGAACCCCTGCGCCTGCCAGATCTTCGTCGGCAGATACAGAAAGTTGCGCCCCCTGATCTGCCGCAGCCAGGCGTTCTGGCTGCCCCAGGAGTGATACATGTCCATCGGGCGTTGCGTCAGGGCATGGACCGGATAGCCGAAGGCCGCATCCTCGTCGCCATAGGGCGGATACCAGATCGGCAGGGGGTGCATCGCCTGTCTCAGGCGGTCGCGCAGGTGGTCGGGGGGCTGGCGGGGACCGAAGCCCTCGGCGGCCAGCTGGAAGCGGCGCATCGGCTCGGACCAGATGTTGAAAAGGTAGGGCTGCGGCGTCTCGTAAAGGCCAAGGCGCACTGCCCAGTCCTGATAGGCCACGTTCCAGGGTTTGTAGAAGGCGGCTTCTTCGGGGACATGCGCCTGATAGAAAGCGCCGTTCTCGATGTAGCGGTTCAGCTGATCGGGGTTCGGCGCGCCCCGCCCTTCCGCCTCGCCATTGCCCCGGAATCCCATCAGCGGCCCGACACCGGGCCGGCGCTGGTGGTTCACGATATAGTCGGCGTAGTCCCTGTATTTCGCCGTCCCGTCCTCGTTCACCATCCCCGGCAGGCCGAGCCTTGCGCCCAGTTCCAGCAGGACCGACTGGAAACAGCGGACATCCCGGTCCGGTTCCACCACCGGCCAGCGGATCGCATCGCCCGCGGCGTCGGGTTCGCTGATCGGGCGGTCGAGAAGGCTGATGCAGTCGTGCCGTTCCAGATAGGTCGTGTCGGGCAGGATCAGGTCGGCATAGGCCACCATTTCGCTCGCATAGGCGTCGGAGTAGATGATCCGGGGGATGACGTACTCGCCGTCGCGCTGTTCCGTCAGCATCTCCATCACCCGGGCGGAGTTCATGCTGGAGTTCCACGACATGTTCGCCATGTAGAGAAACAGCGTGTCGATCCGGTAGGGGTCCCCGGCATGGGCGTTGGGGATGACCATGTGCATGAGGCCGTGGGCCGAGAACGGATTTTCCCAGGAGAACCCCTTGTCGATCCGCGCCGGCTGGCCGTCGGGCAGCAGGCACAGGTCGTCGGGCGAGCGGACATAGCCCAGATGCGGGCCGGTCAGCGGCTTGCCGGGGGAGGTCACGAAATGCGGGGTCGGGTGCGCCTCGACCGGTTTCGGGTAAGGCGGTTTCAGCCGATAGCCGCCGGGGGTTTCCACCGCCCCCAGCAGGATCTGCAACAGATGCAGCGCACGGGCGGTCTGGAAGCCGTTGGAATGGGCCGAGATGCCCCGCATGGCGTGAAAGCTGACCGGGCGGCCGGGCATGTCGGCATGTTCATTGCCGCGGAAGTCGGTCCAGGGCCGGTCCAGCGTGATCGACTGGTTGAAGGCCACGTCGGCCAGTTCTGCCGCCAGTTGCCGGATGCGCGTCGCCGTCACCCCGCAACGGGCGGCCACGGCCTCGGGCGCATAGTCGGGCTTGAGGTATTCCTCGACCATGTGGCGGAAGACCGTGCGGTTGCCCCGCCATTCCGCGCCGAGATCGGGCTGCACATCCTTGCCGTCCCAGGGGGCCGGATGGCCGGTGCGGCGGTCGATGACGAAGGGCTGGCTTTCGGCGTTGCGCACGAAAAGGCCCTTCTCCGGCCCCTCCGCCCCGGTCACCAAGAGCGGCGCGTTGGTCCATTGGGCGAGGTAGTCGAGGTCGATCTTCCCCGCCTCCAGCAGGCAATGGATCAGGCTGAGGATCAACAGGCCATCGGTGCCGGGCGTGATCCCGATCCAGTCGTCGGCCACCGCCGAATAGCCGGTGCGGATCGGGTTAACGCTGATGACCCGCGCGCCGCGCGCCTTCAGTTTGCCGATGCCGATCTTGATCGGATTGCTGTCATGGTCCTCGGCCACGCCGAACAGGACGAACAGCTTCGTCCGCTCCCAGTCCGGCTGGCCGAATTCCCAGAAGGCGCCGCCGATGGTGTAGATGCCGCCCGCCGCCATGTTGACGCTGCAAAATCCGCCGTGCGCCGCATAGTTCGGCGTGCCGAAGGCTTGCGCCCACCAGCCGGTGAGGCTCTGGCTCTGGTCGCGGCCGGTGAAGAAGGCGAGCTTCTCGGGGGCCGTCTCGCGCAGGGGCTTCATCCAGGAAACGGCGGTTTGCAGCGCCTCTTCCCAGGTGATCTCCTCGAAGGCCCCCGATCCCCGGGGGCCTACGCGTCGCAGGGGCGCGCGCAACCGGCTGGGGGCGGTGACCTGCATGATCCCGGAGGCGCCCTTGGCACAGAGGACGCCCCTGTTGACCGGATGGTCCCGGTTGCCCTCGATATAGGTGACGCTCCCGGATTTCAGATGCACGTTGATCCCGCAGCGGCAGGCGCACATGTAGCAGGTGGTCTGGCGGATCTCGTCGCCGACCTCGCGTTGCGTTTCCACCCTCGGCTGGTTCACGCGCCCTCCCCGGCCCTGACGGCCTGCGCCTCCAGCGCAATCTGACGTTCCTCGTCGGCAGGCACAACAAGGATAACGACACGGGATGTCGCATCATGCAGGGCGGTTTCGTTCCGCGCATTGGCGGCAAGGTCGGGAGATACTCCCAGAAACCCGAGGCCGGACAGGATTTCCTTCCGCATCCAGGGATCGTTTTCGCCGATGCCCCCGGTGAAGACCACGGCATCGAGCCCCCCCATCGCGGCGACCATCGACCCGGCGTGACGCACCGCCCAATAGGCGAAATGGTCCAGCGCAAACCGCGCCTCGGACGTGCCTGCCGCAAGCAGCGCGCGCAGGTCGCTGTGGCCACCAAGGCCAAGCAGCCCGCTTTCGCGGTTGAGGATGCGGCCCGCGCGATCCACCCCGTGCAGTTCGGCAAGCCGCAGCACCGCGTTGCCGTCGATCGACCCGGAGCGCGTGCCCATCGTCAGCCCGTCCAGCGGCGAATAGCCCATCGTCGTCGCAACCGAACGACCGTTCACAATCGCCGCCATGGAACAGCCATTGCCTAGATGACAGGCGAGCAGGCGTTCGGGTAGTTCCCCCCTGCCCCGCAGGATGCGCACCAGCGCGGCATAGCTGATCCCGTGAAAGCCATAGCGGCGCAGGCCCCGGTCACGCTCCGCCTTCGGCAGGGCATAGGTCGTGGCCACCTCGGGGTTCGTGGCGTGAAAGGCGGTGTCGAAGGCCGCATATTGCGGCAGGTCGGGCGCAAGGGCGGCAAGCGCCTGAATCCCCGCCAGATTCGCCGGGTTATGCAGGGGGGCGAGCGGGATGCAGGCCGCGATTTCGCGCAGGATCTCGGGCGTCACCCGGCAGGTCCGGGTCAGCCCCGCCCCGCCATGCACCACCCGATGCGCCGCCGCCGTCAGCCGATGCGGAAAGATGCCCGCCCGCGCCAGCCCTTCGGCCAGCGCCGCCGCGTGACCATCCGGGCCGATCTCGGTCAGGCTGACATTTCCGACCTCTTGTTCGCCTTCAAAGAGCTTCAGCTTCAGCGAAGACGAACCGGCGTTCACAATCAGCCACATCAGAGCAGCGCCTTTCCCAACCCCAAGGTGGCCAGCCCCGCCAGAAGCACGATGGCAAAGCGGCGGAACTCCTGCGGATCGGAGCCGAAGAAATGCCGCCCGCCAAGCCAGTTGCCGAACAGCGTCACCGGCAGCGCGATGAGGCTGGCCCAGAGCGTGTCCCAGGTCACCAGCCCCGCCAGCCAGTAGAGCGGCGCCGAGTAGAGGTCGAGCAGCGGGAAATAGGCGATCAGCGTGGCCCGGAACACCGATGCGGGCATCGGCTGCGCGGCGAAGAAGGCCGCGACCGGCAGCCCCCCCATGCCGGGCGCGTTGGCCAGGCCCGAGATCACCCCCGCCACCCCGTTGCCCGCCCCCTTGACCTCGGCCGCAAACCGCCATCCCGCCAGCAGCACGACGCACATCAGGAGAACATAGCCCGACACGACCGCCCGCGCCGTGTCCTCGGAGACCCCGGTCAGCACCCAGAGACCCAGCGGCAAGCCGATCGCCGCCCCGCCCAGAAGCCAGCCCACGCGCCGCCAGTCCACATCCGGCCCGGCCCCCCTGGCGTGCTGGAGCGACATCACCGTTTCCAGAATGACCACAACCGCGACGAAATTCAGTGGATTGGTCACCAGACTGGCGGCCGCAATCAGCAGGGCCGAGAAGCCGAACCCCGAATAGCCCCGCACGAACCCGGCCACCAGACAGGCCACGGCGAGCCAGACCAGCGCGCCGGGGCCAAGGTCATAGGGCATCAGACGACCTGCGGCCGCATGTCTTCGCGCCGGATGCCGGCGACCTCGACCGGCTTCTTCATCGCGTCGCGGCGGAAGGGCTCGCCCAGTTCCTGGTTGATAAGCGCCTCGATCAGGGTCGTCTTGCCGTGGCTCATCTGGTCTTCGATGGCTTTCCGCAGCGCCGCCGTCAGCTCCTCCATCGTCCGCGCCTGCACGCCCTGAAGACCGCAGGCTCTGGCGATCCCGGCGTAGCTGACGTCCGTATCCAGCTCGGTCCCGACGAAGTTGTCGTCATACCACAGCGTCGAGTTCCGCTTTTCCGCCCCCCACTGGTAGTTGCGGAAGACGACCATGGTGATCGCGGGCCATTCCGGGCGGCCGATGGCGGTCAGTTCCGTCACCGCGATGCCGAAGGCGCCGTCGCCGGCAAAGCCCACGACGGGCGTGTCCGGGCAGGCGATCTTGGCGCCGACGATCGACGGCAGCCCATATCCGCAGGGGCCGAAAAGGCCGGGGGCGAGGTATTTCCGCCCTGCCTCGAAGGACGGATAGGCGTTGCCGATGGCGCAGTTGTTGCCGATGTCACTGGAGATGATCGCCTCGCGCGGGAGCGCCGCCTGGATCGCGCGCCAGGCCATGCGGGGGCTCATCCAGTGGGGTTTGGCGGCTCGTGCGCGTTCGTTCCAGGTCGTGCCGGGATCGTCCTGTTCGTGGTCCATCGAGGCCAGTTCCTGCGCCCAGGCCGATTTCTTCTGCGCGATCAGGGCCTTGCGCTCCTCTCGCCCCGCATCGCCCGCGGTCTTGGAGAGGCGCGCGAGGATCCCCTCGGCCACCTTCTTCGCGTCACCTACGATCCCCACCGTCACGGGTTTGGTCAGGCCGATCCGGTTCGGGTTGATGTCCACCTGGATCACCTTCGCGCCCTTCGGCCAGTAGTCGATCCCATAGCCCGGCAGGGTCGAGAAGGGGTTGAGCCGCGTCCCCAGGGCCAGCACCACATCGGCCTCGGCGATCAGCTCCATCGCCGCCTTCGACCCGTTATAGCCCAGCGGCCCCGCGAACAGCGGATGGCTTCCGGGGAAGGCGTCGTTGTGCTGGTAGCCGACGCAGACCGGGGCGGTCAGGCGTTCGGCCAGCGCCATCGAGGCCGGGATCGCCCCCCCGATGACCACGCCCGCGCCATTCAGGATCACCGGGAACTTCGCGCCGGACAGAAGCTGCGCCGCCTGCGCAATGGCCTCCTCACCGCCCGAGGGGCGCTCGAACTCCACCACCGCGGGCAGGGCGATGTCGATGACCTGTGTCCAGAAGTCCCGCGGCACGTTGATCTGCGCGGGGGCCGATTGACGCCTGGCCTGCAGGATCACGCGGTTCAGCACCTCGGCCATGCGACTGGGATCGCGGACCTCTTCCTGATAGCAGACCATGTCGCGGAACAGCGCCATCTGCTCGACTTCCTGAAAGCCGCCCATCCCGATGGTCTTGTTCGCGGCCTGCGGGGTGACCAGCAGCAAGGGCGTGTGGTTCCAGTAGGCCGTCTTGACCGCCGTCACGAAGTTGGTGATGCCCGGCCCGTTCTGCGCGATCATCATGCACATCCTGCCCGAGGCCCGGGTGAACCCGTCGGCCATCATCCCGCCCGAGCCTTCATGCGCGCAGTCCCAGAAGGTGATCCCGGCCTTGGGGAAAAGATCGGAAATCGGCATGAAGGCCGATCCGATGATGCCGAAGGCGTGTTCGATCCCGTGCATTTGCAGGACCTTCACGAAGGCTTCCTCGGTGGTCATCTTCATCGCGGCTCTCCATGCGTCATGCGGCCCGACAAGGCCGGTTGCACGCAAGCTACTCCTGCCCCCGTCCCCAGCTTAGGGCCAGTTCATGCGCCACGGTAGGGCCAGCGACCGCGCCGCGTTCGCCGTCGTCTCCCTGTCGCCGAACCGCAGCGCAGAGGGACGCCGTCATCGACGGGCGAGTGTCCGGGCAATCCGCGCCACCCCTTCGGCAATCTTCTGCGGAGCGATGGAGGAATAGGCCAGCCGGTAGAAGTTCCGCGGCCCGTCCCCGGCAAAGAACGCCCGCCCCGGCTCGATCAGAACGCCCTCGGCCCGCAGCCGGAGCGCCAGGTCCTCGCTGTCCACGCCCTCGGGTGCGCGCATCCAGAAGCTGGAGCCGCCGAAGCCGCCCTGCCCTGCCACGGTCAGGCCCTCTGCGGCAATGGCCTCGGCCATGATCTGGCGGCGGCGGCGGTAGGCGTTCTTCATGCGGTTGACGAGGGCGTCATAATGCCCGAGGCCCAGAAAATAGGCCATGGTCCGCTGGATATGGCCGGGGGGGTGCTTCAGGATCAGGCCCCGCAGCGCCCGCGCCTCGGCGATGAAGCCGGGGGGGCCGACGAGGTAGCCCAGGCGCAGGCCGGGAAAGACGGATTTCGAGAAGGACCCTGCGTAGATCACGCGCCCGTTCCGGTCGAGCGACTTCAGCGCCGGGGCGACGGGCTTCAGGAAGGACATCTCGAATTCGTAGTCGTCCTCGATGATGATGGCACCCTGCGCCTCTGCGGCCTCCAGAAGCGCCACGCGGCGGTCGACGGGCATGGTGGCATTGGTCGGGCACTGGTGCGATGGCGTGGTGAAAATCACATCTGCATCAATGGTTTGCACGGGCAGGCCCTGGGCATCGACATCCACCGGGACCGCTGTAGCCCCCGTGGCCGCGACGATGGCGCGCCAGGCGGGGTAGCCGGGGTTTTCCACCACGGCGCGGCGGCCGGGGCCGAGGAGCGTGGTTGCGGCGATCCACAGCGCGTTCTGCGCGCCGAGGGTCAGAAGGACCTCATCCTCGCGGGCGGCGATGCCTCGGCGGGGCAGGATGGTGCGCAGAAGCTCCTGGATCAGCAGGGGATCGTCGCGGTCGTAATAGTCGGTGGTCAGCGCCGCGAAGTCGCGCTTGCCGAGCGCCCGCAGCGCGCACTGCCGCCAGTTCTGGTGGTCGAAGAGCGTCGGGTCGGCCTGGCCGTAGATGAAGGGAAAGGGGTAGCGGTCCCAGTCCTCGGGCCGTTCGACGCGCGGGGTCAGCGTGAAGCGACCGCCGGTCAGGCCCTTGAAATCAACGGCCTCTGCGCGGGGTTCGGCCTGGGGAAACTCCGGCGCCAGCGGGGCGGTGTCCGAGACGAAATAGCCCGACCGGCCCGCCGAAGTGAGGTAGTCCGAGGACACAAGGTCGGCATAGGCCAGCGTCACGGTGATCCGGCTGACGCCCAGATGCGCGGCCAGCCCCCGCGACGAGGGCATCCGGCTGCCGGGGCGGAAGCGGCCGGACAGGATGCCTTGCGTGACCATGGTCCTGATCTGCTGTTGCAGGGAACCGGTCGCTCCGGGGGTCAGGTAGAAGGCTTCGACGGGGATGGCGGGCATGGGGTCACGGGCGTCTGTTGCCCCGGATCAAGCGGCCCGGTCCCGGCCAAAGTCAAGCATCGGCATGAGGCGCGCTCTTCGGGACGTGACCGGCCACCGCATCAAGACGGTTGATATTTCTCCCCGGGTCGCCTACCCCGGTAGCGCCTGATGTATCCGCGTCCGCGCGCTTTCTGCCGAAGGCCAAGCCGACCCCCTCCGCGGCAAAGCCGGAGGGACTGCCACAGGCCCAGATGCCCGATACCCCTCGTCCAGCCCGCGATTGGCTGATCCTTCTCGCTCGCTACCGCGAACCGGCAACCGCCCGCAGCCTGTGGGAGCTTGCCGCGACTCTGGTGCCGTTTCTGGCGCTCTGGGCCCTTGCCTGGATGGCGCTGTCGGTCAGCCCCTGGGCGGCGCTGGCGCTGGCGGTGCTGAACGGCGGGTTCCTGGTGCGGATCTTCATCATCCAGCACGATTGCGGCCATGGCGCGTTCCTGAAGAACCGCACCGCGCAGGACTGGCTGGGGCGCGTGCTGGGGGTGCTGACACTGACCCCCTACGCGGTCTGGCGGCGCACCCATTCGATCCACCATGCCCACCACGGCGACCTGGATGCCCGGGGGATCGGCGATGTGCTGACCCTGACCATCGAGGAATACCGCGCCCGGGGGCGCTGGGGGCGGCTGATGTATCGGCTTTACCGTCACCCCGTGGTGCTGTTCATCCTTGGGCCCAGCTATCTGTTCCTGCTGCAAAATCGCCTGCCCTTCGGGTTGATGAACTCTGGCTGGCGCTATTGGACCTCTGCCATGGGCACCAATGCGATGATCGCCATCGCCGTGGGCCTGATCATTTGGTTCGGCGGGTTCTGGCCGGTGCTGCTGATCTACCTCCCCACCTCGCTGATCGCGGCGACCCTTGGCGTCTGGCTTTTCTATGTCCAGCACCAGTTCGAAGAGACGCATTGGTCGAAGGGCGACGACTGGCAGCTGCACGACGCCGCGCTGGAGGGATCGTCCCACTACATCCTGCCGCAGCCCCTGCGCTGGTTTTCCGGCAACATCGGCATTCATCACGTCCACCATCTGTATTCCCGCATCCCGTTCTACCGCCTGCCCGAGGTGATCCGCGACCACCGCGCCCTTGCCGAAGCGCAGCGCCTGACGGTGCGCGAGAGCCTGGCGTCGGTGAACCTGCACCTGTGGGACACGGTGGAGGGGAAGCTGATGAGCTTCAGGGAAGCCCGCGCCCGGTACGGGGTGGCGTGACCCCATCGGCGTAAGCTGCGCTACAGCGCACCGTAACGCCGCAATGACCCGCGTCGCCCCCCGGTTCCGGGCAAGACAAAAGGGTGCCCGTCTCCGGGCACCCTCTCCAGCCGCAAAGGGCTTCAGTCCCTACCCGAACACCCGGGTCAGTGCCCCATCGATTGCCGTGGTGATCTCGTCGATATCATCCTTCGTCGCGATCAGAGCCGGGCTCAGGCACAGCGTGTTGTTCAACCCCGGCAGGCTGCGGTTCGTGGCGCCGATGATCACCCCCTGCGCCATGCAGTCGGCGACGACAGCCTGGACCATCTTTTCGGGCGCGGGTTCCTTGGTCGCGCGGTCCGCCACCAGTTCCGCCCCGAGGAACAGCCCCTTGCCGCGCACGTCGCCGATGACCTTGTGCTTGTCCATCAGCGCGCGCAAGCGGTCGAGGCAGTAGTCGCCCATGTCGAGCGTGTTCTGCAAAAGCCCCTCTTCCTCGATGATCTTCATGTTCTCCAGCGCCGCCGCAGGCCCCGCGGTGCAGCCGCCGAAGGTGGAGATGTCGCGGAAATAGCTGAGCGGATCCGAGGCGTCGTCCTTGAACATCTCGAAGACGGCCTCGGTGGTCACGGTGCAGGAGATCGCGGCGTAGCCCGAGGCCACCCCCTTGGCCATGGTCACGAAGTCGGGCTTGATGCCGTAGTGCTGATAGCCGAACCATGTGCCGGTGCGACCCACGCCGCAGACGACCTCGTCAATCGCCAAGAGGATGTTGTATTTCTTGCAGATTTCCTGCACCCGCTCCCAATAGCCCTGCGGCGGGACGATGACGCCGCCGCCGGCGGTCACCGGCTCCAGGATCAGGCAGCCGACCGTGTCGGGGCCTTCGCGCAGGATGACTTCCTCGATGGCGTCAGCGGCGCGCTGGCCGTAGTTCTCCACGTCCCACTGCTTGCGGTATTCCAGGCAGTGCGGCACGCGGACAAAGCCGTCGGGGAACGGCCCGTATTGCATGGCGCGCTGGTCCTGGCCCGAAGTGGCAAGGGCCGCGATGGTGGTGCCGTGGTAGTCGCGGTCGCGGTAAAGGATCTTCCACTTCCTGCCGCCATGGTGCCGGTGCGCGATCTGGCGCACCATCTTGTAGACCTTCTCGTTCGCCTCGGAGCCGGAGTTGTTGTAATAGACGCGGGTCAGGCCCGGCATCTTCTCGGTCAAGGCCTTGGAGAACATGGCGCCGGGGATCGAGCCTGCCGACCCGGCGAAATAGTTCAGCTTCAAAAGCTGGTCGCGGACGGCATTGGCGATCCGCTCACGCCCATAGCCCACGTTGACGGTCCAGACCCCGCCGGAGACCGCGTCGATATGTTCCTTGCCCTTGGCATCCCAGACGCGCATCCCCTTGCCTTCCACGATGACGCGGGGATCGACGGTTTCGTACTGTTTGTGCTGCGACAGATGGTGCCAGACATGCGCGCGGTCGGCCTCGACCACGGCGCCGATGTCGTTCAGGCCTGCATAGTCTTCCATGAGAGCGGTCCTTTCGGTTTCGCGCGGCAGTATGAGGCCTGCCGCGGTCAAGGTTTAGGACCAGACAATGGCTGCCGATAGGGCCAGTCAGGTCCGGGTGTACTCGCGGTACCAGTCGACAAAGGGTTGCAACCCGGTGGCAAGGTCGGTCCGGGGCCGAAAGCCGGTGAGGCGTTCGAGCAGCGCGCAGTCGGCCCAGGTGGCGGGGACGTCGCCGGGTTGCATGGGCAGAAGGTTCAGGATCGCCTTCCGGCCGAGAAGGGCTTCCAGCGTGCGGATGAAGTCCATCAGGTGAATCTTGTCGGAATTGCCGATGTTCACCACGCGCCAGGGGGCGACGGGGCTCAGGCTGTCGCCCTCGACCGGCGCAGGGCGGGCGCCCGGTGCGGGCGGGGCAAGGGGGATGAGGCGGGTCAGCCCCTCGACCAGGTCATCGACAGCGGTGAAGTCGCGCCAGAGCTCACCCCGGTTGTAGACGTCGATCGGTTCACCCTCCAGGATCGCCCTGGTGAACTTGAAATAGGCCAGATCGGGGCGGCCCCACGACCCGTAGACGGTGAAGAACCGGAACAGCGTGACCGGCAGGCCCCAGAGATGGGCGTAGGAATGGGCAAGGCTCTCGACCGCCTTCTTGGTCGCGGCATAGACCGTCAGCGGGTGGTCGGTGCGGTCGGTCTCGTGGAACGGCATTTCGGGGTTGGCACCATAGACCGAGGAGGTGGAAGCGATCATCAGGTGCTTGACCCTCAGGGCCTTTGCGATCTCCAACACGTTGAAACTTCCGGTGAAATTCGTCTCGATATAGGATCGCGGATGCGTCAGGCTGTAGCGGACCCCGGCCTGGGCGGCGAGGTGGATGATCGCATCCGGGGCGAAAGCCTCGGCCACGCGGGTCAGCGTCGGCATGTCCTCCAGCATCGCCTCGGTCGCGGCAAAACCGGGCATGGCCTTCAGGATCGCGTGGCGCTGTTCCTTCAGCCGGACGTCGTAATAGGGCGTCATGCCGTCGTAGCCATGCACGCTGTGGCCCGCCGCCAGCAAGGCCCGCGCAAGGTGAAAGCCGATGAATCCGGCGGTTCCGGTGATGAGGATCTTCTGCACGTAAGCCCTTCCCAGCACGCTTGCGCCGGACAATCCGCGCCGACCCGGCGCAAGTCAAGCCCGCCCCGGCCCGGATTGCCCCGCCATTGCCCTTGCAGAGCCCGGACGCTTCGGCTATCCCGTCCCCACCTTCGCGGCGGGTTGGCGGAGAGGTTACGCAGCGGATTGCAAATCCGTGTAGACCGGTTCGATTCCGGTACCCGCCTCCA
>NZ_KZ984537.1 GCF_003574395.1 Tabrizicola thermarum
ACCAGTTCGACTGGAGCCATGAGGTGGTGCTGATCGACGGCGTCACCGTGACGGTGAAGGTAGCCCATGTCCGGCTCTGCCGCAGCCGGATGTTCTTCGTCCGTGCCTACCCGCGCGAGACGCAAGAGATGGTGTTCGACGCCCATGACAGGGCCTTCGCCTTCTTCAAGGGCACCTGCACGCGCGGAATCTACGACAACATGAAGACGGCTGTGGATGCGATATTCACAGGCAAGAACCGGGCCTACAACCGCCGCGTCCTGCAGATATGTGGCCATTATCTTGTGGATCCGGTCGCCTGCACCCCGGCGTCGGGCTGGGAGAAGGGACAGGTCGAGAGCCAGGTCGGCACCGTCCGCCAGCGCTTCTTCTCTCCTCGCCTGCGGGTGAAGAGCTTCGAGGAGCTGAACGCGCTTCTGATCGACAAGTGCATCGCCTGGGCCAGGGCCAATCCGCACCCGGAGATGACAGACAGGACCGTGTGGGAGGTGTTTGAGGCGGAACGCGCGCAGCTCGTGCCCTGTGCCGGTCGCTTTGACGGCTTCCATTCCGTGCCTGCGGCCGTGTCCAAGACCTGCCTCGTGCGGTTCGACAACAACGAATACTCGGTGATGGCCAGCGCGGTGGGGCGGCCGGTCGGGATCCGGGCCTATGCCGAACGCATCGAGATCCGGCAGGACGGCCGTCTTGTCGGGGATCACCCCCGCTGCTTTGGCCGGGGTCGGACCATCTACGATCCGTGGCACTATGTGCCGGTTCTGGTGCGCAAGCCCGGTGCGCTGCGCAACGGCGCGCCCTTCAAGGACTGGGTGTTGCCCGGCGCCCTGGAGAAGGTGCGCCGCAAGCTGAATGGCGTCGATGACGGCGATCGGCAGATGGTCGACATTCTTGCCGCCGTGCTGACCGAAGGCCTGCCCGCAGTAGAGGCCGCCTGTGCCGAAGCCATCGCGCAGGGCGTCCATTCCGCCGATGTCATCCTCAACATCCTGGCACGCCGTCGCGATCCAGCGCCGCCGCCCTTGCTGCTGACATCACCCGCGCTGCGCCTTGTCCATGAACCCGTCGCGGACTGCGCCCGCTATGACCTGCTGCGGAGGGCTGGATGATGGAGCGTGCCGAGATCCTTGCCGCGATGGCCGACCTCAAGCTCTTCGGCATGCGGGCGGCCTACGACGAACTGATGGCCACGGCCGTCCGGCGGCAGCACGAACCCCAGAGGGTGGTCAGCGACCTGCTGGCCGCCGAGATCAACGAGAAGAAGGCGCGCTCGGTCAAATACCAGATCACCGTCGCCAAGCTGCCCTTCGCCCGCGAGATCGAGGAGTTCACCTTCGACGGGACGCCGATCAACGAGACGCTGGTGCGTGATCTGGCCCGAGGGGAGTTCCTGAACCAGCAGCGCAATGTCGTGCTGGTCGGCGGGACCGGCACGGGCAAGACCCACATCTCCGTCGCCATCGCGCGGGCCGTCATCCGCAACGGAGCCCGCGGCCGCTTCTTCAACGTCGTGGATCTGGTCAACAAGCTGGAAGCCGAAGCCCGCGCCGGGCGCGCCGGGCGGCTGGCCGAACACCTGATGCGCCTCGACTTCGTCGTCCTGGACGAACTGGGCTATCTCCCCTTTGCCCAATCCGGCGGGCAGCTCCTGTTCCACCTGATCAGCAAGCTCTACGAACAGACGTCGGTCATCGTCACCACCAACCTTGCCTTCGGCGAATGGCCGACGGTCTTCGGCGACGCCAAGATGACGACCGCGCTGCTCGACCGCCTCACCCATCACTGCGACATCGTCGAAACCGGCAACGAAAGCTGACGCCTCAAAACCCGCGTCTGAGCCCGGCTGAAACGCTGGCCCGAGACGGCTGCGCAAGCTGGAAAGCTACGCCGCCTCGGGCCAGCTCCCGCTCCGAAAGAGGGGGCCCTTCTGGACGCCGATCAGGGGTCCCGATTGGATGCCGATTGACACATCTCGGCGCTGGCGCGCATGTGAGTTGCCACGGCAAGGGGCGAAAGCAGCGGATCACGCCGCTGACCTCGGGCACCATCGCCCATCTGCGCGTCTGGCTGGCCGAGCGCGCCGGTCAGCGGGCGGCCCCGCTGTTCCCCACGCAGACCGGCCGCGCCCTCAGCCGTGATGCCCTTGGACACAGGCTGGCAAAATACGTCCAGAAGGCCATCGACGCCTGTCCGTCGCTGGCGCAAAAGTCCGTGACCATGCATGTCCTGCGCCATTCCGCCTCGATGCGATTGCTGCAGGCCGGCATCGATACATCCGTGATCGCGCTCTGGCTCGGCCACGAACAGATCGAAACAACCCAAATCTACCTGCACGCGGATCTGCAGATCAAGGAGCGCGCCTTGGCAATAACAGCCCCGATCACGACCAAACCCGGCCACTCCCGACCGAACGACAAACTCCTCGCCTTCCTAGAAGCCCTCTGATTATGCCGATCCCTCCACAGCGATCCCCACCAGAAACAATGGCTTGCAGCCCTACATCGGCATAATCCGAAAATCGGCATAATGCGACTGCCAGCCCGCAGCGGCCATGATCTCCTCGATGGTCGCGCCGTCCGGCGTGCGCAGCATGGCGATCAGGGTGGCCTGCTTGGTGCCCTCGCGCGGCCTGCGCGCCTTGGGCGCGGCTTGGGGTTCGGTGGATGTATCCGGCACGGGCGTGTCGCTCGGCGCGTCGTTGGCGCCCATGGGCGCGGTGTTCGCGTCCTCGGGCTCGATGCAGATGACGGCGAGACGCCCTGCTCTGGTCCGAGACCACCCGGATCGATATGCGCGTCGCCGAGGTGCGCGCCCCGCGCCCCGGCGACCGGATCGAGATCGACGGCGACGCCTTCCTCATCCAGGGCGAGCCCGTCCGCGACCGCGAGCGGCTGGTCTGGACTGTCGACCTGCGTCCGGCGTGACCGCGATGAAGCTCATGCTCGACATCGATCCCGACATCGCCGCAATGATGGCGGCCAGGGTCGCCGCTGGGGAACGCGCAGTGTCGGCTGCGATCCGCGAGGCCGGAACCGGGCTGAAGGCCGCCTGGCGGCTGCAGATCACCGGCGCGGGCCTCGGGCCCCGGCTCGCCCGCACCATCCGGTCGGAGCAGTTCCCCAAGGCCATGCCCAGCCTGAACGCGGCGGCCGTGGTCTGGTCCAACGCCCCGGTCATCGTCGGAGCGCACGACACCGGCCCGCTGATCCGGTCGAAGGACGGGTTGTCTGAGGGGGATGTGGGTCTGCTCATTTACCCCGGCTATCATGCTGGAGTCACAACATGAATCCCCTCAGCCGATTTGTGCGACGGAGCCGGGTCCGGATGAAGACCACCACCCCGGTCTCGCTCGCGCCGAGCAGGGGCGCGGGGATGCATCAACCATGATCGCCGCAGGTTTCCCACCGGGGGCCACGGACATCCTCCCCAAACGCCTGAGCCTGACCCGCTCACATCCCGGAGACGACCGACGGCAACAGACTGTGATCATCGAAGGCGAAGCGGTGTGGCAGCTCGTTGACCGGGGTCTTGCGGTAGCCCCCGGTGTAGATGGCAAGGTCCAGCCCCGCGGCTTCGGCCGCTTCGACATCCACCTCGTTGTCACCGACGTAGAGAAGCGGCTCGGCGCCCAGCAGGGCAAAGGTGTGGTGCAGGGGCGCCGGGTCGGGCTTGCGTTGCGGAAGGCTGTCGCCACCGACCACAGCGGCGAAGAATCGGGCAATGTCCAGCGCGTGAAGGATCTGCACGGCGATAGCGCGATCCTTGTTGGTGCAAAGGCCCAGCCGGTGGCCCTGCCCGGTCAGGGTCTGGAGACATTCGACCACCCCCGGATAGGGCCGTGTAAGCGTGGCAGGGCGCGCCGCGTACTGCGCGACCATCCGGGCGTTCATCTCGGGCAGCAGCGCCGGGTCAAGGCCGCAGGCCGCGATCACCTTGCCGACGAGACTGGGGATGCCATGGCCGATGAAGCCACGGAGCTGCGGCTCGGGCAGAGGGGCAAGGCCGAAATCGGCCAGCATCCGGTTGGCGGCGGCGGCGATGTCGGGGGCGCTGTCCACCAGCGTGCCGTCGAGGTCGAAGACGATCGCCCCCATCACGCGGCCTTCCACTTGATCGAGCAGCCCCTCGCAGGAAGCTGGTCGCGCTGCCCACTTCCGGTTTCTGCAATCTGCCGCATCGCCTCGTAAAGCTCGCGCCGGGCATCGGGTGGGGCGGGGTTCCGACCCGAGGCATCGAGCCGCCCGCGATACTGAAGTTCCCCCGCCGCGTTGAAGCCGAAGAAGTCCGGCGTGCAGGACGCCCCCCAGGCGCGGGCAACCTCCTGGCTTTCGTCGTGAAGATAGGGGAAGGGGACGCCCTTCTCCTGCGCCATGCGCTGCATCGCCTCGAACCCGTCCCAGGGATACTGCGCGGCATCGTTCGAACAGATCGCCGCCACGCCGATGCCGAGGGCCTGAAGGTCGCGCGCATTGCGCAGGATCCCGAAAAGCACCGCCAGCACATAGGAGCAGTGGTTGCAGAGGAACATGACGAGCGTGCCGTTCGGCCCGGCGATGTCGGCCAGCCGCCAGATGCGCCCGTCGGTGCCGGGCAGGGCGAAGTCGGGGGCCTTCCAGCCGAAATCGCAGACGGGAGGAGATACGGCCATGGCTCAGGTCTCCAGCGTGAACGATGAAAGATCGGGCAGCACGGCGCGGGCGCCGCGGAAATCCTCGCCTTCGGTATAGGCCGACGGGGTGACGATGCATGCAAGCCCCGCACCGAGCGCCGACAGAAGCCCGTTGCGGCTGTCCTCGAAGGCGAGGCAGGAAGCGGGCGACAGGCCAAGGCGCACCAGCGCAAGACGGTAGATCTCGGGGTCGGGCTTCTTGGCCGCCACCTCGTCGCCGCAGGCCAGCACGTCGAAGACCTCGGCGGCGGGCCTTTTCCAGACGGCCAGCGTCAGCGCCTCAACATTCGGGCGCGAGGTGGTGGTGGCCACCGCCAGCCGCAGGCCCGCCCGCCGCGCCCGGTCGATCAGTTCGGCCACGCCGGGGCGCAGGCCGATCGCGCCCGCCGCCATCAACGCACCATAGCGGGCGGTCTTGGCATAGTGCAGCGCCGGGATGTCCACCGCCCTGGGATCAAGCCCCTCGCGCGTCAGAAAGGCCGCGATGCGTTCCTTGCCGCCGGTGGTGCGCAGCAGGATGCGATAGTCCGCGCGGCTCCATCGCCAGGTCAGGCCCGCCTCGGCGAAGGTCTCGTTGAAGGCGCGGCGGTGCAGCTCCTCGGTCTCGGCAAGCGTGCCGTCCACGTCGAAGATCAGCGCGTCAGGCCGCATCGGCCATGGGCACGTTGATATCGGCGCGCACCACCAGCCGCTTGCCGGCCACGTCGATATCAGAGACGGCGCGGATCACAGGAGCCTCCCCATCGCCACGGCCGTATCAGCCATGCGGTTGGAGAAGCCCCATTCGTTGTCATACCAGGACAGGATCGACACGAAGGTCCCGTCCATCACCTTGGTCTGATCCATGTGGAAGACGCTGGAATGCGGGTCGTGGTTGAAGTCGCTGCTCACCAGCTTCTCGTTGGTATAGCCCAGGATCCCCTTCAGCGGACCATCGGCAGCCGCCTTGATCGCCGCGTTCACCTCTTCCACGCTGGTCGCGCGCTTGGCGATGAACNGACGAAAATGTCGGCGTTCTCGCGCAGATAGGGGATCCAGCCGGTCTCGAAATCAAGCACCCCGCGCAGGGCCATGCGGTCGTTCAAGCCCTCGGCGCGGATGCGGGCGTCGAGCGCTTCGGCCAGGGGGCCCGATCCGTAGACATCGAGGCTGAACGGAACCCCCTTGCGCGCCAGTTCGGCGGCCACGCGCGGCAGTTCCAGCACCCCCTTCATCGCCACGAAGCGTCCACCGAAGACCAGCCGCAGCGGGCGACCCTGCCGAAGCGCCGTCACCTTGGCGGCAAGTGCCGCGTCGTCGATGATGGCTTCCTGCCGGACACGGTTGTCGAAGAACAGAAGCGTGTCGCGGCAAAGCCCCGCATAGGTGTCGTAGGTCGGGGTTCCGCTGCACTGCAACCCGGCGGCGATCGGCAAAAGCTCGTTGCGGCGCATACGCTCGGTCCGCCAGAGCCAGGTTGCGCCGTAACCGGATCACCGGGTTCGACACCTCGGCCGCCATGATCTGCCGCTCGGTCCAGGGCGAGTATTCGCTGACGAAGATCACCGGCACGCCAAGCTTGTGGCAGAGCTTCGCCGTCGCGCGTTCCGGGCGCGACAAGAGTGCGACCACCGCCGCGGCCGAGGACAACCGCCGGGCCATTTCCTCGGGATCCTGCGGGCGGACCTCAAGGCCGGTCTCGCTCTCCCCCGGGAAATGCTCGGCATGATCCATGTCGGTCGTCCGGGTTTCGGACAGGCGGACCAGACTGGTGACCGGGCCGGGCCAGTGCCGCGCATACTCGGCGGCCCCGGTCATGTATTTCCGTGTCAACTCCAGCCCGCCCCGTGGTCCGCGGCTGGCAGAGAGGGAAGGCAACAGGATCAATTCGGTGTGCACATTCGAACCCCCGATCAGGAAAGCCGGTCCAGCATCAGGCGAATCTCGTCAGGATCGACGGAAAAGCCGCCCTCGGCGGGATGGGCGACGACAAAGCCGAAGGTCATGCCCATCCGGTCGGCGAATTCCTTGTAGGGCAGCGCGAAACGGTCGGGGGGCTGGATCACCAGGAAGGCGCCAGCGTCCGCCATCGAATAGATCGCATGGGAAAGATGGCTGCCCTCGACGCCGACCACGATCCTTGCGTCCAGCGACCGGCGCGCGATCTCGGAAGCATCCAGGCGGTTCAGGTCGAGAATGTCGAAGCCCTGCGTGGTGAGAAGGTCGATCAGCGCCGCCTCGTTGACCAGCTCCCGACGCTCGCCATCGCTGCCGCGGCGCAGGAAGACCCCGGCCGGTGCCCGGGCCGACCCGACCGCCTGCCGCAGACGGGCTCGGAGGGTCCGGTAGCGGGCCGCCTTGAAGGAATTCTGCGCGAAGTCGCTGTAGAGGATCAGACGATCCACCCGGGCGTGATCGGGAAGATCGGGCGCGGGCAGGTCCAGAAGCGCTCGGTAGCCTGCGGCATGGCCAAAGGCTTTCGACCTGGCGCCCAGCCGGACGGCGCCTTCCGGCGGGATCATCTCCAGCGGAAAGGTGTCAAGCAGGAAGTTCCCGAAGAAGTCCGCCCCGGTCCATGAGGCCACAAGATGCGCCTCGGCAATCCGCTGTCGCCGGGGCAGGTCGGGATCGAGGATCCGCTGCGGTCCGTGGCCGATGCGAAGGGTGCCCCGACCGCAGTAAAGGTAGGCACCCGCAAGGACCGCATTCGTGAACACATGGGCGCGGGTCGCGGAATGACGCCCGGGCGCACCTGCGATCAGCGACTGTTCAACGTCCCAGTCGCGCCACGGCGACAGGCGGCTGACCCGTTCGATCGCCCCGGGGGGGAAGATGGCCGGACGCCCCTCGGCGTCTTCCTCGGGACAAAGGTCCCAGCTTTCGACAGCAAGGGCGTGAAAATCCGCAAGCCTGCCCCCGATCAGACGGCGCAAGCCTCTCTGAAGCAGGGCAGTATTCAGGGTCATGGCCGACGGATGACCTCGATGACCCGATCCAGGTCGACCGGATCCAGATCGGGATAAAGCGGCAGGCAGAGGATCCGGTCGGCGGCGCGGCGCGCAACGGTCAGGGCATCTGGCGCGGCCGAGGGAAGATGGTGATACATCGGCATGTCGGAAATCAGCGGGTAGAAGTAGCGCCGCGCGAACAGGTCGTGCTCCCGCAGCCTTTGGTACAGACCGTCGCGGGTCATCGGATAGGCCTCGCCGACCAGGACCGGAAAGGCGTAGGAATTGTGCCCCTTCTGTCCCGGGGGGCACAGGCAGGTCACGCCCTCGACTTGCGACAGCGCCTCCCAATAGCGTGTTGCAACCCTGTCGCGCGCGGCAAAGGCGGCATCCATATGCGGCAGAAGCGCCAGGCCGACGGCGGCGTTCAGCTCGCTCATCTTGGTGTTGAGCCCGGTTTCAAGCACCGTGACTTCGTCAAGGATCCCATAGTTGCCCAGGCGATCAAGCGCGACCTTGGTTTCGCGATCCGGCGAGATGATCGCGCCGCCCTCGAAGGTGTTGAAGACCTTGGTGGCGTGAAAGCTGAGAACCGACAGATCGCCCTCGGCGACAATCGGCCGCCCGCCGCGCCGCACCCCGAAGGCATGTGCGGCATCGTAGATCAGCTTCAGCCCATGGCGGCTGGCGATGGCCGCAAGAGCCGCCGTGTTGCAGGGCACCCCGTAACAATGCACCGCCAGGATCGCCTCGGTGCGGTCGGTGATCGCGGCTTCCACCGCCGCGGGGTCCAGGTTCAGCGTCACCGGGTCGATGTCGGCGAAGACCGGCGTGGCGCCCGCCCAGCGGATCGCATGGCTGGTCGCCACGAACGAAAAGGGCGGTGTGATTATTTCTCCGGCAATTCCAAAATGCCGAAGCGACAAAAGAAGTCAAATCGAGCCATTGTTCACGATCGAGATGTGCTCGACCCCAAGGTATGCCGCAAGGGCCATAGATCCGAGAAGGGCGGCAAAATCGGCCGCGTGACAAAGACTTGCGGGCGTTTCATCTGCTTATCAACTCGAAAAAAAGTCAGAAGGCTATTCATGGGCAGCGCCCACATATTCAAGTTTACACGAAAATCCCCAGCTCCGGCGTGATTTGCGATGGCGCGGGGGCTGGACGCATCCGGCCCCCGGTCCGTCCGGTCCCCGAAGCTGGCTCTTGGCGCCGTCCGGCTGTCCGGTGCATGGTTGCGGCCTGCACTGGGCAAAACCGCGCAGCGGGGGGGATCGTCAGCCCCCTCGTCTTCCGATGGCCCGGACTGAGAGGGAGAGCTCATGTCGCCGCACCTGCCCGTGGTTCTGGTCGTCGGATCGCTGCACCACGACATCATGGTCGAGTCCGATCACCTGCCCAGGGTTGACGAGACGGCGGTCGGGACGCGCTGGTATCCGAAGTTCGGCGGCAAGGGCGGCAACCAGGCCGTCGCCGCCGGGCAGGCCGGAGCGCGGTCCCGCATGGTCGGCGCGGTGGGGTGCGACGGGTTCGGGGCGTTTCTCCTCGACGCTCTGGACGCAGCGCAGGTCGACCGCCGCTTTGTCCGGCAGATCGACGGCACAGGCTCGGGGATGAGCGTGGCGATCCAGGATCGCAGCGGGGACTACGCCGCGATCATCGTCTCGGGGGCCAACCTGCGGATCGATCCGGCGGCTCTGGCCGATCCGGCGCTGTGGACGGACGTGCGGGCCCTCGTGCTTCAGAACGAAATCCCCGAGGCGGTGAATCTGGCCGCAGCCCGGGCGGCGCGGGGGCGGGATGTGACGGTCATCCTCAACGCGGCCCCGGCGCGCGCGGTGCCGGACGAATTGCGCAAGCTGGTCGACGTGCTGGTCGTCAACGCGGTCGAGGCAGAGATGTCCGGCGCCGCGACGGTCACCGACCTTGCCTCGGCGGTGGCGGCCGCGACCACTCTGGCCGGGGCCTACCGCAACGTCGTCGTCACTGCGGGGGCGCAGGGTCTGGCGCTCTGCACGGCGGGGGGCGAACCCATCGCCATCCCGGCGCGCAAGGTCGCGGTCGTCAGCACACACGGTGCCGGCGATTGCTTCACCGGCACTCTGGCCGCCAGACTGGCGCTTGGCCAGTCGCTGGTCGACGCCTGTCACGCGGCCTCGGACGCCGCAGCCCTGCATGTGTCCGGCAAGGCCGCCTCAGCGCCGCCGGACCGAACCTGATCCCGCGACAGAGCTTTCCCCGACGGGCGCTGCCGGTGTAGCATCCGGCAAGACCCGATCACACGAGGCCAGGATGCCCCGCTTCCCGATCATCGACAGCCACCTGCATCTGTGGGACCCGCAGCGGCTGACCTATCCCTGGCTGTTTCCGCCGCTCGACCGGCCCTTCCTGCCCGCAGATTTCCAGGCGGCAAGTGCGGGGATCGACATCGAGGCGCTGGTCTTTCTGGAATGCGATGCCGCCATCGATCAGGCCTTTGCCGAGGCGCAAGCCGTGCTGGCCTGGGCACAGGAAGAACCGCGCATCGCCGCGATGGTCTGCAATGCGGCGCTGGAGCGGGGCGACGCGGTCCGCGCCGATCTGGAGCGGCTGGCGGGGATCGAAAAGGTGCGCGGTGTCCGGCGCATCTATCAGGACCAGCCCGACCCCGCCTGGTGCCTGCGCCCCGATTTCGTGGCGGGCGTGCGGGCGCTGGCCGACTATGGGCTGACGTTCGACCTCTGCCTCAAGCACCCGCAGTTGCAGGCGACGATCGGTCTGGCCGATGCCTGCCCGAACGTTCCGATGGTGCTGGACCACATCGCCAAACCCGGCATCGCGGCGGGGCTGATGCAGCCCTGGGCCGACCAGATGCGCGACCTGGCAAGGCGCGAGAACGTGGTCTGCAAGCTCTCCGGCGTCGCAACCGAGGCAGGCGCGGACTGGACGCCCGAAACCCTGCGCCCCTACATGGATGTCGCGCTCGAGGCTTTCGGGCCGTCCCGGATCATGTTCGGCGGCGACTGGCCGGTCTCGACCCTGCGGCTGACCTATCCCGCCTGGGTCGCGCTGGTCGATGACCTGATCCGCGACCTGTCAGAAACCGAACAGCGGCAGATTTACGCCGAGACGGCACGGGCCTTCTACCGGCTTTAGCCCCTACATCACCGCGCCGATCTGCCAGGGCACGAACTCCGCCCCGCCGAAGCCCAGCTGTTCGGACAGCGTCCGCTCGCCCGAGGCGACGGCGATGATCTTCTCCAGGATCTCGGCGCCCTTCGCCGCGATGCTGACCCCGTCGATGATGTCGCCGCAGTTGATGTCCATGTCCTCGGCCATCCGCTGATACATCTCGTTGTTCGTCGCCAGCTTGATGCAGGGGCTGGGCTTGTAGCCGGACACCGACCCGCGCCCGGTGGTGAACACGATCAGCGTGGCCCCGCTGGCGATCTGGCCGGTGACGCTGCACGGGTCGTAGCCGGGGCTGTCCATGTAGACGAAACCGGGCGTGGTGATCGGCTCGGCGAACTTGTAGACCCCGGCCAGCGGCGCGGTGCCGCCCTTGGCCACGGCGCCCAGCGACTTTTCCAGGATCGTCGTCAGGCCGCCGCGCTTGTTGCCGGGCGAGGGGTTGTTGTCCATCTCGCCGCCGTTGATCGCGGTGTAGTTCTCCCACCACCGGATGCGCTCGATCAGCTTTTCCCCGACCTCGCGGCTGACCGCGCGGCGGGTCAGAAGATGCTCTGCCCCATAGATTTCCGGCGTCTCGGACAGGATCGTCGTGCCGCCCATCCGCACCAGCAGATCGCTGGCATGGCCTAGTGCGGGGTTGGCCGTGATGCCGCTGTATCCGTCCGACCCGCCGCATTGCAGCCCGATCACCAGCTTCGACACCGGCGCCGGTGCGCGGGCGACCCAGGAGGCCACCTCCGCCATCTCGCGCAGCACCTCCAGCCCCTTGGCAATCGTCGCGCGGGTGCCGCCCGTGCCCTGAATCGTCATGTAGCGGAAATTGCCGTCAGGCCGCAGGCGCCCCTGCCCGACGAGGTCCGGCACCTGCATCACCTCGCAGCCCAGACCCACCAGCAGGATGCCGCCGAAATTCGCGTTCCGCGCATAGCCCTTCAGCGTGCGCATCAGCGTGTCATAGCCCTCGTTCACCCCCGACATGCCGCAGCCGGTGTTGTGGACGATGGGCACGAAACCGTCGATGTTCGGCATGGACGACAGGACCGGGTCCTTCTCCGCTGCCTCGGCGATGAAGCGCGCGACGGACCCCGAACAGTTGACCGAGGTCAGGATGCCGATGTAGTTCCGCGTCCCCACCTGCCCGTCGGCGCGGTGATACCCCATGAACTCCCGCATCGGCAGGGGTTCGAGGGGCACCACGCCTTGCCCGATCGCATAATCCGTGCTGTGCGGCCCCATCCCCAGATTGTGGCTGTGGATATGCGCGCCCGCCGGGATGTCCTCGGTCGCCTGGCCGATCGACTGGCCATAGCGCAGGACGATCTCGCCCCTTGCGATGTCCCGCGTCGCCACCTTGTGCCCGCGCGGCACCGGACCCGGCAGCGGCACCGGCACCCCCGGCACCTCCGCCCCCCCGGCAAGGTTCGCCAGCGCAATCACCAAGTTGTCCGTCGCGTGCAGTCGGATCGTCACATCGGCCATCGCATCACCCCTGGGGCGGCCACTTTCCGTTGACAGTGGCCTGCCTGAGTCTAACATGTTAGCATGCTACAAGGGCCCCCGACCGGACCACAAGACCAGAATGGCGCGGCCCTGCTGACGCCTCTCGACCGATTTCAGGGCTCTCTCGGCCAGCGGGTCTATCAAAGCCTGAAAGAGGCGATCCTCACGCTGGCCTTCCGCCCCGGCGACAGCATCCGCAAGCCCGAGATCTGCGAGCGTCTGGGGGTTTCGCGCAGCCCCGTGGCCGATGCGGTGGCACGGCTGGCGGCGGATGGCCTTGTCGACGTCATCCCCCAGGCCGGCACCTTCGTCACCCGCCTGTCGATGACCGACATCCGCGAAGGCGCCTTCATCCGCGAGGCGATCGAGGTCGCCGCCGCCGAACTCGTGGCCGAACGGATCACCGAGGACCAGCTGCGCGACCTGCGCCGCACCCTGCGCCTGCAAGAGGCCCTGGTGGCCGATGGCGACCGGCAGGGCTTCATGGCGCTGGACGGCCAGATGCACGAGATGATGCTGTCCTTCACCGGCTTTCCCCACCTGCCGCAGGTCGCGCAGACCGCCTGGCTGTCGGTGCACCGCGCGCGCCAGCTGATCCTGCCGGTGGAGGGCCGCCTTCAGGCCACGCTCGACGAACACCGCGCGATCCTTGCCGCTTTCGAGGCGCATGACCCGCCCGCCGCCCGCCTTGCCGTCCAGCACCATCTGCGCCAGCTTCTGACCTACCTCGCGCCCCTCGAACGCGCCCACCCCGAGCTTTTCGCAGCCCCATGATCCCGAACAAGCCCCGCTATGCCACCCGCCTGAACGCCTTCAAGCGGAAGGGCGACACGGTGGCCCAGATGATCGCTGCCGCCGCGCAGGTCGGGGGCCTCGATGCCGCCGACCTGAACTTCCCCGATCATTTCGACCATCATGCCCCGGCCGAACTGTCCCGCATTCTTTCCGACCACGGAATGGCGCTGAACGGCCTTGCCATGCGCTATTACACCGATCCGGGCTTCCGCCTCGGGGCCTTCAGCCACCCCGATCCCTCGGTGCGCCGCGCCGCCATCGACCTCACGAAACGCGGGATCGACGCGCTGGCGGCGATGGGCGGGCGGCTGATGACGCTCTGGCTCGGGCAGGACGGCTTCGACTATTCCTTCCAGGCCGATTACGCCCGGATGTGGGACGACAGCATTTCGGCCATCGCCGAGGTCGCCGACCACAACCCCGCCATCGACATCGCCGTGGAATACAAGCCCAACGAACCCCGCGCCCATGTGGTCATGCCCGACATGGCGACGACGCTGCTGGCCCTGGCGCAGGTCGCCCGGCCCAACACCGGGGTCACGCTCGACTTCTGCCACATGCTCTTTGCCCAGGAGATGCCCGCCCGTGCGGCGATGCTTGCGGGCCGTCACAGCCGCATCCTCGGCGTCCACCTGAACGACGGCTACGGCAAGCGCGACGATGGCCTCATCGCGGGCTCGGTGCATCCAGTCCAGACCGTCGAACTCTTCGTGGCGCTGGACCGTCTTGCTTATGACGGGGTGATCTACTTCGACACCTTCCCCGACCATGGCGGCACCGATCCGGTCGGCGAGGCGCGGGCGAACATCGCCGCGACCGACCGCCTGCGCGCCATCGCGCGGGACCTTGCGGGCAACGCCGATCTGGCCGCAGCCCAGGCCCGTCAGGACGCCGCCGCCGCCACCCGCATCGTGATGACCGCGCTTTACGGCGCCTGAGACCGCTCGTCGTTGCCCCGTGCGACGGGGCAGCCGGTGCAGGAGCCACCCTCAGACCGGCGCATCGGCCCGGATCAGCCCCTCGTCCCGCAATGCCTGCCACAACGCCTGCGGGATCACCGCCTGCGCGGCCTGCAAATTCGACGCCATCTCCGACAGCCCTTGCCCGCCGGGAATCACCGAGACCACCGCCGGATGCCGCAAGGGGAACCGGAACGCCGCATCGACCAGCCGCACCCCATGCGCCGCGCAGACGTCTTGCAGACGTGCCGCCTTGTCCAGCACCCAGTCCGGCGCGGGCGCATAGTTGTAATGCACCCCGGGTTTCGGCCCGACGGCCAGCACGCCCGAATTGTAGGGCCCGCCGACGACGATCCCCACCCCGCGCGCCTGACACAGCGGCAGGAAACTCTCCAGCGCCTCCTGCTCCAGCAGCGTATAGCGCCCCGCCAGCAGGAACAGGTCGAAATCGCCGCGCTCCAGCAGCCACTGGCAGGGCTCCCATTCGTTGATCCCGCCGCCGAAGGCCCGGATCACCCCCTGATCGCGCAAGGCGACCAGTGCGCGGTAGCCCCCCGCCATGAAGGCCTCCAGCCGTTCCTGCAAGGCCGCCTGCGAGCCGTGGTTGAAGATGTCCAGATCATGCGCATAGAGGATGTCGATCCGGTCCAGCCCCAGCCGCTCCAGCGAAAACTCCAGGCTGCGCATGGTGCCGTCATAGCTGTAGTCATAGACCTCCTTGCGCGAGGGCACATCGACCCATTTCCCCGCCCCGTCGCCCTGTCCCGGCGGCACGGCTCGCAAAAGCCGCCCGACCTTGGAGGACAGGACGTATTCGTCGCGCGGCTTGCCCCGCAGGAACCGGTTCAGCCGCGTCTCGGCCAGCCCCAGCCCATACAGGGGCGCGGTGTCGAAATAACGCACCCCGCCCTCCCAGGCCGCCTCCAGCACCGCATGGGCCTCATCGTCGCTGATCGCCCGGAACAGGTTGCCCAGAGGCGCCGTGCCGAAGCCCAGTTCGGTAAAGGTCAACCCGCCGTTTCCAAGGCGATCCCAGTGTCTTGTGGCCAGCATCCCCGCCTCCGTTTCTGCTGACATGCTAGTATGATCCGGCTTCCCGTCCAACGCCTTTCGCGTTAGCGTGACCCCCGTGGGAGGATGAGAATGTCACGCTTCAAGGCCGTTTTCGGCGACCGCAAGCCCGTCATCGCCATGGTTCATCTCGGCGCCTCGCCGGGGGCGCCGTTGCATGACGCCGCCGCCGGGGTCGAGGGCATCCTCGCCGCCGCCCGCGCCGACCTGCGCGCGCTGCAAGCCGCAGGCTTCGACGCGGTGATGTTCGGCAACGAAAACGACCGGCCCTACGAGCTGCGCGTCGATGCCGCCACCTCCGCCACCATGGCCTACATCATCGGCCGCCTGCGGGACGAGATCACCGTGCCCTTCGGCGTCAACGTGCTTTGGGACCCGATGGCCAGCCTTGCCGTCGCCGCCGCCACGGGTGCCGCCTTCGTGCGCGAGATCTTCACCGGCACCTATGCCTCTGACATGGGCATCTGGGCCCCCGACGCCGGCGCCGCCGTCCGCTATGCCCAGCGGCTGGGGGCCGGAGACGTCGCCCGCCTCTACAACGTCTCGGCCGAATTCGCCGACAGCCTCGACCGCCGCCCCCTGCCGGATCGGGCGCGGTCCGCCGTCTTCTCCTCGATCCCCGACGCCGTCCTCGTCTCGGGCGCGATCACCGGCGAGGCCGCGCGGATGGAGGACCTCGAAGCCGTCAAGCGCGTCCTGCCCACCACCCCCGTCCTCGCCAACACCGGGGTGAAACACGCCACGATCGCCGATGTCCTGGCCGTGGCCGACGGCTGCATCGTCGGCTCCGCGCTGAAGGTTGGCGGAGACACCTGGGCCGCCGTCGACCCCGACCGCGCCGCCGATTTCATGGCCCGCGCCCGCGCGGCACGAGGCGGGAAATGACTCTCCCCTCCGTCGCCGAACTGACCACCCAACTCATGCTGATCCCCGGTCTCGCGGGTTATGAGACCCGCGTCGCCGCCGCCATCGCAGCACACCTCGACACCCTCGGCCTGCCGCACACCTCCGACCGCCTCGGCAACCTGACCTGCACGATTCCCGGCGACTCGGCCCTGCCGCCGGTCATGGTCTTCACCCACATGGACCAGCTCGGCTTCATCGTCCGCAAGATCGAAGCCTCGGGCCTGATCCGCCTCGAACGCCTCGGCGGCGTCCCCGAACGTGCACTTCCCGCGCAAGCGGTCCTCCTCTGCACCGACCACGGGGACCTCCCCGCCCTCATCGCCAACAAAAGCCACCACGCCACCTCGCCGGAGGAGAAATACAAGGTCCTCCCCTACGCCGAGCTCTACGTCGATGCGGGCTTCACCTCGAAAGCCGAAGCCGAGGCCGCAGGCGTCCGCATCGGGACCCCCGTCACCTACCTCCCCCGCGCGCTGACCCTCGCCAACGGCCGCATCGCCGGCACCTCGGTCGACGACCGCGCAGGCTGCGCCGCCCTCCTCAAACTCGCCGAGGCCCGCCAGCACAAACCCGGCCCCATCCTTCACCTCGTCTGGTCGGTGCAAGAGGAATACAACCTCCGCGGCGTCCTCCCCGCCGCCACCGCGCTCCAACCCGCCATCGCGCTTCAGATCGACCTCCTCCTCGCCTGCGACACCCCCGACATGACGGCCCGAGGCGACGTCACCCTCGGCGGCGGCCCCGGCATCTCGCTCTACTCCTTCCACGGTCGCGGCACCCTGAACGGCGTCATCCCCCACCCCGCCCTCGTCCGCCTGTTGGAAACCGCCGCCGCCACCGCCAACCTCCCCCTGCAACGCTCCGCCCATACCGGAGCCCTCACCGACCTTTCCTACATCCAGTTCACGGGGCCCGAGGGCGTCGCCTGTCTCGATGTCGGCTTCCCGATGCGCTACTCGCACTCCGCCCTCGAAGTGGTGGACCCGGCAGACCTGCAAGGCCTCGTGACCCTCCTCGACACCGCGCTTTCCGCCATCACCCCGGACCTGAAACTCACCCGATGACCCACACCCTCGGTATCGACATCGGCACCTTCGAATCCAAAGGCGTCCTCGTCGACGCCAAGGGCCGCATCACCGCCCAGGCCTCCCGCCCGCACCGGATGCTCGTCCCCCGCGCCGGATGGGCCGAGCACCGCGCGGACGAGGACTGGTGGGGCGATTTCGTCCACATCACCCGCGACCTCCTCAGCCAGTCCGGCCTGAACCCCAGCGACATCAAGGCCGTCGCCACCTCTGCCATCGGCCCCTGCATGCTGCCCGTGGACGCCGCAGGCAAACCCCTGATGAATGGCGTCCTCTACGGCGTCGATACCCGCGCCACCGACCAGATCGCCGCCCTGAACGCCCGGATCGGAGAGGCCACCATCCACCAACGCTGCGGCAACGCGCTGACCTCGCAATCCGTCGGGCCCAAGATCCTCTGGCTCAAGGAAACCCACCCCGACCTTTACGCCCGCACGGCCAAGGTCCTGACCTCGACCAGCTACCTCACCTGGAAGCTGACCGGCGCATACGTCATCGACCACTACACCGCCGCCAACTTCTCGCCCCTTTACGACGTCACCACCCAGGACTGGACCGCCGACCTCGCCCCCGAGATCATCCCCCTCGACAAACTCCCGCGCCTCATGTGGTCCACCGAGATCGCCGGCCACATCACCGCCGCCGCCGCAGCCGAGACCGGCCTTGCCGAAGGCACCCCCGTCACCTGCGGCACCATCGACGCCGCCGCCGAGGCGGTCAGCGTCGGCGTCCAGAACCCGGGCGAGATGATGCTGATGTATGGCTCGACCATCTTCATCATCCAGGTCACGGGCGAACCCGTCCGCGACCCGCGCCTGTGGTATGCGCCCTGGCTCTTCCCCGGCACCCATGCCTCGATGGCGGGCCTTGCCACCTCTGGCACGCTGACCCACTGGTTCCGCGACCAGCTGGCCCGCGACACCGACTTTGCCGCCCTCGTCACCGAGGCCGCCCAAAGCCCCAAGGGCGCCAAGGGCCTCCTCTGCCTGCCCTATTTCTCCGGTGAGCGCACGCCGATCCACGACCCGCACGCCCGCGGCGTGTTCTTCGGCCTGAACCTCACCCACACCCGCGCCGACCTGTTCCGCGCCGTCTGCGAAGGCATCGCCGCAGGCACCGCGCATGTGCTGGAAACCTATGCCGAGGTCGGCGCCTCCCCCGCCCGTGTCCTCGCCGTCGGCGGCGGCACGAAGAACCCGCTCTGGCTGCAAGCCACCTCCGACTTCGGCGGCGTTCCGCAGCACGTCTGCGAAAAGACCATCGGTGCCAGCTACGGCGACGCCTTCCTCGCCGCCTGCGCCATCGGGGCGGCGCAGCCGCAGGACATCCTGGCCTGGAACCCGAACGCGACCACGGTCCAGCCCGAAGCCGTCCCCGCCTATGCCACGCAATACCCGCTGTGGAAGCGGCTCTACACCCAGACCCGCGACCTGATGCAGGCCCTGCCGTGACCGACTTCGCCCGCCTCCGCCCGCACCAGCTGCAAGAGGCCATCGCGGCGAATACCCCCGTCGTCCTGCCCATCGGCGTGCTGGAGTATCACGGCCAGCATCTGCCCGCCGGGGTGGACCTTCTGGCGGTGACCGAGGTCCTCGACCGCCTCGGCGATGCCGTCATCACTCTGCCGCCCTTCGCCTATGGCGCGGCAAGTCATGCTGTCGCGGGGCCGGAAGGGACCGGCACGATCCACATCGACGCGGGCGCTATCCTGCCACTGGCCGAGGGGCTGTTCACTGCACTTTTGAAGGCAGGCTTCCGCAACATCCGTGGCGTGATCCACCACCAGACCGAAGGCTTCGATCAGGGGATGCCGACCGACCTTGCCTTCCGCCTTGCCGGTCGCACTGCGATCATGCGGTTCCTGGAAGGCACGCGCGGCCCCGGCTGGTGGGGCGACCGGGGGATGCAGGACTATTACGCCCGGCAGGCAGAGGGGGCCGACCCGTTCAACTGGATCCGCATCCACCCGCTGTTTCCCAAGGGTGCCGACTTCCCCTTCGATCACGCAGGGCAGGGCGAGACCGCCCTGATGCAGGCGCTTGCCCCCGACACGGTGGACATGGACCGCGCGCTGGAGGGGGGGCACTGGTATACCGAGGATGCCGATCAGGCCTCCCGCACACTGGGAGAAGCGGGCGTGCAGATCGCACTGACCCATCTGCGGCAGGTGCTGGGTCTCGCCTGAAAACCCGCTCGTCGGTGGACTTCGTCCCTCCTCGCTGACCCTCCGACGGTAAGCCGAAGGCGCACGAGGAGGCATCCCCGGGGCATCACAACTCGGGCAACTCCACCACGCCCTTCTTCAGGATGAAGCAGCCATAGGGGCCGGAGTCCGAGGTGCGGATGATCGCGAAGGCTTGCTTGGCGGCGGCGTAGAACTCGAACCGCTCCAGCGCCGCGATGCGCACCGGGCGCCCCTCGGCCTGATCGACGACCGCCTGCATCCGGGCGAAGATCGGCACCTGCCCGTCCGGGTTGCCCACCACCTGCATCCGCTGGACCGGGGCCGGGACGAAGGTATCCAGCGGCATCAGCGTCAGGATCGCCCTTGCGGCCGTGGGGATGTCGCATCCCGCCATGTCGATCAGGCGCCCATAGGTCGTCTCTGCCGCAATGGTCGCCGCCGGGTGGTTGACATCGCAGATCACCAGATCATCGCCATGCCCCATCAGCATCAGGACATGCACCACCTCGGCCGACAGTCTCTGGTCGATCCCTTTCAGCATGTCTGCACGGGCCCGCAGAGTGTTACCAAATCATGAATGCCCACAGCCAAACCCTTGATTTCATTGACGCCCAGAAACGCGCCGCGCGCGGTTCTACTTCACGGCCCCCGCCGCCATGCCCTTGATGATGAACCGCTCCAGCACGACTCCGATCACGATCAGGGGCAGGATCGCCGCGAAGGACAGCGCCGCCATCGACCACCAGTTGATCCCCTGCGACCCGGTCTGGCTGGCCACCATCACCGGCAGGGTATTGGCGTGGGTCGAGGTCAGGAGGGCGGCGAAGAAATACTCGTTCCAGGTGAGCACCAGCGACAGGATGAAGGCCGCCACCATGCCGGGCAGGGCGATGGGCACGATGATCGTCAGGAACGCCCCCCAGATCGACAGCCCGTCCACCAGCGCGGCTTCCTCCAGCTCGGTCGGGATGGTCTCGAACTGGTCCTTCATGATCCAGATGACGATGGGCAGGACCGAGAGGGTGTAGAGAAGGATCAGCCCGATCCGGGTGTCGAGAAGCGCCAGCTCCTTGTAAAGGACCAGGAAGGGCAGGGCGAGCACGACGGGCGGCAGGATCAGCTGCGACAGGAAGAAGAACAGGATGTCGTCGTTTTTCATCCAGCCGAACCTGTAGCGGAACCGCGACAACCCATAGGCCGCCATCGTCCCCAGCACGACCGCCAGCGTCGAGGCCGTCAGCGAGACGATGGCCGAATTGCCGAACCGCTTCAGGAACTCGGCCCGGACGGTGCTTTCCTGTTGCAGGGTCTGGGGCGACAGGCCGATGGATTCCCAGCCCTTCCATTTCGGCGCGTAGAACAGCTTCTTTGCCCAGTCGCCCTCGGGCGTCCAGTCGGCGGGCCAGGGGATCATCTGGCCCTGCATCACGTTCGCGGCCAGCTTGAAGCTGGTCGTCGCGGTCCAGTAGATCGGGAACAGGCAGATCACCGCCCAGAAGACAAGAACGCCGTAGATCGCGACCCGGCTGGCCCACCACTTCATGCGGAAGCCGCGGTCGGTGTCGCTGTCGCGGAAGATCTGGACGGGGGTGTCGGTCATCTGTCCCTCAGGTCCGGGGTTTCGTCAGGCGGTTGGCGAGCTTCATCAGCACCGTCATCGCGATGACGATCAGCACCAGATAGACCATCGCCAGCATGGTGCCGTAGCCCACGTTCGACCGTTCCCGGTATTCGCGGAAGATGAAGCTGGTGACAGTGTCCGTCGCGCCCCCCGGCCCGCCCGAAGTGACCGTGATGACGATGTCGGCCAGCTTCAGCTTGAAGATGATGCGGATCAGGATCGCGGTCACGGACACCGGCAGCATCAGCGGGAAGGTGATCTCCCAGAAACTTTTCCAGCCCGTCGCGCCGTCGACCTTGCTGGCTTCCTGCAGTTCCTTCGGGATGGCCTGCAGGCCCGCCAGCAGCATGATCATCATGAAGGGGATGAAGGTCCAGGCGTCCAGCACCATGATGGTCAGCTTGGCCATCCAGGGGGACTCGAAGAAACTCGGGTTCTCGACGCCGAGGCTGCGGGCGAGGCGCGCCAGCGGGCCGAAGCGGGGTTCCAGCATCGACTTGCCGATCATCCAGGACACCGCGACCGGCGACAGCATCAGCGGCATCAGGAAGGCCACGCGCCAGAACTTGCGCGCGCGGATCTGGCCCGCAAGGATAAGCGCCAGGCCGAAGGCAATGGCATATTCCACCACGATCGCCAGCACATAGATCACCATGTTGCCCAGTGCATTCCAGTAGAACGGGTCGTGCCACATCTGCACCAGATTCGCGGTGCCGTTGAACTGGCGGCCGGAAAGGCTGGAGAGGTTCCAGTTGGAAAAGGCGATGACCAGCCCGAACAACAGCGGGAAAACGGTCAGCGAGACGACGAACAGTGCCGCGGGCAGGACGAAGAGCGTGCGCTTGCCCTGTTCGCCGCGCGTGATGACCTGCGCCCAGCAGAGCGCGGTGGCCCAGAGGCAATAGGCGTAAAGCGTCGGGCGCCAGTTGGTGAAACCGAAGTCGCTCCAGCCCATCTGCTGCGCGGTCTGCGCCAGCGCCACAAGCGCCATGAGGCCCGCCGACCCCCAGACAAGCATCCGGCCCAGGCGTCGGCGGCTGTCCGAGATGTCGTCGCTGGTCACGACGTGAAGTTGATCGTTGCCGCTCACCTGCCTGCCTCTGCCCCTGGCGATGAAAGGCGCGCGGGTTCGCCCCGCGCGCCCCGGTGTTCACGGGTCGGGATCACATTCCCAGACTGGCCTTGTAGAGCTTGATCTGGTTCTCGCGGCCGATCTGGTCGGTGATCTTTTCCCATGCGGCGGCGATGGCGTCCGCGGTTTCCTGCGCCGACTTGTACTGCCCGGCAAAGCCCTTGGCCAACTCGTCCTCGGCCACCGAGTAGTACTGGAAGATCCCCGGGATCCGCGGCTCGATCGCGGCGTTCGGGTGGTTGTAGCTGTCGGCGTTCGACCCGAGGTAATCCTCGATGAAGGCCCGGTCATAGCCCGCCGCTTCCCATTCGTCGAAGTTGAAGTGCGAGTTGCGGTAGGGCTGGAAGCCGGACGGATAGGCCGCCGTCCACAGCGAGATGTCCTTGCCGCCCAGATGCGCCGCAGCCGACCAGGCGGCCTTGCGCTTCTTCTCGTCGCCGGAGACGCGGCTGGTCACATAGATGCCCCAGCCGATGTAGGCCATGACAGGCGCTTCGTTCGCGGTTTCCTCCCAGGCGCCGGCGGCCGAGTTGTAGCGGCGGGTCGAGCCGGGGTTGATCCCGAAGCCCACCACGTCGCCCACGACCGAGGTGTCCGAGGTCCGGGCCGATGACCCCACGTCGCCCCACCACATCAGCATCGAGCCCGTGCCCGCAAGGAACTGGCTGAAGGCCGTGGTGCCGGGGTCGGCATTGATCTGGTCCGCCGGATAGGCGTTGGCGGCGATCAGGTCCATCACGTCCTGGAAGGCCTGCACCCAGCCGGGGTTGTTGACGCGCGGCTTCATCGTCTCGGGGTCGAACAGCCAGGCCCGGTCGTCGGGATGTTTCACATAGGCCGCAGCACGGTTGCAGACGAAGTAGAAACCGAATCCTCCCCAGCCCTTCAGCGGGTCAAGATAGCCATAGGCCGGCAGCCCGGTCAGCGGATCGGTCTTGCCGATCAGCGCCTTCGAGACCTCGTTGACCTCTTGCCAGGTCTTCGGCACCTCGGCCCCGCCGATGGCACCCTCGCCGAAATAATCCTTGCGGTAGGCGAAGGTGTGGCAGTCGCCGTCGATGGTGACGCGGTAGGTCTTGCCCTCCCAGGTCCCCACGGGGGGTTGCAGGTAGCCCACAAGGTCGTCCGCCTCGATCTGGGTCTTCACCCAATCGGGCATCTCGTCCAGAAGGCCCTTCGACGCAGTGTCGCCCTCGAAGGGCGCGCCCATCTCGATGATGTCGAAATCGACGGTGCCTGTGGCGATCGACTGCTGGAGGCGGCTGTTGTAGTCGGCCTGCGCCAGGTCGATCCAGTTGATCTTGGCGCCGGTATAGGCCTCCCAGGGTTTCAGGAAGCCGCGGAACAGGAAATTGTGCAGGTTCTGGTTGTTCAGGCCAAGGAACGTCAGCTCCACCCCCGCGAATTCGCCTTGGGCCACGCTGGCCTTGGTGGCGCCGAGGCACATCTCGCCGACCTTCTGCCAGTCGGCATCGGTGGGCGAGCCCATGCCTACGCCCGGGATCTTCAGGATCTCGGCGCGCAGGTTGTCCTGGGCGCTGGCCATGCGCGCGGTCAGCGGCATCGCCGCCATCGCGCCCAACGCCGCCGAGCCCTGCAACATCCGGCGACGGCTGAGCCGCGACCGGGACATCATCTCGTAAAGTTCGACCTTCAAGGTAGCTCCTCCCTCTGGAACGTGCCCGCTGCCGGTATCCGGTCGCGGCCTGGTGTCTGGTTGTCGTTGGTGCAGCATCAGCCCGCCTGCGGCCCGGCTCCCCCCGGAACCGCGCAGCGGCCACTGAACGGTCGGGGTCTCCCTCTCCCCAGTTTCGCAGCGGACAACTGGCAGCTTCGCAAGGCGACAGGGACCTGTCAAGATTCTAACATGTTAGTATGGTCAGCGGATGGACAGACCCGGCATGACTGGGTTACCACTTGTCGCGGGAAACAGGGGAGGGCGCGCTTGGCCGAGGTGACGATCCGCGCGTTGCGCAAGACTTATGGCGGCTTGCAGGTCATCCACGGGCTGGATCTGGACATACCGGACGGGGCCTTTGTCGTGCTGGTCGGGCCGTCGGGCTGCGGAAAGTCCACCCTGTTGCGGATGATCGCGGGGCTGGAGGAAGTCACGGCGGGCGACATCCTGATCGGCGCGCGACGGGTGAACAACCTGCCCCCGTCCGAGCGTGACATCGCCATGGTGTTCCAGAACTACGCGCTTTACCCGCACAAGACCGTGGGCGCGAACATGGGCTTTGCGCTGAAGATGCGCGGAATGGACAAGGCGGCGATTCGGGCAAAGGTCGAACGCGCGGCCGAGATTCTGGGGCTGACCCCCTACCTCGACCGTTATCCCCGCGCGCTGTCTGGCGGTCAGCGCCAGCGCGTGGCGATGGGCCGGGCCATCGTGCGCGACCCGCAGGTGTTCCTGTTCGACGAACCGCTGTCGAACCTCGACGCCAAGCTGCGCGTCCAGATGCGCACCGAGATCAAGGAGCTGCACCAGCGGCTGAAGACGACCACGGTCTATGTCACGCACGACCAGATCGAGGCGATGACGATGGCCGACCGGATCGTCGTGATGCAGGGCGGCCGGATCGAGCAGGTCGGCGCGCCGCTGGAACTGTACGACCGCCCGGCGAACACCTTCGTCGCGGCCTTCATCGGCAGCCCGTCGATGAACCTGCTGGACGGCCGAATTGCGGGCGGGCGGGTGGAGGTTGCAGGGGCCAGCCTGCCCCTGCCTCCGGGGGTGGCCGCCGAGGAGGGCCGCGAGGTGGTCTACGGCATCCGGCCCGAGCATCTGGCCGAGGCGGCGCAGGGCCTGACCGGCACGGTGGCCGTGGTCGAACCGACGGGGTCGGAAACCCATGTCGTCGTCCGCCTTCCGGGCCGCGAGGTCACGGCGGTTTTCCGGAACCGGGTAAGTTTCGGGCCGGGGGCCACGATCACACTGGCGCCCGACGCCGCCGTGGCGCATCTATTCGACAGGGCCTCGGGCCGGCGGCTGTAAGGGGGGAGAGATGCTGAAAGGAATAGACAACCGGCTGAACGCCGAGGTGCTGGCCACCTTGCGCGCGATGGGCCACGGCGACGTGCTGATCGTTGCGGACACCAATTTTCCGTCGGATTCGGTTGCGCGGGCCACGGTGACGGGCAAGCTTCTGCGGATGGAGAACCTGACCTGCGCCGAGGCGGTGAACGCGATCCTGTCGGTCCTGCCGCTTGACACCTTCGTCGCGGATTTCGCGGGCCGGATGGAGGTCGTCGGCGCGCCGGACGAGATTCCGCCCGTGCAAAGGGAGGTCCAGGCCGAGATCGACCGCGCCGAGGGCCGTCCGCGCCCGATGATCGGGATCGAACGCTTTGCCTTCTACGACATGGCGCGCAAATCCTATGCCGTGATCCAGACCGGCGAGCGCCGCTTCTACGGCTGCTTCATGTTCCGCAAGGGCGTGATCCCACCGGAGGCGTGACATGAAACCCATCGTGATCCTTGGCATCTTCGTCGCCGACACCGCCTATCGCGCCGAACGTCAGCCGAAGATGGGCGAGACCATCCTCGGTACGTCCTTCGTCCTGGGGCCGGGGGGCAAGGGCTCGAACCAGTCCGTCGCGGCGGCGATGGCGGGGGGCCGCGTGCATTTCATCACGCGCCTGGGCGACGATGCCTTTGCCGACATCGCGCGGGCGACCTGGGCCAGGGCTGGCGTCGTGCCCGAGGTCAAGGTGGATGCCGAAAGCTATACGGGTGCCGCCTATATCTTCATCGAGAACGCCACTGGCAACAATGCGATCATCGTCTCGCCCGGGGCGGCGGGGCGGGTTTCGGTCGAGGATGTCGAGGAGGAGGCCGATCTGATCCGGTCCGCCGCGATCTTCGTCACCCAGCTGGAACAGCCGATCCCGGCAGCATTGCGCGCGTTGCAGATCGCGCGCGCGGCGGGCGTGACCACGATCCTGAACCCGGCCCCTGCGGCCAGCCTGCCGGACGAGATGCTGGCGCTTTGCGACTATGTCACCCCGAACGAATCCGAAGCCGAGGCGCTGACAGGTCTGCCGGTGACCTCGGTCGACGAGGCGAAGGCGGCAGCGGCGGCGCTGCTGGCGCGGGGCGTGGGCGCGGTGGTCATCACGCTGGGCGACAAGGGCGCGCTGTATCATGACGCAGCCCGCACCGTGCATGTCCCGGTGATCTCGGCCGGGCCTGTGGTGGAAACCACGGGCGCGGGCGATGCCTTCAACGGCGGCTTTGCCGTGGCGCTGGCCGAGGGGAAGGATGTGATCGACGCGGTGCGCTTTGGCTGCGCGACGGCAGGGATTTCCGTCACCCGGCCGGGCACCGCGCCCTCGATGCCCGCTCGGGCGGAAATCGACGCGCTCCTGACGCGGTGATCGGCCGGGCAAGCAAATGGCCCGGAGGGTGAAGCCCCCGGGCCGTCTTCATCAGCGGAAGGGGGTCAGTTGGTCAGCAGGTAATAGCTGTTCCGCGACCCGCCCGTGTTCTGCACCGTGACGTAGAAATAGCCGTCCCAGGCCGGAGTCCAGTCGCAGTAGAGCTTGTCCGACCAGCTGACATCGTAGCAGATGACGTTGCCGTTCTCGTCCGTCACCGCAACGTCCAGGTTGGCATCGCCGTCGCCGACCACGGCCACCTCGGCATAGGAATTGCCGTAGTAGGGAATTTCCCAGACATCGGTCTGGCCGGCAGGCAGGCGCGACAGCCATTCGACCGCCCCACCGATCCGCCCGCGCGAGCCCTCGGCCATCGCGTCCTCGATCAGGCCCAGCACCGCCTCGTCATCGGCGGCAAGCTCCTTGGCCTTGGCGAACATCGTCTCGGCGGTGACGGGCGCTTCGGCGGCACCCTCGTCATCCGAGGTGGCGGAGAAGAAGGTGGCCTTGGCCACCGCGCGCGGGGTGCCGTCGTTCATCATCGGCGCGGGGGCGGCGGGGGCTGCAGCGGGGGCTGCCTTCTTCGCGAAGGTTGCCTGATCCCCTTCGGCGAAGGCGATCTTCGCGGGGTCGAGAGCGGCAGGCTCGGCCGGTTTCAGTTCGACCGAGGCCGCCAGCTTGGCCGCGGCCAGCACCGTCAGCGCATCGCCCTGCGCTGCACCAAAGGCGTAAAGGTCCTGTGAAAGCCCCATGGTCGCGGCCCCGCCCATCGCAGCATCAGCCGCAGGGGAGCCCAGGTTCGGGCCGGTCTTGTCCTGTGCGACGGCAGGCAGGGTCAACGCGGCAATCGCGGTCGTGGCAATCAGAAGGGCAAATGTCCTGGGTGTCATGGCGAATCCTGGGGTTTCACCGTCCCGGCATAGAACGTGACGGGCCGATCCTTGCAGACCTTTCCCGGGTTGAGAAGATGTCTTGATGTGACAAATGCCGTCACCTCAGCTTCCGACCAGCTGGTAGCTGTTCAGCACCTCGCCATGGTTGCGGATCCTGACGCTGAAAAAGCCGTTGCGCGCGGGGGTGAACCGGCACAGCGCCGGGGTGGTCCCGGGCGGCAGGGCGCAGACGATGTTGCCGCTGTCATCCGTGACCGTCAGGTCCAGCGTCGTGTCGCCGTCGCCGATCAGGCCAAGCTCGGCCGCGACGTCGCCGAACAGGGCGATACGCCAGGTGTCGGCCTGTCCTCCGGCAAGATCGGACATCGCTTTTATCGCGGTGGGCAGTCGTCCGTGGGGCCGCTGCGCGTCGAGGTCGTAGACGATGTCCTGCAGGGCGTAATCCTCTCCGGCAAGGGCCTGGGCGATGGCCAGCACCTGCGGCGAGGCGGGGTCGGGGGCTGCGGCCCGTCCGACGACCTGATCGGCGGCGGGCTTGCCCTCGGTCGTCTTCGCCCAGCCGGTCGGCTGTCGCACCGTGACCGAGCGGGCCAGACGGATCGCGGCAAGCAGCAGGATGGTGTCGCCTTGCTGCATGGCCGCCTGATAGGTCTGCTGCGCCAGCACGATCCGCCCGGCTGCCCCGTCGGTCCCCGATCGGGTCGGCGCCACATTGGCCGGGTCGGCCGCGGAAGGGCTCGCGGTTGCAAGAAGGGCGGCCAGGATCGGGGCGGCAAGGCGCATGGGGCGGTGTTCGGCGGGCATGGGCGGAGTCTTGCAAAGCCTGCGTCCGGCGACAAGGGCGCAACGCCGTCAACGGGTGCTTTCCGGGCCTTCGATTTCGCGCTAGCAGGGACAGGAGGAGAGACCGACATGCGCGAGATACTGGACCGGCTTCTGGCCTTCGACACGGTCAGCCACCGGCCGAACATGGCCCTGATGGACCATGTCCGGGGCTTGCTGGAGGCGGCGGGGATGACCGTGACTCTGGTGCCGGATGCGGCAGGGGGGAAGGCCAACCTCTTCGCCTCGACCGGCCCCGAGGGCGTTCCGGGGGTGATGCTGTCGGGGCATACCGATGTGGTGCCGGTCGAAGGGCAGGCCTGGACGGTGCCGCCCTTCGCTCTGACCGAGGCAGACGGGCGCTATTACGGGCGCGGGGCGGCGGACATGAAGGGGTTCGTCGCCTGCGCCGTCGAGGCGATGCTGCTGGCCGCCCGCCGTCCGCTGACGGTGCCGCTGCATCTCGCGCTGTCCTATGACGAGGAGATCGGCTGCATGGGGGTGCGGTCGCTGATCGACCTTCTCGCGGCGGCCCCGGTGAAGCCTCGGTTCTGCATCGTGGGGGAACCGACAGGGATGCAGGTCGCCACCGGGCACAAGGGAAAGGTCGCGCTGCGGGCGACCTGCCGGGGGCGGGAGGGACATTCGGCGCTGGCCCCGCTGGCGCTGAACGCGCTGCATCTGGCCGGGGATTTCCTGGCGGCGGTGCGGCGGGTGCAGGCCGAGGTGGCGGCAACCGGGCAGCGGGATGGGGACTATGATGTGCCTTACTCGACGCTGCATGTGGGGAAGATGCAGGGGGGCGTGCAGGTCAACATCGTGCCGAACCATGCGACGCTGGATTTCGAGATCCGGTCGCTGGCCGGGGAGGATGTGGCGGGGCTGATCCGGCGGCTGGAGGCCGAGGCGGAGGCGATCGTGGCACCCTTGCGGGGGGAGTTCCCGGAGGCGGCCATCGTGGTGGAGCGGCTGTGGGACTATCCCGGCCTCGGGACGCCGACGGATGCCGAGGTGGTGCGGTTCGTGAAGGGGCTGACGGGGGCGAACGGGACGATGAAGGTCGCCTTCGGGACGGAAGGCGGGCTGTTCGATCAGCGGCTGGGGGTGCCCACCGTGATCTGCGGGCCGGGGTCGATGGCCCAGGGGCACAAGCCGGACGAGTGGGTCTCGGTCGAGCAGGTGGAGCGGTGCCGGGGGATGCTGGCGGCGCTGGTGGAGCGGCTGGAGTCGGGGTTCTGAGTGCCGCGCCGCGCGTGGTGCGGTTTTTCGAGTGTTGAAAATCAATGGGTTGGCTGTGGGCGTTAGGCATTTGTTTACCGATGCCCAAGCGCCATCCGTCCCACACCGCAGGCCCGATCCGGCGGGAAAGCGCCGGTTTCTCTGCGCCGCAGCAGATATATCCGGCGCGCGCCTTACAATCCGCCGGCGGCGCCCCATCTTTAAGGAAGCGGGCCATCCGTCCGCATAAAAGGACTTTCATGAACATTGTTGAAACGGCTGCCGGCAACCCGGCTTTCTCGACGCTTGTGACCGCGCTGACGGCGGCCAACCTGACCTCTGCCCTGGGCAGCACCGGACCCTTCACGGTCTTCGCCCCGTCGAACGACGCCTTCGCCAAGTTGCCCAAGGGCACCGTCGAAGACCTGGTCCTGCCCGCGAACAAGGACAAGCTGGTGGCGATCCTGAAGCTGCACGTCGTGTCCGGCAAGCACATGGCGTCGGAGTTCACCGGCAAGACCGCCGACATCGCCACGCTGGGCGGAGAGAAAGTCACCGTGACCGGCAAGGACGGGTCCGTCCACGTCGGCAAGGCCAAGGTCAGCTCGGCCGATCTGGGGGCCTCGAACGGGGTCATCCACGTCATCGACACCGTGATGATGCCCGCCTGACCAGCGGACAGCGAAGGTAACGAGTTCGGGGGCCGGTGGCCCCTTTTTTCATGCGGTTCGCAGGAAGAGTCGGGCCGAAGCCCGACCTACATCAGCGCCTTAAGCCGGTCGGCCTGCGCCTGGCCGATCCGGTAGTGGCCGGTGATCGGATAGGCGAAGAGGATGTCCTCTTCCTTCACGCCCGCGCCGATATTGTGCAGGATCAGGGGAATGCCCGTCGCGGTGCGACGATCCGAGACGATGCCGATATGGTCGAGGTTGCCGGGCAGCTTCCATGTCACGATGTCGCCGGGCAGGTAGGGCCTTGGGCCTTCGTCCAGCGGCAGCCCTGCCCCGATCCGGTCGAACAGCGTCTGGAGGTTCGGCACCCGCCGATGGTCGATGTTGCGATCGGGCCCGGCAAGGCCCCAAAGCGCGGGATAGGCCGAGAACGCCGCCTTCATGTCGCGGTTCACCGCCAGTTGCAGGTCGATTCCCCAGCCGTCGCGCAACGCGCGGATCACGACATCGGTGCAGACGCCCCGGTCGCGCGGGATGTCGCCGCCCGGAAACTCCAGCGCGGCATAGGCCGGGTCGTAGGTCAGCGTCACCCCCACCTGATCCCGCGCGGCGGCGGTCAGGCGCGAGGGTTCGGACCCCGCAAAGGCAGGGGCGGCAACCAGAAGCGACAGGATGAGGCACAGGAACCGCATGGCGCGAATCATGCCCTGTTCACAGCCCCGTGGGTAGTCAGGATTTTCCGTGATCCGCGCGGGCTGGCACCTTTCCGCCGGGGTCGGTAAGAGTTTCGTGATGGCCGTTACACTCACCTCTCTTGCCGATCTGGCGGCGCATGGCTTCGATGACATCATCGACGTCCGCGCGCCCGCGGAATATGCCGAGGATCATCTGCCCGGCGCGATCTCTCTGCCCGTGCTGGACGACGAGGAGCGCGCGCGGGTGGGGACGATCTACAAGCAGGTCTCTCCCTTCACCGCGCGCAAGATCGGCGCGGCGCTGGTGGCGAAGAATGCCTCCGCGCATCTTCAGGGGCCTCTGGCCGACAAGCCGGGGGGCTGGCGCCCGCTGGTCTATTGCTGGCGCGGCGGGCAGCGGTCGGGGTCGTTTGCGACGATCCTGTCCCAGATCGGCTGGCGGGTCGAGACGCTGTTGGGCGGCTACAAGGCCTGGCGCGGGCTGGTGGTGCGCGAGGTCTATGACACGCCGGTCCGCGCGCCGGTGGTGGTGCTGGACGGGAACACAGGCTCGGCCAAGACGGAGGTGCTGAACCTGTTGCCCGGCTTCGGGGTGCAGGTGATCGACCTCGAGGGGCTGGCACGGCATCGGGGGTCGCTGTTCGGGGCGCTGGGGGAGCAGCCGTCGCAGAAGGCCTTCGAGTCGGCGCTGGCGCTGGCCCTGGCCGGTCTGGACCCGTCGCGGCCCGTGGTGGTGGAGGCGGAAAGTTCGAAGATCGGCAATTGTCGTCTGCCGCCGGAGATCTGGAAGGCGATGGTCGCGGCCCCGCGGGTGGCGATTGCGGCCCCGCGGCCTGTGCGGGCGGAGTATCTGGCGCGGGCCTATGCCGATCTGACGGCGGACCCCGTGCGGCTGGCCGGGACGCTGGGTCTGCTGCGGCCCGTGCATCCGGGCGAGGTGATCGAGGGCTGGCTGGCGCTGGCGGCGACAGGGCAGCATGCGGCGCTGGCCGAGAGCCTGATGGAACGGCATTACGACCCCCGCTACGGCAAGCACCGGGCGCGGATGGCGGTGCCGGTGGCCGAGGTGGCAGCCGATGACCTGCGGCCCGAGGCCTTGCCGGGGCTGGCGGCCCGGGTGGCCGAGGCGGTGCGGGGCCTTACGCGCTGACGGTCAGGTGCGGCGGCCCCGCAGTGACGGTGCCGATGAGCGCGGCGTCATGGCCAGCGGCCTTGAGGGCGACCAGAAGCGTTTCGGCCTGATCGGACGGCACGGCGGCAAGCAGGCCCCCGGCGGTCTGCGGATCGCTCAGGAGGTCCACGCGCGGGTCCTGCGGGGCGGTCATCCGCCAGGAGACGGCGGCAAGGTTCGCCGGTTGCAAGGAGGATCCATGGCCCTGACGCGCAAGCTCCAGCACGCCGGGCATGAGGGGGATGTCTGTCAGCCGGAGGGTGGCGGCGGTCTGCGAGGCGTCGAGCAGTTCCAGAAGGTGCCCGGCAAGGCCGAAGCCGGTGACATCGGTCATGGCCGTGGCGTGGGGCGTCAGGATCGCGGCGGCCGACCCTTGCGCGCGGGTCATCTGCCCGATGCAGGCGGCCCAGACTTCTCCCATCAGCCGGCCGGGCGGCCGGGCGAGGGCCATCTCGGCGGCGAGGATGGTGCCGGAGCCGAGGGGCTTCGTCAGGATCAGCGCGTCGCCGGGGTTCGCGCCGCCCTTGCCGATGGTGCGGGTCGCGGTGCCGGTGACGGTGAAGCCGATGGTCAGCTCGGCTCCTTCGGTGGAATGGCCGCCCACGATGTCGGCCCCGGCTTCGCGGAAAGTGGCGGCGGCTTCGTCCATGATCTCGGCAAGCGTCCGGGTCTGGAGATCGGGGCCTAGCGGCGGGAGGGTGATCTGGGCGAGGGCGACCTGAGGGTCGGCCCCCATCGCCCAGACGTCTCCCATCGCGTGCAGGGCGGCGATGCGGGCCATGAGGCGCGGATCGTGGCTGAAGGCGCGGAGGTGGTCGGTGGTGAGCACCTGCGCTCCGGTCGGAGTGGCCAGGACAGCAGCGTCGTCGCCGGGGCCGGAGCGGACCTCGGGGCGCGCGGGGGCGGGAAGGGTGGCGAGGGCCTGCGCCAGGACGCCGGGGCCGAGTTTCGCGCCGCAGCCGCCACAGAGCGGGCGCCGGGCGAGGAGGGCGGCGAGGCCCTCGGTGGCCTCGGCCGGGGTCGCGGGTGCGGGCATCGCGGGGTAGGGGCCGAAGCGGTCCATGAACCGGCGGTCGATCCGGTCCTTCAGGCGCCAGAAGCGCGGGCCGCTGGCCGTCAGGCCCCATTTTTCCGCGATGGCCGACTGCTGCCCGAGAGACACGAGCTTCAGGTAGTCGGTCTGCGGGCGGAAGGGTTTCAGCGGTCTGCCGGTCAGCGCGGCGCGGAGGTTGTGGAACAGCACCGGCGCGGCGCGGACGGCGAAGACCCCGGCCTTGGGGCGGGGGTTTGCGGCAAGGGTGGCGCAGTCGCCGACGGCAAAGATCAGCGGATCGGAGCTGCGCAGGGTGGCGTCGGTGACCAGGAAGCCGTTCCGGTGGTCGAGACCGGTCCGGGCAAGCCAGGGGTGCGGGCGGGCTCCGGTCGCGGTCAGGGTGAAGTCGGAGGGGAGCGTCTCGCCGGTGGCAAGGGTGACGGCGGAGCGGGTGATCGCGGTGACCTCGGTGGCGAGGCGGAGGGTGATGCCGGCCTGCGCGAGGCGGCGGCGCAGGGTATTGCGCGCGGTGGGGGAGAACGTGGGCAGGAAGTCCGCAGCGCGGTCGATCAGGGTGACCCGGGCGCCTTGTCCAAGACGGTGGGCAGAGGCGAGGGCAAGTTCCACCCCGCCGAGGCCCGCGCCGAGAACAGTGATGCGCGGGGCGTCGGGGTGCCGGGCAACGAAGGCCTCCCAGGCCTGGGCATAGCGGCCAAGGGGCTTGGCGGCGACGGCGTGCTCGGCGGCCCCCGGCAGCGACGGCAGGTCGGAGGTGATGCCGATGTCGATGGCTGCAAGGTCGTAAGGCAGGGGCGGGCGGCTGGCGAGGTGGATCAGCCGGGCGTCGCGGTCGATGCCCGTCGCGCGGTCGAGGATCAGGCGGGCACCAGCGAACCGGGCGAGGCGGACGAGGTCGATCATCAGCTCCTCCCGCCGGTAGTGCCCGGCGATGAGGCCGGGGAGCATTCCCGTATAGGGCGCGGCGGGGTCGGGGTTGATGAGCGTGAGGCGGGTGCCGGGGAGCGGGTTCATCGCCCACATCCGCAGGACCAGCGCATGGGTGTGCCCTCCGCCGATGAGGACGAGGTCTTTGATCTGGGGGAAGGCTGGGGTCATCGGGCTCTCGCGGTCGTGCTGGGCGAGGCATAGCGGAAGGCGCGCGTCCGGGCCAGCGCCCATCAAGCGGCGCCGCAGTCGCGGCAAGTCTCTTGGGTCGCCTGCGCTGCCGTCGCCGCTGGTCTCCGCGGTGCTGGGGGAGCGGTTCGGCGGCTTTCCCGACCCCTGTGCGGGTGGAGGTCGTGGGAGCCTCCGGCGGGAGTATTTGTTGAAAAGAGCAAGCTGCGTTTCCTTTTTCTTTACCTTTTTCCGATCTTCTTTCGGGGCGGTACAGGGAGGAGTCCCGATGACCGCAAAAGGGCAAGTCGCCCCGGCGGCGTGGGAAGCTCTCCCTTCGCACTGTAGTGGTGCCGACCGCCGGGGTGCATTGCTTGCCCCGCATCGCCCTGGATTTGCTCTTTTTCCAAATACTCCCGCCGGAGGCGCCGACATCGGCCACCTGGCGCTGGCGCGTCAGGAGGGATCCGCGGATGCGCCGCCGAGCGGGCCCTCGACGGGCCCCGAGGTGGCCCCCCTTTTCAGGCAGCCTCCAGCCAGGGCCGGAGAAGCGCCATGGGATGCGCGCGGAGTGTCAGGCGCATGGCGACGTAGTCCTCGACCACGGCTTCGCCCATGGTCATTTCACGGAACTGCACGGCGGGTTCGGTGATCCCCTCGCCGTCCATGTCGGCGGCGAAGAGGGGGAGGGGCGACCCTTCGGCGAGCGCCTCGGCGGCCCAGAGCGCGTCGCGGCGGGCAAGGCCCAGGGCGGCGAAGGCGTCGGCTTCGGCGAGGCGCGTCAGGGTGGCGCGGCTGACCCCGGCGCGGCGCCAGACGTCCTGCACGGTCTGATAGCCGTTGCCGCGCGCGCCGGTGATCCAGCGGGCGTCCTCTTCCGCGATGCCCTTGATCTGCCGGAACCCAAGGCGCAGCGCCAGTTCGGGCGGCTGGCCGGGCCGGTCGAGCCATTCCATCCGGTTGTCCCAGTGGCTGGCGTTGATGCAGGGCGGCAGGACGGTCACGCCGTGTTCGCGCGCATCGCGGACGATCTGGGCGGGGGCGTAGAAGCCCATCGGTTGCGAGTTGAGGAGGGCGCAGGCGAAGATGCCGGGGTGGTGGCGCTTGATCCAGGCGCTGGCATAGACGAGGAGCGCGAAGCTCGCCGCATGGCTTTCGGGGAAGCCGTAGCTGCCGAAGCCTTCGATCTGGGCAAAGCAGCGTTTCGCGAAATCCTCGTCATAGCCGCGGGCCAGCATCCCGCCGATGAAACGGTCGTGGAATTCGCTGACCGATCCGTGTTTCTTGAACGTGGCAAGCGAGCGGCGCAGGCGGTCGGCTTCCTCGGGCGTGAAGCCCGCGCCGACGATGGCGATCTGCATGGCTTGTTCCTGAAAGAGCGGCACGCCGAGGGTTTTCCCCAGCACGCGGCCCAGTTCGTCCGAGGGGAAGCTGACCTGTTCCTGCCCGTTCCGGCGGCGCAGGAAGGGGTGGACCATGTCGCCCTGGATGGGCCCCGGGCGGATGATCGCGACCTGGATCACGAGGTCGTAGAAGCATTTCGGGCGCATCCGGGGCAGGAAGTTCATCTGGGCGCGGGATTCCACCTGAAAGACGCCAAGCGAGTCGGCCCGGCAGAGCATCCGGTAGGTCTCCGGGTCTTCCGGGGGCAGGGTTGCCAGGGTGAAGTGCTGGTGATGGTGTTGCTGGAGGAGGTCGAAGGCCTTGCGGATGCAGGACAGCATCCCGAGCGCCAGGATGTCGACCTTCAGGATCTTCAGCGTGTCGATGTCGTCCTTGTCCCAGGGGATGACGGTGCGGTCCTCCATCGTGGCGTTTTCCACCGGACACAGTTCGTCGAGGCGGCCTTCGGTGATGATGAAGCCGCCGACGTGCTGGCTCAGGTGCCGGGGGAAGCCCTGGATTTCGTCGATGAGCTGCATGGCCTGGCGGAGGCGGCGGTCGGCGGGGTCGAGGCCGATTTCCCTGAGCCGCGTCTCGGTCACGGCACCGGGGCCGCCCCAGCCCCAGATCTGGCTGGACATGGCGGCGAGGGTGTCCTCGCTGAGGCCCATGGCGCGGCCGACCTCGCGCACGGCGCGTTTGCCGCGGTAGTGGATGACCGTGGCGCAAAGGCCCGCGCGGTGGCGGCCGTATTTTTCGTAGATGTGCTGGATCACCTCTTCCCGGCGTTCGTGTTCGAAATCGACGTCGATGTCGGGAGGTTCGTTCCGCGCCTCGGAGATGAAGCGTTCGAAGACCATGGTGCCGATCTCGGGGGAGACGGAGGTGACGCCAAGCGCGTAGCAGACGACGGAATTGGCGGCCGAGCCGCGGCCCTGGCAGAGGATGCCGCGTTTGCGGGCGAAGTCCACGATGTCGTGGACGGTGAGGAAGTAGGGCTCGTACCGCAGCTTGGCGATGAGGGCGAGTTCGTGGGCCATCTGGGCACGGACCCTGTCGGGCGGGCCTTCGGGGTAGCGCCAGTTCAGGCCCGCCTCGGCCAGGCGGGCGAGGCGCTGGGCGGCGGTTTCGCCGCCGGTGACCTCGGAGGGGTATTGGTATTGCAGTTCGTCCAGCGAGAAGGCGGCGCGGGCGGCAACTTCCCCGGCGCGGTGGACCGCCGCCTCGTGCCCGGCGAAGAGGCGGAGCATTTCCGGTTCGGACCGCAGGCGGCCTTCGTTGTTCGGGAGCGCGCGGCGGCCGAGCTTGTCGACGGGGACGCCGAGGCGGATCGCGGTCAGGACATCGGCGAGGCGGCGGCGTCTGCCGTGGTGCAGGAAGGGCAGGCCGGTGGCCACGGTGGGGATGTTCAGCGTTTCGGCGAGGCGGGCGAGGTGCTGGAAGCGGGTCGCGTCCTGGCCGTCGTAGCGCGGGGCCATGGCGAGGGAGACCTGGCCGGGGAAGCGTTGGGCGAGGCTTCGGGCCTGGGCCTGCCAGAGTTTCGGGTCGGCGGTGGTGCCGGTTTCGGCCAGCGTCAGGCGCTGGTCGGGGGGGAGGAGGAGCATCTCCATCCCCTCGCCCCAGTCGAGGAGGTCTGTGAGGTGAAGCGTGCAGTCGCCCTTGGCGGCGCGGAGGCGGCCCTGGCTGAGGAGGCGGCAGAGGCGGCCCCAGGCGGCGCGGTCGCGGGGAAGGGTCGTGACCTGGACGCCATCGGTCAGGACGATGCGGGCGGCGGGGATCAGGCGGATCTTCGGGCCGCCGTCGCGGGCGAGTTCGCGTGCCCTGGTGTGGGCGCGGACGATGCCGGCGACGGAGTTCACGTCGGCGATGGCGAGGGCGGGCATGTCCATCTCGGCGGCGCGCAGGATCATCTCCTCGGGGTGGGAGGCCCCGGTGAGGAAGGTGAAGTTCGACAGCGCGGAGAGTTCGACGAAGGGCACGGGCGACTCGCATGGCGTGAACAAATGGGGAACATTTTGCCATGGGCGCGCCCGGCTGGCCAGCGGCTTCGCGGGGTGGGGCGGTTTGGAAATTGAGCGCCTTGCGGCGCAAGCCTTTGTCTCGCCTCTGGCGCAGGCGCCAACCGGCTCGGACGTGCCTCCGGCGGGGATATTTGCGGACAGATGAAAGCGTGACGGGGTTAGATCAGGCCTTCCTTGCGGAAGAGGGCCTTGAGGTCGGTCTCGGGGCGGGCGCCGAAGTGGGAGATCACCTCGGCGGCGGCGACGCAGCCCATGCGGCCTGCCGTGGCGAGCGACTGGCCGGTGGCGAGGCCGTAGAGGAAACCGGCGGCGAACTGGTCGCCTGCGCCGGTGGCATCCACGGGGACGACGCGGTGGACGGGGACCACGGCCTGTTCCTCGCCGCGCACGACGATCACGTCATGGCCGGAGCGGGTGCAGACCACGAGGCCCGCGTCGGCGGCGGCCTGTTCGAGGGCGGCGGAGAGGTCGGTCTGGTAGAGCGAGCACCATTCGTGTTCGTTGCCGATGACGTAGTCGAGCGACTTGACCAGGCGGCGGAAGTCGCCCCTGTGGCGATCGACGCAGAAGGGGTCGGAGAGCGCGATGCCGGCCTTGCCTCCGGCCTTGTGGCAAAGCTCCACCGCGCGTTCGAAGGCCTGTTTGCCCTTGGGCTTGTCGTAGAGGTAGCCTTCGAGGAACAGGATCTCGGCGTTGCCTGCCACGCTGTCGGACACGTCGTCGGGGCCGAGTTCGGAGGAGATGCCGAGGTAGGTGTTCATCGACCGCTCGCCATCGGGGGAGACGAAGATCATCGAGCGCGAGGTCGGGAGTTCGCCGCCGGGGACGGGGGGGTTGACGAAATCGGTGCCTTCCTCGGTCATGCTGCGGGCATAGAAGCGGCCGAGCGCGTCATCGTGGACGCGGCCGATGAAGGCGGTGGTGAGGCCGAGGTTGCCAAGGCCCGCCAGCGTGTTCGCCACCGACCCGCCGGGGGCCTGCTGGCGGTTCTGCATTGCGCCGTAGAGGAGTTCCCCGCGTTCGCGTTCGACGAGTTGCATGATGCCCTTCTGGATGCCCATCAGGTCCAGGAACGAGTCATCGGCGGTGGAGAAGACATCGACGATGGCATTGCCGATGCCGACGACCTGATAGGACTTCATGCGGTTTTTTCCTCGTAAAGGCACCAGTCCCGGATCGGGCAGATGCCGCATCCGGGTTTGCGCGCGGTGCAGATATACCGGCCGTGCAGGATAAGCCAGTGGTGGGCATGGGCCTGGTATTCCACCGGCACGTTGTCCTCGATCGCGCGCTCGACGGACAGTTCGTCACGGCCGGGGCAGATGCCGGTGCGGTTGCCGACCCGGAAGATATGGGTATCGACGGCCTGGGCGGGGTGGTGAAACCACATGTTCAGGACGACATTGGCGGTCTTGCGCCCCACCCCCGGCAGGGTCATCAGCGCCGCGCGGGAGGAGGGGACCTCGCCGCCGAAGGTCTCGATCAGGAGGCGGGAGAGCTTGATGACGTTCCTGGCCTTGTTGCGGTAAAGGCCGATGGTCCTGATGTGTTCGATGAGGCCGTCCTCGCCCAGGGCAAGCATCTTTTCCGGCGTGTCGGCGATCTGGAACAGCCTGCGCGTGGCCTTGTTCACGCCGACATCGGTCGCCTGGGCCGAAAGCGCCACGGCGACGAGGAGAGTGAAGGCGTTCACATGCTCAAGTTCGCCCTTCGGTTCGGGCTCGATCTCGGCGAAGCGGGCGAAGATCGCCTTCAGCGTGGCGTAGGGAAGCTGCGGGGTCATGGGCCCTATGCAGCACGAAAGGCGGGCCACGACAAGCCGCAGGAAACGGGTCGCGGGGCCGGCGGGGTGCGACTAGATTGCCAGGCCAAGGAGAACGCCATGACGGACCAATCCCCTTCCTACCACTATCAGGTGATCGGCCGCGCGTTGCAGGTGATCGACGCGGAAGGCCCCGCGCTGACGCTGGAGGCGCTGGCCCGGCGGATGAACATGAGCCCCGCGCATTTTCAGCGCGTCTTCAGCCAGTGGGTCGGGGTGAGCCCGAAACGGTATCAGCAATACCTGACGCTGGGCCATGCGCGGCGGCTGCTGGCCGAGCGCCACACGCTGCTTGGCACCGCGCTGGAGACGGGGCTGTCGGGCACGGGGCGTTTGCATGACCTGTTCCTGACCTGGGAGGCGATGAGCCCCGGCGACTATGCCAGGGGCGGCGCGGGGCTGACGATCCGCTGGGGCTGGTTCGAAAGCCCCTTCGGTCCCGCGCTGGTGATGGCCACCGAGAAGGGCATCTGCGGGATGGGCTTTGCCGATGAGGTGGGAGCCGAGGCGGCGTGGCAGGATCTGGCCCGGCGCTGGCCGAGGGCGGACTACCTGGAGGACCGCGCGGCGATCCTTCCCCTGGTCGAGGCAGCCTTCGGCGGGCGGGCGACGCCCCTGCACCTGATCGGCGCTCCGTTCCAGATCAAGGTGTGGGAGGCGCTGCTGGCGATCCCCACGGGCCATGTCACCACCTATGCCGACATCGCCAGCGCGATCGGCCACCCGCAGGCGCATCGGGCGGTGGGGACGGCGGTGGGGCGGAACCCGATCTCGTTCCTGATCCCCTGCCACCGGGCGCTGCGGCGCGACGGGGGGCTGGGCGGCTATCACTGGGGCCTGCCGCGCAAGCGCGCCATGCTGGCCTGGGAGGCCGCGCGCACAGAGTTGTGAATGCGCGGAACCCTGCCGACGGCGCAGGGAACCGGCAGCCTCTCGACGGCGTTGATGTATTGTGGCACGGGTCTGAGAGCAGGCCCACCAATGGGCGCACTATCGAGGCGAGAGCAAACATGATGATGAAGACCCCCCTTTTCCTGGCCGTGGCCGGCGCGCTGACCCTGACTGCCTGCGTCGATCCCAACGCCTATCCCGATGACCCGAACGCCCGCCAGCGCAGCGGCGCGATCATCGGCGGCCTCACCGGCGCCGTCGCGGGTGCGGCGGTGTCCTCGGGGGACGACAAGCTGAAGGGTGCCCTGATCGGCGGCGTGCTGGGCGCGGGCACGGGAGCGATCATCGGCGCCGACCTTGACCGGCAGGCGGCCGAGTTGCGGGGTTCGCTGAACTCCAACATCTCGGTGACGAACACGGGCGAATACCTGATCGTGAACATGCCGCAGGACCTGCTGTTCGCCGTGGACAGCGCTTCGGTCCGCCCGGACCTGCGCCGCGACCTGAACACGGTCGCCTCCAGCCTGCTGAAATATCCCAACAGCCGGATCGAGGTGATCGGCCACACCGACAACACCGGCTCGGCCGCCTACAACCAGGACCTGTCGCAGCGTCGCGCCGTGTCGGTGGCTTCGATCCTGCGCGAAAGCGGTGTGCCGGGCAGCCGCATCGCGGCCTACGGTCGCGGCGAGGATCAGCCGATCGCGTCGAACCTGACGCCGGAGGGCCGCGCCCAGAACCGCCGGGTCGAGATCATCATCCGCCCGACGCGCTGATCGCTTCTGCGCAGACGTCAGAAAGGGGTCAGCCCGGGCTGGCCCCTTTTTCGTTGTGATCCTGGCAAAATCGGTCATATTTTCGGACCAATAGACAGGGCCCGCCATGCCGTTCCAGAAAGTCACTCCCGAAAAGCTGTCCAGCACGGTCGTTCGCCAGATCGAACAGCTGATCCTGCGAGGTATCCTGCGCCCGGGGGAACGGCTGCCCTCGGAACGCGACCTGGCAGAGAGGATGGATGTCTCGCGCCCCAGCCTGCGCGAAGCCATTGCCGATCTGGCCCAGCGGGGGCTTCTGGTCAGCCGGGCGGGGTCCGGGATATTCGTGGCCGATGTGCTGGGGTCGGCCTTTTCGCCCGCTCTGGTCGAGTTGTTTGCGACGCATGACGAGGCGGTGTTCGACTACATCGGCTTTCGCCGCGACATCGAGGGGCTGGCCGCGGAACGGGCGGCGACCTTCGGCACCGAGACCGATCTGAGGCTGATCGACACGATCTTCGGCAAGATGGAGGCGGCGCATCAGAAGCGCGACCCCTCGGACGAGGCGCAGCTGGATGCCGAGTTCCACATGGCGATCATCGAGGCGAGCCACAACGTCGTCATGCTGCACATGCTGCGGTCGATGTTCGACCTGCTGCGGCAGGGGGTGTTCTACAATCGGCAGATGATGTTCAGGAACCGGATGACGCGGGACCAGCTTATGGACCAGCACCGGGCGATCAACACGGCGATCCAGTCGCGTGATGCGGTGGCGGCGCGGGCGGCGGTCGCGGCGCATATGGACTATGTGGAGCAGGCCTACCACGACCAGATGCGCGCCGAGAAGCACGAACGCATCGCGCGCCAGCGCCTGGAGCACGAGTCGAGCCGGTAGGGCGGCCCGCAGCAGCCTTCTGCCATCCTTTTCCGGCCGAGTTGCATCAGCCCATGCCCAAGGGCATATAGGGCGTGATCCGAAAAGGAAGCGCCATGCAGTATCTCGAATTCGAAAAGCCGCTCGCCGATATCGAAGGCAAGGCAGAAGAGCTTCGCGCGATGGCCAAGACGGGCGGCGGCGTGGACATGTCGAAAGAGGCCGAGGCGCTGGACCGCAAGGCCGAAGCGGCGCTGCGCGATCTCTACAAGTCGCTGACCCCCTGGCAGAAATGCCAGGTGGCCCGTCACCCGGAGCGGCCGCATTGCCTGGACTATGTCAATCAGCTGTTCACCGAGTTCACCTTGCTGGCCGGCGACCGGGCCTTTGCCGATGACCATGCGGTGGTCGGGGGCCTTGCCCGGTTCAACGACCGGCCGGTCATGGTGATCGGCCACGAGAAGGGCAACGACACCAAAAGCCGCATCCAGCGCAATTTCGGCATGGCGCGGCCGGAAGGCTATCGCAAGGCGATCCGGCTGATGGACCTGGCCGACCGCTTTCGCCTGCCCGTCATCACGCTGATCGACACCGCAGGGGCCTATCCCGGCAAGGGTGCCGAAGAACGTGGTCAGGCCGAGGCCATCGCGCGGTCCACCGAGAAATGCCTGTCGATCGGCGTGCCGCTGGTCAGCGTGGTGATCGGCGAGGGCGGCTCGGGCGGCGCGGTGGCCCTGGCCACGGCGAACCGGGTGGCGATGCTGGAACATTCGATCTATTCCGTCATCTCGCCCGAGGGCTGTGCCAGCATCCTGTGGAAGGATGCCGAAAAGATGCGCGAGGCGGCCGAGGCATTGCGGCTGACGGCGCAGGACCTGCAAAAGCTGGGCATCATCGACCGGATCGTGAAAGAGCCCGTCGGCGGGGCGCAGCGCGCGCCGAAAGAGGCGATCGAGGCGGTCGGCAAGGCGATCGAGGCGATGCTGGGCGAGCTGTCCGGCAAGAAGCCCGAGACGCTGATCCGGGAGCGGCGGCAGAAATTCCTGGACATGGGGTCGAAGGGGCTGGCGGCTTGAAGCGCTGGCTGCTGGCTGTCGTCGCGGGGGTTCTGTCCACCGCAGCGACGGCGGGCACCCTGGAGGGGCGTCTGGTGACCTTCACGGTCGAGACCTGGGACGACCGGGCGGCCCCTCTGTTGGTCGCGCGTGGCCGGACGGTGGTCGTCGGTCAGGGCACCGAGTTCGGGCTGGGGCCCGAGGGGTTCACCGGCGGGCTTGACGTGGTGCCGGTCGCGGTGGAGATCGCGCCGAACCGGATCGAGCTGAGCTATCCCAAGGGGATCGGGCGGTTCCATGAGGCCCGGTTCAACGGCTATGTGCTGCGGTTCGAGACCGATTGCGCGCTGTTTCAGAGGGTGGCGGTGGACCCGGCGGGGACGACGATGAAGGTCACCGAGGTCTGGGCCGAGACCGGCGCGCTGTATATCAACGTGTCGGGTCTGGGCTATGGGCCGAAGGCGAGGCTGGCGCTGGATGTCGAGGTCGCGGACTGCCCGTTGAGCTGAGGCGTCGTTTCGGGCCGGGCTTCCTGTCGCGGGGCAGGCAGCGATGCGGGACGACGCCCCCCGGAAGCGGTTCCACCACATCCTGCGGGCCGGAGTCGGGCGGGCGTGGCGCGACTGGCGATGCGAAGCGCCTGCCGTCAGGGAGGAATTCATACCCTCCGAACCTCGCCCGGGATACTGGCAGAAGGGAAATGCAGGTCGCTTTGCGGCCATCAGGCCCCGGCTCTTGCGCCTTTGTGCGTCAGGTGCGGAACCCGGCCTCGGCCATCAGGCGGTTCGAGTTGGTTTCGACTTCGGCTTCAAGGCGGGCCATGAAGTCCTGCACCTTGAGGCCGGGAGCGATGGGGGGCAGGAACTCCACCACGGCCAGCCCCGGTTTGCGCAGGATGCCGCGCTTGGGCCAGAAGATGCCCACATTGGTGGCGACGGGATAGCACGGCTGTCCGAGTTGTTCGTAAAGCAGTCCGGTGCCGACCTTGTAGGGCTTGCTCGTGCCCGGGGCGACGCGGGTGCCTTGCGGGTAGATGATGAGCTGGCCGGGCTCGGCGGCGCCTTTCGCGACATCGGCCTTCATCCTGCCGATGGCCGCGCCTCGCTTGCCGCGGTCCACGGGGACGCAGCCGATGCGCAGCGCGTATTGGCCAAGGAAGGGCGCATACATCAGTTCGCGCTTCATGATGAACTTGGCGGCGGGGACCGCGTTGAAGATCAGGATGATGTCGAGAAAGCTCTGATGCTTGGCGGCGATGATGCATTCTCCGGTGGGGGGCGTGCCGCGCACCTCGGATCTCAGGCCGCAGAGAACGCGGAGCGAGACGATAACCCAGCGGCAGAAGGTCTTGCAGGCGACCCGCGCGCCGCGCCGCGAGAACAGCGCCCAGGGGGCGAAGAGGACCGCCAGCACGGCCATCGCCAGATACATCTGGACGATGAAGATCAGGGACAGGAGCCAGCGGATCGGGGTCATGTCAGTTCCCGCAGTTTCTGGAAGGCGGCGCGGCGGGTGGCGAGGAAGGCCACCATAGCCGCCACGGGAGGCAGCGCAAAGGGCAAGAGCCAGCCCGTGCCGGAAAAGCCGAGGCCGGTGAGAAAGCCCCCGGCGGCATCGGCGGCGGGCAGGGCGGCGACGCCCAGCAGACCGGCCGCAGCGCCCACCGCAGCCCCGGCGAGGGTGCGCAGCGTGAAGCGGCGGACGAAGGCGCGGGCGATGTAGCTGTCCTTGGCGCCGACGAGGCGGAGGACGCGGATCACCTCGGCATTGGTGGCAAGGGCCGCGCGGGCGGCGAGCGTGATCATCGCGGCCATGGCTGCACCGATCAGCACGATGGAGAGGGCCCCGAGCAGACGGATGCGGCTTGCGGCCTCGGCCAGGGGGCGGCGCCAGCGGGTGTGGTCGTCCAGGATCGCTCCGGGGGCTTCGGCGGCAAGGCGCTGTTTCAGGCCCTCGGCATCGTAGGGCGGGTCGGCCTCGACAACCTCGATCAGGCGGGGGATCGGCAGGGTCTCGACCGGGAGGCCCGGGCCGAACCAGGGTTCGAGCAGGGCCCGCATCTCGGCATCGTCGATCAGCCGGTAACTGGCGATGCCCGGGGTGGTGGCCAGCGCGGCCAGGATCGCGTCGGTCTGGATCTGCACCTGTTCGACCGGAGCCGAGAGGCGGATGGTCGAGGTCCTTGCCAGCGCCTCGGACCAGCGGTTGGCCAGGCGGCCGGAGGCGAGCGAGAGGGCCAGGGCGAAGACGCAGAGGAAGGTCATCGCCCCTGCGGTGAAGGTTGTCAGCCAGGCGGTGGGGCCGGAGGGGGGGACAACCTCCAGCGCCCGGGTCGCGGGACTGGCGGGTTTGGCGGCGGGGGGTCTCACAGGTCGGCCCCCGCAAGCTGGACGCGGTGCCTGGCGATGCGCAGCACGCGGGCCTGGATCTGCGCCTTGGCCTGGCGGATGAGGTTGAGGTCGTGGGTGGCCACGAGGATGGTCTTGCCCATCTTGTTCAACTCCACCAGCAGGGTGAGGATGCGGAGCGACATCTCCCAATCCACGTTGCCGGTGGGTTCGTCCGCAAGGATCACGTCGGGGTCGACGATCACGGCGCGGGCCAGGGCTGCGCGCTGGCGTTCGCCGCCCGACAGCTGCGGGGGCAGCGCATCGGCAAGGTGCTTCAGCCCGACCCAGGCGAGAAGGTCGTCAAGGTCCTGGGGCGAGCTTTCGCGGTCGGACACGGTGAAGGGCAGCGCCATGTTGGCGGCCAGCGTCATGTGGTCGAGGAACTTGCAGTCCTGATGCACGATGCCGATGCGGCGGCGGGTGCGGGCAACATCGTCGCGCGACAGGCTTTTCACGTCGCGGTCGAACAGGATGACGCGGCCCGAGGTTGCCGTAAGTTCGGCATAGGCGAGCTTCAGGAAGGTCGATTTGCCTGCCCCGGACGGGCCGGTCAGGAAGTGGAACGATCCCGGTGCCAGCTTCAGCGAGACGTCCGACAGCAGGTCTCCCCCGCCGTAAGTGTAGGCCACGTTCTCGAAAGTGATCACGTTGTTCCCCTGCCGCAGTTCCGGGATGTCGGCCCTGTGCCCGCCCCTGTCAGTGCGCTTTCCATCGCACAGGCGCAAACGATTGCACAAGAGCACGCGACAAGGCCTTGGAACGACAGGAATTAAGGTCTACAACGTCCCGAGGCGACCGGAAAAACAGGCGTTGAGGGACAGGAATGCGGTTGGTTTGCCCGAACTGCGAGGCCAAGTACGAGGTGCCCGAGGACGCGATTCCGGAAACGGGCCGTGACGTGCAATGCGCCAATTGCGGCCACGCCTGGTACCAGATGCGCCCCCGGGCTGCGGTTGCCGAACCCGTGGCGGTGGCGCCGGTGGTTCCTCCGCCGAGCGTGTCGGCCCCAGAGCCTGCGCCTGCGCCTGCGCCCGAACTTGGCCCGCAGCCGCAGCCCGAGCGCGCGCCGGTTGAATCCGATCCGCCGGTTGCGCCCGACGTCGTGGCGGCCCCCGAAGCGCCCGTCGATCCGGTGCCTGCCGCGCCTGTCGAGGACACCGCCGAGCCGGTGCCCGAGCCGGTGCCCGATCCGGTGACTGCCGCCGTGGCGGTGGCTGATCCGGGGACCGCAGAACCCGCAGCGCCCGCTGCGCCGGAAGCCGCTGCGGCCGATCCGGTCGCCACCAGCGCGCCGGACGCCACGGACGAGGACGAGACGGAGGCCGAGGCGCCCGCCCCGCTGGCCGAGGCCGGTGCGGCAGCCCCGGCTGCCTTTGCGGTGGACGAGTCGGTCCTGGCGATCCTGCGGGAAGAGGCCGAGCGCGAGGCCCAGGCCCGCAAGGCCGAGGCGGCAAGGCCCCTGGAAGTGCAGCCCGATCTCGGCCTCGTGGAGGTCGCAGCGCCGAAGAAGCCGGTCGAGGTCATCAGCGTCGATGAACCCGTGCCGGCCGCCGCCGCCGCCGAGAGCGACGACCGTCTCGGCCTGCGCAAGGCCCGGCTGCCGGATGTCGAGGAGATCAACTCGACCCTGCGCCCGGTCGGACAGCTGGCCGAAGAGAGCGAGGACGAGGCTCCCGCGCCCGTCGCCGAGGGCGGCAGCAGTTTCCGCAGCGGCTTTCTGCTGGTCATGGTCATCGCGATCCTCGGGGCTGCGCTGTACATCAGCGCCGACGCTCTGGCCCAGGCGGTCCCGGCGCTGGCGGGAGTGCTGAAAAGCTATGTCGGCTTTGTCGACAACCTGCGGCTTCAGCTTGACGGGCTGATGCAAAGCGCGACTGTCGCGATCAACGGCAGCGGCGGCTGAGGCCCAAATCGGCTTGCCCCGGGCGGGGCGGGCCATTATCCGTTGCGGCGAGCCAATTCCCGCCCGAGTGCCGCAAGGAGCCGTCATGACCAACCAGCGTTTCGACAAGTCGAAGCTTCCCAGCCGCCATGTGACCGAAGGTCCGGCGCGCGCCCCGCACCGCAGCTATTTCTACGCGATGGGGATCACCGAGGAAGAGATCCACCAGCCCTGGGTGGGCGTGGCGACCTGCTGGAACGAGGCGGCGCCTTGCAACATCGCGCTGAACCGTCAGGCGCAGGTGGTCAAGCAGGGCGTGAAAAAGGGCGGCGGCACCCCGCGCGAGTTTGCCACGATCACCGTGACCGACGGGATTGCCATGGGGCATGAGGGGATGCGCTCTTCGCTCGCCAGCCGCGATGCCATTGCGGATACCGTGGAACTGACGATGCGCGGGCATTGCTATGACGCGCTGGTGGGTCTGGCAGGCTGCGACAAGTCGCTGCCGGGGATGATGATGGCGATGGTGCGGCTGAACGTGCCTTCAGTCTTCATCTATGGCGGGTCGATCCTGCCGGGCCGCTATCAGGGCCAGGACATCACCGTGCAGGACATGTTCGAGGCCGTGGGCAAGCACCAGGCCGGGAACCTGTCGGATGCCGAGCTGGAGATCATGGAGCGGGTGGCCTGCCCGTCCTCGGGCGCTTGCGGGGCGCAGTATACCGCGAACACCATGGCCTGCGTGAGCGAGGCGATCGGGCTGGCGCTGCTGAATTCGTCGTCCGCCCCGGCGCCCTACGAATCCCGCGACCAGTTCTGCGAGGCCTCGGGCGTCGCGGTGATGAACCTGATCGAGAAGAACATCCGCGCGCGGGACATCGTGACGCGGAAGGCACTGGAGAACGCGGCGCGGGTGGTGGGCTGCACGGGCGGCTCGACCAACGCCGCGCTGCACCTGCCGGCCATCGCGAACGAGGCCGGGATCGACTTCGATCTGTTCGACGTGGCCGACATCATGCGCGACACGCCCTATTTCGTCGATCTGCGCCCGGGCGGCCGCTATGTCGCCAAGGATCTGCACGAGGTCGGCGGCATCGCCGTGGTGATGAAGGAGCTTGCGAAGGCGGGACTGCTGCATCTGGACTGCATCACCGCCAGCGGCAAGACGCTGGGCGAAAGCCTGGAGGAAATCCGCGGCGAGGCGGATGGCAAGGTGATCTGGAACATCGGCTCGCCCATCACCAAGACCGGGGGCGTGGTCAGCCTGAAGGGGAATCTTGCGCCCGACGGGGCCATCGTGAAGGTCGCGGGCATCGAGACCCAGTTCCAGCGCTTTGTCGGCCCGGCGCGGGTCTTCGACTGCGAGGAAGACTGCTTTGCCGCGGTGAAGGCACGCGAGTACAAGGAAGGCGAGGTCATCGTCATCCGCTATGAGGGGCCGGCGGGCGGGCCCGGGATGCGCGAGATGCTGGCGACCACGGCGGCGCTGTCCGGGCAGGGCATGGGCAAGAAGGTGGCGCTGATCACCGATGGCCGGTTCAGTGGCGCGACGCGGGGGTTCTGCGTCGGCCATGTGGGACCGGAGGCCGCGCATGGCGGGCCGATCGCGCTGATCCGCAACGGCGACATCATCACCATCGACGCGACCACGGGCGAATTGTCGGTGGCGCTGACGGATGAGGAACTGGCCGCGCGCAGGGCCGCCTGGCCCGGGCCGCGCAAGACCGACTATGCGACGGGCGCGATCTACAAGTTCGCCAAGCTCTGCGGCGGTGCGCGCTGGGGGGCGGTGACGCATCCGGGGGCCAAGGCGGAAACCCACGTCTACATGGACCAGTAAGACAGCATGGCCGGTCGCCTTGCACAGCGTCTGGAGGCCTGGCACCAGCGCCGGGTCGAAAGCCGGTGGGCGCGGATCGCGGCCGAGGTCGAGACGATGGACAGCATCGAGGCCCGTGCGCTGCGGGCCGAGGCGCGCGGCCTGCGGCGGCATCTTGACCGGGCGTTGCAGGCGGCCGATGCGCGGCTGGCGGTGCCGGGCCTCGGCGCGGGACTGCCGCAGATGCCGCTGGGGACCGACTGGGTCTGGCGGCCGGACCTCTGGCGCGGGGCCTTGTCGGGGCCGGGCCAGGTGGCCGCAGGCGACCGCACGGCGCTGGACGAGGGCGTCGCGCTGTATCACGACTGCCCGCTGGGTGAAGTGGTGGTGCGGCAGGTCCGCAACCAGGCCCCCGAGGACCGCGCGCCCTATGGGCTGGCCATCGACGTGTTCGGCTTTCACGGCAGCTTCCTGTCGCTGGCGCTGACGTTGCCCCCGGCGTGCATCGAGGGTCTGAAGGCGCGGCATCTGGTCCGGGCCGAGATGGTGATCGACTGCGACCGCCCGGTGAAGGCCTATGCGCGGCTGAACGTGAAGCACGGGCCGAACCTGGCGCAGCCGGTCAGCAGCCTGCCCGAACAGGGGCGCGACAAGCTGGCCGAGTTCGACCTGGCCCATGTCGATCTCAACGACCGGCGCATCGAGCGTGCCTGGCTGGACCTGATCCTGAACGACGCGGCGATGACGCGGGTCGTGATCCGCGACGTGGTGGTCAGCCGCCGGCCTCGGGCCGAGCTGTGACGGGGGCAGGATGAAGCTGGTGCAGGGCAGGATCGCGGGCGGGGTCTGGGAGGGCGTGGTCGAGGCCGAGACGGCCCCGGTCGTCGAGGCGCTGCACATGGGGCGGGCGATCGAGGGGGTCGAGGTCCGGCCTGTGGCGGGCAGGTCCGGCCAGTTCGGTGTGGCGGTCCCGATCCCGGTCTGGGCGCTGAACGAGGGCGTGCAGACATTTGTCGTGCAGGCGGGGGGCGAGAGGATCGCCGCGTTCACCCTGATCGCAGGTCAGCCGCTGGATGAGGATATCCGGGCGGAAGTGAGCCTCTTGCGGGCGGAACTGGATTTGCTGAAGCGCGCCTTCCAGCGCCACGTCCGCGAGAGTTAAGCCTCGTCGTGCGCCTTCGGCTTCTCCTCGGAGGGGCTGCCCCAGCGAAGAGCGCCGAAGGCGAACGACGAGCCGTCCGTCAGAGTTGCGACAGAAGGTGCTCGCCCGCCGAAATCTCGCAACCAGTGCCGGTTTCCGGGTTGAACTTCGTCACCACCCCGTTCTCGGCCAGAAGCGAATAGCGTTTGGACCGGTTGAAGAAGCCCAGTTGCGGGACGTCGAAGGTCATGCCGATGGCCCTGGTGAAGCTCGCGTCCGCATCCCCCAGCATGGTGATTCCGGCAGCGGTCGCGCCTGTCGCCTCGCCCCAGGCCTTCATCACGAAGGGGTCGTTGACCGCGATGCAGATGATCTCGTCCACTCCCTTTTCGGCGAACTGCTTTGCGGTGCGGATGAAGCTGGGCACATGCGCGGTCGAGCAGGTGCCGGTATAGGCGCCGGGCAGCCCGAAGATCACCACCTTGCGGCCTTTCAGCCTGTCGGACAGCCTTACCGCCTCGGCCCCGGTGTCGCCCATGCGCAAGAGCGTGGCGTCGGGCAGGCTCATACCTTCGGCAATCGTCATTTTGCATCCTTCTGGTCGCGGCGCGTTGCGCCTGTTGCGCCTTGGGTTATAGGGTCCGGCGCGGAACCTGCCAGAGGGGGGAGTGCGATGCGCGTGGTGATCGTCGGGGCCGGACAGGCCGGGGCGGCCCTGGCCGCAAGGTTGCGGGCGCTGGGGCATGACGGCGAGATCGTGATGCTGGGCGATGAGCCTGCGCCGCCCTACCAGCGACCGCCCCTGTCGAAGGCCTATCTTCTGGGCGAGATGGGCGAGGACCGGCTCTGGCTGCGTGCGCCGGAGTTCTGGGCCGAGAACCGGGTGGAGCTGCGGCTGGGGCAGTCGGTCAGCGCGATCGACCCGGTCGGAAAGACGGTCACGGTCGCGGGCGCGCCGATGGCCTATGACCACCTGGCGCTGACCACCGGATCGACGCCGCGGCGGTTGCCTGCGGCGGTTGGTGGGGCTCTGGCGGGCGTCTACACTGTACGCACCCTTGCCGATGTCGATGCGATGCGGGGCGAGTTCGTGGCGGGCCGCCGCGTCATCATCGTCGGCGGCGGCTATATCGGGCTGGAGGCGGCGGCGGTCGCCTCGAAGCTGGGGCTGGACGTGACGGTGCTGGAAATGGCGCCGCGCATCCTGCAACGGGTGGCCGCGCCCGAGACTTCGGATTTCGTGCGGGCGCTGCACAAGGCGCATGGCGTGAAGGTGCTGGAGTCCACGGGGCTGGAGCGGCTGGAGGGCGAGACCCGGGTCACCGGGGCGGTGCTGAAGGACGGGCGGGTGCTGCCGGCGGATTTCGTGATCGTGGGCGTCGGGATCACGCCGAACACGGGGCTTGCCGAGGCGGCGGGGCTGGTGATCGACAACGGGATCGCGACGGACGAGATGGGGCGGACCTCGGACCCGTTCATCTGGGCGGCGGGGGATTGTGCGTCCTTCCCGTGGCAGGGCGGGCGCATCCGGCTGGAGTCGGTCGGCAATGCCATCGACCAGGCCGAGGCGGTGGCGGCGAACATCCTGGGGGCCGGGCAGCCCTATCATGCGAAACCCTGGTTCTGGTCGGACCAGTTCGACCTGAAGCTGCAGATCGCGGGGCTGAACACGGGCTATGACCGGATCGTCACCCGCAAGGGCGAGGGCGCGGCGGTCAGCTTCTGGTACTATCGGGGGGCGGAGCTTCTGGCGGTGGATGCGATGAACGACAGCCGGGCCTACATGGTCGGCAAGCGGCTGATCGAGACGGGCAAGTCGCCCGCGCCTGACGTCATCGCCGGGACCGGGGACCTGAAGGCCCTGCTCAAGGCATGAGGATCATCGGCGGCGCGCGCCGGGGCCTGAAGCTGGCCGATGTGGGCGAGGGCGATGCGGCGGCGCACCTGCGCCCGACCTCGGACCGGGTGCGCGAGGCGATCTTCAACCTGCTGGTCAACGCGCAGGGCGACCCCGTCACGGGCGCGCGGGTGCTGGACCTGTTCGCGGGGACGGGCGCTCTGGGGCTGGAGGCTCTCAGCCGGGGGGCGGCCGAGGCGATCTTTGTCGATGACGGGGCCAAGGCGCTGGCGCTGGTCCGGGCGAATATCGCGAAGATGCGGGCAGAGGGGCAGACGCGGGTGATCCGGCAGGACGCGCGGAAGCTGGGGGCGCATGCGGGCGCGCCATGCGGGCTGGTGTTCCTGGACCCGCCCTACGGGAAGGGTCTGGGCGAGCAGGCCCTGGTCGCCGCGCTGAAGGGCGGCTGGCTGGCCCCGGGCGCGATGGTGGTCTGGGAGGAAGGCACGGCCCCGGCGGTGCCCGAAGGGTTCGATCTGGTGGATCAGCGCAGATACGGGGATACGGTCGTCACGCTGCTGCGGGCCTTGGCATGACCCGTCCTGCCGCGGTTCTTTTCGACTGTGACGGGGTCATCGTCGACAGCGAAGGCCCGAGCTTCCTGCTGTTCCTGGAAGAGCTGGCTGTGCATGGTCTTCCCCTGACGCCGGAAGAATTCGAGACGCGCTTTGTCGGCGGCACGGTCGAGATGGTCGCGGAGCGCGCCCGGGCGGCGGGGGCGCGGTTGCCGGAGGATTGGGTCGCGCGGTTCTATGACCGGATGTATGCGATGCTGACCGACGGGGTGCCGCTGGTCGAGGGCGTGACCGGCGTGCTGGACCGGCTGGATGCGGCGGGGGTGCCCTATGCCGTGGGCTCGAACGGGTCGATGCAGAAGATGCAGATCACGCTGGGGCAGCATGGGCTGATGGGCCGGTTCCGGGCAGTGGTGTCGGGCCAGGCGATCGGCAACCCGAAGCCCGCGCCGGATGTCTATCTGCAGGCGGCGGCAGCCTGCGGGGTCGATCCGGGGGCCTGCGTCGTGATCGAGGACAGCGCCAATGGGGCCAGGGCGGGGCTGGCAGCGGGGATGCGGGTGCTGGGCTATGCCGAACACGGGGTGGGGACGCCGACGGCGCGGCAACTGACCGCGCTGGGCGTGCCGCTGTTTCACCGGATGGCGGATTTGCCGGGGCTGATCGGGCTCTGACGGATGGTGGGCAGATTGCCCACCCTACAGGCGGCGTCGCGCGCGCAGTGCTGCCCCGATCGTGCCGTCGTCGAGATAGTCGAGTTCGCCGCCGATGGGCACGCCCTGGGCCAGCGTGGTGATCTGGGCCTCGGTCCCTGCCAGAGCGTCGGCGATGTAATGCGCGGTGGTCTGGCCGTCGACGGTGGCGTTCAGCGCCAGGATCACCTCCCGGATTGCTTCATCGGCCACACGGGCGACGAGGCGGGGGATGCCGAGCTCCTCCGGCCCGATGGCGTCCAGCGCCGAGAGCGTGCCGCCCAGGACATGATAGCGGCCCTTGAAGACCTTGCCGCGCTCCATGGCCCAGAGGTCGGCCACGTCCTCGACCACACAGATCTCTCCGGTCGCGCGGGCCGGATCGGCGCAGATGCCGCAGACCTCGGTGGTCGAGATGTTGCCGCAGATCCGGCAGTCCTTGGCGGCCAGCGCGACCTCGGCCAGGGACTGGGCGAGGGGGGCCATCAGCTGTGCACGTTTCTTCAGCAGGGTCAGGACCGCCCGGCGGGCCGAGCGGGGACCAAGGCCCGGCAGCCGGGCCATCAGATCGATCAGCGCCTCGATGCCGGTTTCGTCTGCCGGGGCGGCGGGCATCAGAACGGCAGTTTGGTTCCGGGCGGGATGCCCAGTTCGGTGGCAAGCCGGGTCATCTCCTGTTCCGTCCGCAGCCTGCCCTGGTGAAGCGCGTCGCGGACGGCGGCAAGGATCAGGTCCTCGGCCACTTCCTTTTCCGACGGCACCAGGATCAGCGGGTCGATGTCGAGCCCGGTGATATCGCCCTTGGCGGTGGCCGTCACCTTGACCAGCCCGGCCCCGGCTTCGCCGGTGACGGTGGTGCGCGCCAGTTCCTCTTGCAGTTCGGCAAGTTTGCCCTGCATTTCCTGCGCGGCCTTGACCATCTTGGCCATGTCGCCCAGGCCGCCCAATCCCCCGAGTCCTTTCAGCATGTCGTTCTCCGTCCGTTTGGTCCGAGATACGGTGCTATGCGTGGTGGCGCAAGCTCAGGGAAGGGCGCGGAACAGCATTCGGCGGGGTTCGAAGCCCTCGGCGCGGAAGAAGGCATGGGCTTCGGTGTTCGCTGCCCAGGTGTCGAGCAGGATCTCGTCGGCGTTCAGGTCGCGCGCAAGCTGTCGCGCGGCGGACAGAAGAGCGCGGCCCTGGCCCTGGCGGCGGGCCTCGGGGGCGACGGCGATGTGCTCGACCATCAGGCGGCGATAGCCGGGAGAGAAGATCGAGCCTTCGCGCTGCTGAAGCTGGCAGAGGGCATAGCCGGTCGCCGGGTCTCCGGCCAGAAAGGCGGTGCAGGCGGGATCGGCGAGGCGGTCGGCGAACCAGGCGGTCAGGGCGGAAGGATCGGGGTCGGGAAAGAAAGCCTCGGGGTAATGGGCGGCATGCCAGCCCTGCACATGGGCGTTCAGCCGTGCAAGCGTTGCCGCATCGCTCAGGCTGGCCCGGCGAGGCGTCATTCCTCGAACGGGTCCCAGTCGTCGTCGGCTTCGGGCTCGGCGGTGGGCAGGGCGGCTTCGGCGGCGGCGGCGGTCATGGCTTCGGGCGAGCGGACCTCGACGATCCGCGCGCCGGGGAAGGCGCTGAACACGGCCTGCACCAGCGGGTTGCCTTCGGCTTCGGACCGGATCTCGGCCAGTTGGCGTTCACGTTGTTCGGCGATGGTCGGCGCACCGCCCGAGCCGACGACCGAGACAGCCCAGCGCGCGCCGGTCCAGCCTTGCAGACGCTGGCCGAGGCGGGCGGCAAGGTCGGGCCTTGCGCCCGGGGCGGGTTCGAACTCGATCCGGCCGGGGGCATAGCGGGCCAGACGGAGGCCGGTCTCCACCTCGTTCAGAAGCAGGATGTCGCGCTTCTGCCGGATCAGCTCGATCACCTGGGCAAAGCTGGCGTAGACCTGCACCTGGCTTTCGGCCAGCACCGGGGCGGCGGCGGTCATCGTCGGGCCTCGGGTCGGGGCAGAGTGCAACGGGCCAGGGCGCGGGGCATGGACCGTGCCACCGGAAGGCCCGCCACCGGCAGAAGCGCCACCGGGCATCGGCGGGGGACGCGGGCTGTCCTGCAACTTTCGCACCAGCGTCTCCGGGTCGGGAAGGTCGGCCACATGGGTCAGCCGGATCACCGCCATTTCGGCGGCCATCATCGCGTTCGGGGCAAGGGCCACCTCTTCGAGAGCCTTCAGCAGCATCTGCCACATCCGCGTCAGCGCGCGCATCGGCAGGCGGGCTGCCATGTCGGTGCCGCGCGCCTGTTCGTCGGGCGGGGTCGTCGGGTCCTCGGCGGCGGCGGGGTTGATCTTGATGACCGAAATCCAGTGCGTGATCTCGGCCAGATCGCGCAGGACGGCCATCGGATCGGCGCCATCGGCGTATTGCGCCGAAAGTTCCGCCAGAGCCGAGGCCGCATCGCCCTTCATCACCAGATCGAACAGGTCCAGCGTCCGGCCCCGGTCGGCCAGGCCCAGCATCGCGCGGACCTGTTCGGCGGTCGTCTCGCCCGCGCCATGGCTGATCGCCTGGTCCAGAAGGCTGGTCGCATCGCGGGCCGAGCCTTCGGCGGCGCGGGTGATGAGGGCAAGCGCATCGTCGGTGATCGACGCCCCTTCCGCCGTGGCGATCCGACGCAGCAGCGCCATCATCACCTCGGGTTCGATCCGTTTCAGGTCGAACCGCTGGCAGCGCGACAGGACGGTGACCGGAACCTTGCGGATCTCGGTGGTGGCGAAGATGAACTTCACATGCGCGGGGGGTTCCTCCAGCGTCTTCAGCAGTGCGTTGAAGGCGGCGGTGGACAGCATGTGCACTTCGTCGATGATATAGACCTTGAAGCGCGCCGAGGCCGCCCGGTAGTGCACGCTGTCGATGATCTCGCGGATGTCGCCGACCCCGGTGCGGGAGGCCGCGTCCATTTCCAGCACATCGACATGGCGGCCTTCGGCGATGGCGCGGCAGGGTTCGCACCGGCCGCAGGGCTCGGTCGTGGGGCCGCCGGTGCCGTCGGGGCCGACGCAGTTCAGGCCCTTGGCGATGATCCGGGCGGTGGTGGTCTTCCCCGTCCCCCGGATGCCGGTCATGATGAAGGCATGCGCGATCCGGTCCGCCGCGAAGGCGTTCTTCAGCGTGCGCACCATCGCCTCTTGCCCGACGAGGTCGGCAAAGGTCTCGGGTCGGTACTTGCGGGCAAGGACCTGGTAGGCTTTCTCTTCGGACATGGAACCCCCGGTGAGTCAGCCGTCAGATTAGGGCGCGGGGGGCGGAAGGTCCACCGGGAAGGCGCTCAGGCGGGGCCGTATAGCCGCGCAGGCAGGCCGCGCAGCACGTCGGACTTGCGGCGGGTGCGGGCCAGGGTCCAGCTGCCCTGAAAGCCGATGATGAAGGTCTCGGCGGCGTCATGGGCGGCTTCGGGGGACAGTCCCAAGGCTTCGCCATGGCGGGCGGCGGCGGCGATGATGCGGTCGAAGGACTGTTCAGCCTGGGCGCGGAAGCGGTCCTGGTCGGGGCCTTCGAACAGAAGTCCGAAGATCGGGCAGGCATCGGCGCTGTTCAGGATGTCGAAGAGCTTGGCCATCTTGTAGCAGAAGGTCGTCACCCCGTGCCGCCAGTCGGGCGCTGCGCGAAAGCTGTCGTCGATGACCCGGATGATTTCCGAAGCCGTCCAGTCGGCGGCGGCGCAGGCGAGGTCGGCCTTGCCATCCGGGAAATGGTGGTAAAGCGAGCCCTTGGGCACCCCGGCCTCGGCCAGGATTTCGGACAGCCCGGTGCCGTCATAGCCGCGCTGGCGAAAAAGGCGCGTGGCGGCCTGGATCAGGCGGTCGCGGGTGGAGAGTTCGTCGTTCATCGCGTCAACATAGGCAGTCGCGGGGCGCGGGAAAAGGCTAGACCGATCGGTCCAGTCATGCTACTAGACCAATCGGTCTAATGCTGGCGAGGGCGGGAGATGCTGGACGCAACCAGGCAGGCAGACATTGACGCGGAAGACCTGGACATCCGCAGCGATGGCGCGGTGTTGCGGGGGCGGATCACCCGACCGAAGGGCACGCCGCGCGCGGCCCTGGTGCTGCATGGCGCAACCGGCGCCCCGGCGCGGTTCTATCGCGGCTTTGCGGAATGGGCGGCGGCCGAGCGGCACCTTGCCGTCCTGACCTACGACTACCGCGATTTCGGTGCCTCGCTGCGCCGTCCGATGCGGGGGTCGAAGGCCACGCTGGCCGACTGGGGGCGGCTGGATCAGGCGGCGGCGCTGGCGGCCCTGGCGCGGATGTATCCTGATACGCCCCTGTGGGTGCTGGGACATTCCGTCGGCGGGCTGTGGCTGGGCTGGCATCCGGCGATGGAGCGGGTCAGCCGCGCGATCGCCATCGGCGCCGGGTTGACGCATGTCAGCGACCATCCCTGGCGCTATCAGTGGAAGGCGCGGGCCTTCTGGTCGCCGCCGGTGCGTGCCCTGGCGGCGGTGGCGGGCTATCTGCCGGGCCGCATGATCGGGCTTGGCGCCGACCTGCCGCGCGGGGTGTATGAAGACTGGCGGCGCTGGTGCACCACGCGCGGCTGGCATCTGAGCGACGTCGGCCGCACCCTGCCCCTGCCCGATCCCGCGCGCGTGACGGCGCGGCTGCGGATGATCGCGGTGGCGGATGACGATCTGGTCCCGCCCGAGGCCGTTTGGCGGGCAAGGGCGCTGTATCCCGAGGCGATGAAGGAGCAGAAGGTCCTGCGCCCCGCCGATTTCGGGCTGGCGAGCATCGGCCACATCCCACCCTTCAGCCGCCGCAACGCGGTGCTGTGGCCCGCGATCCTGGATTAGCGCATCAGCTCGGCTTCGGACCAGCCGACAAGGTGCATGTCCTCGGCCCGGGCCGGGTGGTCGTCGCCCACGATGAATTCGTCCAGCTGCGGCGGCTTGACCGGGGTTGCCGACAGCATCCCGTGCACCTGTCCGCGGTGATGGGTCTGGTGCTGAAAGAGATGCGACAGGATGTCGTCGCGGCGGTCGTGCTGAACCCGCGCGGCCCGGTCGATGGCGACGATCTCGACAAGAGCATCGGGTGTCAGGCTTTCGACATGCGCCAAGAGGGCGCGATCGCTGTCGGTCTGCCATGCGGCCAGGGTGGGCAGGTCGGGACAGGAATCCGCTGCGTCGAGCCAGGCGGTGTCCAGCGGGCGGCCCAGAAGCGCGTTCAGGTAGAAGCGATCCACCATCAGGATATGGTTCAGCGTTTTCTGGATCGAGCCGAAGAAGGACGGGCGCGCGGCGGTCAGCTCGGCCGGGTCCAGCGCAGCGCAGGCCCGGTGCAGCCGCGCATTGGCCAGCAGATTGGCCTGGGCCAGTTTGCGGAAGATGCGAAGGGAATCGGTCATGCGCAGCCCCATTTCCGAGCATTGTAGCAGAGCCTGGTATCCCGGGCCCGGCAGAAGAACCACGCACTCCGAAAGGCTGTATGCCGGAATAGGAGCCTGCAAGGGGTGCCGGAAGAAACGCATGTGGCTCCAAAGCGATGCTGACCCTGAGCGTGGTGGTATCAGAGAGGTCGGGTGGGACTTGTGCGTTGAACCTTGGGACCTCGTGATCGACCGATGTCCTCGATACCCAAGCCGAACATGAAAGAGGTACTTTCAGCCCCAGCCGGTCGGGGATGGTCGAATCCTCCGCTCCCATCGCTGAGAGAGCGATCTATCAAAGCGGAGAGTCACACGAGGAAAAGCGCCGCAGCCCGGCTTTCCTGGCACTGAAGCTGTGCTTTTATCCATAGTGTCATGCGTATCTGGACTGATGAGGCAGCATCTGCCTGGCGGGACACCCGTCGCCGTCAGCCGCGCAGCCATCCCCAAGTTCAGGGGCATAATGAAATTGTTCTCTTCGCGCTCGCAGCGTATCGTGCAGCCAGTTGACCATCAGGGACCGCATTCATGAAGTCTACAGAGATGTCCCGCAAACCTTTCTTACCCTTTGCGGTCTTGGCCCTTCTGGTGGCGCTGGTAATCGCCGCGGTCTGGTGGGCGACCCGCCCGGGGCCCTTGCTGATCCAGGGTGAGGTCGCGGCGCCGCGTGTCGATGTCTCGGCCCGAATCTCGGGTCGCGTCATGAGGATCGAGGCCGATCTTGGCCAGCGCGTCGAAGAGGGCCAGAGCCTTGCGAAGTTGTCGAACCCGCAGCTGGTCGCTGCCCATGCGGCCGCCGCCTCCGGCCTCCGCGTCGCGCGCGCCTCCGCGGCCGCCATGATCGCCACTCGGCCCGAGCTGATCCGCGCCCGCGAAGCGGAGCTGGCCGCAGCCCAAGCCGATCTGCGCTTGGCCGAGGAACAGCTGGCGCGCGACAGAGGCCTGTCGGAACAGGGCGTGCGTGCGCAGGCAGCGCTGGATCAGTCGAAGCGCAACCTCGACGCCGCCGCCAGCCGTGTCGCGGCTGCCCAGGCGCAACTGGACCTTGCCCGTGCCGGCGCCTCTCCAGAGGAGCGCGAGGTCGCCAACGCACAGGTCGCCCAGGCAGAGGCCACATTGGCGCAACGCCAGGCCGATCTGGACGAGCTGGAGATATTCGCGCCGATGACGGGAGAGATTTCGGGCCGCAACATCGAGCTGGGCGAGAATATCGGCCCCGGCACGCCGATCTTCACCATCGTCGATCTGGATCAGGCCTGGTTCACCTTCAACCTGCGCGAGGATCTGCTGCCGGGGCTGGCCGTGGGCGACCGGCTGACCGTCCGCGTCCCCGCGCTGGATGTCGAGACCGAGGCCGAGATCACCTTGATCAATGTCCAAGGCCAGTTCGCCAGCTGGCGCGCCACTCGCGCGACGGGCGATTTCGACTTGCGCAGCTTCGAACTGCGCGCCCGCCCGGTCCGGCCCTTGAAGGACCTGCGCCCCGGCATGTCCGCTCTCATCCAACTGGACCGCTAGGGCCATGTTGGCCGTCATGGCGCGCGAGTTCCGCCTGCTGCCGCGCCGCCCTGCGCTGGCGGGGCTTGTCGTGGTGCTGCCGCTGGTGATGCTGCTGGTGCTGGGGGGAATCTTTCGCGCGGGGATTGCCACCGGCATGGCGGTGGCGGTGATCGACCTCGACCGCTCGGACCTTTCGCGCGCCGTAACGCGGATGCTGGACGCCGCCCCCGAGCTGACCGTGACCCATCGCGCTTCCGATCTGTCAGAGGCGCGGTCGCTGATCGTCTCGGGTGCGGTGCGTGGTGCGGTGCTGATGCCGCCGGACCTGGAGCGCGACATCATCCGGGGCGAGCGCCCCGAGATCGTCACCTTCTACGACAACCAGCACATGAGCGCCGGGACGATGGTCGCGCGAGGCGCCCGCAACGCCATCGACGCGGCGCTGACCGGGCTGCGCCTGTCGGTGCGCCAAAGCCAGGGTGAGTCCCCTGTGCAGGCCACGGTCAGCCTGCAGCCCATTCCGTTGCAGGCGCATGCGCTGTTCAACCCGGCCTTCGACTATGTGCATTTCCTGCTGGCCGCGCTGATCCCCACGGTGTTGCAGATCATCGCCGCCGCCGCGACAGCCTATGCGGTCTCGCTGGATTTCGGGACCGGTCGGCATCAGCGCGTGCTGATGCGCATGGCTGGGGGCATTCTGCCGGCGATGCTGGGCAAGGTTCTGCCCTACACGATCATCTTCCTGCTGATCCTGGGACTGTCGGATGTGGCGCTTTATGGCTGGCTGGCAGTGCCCCTGCGCGGATCGTTGTGGCTGATGGCATCGGGCGCGGTCCTGTTCGTGCTGGCCTCACAGATGATCGGTGCGCTGGCCTTCATTCTCGGCCGCGACATGGGGCGGGCCGCCAGCCTGATCGCGATCATCACAGCGCCAGCCTTCGGCTTCATGGGGCTGGGTTTCCCGCGCGAGGCGATGTCCCCCCTGGCACAGGCCTGGGGCGCGGCGATTCCCGGCACCTGGTATGTGCAACTGCGCATCGACCAGTCGCTGCGGGCGACACCTCTGGACATATCTGCGGTGTCGGTCCTGTGGCTGGCCGTGATCGCAGGGGTGCTGGCCGCGCTGGTCCTGACGCAGCTCTCGCGCCTGTCCCGGCTGGAGGCCCAAGCATGAGCGAGCTTTCCACCGCCTTCCGGGCCGAGCTGCATGCGGTCCTCGGCGACAGGCAGGTGCGGTCGATCGTTCTTCTGGCGCTGGTCATCTACGCGCTGATCTATCCGCTCCCCTATCGGGCCGAACTGCTGCGCGACGTGCCCGTGGTGCTTGTCGATCAGGATCGCACCACCGCCTCGGCCGAATTGGCACGCCGGGTGGACGCCTCCGAGGCCGTCGCCCTGACCCATGACGCCCCCGACATGGTCGAGGCCACACGGCTGGTCCATGAACGCCGCGCCTTTGGCGTGATGCTGATTCCCGACGGGTTCGAACGCGCCCTGCTGCGCGGCGATCAAAGCCCCGTCGCGCTGTATGCCGATGCCAGTTATTTTCTGATGTATCAGCGGGTGATGCAGGGCGCTGCCGTTCCCCTGCGCCAGCTGGGCGCCGAAATCGAGGCTGGCCGCCTCATCGCCCACGGCACGCCTCGCGCGGTCGCCCTTGCGCAGGTCAGCCCGGCCAACCAGATCGAGGTGCCGCTGTTCAACCCCGCCGCAGGCTATGCAACCTATGTGCTGCCCGCGGCTTTCGTGCTGATCCTGCAGCAGACCATGATGATGGGCCTGGCCCTGGCCGCGACGCGGCGAAGGCCGCTGCCTGGGCATCCGGTCTGGCGCCTGCTGGGACGAGCGGCGGCATGGCTGACGATATGGGCAGGGCTGCTGCCGCTCTATCTGATCGTGCTGCCGGTGCTCTACGGCCTGCCGATCCTGGGCGGGCCCGGGACGCTGACAATGCTGGGCCTGCCCTTCGTGCTGGCTGCCGGTTTTCTGGCGCAGCTGGTGGCTGCGCTGTTCCGACGCAGCGAGGTCGTGCAGGTCGTGCTGCTGGCGACGGGCCTGCCCTTCTTCTTCCTGTCCGGCTTTGCCTGGCCGGTTGAGGCGATCCCGGCGCATCTGAACGCTCTGGCGCAACTGATCCCGTCCACACCGGCGATCGACGGGCTGGTGCGGGTGACGCAAATGGGCGCGACCTTGCCCCAGATCGCGCCCGTCCTGTGGCACCTCTGGGCGCTCGCGGGCGGGCTGGGCCTCATCGTCCTTGCAGTCGAGACCCGCAGCGCGGCACAACATACGCCCACTGCCTGTGAGGAGCCCGCCGCAAGTGGCAACTCGTCCCGATGAAGCGGCATCTTGCATGAGCCGCGTGCTTTGCGCGGCGCACAAGATGCAAAGCAGGGCTCTCGCAGCCCAGACATGGTAGAAATCAACCAGGACAACGAGGCGCTTTGGCCCGGGAGAGCCTCAAGTATCTTCTGAACCACGACCCCGAGAGCAATATCTTCGCCTGGCGAAGTCCTCCTTCGCTTGCCGGCCGCCTGCCTCTGCATGACCCGAACCTGACCGACCGAGCTGAGCGACCATGAGGACCGCTGCACGTCGCACAACAGGTGCGGCGAAACCTGCGGCCTGCACCACATGCGCAGACCATGCTGAACCACGGACCGAGAGTGGCAGGCACGCCAAAAGAGGGGGGTGAGAGGCTGGACAACGACCCAAGCGGGGCTCGTTACGGCTGCTTCCTTCCGGACCTGACCGGGTTGGCGAGGCGCCTGCCCGCGCCAACCTCTCGCAGGTCATATAGGCGGGGGCGACGGGATTCGCAAGGAACTCGCTCTTCGCGCAAGGCTTGCCTCGTCGTTCACTTCGTGGCCTCCTCGGGGGGCGGTCGCGTGAAGCCATACAGGGCGCGACGCGCGCGGCGCAGCGGAGGGGATGACATGACCAGACTGCAACGCCTGGACTGGCCGGACAACGGAACGCCCGACCTGCCGCCCGCCTTTGCGCCACAGGAGGCCGAGGCGCGGCTGGCGGTCGTCCGGGAGGCGATGCTGCGGGCGGGATATGCGGCGCTGGTGATCTATGGCGACCGGGAACATGCGGCCAACCTGCACTGGCTGACCGGCTTCGATCCGCGCTTCGAAGAGGCGGTGCTGGTCGTGACGGCGGGCGATGCGCTCTTGCTCGCGGGGAACGAGTGCCTGGCCTATGCCGCCGTCTCGCCGCTGGTCGCGGCGGGGCGGGTGCGGACCGGGCTTTGCGCGTCCCTGTCGCTGCCCAGCCAGCCGCGCGGGTCAAGGCGGCTGTGGGACTGGCTGGACGAGGTCATTCCCCCCGGCGCGACCGTGGGCGCGGTGGGGTGGAAGTGGTACGGGGCCGACGAACTGCCGCCGGGTGCCGACCCTGCCCTGGCGCTGGACGTCCCGGCATTTCTGGCCGACCCGCTGCGCGACCGGGCGGGGCGGGTGGAAAACGCGACTGCACTTTTCATGCATCCCGCCCATGGCCTGCGCGCCCGGGTCGGCGCGGACGACATCGCCCGTTTGGAGTTTTCGAACCACATGGCCGCCTCGGCGCTGAAGCGGATGGTGTTTGCCCTGCAGGAGGGCATGACCGATTTCGCCGCGGTCGAGGCCGCGCGGATCGGCGGGCTGCCGCTGGGCTGTCATGTCACCTTTGCGATGGGCGACACGCCGGGGCTGTCGGGGCCGGTGGGGGACCGGATCCGGCGCGGAGTGCCCGCCAGTTTCAACATCGCGCATTGGGGGTCGAACATCTGCCGGGCGGGCTGGATGGCGCGGGGGCCGGACGACCTGCCCCCCGGCGCGGCGGGCTATCTGGAAGAGTTCGTGTTTCCCTATGCGCAGGCCATGTCGGACTGGTGCGCGATGATGCGGCCCGGCGTGGCGGGGGGCGCGGTCTGGGCGATGATCCACGACCGCCTGCCGGCCCATTTCGGCATCACGCTGAACCCCGGCCATCTGATCGGGCTGGACGAATGGATGTCCTCGCCGATCATGCCGGGGTCGGGGATCCCGCTTGCCTCGGGCATGGCGATGCAGATGGACGTGATCCCGGCGCATCCGGCCTGGGGCTCGACCCGGATGGAGGACGGCTATGTCATCGCCGACGACGCCCTGCGCGAGGAGCTGGCGCGGCGGCATCCCAATCTCGTCCGCCGTTGCGCGGCGCGGGCTGCGTTCATGACCCGGGTGATCGGCATGGACGTGCCCGACAGCCTGTTGCCGCTTGCCGACACCTGCGGGATCATCGCGCCCTGGCTGCTGGACCCGGCGCAGGTCGTGGTGCTTTAGGCCAGCCGACCCGTCCCACCGGGGGGAGCACCCGATGTTACGTTGCGTTCCGGGTGACGCCGCGCCCGCGCTTCGCCATTCTGCGCCCCGCAAGGGAGGCCCGCATGACCCACTATCCGCATCTGCTGTCGCCAATCACGCTGTCGGGGGTGACGCTGCGAAACCGCAGCCTGATGGGCTCGATGCACACGGGGCTGGAGGAGACGGGCGACTGGGGCCGCGTCGCGGCCTTCTATGCGGCGCGGGCGCGCGGCGGGGCGGGGCTGATCGTCACCGGCGGCATGGCGCCCAACCGCGAGGGCGGGGTGTTCCCCGGCGCGGCGGGGCTGTTTTCCGCCACCGACATCGCCAACCACCGGCGCGTGACCGATGCCGTCCATGCCGAGGGCGGGCGGATCGCCATGCAGATCCTGCACGCCGGGCGCTATGCCTACGGCAAGGACTGCGTGGCGCCCTCGGCCATCAAGTCGCCGATTTCCCCCTTCCCGCCGCGCGAACTGGATGAGGAGGGGATCGAGAAGCAGATCAGCGACATCGCTACAGCCGCCGCGCGCGCCATCGAGGCAGGCTATGACGGCGTCGAGGTGATGGGGTCCGAGGGGTATTTCTTGAACCAGTTCCTGGTCACCCACACCAACCGCCGGACCGACGGCTGGGGCGGGTCCTACGAGAACCGGATGCGCCTGCCGGTCGAGGTGGTGCGCCGGGTGCGCGCGGCGATGGGGCCGGGGGCGGTGCTGATCTACCGCATCTCGCTGATCGACCTGGTGCCGGACGGCTCGACCTGGGACGAGGTGGTCACGCTGGCCAGGGCGGTGGAGGCGGCGGGGGCGTCCTGCCTCAACACCGGGATCGGCTGGCACGAGGCGCGGGTGCCGACGATTGCGACCTCGGTCCCCCGCGCAGGATTTGCCGATCTGACCGCGCGGCTGCGGCCCGAGGTGGGGATTCCGGTCATCACCTCGAACCGGATCAACGCGCCCGAGGTGGCGGAAAGGCTGCTGGCGATGGGGGCGGCGGACATGGTGTCGATGGCGCGGCCCTGGCTGGCGGATGCCGATTTCATCGCGAAGGCGGCCAGCGGGCGCGCGCGCGAGATCGCGCCCTGCATCGCCTGCAACCAGGCCTGCCTGGACCATACGTTCAGCGGCAAGCTGACCTCGTGCCTCGTCAACCCGCGCGCCTGCCATGAGACCGAGCTGGTCTATGCGCCCGCCGAGACGCCGAAGCGCGTGGCGGTCGTGGGTGCGGGGCCGGCGGGCATGATGGCGGCCATCGTGGCGGCGGGGCGGGGTCACGAGGTGACGCTGTTCGACAAGGCCGGTCGGGTGGGCGGTCAGTTGAACCTGGCGAAACAGGTGCCGGGGAAAGAGGAATTCCATGGGCTTGTGGACTGGTTCGCGACCATGCTGACCGCTCCGCGGATCACCTTGCGGCTGGGGCACGAGGCCACGGCCGACGACGTGGCGGGCTTTGACGAGGTGGTCATCGCCACCGGCGTCACCCCGCGCGATCCGGGGATTCCGGTCGAGCCGGGGGCGAAGGTCCTGTCCTATATCGACGTGCTGACCGGCGCCCCGGTGGGGCGACGGGTGGCCGTGGTCGGTGCGGGCGGGATCGGCTTCGACGTGGCCGAGACCTTGGTGCACGAAGGCGTCAGCCCGACGCTTGACCCCGGTCTCTGGCGCGCGGAATGGGGCGTGTCGGCGCCATGGCAGGATCGCGGCGGGCTGAGCCCCGAGGGGCCGAAACCGCACCCGCCCGCGCGCGAGGTGTATCTGTTGCAGCGCAAGGCGGAAAAGCCGGGCCGGGGCCTGGGCAAGACCACGGGCTGGATCCACCGGGCGAGCCTTGCCATGAAACGGGTCCGGATGCAGGGCGGGGTGAACTACGAACGCATCACGCCCGAAGGGCTGTGGATCAGCCACGGGCCGGACCGCACGCAGCCGGAGCTTCTTGCGGTCGATGCCGTGGTGCTGTGCGCGGGGCAAGAGCCGGAACGCGGGCTCGGCACGGAACTGGACCGGCGCGGCATCCCCCACCATCGGATCGGCGGGGCCGATGTGGCGGCGGAACTGGATGCCAAGCGCGCGATCGATCAGGCCGCGCGCCTGGCAGCCAGGCTGTAGTCACGGCTCGTCGGTGACTTCGCCCCTCCTCGCCGGGGGGGCGAGGAGGAGACGAAGTCACCGGCGAGGTTTCGCGTCAGCCGCCCGACGACGCCTTGGGCAGGGCAATCACGCCATTGTCCAGCGCGGTCTGCAGTTCGGTCTGGTCCACGCCGCCGTCAGCGTTCGTGTCGATGGCCTTGAACCCGTCTTCGGAAAGGTCCGTCCAGACCGCCTGAAGCTCGACCAGCGACCAGCTGCCGTTGCCATCCGCGTCGGCGACCTCGGGAAGCGTGGCCTGGGCCAGGGCGGCGGTTGCAAGGGCCATGGGGGCAAGCAGGATTGCGATGCGTTTCATGGAAGTCTCCTTCTTCTACTTCAGAGTGCATGGTGCGGGTTTTCCCGCCCCGAGGAGTAGCTAGGCGGTTCTGGAAGAATGTTCCATAGACGAGGGCGAATCTGGCTTTTCGATAACGCTTTGTTGCCGTTCAACGGTATGTTGGCGAACATTTTCCCGCCGATGCAGGCAGGCCGTCCCTTTCCTTGCGCAGGGAAATGCACCTTTCAGGCGAAGGCTTGCCGATGCAAGGGGGCCGCAAGTCGTTTCCCCGCCTTGAACGATCCCCCACAATACCCCGGATCGGTCGCGCGATTGCCGCCATCCTGCCCGATTTCCTTGTGAAACCTGTCTGTCACAAACGGCGTGATTGTTCCCAAGAGGACACTATGGATCGACTGACAGAGATGGAGGCCTTTGCCACGGTGGTGGACCAGGGCGGCTTCACCGATGCAGCCAAGAAGATGGGGATTTCCAAGTCTGCCGTCTCGAAACATGTCTCGGCGCTTGAGGCCCGGCTGGGCGCGCGCCTGTTGAACCGCACCACCCGCCGCGTCAGCCCGACCGAGATCGGTCTTGCCTATTACGATCGGGCCCGTCGCGTGCTGAACGACGCGGGCGAGGCCGATGCGCTTGTGACGTCGATGCAGTCCGCGCCTTCGGGCCTGTTGCGCGTGTCGGTGGCCACCGATTTCGGGGTGAATCTGCTCTCGCCAATTCTCGGGGATTTCCTGCTGGAATATCCCGACATCACGGTGAACATGGTCCTGAACAACCGCTATGTCGAACTGATCTCCGAAGGCTTCGACATGGCGATTCGCGTGGGCGAGCTGGAGGATTCGTCGCTGCGCGCCCGCAAGCTGACCGAGACGACCAAGCGGATGATCGGCTCGCCCTCGTATTTCCAGCGGTTCGGGCGGCCGCAGAAGATCGACGATCTGAACGACCACAAGCTGCTGCACTATTCGAATCAGGCCAACGGCAATGTCTGGAAGATCACCGCGCCCTCGGGTGAAAAGCGGCAGGTGCGCTCGGTCGGATGGCTGACGGTGAACGACGGGCAAAGCCTGCTGAACGCGGCGATCTCGGGCCTTGGCATCGCCTATCTGCCGTCGTTCCTTTATGCCGACGCCATGCGTCAGGGCCTGGTCGAAGAGGCGATTCCCGGGCTGCCGACCGAAGTGCTGGGGATCTATGCGGTCTATCCGCCGGGCCGGTTCACCCAGCCGAAGGTCCGCGCCTTCATCGACTTCCTCGCGCGGCGCTATGCCGACAAGGGTCCCGACAACTGGTGATCCGCTCCGTCAGGTTCCGGAACTGCTGACGGCCAATTGTCCCCCTCTCGGTCGTCAACGGGTCGAAGTGACAACCACTTCGACCCGCCTGTTTTTCTGCCGACCCTCTTCGGTCCGGTTCGTGGCGCGCGGTGCCAGAAAGCCCACGCCCTTTGCGATCACCCGGGCGGGGTCCGCACCGTGGGTCTTGATCAGCGCCTCGGCCACTGCTTCGGCGCGGCGTTGCGACAGGGCGATGTTCCCGGCCAGGCTGCCCGAAGCATCGGTATGTCCGACCAGCGCCACGGTGCCGTCGGGATTGGCCTTCAGCCAGGCCGCCACGGCGGCAAGCGAGGCATAGTCGCCCTCGGCCAGGCTGGCCGAGCCACTGGCAAAGACCAGATCGTCCAGCACCGCGACGCCGACCTGATCCAGCGCCTGCCCGATCCCGCTGGCCCCTGGCACAGTGGCGGCGGCGATCGGGGCGACGACTTCGTCGGGAAGGTCGATCTCGGTCGCGGGTGTGCCGGCGGTCGGCGCGGTGGTCAGCGGGGCCTCTGTGACCCGGGTGATCTGGACATAGCCTGCACTTCGGCTGCGGCTGACCAGGATCGAGACGGCCTCCTTGCCCTTGACGGCGGACAGAAAGCGGTAATCGGACAGATCGACATGCATGTCCGGCTCGGGCATCACCTCGGTGCCGAAGCGGAAGTCAAAGCCGCCGCAATTGCGGGAGTCGCATTCGAACACGATCTCGTAGCCCGCCGCCGTCACCTGGTCACGCAGGGGGGCAAGCAGGGCCAGCGTCGTCGCGCCCTCACTGCCAAGCCGGTAGGCGCGCTGGTCCAGCGCCCCTTCGACCACGCGCGAGGGCACGGTCGAGCCGTCGAAGGCGGCGACCGGCAGGGCATAGCTGCCCGGCACCTCGCGGCGGCTCTCCTCGCCCAGCACTTGGGCCGGAAGGTCCAGCGTCAGCGCGACGACCGGCGTCGCCAGCATCTGCATCAGAACAAGGAAGATGGCCTTCGGCACTGCCCGTCGCTTTCCGCGATCATTTCATTCGATAGTGATACTGTCCCACAACCCGCATGCCAAGGCGATCATACAGCGCACGGGCAGCGGCGTTCTGCCGGGTGACGACCAGCGACAGCCGGGTGGCGCCTTCGGAGGCGGCCCAGTTGGCCGCCGCGTGCAGCAGCGTCCGCCCCGCGCCCCTGCGGCGCTGTTCGGGGCGGACCTCAAGCGCGTGGAGCATCGCCTCGGACCCGTGGCAGGCGACAAAGGCCACCCCGGCGGGGCGGTCGCCCGTCCGGGCCAGAAGCACGGCCTTCGGCCCCTGCACCCGATCCATCACCGCGATCCGGGCCGGCCCGATGCCGCCCTCGGCCCAGATCGCGCGGGCGATCTCCAGCGGCGGCCAGTGCGGAAAGGCGGCAAGCGGGGGCAGATCGGCGGTCAACGCCGCGACCGGCGCGGCATAGGCCACCACCGGGTCGATCACGCGCCAGCCGCGACGGCCAAGGGCGGCGTCCAGCGCCGCGTCGGCCTCGCGCACCAGCATCAGCGGCTCGGCCATCGCGGCCTCGGCGGCGTCCAGTTCGGCCTCGGCAAAGGGGCCGTCGCAACTGGCGGCCGAGACCCGCTTGCCGCCCCCCGCGCCCTCGCGCAGTGTGAAGGGGCCAAGACGGCGCGTGCCGGCCGGGGGCCAGGTCGCCTCCATCACTTCAGCCAGAAGAGCCGGGGCCAGCGACTCGGGGATCATCCGAAGAGCCGCGTCAGTCGGACCATGGCTGCGTCAAGACGACCGGGATCCGTGCCGCGGATCACCAGGTTGGTCCCATGCGCGCCGTTCTGGATGAAGGGGTAGGACCCCATCGACAGGTCGGGAAACTCTGCCGCCAGCGCGCCGAACTCGGCGGCGATCTCGCCTTCGCCCCGGTTCACGCGCAAGGACTGCGACAGAAGCGGCGGGCCTCCGGTCAGCTTGGGCAGGACGCTGGCGACCATCGCCTCGAAGATCTTCGGGACGCCCGCCATCACATGCACATTGCCGATGGTAAAGCCCGGAGCGGTCGAGACCGGATTGTCGATCAGCGTCGCGCCCTCCGGGATGCGGGCCATGCGCTGCCGCGCCTCGTTGAAGGGCAGGCCCGCCCGGTCGTAATGCGCCTGAAGCAGCGCCATCGCATCGGCGCGGTGGCCGATCGCGGCGCCCATCGCTTCGGCGACGGCATCGGCGGTGATGTCGTCATGGGTCGGACCGATCCCGCCGGAGGTGAAGACATGGGTGTACTTGCCGGACAGGGCGCGGACGGCCTCGACGATCTCGGCGTGGACATCGCCGACGATGCGGGCCTCGCGCAGGGCGATGCCGATGCGGGTCAGCTCCTGGGCCAGGAAATGCAGGTTCGAATCACGGGTGCGGCCTGACAGGATTTCGTCGCCGATCACCAGAATTGCGGCTGTCGGGTTGGACATGGCGGTCTCCGCACGGGGTTGATGGGTCGGGTATAGCCCCCGGGCGCGCCGTTTCAAACCCCGGCCTCTGGCCATTTCCGCACAGGATTATTATGTAGATCGCAGGAGAGCCGAATTGGACCACATCCGCGCCCGCATCACCAAGGACGGTATCCGCATCTACGAGGATGCGGACTTTGCGGGCATGCGCAAGGCCGGTCGAGTCGCGGCCGAGATCCTCGACGCCGTGGCGCCTCTGGTGGTTCCGGGCACGACGACGGCTGCCATCGACGACTTCATCACCGAGGAAATCCGGCGGCGTGGCGTGACCTCGGCCACCATCGGCTACAAGGGCTACAAGCACGCCTCCTGCATCAGCGTGAACCATGTCGTCTGCCACGGGATTCCGGGGCCGAAGGTGCTCATGGACGGCGATATCCTGAACGTCGATGTCACGGTGATCGTGGACGGCTGGTATGGCGACACCAGCCGCATGTATGTGGCAGGCCAGCTGGCACGCAAGGCGGAGCGGCTGATCGAGGTCACGCATGAGGGCCTGATGCGCGGGATTGCGGCGGTGAAGCCGGGCAATACCTTCGGCGACATCGGTCATGCGATCCAGTCCTATGTCGAGGCGCAGCGGATGAGCGTGGTGCGCGACTTCTGCGGCCACGGCCTCGGCCGGGTGTTCCATGCGCCCCCGAACGTGCTGCACTATGGCCGCGCGGGCTCGGGTCCGGTGCTGGAGGAAGGCATGTTCTTCACCATCGAGCCGATGGTGAACCTGGGCCGGCCCGAGACGAAGGTGCTTGCCGACGACTGGACGGCGGTGACGCGGGACAAGTCGCTGTCGGCGCAGTTCGAACATTCGGTGGGCGTCACGGCCACGGGCTGCGAGATCTTCACCTTGTCGCCCGCCGGCAAGTTCCACCCGACCTGGGGGTAAGGGGCCAAAATCCTTCGAAGGATTTTGCAAATTTCTTCGAAGAAATTTGGGACCTCAGATCCCCGCGTACCACTCATAGCCTCGGTCGGCCCAATAGCTGCCGTTGCCCGAACCCAGCGCGGCAAGATTGTCCACCAGTTCGATGGTATGGACATATTTCGCCATCTTGTAGCCCAGCTGACGTTCCACCCGCAGCCGCAATGGCGCGCCGTTGGCCACCGGCAGGGGTGCCCCGTTCATGCCGTAGGCGAGGATCGTCTGGGGATGGAAGGCGTCGATCAGGTCGATGCTTTCGTAATAGAACACCTCTCCCGACAGGCTGCGTTCGATGGCATCGAAGCACTGGAACACGGCATAACGTGCGGCCAGCCTCGGCTGTGCCAGCTTCAGCACCGTGCCCAGCGGAACGCCCTGCCATTTGGCGATGCAACTCCAGCCCTCGACGCAATCGTGCCGGGTGATCTGCGTGCGCGAGGGCAGCGCGGTCAGGTTCGCCAGCGACAGGCTTTGCGGGCGGTCGACCAGTCCGGTCACGGTCAGCCGGTAGTCCCGGAATCCCGTGCCCGCCATGCGCCGATACTCCGCCCCGTCCGGGTTCACCGACCCGTTCGGGCGCTGCCCCTGGCGGATGTCGGCCTCCGAGAACTCGGGCGCAAGCCGGTCGCCGATTACCGCGCGCTGGGCGGCGCGGGTCAGGCCCTCGTGGCTGGCGAACAGATTGCGCAAGGCGCTGTCGCGGTCGGTCGCGCTGTCGAACACCTTGCAGCCGGACAGGGCGAGGGCGGCAGAGCCGAGGAGCAGTTTGCGGCGGTCAAGCATCCTTGCCTTCCTCCGTGCGATACCAGCCGGTCAGGATCGACCGCATCTCGTTCAGGGGGCCCGCCAGCAGGATCATCGCCATGTGGACGGCGAAGAAGCCCACCAGCGCGACCATGGTCAGGAAATGGATCGTCCGCGCGGTCTGGCGGCCCTGGAACAGGTCCGGAAGCCAGGGCGCGGCGGCGTTGAAGCCGGGGGACATGGAAAGCCCGGTCAGGATCATCAGCGGCAGCGCCACGAACAGGACCGAGGCATAGGCCAGCTTTTGCAGCACGGTGTACTCGGCCGAGAGATGAAACCGCAGGCGCGCGTGGTCGGCGATGTCGCGGGGCAGGGCGCGCAGGTCGGCCCGGGTCGGGAGCAGCTGGCGCAGGTGCCCGTTCAGCGCCGACGCCGCCAGCCAGACCGCCATCGTGCCCACCAGCACCCAGGCAAAGAAGAAATGGATCACCCGGCCCGTCGCAAGGCTCGGCTTCGACGGGATCGTCAGCGCCGCCAGGAAGGCCCGCGCCTCGCCGTTCGATGCGCCCAGAAACCCCGTGGTGTCGAACTCGGCCCCGAAAACCCGCGTCACGCCACGCAAGGCCCCGTCCTTCTCGACCGCGTCGATCGTCAGGATGGCGTTGTCATAGTCGAACCCCGCCTCCTTGCCGATATGCAGGCTGGGATGCGCGTTGAAAATCTGCAACCCGGTCAGCATCAGGAAGAACAGGCTGACGGCCCAGAGCCAATGCGTGATCCGGGTCGGAAGGCGCTGGCGGTAGACAAGCGGTCCTTGCGGCATGGCGATCCCTCTTCTCTCTGCCCGGAAGCAACGGGCCGCCGACGCAGAAGTTTCACCCGGGCGTGCGATCCTGCGCTGATTGCATTTCCGCCCGGTGGGGCTTATCTCGGGAAGCTGACCGAAGGGGCTAATGGCACGGCATGAACTGGATCACCAACTACGTCCGCCCGAAGATCAACTCGCTGTTCTCGCGCCGCGAGGTGCCCGAGAACCTTTGGACGAAGTGCCCCGAATGCGGGACGATGCTGTTCCACCGCGAGCTGGCGGCGAACCTGAACGTCTGCGGCACCTGCGATCATCACATGACGATCAGCCCGCGCGAACGCTTTGACGCGCTGTTCGACGGCGGCATCTATACCGAGGTGAAGGTGCCCGAGGCCCTGGTCGATCCGCTGAATTTCCGCGACCAGAAGAAATACACCGACCGCCTCAAGGCCGCCCAGAAGGCCAGTGGCCAGAAGGACGCGATGCTGGTGGCCGAGGGCGAGATCAACCGCACCCCCATCGTCGCCGCCGCGCAGGACTTCAGCTTCATGGCCGGGTCCATGGGCATGTATGTCGGCAACGCCATCATCGCGGCGGCCGAACGGGCAGTGAAACTGAAGCGCCCGCTGGTGCTCTTTTCGGCCAGCGGCGGGGCGCGGATGCAGGAGGGGATGCTGTCCCTGATGCAGATGCCGCGCACGACCGTGGCGGTGCAGATGCTGAAAGAGGCGGGGCAGCCCTATATCGTCGTCCTGACCCACCCGACGACGGGCGGGGTCACGGCCAGCTATGCCATGCTGGGCGATATCCAGATCGCCGAACCCAACGCCCAGATCGGCTTTGCGGGCGCGCGTGTCATCGAACAGACCATCCGCGAAAAGCTCCCCGAAGGCTTTCAGCGCGCCGAATACCTGCTGGACCACGGGATGCTTGACCGCGTCGTGCACCGCAAGGCGATGAAGGAAGAGCTGGTGACGTTGATCCGCATGCTGACCGGCCAGCCCCCGGCGATCAAGGGCGACCTGCCCTCGCCGGCCGAGCCGAAGGCGCCGAGGCCCGCGGAACCCAAAGCGTGACGACACCGTCTGACGTCATCCTCGACCGGATGATGACGCTGCATCCCAAGGTCATCGACCTGACCCTGGCGCGCGTCGAGCGGCTGCTGGCGGCCCTTGGCAACCCGGAACGCTCGCTTCCGCCGGTCGTCCACATCGCCGGAACGAATGGCAAGGGCTCGACCCAGGCGATGATCCGCGCGGGGCTTGAAGCGGGCGGCGACCGCGTCCACGCCTACACCTCGCCGCATCTTGCGCGCTTTCACGAACGCATCCGGCTGGCGGGCGAACTCATCTCGGAACCCGCGCTGACCGCGCTTCTGGACGAATGCGTCACGGCGAACGGGCCGGACGAGATCACCTTCTTCGAAATCACCACCTGCGCGGCCTTCCTGGCCTTTGCCCGCGTTCCCGCCGACTGGACGCTGCTGGAGGTTGGTCTGGGCGGCCGGCTGGACGCGACGAATGTGGTGGAAAGGCCCCGGCTGACGATCATCACCCCGGTCAGCATGGACCACGAAGCCTATCTCGGCGACACCATCGCCAAGATCGCCGGTGAAAAGGCCGGGATCATCAAGCGTGGCGTGCCGGTCATCGTCGGGCCGCAGCATCCCGACGGGCTGGCGGTGATCGAGGCGAAGGCGGCCGCGATGGGCGCTCCGCTCCGGGTTTTCGGCCAGCACTGGACCGTCTGGGAGGAACGCGGGCGGCTGGTCTATCAGGACGAGAACGGGCTTCTCGACCTGCCCCTGCCGAACCTGCCCGGCCCGCATCAGGTGCAGAACGCCGGCGCAGCCATCGCGGCCCTGCGGCTTCTGGGCCGGGACGAGGCGGCTTGCGAGGCGGCGGTGACCCGCGCCTTCTGGCCTGCCCGGATGCAGCGCCTGCGGCAGGGGCCGCTGGTGGACCTTGCCCCTCGGGTGGAACTCTGGCTTGACGGCGGCCACAACCCGGCGGGGGGCGAGGCGGTGGCCGCAACGCTGGCCCGGATGCCGCGGCGCGAGACGCATCTGATCTGCGGGATGCTGAACACCAAGGACGTGACCGGATACATGCGCCCGCTGGCCCCGCAGGTGACGCAGCTGCACGCCGTGTCGATCCCGGGCGAGAAGAACACGCTGCCCGCCGAAGCCACCCGCGATGCCGCCCGCGCGGTCGGGATCGAGGCGGTCGCTGCGGGGTCCGTGGCCGAGGCTCTGGCCGACATTGCCGCCCGCACGCCCGAGGCACGGGTGCTGATCTGCGGCTCGCTCTATTTGGCGGGGACCGTTCTCCGCGAGAACGGGTAGCCCAAAATCCTTCGAAGGATTTTGCAAAAGTTTTCGAAAACTTTTGCGCCCAACCTCAGCCGTTCACCCCATAGCGCGCCAGGAACATGTCCACCGCGCCGTGCACAGTGCGATGCGCCAGGTCCGGCGTGATCGTCTCGGCCATGCCGAAGATCAGCTTCTCGTGGATCGTCGCCTTGCACAGCTGCGCGAACTGGTCGGCGGCAAGGTCCAGGTCGTCGATCCGCAAGGCGCCCGACTGCACATGGCAGCCCAGGTGATGGACCAGCCGCTGATGGATCAGCCCCGGCCCGAAGTCGTAGAACTGCCGTCCAAGCCCCGGAAACCGTTCGCCTTCTCCGACCACGATGCGGAACATCCTTTGCCCGAAGTCCGACAGCAGGAAGGCGACGATCCGTTCCGCCGCGATGGTCAGCGCCACCCGCACCGGGACGTCGCCTTCCACCATCGCCTCGGCCTCTTCGGTCTGGCGGTGGCATTCGCAGCGCGCGACTTCCAGGAACAGAAGCTGCTTGTCGGGGAAATAGGCATAGATCGTCGCCTTCGACACGCCCGCCTCGCGCGCGATGTCATCGACCGAGGCGCGCTCGAACCCGTCGCGCATGAAGATCTTCCTGGCGCCTTCCAGCACCTGGTCGAACTTCCTGCCGCGCCTGACCCCGTGATCGTGGATTGCGTTCATCGGTCCCCCCGGACCGGACCATAGATCATCGCGGTCGGGCGCGGCAAGCAAAGCGAAGGTCACTCGGCCGGCTGGCAGGTGGTGCTGGTCACAGGGGCGACGCAGCCTTTGGTCGAACTTGTGACCGGGTCGGACGGGAAGGTCAGCGTCGGCAACAGGATGCTCAGCGACTGCGCGGCAACGGGCGCCGCAAGCGACAGAGAGGCGACAAGAACAAGGGTGATGCGTTTCATTCCGATCTCCATTCTGAACCGCTCGGTTCAGATTTTCATCTAAACTTCGCGGTTCAGTTTTGCAAGCCAATTTTGAACTTGTCAGTTCAGTTTATCGCATTGCGCAGGCCGTTACCGCTGCTAGATTAGAATGATTCCAGAAACGAGGCCCGCCTTGCTATCCTCCCTGACCTTCCGCCGCCGCTTTGCCGACCTGTCCGAACAAGAGGTTCTGGCGCTGGCGATTTCCTCGGAAGAGGACGACGCCCGCATCTATCGCAGCTTTGCCGAACGCCTGCGCAAGGACTTTCCGGCCTCGGCGGCGGTCTTCGACGGCATGGCGGTCGAGGAAGACGGCCACCGTCAGCGCCTGATCGACCTGCACCGGGCGCGGTTCGGTGAGGTGATCCCCCTTATCCGGCGCGAACACGTTGCAGGCTTCTACGCGCGCCGTCCCGTCTGGCTGTCGCAGAACCTTTCGCTGGAGACGATGCGCGGCGAGGCGGCGACGATGGAGAAGACGGCGCATGACTTCTACGTCCGCGCTGCCGCCCGCACCCAGGATGCCGCGACACGCAAGCTTCTGGGCGATCTGGCAGCCGCCGAAGCCGGGCATGAACGCCATGCCCAGCGGCTGGAGGAAAAGCACCTTTCGCCGGATGCCCGCAGCGACGAGGACCAGACCGCCAAGCGTCAGTTCATCCTGACCTGGGTCCAGCCGGGCCTTGCGGGCCTGATGGACGGCTCGGTCTCCACCCTCGCGCCGATCTTCGCGACCGCCTTTGCGACGCAGAACACCTGGACGACTTTCCTCGTCGGCTCGGCCGCATCGGTCGGTGCCGGGATCTCGATGGGCTTCACCGAGGCCGCGCATGACGATGGCGTCCTCTCGGGCCGGGGGTCGCCTTTGAAGCGCGGCATCGCCTCGGGCGTGATGACGACGATCGGCGGCCTTGGCCACGCGCTGCCCTACCTGATCCCCGATTTCTGGACCGCCACGACAATCGCGATGATCGTCGTCTTCGTCGAGCTCTGGGCCATCGCCTGGATCCAGAACCGCTACATGGAAACCCCGTTCGTCCGCGCGGCCTTGCAGGTCGTGCTTGGCGGTGCTCTGGTGTTTGCCGCAGGGGTGCTGATCGGGGGCGGCTGATGTATCGCAAGGGTGAGGTCCGGTATCAGGCGCTGCCACTGCCGGACCGCGTCCAGCGGGACGATGCCGGCGCGCTGGCGGCAGCGACCGAGTTCCTGGCCTACATGAAGAAGCGCCATTCCGTGCGCGACTATTCCACCCGTCCGGTGCCCGAAGCGGTGATCGCGGCCTGCATCGCAGCGGCGGGCACGGCGCCCTCGGGGGCGAACCATCAGCCTTGGCATTTCGTGGCGATCAGCGACCCGGCGATGAAGGCCCGCATCCGTGAAGGCGCCGAGGAGGAAGAGCGCGCCTTCTATTCCGGCGGCGCGGGCGACGAATGGCTGGCCGCGCTGGAGCCGATCGGCACCGGCGTGTCGAAGCCGCACCTGACCGATGCGCCCTGGCTGATCGTGGTCTTTGCACAGCGCTACGGGATGACGACGGACGGGACGCGCTACAAGAACTACTATGTCCCGGAAAGCGTCGGCATCGCCACGGGCATGCTGATTACCGCGATCCACCACGCCGGGCTGGTCTGCCTGGAACACACGCCGAACCCGATGAAGTTCCTCGGGCCGCTGTGCGGGCGACCAGACCATGAAAAGCCGGTGATGATCCTGCCGGTCGGCTATCCCGCAGAGACCGCCACCGTGCCGGAAGTCGCCAAGCGGAAAAAGCCTCTGGATCAGATTCTCACGGTATTCCGCGCCTGACCCGGGCCCGGCGCGGCCCCGTGCGTTTCCCGTGCGTTTCCCGTGCCTTCCCCGTCTCAGGCAAGCGCCGCAAAGCGCCGGGGCGTGACGGTCACCTGGGGCGCAGCCTCCGCGGCCTGGTCCGGGTCTGGCGCGGCCTCGGGCAGCGGGGCGTCGAACGCGTCTGAGCCGGACGCCGGCAGGCCGACCGTCGCCGCGACCTCGTCGACGACCAGGGCCGGGGTCTTTTCCTCGGGCGGGACCGCGATCAGATCGGGCTCGCTCACCACCTTGGTCAGACCGCGTGGCCGGGCCACCGCCACCGAAGTCCCGCCCTCGCGGGCCGGTTTGGCGCGCACCGAGGCGTCGTTCACCTTGATGATCGTGAAGCTGATGTTGTCCTGATCCGGATCGTCCAGCTTGTGGACCTCTTCCAGCAGCCGCTCGGCGATCTCGGTCGATCGCGACTTGCGGTACTTTGTCAGCACCTTCGTGATCTGCGCGTCGGTCAGGAACTGAAGCCCGTCGGACGAACAGATGACGATGTCCCCGGCCTTCAGATCGACCGGCTGGGTCGGGCAGTCGATCTTGGCGATCTTCGCGCCCATCAGCACCGAGACGAGGCAATTCCGGTCGGGATGGTTCGCAGCCGTCTCCGCGTCCAGCAGACCGGACTGCACCATGAAGTCGATCTGCGGCCCCATCGAATGGTCCTGGTTCAGCTGCGTCAGCTTGCCGTCCCGGAACAGGAACAGGGGCGAATCGCCGATCGAGACCCACCACAGCCGGTTCTCGACCAGGGCCGGGACCACCAGCGTTGCCCCCATGCCCTCGGTCTCGGGGTGGTTCATGGTGTGGTTGCGCAACGTCTGGTTGGCGAATTCCGCCACATTGCGAAGGATCTCGGGGGCGCGGCGCTCGAACGCCTCGACATCGGCGAATTGAAACTTCAGCTCGGAATAGACTTCGGTCAGGACGATCTTCGAGGCGACATCCCCGGCGGCATGGCCCCCCATGCCATCGGCCAGCACCACGAAACCCGCTTCGGCGCCGACAGGAAAATCCGCGGTGATCGCGTCTTCCTGGTAGTCGCGCGCGCCCTGGCTGATCCCGGAGGCGACGTCGTAACGCGGTTCACGCGATCGCCATATCATGCCCGTCTCCCTCCGCCTCGTACGACGACCAGTTGAACTCCGGTGTACACAGCACTTTCAGGATCAGGGTGGTCTCGCCAATCTGGATCTCGTCGCCGTCCTTGGCGGGTTCGGTCGACAGAAGCGGGCGGCCATTCAGACGGACAAGGTTCGACTTGCCACCATGGCCGATATGGAATTCGTGGGTCTGCGGGTCGTAGGCGATCGCCGCGTGGTTATGGCGCGAAATCGCCATGTCGCCATAGTCCAGCGATATGGTCTGGTCCAAGCCGCGCCCGATCTGCGAGACTCCCTGCGACAGGGCGAAAGAGGCGCCTTTTCCGGGGCCGTCCTTCACGATCAGCCACCCGGCCGGGAACATCACATAGCCCTTCCCCTGTGCCGGGGGCGCGGCGACGGGCAGGGTCTCGGCGCCTTCGAAAAGCGGAACGACGGCGGCAGGCTGTGCCTCGAAGCCAAGCACACGGGTCTTGGTCCGGGTCGCGCGGCGCGGAGAGGCCCCGACCGAGCCTTCGTCGGCCGGGCCGACAGCGGCCTTCGGGGCTTGCTCCTCAAGGTCCCAGATGCTGCGCGCCGGGGGGGGTACGCCTTCCGGCAGCGGCGCCTTGGCCTTGACCACACGGCTGGGGCGGGGGACCTGCACCTCTTGCCGAACCTCGGGCTCGGGCTCGGGCGCCGGGGCAGGGGCAGCTGCTGCCAGAGCCTCGCGCAGGCGTTTCACTTCCAGTTCTGCCAGGGCGGCAAGGACCGGATCGGGACCAGCTTCGATCGTGCCAGCCGCCGTACCCGCCTCGTCTTTCTCGCCGAAGATAGAGCGAAGGAACTTCACGATGATCTCTCCCAGTCAGAATTTTCGCTTTCGCGGATTATCCGGCAACCCCCAGCCGGAACCCCGCATCGATTGTACTCGTACCACGCCGGACGACAAAACCGTAGGTTGAAACTCCGCGCGCAGACTCGCGCCTGAGTATATCACCAAGCGCCGATTCGGTGCCAATCGGCTCACCCGAGGCCGCATAGACCAGCAGCACGTCCCCAACCTGCAGCGTGGTGTCGGCACCATCGGGGACCGTCGCCACCACCGTCATCGTGCCGGTGGCAGTCTGGATCGACTCGAAGGCCAGCCCGTTCGGCAGCCGCACCACGTTGACCACGGGAAGCTGCTCTCCGCCCAAAGGCGCGTCGGCCGCCGCGACACGGGCCTCCGCCTGGCCCGCTCTGTCGTCGGACTTGCTCACCAATGCCGGCAGCGCCAGAAGACCGACCAGAAGCAGGGTTGCAGCGGCGGCCATGGTCAGCATGTCCTTCGGGCTTTGCAGCGCACCGCCGGGTCGTTCTGTCGGGGCCGGGATCGCGGCGGCGACGGCGGGTTCCGAAGGTGCCACGGCAGGCGCTTCGGGCAGGTCCGGCGCGGTCGCAACCGGCGCGTCGTCGGCCGGGGCAAAGGCCGTTGCGGCAGGTGCAGCCGTTGCGGGCGCGGCCACCGCGGGGGCGAGGTCGGCCGGTGCGGCCTTTGCAGCCAGCGGGATCACGGCCGCGGGCCTGGCCGCGGGCAGGGTTCCGCCCAGCATCGCACGCCATTCCTCGACCGATTGCAGCCGGTCGCGCGGGAAGATCGCCATCGCCTTGTCGATCGCGCGCAGGAACTCGACCGGGTAGCCCCGGAACCGGCCTGCCAGCGGGCGCAGTGGATCGCCTTCGCGCCCGGCGATCGCCGACAGGCGCTCCTGCGAGGTCTTGGGCGTCTCGCCGGTGATGAGATGATAGAAGCTGGCGCCCAGGGCATACAGATCGCTGCACGGGGCCTGCTTGCTGCCGCTGACGTAGAATTCCTGCGGCGAATAGCCGTCCTTCACCACGCGCAGGCCCGAAACCGCCCGGCTTTTCCGGGTCACTTCCTTGCGCGAGGCGCCGAAGTCGATCAGCACCGGCTGACCCTTCGCCACATCGACGATCATGTTGTCGGGCGAGATGTCGCGGTGCAGCAGTCCGTGCCCATGCACATGGCCGACCGCGTCCAGCATGGTGTGCAGATGGGCGATGATCTCTTTCGGGGTCAGCGGAGGCGCGCTGCCCTCGACCGTCTGCAATAGGTCGTAGCCCTTGATGTAGTCCATCGCCATATAGGCGGTCTCGTTGCATTCGAAGACCTGATGGACCTTGACGATGTTCGGATGATTCAGCTGCGACAGCGTCACCGCTTCCTGGACGAAGTGGCGGACGGCCGCACGGAAATCGTCGGTGTGCGCCCGCGACCGCGCCCCGACCGCATTGCCGATCCGGCGGCAGTAGGCGCTGGGAAAGCATTCCTTGATGACAACCGTGCGATCCAGCGAGTCGGTGGCGAGATAGACGAACCCGAACCCGCCGCTGTTGACGAAGGAGGTGATGGTGTACTGACCGGACATCAGCCGGGTGCCAACCGCCAGCTCGTCACTGCTGGGTCCTGCGTCGCCTGACTCGAACTTTCGCGCGGCAGCAGTCATCATCCTACCTGTTCTGCCGAACCCCGCATTCCCCCCCCTGGAAACGCATCGCGGCATCCCTCAGGTCTAGCCAAGGACTTGGGCCAAAACGTGAAGCCGTTTCGTTCGTTTTTCGCCACAATCGATCAACCAAACGATGCATAAAATACGATGATGAAACCACTTGCATCGGCATTTTCCCCCATAAGTTGCGCAGTTAACCACGCCGGGCGCATCCCGTGGTCCGCAGGGCGCAACAATGACCTTCGGTGCAGCTGCCCCGCTTTTGCCACATCGCGCCCGGGGTCAGGCCGGAGATGCGACCGGCCGGATGCGCCCTGGCAACGGCCTTGCGGCGGCCGATTCCCGACGGTCGGGCTTGCCCTTTCCGCCCCTGCATGACACCAGTGCAGCCATGCTGTCGATACTTCTGAAGACCCTGCCGTTCTTCGCCGTGATCGGGGTCGGCTACATTGCCGGGCGCACCCGGTTCTTCTCGGAAGAGGCGACGGCCTATCTGACCCGTTTCGTCTTCTACTTCGCGCTTTCCGCGATGCTGTTCGGCTTTGCCGCCAACCTCGACCTTGCCGCCATCTTCTCCTGGCCCTTCGTCTTTGCCTACCTTCTTGCAACGACCGTCGTCTGGCTGATCGTCGCCACCGTCGCCCTGGCCCGCCGCACCAGCGCCGAAGAAGCGGTGTTCGAGGCGCATACCGGGGTGATCGGCAACGTGGGCTTCCTTGGCATCCCGATGCTGGCGCTTCTCCTCGGGCCGCAGGCGGTGGGGCCGGTGCTCCTGGTCCTGGCGGTCGACCTGATCGTCTTCTCCTCGATCCTGACCATGGTCATCACCGGCCTTCGCGCAGGGCGGGTCAGCATGCAGACCTTCGGCGTCCTTGCCATCGGGCTGGCGAAGAACCCGATGATCGTCTCGGTCGTGCTCGGCATCGCCTGGGGCGCGACGGGGCTGGCTCTGCCGGGCCCGGTGGCCGAGTTCATGACGCTGCTTGGTGCCGCCGCCACCCCCTGCGCGCTGTTCGCCATCGGCGCCTCGCTGTCGGGCCGGTCTGCGGAACGGCTGGAAGTCGCGGCCTGGCTGTCCTTCGCCAAGCTGGTCCTGCACCCCGCCGCCGTGGCCGGGGCCTGCTGGCTGTTCGGCGTCACCGGCTATCCGGCGGGGGTGATGATCGCCGCCGCAGCCTTGCCCGTCGCCGGCAACGTCTTCATCCTGGCGCAGCACTACCGCGTTGCGCCGCAACGGGTTTCCACCGCGATCCTGCTATCGACCGCCGCCTCGGTGCTGACGGTGACAGCCGTGATCGCGCTGCTCAGTCAGGGGGGCTACATATGAAAACCGTGTCCGAGAACCGGGCCTTCGGCGGCGTCCAGGGCGTCTATACCCATGCCTCGATCGCCTGCGCCTGCGACATGACCTTCGGCCTCTTCCTGCCCGCCCAGGCCGAGGATGGCCCTGTGCCGCTGCTCTGGTTCCTCTCTGGCCTGACCTGCACGCATGAAAACGCGATGGTGAAGGCCGGCGCACAGCGCTGGGCGGCCGAGGCAGGCATCGCGCTGGTCTTTCCCGACACCTCCCCGCGCGGCGAAGGGGTGGCGAACGACCCGGACTTCGCGCTGGGGCAGGGTGCGGGCTTCTACGTCAACGCCACCCGGAAACCCTGGGCCCCGCATTTCCGCATGTGGGACTATGTGACCGACGAACTGCCGCGCCTTCTCTTCAACGCCTTCCCGCTGGCCGAAGAGGTGCAGGGGATCACCGGCCATTCCATGGGCGGCCACGGTGCGCTGACCATCGCCATGAGCTTTCCGGGCCGTTTCAGATCCGCCTCGGCCTTCGCGCCGATCTGCCACCCGACGGTCAGCGACTGGGGCCGTCCGCAGTTTTCTGCCTATCTCGGACCCGACGAGTCGTCCTGGGCGGCGCATGATGCCACCTTGCTGATGCGGCGCCGGGGATTCGACGGGCCGCTGCTGGTCGATCAGGGGACGTCCGACCAGTTCCTCGACAAGCTCCGCCCCGAGGCGCTGGCCGAAGCGATGGTCTCGGCGCGGCAGGGGGGGACGTTCCGGATGCAGAAGGGCTATGACCACAGCTATTTCTTCGTCTCGACCTTCATGGAGGACCATGTGTCCTTCCATGCCCAGGCCTTCCTGGGCTAGCGCCGTCCTGATCGCGCTGTCGGTCGCGCTGGCACCGCCGCTTGCGGCAGGGCCGGCCGACTCGGTCCTGTCGGCGGTCAATGCGGCGCGGGCCAGGGCGGGCTGCGGGCCGCTCAGGCCCAACCCGAAGCTAATGGCGGCGGCGCGGTCCCATGCAAGGGCGATGGCCGAGCAGGATTTCTTCGCTCATGCCGGCAAGGATGGCAGCCGCTTCTCCAGCCGGATCAGGCGGCAGGGTTACGACTACCGCGCGGCGGCGGAAAACATCGCGGCGGGGCAGACATCGGCGGGCGAGGTGGTGCGGAGCTGGCTGAAAAGCCCCGGGCATCGCCGCAACATGCTGGACTGCACGATGCAGGAGACCGGAATCGCCCTTGTCCATCAGCCCGACGACCGCCCCCTGCGCGGCCAGCGGGCCCCCTTGCGCTACTACTGGGTTCAGATCTTCGCCGCACCCGGCTAGGCAGATCGGGCTGTCCGCGCAGGGACATATCTGCGACCGTCGTCTTTTCCATGACTTGGCTGCGGACTTCCGGCATTGGCAAACTCCGGCCCGAAGCGGACCATCGTGGATCCGGGCTTTGCACAGGACTGCGTTCCACGGGGGGTCCTCATCCGGTCCGTGCAGGGCGGACTTTCCCCTTTGCCGGGCATCGGCGCGGGGCGAGCCCGCGGAAGCGCATCGCAGGGCTCTGACGTCGGGGCTGCCGCCAGCGGCCTCTCGACGGCCTCCTGCCCCGAACCGGCCCGGCGCCCGAAGCTCGACATCTGGTCTTGCGACCCCCACGCCTTCCGGCAGCGCGGGGCGAACGAGACCACCAACGGGCCTCTTGCGCCAGTTCCTGCCCTGGGGCGCGGGCCTGTCGGCCCGTTCCCGGCGCGACCCCGACCACATCGCCGGGCTCCTGAACGACAGGCCCGGAAAGGCATTCGGCTACAGACCCCCGCCGAAGCCTTCGCCAAGGAAATTGTCAGGATGCGTTGCAGTTGGAACTTTGGTTGACCAAACCCTAACGCCCACAGCCAAGCCCTTGATTCCAAACGCCCGAGGAAACTGACCACGCGCGGCGCAGCCCTCAGAAGAACCCCCGCGGGATCAGCCGGTGCTCCCAGGCGTCCCGCTCCAGCTCCTCCCGGAAATCCGGGTGCGCGATCGAAATCAAGGCCCGCGCCCTCTCTGCGATCGACCGCCCCTTCAGGTTCACCATCCCGTATTCGGTGACCACATACATCATGTCCGTCCGGGGCGTCGTCACCACGTTGCCCCGGGTCAGCGCCGTCACGATCCGGCTCCGCCGCTCCCCCTTCTTCTCGTAGGTCGAGGCGAGGCACATGAAGCTTTTCCCGCCCCGCGACCCATAGGCCCCCCGCACGAACTGCAACTGCCCCCCCGTGCCCGAGATATGCCGGAACCCGTCCGTCTCTGATGCCGCCTGGCCTTGCAGGTCGATCTGGGTCGTATTGTTGATCGACACCACCTTGTCGTTCCGCATGATGTTGTGGGGAAGGTTCGTATAGTCGACCGGGTGAAACTCCACTTCCGGGTTGCGGTCGATGAAGTCGTACAGATACTGCGCCCCCAGCGCGAAGGTGCAGACCATCTTCCCCGGATTCAGCTGCTTCCGCGCCCCGGTGACCCGCCCGGCCCGGTAAAGGTCCACGATCCCGTCCGTCATCATCTCGGTGTGGATGCCAAGGTCCGAAACCGGGCTCTCCGCCAACAGGGAACACACCGCGTTCGGCATCCCCCCGATCCCGATCTGAAGACAGGACCCATCCTCCACCTCCGCCGCGATCAGCCGGGCGACGGCCTTGTCGACCTCGGTCGCGGGGGCCTTCGGCAACTCGGCCATCGGGCGGTCATAGCCTTGGATGATGTAGTCCACCTCAGACACATGCGCCCCGGTCCCTTCGCCCATCACATAGGGCAGCGTCGGGGTCTCCTCGACGATCACCACGCGCCCGCGTTCGACCAGGGCCCGCATCCACAGCGTATTCGGGCCGAAGTTGAAGAAGCCTTGCGCATCCATCGGCGCGGTCTTGAAGACCACGATGTCCGGCGGGTCGATGAAGCGGCGGTAGTAGTCGGGGACCTCGCCCAGGTTCACCGGCAGGTAATGCGCCATCCCGGCATCATGCTTGCGGCGGTCGTAGCCGGAGAAGTGGGTCGAGAACCAGTGGACATGTCGCGCCTCGGGGTCCGCTTCCAGCACCGCGCGGGGGCGGGCGGTGAGGACGGAGCGGAACCGCAGGTTCGTCACCTCGCCCAGCCGCGCCGCCAAGGCCTCGTCGAAGACATCGGGCTGGCCCAGCACCGCGCCGTAGTCCAGCCACATGCCCGACCGGACCAGCCCCGCCGCCTCTTCGGCCGTGATCCGCCTTGCTGCCTTGGCCATCGTCTCCCCCCTGGTCCCGAGCCGTATCAGGACTCTGCATTCTTTCTGAGGTTATCGGCGCAATTGGGGGCCGAGGCTAGACAAAGCTCATCCGGTTCTTGTCGTGGCGGGCGATCAGGCGCGCGACGCGGGTATCGCGCACCACCTTGCAGGCCGGACGGGCCACCGCGTCGATCAGGCCGGGGAACAGCGTCTCTATCTCGTCCAGAGCTTCCGGACCCATGGCATGACGCGCCTCCGGTCCGGTCAGCAGCGTCTCGCTGGGTGCGCCTTCGGCAAAGATGATCTCGTGCCGGTCGGTCAGCAGGTGAAAATAGTCCACCGATCTGCCGGTATCCTCGACCGAGGCCCCGGTCAGGCCCAGGAGCTTGATGGCGGGCACCAGAACCTCTTTCGTGCCGAACATCCGTTCGACCACCGGGCTGCAAAGCAGCATGCGGTGCTGGCGCGACACCAGGAGGTCGCGCCGCGGCAGACCCCGGCCAAGCGCCCCCCGCGCAAGGCGCACGGGTGCCAGCGTGCCCCGCGCCGCAGCCCGGCTGCACCCGATCCAGCGAATGGGTTGGGCGCCGTTGTCCCGCGTGGTCACAAGGTCGCCCGGGCGCAGATCCTCGATCGGCCTTTCGCCGTCCGGGGTAAGGATGTGCGTGCCGCGGACGTAGCAGATCAGGTAGTTCCACGTCTCGCGGATGGCGTTCATGCCGGTGAAGGTGTTGCCGTTCAGGCTGTCCAGCGTCAGCGAGCGGATCGGCTTGGCCTCCATCGCCGTCTGGTCGGCATTCAGAGAGAATTCCGGTGCCCAGTAGGTATTGCCCGCCGTATCCTGGAAGATGACGGCCGTGATCGTTGCCGTGGTGCCATCCAGATAGGTGATGGTCGCGTTGTAGATCGCCGTGCCGTCGAAGGTCTGCAGCGGCCCGCCGTTGATGCGGAACGTGTCGTTCGACAGCGAATTGTTCATGTCGTAGACATTGGCCGTGCCGCCGTTGAACGCCCCCGGGGTCAGGACGGCAGCGGTGTTCAGCAGCGGGGTTCCGGGCGCGCCGAAGGTCAGCCCGACCAGCGCCGAGGCATTTTCCGCGACCTGATTGCCTTCCGTCGGGTCGATGGAGGGGCGCACGCCCAACTGAAAGACGTTGAAAGTTGTCGGCATTTGAACCTGCCCCGCACCAAGCTGTCACTGTTACCCTGTGACTGTGACGTAAATTTCTGGTTGAAAAAAGGAAAGACTTGGACTGCACGCGAAAGAACGCGCTGGTTGGTGTCGGGGCCAAAGGGGCGAAACCTCGGGCCGGGCGACCGAGGTGAAACGGTGACGTCGGTCTGGTCGGCCCGGGGCCCAGTCAAGCGGGGGACTGATCCCGGGGGCCAATGGTCGGCGGCCCGGTCAGATCACCTGCGCGATGGCGGCGGCCAGAACCGGGACCGTCTGCGCGTTCAGCCCCGCGATGTTGATGCGGCTGTCGCCGACCATGTAGATGCCGTGTTCCTCGCGCAGCCGGTTCACCTGGGCCTCGGTCAGGCCCAGCCGGCTGAACATGCCGCGGTGCGATGCGACAAAGTCGAAGCGGTCCGAGTTGGTGGCGCGGCGGAGTTCATCGGCCAGCTGCTTGCGCAGGCCCAGCATGTTCTGGCGGACTTCCTCCAGTTCCTGCTTCCACGCGGCGGTCAGGCCCGCGTCCTCCAGGATCATCGTCACCAGCCGCGCGCCGTGGTCGGGGGGGAAGCTGTAGTTCTGCCGGTTCAGGAAGTTCAGGTTGCCTTGCACCACGGCTTTGCGGTCAGGCGAAGTGAGGGCGATCAGGATGCCGGTCCGTTCGCGGTAGATGCCGAAGTTCTTGGAACAACTGGCGGCAATCAGCACTTCGGGAAAGGCCGCCGCGATCTTGCGCGTCGCCGCCGCATCTTCCTCAAGCCCGTCGCCGAAGCCCTGATAGGCCAGATCGACGAAGGGCACGGCCCCTTTCCGTTGCAAAAGCGCGATCACCTGATCCCACTGTCCCGCATCAAGGTTCGCGCCCGTCGGGTTGTGGCAGCAGCCGTGCAGCAGCACCGCATCGCCCGCAGCCACGCCTTCGAGGTCGGCCATCAGGCCCGCAAAGTCGATGCCCGAGGTGGCGGAGTCGAAATAGCGATACTCGACCCCGGTCATCCCGAGGTATTTCACGATCGAGGGATGGTTCGGCCAGGTCGGCGCCGACATCCAGACGCGGGCCTTGGGATTGGCCATGCGGATCAGCTCCAGCGCCTGCCGGATCGCGCCGGTGCCGCCGGGGGTCGCCACGGACGCCGCCCGGTCAGCGTGGCCGTCACCCAGGATCATGTTCACCAGGGCTGCGTTGTAGGCCGGTTCGCCCGCAAGGCCGGTGTAGGTCTTGGTGGTCTCCGTCTCCCACAGCTGCCTTTCCGCCGCCTTCACCGCGCGCATCACCGGGGTCAGGCCGTTTGCGTCCTTGTAGACGCCGACGCCAAGGTCGATCTTCGTGGTCCGCGGGTCCTCGCGGAACATGGCGATGAGTTGCAGGATCTTGTCCTGCGGCTGGGGGTTCAGGGTTTCAAGCATGGGATTTCCCGGGGTTCTGGACGCCAGCCCAGTGCCACAAGCCGGAACGCTCGGCAAGGACCGTCAGGGGCCGGTGGCCACCCGCAGATCCTCATACATGCCCCATTCGGCCCAGGACCCGTCATAAAGCGCATGGTTCCGGTGGCCGATCCGTTCCAGCGCGAGCGACAGGATCGCCGCCGTCACGCCGGACCCGCAGGTGGTGATCGCGGGCTTCTTCAGGTCGATCCCCGCAGCCTCGAAGACCCCGCGCAGCGCGTCGGGGGATTTCATCGTGCCGTCGGGGTTCAGCACCTCCGGGAAGGGCAGGTTCTTCGATCCCGGGATATGCCCGGACCGCAGGCCCGCACGCGGCTCTGGTGCCTCACCGCGGAAGCGGGGGGCAGAGCGGGCGTCGATGATCTCGGCCTCGCCCAGCTTGGCGGCATGGGCAACTTGCGTCACGTCCTTCACCAGATGGTTCTGCCGGCTGACAGTCATGTGCCGGTCGCGGATCACCGGGGGCATGTCCTCGACCTCGCGCCCCTCGGCCTGCCATTTGGGGAAACCGCCGTCGAGAACGGCCACATCCGTCTTGCCCATCAGGCGGAAGGTCCACCAGACCCGCGCGGCGGAGAAGATCCCCGCGCCGTCGTAGACCACCACCTGATGCCCGTCGCCCACGCCCATCGCCCGCATCCGGGAGATGAACTTCTCGGGCGGGGGGGCCATGTGGGGGAGAGAGGAGCGCTGGTCGGAAATCTCGTCGATGTCGAAGAACCGCGCGCCGGGGATATGGGCGGCGGCATATTCGGCCTTGGCGTCCCGGTTCTGGGCCGGCAGGTACCAGCTGGCGTCCAGCACACGCAGGTCGGGGTCGCGCAGGTGTCTGGCCAGCCAGTCGGTCGAGACCAGCGTCCTGGGGTCATCCTGCGGCGATGGGGTCATTTGGGCCTCCCGGGGTTGACCCGGATATATGCATCGCTGCGGGACCCTTGCAAGCGGCGCGGGGACAGAGCGCCCCCGCGCCTTTGGCTGTTACTTGACCAGAGCCTTCTTCACCATTCCTGCGATCACGGTGAGGATCGCGCCGCCGATACCGCCGCCGCCGATGGCCTGGGCCAGCGCGCCGATGTCGAGGTTCGACAGGTCAATCCCCGCGCCGCCGCCGGCCATCATGTTGGTCAGAAGACCGCCGAGAAGGCCGCCGACACCGCCCACGACCGAGTTGCCCGCCGTGCCGAGGCTGAGGTTCTTCGCCCCCGCGCCGGCTGCGTTGCCGCCGATCAGACCCGCGATGATCTGGATGACAAGTTCCATTACCCGTAACTCCCACTTTCCGCCGGTTCCCGTGACCGGGTTTGCCCGGCCTATCCCCCGGACTTGCTGTCCGGCATGGGAAAGTCTGACAGACTGACGCAGGTCGGGCAAGAAATGTCGTAAAAGTGCAAGTTCAGCCGCGGCTGTTCTGTTTCAGCAGCCGGGCCTTGTCGCGTTCCCAGTCGCGCCTGGCGCTGGTCTCGCGCTTGTCGGCCAGCTTCTTGCCCTTGGCGATCCCCAGTTTCAGTTTCACGATGCCGCGGTCGTTGAAATACATCTTCATCGGCACGATGGTCATGCCCTCACGCCCCACCGCAGACCAAAGCCGCGACAGTTCCTTCTTCGAAACCAGAAGCTTGCGCCGCCGCCGTTCCTCGTGCCCGAAGGTCCTGGCCTGAAGATAGGGGGCGATGTAGCTGTTGATCAGCCACAGCTCGCCGCCCTCGACCGAGGCATAGCTTTCCGCGATGTTCGCGCCGCCCTGGCGCAGGCTTTTCACCTCGGAGCCCAAAAGCACGATGCCGGCCTCGAGGTCGCTTTCGATATGGTAATCGAAACGCGCGCGCCGGTTCTCGGCGATCAGCTTGGAGTTCGGATCGGACTTTGCCACCATGATCGCGGTGAGATAAGCCTTGGCGCAGGCTTAGTCCAGAAGGGGCGACATGTTCGGACAGATTGCCTTGGGGTCGGTTCTGCTGATCCTCAACATCCTGGTCATGGCCAGCGCGGCCCTGATCCTGGAAGTCGGGTTCCGCCGGGTCCATCCCTGGCTGCTGCGGCCGCCGCAGCGACTGAAGCTGTTGGCGATGCTGGTCGCGGTCGGTCTATGGGTGCTGGTGGTGGTGACGGCGGGTGTCTGGATCTGGGCCTTTGCGATGTTCACGCTGGGGGCCTTCGCCAGCCTGGAGGAGGCCACCTATTTCGCGCTGGTCGCATTTACCACGCTGGGCCTCGGCGATGTGGTGCCGCCGGAGGACTGGCGCATTCTTGCGGCCATGGCTGCGGTGAACGGGTTTCTCAGCTTTGGCCTGCTGACCGCGCTTCTGGTCGAGGCGCTGCGCCAGGTCCGGTTGACGCAGCTTGAGGCGCGGCACAAGGACTGATCCGCCTTACCCTTTCAACTCGCTGGTGATCCGAACCGGCCCGGCCGCGCCCTTCAGCTTGGCGCGGTAGATCACCACGCCTTCGGCCACCCGCATCACATAGGTCCGCGTTTCGGCGAAGGGGATCGTCTCGACCCAGTCCACGACATCCACGTCGGGACGCCTCGGGTCGCCGAATTCGGTGATCCAGCGGCGCGGGCGGCCCGGCCCGGCATTGTAGCCCGAGGCGATCAGCGCGATCGAGGGGCCGAACTCGGCCGCCATTTCGGCCAGATAGGCCGAGCCCATCGTCACGTTGTAGGCCGGGTCCGAGGTCAGCTTGCCTGCGTCGAACGTCTTGCCGAGCTTTTCGGCCATGTGCTTCGCGGTCCCCGGCAGGACCTGCATCAGCCCGCGCGCATCGGCCGAGGACCGGGCGGTGGGGTCGAATTCGCTTTCCCGCCGGGCGATGGACAGGGCCAGCGCGCGGCTGATCTTCAACTCGTCCGGCACGAATTCGGGGACCGGGTAATAGGCATGCGGCAGGATCAGCCCGCGTTCGGCGGCCTGCTTTGCGATCAGGAGTGCCATGTTCGGGTCGCCCCAGGCCAGCGCCATGTCGGCCATCTGGGCAAGTCCCGTCGCGTCCTGGCTTTCGCCAAGGTGCAGAAGGAAGCGCCTGGCCAGGCTGCGGTCGCCGGCCTTGCGCAGAAGCTCGGCCGCGGCCAGAACGGAGGACCGGGCGAACCCGGCGCTGCGCCAGTCCGGGGTGGCAGGCCGGGCGAGAAGGCTTGCGTCCAGCGACAGCCCCAGCCGTTCGGCAGCCAGAAGCCCGTAGAAGGCCGTCTGATGCCTTGCCGCCGCCCGGTAGCTGGCGCTGCCGTCCCGCCCCGCCGCCTCTTCTGCGCGGCCGATCCAGTAGTGCGCCCGCGCCACGCTGATCGGCGTCGAAACCCCGGCGAGGAGATGCTGGAAATGCCTTTCGGCTGTCGCCGGATCGTTCAGCCGCCGCAGCGCAATGAAGCCCGCCAGAAACTCCAGATCGGCATAGGCCGAGGCACCGCTGTCGGTTGGCAAATGGTGGTTCGCGGCGACCCGGTACGCCTCTTTCGCGCGGCCCTGCCGCATCAGCCAGCGCGCCAGAAGCGCCCGGCGTTCGGCCCAGGCCTGCGGGCGGCCGAGGCTTTCAGCGGATTTCGAACGCTCGAGGATCAGCTCGGTCGCCTCGTCGTACAGATCCTTCTTCATTCGCCAGATGAACCGGTCATAGGCCAGGCCCGGATCGCCCGCGCGTTTTTTCGGCACCGCCTCGATCAGGCCGGTGACACCCTTGCCCTGTTCTTGCAGCGCGATCCGCGCGCGGGCCAGGGCCTGAAGATCCTCGGGCACGCGCGACAGCATCCGCGTCGCCTCTTTCGTCCGGCCCTCCCACAGGAGAGTGTCCAGGCGCAGTTCATGGACGAAACCCACCGCTTCGGGCGCAAGGCCGATCATCTCGGCTTCCTGCTCGGGCGAGAAGGCAAGCCTGGACCAGGCCCGCATCGCCTCGGTCTCGGCCTCTGCCGCCCGGCCCTGTGCCTGAAGCGCGCGGACATAGGCGATGGCACCGCGCCCGGTCACGGGCAGACCGGCCTCGAACCAGGCGATGATGCGGGCCGGATCGGTCGAGCGCGCGACGGCCTCTTCGCCCTTTTCGCGCAAGAGCGGCAGGCCCGGCCAGTCCGGGCGACGGGCGAGGAAATCCTCGTACTCTCCCAGCCGCCCGTCTCCTGCCCGCAGACGCTGCCAGTCGATCACGTCCCGTCCGACGCCCGAGGGTGCCACGGCCAGCGCGCCGTTCCAATCCTTGCCAGCGGCCAGCTGCAAGGCCGTCCGCATCGCCTCTGTCGTATCTGCTGTCGCCGGAAGCGTCTGGAGGCCAAGGGCCAGGACCAGCGCCCGGATCATTGTTCTGCTGCTCATGCCGCCGAATCTGCCTGACGCGGCGCCGGTGGACAACCCACACTTGCGTCAGCGCGCAAGACTTGGCTTTGGGTCTGCCAGCCGCTAAGAGGAACCCGATTTCGGGCAATCCCGCCCATGAGAGGAGAAGCGTCATGATCAGAGGGTCCCTTCCTGCCCTGGTGACGCCGTTCAAGAACGGCGAGCTGGATCTGGTGACGCTGAAGAAACTCGTGGACTGGCACATCGCCGAGGGCAGCCACGGGATCGTGCCGGTGGGGACGACGGGCGAAAGCCCGACGCTGAGCCACGCGGAACACCAGAGGGTGATCGAAGAGGTCGTGGCGGCCGTCGCAGGCCGCGTCCCGGTGATCGCGGGCGCCGGGTCGAACAACACCGTGGAAGGCATCAGCCTGATCCGCCATGCCGAGAAGGTCGGGGCGGATGCGGCTCTGGTGGTGACACCCTATTACAACAAGCCGACGCAGGCCGGCCTGATCGCGCATTACACCGCGCTGCACGATTGCTGCCAGCTGCCGATCATCATCTACAACATTCCCGGCCGGTCGGTGATCGACATGACGCCCGAAACGATGGGTCAGCTTGCGAAACTGCCCCGGATCATCGGCGTCAAGGACGCCACAGGCAAGATCGAACGCGTGAGCCAGCAGCGTGCCGCCTGCGGGGCGGATTTCATCCAGCTTTCGGGCGAGGATGCGACCGCGCTGGGCTTCAACGCGCATGGCGGGGTGGGCTGCATCAGCGTCACCGCCAACGTCGCCCCGCGTCTGTGCGCGGAGTTTCAGGAGGCGACCCTGCGCGGCGATTACGCCAAGGCGCTGGAGTATCAGGACAAGCTGATGCCGCTGCACGAGGCGATCTTCATCGAGCCCGGTCTTGTGGGGGCGAAGTATGGCCTGTCGCTGCTCGGTCTCTGTTCGGAAGAGGTCCGCCTGCCATTGGTAGGCCTGACCGACGGCACCAAGGCCCGGATCAAGGCCGCGATGAAGCACGCCGGGCTGATCTGAGGCGCCAAATTCCTTCGAAGGAATTTGCAAATCTTTTCGAAAAGATTTGCGCCCCGTCCGACCGGCGGGGCGCTTGTCATTTCCGCGCAGCCCGAGCAAGGTCCGCCCATGCGCAGCACCAGGAGCATCCATGTCATCTCTGCCCATGCCGAGGGCGAGGTCGGTGACGTGATCGTCGGTGGCGTCGCCCCTCCGCCCGGCGCGACGCTGTGGGAAATGCGCGAGTCGCTCTGGCGCGACCAGACCCTGCGGAACTTCGTCCTGAACGAACCGCGCGGCGGAGTGTTCCGGCATGTGAACCTGCTGGTCCCGCCCAAGAACCCCCGCGCGCAGATGGGTTTCATCATCATGGAGCCCGAGGACAACCCGCCGATGTCGGGGTCCAACTCGATTTGCGTGGCGACCGTGCTGCTGGACAGCGGGATCCTGCCCATGACCGAACCCGTGACCGAGATCACGCTGGAGGCCCCCGGCGGCCTTGTCACTGTCCGCGCCGATTGCCGCGACGGCAAGGCGCAGCGCATCCACGTCCGAAACCTGCCGTCCTTTGTCGACCGGCTGGGCGTGCCGCTGGACGTGCCGGGGGTGGGCCGCCTGACGGTGGACACGGCCTATGGGGCCGACAGTTTCGTCGTGGTGGACGCCCGGGGGCTGGGATTCCGCCACGCGCCCGAGGAGGCCCATGCGATGGCCAAGCTGGGCGTGCAGATCACGAGGGCCGCCGATGAGCAGCTCGGCTTCCACCATCCTGAAAACCCGGATTGGCGGCATTTCTCCTTCTGTCTTTTCGCCGGTCCGCTGGTCCGCGTCGCGGATGGATGGGAGACGCAGCACGCCGTCTCGATCCGCCCCGGCAAGATCGACCGCTCGCCCACCGGGACGGCGGTTTCCGCCCGGCTGGCGATCCTGGCGGCACGGGGGCAGATGGCACCGGGTGAGGTGCTGCGGGCGCGCTCTCTGATCGGCGGCCAGTTCGAAGGGCGGATCGTCGGGGCCGCAAAGGTGGGCGATCTTGCTGCGATCCTGCCCGAAATCTCGGGCCGCGCCTGGATCACCGGGACTCATCAGCACATGCTGGACCCCGCCGATCCCTGGCCCGAGGGCTATCGGCTGTCCGACACCTGGGGTGCGCGATGATGTTCGTCTGCCCCTTCGGTCCGTCCTTGAAGCCAGCCGACGCGTGCCCGAAGGGCCTGGGGAGGGCAGCTTGGCCTTGACCCAAAACCAGCGCGGCGCGCTTTACATGACAGCGTCGATGGCAGGCTTTGCAGTCGAGGATGTCTTCGTGAAAGCCGCCGCACAGACCTTGCCGCTGGGTCAGGTCCTGATGACCATCGGGCTGAGCGGGATGCTCGTCTTTGCCGCAATGGCCGTCCGGCAGGGCGAGACCCCGCTGCCCCCTGCCTTCCTGTCGCGACCCATGCTGATCCGCTGCGGGTTCGAGATCACCGGGCGGCTGTTCTATGGCCTCGCGATCACCCTGACGGCGCTGTCCACGACCTCGGCCATTCTACAGGCGACGCCCCTTGTCGTCGTCGCCGGGGCCGCGCTGGTCTTTGGCGAAAGAGTCAGCCTGGGCCGCTGGCTGGCCGTGCTGGCGGGCTTCTTGGGCGTGCTTGTGATCCTGCGACCAGGGTCGGATTTCTCGGCGCTGTCGTTGCTGGCCGTCGTGGGTCTTCTGGGCTTTGCGGGCCGGGACCTCGCGACCCGGGCTGCACCCAAGGGGCTGTCGAACCGGCAGCTCGGCGCGCTGGGCTTCGCGATGCTGGCGGTGGCAGGGGCGATCCTGCTGGTCATCAACGGGGGGGCGCGGTTGCCCTCGGGTGCCGCCTGGGCCTGTCTGACGGGGGGCACGGTGTTCGGCATGTCGGGCTACCACGCGCTGACCTATGCCATGCGGACAGGAGAGGTGGGGGCCGTCACGCCGTTCCGCTATACGCGGCTGGTCTTCGCGATGGTGCTGGCGATGGTTCTGTTCGGCGAACGGCCCGACCTTGCCACCTGGATCGGTGCCGGGCTTGTCGTGGGCTCGGGTCTCTTTGCGCTGACGCGAAAGTAGGGTGGGCGATATCGCCCACCCTGCCCGACGTCCCTAGGCTGCGGCTCTTTCGCCGCCGAAGCGGCCGTAGAAGGTCTGACCCGTCTCGGCCATCTCGCGCAGCAGCGCCGGAGCGTGGAAGCGCGGCCCGAACTGGGCGGTCAGGCCGCGGCAGATCTCTACGGCCCGCCCCGCTCCGATCATGTCCAGCCACGAGAACGGTCCGCCCGACCAGGGCGCAAAGCCCCAGCCGAGGATCGCGCCCACATCGCCCTCACGGATGTCGGTCAGGACGCCGTCCTCCAGCGCCCGCACCGCCTCCAGCACCTGGGCGAACAGAAGCCGATGCTGCACGTCCGCCAGCGAGGGCTGCATCTTGTCCAGCGGATACTTGCGCGCAAGGCCCTCCCACAGACCCAGCCGCTCGCCCTTGTCGGAATAGGCGTAGAACCCGGCATTGGCCTTCCTGCCCAGCCGGCCCTGGTCGGCCATCCAGAACAGCACATGGTCCACCGCCTCGTCCGGGTAGTCCTTGCCCATCGCGGCCTTGGTCGCCTTGGCGATCTTCACGCCAAGGTCGATCGAGGTCTCGTCCACCAGTTGCAGCGGGCCCAGCGGCATCCCCACCAGCTTTGCCGCATTCTCGATCAGCGCCGGTTCCACACCTTCGGCCACCATGCGGATGCCTTCGTTGATGTAGGGGATGATGCAGCGGTTGGCGTAGAAGAACCGCGCGTCGTTGACGACGATGGGGGTCTTGCGGATCTGGCGGACGAAATCCAGCGCCTTGGCTACGGCGCGCTCGCCGGTCGCCTTGCCGCGGATGATCTCGACCAGGTTCATCTTGTCCACCGGGCTAAAGAAGTGGATGCCGATGAACTGTTCCGGGCGCGCGCTGGCCTTCGCAAGGCCGGTGATCGGCAGGGTCGAGGTGTTGGTGGCGTAGATGCACTCCGGTCCCACCGCGGCCTCGACCTTCGCTGTCACCTCGGCCTTGACCTTCGGGTCCTCGAAGACCGCTTCCACGACCAGATCGGCACCTGCCAGCGCGGCGTAATCGGTGGTGGCGGTGATCCGGCCCAGCACTTCGGCCTTCTTCTCTGCTGTAACCTTGCCGCGCTTCATGCCCTTGTCCAGCAGCCCCTCGGAATGCGCGCGGCCCCGATCCGCCGCCTCTTGCGTGGCGTCGATCAGGACGACCTCGATCCCGGCATTGGCACTGACATAGGCGATCCCTGCGCCCATCATGCCCGCCCCGATCACGCCCAGCTTCTTCACGGACTGATCCGCGACCTTCGGCCGGTTCGCGCCCTTCTCCAGCGCCTCCTTGTTGATGAACAGGCTGCGGATCATCGCCGAGGAGGAGGGGTTCATCAGCACGGATGTGAAATGCCGCGCTTCGATCTTCAGGGCGGTGTCGAAGGGCACCAGCGCACCCTCATAGACCGCCGCCAACAAGGCCTTGGCCGCCGGATAGACGCCCATCGTCTTGGCGTGGACCATGGCAGAAGCTCCGACAAAGGTCTGGAACCCCGCCGGGTGATAGGGCGCGCCGCCGGGCATCTTGTAGCCCTTGGCGTCCCAGGGTTTCACAAGGTCGGCATCCGTGGCCGAGAGCACCCATTCCTTTGCCCGCGCCAGCAGGTCCTCGGGCGCCACGACCTCGTCGATCAGACCCGCGCCCTTGGCCTCTTTCGGCGAGACGAGCTTGCCCTCCAGCAGGAAGGGGGCCGCCATCATCGCGCCCAGCTTGCGCGACAGCCGGGTGGTGCCGCCCGCGCCGGGGAAGATGCCGACCATGATCTCGGGCAGGCCGATCTTTGCCTTGGGGTTGTCAGCCGCGATGATGCGGTGGCAGGCGAGCGGCAGTTCCAGCCCGATCCCCAGCGCCGTGCCGGGCAGAGCCGCGACGATGGGCTTGCCGCCTTTCAATGTCTTCGGGTCCATCCCCGCGCGTTCGATCTTGCGCAGGACCTGGTGCATCTGCATCACGCCGTCAAAGATCGCCTGCGCGCCCCCGGCCCGCATCCGGGCGATGACGTTCAGGTCCATCCCCCCGGCAAAATCCTTCTTTCCGCTGGTGAGGATGATCCCCTTGATGCCTGCATCGGCCAGAGCCTTGTCGATCAGGTCGGACAGAAGACCGAAAGCCTCGGTCGACATCACGTTCATCGACTTGGATTTGACATCCCAGGTGATCGTGGCGACGCCCTCGGCGTCTGTGGTCATGGTGAAGTCGGTCATGGTGCTCTCCTGACAGGATATTCAGTGCCGTCACGCCGCAGGTAGCGCCTGGTAGCGCCGTCCTTGTGGGTGACAAGATCGTGGTCTGTGTAGTGGACAACATCGCGCTGCAGCCGCGTGCCAATCACCAGATACCGCACTCGGCTGTCCGAGCGGTTGTCGATCCGGTGGCCGATGGGAAGGTTTGCAGGCCAGCACAGCGTATCGCCGGGGCCGATGGAGGTCTCGCGATCCTCGACCAGAACGGCCTGGCCTTCCAGCATGTAGACCATCTCATCCTCGGCCTCGTGCCAATGACGGTGACCGGAGCTTGAGCCAGGGGGAAGCTCTTCCAGGAACGCGCCGAACTGGGTCAGACCGCCTGGGTCAGAGAGCAGGCAATAGCCATAGGGGCCGGGGCCCGGGCCGGTGATCGGGTGGGTCGGGTTGTCGGTGGCCCAGGCGCTCTCGCTGGCGCGCAGGACGTTGGGACGCGGGGAGCCGGCAAAGGCGGTTCCCCAGGGCTTGGGAAGGTTGAGCAGCTCGGCAGGCAGGTCGCCGGATTTCAGGACCGCGCCATCCGCCGCCTCGATCCGCCATGTGGTCGCTTCGTTGATCTGTCGGCGGCCGTCGTCGGGATAGGTGCAGATGTCGCCCTTGCACCGCGACCCGACGATCAGCCAGACCGCGGGCACGTCGCCCCGGTTCGTCAGGTGATGGCCGTTCGGATCGCCATGCCGCCAGGCGCAGGAATCGCCGGGGAAAAGGTCGCGCATCCCGTGGTCGTCGTGCAGGGTTGCCGTCCCGGAAAGGAGATAGAGGAATTCGTCCTCGGCCGAATGCCAGTGCCGCTGGCTGGACCAGACCCCGGGAGCAAGCGTCTCAAGATAGGCCCCGAACTGGGTCAACCGGCCCGCGACCGACAGGCGCAGGCTGCGCAGACCGTGTTCGCCGCTGATCGGTGCAAGGGCGGGGTCGACAATCATTGCGCGACCCGCAGCGGAAGCCCGCGTTCGACATGGCCAAAGAGATCCGCGTCCGTCATCGGCCAGTGCCCCGCTGTCACGGCGGGATACTGCGCCTCGGAAAACAGCCAGTCTTCTCCGCGACGGACCAGAGTGTGGCTGGAGCTGTGCGGATAGGCAATCGGTGCGCCGTCGATCAGCATATGGGTATGGTGCCAGCCCTCGATCCGGTCGCGGGAGACATAATCGGCTGCCCGTGCGACCCGTTCGTAATGCGTCACCCCTCGCGCCTTCAGGCCCTGCGACAGCGCGTCGAAGGTCGGACGCAATTCGGCGCGGGTCGACACCAGGAGATCGGCCGTTGCGGTGTGCACCAGATAGGGCAGGTCGATCATCGCGGCATAGCGGTCGAAATCGCCCGTCAGAACGGCGTCAGACACCACATTCAAGGCAGTCTGGTAGATCGTCAGCGGGTTCATCGCGGCCCCGTCCAGTCGCTGCCGTCCTTGTAGGTGAACCGGGCCTTTCCGCCCTCGATCTCGACCCGCAGGTCCACATCCGAATAGGTCGCCACCTCGCGCGGGGCCTTGGTGCCCACAACCAGGAACCGCGCGACCTTGTCGCTGCGGTTGATGAAATGGTGCCCGTCGGTGGACCCGGCCGGAAAGGCCGCACAATCGCCCGGCCGCATCACGGTTTCGCCCGCGTCCTGGACCAGGGTGCATTCGCCCTCGGTCACCATCACGAACTCGTCTTCGTTCAGGTGCCAGTGCCGCAAGGACGACAGCGCCCCGGGTTCCAGGGTTACCAGGTTCACCCCGAACTGGGTCAGCCCCCCGGCATCGCCCAGCCGGAGCGATGACCGGCCCTTCATCATGCTGGCGTAGGGTTCGGGATAGATCGAACCGGTTTTCACCGGCACTTTGGCAGGATCAATCACGGGCATCGGGTCCTCCGTCCGGTTGGGCTGCGCCCCGCCGGGGACGTCCCGGCGTCAGGCGGACATGGCAAGCGCCGCGAACTGCTGATCGAGTTCCGGCATCGACATCAGCGTGTAGTCTACCATCTCGGCCCGCGGGCCGAGACTGGTCTGGCGGCAATAGTAGATCACCGAGGATTTGCGGGTCTCTTCGACCGGATAGGCCAGTTCGTGCCAGTCGATCCAGACCCGGAAACGACCGCCGCGCGGCAGTTCGACTGCGTTCACCTGCGGGCGCAGCGACACCACGCCCCGCTCCAGCAGCGCGGTTCGCAGAAAGTCGAAGACCAGATAGGCGTCGAACGGCGTGTTCAGCACCATGCACCGTGATTGCAGGTAGATCGGCAAGGGATAGATGTACGAGGCAACCAGTTCCTCGATCTGCCCGCTCAGCAGCAGCTCTCCGCGAGAGCGCAGCTGAGCGGTCAGTTCCGAATACTCCATCGAAGGTCCCTTCTGGAAAATGCGAAGAAGCACTCATCATGGGAGAATCACCTCTGCCGCGGCGTAGGTTGGCGACAGGCGACGGGCCGAAAGCGACATCAACGCAGCATCGCATTATCTGCATTCCGGCACCGTAACCCCTTTCGCCCATGGCGCTCAGACTCTCTCGATGATCGTGGCTGCGCCCATTCCGCTTGCGATGCACAAGGTGGCAAGGCCAATCGCCTTGTCCTGCCGCTCCAGCTCATCCAGGAGGGTGCCGATGATGATGGCCCCGGTCGCCCCCAGCGGGTGCCCCATGGCGATCGAGCCACCGTTGACGTTGACCAGTGCCGGATCGACGTCGAAGGCCTGCTGAAAGCGCAAAACCACGGATGCGAAGGCCTCGTTCACCTCGAACAGGTCGATATCGCCGATCTGCAGGCCGGAGTCCTTCAGGATCTTCTGCGTCGCCGGAACCGGGCCGGTCAGCATGATCGTGGGATCGGTGCCGACCTTCGCCGTGGCGCGGATGCGGGCGCGCGGCTTCAGCCCATGCGCGCGGCCGAACTCGGCGCTGCCGATCAGGACGGCCGCCGCCCCGTCCACGATGCCGCTGGAGTTGCCCGCGTGGTGGATGTGGTTGATCTTCTCGAGGTGCGGATACTTCATGATCGCGACCTTGTCGAAGCCGGGCATCACCTCGCCCATCTCCTTGAAGGCCGGTTTCAGCGCGCCAAGCGCCTGCATGTCGGTGCCGGGGCGCATGTATTCGTCGCGGTCCAGGATGGTCAGCCCGTTCTGATCCTTGATCGTCAGGACGGATTTCGCGAACCGTCCTTCCTCCCACGCCCGCGCCGCGCGGCGCTGCGATTCCACCGCCAGGGCGTCGGCCTGGTCGCGGGTAAAGCCGAATTCGGTGGCGATGATGTCGGCGCTGATGCCCTGAGGGACAAAGTAGGTCTTCATGGCCAGCGTCGGATCGACGGCAATCGCCGCCCCGTCCGAGCCCATGGGGACGCGCCCCATCATCTCGACCCCGCCGGCGATATAGGCATGACCCGCCCCGCCCTTCACCTGGTTCGCCGCCAGGTTCACCGCCTCCATCCCGCTGGCGCAGAAGCGGTTGATCGCCAGGCCCGGGATGCGCTCGTCCAGATCCGAGGCCAGCACCGCCGACCGTGCGAGGCAGCCGCCCTGTTCGCCGACCTGGGTGACGTTGCCCCAGATCACGTCCTCGACGGCGTGGCCTTCCAGCCCGTTCCGCTCCTTCACTGCGTTCAGCACCTTGGCCGACAGCGCGACCGAGGTCAGTTCGTGCAAGCTGCCGTCGGGGCGGCCCTTGCCGCGGGGGCTGCGGACGGCGTCGTAGATGAAGGCATCGGTCATGGTGGTCTCCTATGCGGGGAAGGCCCGCGTCAGCAGGTCGTAGGGGTGTTTCCAGCCGGGCAGCGCACTGATGCGGTCCAGCCAGCGGTCGATGTGCGGCCAGTCCTTGCGGTCAAAGCCGAAGGGCTCGGGGTAATAGAGGTAGCCGCAGGCCGACAGGTCGGCGATGGTGACGGCGTCTCCGGCGATCCAGGTGCGGTTGTCAAGGTGGTCGTTCAGCACCGTATAGGCGGCCTTGAGGCGGCCTTGCAGGAAGGGGATCACCGCCTCGGGTCGCTTTTCGGGAGGCAGGAAGTTCATCAGGAAGCGCGTGGTGCCGATCTGGGTCGAAAGCTTGTGGTTGTCCCAGAACAGCCAGCGCAGCACCTCGCGCCGTTCGGCGGCAGACCGCCCGCCCAGCTTGCCGGTCTTGGAGGAGATGTAGTCAAGGATCACCCCCGACTGGGTCAGCGTCAGGTCGCCGTCGATCAGCACCGGGACCTCGCCCATCTCGTTGATCGCCTTGAACTCCGGGCTGCGCGCTTCACCCTTGAAGAAGTCGACGAAGATCGGCTCCCACTCAAGGTCGGCCATCTCCAGCGCGAGGGCGCATTTGTAGGCGTTGCCGCTTTCGCCGAAGGAATAGAGCTTCATCGCCGGTCTCTCCCGTGACAGGTCGGGCGGGCCTTGGCGGCCCACCCTTCGGGCAAAAGCCTAGAACGCCTCGGCGGCCAGCGCCATCACCGGATCGGCCCCGCTTTCGATGCGGGAAAGATGCATGGAACAGGCGGGCAGCTGGCGGGCCATGTAAAAGCGGCCGGTGGCGATCTTCGCCTCGTAGAAGTCGCGGTCGGCGGCCCCTGCGTCCAGCGCGTCGTACGCGGCCTTGGCCATCCGGGTCCACATCAGGCCCAGGCAGACATGGCCCATCATGTGCATGAAGTCATAGGACCCGGCCAGCGCCGCATTGGGGTTCTTCATGCCGTTCTGCATGAAGAACATGCCCGCCTGCTGCAACTGCTTCGACGCGGTCTTCAAGGCCTCCACGAAGCCCTTCATCCGCTCGTCGCCCTCATGCGCCTTGCACTCGGCCTTCACCATTTCAAAGAAGGCCATCACATGCTTGCCGCCGTCCTGCGCGAGCTTCCGGCCCACCAGATCCAGCGCCTGGATGCCGTTGGCGCCTTCGTAGATCATGGCGATCCGGGCGTCGCGGGCGAACTGCGACATGCCCCATTCCTCGATATAGCCATGCCCGCCAAAGACCTGCTGGGCCTGCACTGCCATCTCGAAGCCCTTGTCGGTCTGGAACCCCTTCAGCACCGGGATCATCAGGCTGACCAGCCCTTCGACCGCGGCGTCGCCCGTGCGGGTATAGCGGTCTATCAGCGTCGCGCCCCAGTAGGTCAGCGCGCGGGCGCCCTCGATGAAGCTCTTCTGCTCCATCAGGTTGCGGCGGATGTCGGGATGCACGATCAAAGGGTCGGCCGGGCCGTTCGGGTTCTTCGCCCCCGTCACGTCGCGGCCTTGCAGCCGGTCCTTCGCATAGGCCAGCGCGTTCTGATAGGCGGCCTCGGCCACCGCATAGCCTTGCAGCGCCACGCCCAGCCGCGCCTCGTTCATCATCGTGAACATGGCGCGCATGCCCTTGTGGAGTTCACCCAGCAAATACCCCGTCGCCCCGTCGTAGTTCATCACGCAGGTCGCGTTGCCGTGGATGCCCATCTTGTGCTCGACCTTGCCCACGGACACCGCGTTCCGGTCGCCCAGCGAGCCATCCTCGTTCACCAGAAACTTCGGCACGATGAAAAGGCTGATCCCCTTCGTCCCCTCGCCGCCGCCCGGGGCCTTGGCCAGCACCAGATGAACGATGTTCTCGGCCATGTCGTGATCCCCGGCCGAGATGAAGATCTTCTGCCCGGTGATCTTGTAGGACCCGTCCGCCTGCGGCTCGGCCCTGGTGCGCAACAGGCCAAGGTCGGTCCCGCAATGCGGCTCGGTCAGGTTCATCGTGCCGGTCCATTCGCAGGTCACAAGCTTCGGCAGCCATTTCGCCTTCTGTTCCTCGGTCCCGTGGACCAGGATCGCCGAATAGGCGCCATGGGTCAGGCCCTGATACATGTTGAAGGCCATGTTGGCCGAGACAAACGTCTCGTTCACCGCCGTGTGCATGAGGTAAGGCAGGCCCTGCCCGCCGTATTCGGGGGCCGCGTCCAGCGACATCCAGCCGCCCTCGCGCAGCGTCTTGAACGCCTCCTTGAAACCCTTGGGGGTGCGGACGATGCCGTTCTCCAGCGCGCAGCCCTCGACATCGCCCACAACGTTCAGAGGCGTCAGAATGTCCTGGGCCACTTTCGCGGCCTCGTCGAACACAGCCTCGGTGAAGCTTCTGTCCAGATCGGCGTAGCCGGGAATATCGGCTTCGGAGACCTTCAGAACGTCGTGCAGCAGGAACTGCATGTCCTTCACGGGTGCGGTGTAGCTGGGCATTCTTCTCTCCTCTTCCCTGTCATGTGCCGCGCCGCGGGGGGCGCGGGTCGATCGGTGTCGCGTCAGGCGGCCTGCGGTGACGCAAGCCCCTTCGCCTCGGCCTTGGCCAGTTCGGCCTTCAGCTCGGCAATTGCCACGTCCAGCTCGGCGCGCTGGGCCTCCATCACCCGCAGCCGTTCGCGGGCGATCTCGCAGGCGCGCCGGTTCTGCGCCGTGTTGCCGCTGTCGCGGTCGTAGAGGTCCAGCGTCTGCCGGATGTCCTCCAGGCTGAAACCGAACCGCTTGCCACGCAGGATCAGCGCCAGTCGAGCCCGGTCGCGCCGGGTGAACAGCCGCCGTGTCCCGATGCGGATCGGGGTCAGCAATTCCTTGGCCTCGTAGAACCGCAGCGTGCGCGGGGTCACGCCGTAGGCCTCGCACGTCTGCCGGATCGTCATCACGTCACTTGGAACTTGGGTCGTCATGGTCACACTCGTCATTGGGAAGCATTGCTGCGGGGGCAGATGCAAACCCGAACCGATGAATACCAGAGCAGTTGACGTTAACGTCACTGTGACGTCACGTCAGAGCGGCACATGACGTGAAGTCAGCGCTCTGCGGTCAACCTTGTGATTGAGAGCGCAGGAACTTCGGTGGCGGACCGAGAAGGCCGAATGAAGAATGAAAAAGGGCCCCGGCCCTGGACCGAGACCCTTTCAAGGCCATGTGGGGAAACCCTCAGCCCTTCTTCAGGACCTTCGATCCCAGCAGTTCGGCGATCTGCACCGCGTTCAGCGCCGCGCCCTTGCGCAGGTTGTCGGACACGCACCACAGGCTCAGCCCGTTGTCGATGGTCGAATCCTGCCGCACCCGGCTGACGTAGGTCGCATATTCGCCCACGCATTCGATCGGCGTGATGTAGCCACCGGGCTCGCGCTTGTCGATCAGCATCACGCCTGGCGCCTCGCGCAGGATGTCCTGCGCCTCTTGCCAGTCGAGGAACTCCTCGAACTCGATGTTGATCGCCTCGGAATGGCCGACGAAGACCGGCACCCGCACGCAGGTCGCGGTGACCTTGATCTTCGGATCGAGGATCTTCTTCGTCTCGGCCACCATCTTCCATTCTTCCTTGGTCTCGCCCGAGTCCAGGAAGACGTCGATCTGCGGGATCACGTTGAAGGCGATCTGCTTTTGGAACTTCTTTGCCGGAACCTCGTCGACCGGATTGTAGATCGATTTGGTCTGGTTCCACAGCTCGTCCATCCCTTCCTTCCCGGCACCGGAAACGGACTGATAGGTCGCCACCACGACGCGCTTGATCTTTGCGCGATCGTGCAGCGGCTTCAGCGCCACCACCATCTGCGCGGTGGAACAGTTGGGGTTGGCGATGATGTTCCGGTTCTTGTAGCCGTGGATGGCGTCGGCGTTCACTTCCGGCACGATCAGCGGAATGTCCGGGTCGTAGCGATAGAGCGACGAGTTGTCGATCACCACGCAGCCCGCAGCCGCAGCCTTGGGCGCATAGACCTTGGTCGCCTCGGATCCCACGGCGAAAAGCGCGATGTCCCAGCCGGTGAAGTCGAACGTGTCCAGGTCCCTGGTCTTCAGGGTCTTGTCGCCAAAGCTGACTTCGGTGCCCAGAGATTTGCGCGACGCCAGCGCGGCGATCTCATCGACCGGGAACTCGCGCTCGGCGAGGATGTTCAGCATTTCGCGGCCCACGTTGCCCGTGGCACCCGCGACGACGACCTTGTAGCCCATCGGGGTTCTCCTCTGACCGTCCCGAAGGTGGGACGCGTGGCTGTTAGCCTATGGGTCGCGCGGGGGGAAGCGGATTCGACGGGGTCGGCCTCAGTCGGTCCGGTCCTGTGACAGCAGGTAGACGGCCAGACCCACGGCGGTGGTGATCGCAAAGAACAGGAACACCGCCTGATACGGCGCGGCGGGTGGCACGGGCGCGGTCGCGGCGTGGATGCGGCCGGTCAGGATCTGGGCGATGCCGATGGGCGCAATGCCGAAAAGGTTCAGCAGCGTCACGCCCCGTCCCATGAGATGCGGTGGGAAGAACGCCCGGCCATGGGCGATGACCATCGGAAAACTCGCCCCGAAGAACCCGGCCGCCACCAGAAGCGCCGTCGCCACCCAGGGCGCTGCGGCGGCGAACCACCAAAGACCCGCAAGACAGGCCAGCGTCACCGCATTGCCGCCGAAGATCACCCATTTCCGGGTGCCAAGCCAGCGGTCCAGCGGGCCGTAGGCGAAGTTGCCCGCCACCATCGCCAGCCCGATCCAGAGACCGACCCGCCCGATCTCCAGCGGGTCCGCCCCATGCACATCCGCGAAATACGGTCCCACCCACAACCCGCGCAGCCCGGCGATCGGGGTGTAGCAGACCACCATCATCGCCAGGATCGGCCAGATCGCCGGGATGCGCAACAGGTCCAGAAGCGAGCCATCCCGCGCCGTCTCCAGCCGTTCGGGATCGCGCACGAGGATCAGGATCGCCAGAGCCACCGCCCCGGTGATCGCCGCCAGCCCCAGCACCGTCTCGCGCCAGCCGAAGGCCTCGACTGCCGCCGACAGGGGCAGCGAGGAGGCCACGTTGCCCAGCGAGCCCACGCCGATGGTGATCCCGGCCAACGTGCCGAAGACCGCAGGCGAAAACTGGCGGGCGAAGATGAAGTAGCTGGCCATCAGCACCGGCGCGCAGCCGATGCCGATCAGCGCCATCGCCAGCTTGATCTGGAACGCCCCGGTCGCCTGCGCGAACAGAAGCGCTCCGCCGGCCCCGACGGCCAGCAGGACGCCCGAGGTCAGCCGCGGTCCGATCCGGTCGAGGCTTGACCCGATGGGGACCTGCATCGCGGCAAAGGCCAGAAACCACCAGCCCGAGGCCGAGGCGAGGTCGGCCGCCGTCAGGCCCAGGTCGGCTTTCAGCACGGGCGTCAGCACCGCGAGGAAAGCGCGGTAGAACTGGCTCAGGACATAGGCAAGGATCAGGGCGGCAATGCCGACGCGCATGGCGGAGCCTTTCGGGAACCGACGCCTTGTCGCAAGCGCCACGGGCGGGTGCAAGGCCGATTTCTGCGCAGAACCCGGTCGGAAGTTTGCGCAGACTCCCTCTCCGCCCCCTTGCGGTAGCGCGGTCTCGCGCGTCAGATACCGTCATTCGTCCCGGAGGTTTCGATGCGCCTGACCCTTGTCCCCCTGCTTTTCCTTGCCGCGCCCGCCCTTGCCAACGACGGGTTCGGCGGCCTCTCCGCCACCGGCCTGACCTTCGACCAGACCGACGCCGTCGCGATGGAGGAAGAGCGGCTGTTCATCTCGATCGACAGGGTCGCCGTCGACTATGTCTTTCGCAACCTGACCGACCGGGACGTGACCGGCGAGGTCATCTTCCCGCTGCCGCCGGTGGGCGTCTGGTCCGGCTACGAGGCGATGATGAACCTGCCCGAGGATCTGACGCAGGAGGATCTCGTCGGTTTCACCGCTACGGTGGACGGCAAGCCCGTCAGCGTGGAGATCGACCGCATCGCCGTGGTCGAGGAGGGCTTCGACGAAGAGAACCCGCCATCCAGGCAATACGACAACCCCGGACGCGACGTGACCGCCGATCTGGAGCGGCTGGGCATCCCGCTGACGCTGGATTACATGGCGGTGCGCAAGGTGCTGCTGTCGTTGCCCGAGGAGAAGCGCAAGGAAGTCGAGGCGCTTGGTCTGGCCGAATATTACGACGGCGATCCCGCGCAGGATGTCCCGCCCGATGTCTGGGGGACCTGGGCGATCGTCACCCGCTACCACTGGACGCAGACCTTCCCGGCCGGGAAGACCCTGTCGGTCAGTCACAGCTATACCAACCGCCCGCCCGGGGGGCTGTTCTACTGGTCCGATCCGCCCGAGGAGTACCAGACCGATCTGGTCAACCAGTACTGCATCGACCCGGGCACTTCGAAAGCTCTGGCGAAGGCGCTGAAGAACCCTGAAGGCGACGAGTTCGGCCATTACGGCACGGCTTGGAACATCTCTTACGTCCTGCGGACCGCGAACAGCTGGGCCGGCCCCATCGGCCGCTTCACCCTGACGCTCGACAAGGGCGACCCGAGGAACGTGATCTCGCTCTGCGCCGAAGGGGTCAGGAAGACCGACCCCACCACCTTTGTCATCGAGAAGAAGGACTACACCCCCGACCGCGATCTCGAGGTGCTGATCGTCCAGCCGATGAACCCGAATTAAGGCCGACGGTCACGCCGCCTGCGCCACCATCTGCCGTTCCCGGATCGGCAGGTGGACCAGCGCGCTGAACGCGCCCACGCCCACGCCGATCCACCAGACCAACGTGTAATCGCCGTTCAGGTCATACATCCGACCACCCAGCCAGACCCCCAGGAACCCTCCGATCTGGTGGCTCAGGAAGACCACGCCGTATAGCGTGCCCATGTAGCGGATGCCATAGATATGCGCGACCAGGCCGCTGGTCAGCGGAACCGTGGCCAGCCACAGCGACCCCATCACCGCCGAGAAGACCAGCACGCTGACCGGCGTGATCGGCAGCAGGATGAACAGCGCCGCCGCGATGGTCCGGCCCACATAGATCCCGAACAACAGGTATTTCTTCGTGTACCGCTTGCCCAGCCACCCCGCCGTCAAGGTCCCCGCGATGTTGAAGAGGCCAATCACCGCAATCGACACCGCCCCCAGCGCCGAGGTCGTGGTGACGCCGATGTTCGACAGCATGGACCCCGCGTCGATGGGCGAGCACAGCTCGGTCACGAAGGCCGGGAAATGCGCGGTGATGAAGGCCAGCTGATAGCCGCAGGAAAAGAAGCCCAGGAAGATCAGCGTGTAGGACGGGTCCTTGAAGGCCCGGATCAGCACGGTGCCCAGGCTTTCCTCCAGCTCCTGCTTCGTGGCCATCTGCGGGCTGCGCAGGAACGGCAGCGCGGCCAGCGTCGTCAGGATCACCATGGCGAAGATCAGGAACACCGTCTGCCAGCTGTAGCTCTGCAACAGCCACTCCGCCGTCGGAGCGCCGAAGACCTGCCCCGCCGATCCCGCCGCCGTCGCGATCCCCAGCGCCATCGACCGGTTCTCGGCGCTTGCCGCGCGCCCGACGATGGCCAGGATAACCCCGAACCCGGTTCCGGCGATGCCGAAGCCGACCAGGATCGCCAGAAACTGATGCTGTCCCGGCGTCACCGCATGGGCCGAGAGCACCAGCCCCGCCGAATACAGGATCGCCCCGGTGACGATCGCCCGCCGGTCGCCGAACCGTTCCGCCATCGCCCCGAACAGCGGCTGGCCGATACCCCAGGCCAGGTTCTGGATCGCGATGGCCAGAGAGAAATCCGCCCGCAGCCAGCCGAACTCGGTCGCGATCGGGATCTGGAACACCCCGAAACTGGCCCGGATCGCGAATGAGATCATCAGGACCAGGCAACCGGCAATCAGGACGGGAGTGACGAGGGGGGCTTTTGCTGACTGCATCCTGCTGGCCTTTGCCGCTACCGGCGCGGACCCTGCGCCCGCACCCGTGCAGCGTCAACCGCGAACTTGTGACCGTTACACCGCGCCCGGCACGGGCCGGAAACTCCAGCGAATCAGCAGCAGCGCCCTTTGCGGTATCCCCGGCGAAGGCTTCGACACAAGGGCCGACCGACAAGCGGCAGAAGGCCCTCCTTGACCGGATTCCCTGCCTGGTGATCCGGCACGAGACGAGCCTTTCCCTCGGCTCGTCCCCACCTTGTCCTGACGGACTGCTTTGCCTGCGCCAGGCGTCTCGTCACAAGGACCCCGGCGAACAGAAGCCGCAGGCGCTCGACGCGCGGTCGCTAGCGCAGCCGCATCCCGTCCTTGTCGAACAGCATGGCATCGCGGGCGTCGAAATTGACGCCGACCTTCGCGCCCGGCTCCAGGCTGACCTGGTCGTGGCGTTCCACGATCAGCTTTTCGCCCGAGGGCGCGGTAAGGTGGACGTAAGAGACCCCGCCCAGAGCCTCGGTCAGCTCCACCCGGTGCGTGTCGCCCGGCCCGATCTTCAGGTGCTGCGGACGCAGCCCCACGGTCACTTCGGCCCCCTTCGCGGGCAGGCCCACCAGGGTGGCCACTTGCCCAAGGCCCTTGGTTGCGACGGACCCGACATCGGCCACTCCGGCCACGAAGTTCATTGCCGGGCTGCCGATGAAGCCCGCCACAAAGCGGTTGTCCGGGTTGTTGTAAAGGTCGAGCGGCTTGCCGACCTGTTCGATCCGTCCGGCGCGCAGGACCACGATCTTGTCGGCCAGCGTCATCGCCTCGACCTGGTCATGGGTGACGTAGATCATCGTCGCGCCGATCTCGCGGTGCAGGCGGGCGATCTCGACGCGCATCTCCACCCGCAACTCGGCGTCGAGGTTGGAAAGCGGTTCGTCGAACAAGAACACCTCCGGCCCCCGCACGATGGCGCGGCCGATGGCGACGCGCTGGCGCTGGCCGCCCGACAGGGCCTTGGGCTTGCGGTCCAGAAGCGGCTCCAGCTTCAGGATGCGGGCGGCCTCGGCCACCTTGCGGTCGATTTCGGCCTTGGGGTGGCCGGTCATCTTCAACCCGAAGCCCATGTTTTCCGCCACCGTCATATGAGGATAAAGCGCATAGGTCTGGAACACCATCGCGACGCCCCGTTCCGAGGGGTCGATGTATGTCACGTCCTTTGCCCCGATGCGGATGGCACCGGAACTGGTCTCCTCCAGTCCGGCGATCATCCGCAGCAGCGTCGATTTCCCGCAGCCCGAGGGGCCGACGAAGACGCAGAACTCGCCGTCCTCCACCGTCAGGTTGACCCCGTGGATCACCTGCACGTCGCCAAAGCGCTTGACAACCTTTTCCAGCGTCACTCCCGTCATGGGTTTTCCTCCCCCCGTTCAAACCTGTTCCGGAAAGCGCCAGCTTTCCGCTTCCGCTGCGATCTTCGCCGCGATGTCCTTGATCGTCGGGGCCTGCGCCCCCAGTGCGTCCAAAGTCGTGCGCGCCGTGGTCGATGTGACGGACAGCGCGCCCATCACCCGCCCCTGACGCGAGAGAATCGGCACGGCGCAGCAGATGATTCCCGCCTCGTGCTCTTCCCGGTCCCAGGCATGGCCACGTTTCCGAATCGCCTCCAGCTCCTCCAGCAGCGCCTCGCGGCTGGCAAGCGTGTGGGGCGTGAAGCGGTAAAAGGACTGGCGGGCGAGCGCCGCCTCCAGCGCCTCGGGCGGCAGGAACGCGAGCATCGCCTTGCCCACCCCGGTGCAATAGGCCGGGCCGACCTTGCCGGCCTGGGCGAACATCTCGACAGGCCGGGCGGCGTTGCGCTTGTCCACATAGAGGACCTGGCCGAGATCAAGCTGGGCAAGGTGGATCGTCTCGCCGGTTTCGCGTGCCAGTTCATCAAGATAGGGCCGCGCTATGGGGGCGAGCGAGGATTGCGACCAGGCCGCGTGGGCCAGCCGGACAAGCCGGACGCCAAGCGCATAGGTCCCCGTATCTGGGTCCAGGATCAGCATCCCCTGATGCGTCAGGGTCTGCAAAAGGCGGTAGAGTGTGGCCTTGGGGTAGGCCGATTGCGCCAGAAGGTCGGAAAAGCGCACCGGGCGGCCATGGCTGGCCACCATGTCCAGGACATCCAGCGCCTTGCCCACCGTGCCGTCGGCATTTCCCTCTGCCCCCATCGTCCCCTCCCCGGAACGTCGTTGTTGACAGGATAGACGATAGCCGACATAGTTTTCAATATTCAAGACTTAGTTTCAAATAGTGAAACCGAACGGGAGGAAACCATGGTTCACAAACTGACGGGCGCTGTGACGCTCGGGGCAGCGCTCATGCTGTCCACTTCGGCCTTCGCGCAGGACAAGCGCGTCGTCACCTGGAACGCGGACTACGACCCGATTCCGCTGGCCGCCGCCGAAGCCCTGATCGCCGATTTCGAGGCCGCGAACCCCGACATCGACGTTCAGATGACCAACTTCGACCACGAAGCCTACAAGAACGCGATCCGCAACTTCCTGACCGCGAACCCGCCCGACCTGGCCAACTGGTATGCGGCCAACCGGATGCGGCCGTTCGTGGAAGCCGGGCTGTTTGCCGACATCTCGGACGTGTGGGAACAGAACGGGCTGAAGGACTCGCTGTCGTCCTCGGTGCTGTCGTCCACCATCGACGGCAAGCAGTATGCGATCCCCTACACCTACTATCAGTGGGGCATCTACTACAACCGTGACGCCTACAAGGCGGCGGGGGTCGAGGTGCCGGGGCCGGAAGGCGTGACCTGGGATCAGTTCCTGGCCAACTGCGAGAAGTTCAAGGCCGCAGGCATCGACTGCGTGACCACGGGCTCGTCGGCGCTGTGGCCGGTGGCAGGGATCTTCGACTACATCTCGATGCGCACCAACGGCTACCAGTTCCACAGCGATCTGGCGGCGGGCAAGATCAGCTGGACCTCGCCGGAAGTGGCGGCGGTGTTCGACAACTTCGGCAAGCTGCAACCCTACGTCACCGCGAACCACGCCGCGATCGACTGGCAGGATGCGGCGGCGCTTCTGGTGCAGGGGAAGGCTGCGAACTACGTGATGGGCAACTTCGCCGTCGGCGTCTTCAAGGAAGGCGGGATGACGAACGACAACCTGGGCTTCATGGTGTTCCCGGAGATCACCTCCGGCATCCCGCGGGCCGAGGAAGCGCCGACCGACACGATCCACCTGACTTCGGGCGCGAAGAACCCCGAGGATGCGAAGAAGTTCCTGGCCTACATGGCCAGCGCCGAAGCGCAGTCCAAGTGGAACACCGCCGTGGGCCAGCTGCCGACCAACAAGAACGCGACCGTTCCGGCGGATGACCCGTTCCTGGTGGCCGGGTTCGAGGCGCTGTCCACCGCGACGGGCGGCATCGCCCAGTTCTGGGACCGCGACGCGGATGCCGAATATGCCAAGGTCGGCATGGAAGGCTTCCAGCAGTTCCTGGTGCAGCCCGACCAGCGCGAGGCGATCCTGGCGCGGCTGGAGCAGGCCCGTCTGCGCCTCTATCCGCAGTGATCTGACGTGGCGCCCTCCGTTCGCGGGGGGCGCCTTTTCGTTTTCCGGGGGGAGACATGGCAGAGGCAGCTTCGACACGACGGCGCTGGACGCAAAGAACGGTTGCCCCTTGGCTGTTCCTGGCCCCGGGGCTGGCGATGTTCACGGTCTATGTGCTGTGGCCCATCGTCGAAAGCGTGACGCTGTCGTTCTACGACTGGAACGGGCTTTACGACCGGGACGGCAACTTCACCGGCCGCTTCGTCGGCATGGGGAACTACCGGGAACTGATGAGCGACCCGGCCTTCACCACCAGCCTGTGGAACAACCTGAAATGGCTGGTCCTTTACATGCTGGCGCTGCCCGCGGGGCTGTTCATCGCGATCTTCCTGAACCAGACCGTCCGGGGCATCCGTCTTTACAAGTCCCTGTTCTTCTTTCCCTTCGTCATCAGCCAGGTTGTCGTCGGCCTGATCTTCAGCTGGTTCTACGCGCCGAACTTCGGGCTGTTCTACAAGCTGATCGAATCCATCACCGGGCAGGGGGTTGCCGTCCTTGCCGACCCGGACCTTGTGACCTACGGCATCATCGCCGCAGGCCTCTGGCCGCAGATCGCCTATGTGATGATCCTCTACCTGACCGGCCTGAACAACGTCGCCCCCGACCAGATCGAGGCGGCACGGCTGGACGGGGCCAAGGGCTGGCGGATGCTTTGGTATGTGGTGCTGCCGCAGCTTCGGCCCGCCACCTTCATCGCAGTGATCGTCACGGTGATCGGCGCGCTGCGGTCCTTCGACCTGGTGTCGATCATGACGAACGGCGGGCCGTTCGGGTCGTCCCGTGTGCTGTCCTACTACATGTTCGAGATGGCGCTCGGCGAATACGGCTTCCGCATGGGCTATGGCGCGGCGATTGCCGTCGTCCTGTTCCTCATCATGATGGTCTTCATCTCGGGCTTCATCTGGAAGATGTGGCGCGACGAGAGGGAGCGCTGAGATGTTTCCGCGTCCGATCCAGAAATCCTCGCCCGTCGCGCAGTGGGTCTACACCATCGCCCTGCCCGTGGCGCTGATCCTGTGGCTGTTCCCGCTTCTCGGTGTCGCCCTCACCTCGCTGCGGCCGGCCTCGGACCTGGCGCAGGGGAACTACTTCGGGATGCCCTCCGGCATCGCGTGGGAGAACTACGTCTTCATCTTCACCCAGACGCCCATCGGCCAGTACATGGTGAACTCGCTGTGGGTGACGATCCCCACGGTGATCGGCGCGGTCAGCCTGTCGCTGATGACCGGGTTCGCGCTGGCGGTCTACGGGTTCCGGGCGAACATCCTGGTGTTCTTCATGTTCGTGGCGGGGAACTTCGTGCCGTTCCAGATCCTGATGGTCCCGGTCCGCGACATGACGCTGAATTTGGGCATGTACAACACCTGGTACGGTTTGGCGCTGTTCCACATCGCGTTCCAGACCGGGTTCTGCACGCTCTTCATGCGCAACTTCATCAAGGCCCTGCCCTTCGAACTGATCGAGGCCGCCCGGGTGGAAGGCGTCAGCGAATGGCGTATCTTCTGGTTCATCGTCCTGCCCCTGATGCGGCCTGCCATCGCGGCGCTGTCGGTGCTGGTCTTCACCTTCATCTGGAACGATTTCTTCTGGGCCACGGTGCTGACGCAGGGCGTGGAAAGCCAGCCGATCACCGCGGGGCTGTCCAGCCTCAACGGCCAGTGGATCGCGCAATGGCATCTGGTCAGCGCCGGATCGATCCTGGCCGCCCTGCCGCCTGTCGCGATGTTCTTCCTGATGCAGAAGCATTTCATCGCCGGCCTGACGCTGGGGGCGGTGAAATGAGCGCCAGACCCTGGCCTTCGCCCTTGCCCCCCGCCAAGGTCGCGCGGGATAGCGCAGGAGCGGGACGACAGCCATGATCTTCGAGGACCTGAAGGGACAATCCGTCTTCATCACCGGCGGCGGGTCGGGCATCGGCGCGGCCCTGACCGAGGCCTTCCTGCGCCAGGGCGCCAAGGTGGCCTTCTGCCAGCGGTCGGACGCGACGCCGTTCTGCGACGCGATGGAGGCCGCCACCGGCAACCGGCCCCTGTTCCTGCCCTGCGACATCTCTGTCACCGACCAGTTGCAACTGACGCTGGCGACGGCCGCAAAGGTGCACGGGGACATCACCGTCCTGGTGAACAATGCCGCGAACGACCAGCGGCACGAGACGCTGAAAACCGATCAGGCCTTCTGGGACTGGTCGATGGCGGTGAACCTGCGGTCGTATTTCTTTGCCTGCCAGTCGGTGATTCCGGGGATGAAGGCGGCGGGCAGCGGGTCGATCATCAACTTCTCCTCGATCAGCTTCATGATGGCCGACAAGGGCTATGCCGCCTACATCACCGCCAATGCCGGGATCGTCGGGCTGACCCGGACCCTGGCGCGCGAGTTCGGCCCCGATCGCATCCGCGTCAACGCCATCGCGCCCGGCTGGGTGCTGACCGAACGGCAGAAAGAGCTTTGGGTCACGCCCGAGGCCCTGTCCGCCCATCTGGCCCGCCAGTGTCTGCCCGATCCGATCCAGCCCGAGGACATGGCGGGCGCGGTCCTGTTCCTGGCCTCGAACGCCTCGCGCATGATGACCTCGCAGACCCTGGTGCTGGACGGAGGGTTCATCTCGTCATGACCGAAACCGAGACGCCCGACTGGATCGCCGTCGACTGGGGCACGTCGAACCTGCGCGCCTTTGCCATGTCGGCGGATGGGCGTGTGCTGGCCGAGGCGTCGTCGGACGACGGCATGGGGAAACTGACGCGCGACGGATTCGAGCCCGCTCTGCTGCGCCTGATCGGCCTCTGGCTGGAGGGCCGGCCGCCGGTCATCGCCTGCGGCATGGTGGGCAGCCGTCAGGGCTGGTGCGAGGCGCCCTATCGGGCCGTGCCCTGCACTCCGCTTGATCCGGCCGCGCTGGTCATGGCGCCGACGACCGATCCGCGGCTGCGGGTCAGCATCGCGCCGGGGCTGAAGCAGATCCAGCCCGCCGACGTAATGCGCGGCGAGGAAACCCAGATTGCCGGGGCGCTGCACCTGATGCCGGGCTATGACGGTGTGCTGTGCCTGCCCGGAACCCATTCCAAATGGGTGCACATCAGCGCGGGCGAGGTGGTCAGTTTCCAGACCTTCATGACCGGCGAGATGTTCGCGCTGCTGTCCGAATCCTCGGTCCTGCGGCATGGAATGCAGGGTGGGGGCTGGGACGATGCGGCCTTCGATGGGGCCGTGGCAGATGCGTTGTCGCGGCCGGAACGGCTGGGCGCGCGGCTGTTCTCCCTGCGTGCCGAGGGGCTGATCGCGGGGCTGTCGGCGGCGGCAGCGCGGGCACGGCTGTCGGGCCTTCTGATCGGGACGGAACTCGCGGCAGCCCGGCCCTACTGGCTGGGCCAGCGCGTGACGCTGATCGGGGCCGAGACCCTGTCGGCGGCCTATGCCCGCGCGCTGGCGGCGCAGGGCGTGGCCGCACAGCGCCTGCCCGCCACCGACTGCACTCTGGCCGGGCTTGCCTCGCTGATCCGGCAGACCGAGAGGACCAGATGACCCATCGCAACCTGATCGCCATCCTGCGCGGGATTACCCCGCCCGAGGCCGCCGACGCCGCGCGCGCTCTGGTCGCGGCCGGGATCACCCGGATCGAGGTGCCGTTGAACTCGCCCGATCCGTTCGCGTCCATCGCGGCGATGGTGGCCGCCGTGCCGGGGGCCGAGATCGGCGCGGGGACGGTGCTGACGGTCGAGGAGGTCGCCCGTGTCAAGGCGGCGGGGGGGACGCTCGTGGTGTCTCCGAACGCGGATGTCGAGGTGATCCGGGCGACGGTGGCGGCGGGCATGGCCTCCTGGCCGGGGGTGATGACGCCGACCGAGTGTTTCGCGGCGATCAGGGCGGGGGCCACGGGGCTGAAGCTGTTCCCCGGCAGTCTGATCGGGCCCGAAGGTCTGAAGGCGATCCGCGCAGTGCTGCCGAAGGACCTGCCGGTCTATGCCGTGGGCGGGGCGGGGCCGGCGAACTTTGCCGACTGGGCGAAGGCGGGGGCGCAGGGGTTCGGGATCGGGACGGCGCTTTATACGCCGGGCCTGTCCACCGCCGAGATCGCCTCACGCGCCAAGGCCATCGTCGCGGCCTATGACGAGGTCTTCGCATGATCTTCGATGCACGCCCGTGCGAATTGGGCGAGGGGCCGCTCTGGCACCCGGTTCGTGAACAACTGTTCTGGTTCGACATCCTGAACCGGACTCTTCATTCGCAATCCCGGTCCTGGACCTTCGCGGACTATGTCTCTGCGGCGGGCTGGATCAGTGCGGACGAGCTGCTGGTGGCCTGCGAGACCGGTCTCTTCCGGCTGAACCTGTCCTCTGGCGAGCGGTCCCCGGTGGCAAAGGCTGGCACGCCGGACACCCGGTCGAACGATGGCCGCGCGGATCGGCAGGGCGGGTTCTGGTTCGGGACGATGGGGAAAAGGGCCCAGAAGGGCGCAGGCGCGATCTGGCGCTGGTATCGGGGCGAGCTGCGCCAGCTGTTTCCCGGCATCACCATCCCGAACGCGATCTGCTTCACGCCGGACGGCCGGGCCGCGCATTTCGCCGATACGGCGACGGGCAAGGTGATGAAGGTCGCGCTGGACGCGGCGGGCTGGCCGGTGGGTGAGCCCGAGGTCTGGCTGGATCTGGAGCGCGCAGGGCTGAACCCGGACGGCGCGGTGATCGACGCCGAGGGGCGGTTCTGGAACGCGCAATGGGGCGCCGGGCGCGTGGCATGCTACGCGCCGGACGGGGCGTTTCTCAGCGCCATCGAGACGCCGGGCGCGCCGCAATCGTCCTGCCCGGCCTTCGGCGGACCGGACCTCTCGACGCTCTACGTCACCACCGCCCTGGAACACATGGACGCCAAGGCGCGGGTGCGGCACCCGGCCTCCGGCCAGCTTTTCGCCTTCCCCGGCGCGGGGAAAGGCCTTCCAGAACCGCAGGTCACCCTATGAAACGCACGCTTGGCGTCTGTTACTACCCCGAACATTGGCCCGAGGCGCAATGGGCCGAGGATGCCGCCCGCATGGCGCGGCTGGGCCTGACCTGGGTCCGCATCGGCGAGTTCGCCTGGAGCCGGATGGAGCCCGAGCCGGGCCGCCATGACTGGGGCTGGCTGGACCGGGCGATCGAGACGCTGGGCAAGCGCGGGCTCAAGGTGGTGCTGGGCACGCCCACGGCCACCCCGCCGCGCTGGATGCTGGAGCGGCACCCGGACATGCTGGCGGTGGACCGGGAGGGGCGCGCGCGCGGCTTCGGCTCGCGGCGGCACTACGATTTCTCGCATCCGGGCTATCGGGCGGAATGCGCGCGGATCGTGACGGCACTGGCGGAACGCTATGGCCGGAACCCCCATGTGGCGGCCTGGCAGACCGACAACGAATATGCCTGCCATTCGACGACGCTCAGCTATTCCGAGGCGGCAAAAGTGGCCTTCCAGGACTGGCTGGCGCAGAAATACCAGTCCCCCGACGCCTTGAACCGGGCCTGGGGCAACGTGTTCTGGTCGATGGAATACCGCGATTTCCGCGAGGTCGGCCTGCCGAACCTGACGGTCACGGAACCGAACCCGAGCCATGTGATGGACTTCCGACGCTTTTCCAGCGATCAGGTGGTCAGCTTCAACCGGCTTCAGGTCGAGATCATCCGCCGCCACTCTGACGCGCCGATTGCCCACAACTACATGGGTGCGGTGACAGAGTTCGATCACTTCAAGGTCGGCGCCGATCTGGATATCGCAAGCTGGGACAGCTATCCCCTGGGCTTCCTGTCGGACCGGATCCCGGCAGAGCCCGAGCACAAGCGGCGCTTCGTGCGGCAGGGCGACCCGGATTTCCAGGCCTTCCACCATGACCTTTACCGCGCCGTGGGGCGGGGCCGCTGGTGGATCATGGAACAGCAGCCGGGCCCGGTGAACTGGGCGCCCTGGAACCCCGACCCGCTGCCCGGCATGGCCCGACTCTGGGCCTGGGAGGCCTTCGCCCATGGCGCCGAGGCGGTCTGCTATTTCCGCTGGCGGCAGGCGCCCTTCGCGCAGGAACAGATGCATGCGGGACTGCTGCGCCCCGACAGCGCCCCGGCGCAGGCCTTCGGCGAGGTCGAGCAGGTGGCGCGCGAGCTGGCCGCGATGCCGGACGCGGGCACGGCCAGGGCGGATGTCGCGCTGGTGTTCGACTACGAATCGGACTGGGCCTGGGAGATCCAGCCGCAGGGGCGCAGCTTCAGCTATTTCTGGCTGGTGTTCCACATCTACAGGGGGCTTCGGCGGCTGGGGCTGAACGTGGACATTCTGCCCCCCGATGCGGCGGACCTGTCGGGTTATCGGCTGGTGCTGGCGCCGGGGCTGTTCAGCCTGTCGGACAAGCTGAAGGCGGCGCTGGCGGCCTTCCAGGGCACCGCGATCCTGGGGCCGCGGACCAATTCGAAGACTGCGGATTTCTCGATCCCGGTGCCCTTGCCGCCTGCCCTGCCGGGGCTGGAGGCGGTGGTCGCGCGGGTGGAAAGCCTGCCCCCCGATGTGCCGGTGCCGCTGGCGCAAGGCGGCGCGCTGGTGAACTGGCGCGAGAAGCTCGAGGGCAATGCACAGACAGTCGAAGAGGCCGAGGACGGCTGGCCGGCGCTGGTCGCGGCGGGGAAGCTACACTATCTGGGCGGTTGGCCGGACGAGGTGGCGCTGACCCGCATCCTGCAACGCGCCTGCGCGGCGGAAGGGATCGAGACCGATCCGCTGCCCGAAGGGCTGCGCCGCAGGGACACTGCGACGCACCGCTTCCTGTTCAACTACAACCCGGTTCCGGCGGAATGGGGCGGGGTCACGATCCCTCCAGCCGGGGTGTTGTGGACGACAAAGTAGGGTGGGCGGTATCGCCCACCCTACGCTGAAGGTCAGTCCTGCACCGTCACAGTTCCGATCACCGGCAGGAAGGCCGCCGCGTTCGGGCCAAGGGTCAGCCGGTCACCTTGCAGGACTGCGTGAAGCGACGGCCCGGTGGGTGCGCCGACGCCCGACACGGTCACCGACAAGGCCACCGGCGAGAGATTGAAGAGGCAGAGCAGCGCGCCTTCGCCCTCGCCCCGGACAAAGCCGAGGACCGGCTCACGCAGGTCGAGGAAGCGCGTCCTTCCGGCCCTGAGCGCCGATGATCCTTTGCGGAAGGCCAGCGCCGCGCGGTAGTGTTCCAGCACCGAGCCCTGCGCGCCCGTCTGCCCGGCGACATGGCGGGCGGCCTGCTCCGCCTTCACCGGCAGCCAGGGCTTGCCGGTCGTGAAGCCCGCGTTGGGCGAGGCGTCCCAGACCATCGGTGTGCGGGTGTTGTCGCGGCCGATGGGCTCGGGCCAGAAGTTGATGCCCTGCGGGTCGGTCAACTCCTCGAAATCGAGGGGCGTGTCGGTCTGGCCCAGTTCCTCGCCCTGCCAGAGGCAGATCGAGCCCTCGAAGGACAGCAGCAGCGAAGCTGCCTGTTTCGCCAGATCCTCGGTGCTGGTGGCGTGGCTGGCCCAGCGGGTCGCATGGCGGACGACATCGTGGTTGGAAAAGGCCCACATCGGCCAGCCGTCGGGCGCGCCCTTGAAGAAGCCCTCGATCCGGTCGCGGAAGAAGGTGGCGGAATAGTCATAGCCCATCAGTTCGAAGGAATAGCACTGATGCAGCCGCCCCGGCGCGGTGTATTCGCCCATCATGCGGATCGCGTGGTGGCTTTCGCCCATCTCGCCCACGCTCGCCGCGCCGTATTCGTCCAGCAGCCTGCGGATGCGTTCCAGCCAGGCCAGGTTCTCGGGCTGGTTCTTGTCGAACAGGTGATACTGCATCCCGTAGGGGTTGCCCTCGGGTTCCGCCTTGACCCGATAGTCGGCGGAATTGTCGCGCAGAAGCAGGTCGTGGAAGAAATAGTTGACGGTATCGAAGCGGAAGCCGTCCACCCCGCGTTCCAGCCAGAAGCGCATCGCCGAAAGCGCCCAGTCCTGGACGGCGCGGTTGTGGTAGTTGAGGTCGGGCTGCGCCGCCAGGAAATTGTGCAGGTAATACTGCTTGCGCCGCGCGTCCCAGGCCCAGGCGGGCCCGCCGAAAACCGACAGCCAGTTGCAGGGCGGGGTGCCGTCATGCCGGGGATCGGCCCAGACATACCAGTCGGCCCTTGGGTTCACCCGGTCCTTGCGGCTTTCGACGAAAAAGGGGTGCTGGTCCGAAGTGTGGCTCAGGACCTGGTCGATGATGACCTTCAGCCCCAGATCATGCGCGCGCGCCACCAGCGCGTCGAAATCGGCCAGGGTGCCGAAGACCGGATCGACATCGCAGTAGTCGCTGACGTCATAGCCCATGTCCTTCATCGGGCTGCGGAAGAAGGGCGAGAGCCAGACCGCGTCCACCCCCAACGCGGCCAGATGATCCAGCCTGCGGGTGATGCCCGGCAGGTCGCCCACCCCGTCGCCGTTGGAATCCTGGAACGACCGGGGATAGACCTGATAGGTCACGGCGCCACGCCACCAGTCGGACATCGAACCCTCCTTCGCCCCGTTCACCGCGCCATACCCGGGCTTCAGGCGGAAAGGAAGCCGCCAAAGCTGTTGCAGCCGGAACCTGCCTCGGGCCTCAGTGCTCCGCCAGAAACTTCTCGGCATCCAGCGCCGCCATGCAGCCCATCCCGGCGCTGGTGACTGCCTGCCGGTAGATGTGATCCGTCAGGTCCCCTGCGGCGAAGACCCCGGGGATCGCGGTCCGGGTGCTGCCCGGCTCGACCACGACATACCCCCCGGAATGCAGCGGCAGCTGATCCTTCACCAGCTCCGACGCAGGCGCATGCCCGATCGCCACGAAGAACCCGTCGCAGGGGATCACCCGCTCGGCCCCGGTCTTCACGTTCTGAACCCGCACGCCCGTCACCCCCAGCGGAGCCTCGGTCCCCAGGATCTCGATCACCGCCGTATCCCAGACGACTTCGATCTTCGGGTTCCTGAACAGCCGGTCCTGCATGATCTTCTCGGCCCGGAAGCTGTCGCGGCGGTGGATCACCGTCACTTTCGACGCGAAGTTGGTCAGGAACAGCGCCTCTTCCACCGCCGTGTTCCCGCCTCCGATCACCACGACCTCCTTGCCGCGATAGAAGAACCCGTCGCAGGTGGCACAGGCCGACACCCCGAAGCCCTTGAACTTCTCCTCGCTGGGCAGCCCCAGCCACTTGGCCTGCGCCCCCGTCGCCAGGATCACCGCATCCGCCGTATAGGTCGTCCCGCTGTCGGCCTTCGCCGTAAAGGGCCGCTCGGACAGGTCCAGGCTGGTGATGTAGTCGCTGATGACCTCGGCCCCCATCGCCTTCGCGTGCTCTTCCATCCGCACCATCAGATCGGGGCCCTGCACCGAATGGTCGCCCGGCCAGTTCTCGACCTCGGTCGTGATGGTCAGCTGGCCCCCGGGCTGCAATCCCTGGATCAGGATCGGATTCAGCATGGCCCGCGCCGAATAGATCGCCGCCGTATAGCCTGCCGGGCCAGAGCCGATAATCAGAACCCGTGTATGCCGCGTGTCGCCCATGTTGTCCCTCGCCTGTCGCACCCCGATATAGCCATGCTGTCCGGGGCCGGAAAGCCCCCGCATGTCGGCCATTCCTTCGCTGCAAAGGTCAAGTCGATATGCTTTCTTGCGCAATGTTGAAACATTATTGCGCAGGTGCCGCCCCGGGCGTAAGTAAGGCGGGGAACGGAGGCACCATGGTCACGCACAAGCTCGATCCCATCGACCGCCAGATTCTGGCCGAACTCCAGGCCGATGGACGCATGACCAACGTGGAACTGGCCAGCCGCGTCGGCATTTCCGCGCCCCCCTGCCTGCGCCGGGTGCGCGCGCTGGAGGATCAGGGTTTCATCCGCGGCTACCACGCCGACGTCAATGCCCGGGAACTGGGCTTCGAGGTGCAGGTCTTCGCGATGGTCCGCCTGAACAGCCAGGCCGAGGCCGATCTTGCCGCCTTCGAGGCGCGCTGCCGGGCCTGGCCCCTGGTCCGCGAATGTCACATGCTGAATGGCGAGATCGACTTCATCCTGAAATGCGTCTCGCCCGATCTGTCCACCTTCCAGAGCTTCCTGACGGAAGAACTCTTGCGTGCGGATCATGTGGCCAATGTGAAGACCAGTCTGGTGATCCGCTGTGCCAAGGACGAGCCGGGCCTGCCCTTCGATGTGCTCGAGGCGCGGCTCGCCAGGAACGCCTGAGCCTTGGCCGCCGGGCAGGGCAACCGCCCGCCGGACGGCCGCAGCGCCCCCGTTTCAGCGTGCGGCGTCGCTGACTTGCCGGGTCGCCGATTTCAGCCGCAGGGCAAAGCCCTTCTGGCCCGCGACCATCGTCCGTCCGGTGGTCTGACGCGCGGTCGCACGGGCGACCACCCGGCCGTCGCTTGCATCGCCCACGGTTTCCAGGATCGACAGGATCCAGCGGCGCTTGGTCTTCATCTGGATGATCATCGGCTTCCCCATCGCATGCCAATCGATTGAGGAAAGTCTGGCGGGCGATTGCGGCGGTGTTGGGGAAGAACCTTGCTGCAATCCGATCATTTCAGCCCCCGCCTTGCCACATCAAAGTCTAATTGTGGAAATCAACCTGCCGTAGTCTGCCTCTCCCGCATGGGTTGTGCGGCGGAAGGAATAGAAACGGTCGGGATCGCGATAGGTGCAATGGCCGGTCCATTCGGCATGACCTACCCCGGCCTCGCGCAGACGGTATAGACCGTAGCCCGGCAGATCGAACAGCAGCCGGTCGCCGGGGCCGTTGGCGAAGAACCGGGTGCTCGCCTCGTCCTCGGCGCGGAAGCGGTCGAAGAACTCGGGGCCGACCTCATAGGCGGCCTGGCTGATCGTCGGGCCGATGACGGCGGTGATCCGCGACCGTCGCGCGCCCAGGGTCTCCATCGCCTCCAGTGTCGCCTCAAGCACGCCATCGACCGCCCCGCGCCATCCCGCATGAGCCGCCCCGATCACGCCCGCCTCCGGGTCGGCGAACAGCACCGGCTGGCAATCCGCCGTCAGCACCGCCAGCAGCAGGCCCGGCGTCGCCGTGACCAGCGCATCGGCCTCGGGCCGGATCGCCAGCGGCCCGGTGACCGGCAGCGCCCGGGCGGAATGGACCTGATGCACCGTCACCAGCGCTTCGGGGCCCAACCCCATCGCCTCGGCCACCCGGGCCCGGTTGATCGCGACGATCTCGGTCTGGTCCGATGAGCCCGTGCCGCAGTTCAGCCCGGCGAAAATGCCCGAAGAGGCCCCACCCCGGCGCGTGAAAAAGCCGTGCCGGGCCGGAAGGGCCTCCGAGGTGATGATATCCAGCGTCGATTGCATCAGGTGAATCCGGGTGGCGGCGGGGCGCCGGCCGAGGTGATCGCCAGCACCTTGAACAGCGAACCCATTTCTTCGGGATGGGTCAAGCGGCGATGCGCGGCCCGGTGGCTTTCCAGGCGCTCGCCGCTCAGACCCTGCGCCAGCCGCTCGGCCCGGGCGTCGATCCCCAGGCGGGTCAGCACTGCGCCCTGGCTGTCATAGGCGAAGGCTGGGGCCAAGGCGGCCAGCGGCTCGAAATCGACATGCGCCGTCAGGTCGGCTTCGCCGGGATGCGCCAGCGGATCGTCGAAGGCATGCTGTCGCAGCGCCTGCAAGGTGTCGCCCTGCGACCGCCAGCCGCCGTAGTCGATCCAGTAGGCCACCCCGCCATGCCGGGCCAGCCTTTGCGCTGCGACGGCAACGGCAAGGCGGGCCGGAAGATTGTCCTCGACCAGCACCCCGTCCCGGGCCTCGCGGAAGGCTGGCGTCCGGGGAACCTGGGGCAGCCCTGCGGACAAGCCGAAGGCAAGAGCGTCGTCGCGCAGTCCGACCAGCCGCTCGTGCCAGCCGTCTGGCCCGCGCTGAAACTGGCGGATCGGGAGGGCATCAAGAAATTCGTTCGCCACGAGGAACAGCGGGCGCTCGGGCAGATCGTCGATCCGGTCCAGCCAGAGCGGCGCATGACCTGACAGGGTCTCGCCCTGCACCCTGCGAAGGGCGGGCGAGGCTTCGATCAGCGTGATCCGCGCCCCCGCATGGAACCCCGGCACCCCCCGCGTTGCGCGCAGGATGTCGGCCATCAGCGTCCCCCGGCCGGGACCCGCCTCGGCCAGCGTGAACGGGGCGGGCGCGCCCCGGTCCAGCCAGGCCTGCGCCAGAGCAAGCCCCAGAAGCTCGCCGAACATCTGGCTGATCTCCGGGGCGGTGGTGAAATCTCCTGCCACGCCAAAGGGATCGCGCGTCGTGTAATAGCCGTGGACGGGGTGCAGCAGACATTCTGCCATGTAGTCTGACACCGTGATCGGCCCCGTCTCACGGATGCGCTCGATCAGAAGTCGGGCGAGGGGGGTCATCTTTCCCGGGCGCGCAGGACGAAGAACAGGCCCACGACGATCATCGGCAGCGACAGCAGCTGGCCCATGGTCAGCCCCCAGCCGCCCCAATGCAGCGCCAGCCCCACCGGGTTGCCCTCGCTCACGAACTGCGCATCCGGCTGGCGTACGAATTCGACCAGGAACCGGGCGATGCCGTAGCCCGTCAGGAACACCCCCATCAGCGCACCGGGCCGCCGGAACCAGCCCCGGCGGAACGCCAGCCAGAACAGGACAAGCGCCAGCAGAAGCCCCTCCAGCGCCGCCTGATACAGCTGGCTCGGGTGCCGGGCGCAAAGTCCGATCACCCCGGGACAGGTCTGCGCCGCCGCGCCGGGGAAGATCACGCCCCAGGGCAGGTCGGTCGGACGACCCCAAAGCTCGGCGTTGATGAAATTGGCGATGCGCCCCAGCATCAGCCCGACCGGGGCCGCAACCGCCAGCAGGTCCCCCATCGGCAGCAACGGGATCCTTTCGCGGCGGCAGAACCAGATCGCGGCGATGACCACACCGGCGAACCCGCCGTGAAAGGACATGCCGCCCTCCCAGACCTTTACGATCTGCAAGGGATCGGCCAGATATGTGGGAAGGTCGTAGAACAGCACATAGCCCAGCCGTCCCCCCAGGATCACGCCCAGGATGATCCAGGTCAGCAGCCGCTCCACCTGTTCCGCGGTCAGCGGCGGCTCGCCCACCCAAAGCCGGGGGGTGCGGATGGCCTTCAACACGATCCACCAGCCGAACAGGATGCCGACGATATAGGCCAGCGCATACCAGCGCAGCGCGATCTCGTGGCCGAACAGCTCAAAGGAAACCAGGTTCGGCGATATGTCGGGAAACGGGATCATGTCGGCCCTCTGCGGTTTGTCCGCTTGTCGCGTCGGGGGCCGGTGAAGTCAACCGGCGGCGACATCGCAGCGCCTTGCCCTGCTGCCGGGGCGGGGCCATATAGGGAAAGCGATCAGGAGGTGTCCGATGCAGACCCGCAACAAGTTCTTCGACGACATGAGCCAGCTCATGACCAATGCGATGGGCGTGGCCCAGGGCGCCAAGACCGAGGCCGAGACCGCGATGAAAAGCTGGATCGACCGCTGGATGGCCGACCGCGATTTCGTGACGCGCGAGGAATTCGACGCCGCGCGGGCGATGGCCCAGAAGGCCCGCGAGGAAAACGCGGCTCTCGAGGCCCGGATCGCCGCACTCGAGGCGGCGCTGGCCAAGAAGAAGTGACGCAGCCTCGGGCGCGGCGCGGACCTCATCCCGCCCCACCCGCGACGAGCCGCCGAAAGCGCACGACATGCAGCGCCAGTCAGGCCCGGATCAGCCGGAACGCCGCCGAGGCGCCCCACCCGGCCAGCGCGGCCAGCACCAGCGACAAGAGCCCGTAAAGCAGCGGCTGCTGCTGCGCGAGATTGAAGATCCAGCGTTCCAGCCCTTCCTTGCGAACGCCGATGATCCGCTCCTGGCTGGCGATCACATGCTTGTTGCGCAGAAGGAACAGACGCACCTTGTATTCGCCCTCGGTCAGGTTCGAAGGCAGGACGATGTCGGTGCGGAACAGCGTCTCTTCCGTCAGCTCGACCTTGCCCTCAAGAATCCGATAGCGGCCCTCGTTCGTCCGCACCCGCAACAGCGCCAGGATGAACTCTCCCGCCTTGTCGGCCTCGCCGGAAATGCCGATCGCGCGGATCACCCTCTCGATGGTGATGCCGTAGCGCAGGTTGTCGGTGTCCGACAGGATGTGCTTCAACGGCCCGCTGGTGGCTACGGCGTAAAAGCTGGGCGCGCTGTCGACATGGACCGCGGCGGTGTTCACCCAGATCCCTGCGACCCGGCCCTTGCGCCGCACCGACACCGGGGTCGACGGCCCCTCGACGGTGACGATCACTTCCAGCGGTCCGCCTTCGGGCGGCGGAGCATCGCGTTTGACCGCGCCGTAGATCAGGATTTCCGATCCGTCGAAATCGGCGGTGATCGACACGCGGTTCTGGCTCATCCCGGCGACGATCGCCTCCTGCGCGGCGGCAGGGAACGCAAGCAGCATGGCCAGGACAGCTGCGCGGATCACGGCAGGGCCCCGGTGACAGAATAAAGCTCGCTCGGCGTGACCAGCAGGTCGACGGCGATGCGGATGGCCACGGTCAGCACCAGAAGCGACAGGAGGATCCGCAACTGCTCGGCCTTCAGCCGCACGCCGACGCGGGTGCCGATCTGCGCGCCGACCACGCCTCCCAGGATCAGCAGCAGCGCCAGCATCATGTCGACGGTCTGGCTGTTCACCGCATGCATCACCGTGGTGAAACCGGTCACGAAGATGATCTGGAACAGCGAGGTGCCGATCACCACCTTGGTCGGCATCCCCAGCAGGTAGATCATCGCGGGCACCAGGATGAACCCGCCGCCGACCCCCATGATCGCCGACAGGAACCCCACGGCCGCCCCGATCAGGATCGGGGGGATGACGCTGATGTAAAGCCCGCTGGCCCGGAACTTCATCTTGAACGGCAGCCCATGCACCCAGGAATGGACATGCGCCCGGCGGACCGGTGCGCCGGTCTTGCGCGATCGCAGCAGGCTCCGCAGGCTTTCCTGGAACATCATCGCGCCGATCAGGCCCAGGAACAGCACATAGGACAGCTGGACGAACAGGTCGATCTGCCCTAGCCGCGTCATGATCCCGAAGACCCAGACCCCGATGGCCGAGCCGATGATGCCCCCGGCCAGCAGCACCCAGCCCATGGCGAAGTCCACGCCCTTGCGCCTCAGCTGCGCCAGCACGCCCGAGATCGACGAGGCGACCACCTGGTTCGCGCCCGTGGCCACGGCGACGGCGGGCGGGACGCCGATGAAGAACAGCAAGGGCGTGATGAGGAACCCGCCGCCCACGCCGAACATGCCCGACAGGAACCCCACGATCCCGCCCAGCCCCAGGATGAGGAAGGCATTGACCGAAACCTCGGCGATGGGGAGGTAGAGCTGCATCTGGGGCGGCTATCGGTCCAAGAAGCGAGGCAGGGGCAAAGCGACGGGATGTTCAAAGGGTTGCGCGGCTTTGCCGGCGAAGTCAAACGCCCCGATGTCTCAATGCCGTGAGCGCAGGAATTCCCTCAGGATGCGTTCCAGTTTTGCCGCACCCAGGGGCGCCATGGCCTTGGTGTGCTCGTGGCTGATCCTTTCGTCCGACATGCCGGCGGCCATGTTGGTGATGGTGGAAATCGCCGCGACCCTCAGCCCCAGGAACCGCGCCAGGATCACCTCGGGCACGGTGGACATGCCGACTGCATCGCCGCCCAGCAGCTTCAGCATCCTGATCTCTGCCGGGGTCTCGAAGGACGGGCCGGAATACCAGCAATAGACGCCTTCCGGCAGGTCGATCCCTTCGGAGGTCGCGGCGGCCTTCAGGGCTGCGCGGAGGCCGGGGTCGTGGGCATCGGTCATCGGCACGAAACGCGCATCGGTCTTCTCGCCGATCAGCGGGTTCAGGCCGGAAAAGTTGATGTGGTCGGACAGAAGCATGACGCTCCCCGGCGGGATGTCGGGGCGCATCGACCCCGCCGCATTGGTCAGGATCAGGCTTTCCGCGCCGAGCGCCTTCAGCACCTGCAAGGGCAAGAGCATCGCACGCGGATTGCCGCTTTCATAATAGTGCTCGCGCGCGCCGAAGACCGCGACGCGGACACCCTCCAGCCTGCCGATGTGGAGGTTCGGATTGTGGCCCGAGACGCCGACATGCGGAAAGCCGGGCAGGTCGGCGTAGGGAATGGCAACGCCATCCACCGCATGGGCCAGATGGCCGAGGCCCGACCCCAGGATAAGGCCCAGAGCCACGGGTTCGTCCCCGGCGCGGTCGCGGATCAGGCGGGCAAGGGTTTCGGCATCGGACATCGGGTCGCCTCTGGCTGGCCGGAGAAGCGGAGGGTTTCACACCCCCCGCACCCCCCGTGGGATATTTGCGGAAGAGAAAGACGATTTTCGTCGAAGTGTCAGCGTTCCTTCACATAGGGTTCGCCGCCCGCGCGGGGCGGGATCGCCTTGCCGATGAAGCCGGCCAGCACGATGACGGTCAGGATGTAGGGCAGGGCCTCGATGAAGGACACCGGCACCTTCACCCGCACGATCCCTTCCACAATGTCCGGCCGTGTCGCCAGCGCCTGGAAGAATCCGAACAGCAGGCAGGCCCACATCGCCTGCACCGGGCGCCACTTGGCGAAGATCAGCGCGGCAAGGGCGATGTAGCCGCGACCCGCCGTCATCTCCTTGCCGAAGCCCGCCTGAAGGGCTGTCGCCATATAGGCACCGGCAAGGCCGCAGAGGACGCCCGTCACCATCACCGCCGAAAAGCGCAGGCCCGCCACGCTGACCCCCGCCGTATCGACCGCCGCCGGGTTTTCCCCCACCGCGCGCAGCCGCAGGCCATAGCGGGTGCGGTAAAGCACCCACCAGGTCAGCGCGACGATGGCGAAGGCCATGTAGACCAGCACCGAATGGCCCGAGATCACCTCGGCGTAAAGCGGGCCGATCAACGGCACCGGGCGCAGGGCCTCGGCGAAGGGCAGGGTCAGCTCGCCGAACCGCGCCGCTCCGGTCAGCGGCGGCGTGCGCCCGCCCTGGCCGAACAGCGCCTGCGCCGTCAGCACCGTCAGCCCCGAGGCCAGGAAGTTCAGCGCCACCCCAGCGATCAGCTGGTTGCCGCGGAAGGTGATCGACGTGACCCCATGGATCAGCGCAAAGATCAGCGACCCGCCGATCCCCGCCAGCGCGCCCAACCAGGCGCTGCCGGTGTAGAAGGCCACCGCGCCCGCGCACATCGCGGCCACCAGCATCTTGCCTTCCAGCCCGATGTCGAAGACGCCAGACCGTTCCGAGTAAAGCCCGGCCAGACAGGCCAGCAGAAGCGGTGTGGCCAGCCGCAGGGTGGAATCGAGCAGTTGCAGCAGCGTTGCGTAATCCATCACGCGGCCTCCAGTCTGGACGTGCGGAAAAGGGCGAAGATGCGCACCAGAAGCATCCGCACCATCATGTCCAGCGCTCCGGTGAACAGGATCACCAGACCCTGCACCACGGTGCGCAACTCGATCGGGATCTTGGTCCAGAGGCCCAGCTCGGCCCCGCCCTGGAACAGGAAGCCGAACAGCAGTGCCGCCAGCACGACCCCGATGGGATGGTTCCGCCCCATCAGCGCCACCGCGATGCCGATGAACCCCGCGCCCGAGGCCGAGTTGCCCAGCAGGCGTTCGGCTTCACCCATCACGTTGTTGATCGCCATCAGCCCGGCAAGTCCCCCGGAAATCAGCATGGCGATCATGATGATCTTGGTCGGATTGATCCCCGCATAGCGCGCCGCCGGTTCCGACTTGCCGAAGGCGCGGATCTGGTAGCCCAGCCGCGTGCGCCACAACAGAAGCCAGACCACCACCGCCATCGCCAGCGCGATGAAGAAGGTGACGTTGGCCGGCACGCCGGACGTGAAGATCAGGTTCAGGCCCGGAATCTCGTTGAAACTCGGCAGATGCGTCGCGGGCGGGAAGTTCGCCGTGGCCGGGTCCATCTTGCCGGGGGGGCGCAGCACATCGACCAGCATGAAGATCATCAGACTGGCCGCGATGTAGTTGAACATGATCGTGGTGATGACGATATGGCTGCCGCGTTTCGCCTGAAGGTAGGCCGGGATCGCCGCCCAGGCCGCCCCGAACAGCGCCGCCCCCAGCGAGGCCGCGACCAGCGCGATCGTCCAGTGCGGCCAGGGGATGAACAACAGCGTCAGCGCGACGCCCAGCCCCCCCAGTTGCGCCTGCCCCTCGCCGCCGATGTTGAACAGGCCCGCGTGGAAGGCGACCGTCACCGCCAGCCCGGTGAAGATGAAGCTGGTGGCATAGTAAAGCGTATAGCCCCAGCCATAGGCGTTCATCACGCTGCCCTGCACCATCACCGTGATCGCCTCCCACGGGTCCTGGCCGATGGCGACGATGACCAGGGCCGAGATGATCGCGGCCAGCGTCAGCGACACGAAGGGGACAAGGGCCACATCGGCCCAGCGTGGCAAACGGTCCATCAGGCGGCCTCCTTCCCGGCGACACCGGCCATCAACAGGCCCAGTTCCCGTTCATCCGTCGTCTCGGGGTCGCGGAAGCCCATGATCCTGCCGTCGAACATCACCGCGATGCGGTCGGACAGGCTCATGATCTCGTCCAGCTCGACCGAGACCAGCAGGATCGCCGCGCCTGCGTCGCGCAGGGCGATGATCTGGTTGTGAATGAACTCGATGGCGCCGATGTCCACCCCCCGCGTCGGCTGGCCGATCAGCAGAAGGGCCGGGTTCTGCTCCATCTCGCGGGCCACCACGATCTTCTGCTGGTTCCCGCCCGAGAAGGACTTGGCCGCCAGCGTCGGGATCGGCGGGCGGATGTCGAACTTCGCCATCTTCCGTTCAGTGTCGGCACGGATCGCGTCGTTGTCCATGAAGAGCCGCGACTTCTGATATCTGGGATCGTTGAAATAGCCGAAGGCCACGTTCTCCCAGGCGGTGAAGTCCAGGATCAACCCATGATGATGCCGGTCCTCGGGCACATGCGCGATGCCCGCGCTGCGGCGGCTTTGCCCGTCCGAACCCGCGCCGGACAGGGGCAGCACCGCCCCTTTCAGCGTGACCGACCCGGTCGCCACCTGCATCCCGCCCAGGGCCGCCAGCAGCTCGGACTGGCCGTTGCCCGCCACGCCCGCAATCCCCAGGATCTCGCCCGCGCGGATTTCGAAACTGACGCCCTTGAGCCGCTCCACCCTGTGCTCGTCGCGCACCCGCAGGTCCTTGACGGACAGGACGACCTCCCCCGGCCTGGCGGCCCCCTTCTGCACTTCCAGCAGGACCTTGCGGCCCACCATCAGCTCGGCCAACTGCTCGGGCGAGGTCTCGGCGGTCTTCACCGTGGCCACCATCGTGCCCCTGCGCATGACGCTGACATTGTCCGTGGCCTCCATGATCTCGCGCAGCTTGTGGGTGATCAGGATCACCGTCTTCCCCTGATCCTTCAGCCCCTTCAGGATGCGGAACAGGTGGTCCGCCTCGTCCGGGGTCAGCACGCCCGTGGGCTCGTCCAGAATCAGGATATCGGCTTGCCGGTACAGCGCCTTCAGGATCTCCACCCGCTGCTGATGGCCCACGGACAGGTCCTCGATCAGCGCGTCGGGGTCAACCTCCAGCTCGTAGTCCCGCGCCAGCCGCTCAAGTTCCTTCCGCGCCTTCGACAGCGAGCTGTTCAGCATCTGGCCGTCTTCGGCACCCAGGATGATGTTCTCCAGGACGGAAAAATTCTGCACCAGCTTGAAGTGCTGGAAGACCATGCCGATCCCGGCGCGGATCGCGCTCTGGCTGTCGGGGATGGGGGTCAGCTGGCCGTTGACGAAGATCTGGCCCGCGTCGGCCTTGTAGAAACCATACAGGATCGACATCAGCGTGGACTTGCCCGCGCCGTTCTCGCCGATGATGCCGTGGATCGTGCCCTTCGGCACCGCGATGTTGATGTCCCTGTTCGCCTGCACCGGACCGAAGGCTTTCGAGATGCCCTTCAGTTCGATGGCATAAGCCGGATCCGCCATGTCTTCCCCCTTGTCGGCCAGGGCACCCGCCGCTTGCGGCGCGGCTTTTCGGGGTGCTCTTGCTAAAATGCCGCGCCAGAGGTCTGGCGCGGCATCCTTCGTCTCAGGCTGTCAGCCGATCAGAACGAGGCAGCCGGGCAGGTGTTGTCCGACATGTAGTCGTGGACCACGATCTCGCCCGACTTGATCTTCGCCGCGGCCTCATCGACCTTGGCCTTCATCTCCGGAGTCACCAGCGAGGCGTTGTTCTCGTCCATCGCATAGCCGACGCCATCGTTCGCCAGCCCCATGACGTTGATGCCGGGGGTCAGGTTCTCGCCTTCCTTGAAGGCCTCATAGACCGCGTTGTCGACGCGCTTCAGCATCGAGGTCAGGACCTTGCCCGGATGCAGGTAGTTCTGGTTGCTGTCGACGCCGATCGAGAGGATCCCCTCGTCCGCCGCCGCTTGCAGTACGCCCACTCCGGTGCCGCCGGCGGCCGCATAGATCACGTCGGCGCCTTGTGCTTTCTGGCCCTTGGCCAGCTCCGCACCCTTCACCGGGTCGTTCCAGGCGGCCGGAGTCGTCCCGGTCATGTTCAGCACGACCTTGGCATTCGGATTGGCCGCCAGCACGCCCTGGGCATAGCCGCAGCCGAACTTGCGGATCAGCGGGATGTCCATGCCGCCGATAAAGCCGACGGTGCCGGTCTTGGTGGCCAGACCCGCCATCATGCCGACAAGGTAGGAGCCTTCATGTTCGTTGAAGACGACCGATTTCACATTCGGCTGGTCCACGACCATGTCGATGATCGCGAACTTGGTATTCGGGAAGTCCGGGGCGACCTTGTTCAGCACGTCGCCGAAGGCAAAGCCGGTCATCACGACGGGGTTCGCGCCCGCTTCGGCCAGACGACGCAGCGCCTGTTCGCGCTGGGCCTCGTCCTGCATCTCCAGTTCCTTGTAGGTGCCGCCCGTCTCCTTCGCCCACCGCTCGGCGCCGTTGAAGGCGGCCTCGTTGAACGACTTGTCGAACTTGCCGCCCAGGTCGAAGATGATCGCCGGCTCGGCCGCCGCGACGCCCGACAGAAGGGCGACTGCCGATACGGCCCCGGCGAGGGATTTCATAAGGCTCATGGGTGTTCTCCCGGTTGATACAACACTTCTCCCGCCCAGTCCGCCGGTTTCCCGGTCGCGGGCGAGGTCTGGCGTTGATTAGCGACAAAGCCTCGATGGGGGTCAAGCCAGATTCGCGTGTGATCGGCAAAAACCTGACTCGTTGGTCAGGAAGGTCTAGGCCCCCACTGCAACCGCCAGATCGCGTTGCAGGACCAGAGCGTCGATCGCTGGCCCGCCCGGTGTCTGGTAATAGCCCTTGCGCCGCCCCGCTGCGGTGAACCCCGCAGAGTCGTAAAGCGCCAGCGCCGCGCCATTTTCGGCGGAAACCTCAAGAAAGGCGCGCTCGGCGCCGCGCAGCCGGGCCTGATACAGAAACCGCGCGACCAGCCTGCGGCCAAGGCCCCGGCGCCGGGCCTCAGGCTGGACGGCGAGTGTCAGAAGCTCGGCCTCGCCCGCGACCGCCCGGCCCAGAAGAAAAGCCGCGTCCGCCTCGACCAGAAGAAAGCACAACGGGTCGGACAGGAGGCCGCTGAAATCGGCAGCACTCCACGGGGCAGGAGTGCGGAAACACCGGGCATGAAGCGCGGCCAGCGCCTCGGGCGTCACGGCAGAATCACCGGCGGCGGGTCTGCGGGCGGGACAGCGTCGGCCCCGCGCAGGTAGAACGGGGAAGGGCGCGGCTGCGGGCTGGCCGCCCGTTCGGCGCCGATGCGGGCGATGGCCTCGACCAGCGGCATCGCCGGGGGCAGGGCGCCCGGACCGGCGGCCGAGCCGGTGGCGGGGCAGGCCGGGACGATCCGGTCGGCCAGATGGGCAGGGCCCGGGCCTGCGGGGGTGAACAGCTGGACATAGACCTGATCGCGCCGCGCGTCCTCGATCACGACCAGCGGGCGCGGCAGGCCGTGGGCCAGCGCCTCCAGCCGGGTCACGCCCACCGCCGGGATCCCCAGACCCAGCGCCAGCCCCCGGGCGGCGGCCACCGCGATCCGCACGCCGGTGAAGTTGCCCGGCCCGGTCCCGACCGCCAGCGCCCTGAGGTCGCGCCAGCCGATCCCGCCTTCGGCCAGCACCTCTTCCAGCAGCGGGATCAGCCGCTCGGCCTGGCCTTTTTCCATCGGCTCCAGCCGCTGGATCACCCGGCCCTGCAAAAGCAAGGCGGCCGCGCAATGCGCGGCCGAGGTGTCGAAGGCCAGGATGGGCAGCAGCACGTCCGTCAGGCCGCCCCGTTACGCAGCAACCGGGCGGACTTCCAGCACTTCCGGGATGTAGTGCCGCAAGAGGTTCTCGATCCCCATCTTCAGCGTCAGGGTCGAGGACGGGCAGCCCGCGCAGGCGCCCTGCATGTGCAGATAGACCACACCCCGGTCAAAGCCATGGAACGTGATGTCCCCGCCATCCTGTGCCACCGCGGGCCGGACGCGGGTGTCCAGCAACTCCTTGATCTGGCGCACCACATCGCCATCCTCGCCGGTGTGCTCGGCATGGCCGCCGCCGTTCGACCCCTCGCCCTCGATCACCGGGGCGCCCGACTGGTAATGCTCCATGATCGCGCCCAGGATCTGCGGCTTGATATGCGCCCAGTCCACATCCTCGGCCTTCGTCACCGTCACGAAGTCGGTGCCGAAGAACACGCCCGTGACGCCGCCCGCCGCAAAGATGCGCCTGGCCAGAGGCGATTTCGCCGCCGCCTCGGCGCTGGGGAAGTCGGCCGTCCCAAGCTCCAGCACGGTCTGGCCGGGCAGGAATTTCAGCGTGGCGGGGTTCGGCGTGGATTCGGTCTGGATGAACATCTGCGATCTCCGACAGGATCAGTCGGATATGCGCTCGCGACCCCCGACTGTCAAGGCAGAGCGCCGCCGCAACCCCGCCGCAAGGTTGAACCGGGGCGGCACAGGCCCCACCTGTCCAAGGCATCACAATGAGGTCCGAATGCTTTACGTCGATATTCCCACCGCGCCCGAATTGCAGAAACTGGTCGCTCATCGCGGCGAGGCATCCGTGTCCTTCTACCTGCGCACCACGCCGGAAACCCAGAACATCGGCCCGTCCCGGACCGAGCTGGGCAATCTTCTGAAGACCGCGGTTGCCCAGCTGGAAGCCGTGGGCACGGAAAAGCGCACCATCTGGCCGATCGAGGAACAGGTTCACGACCTTCTGGACGACGACGACTTCTGGAAATTCCAGGCCAATTCGCTGGCCGTCTTTGTCACGCCCCGCAGTCTGCGGTCGTTCCGCCTGCCGAACCACCTGACCGACATGGTCCAGGTCTCGGACCGGTTCCACATCAAGCCTCTTCTGCGCGCCGTCTCCGTCCAGCAGCACACTTTCGTGCTGGCGTTGGCGGAAAACGAGGTGCGGCTGGTCGAGGTTTTCGCCGACTTGCCTGCGCAAGAGGTGAAGGTGCCAGACATGCCGAAGGACGCGGCCTCGGCCGCCGGGACTGCCAATGTGAACAGTCGCAGCTACGCGCAGCGCAAGGGCGGCGCCGAAGGGCAGAACATCCTGCTGCGCGCCTTCTGCCGCAAGGTCGATGCAGCCCTTCGCCCGGTGCTGTCGGGCCGGTCCGAACCCCTGATCCTGGCCGCGACCGAGCCCCTGGCCTCGATGTTCCGTTCGGTCTCCAGCCATGACCACCTGGCGCCCGAGGGCATCAGGACCAGCCCGGTCCGCATGTCGGCCGCCGAACTGGCCGAGGCAGCGCGCCCGATCCTAGATGCGCTGCACGCCCGGATGATCGGCGACGTCCACGCGCTGTTCTCGGCCCGCGAGAACGAGGGCCGCGCCACGACCCAGATCGCCCGCGCCGCCCGCGCCGCGACGTTCGGCGCTGTCGACACGCTTCTGGTCGACATCGACGAGGTGGTGCCCGGCACCGTGGACGAGACCACCGGCGAAGTGACCTTCGAGAAAGAGGAAAGCGCCATCAGCTATGGCGTGGTGGACGAGATCGCGGGCCGAGTGCTGGCCTCCGGTGGGCGGGTGCTGGCGGTGCGGCGCGACGACATCCCGCAGGGGGCCTCGCTGGCGGCCATCCTGCGCTATGCCATCTAGACCTGCTCCCCGGCCGGGACCGCCCGGCCGGGGCTGGTCGTGCCGGTGTCAGTCCCGGTCGGACCCCCAATAGGCATACATCTGCTCGATGGCAGTCAGGGGCCTCAGGGTGCGTACCGGGACCGGTGTGGCATCGGCCTTGTAGTAGGGCGCGGTTTCGGGCGCGACGGGCGCGGCAACCCCGCGACGGAATGGAATGACAGACATTGCATGAGCCTTTCACGTCAAGGCTCCTCCCATGCCGCCAAGATAGGACAGCAGGCCGACCGACCCAAGGGCTTGTTCCGCAAGGCTGCGTTGCTTGCCCGTCATGCGTGTGGTTTGCCTACCAGATCAGCACGATGCCCGCATAAATCAGCAAGGCGCCGATCACGCAGGCCACGGCCAGTGAGCCAAGGTCCTTGGCGTCCTTTGCCCAGGCCGACCAGCCCGGCGACAGGTGATCGACCAGCACTTCGACTGCGGTGTTCAGCGCCTCGATGGCGATCAGCACCAGACCCAGCGCGATCAGGCCCGCGATCTCGGGCAGCGTGGCCCCGAAGACGATGAAGGCCACCCCAAGCGCCAGGATCAGCAGGACCTCCTGCCGGAAGGCGCTCTCCCGCGCCAGCCGCTTCAGGCCCGCTGCCGAGTAGCCCGCCGCGGCAAGGAAATGCGCCACCCCCGACTTGCGCGGGGGCTTTTCCCGAACTGCCATGACTAGCCCGATACCGGGCGGCAGGTGGCTGTCAGATCCAGGCTTTCGTCCCTGGCCGAGGTCGACACATCCAGCATCCCAAGCACCGTCGAGAACATGTTGTCATGGCTGACCGGGGTCTTGGCCGTTGCCTCCAGGCAGCCCCCGTCAAGCGCCAGACTGGCACGGAACCGGTCCGACATCCAGATCACCATCGGCACCTTGGTCTGATAGTCCGGCGCCATGAAATAGGGCGTCCCGTGCAGGTAAAGCCCAGCCTCGCCCAAACTCTCGCCATGGTCGGAGACATAGTACATCGCCGGCACCACCCGGGCAGAGGCTTGCAGCAGGTCGATCACCTGCGCCAGGAACCAGTCGGTATAGGCGATGGTATTGTCATAGGCGTTGACGATCTCTTCACTGGAACATTGCGTCAGCTCCGGGGTCTTGCAGGCCGGGGCGAACAGTTCCCGGTCGGCCGGATAGCGCAGCCAGTAGCTCGGCCCGTGGCTGCCGATCTGGTGCAGGACGATCACGGTGTTCCTGGTGATCGTGTCGGCCTTTTCCTGAAGAGCCTTCAGGAACACCGCGTCGATGCATTCCGGCTGGCAGAACTCTGACCCTTCCCTGGCCGTCATCGTGCGTGGTCGGACCTTCAGGCGGGCGCCGATGTCCTTGTCCCCGGTGTTGTTGTCCCACCATTCCACGTCGAAGCCTGCATGCATCAGCACGTCCAGCAGGTTCTCGTGCGACAGCCCGCCCTCGTAGGAATAGTCGTCCCGGGTCAGGGGCGAGAACATGCAGGGCAGCGAGGTCGCCGTGGCCGTCCCGCAGCTGGTGGCATCGGGATAGTAGATGATGTCGCGTGCCTTCAGCTCGGCGTTCGTCTCGCGCTCGTAGCCCTCCAGCGACCAGTTCTGCGCCCGCCCGGTCTCGCCTGCGACGATCACCATCAGGACGGGCTTGTCCACCTTGGCAAGATAGGGCCCCGGCGCGGCATCGCGGCCGGTCGGCTGCACCACGATCTGCGTCGACTTGACCATCATCTTGGCATAGCGCAGCGCCCCGCCGATCGGCGCCAGCGGCTGGACCGCACCCATCAGCTCCTTGTCGGCGCGCAGCACGGTGGAATAGGCCTTCAGGTTGGTGAACAGAAGGCCCACCAGGAGCGCCGCCGAGACTGCGGCGACCGCGCCGGCTCCCATCGCGGCCCGCAGGATCGGAGCCCGCCGGACCCGCACCCACAGCACCAGGGCCGACGGCAGGACGCCATAAAGGATGACATGGCCGATGAAGTTCAGGGTGATGAGATGCTTCGATTCCGCGAAGGTCGTGGTCATCGCGTTCTGGATCATGTCGCGGTCGACCACGACGCCCAGCACGTCGACGTAATAGGACGTGACCCCCGCGATCATCAGAAGCGCCACCAGCACCGGCTTCTGCGCGCGCCGCAGCGCGAGGATCGAGATCACCAGAAGCATCAGCGCCCAGACCGCCCCGGCAAAGACCAGCGCGGTCACCGTGCGGCCTTCGAAGATGCGGAACAGATGCCCCCAGAAGGTCGCGTTGCACAGGGCCATGAGATAGGTCGCGACAAGGACATTCAGCAGGGCAGGGGAAAGTGCGGGGCGGCGGCCGAACAGGGCTGCCCTTGGGGCGGTGGTGGTCATGCAGGAATCCCGGGACACGGGCCTGACGCGGCCCGGTCTGTCATATACCTGTTACCTTGCCGCGTTGCAGTAAGCTATAGCTTACGTCGCGCCGACTGGCCCGGGGCGTCGGCGCTTTCTTGCCGAAAGCGCAGGCCTTCTCAGGTGATGCTTTCCAGCCGTTCCTTCGACAGGTCGCCCGGCACGATGGTGATCGGGATCGGCAGCGTCCCGGACGTGCGGGTCAAGGCCGTCACCAATGGCCCCGGCCCCGACTTGTCGGACCCCGCGCCAAGGACAAGGATGCCGATCTCCGGGTCTTCCTTCACCTGCGCCAGGATTTCGTTCACCGGATCGCCCTCGCGGATGACAAGCTCGGGGTTCACGCCCTGCTTGTCGCGCATCCACTTGGCGAAGACCTCGAAATGCGCCTCGATCCGCTCGCGCGCCTCGGCCCGCATCAGGTCGGCGACGCCCATCCAGGTCTGGAACTCTTCCGGCGGGATGACCGACAGGATCGTCACCCCACCCCCGGTATGCGCCGCCCGCAGCGCGGCAAAGCGCATGGCATTCAGACACTCGCGACTGTCGTCCAGCACGACGAGGAATTTCCGCATGATGCTCCCCTTTGGCGGCCGGATCATGGCAGGGCGGGCAGGGGTAAGGCAAGCGTCAACCGCGCGGCCTATGGCCGGGCAGACAGGGCCAGCACCTTGGGATACAGCCGCCACAGCGTCAGCGTGCGCGCGGCGTTCATCACCATCAGCGCGGCCCAAAGCCCATGGTTGCCCGCCAGCGGCACCAGCACGGCCAGCGCCAGAGCATAGATCGCCACGCTCGCCAGCATCGCGCGCAGCATGTCCCCGGTCAGCAGCGCACCGATGAAGATGCCGTCGTAGATCCAGGCCGCCACCCCGATCAGCGGCGCTACCACAAGCCACGGAAGGTAGGCCCGCGCCTCGATACGCACCTCCTCCGAAGTGGTCATCAGGTCGATGATGATCGGCCCCGCGGCCGCAAAGACCAGCGCCAGCGCCGCCGCACCGCCAAGGCCCCATTGCATCGTGATCCGCCCCGCCGCCCGCGTATCCGCCAGCGACCGCGCCCCGACAGCCTGCCCGATCAGCGCCTCGGCGGCGAAGGCAAGGCCGTCCAGCGCATAGGCGGTGATCTCCAGGAACTGCATCAGCACCTGATTGGCCGCCAGCGTGACGTCTCCGAACCGCGCCCCAAGGAAGACGAAGGTGGTAAAGCTCAACTGCAACAGGACCGTGCGGCCCATGATGTCCCGGCTGGCCGAAAACATCCGCCGGATGGCGATCCGGTCGCCCAGACGGATGACGGCCTGCCGCAGCGCCGCCCCGAAGGCATCCCGCGCCAGCCACAGCGCCAGCGCCAGCCCGGTCCATTCGGCGATCAGCGTCGCCCCCGCCACCCCCGGCACGCCCCAGTCCAGGCCCAGCACGAACCACAGATCCAGCCCGATGTTCAGCCCGTTCTGCCACAGTTGCAGCACCAGCACCGCCCGCGTCCGCTCCAGCCCGACCAGCCAGCCGGTCAGCGCATAAAGCGCGATGGTCGCCGGGGCGCCCCAGATGCGGATCGCCAGATACTGATGCGCCAGCGCCTCCACCCGGGCCGAGGCCGGGGCCAGCGCGAAAGCCCCGGCGAACAACGCCACCTGCGCCGCCACCAGCGCCAACCCGGCCAGACCGCCGACGATCAGCGCGCGCAGCAGGACCGCCGACCGCTCGCCCATGTCCCCCGCGCCCTGCGCCTGCGCGGCCAGGCCCGAGGTAGACATCCGCAGGAAACCGAAAGCCCAGTAAAGCGTCGCCAGGATCACCGCGCCGATGCCCACCGCCCCCAGGCTCGCCGGATCGCCCAGCTGCCCGACGACCGCCGTATCCACCGCACCCAGCAGCGGCACCGTGGCGTTCGACAGGACGATCGGCGCGGCGATGCGCAGCACGCGGCCGTGGGTGACGCTGGTCATTTCAGCGTGGAGGGCGGCATCAGGAAATGCCCCGTGGCCTGCGCGAACAGACGCGCGCGGTTGTCCTGCCAGGCCTCGACATGCACCGAGGCATAGCGCCGCCCCGACCTGTTGACCCTCGCCCGGGCATAGGCATCGCGCGGCAGTCCCGACCGCAGGTAATCCACCGTGAAATCAATGGTCTTCGGCAGCCGCAGCGGCCCCTCGGGCAGGGCGCCCTCGGTTTCGACCCCGTCCCACAGCGTGCTCCAGGCCAGCTCGATCATCGCGGCGATCTCCAGAAAGGCCGCCGTCGCGCCCCCATGCAGCGCGGGCAGGGCCGGGTTGCCGATCAGGCTATCCTTGAACGGCAGGACCGCCGTCAACTCGTCGCCCCTCCGGTCGAACTCCACCCCCAGAAAGCGGATGTAGGGCACGCCATCGACCAGGGTCCGCAACAGCCCCTCGCGGCGCTGCTTGATGACGTGCAGGGGCTCGCGCGGCCTCATGCCTTGCGCTCCACCGTGAAGGCCCCGGTCGCCATCGCCACAGGGCGGCTCTCGTCGTCATCGGTCGCCACCGCGCGGACGAAGGCGACGGAGCGGGTGACATGGTGGCACTCGGCCCGGGTGCGGATGGTCTGGCCGGGCGTGGCGGGGCGCATGTAGTCGATCCGCAGATCCAGCGTCGCGGTTGAGAAACCCGCCTGCGGATGGCTCATCACCGCCGCTCCGCAGGCTGTGTCCATCAGTGCCGAAACCGCGCCGCCGTGGATCACTCCCGTCTCCGGGTCGCCGATCAGTGCGGGATCATAGGGCATGGCGATCGTCGCGCGACCTTCGCCGATGCTTTCCAGCCGCATCCCCAGCGCAGCACTGTGCGGCAGGACCGAAATGAAGTTGCGGGCGGTGTCGGTGGCGTCTGGCATCGGGTCCCTCGTCCGGCATCAAACCGCCGCGACCGGGGGAAGGCAACCCCCCCGAAGCCATTGCACGGGTCCGGGGTGCGTCTTAGGCTGGACCTACAGGAGGACAGCGGATGACCGACAACCGCCTCAGCTTCAAGGAGATGTGCGCCCGGTTCGATGTGACCCCGCGCACCCTGCGCTATTACGAATACATCGAGCTTCTGGCGCCCGAGAAAGAGGGCCGCGCCCGGTTCTACGGCCCGCGCGAGGTGGCGCGGATGAAGCTGATCCTGCGCGGCCGCCGCTTCGGCTTTTCGCTGGAAGAGATCCGCCAGTGGCTCCTCATCTACGGCAAGAAGGGCGAACGCCCGCAGCTTGAAGCCTGGCTGCAACTGGCCGACCGGCAACTCGAGGCGCTCGAGAAGCAGCGCGCCGAACTGGAAAGCTCCATCGCCGATCTGCGCGCCCTGCGCGAAACCGCGGTCGAGGAACTGGCGCGGCTCGAAACCCCTTGATTCGCCCGGTCATGGGGCGCGCGTGCAACCGGACTGCGGCCTGGTGCCCGACAACCGCCTCATGCGCAGCCAGGGTCGCCTTCCCTCTGACTTGCGCACCCGAACTGTCTAAAACTCGCGCTTTCTTCCCGACGGTGATCGCGCGCGGTTTCGGTCAGGCGCGCTGCCGGACGACCATGGTTTCCCGTGCCGTCTCTGTTCAAGTATCTGAAGAAATTGACGTATCCTGCCCAGACATCATCCTGTTCGCGCGCGCCCGCCAGCCCTTCCGGCACGAAAGCCGGGCATACGGCCCTTGGCAGCCCTTCGGCCATCCGGGAACCCGTTAGCCATTCCCTAAGCAATTTTTGAGGTGCTGCTCCCAAGGTTCATCGCGAACGGAGAGGGAACATGTTCCATGATCGCAATTGGCGCAAGCACCGCATTCTCGTCATGGTCGGCACCCGGCCCGAGGCGATCAAGCTCGCGCCGGTCGCGCTGGCCCTGCGCCGCGAACCCGGTGTCCAGCTGACCGTCTGCCTGTCCGGCCAGCACCCGGCCATGGCGCGCGATGCGCTGGCCAGCTTCGGCATCGCCTCCGACACCGAACTTGCCCTCGATCCCTCGGCCACCACGGCCGGGGCGCGCTTCACCGACCTGCACCGCGCGATCTCGGCCCTGCTTGACCGCCTGCCGCAAGAGCGGATCATCGTCCAGGGCGACACCTCGACCGCCCTTGCCGGGGCCATCGCAGGCTTTCATGCCGGGGTCCCCGTCGCGCATGTCGAGGCCGGTCTGCGCACCGGAAACCTTGCCGGTCCCTGGCCCGAGGAAGGTTATCGCCGCATGATCGCGCCGATCGCCGATCTGCATTTCGCGCCCACCGAACGGGCCCGCCAGAACCTTCTGGCCGAAGGGATCGACCCGGGCAGCGTGCATCTGACCGGCAATACCGTCGTCGATGCCCTGATCGCCGTCCGCACGTCCATCGCCAGATCGCGCGCGACCTCGCAGCGGCTGGAGGAATGGCGGCAGCGCATCTCGGGCGGCAAGCCGATCGTCCTGGTCACGCTGCATCGCCGGGAAAGCCACGGCTCGATCCTGACCGGGATCGCCACCGCGCTGCGCGACCTGGCCAGGGAATTCCACGACCATGCCTTCGTCCTGCCTGTGCATCCCAACCCCGCGGTGTCAGGCAGCATCCGCAGCGTGCTCGCCGACCAGCACAATGTCAGTCTGCTCGACCCTCTCGGCTACGAAGCCTTCGTCTATGTGATGAGCTCGGCCTCATTGATCGTCACCGATTCCGGCGGCGTCCAGGAAGAGGCGCCGACCTTCGGTGTCCCGATTCTTGTGGTGCGCAACGAATCCGAACGGCCCGAGGCGATTTCGGCAGGCTTTGCCCAGCTGACCGGAACAGAGCCCGACCGCATCCTGACGGCCGCGCGGGGCATCCTGCGGCGTGGCGGCAGGCCGGACCTGCGGGGCAAGGTGAACCCCTTCGGCGATGGCACGGCATCCGACAGGATCGTGCGGCTGCTTCTGGCCCGGGCCGAGGCAGGCACCACCGCCAGCGCCGATGCGGGCGGTCGTGTCCATGCAAGCCCGTCGGGCCTGTCGGCAGATGTCGGGCGGTTCGTGCAGTAGCGGCCTGAAACGGGACGGGCGGGCCGATCCCCGCCGGCCCGCCCGCCTTTGATCATGCTGTCAATGCGCGAGGAACACCGGAACCTCGGCCGCCTCCAGCATGTTGCGCGTCGCGCCACCCAGGATCGCCTCCCGAAACCGGCTGTGACCATAGGCTCCCATCACAAGAAGCCCGGCGTCGAAATCGCGCAGATGCTGGGCCAGAACGTCCGACACCCGGGGCAGGGTCTTGGCCAGCACCAGCACTTCGGCCCTGACACCGTGGCGCACCAGAAGCTGGCACAAGAGCCCGCCGGGGTCTGACCGTTCCGGGCCATGCGTCGGCGGGTCGATCACAACGATCTGCACGGTCTCGGCCCGGCGCAGGAAGGGCATCGCGCGGCGGGCGGCAACCAGCGCCTCGCGACTCTGGTTCCAGGCGACCACGACCCGCTTGGGCTCGGCCGAAGCCATCCCCTCGGGCGGCACGATCAGCACCGGCGCCATGCCTTCGAAAAGTGCGGCTTCCGTCACCGCCTCGTCCTCGACGGTGCGCGTCTTGCCGTAGGGTCTCGGCAGGATGACAAGGTCCGAATAGCGGGCCCGCGCGGCCACGACATCGGTCAGGGCGCCCAGCTGGGTCACTACCGAATCGACCGACCACCGCAGGGCAGGCTCTTGCGCCGCCATGGCCGCGTTCAGCGCCTTTTCAGTCTCGCGCGCCTCGGTTTCGGCGCGCTCCATCGCCGCAGCGATCATCACCGCGCCCGAGCCGACATAGGTGTAGCCGACCTGGGTGCGGTCCACGCCAAGCGCCAGGCCATCAAGATGGGCGTCCATCGCAACGGCGATCTGGGCCGCAGCGGTTACGGTAGGAAGCAGCCCCTCGGGCGAGGTGGCAACGGTCAGCAAGGACTTGTAGGCCATGGGTGTCTCCCGGATTTGATACTGTCAGGTTGTGGCCGATCCGGCGCTGATGCGCATTGACGCAGGTCAACTTCGCCGCATTGTGGGTTTGACACAGATCATGGCAGGACAAGGTCGCCGCGGCGCAGAAGAAGGCGTCGACGAGACCGGCCCACCTTGGAATCTGGGTATTGTGGCTGGCCAGACAAGACGAAGGGACGCAAACAATGTGGGATTACCTCAAACTGACTGGGCTAGGGCTCGTCGCGGTCTGCGCCGCGATTGCCGCCAACTATGCCCATGACCTCGCCTATCAGGTGAACGCGGTGACCGTGATGCTGGCCGCAGCGCTCGCCTTTCTCTGGGTGCTGCGCACCGCCGGCGATCCGAAGCCGAACCTGCAACACGAATATTTCGACAGCGTGGTTCGTGCCGGAGCCATCGCCACCGCCTTCTGGGGGGCCGTCGGCTTTCTGGTCGGGGTCGTGATTGCGCTGCAACTGGCCTTCCCGCAGCTGAACTTCGAATTCCTGCAAGGCTACGGCAACTTCGGCAGGCTGAGGCCCTTGCACACCAGCGCGGTGATCTTCGCCTTCGGCGGCAACGCGCTCATCATGTCGTCCTTCTACATCGTCCAGCGCACCAGCGCCGCGCGCCTGTTCGGCGGCAGCCTTGGCTGGTTCGTCTTCTGGGGCTGGCAGCTCGTCATCGTGCTGGCCGCCACCGGCTATGTCCTGGGGGCCACGCAAGGCAGGGAATATGCCGAGCCCGTCTGGTACGTCGACATCCTGATCACCGTGGTCTGGGTCGCCTTCCTGATCACCTTCATGGGCACCCTCTTCAAGCGCAAGGAACCCCACATCTACGTGGCCAACTGGTTCCTGCTGTCGATGATCCTGACCGTGGCGATGCTGCACCTGGTGAACAACGCGGCCGTCCCGGTTTCCATCTTCGGCTCGGCGCAGGTCCAGCTTTATGCAGGCGTGCAGGACGCGATGGTGCAATGGTGGTATGGCCACAACGCCGTGGGCTTCTTCCTGACCGCGGGCTTCCTGGGGATGATGTACTACTTCGTCCCGAAACAGGCCGAACGCCCGGTGTTCAGCTACAAGCTGTCGATCATTCACTTCTGGGCGCTGATCTTCCTCTACATCTGGGCCGGCCCGCACCACCTGCACTACACGGCACTTCCCGACTGGGCCTCTACCCTGGGCATGGTGTTCTCGGTGATCCTGTGGATGCCCTCCTGGGGCGGGATGATCAACGGCCTGATGACCCTGTCGGGCGCCTGGGACAAGCTGCGCACCGACCCGATCATCCGCATGATGGTGGTGTCCGTCGGCTTCTACGGCATGTCCACCTTCGAAGGCCCGATGATGAGCATCAAGGCCGTGAACAGCCTGTCGCACTACACCGACTGGACCATCGGCCATGTCCACTCCGGCGCGCTGGGCTGGAACGGCATGATCACCTTCGGCGTCCTCTACTACCTCGTGCCGCGCCTGTGGAACCGCGAGCGGCTCTACTCGCTCAAACTCGTCTCCTGGCACTTCTGGCTCGCCACCATCGGGATCGTGCTCTACGCCTCCTCGATGTGGGTTTCGGGCATCATGGAAGGCCTGATGTGGCGTGAGGTGGACGCGAACGGCTTCCTCGTGAACGCCTTCGCCGACACGGTGGCCGCGAAATTCCCGATGTATGTGGTGCGGGCTGCCGGTGGTGGTCTGTTCCTGACCGGGGCGCTCATCATGTGCTGGAACCTCTGGATGACCGTCCGGGCCCAACCCGCCCGCGTCACCCAGAACTCCGCCGTTCCGGCAGAATAAGGACACAGGACCATGGGAATTCTTGACAAGCACAAGGTCATCGAGACCAACGCGACCCTTCTGATGATCCTCTCGCTTCTGGTGGTGATGATCGGCGGGATCGTGCAGATCGTTCCCCTCTTCTACCTGGAGAACACCATCGAGAAGGTGGAAGGCGTCCGCCCCTACACCCCCCTCGAACTGGCGGGCCGGGGCATCTACATCCGCGAGGGCTGCTATGGCTGCCACAGCCAGATGATCCGCCCGATGCGGGACGAGGTCGAACGCTACGGCCACTACTCCCTGGCCGCCGAGTCGATGTATGATCGGCCCTTCCAGTGGGGGTCCAAGCGCACCGGCCCGGACCTCGCCCGCGTCGGCGGCCGCTATTCGGACGAATGGCACCAGGACCACTTCCACAACGCCAAATCCGTCGTGCCGGAATCGGTGATGCCGCCCTATGGCTTCCTGGCGAACCGGATCATCGACGGCAGGTACATCCAGGATGTCGTTTCGACCAACCGCCTGACCGGCGTGCCCTACACCGACGACATGGTGGAAAACGCGCTGGCCGACTTCAAGGCGCAGGCCGACCCGAACGGCGACAGCTCCGGGCTCGAGGAACGCTACGGCGAAGCCGCCTTCGGCACCCCGGTCAACGTCCGCAATTTCGACGGCCAGCCCGAACTGACCGAGATGGACGCCCTGATCGCCTATATCCAGGTCCTGGGCACGATGGTCGACTTCTCGACCTACACGCCCGTGGCAAGCCGGTAAGGGGGCCAGGATGGAAACCTATTCCTTCCTCCGCCATCTGGCCGACAGCTGGTTCCTTCTCCTGATGACGCTCTTTTTCCTTGGCATCTGCGTCTGGGCCTTCCGCCCCGGCTCACGCGCCGCGCATCAGGAAGTCGCAACTTCCATCTTCCGCAACGACGACCGTCCTGCGGCGGATGACCCTGCCAAACCGCGAAAGGAGGCCTGAGCCATGGCCAAGCCCATCAAGAAAGAACAGCGGCAGGTGGAAACGACCGGCCACAGCTGGGACGGGATCGAGGAATACAACAACCCGCTGCCGCGCTGGTGGGTCTGGGTGTTCTACGCCACGATCGTCTGGGGCATCGGATATTCGATTGCCTACCCGGCCTGGCCGCTGGTCAAGGGGGCCACGCCTGGCCTCCTGGGTGCCTCGACCCGCGCCGATGTCGAGAAAGAGATCGCCGCCGTCGATGCCGCCAATGCGGCGATCAAGGAAAAACTGATCGCCGCCGACCTGAACGCCATCGGTGCGGACCCCGAACTTGCCGCCTATGCCGAACGCGCCGGGGCGGCGGTCTTCCGCACCAACTGCGCACAGTGCCATGGCTCGGGTGCGGCGGGGGTTGAAGGCAAGGGCTATCCGAACCTGCTCGACGACGACTGGCTCTGGGGCGGCACGATGGAGGACATCCATCTGACCATCACCCACGGCATCCGCAACACCACCGACCCGGACGCGCGCTATTCCCAGATGCCCGCCTTCGGGACGGACGGCATCCTCGACGAAACCCAGATCGCCCAGGTGGCCGAACATGTCCTGGCGATCTCGGGGCAGGATCATGATGCCGCGATGGCCGCCGAGGGCGCGACGATCTTCGCCGAGAACTGCGCCGCCTGCCACATGGAAGACGGCTCGGGCGACCGCACGCAGGGCGCACCCCGGCTGAACGACGCGATCTGGCTTTATGGTGGGTCGCGCGAAAAGATCATCGAGACGGTGACCAAGGCCCGTTTCGGCGTCATGCCGAACTGGAATCAGCGCCTGTCCGAAGACGAAATCCGCGCCGTGGCCTTCTATGTCCACGGTCGCGGTGGCGGGGAGTGACGCTCCCGGTTCCCTTGAACCTGAAAGGGGGCCTTCGGGTCCCCTTCCTTTTGCCGCGCACCCGGTTCGGGCCGCCTGTCAGAGGGAGCGTCTTCCGGCGCAAGCCTATCGTCTCGCCGTTTTGCGGGAAGACCGCAAAGCGGCCCGGTGTGCCTTCGGCGGGAACATCCGTCGAAGGGAAGGACGAAGTTGCGCAACCTGCCTTCGCCCATGTCCCGAATGCCCCCGCGCGGACCGCGCTCGGGTCGAAAGCCGCCCGGTCGCGCCTGGGCGATCACGCGGCTTTGCGCTGCATTGCCGCATTCACCCCGGCGCGCCGCATCCCTATTGATGCAGGTCAAGGCCCTGACCGCGCAAATGACCGATTGCAGTCGGGATGATAGACTGGCCCCGCCAGTGAAGGAGAGCCCGTGTCCACCCCCGAAGCCGAACCCAGCCTCTATGCCGCCCGCGAGCCGGTCTTTCCCCGGCGCGTGAAGGGTAAATTCCGCACGCTGAAGTGGTGGATCATGGGGATCACCCTTGGCATCTACTACATCACCCCCTGGCTGCGCTGGGACCGGGGCCCGAACCTGCCCGACCAGGCGGTGCTGGTGGACCTTGCCAACCGCCGCTTCTTCTTCTTCATGATCGAGATCTGGCCGCACGAATTCTACTTCGTCGCGGGCCTGCTCATCATGGCGGGCCTCGGGCTCTTTCTCTTCACCTCTGCCGCCGGCCGCGTCTGGTGCGGTTACGCCTGCCCTCAGACCGTCTGGACCGACCTCTTCATTCTGGTCGAACGCTGGATCGAAGGCGACCGCAACGCCCGCATCCGGCTGCACCGCCAGCCCTGGAACTGGGAGAAGCTCATCAAGAACGGCATCAAGTGGTGGATCTGGCTCTTCATCGGGCTGGCCACCGGCGGCGCCTGGGTCTTCTACTTCACCGACGCGCCCACGCTTCTGCGCGACCTCGTGACCTTCCAGGCCCATCCGATCGCCTATTTCACCATCCTGATCCTCACCTTCACCACCTTCTTCTTCGGCGGCTTCGCGCGGGAACAGATCTGCATCTACGCCTGCCCCTGGCCCCGCATCCAGGCCGCGATGATGGACGAGGACACGCTGACCATCGCCTACCGCGAATGGCGGGGCGAGCCGCGCGGCAAGCTGGGCTCCGAGGGCGCGGGCGACTGCATCGACTGCATGGCCTGCGTCAACGTCTGCCCGATGGGGATCGACATCCGCAACGGCCAGCAGCTGGCCTGCATCACCTGCGGCCTCTGCATCGACGCCTGCAACGACGTGATGGACAAGATCGGCAAACCGCGCGACCTGATCGGCTACCTCGCGCTGACGGACGAGACCCGCGAACGTGCCGGCCAGCCGCCGAAATCGGTCTGGTCCCACGTCTTCCGCGTCCGCACCGTCCTTTACACCGTGCTCTGGGCCGGGGTCGGCATCGGCATGATCGTGGCGCTCTTCCTGCGCTCGCCCATCGACATCAACGTCACGCCCGTCAGGAACCCGACCTATGTCACCCTCTCGGACGGCTCGATCCGCAACGCCTACGACCTCCGTCTGCGCAACAAGTCCGGCGACGACGCCCAGTTCACCATCGCCGTCACCTCGGACGCCTTCGTCACCCTCAGCCTGGAAGGCCAGCCGGGCCTCACCGTCACCGTGCCCGCGAACGAAACCATGTCCCAGCGCGTCTATCTCACCGCCGCCCCGGGCAGCCCCGCCGCGACCACGGACCGCACCGAGGTCCGCCTCTGGGTCGAGGAACTGGGGACGACGAACCGCGTCCACCATGATACGATCTTCAACGGGAAGGAATCGCAATGACCGAACTCACCGGCAAGCATGTCCTTGCGATCACAGTCGGCGCCTTTGCCGTCATCATCGGGGTCAACCTCCTCCTCGCCTTCAAGGCCGTGTCGACCTTCCCCGGGCTCGAGGTCGAAAACTCCTACGTCGCCTCCCAGGGCTTCAACGCCCGCAAGGCCGCGCAAGAGGCGCTGGGCTGGACCATGACCCCCGCCTACGACCAGGGCCGCATGACGCTCGCCTTCCTCGGCGCGGACGGCCAGCCGGTTCAGGTGAACGACCTCCAGGTCCTCGTCGGCCGCACGACCGAAACCACCGACGACACCTTCCCCGCCTTCACCCGCGAGGGCGACCTCTATGCCGCCGACCTCCCCCTCCACCCCGGCAAATGGATGATAAAGGTCACCGCCCGCTCTGCCGACGGGACGCTGTTCGAACAGCGGTCCGAACTCTTCGTGAAGGGCTGACATGGCGCTGGCCGAAGACTTCGCCTCCCGCAGCGCCCCGGTCTCCGCCTGCCCGGCCTGCACCGTCGTCCCCGCCGCCGAACGCATCGCCGCGCTTCGCGCCGAACGGGCGGGCCGCATCATCCTGTCCCTGCCGAACGCCGGCGGCGCGCAGTCGATCGCCCTGGTCGAGGCCGCGCTTCAGGCCATCCCCGGCGTCCGCTCCGCCCGCGTCAACCTCACGCAAAAGCGTGTCTCCATCGAGGCCGAAGGCACCGTCACCGCCGCCCAGCTGATCACGGTCCTCGCAGCCGAAGGCCAGGAAGCGCACGAGCTTGACCCCGGCCTCCTCTCGACGACCGAAACCGACCGCCAGGGACGAGAGCTTCTGATGCGCCTCGGCGTCGCCTTCTTCAGCATGATGAACGTCATGCTCCTCTCGGTCGCCGTCTGGTCCGGGGCCGAGGACGCGACCCGCGACCTCTTCCACTGGATCTCCGGCGCCATTGCGCTCCCGACCGTCATCTTCGCCGGCCAACCCTTCTTCCGGTCGGCCTGGGCCAGCCTTCGCCAGGGCAGGCTCGGCATGGATGTCCCGATCTCTCTCGCCCTGATCCTCGCTTCCTCGATCTCGGTCTATGAAACCGCGATGTCGGGCCATCACGCCTATTTCGACGCCGCCGTGATGCTCGCCTTCTTCCTCCTCCTCGGCCGCTACCTCGACCACCGCACCCGCGCCATCGCCCGGTCGGCGGCGGAGGAACTCGCCGCCCTCGAAGTCCCCCGCGCCATCCTGATCCTCGACGGCCAGGAAGTCGAAACCCCGATCGCCGAGATCCACCCCGGCGACACCGTCCTCGTCCGCCCCGGCGCGCGGATGCCGGTGGACGGCGTGGTGCTGCACGGCGCGTCGGAACTCGACCGCAGCCTCCTCACCGGCGAAAGCCTCCCCGTCCCGGCAGGGCAGGGCACCGTGGTCAGCGCGGGAGAGGTCAACCTCACCGGTCCCCTGACCGTGCAGGTCACGGCGGCGGGCAAGGACTCCAGCCTCCACCGCATGGCCGACCTCGTCGCCGTGGCCGAGGGCACAAAGACCCGCTACACCAGCCTCGCCGACCGCGCCGCCAAGGCCTATTCGCCGCTGGTGCATATCCTGTCGTTCTCGGCCTTCGGCTACTGGATGTGGGCCACCGGCGGCGACGTGCGCTATGCGATCAATATCTCTGCCGCCGTCCTGATCATCACCTGCCCCTGCGCGCTCGGCCTCGCCGTTCCGGCGGTCGTGACCTCCGCCTCCGGTCGCCTGTTCCGCAAGGGCCTCCTCATCAAGCACGGCACCGCGCTGGAGCGTCTGGCCGAGGTTGACACCGTCGTCTTCGACAAGACCGGCACCCTGACCCTCGGCACGCCTGAACCCGTGGCCCTTGCCGACCAGCCGCAAGACGTCGTGGCCATCGCCGCCGCCCTTGCCGCAGGCTCTTCCCACCCCTTGGCCCGCGCGCTGGCCGAAGGCGCAAAAGCCGCAGGCATCGCCCCCGCGAACGTCACAGACATCCGCGAAATCCCCGGCCAGGGCATCGAAGGCGACTTAAACGGAACCCGCGTCCGCCTCGGTCGCGCCGACTGGTGCGGGGCCGAAGCCCTTCCCACAACCGCGACCTACCTCTCCATTTCCAGCGCTCCCGCAACCCCAGGCGCCTCCCCTCCCCCCGGTGGCGAGGGGAGGGGGGTGGGGGGCACCCCGCTGAAAGCCACGACCCACGCCTTCCCCTTCACCGACCGCCCCCGCCCTGGCGCCGCCGAAGCCGTGTCGAAACTCCAGGCCGCAGGCCTGAAAATCGAACTCCTCTCTGGCGACACCGAAGCCCCGGTCCGCGACCTCGCCCGGCGTCTTGGCATCACGAACTGGCAGGCGGGCGTCCTGCCCACCGAAAAGGCCGCCCGCATCGCGGAACTCTCCGCCCAGGGCCGCAAGGTCCTCATGGTCGGCGACGGGCTGAACGACACCGCCGCGCTGGCCGCTGCCCATGTCTCGATCTCCCCCGCCTCGGCGCTGGACGCAGCCCGCGTGGCCTCCGACATCGTGCTTCTGGGTCAGGACATGGCCCCCATCGCCGATGCCGTCCGCATCAGCCGCCAGGCGACGCGCCGGATGATCGAGAACTTCCTGATCTCCGGCGGCTACAACGTGGTGGCAGTGCCGCTCGCGCTGGTCGGCCTCGCCACACCGCTTGCCGCCGCACTGGCGATGTCGCTCTCGTCGATCACCGTATCCCTGAACGCGATGAGGCTGAAATAATGGAGATTCTGGCGATCCTGATCCCGGTCTCGCTGTTTCTGGGCGGCGTCGGCCTTGTGGCCTTCTTCTGGGCAATGCGGACCAGGCAGTTCGATGATCCCGAGGGCGACGCGAACCGCATCCTGCTGAAGGACTGGGACGACCGGCCCCGACCCTGAAACCCCGCCCCGGACTTGATCCGGGGCCTCCTTTGATGACCCGAGGCCCCGGATCAAGTCCGGGGCGGGGTCTTCTCCCGTGCCGAGAAAGGACCGACAAGGGTTAACCCCACTTCACCTCTAGAATGGAGCGCAACAGCTGAGGTTGGGATGGGGTTTGGGATGGATCGGCGGGGGTTGCATCTGGATGGT
>NZ_QMJY01000013.1 GCF_003574395.1 Tabrizicola thermarum
GCTGGAAAACACCAGCACAGGCCCTCGCCGAGGAACTCGAAAAAACAACAACAACCGTTGCACTTGGAACTTGAGTTAACCTCCCCCTAACGCCCACAGCCAACCCCTTGAAATCCCACACCTCACCCACAGCGCCGCGCGCGGCGCGGGCCAGAGCCCCTTGCGGCCCCCACCCCCGCCCCGCTACTCCTGCCCCATGCGCCAGACCCTGACCGAGATCTACGAGGCCCGCGTGGCCGAAGGCAGCTTGCGGGCCGACCCCGCCCAGCACGCGGTCCTGCCGAAACTCGAGGCCCTCCGGTCTTGGCTCGAAGCGAACGCCACCCGCCGCGTCGGCCTCTTCGCCGGCCTCTTCGCCAGGCCGATCCAGCCCCCGCGCGGTCTCTACCTCTGGGGCGGCGTCGGGCGCGGCAAGTCGATGCTGATGGACCTCTTCACCGAGGCGACCGCCATCCCCGGCAAACGCCGCGTCCACTTTCACGCCTTCATGCAGTCCGTCCACAAGGGCATGCACGCGGCCCGCCAACGGGGCGTCGAGGACCCCCTGACCCCCGTCGCCGATGACCTCTCCCGCGACCTCCGCCTCCTCGCCTTCGACGAGATGCAGATCACCGACATCACCGACGCGATGATCGTGGGCCGCCTGTTCGAGAAACTCTTCGCCGCCGGGGTCCTCATCGTCACCACCTCGAACCGCCCGCCGGTGGACCTTTACAAGGACGGCCTGAGCCGCGCGCTGTTCCTGCCCTTCATCGCAATGCTGGAGGAAAGGCTGGAGGTCGTGGAACTGGAAAGCCCGACCGACTATCGCCAGCACCGCCTGTCCGGCGCGCAGGTCTACTTCCACCCCGCCCGGTCGGCCACGGCGGACATCGCCGCAATCTGGACCGATCTCACCGGCGGCGCCCCCGACCAGCCCCTGACGCTGGAGGTGAACGGCCGCCAGCTCACCCTGCCCCGCTTTGCGAACGGGGTCGGCCGGGCCAGCTTCTGGGACCTCTGCTCGAACCCCCTCGGCCCCGCCGACTACCTTGCCATCGCCCGCGCCGTCCGGGTCCTGATCCTGGAAGACATCCCGCAGCTCTCCTCGGCCAACTACAACGAGGCGAAACGCTTCGTTACCCTGATCGACGCGCTCTACGAGGCGAAGGTCCGCCTCATCGCCTCGGCCGCCGACGTGCCGGAACGGCTCTACATCGAGGGCGAAGGCGCCTTCGAATTCGAACGCACCGCCAGCCGCCTGCGCGAGATGCAGGCCGCCGACTGGGGCGCCTAGGCCCAGGCCTGCCACAAGAGCCGCAGCGCCATCGCCGTCGAGGTGACGACGAGAAGCGGCTTTATCAGCCGCGCGCCCGCGCGCATCGCCAGCCGCGCGCCAAGGCTGGCCCCGGCGACCTGAGCGGCAGCCATCGCCATCCCGACATGCCACCAGGTGGCGCCCGAAAGCACGAAGACCAGAAGGCTTCCGATGTTCGAGGCAAAGTTGAGCATCTTGGTATGCGCGGTCGCCTTCAGCACGCCGTAGCCCGCCAGCAGCACGAAGCCCATCATGAAGAACGACCCCGTCCCCGGCCCGAAGAAACCGTCATAGGCCGCGATTGCCGGGACCGCCGTCACCGCAAAGACGGCGGGCCTTACCCGTTCCGCCCGGGCATCGTCCGACAGCCCCGGCTTCAGCGCGAAGAACGCCGCAACGCCGATCAGCTCCACCGGCATCACGACCCGCAAGACCTCGGCCGGGATCAGATGCGCCACCATCGCCCCTGCGGCCCCGGCGACGGCACTGATCGCGGCCATCCCAAATTGGTCCTGCGGTCGGACATGTCCCGCCCGCGCATAGGTCAGCATCGCCGTCCCGGCACCAAAGGTCCCCTGCAACTTGTTCGTCGCAAGCGCCTCGACCGGGGAAGCCCCCGCCAGCATGAGCGCCGGGACTGAAATCAGCCCGCCTCCGCCCGCGATGCTGTCGATGAACCCGGCGCAGAAGGCGGCAAGGATCAGAAACAGGGCAAGATGCGTGGCGACTTCGAACATGTGCCCTCTTCTGGCCGGTTCCAGAACAGGGGGCAAGGGTGAGCCGCCTCGGGGGCCATCGAGGCCCCGCTCGGCGGCGCTGCCGCGGACCTTGCGGCAGCGTGGCGATGACGGAACGGTCGGCGGCCTCCGGCGGGAGTATTTGGGAAAAGAGCAAATGTGCTTGCCTTTTTCCCAAATACTCTCGGGGGTTTGGGGGTGAAACCCCCATCGCCCGAGGAGGAGGGCGCAAGCCCCGACGACGAGACGGAAGACCTGCGCGCCGGCGTTCCTACGGATCCGAAGGTCAGACCAGGGCGAAGTCGTCGCGAGAGTAGCCTTGCAGATAGAGCAGCGCCGTCAGGTCGCCGTGGTTGATCCTGACCTCGCATTCGGCCTGCACGCGGGGCTTGGCATGCAGGGCGACGCCGGTCCCGGCCGCCTTGAGCATCGGCAGGTCGTTCGCCCCGTCGCCCACGGCCAGCGCATCGGCGGGCGTGATCCCCAGCCGCGCCGCGATCTCGGTCAGCGCCTGAAGCTTGGCTTCCTTGCCAAGGATCGGTTCTGCCACCGTCCCGGCCAGCTTGCCATCTGCCACATGCAGAGTATTGGCCCGGTTCTCGTCGAAGCCCAGCTGCGCCGCGACCGCCTGGGTGAAGGCCGTGAACCCGCCCGAGACCAGCGCGGCAAAGGCCCCATGCGCCTTCATCGTCGCCACAAGCACCCTGCCCCCCGGCATCAGCGAGATCCGGTCGCGCAGAACCTGCCCGATGACGCCCTCGGGCAGACCCTTGAGCAAACCGACCCGTTCCCGTAGCGCGCCTTCGAAGTCGAGCTCGCCGTTCATTGCCCGCGCCGTGATCCCGGCCACCCGTGCGCCGACCCCGGCCTCGTCGGCCAGCTCGTCGATGCATTCCTGCCGGATCATCGTCGAATCCATGTCGGCGATGAGCAGGCGCTTCTTCCGGCCCTCGGCCCTTTGCAGCACCATGTCGATGCACAGGCCTTGCAGGTCCTTCCAGACCTCCCAGCGGTTCTCGGGGATCCGGTCCAGGTCGAACTCTGCCGCCACGCCGGGATCGAGCCAGCGCGCCATGCCCCCGCCCCAGGCGTTGCGCAGGGATTCGACCGTCACCCGCTCCAGCACCGGGGTTTCGGGGTTGGTGAGGAGAGTGACGACGAACATGGGGCAGGTTTCCGATAGTGAACAGAGGCGTCGCTTTTTCGCGACGATGCGTCGGCCTATCGCGATTTTTCCGCTTGCACCAGCCCAAGGCGGCCATTACCCACGGCGGCGGGACACCCTTCCCCAACGAAGGGCTTTTAGCTGGAAGGCTACCATGACAGACCTGACCCCGCCGGCCAAGCGCCCGGCCAATCCGCGCTTCTCCTCCGGCCCCTGCGCCAAGATCCCCGGATATTCCCTCGACATGCTGGCCGACGCGCCTTTGGGCCGGTCGCACCGCGCCGCCGTCGGCAAGGCCAAGCTGAAGGAGGCGATCGACCTGACGCGCGAGATCCTCGGCATTCCCGCCGACTACCGGATCGGCATCGTTCCCGCATCCGACACCGGGGCGGTGGAAATGGCGATGTGGTCGCTTCTCGGGCAGCGCGGCGTCGAGATGCTGGCCTGGGAGAGCTTCGGCGAGGGCTGGGTGACGGACGTGGTCAAGCAGCTGAAACTGGACGCGACGGTCCGCAAGGCGCCCTACGGGCAGATCGTGGACTTCGCCCAGGTCGATTTCGACAAGGACGTGGTCTTCACCTGGAACGGCACCACCTCCGGCGTCCGTCTGCCGAACGGCGATGCGATCCCGGCGAACCGTCAGGGCCTGACCATCTGCGACGCGACCAGCGCCGCCTTCGCGATGGACCTGCCCTGGGACAAGCTCGACGTCACCACCTTCTCCTGGCAGAAGGTGCTGGGCGGCGAGGGCGCGCATGGCATGCTGATCCTCAGCCCCCGCGCGGTGGAACGGCTGGAGACCTACACCCCCGCCTGGCCCCTGCCGAAGATCTTCCGGCTGACCGCCAAGGGCAAGCTGATCGAAGGCATCTTCCAGGGCGAGACGATCAACACGCCCTCGATGCTGGCGAACGAGGATTACCTAGTGGCACTGAAATGGGCGAAGTCCATCGGCGGCCTGCCGGCGCTGATCGCCCGCGCCAATGCCAACGCGCAGGTCGTCTGGGACTTCTGCGCCGCGAACCCCTGGATCGCCAATCTGGCGGAGGACCCGGCGACCGCCTCGACGACCTCGGTCTGCCTCAAGTTCACCGACCCGCGCGTCACCGACGGCGAGGCCTTTGCGAAAGCCGTCGCCAAGCGGATCGAGAAGGCGGGCGCGGGCTTCGACCTCGGCGCCTACCGCGACGCGCCGCCGGGCCTGCGGATCTGGTGCGGAAGCACGGTCGAGACCTCGGATGTCCAGGCGCTGATGCCCTGGATCGCGCATGCCTTCCACGCGGAAATCGCCGCGCTGTCGCAAGCCGCCTGAGCACCCCCGCCCCGGACCTGATCCGGGGCCTCCCTTCATCTCACGAGGTCCCGGATCAAGTCCGGGACGCGATGTCCCCGAACACAGGTTCCGCAAAATGCCCAAAGTCCTCGTTTCCGACGAACTTTCCGAAACCGCCGTCCAGATCTTCCGCGACCGGGGGGTCGAGGTGGACTACATGCCGAAGCTCGGCAAGGACAAGGAAAAGCTGGCCGAGATCATCGGCAACTACGACGGTCTGGCCATACGGTCTGCCACCAAGGTCACCGAGAAACTGCTGGAACGCGCCACCAACCTGAAAGTGGTGGGCCGCGCCGGGATCGGGGTGGACAACGTCGACATCCCGGCAGCGTCCAGGAAGGGCGTCATCGTGATGAACACGCCCTTCGGCAACTCGATCACCACCGCCGAACATGCAATCGCCATGATGTTCGCCATCGCCCGGCAGATCCCCGAAGCCAATGCCTCGACCCATGCCGGAAAGTGGGAAAAGTCCCGCTTCATGGGGGTGGAACTGTTCAACAAGACCCTCGGCGTGATCGGGGCGGGCAACATCGGCGGCATCGTCTGCGACCGGGCGGTGGGCCTGCACATGAGGGTCATCGCCTACGACCCCTTCCTGTCGGACGAACGCGCAAAGCAGCTGGGCGTGACCAAGGTCGAGCTTGACGAGCTTCTCGCCCGCGCCGATTTCATCACGCTGCACGTCCCCCTCACCGACAAGACCCGCAACATCCTGTCGCGCGAGACGCTGGCGAAGACGAAGAAGGGTGTGCGCATCATCAACTGCGCCCGCGGCGGGCTGATCGACGAGGCCGCACTCCTCGACGCGCTGAACTCCGGCCATGTCGCCGGGGCCGCGCTGGACGTGTTCGAGGTGGAACCCGCCACCGAGAACCCGCTCTTCGGCCACCCGAACGTGGTCTGCACCCCGCATCTCGGCGCCTCGACCACCGAAGCGCAGGAGAACGTGGCGCTGCAAGTGGCCGAGCAGATGTCGGACTACCTGCTGACCGGCGCCGTGCAGAACGCGCTGAACATGCCGAACGTCACAGCGGAAGAGGCCGCCGTGATGGGCCCCTGGATCAGGCTGGCCTCCCACCTTGGCAGCTTCATCGGCCAGATGACGGACGAGCCGATCAAGGCGATCAACATCCTCTACGACGGCTCGGTCGCCGAGATGAACCTCGCGGCCCTGAACCAGGCGGTGATCGCCGGGGTACTGAAGGCGCAGAACCCGGATGTGAACCTCGTCTCCGCCCCCGTGGTGGCCAAGGAGAAGGGCATCCAGATCTCCACCACGCGGCAGGAAAAGACCGGGGTCTTCGACGCCTACATCAAGGTGACGATGGTCACCGACAAACGCGAACGCTCGGTCGCCGGGACCTGCTTCTCGGACGGCAAGCCGCGCTTCATCCAGATCAAGGGCATCAACATCGACGCCGAGATCGGCCAGCACATGCTGTACACCACCAACGAGGACGTGCCCGGCATCATCGGCCTTCTGGGGATGACCATGGGCAAGAACAACGTCAACATCGCGAACTTCACCCTTGGCCGGTCGGGCATCGGGCAGGACGCGATCGCGATCCTCTACCTCGACCAGCCGATCGACCCCAAGGTGATCGAGACGCTGGAGGGAACGGGCATGTTCCAGCAGGTCAAGGCGCTTCAGTTCGACGTGGCCTGAGCCCGCTTGCAGCTTGCTCTTTTCCCAAATACTCCACGGGGGTCCGGGGGTGTGAAACCCCCGGCGCTCTCCACCGGGGACGACGCATGCATCTCTACGCCATCGGCGATATCCACGGGCATCTCGACCTGCTGCAACAGGCGCATGACCTGATCGCAGCCGACATGGCTCGGCACGGACCGGGCCAGGTCGTCCATCTGGGAGACCTCGTCGACCGTGGCCCCGACAGCCGGGGGGTGATCGACTTCCTGATGCAGGGACTGGCCGCCGGGCAGGACTGGGTCGTGCTCATGGGCAACCACGACCGGATGTTCCGGCGCTTCGTGCAAGACCCGCACGAACCCGAACCGGGCCTGCGCGCCGATCTGGGCTGGCTGCATCCGAAACTCGGCGGGCCGGACACGCTGCGCTCCTATGGCGTGGTGAATGCCGCCGACCGCCCGGTGGCCAAGGTCCATGCCGAGGCCCGCGCCGCCGTGCCGCAGGCCCATCTCGACTTCATCGCCACGCGCCCGACGCTCCATCTGGCCGGAGACTGCGCCTTCGTCCATGCCGGCATCCGCCCGGGCGTCGCGCTGGACCGCCAGACCGAGACCGACCTGGTCTGGATCCGCGAACCCTTCCTCAGCGAGGGCACCAGCTTTGGGCCCCTGATCGTCCATGGCCATACCACGATCGACCAGGCGACGCATTACGGCAACCGGCTCAACCTCGATTCCGGCGCGGCCTATGGCGGGCCGCTCTCGGCCGTGGTGATCGAAGGGCGCGAGGCTGCCCTGCTCACCCCGCAGGGGCGCCGGAAACTGGCAGTCCCGCGCTGAAGCCCGCGCCGCGATCAGCGCCCGACAGGACGCGAACAGCGGTCACGGATGCTGGCGCCGGATCAACCGTTTGACCGACCGGACGCCGAGATAGCCGAAGACCACCGTGGCCAGCCCGACGACCTCGGCAATCGCCGGGCCCTGCGGGAGGCCGCGCAGGAACAGGGCCACCGCCATCAGGCCGAAGCCACCGAGACTGACCCAAAGCCAGAACCACAGCTCGCCCCGGGTCGGGCCGAAGCGCCAGGGGTTCTTGTCGTCCATCCTCACCTCCTGCGCCAGTGCCACAGCGGACCACAATCATCGACCGTAAGGCAGACCGCACTTTACCGCCAGCCCGGGCCATGATTGCCTTCGCGCCATGACAGACCTTGCCCGGAACCGCCTGACGCCGATCCTGATCACCTTCGGGATCGTCCTTCTTACGGCTGCCTACCTCCTCTGGATCGGTCGCGAGCCGATCTGCAAGTGCGGCCATGTAAAGCTCTGGCATGGCGAGGTGGTCAGCTCGGAAAACTCGCAGCACCTCACGGACTGGTACACCCCCAGCCACATCATCCACGGCTTCCTGTTCTTCGGCGCGCTCTGGCTCGTGGCGCGGCGGCTCGCCCTTGGCTGGCGGCTGGCCATCGCCACGCTGGTGGAATGCGCCTGGGAGATCGTCGAGAACTCCGATGCCGTCATCGAACGCTACCGCGCGGTGACGATCTCGCTGGACTACTACGGCGACAGCGTCATCAACACGGTCTGCGATGTGCTGGCGATGATCCTGGGGTTCTGGCTCGCCTCGAAACTGCCGGTCTGGGCGACGGTCGCCCTGATCCTCCTGTTCGAGGGGGTGACGATGTGGGTCATCCGCGACGGGCTGGCGCTGAACGTCCTGATGCTGCTCTACCCGCTGGACGGTGTGGCCACCTGGCAGGCGGCGCGCTGAAGCGCCGGAAACCGGACGATTTCGGCGCTCAGACCCGCATGTGGCGCTGCGACATCAGGGCCGCGACGGACAGGGCCAGCGTCACCCCGGCCAGGATCCAGAAAAACCCCAGGGGCCCCATCCGCTCCATCAGCGGCGCAAGGATCAGCGGCCCGCCGATCCCGCCCACCAGGCCCGAGGCGATGATCGTCGGCGGCACGCGCAGATCCTCGCCCATCTTTCCGCTTGCGGTGACGTAGAAGCCGGGGAAATACAGGCCCGCCGGGGCGCCGATCGCCACGAAGAACACCGCGGGCGACAGATGGATCGCCCCCAGCGCCAGCAGGGCAGTCACCACGATCGCGCCGGTGAACAGCACGAAGGCAGCGATCCGGTGGGCCACCAGCATCAGGGCCACCCGGGCCAGCAGGAAGACGACGAAGAAGGCGCTCAACAGCCGGGCGGCCGTCGCCTCGTCGATCCCGGCCCGGATCAGCGCGCTGGGGCCAAGGCCGATGAGGCAGGCCTCCAGCGCGATGGCGACCAGACCGAAGGCCATGATCCCCCAATGCGGACGGAAGGGACGCACCTGGCCCTCGGGCGCGGTCTGCGCGCGTCCGGCGGGACCCGCGAACAGCCAGACCGCCACCGCCAGCGCCGCCGTCAGCCCGAAGGACCAGCGCGGATCGCTGCCAAGGGCGACGAAGATCAGCGGTGCGGCGATGGCGCCGATCCCGAAGGTCGCGTTCAGCATGCTCAGCATCGAGGGCCCGAAGGCCCCGAAAGCCCGCAACACCCGCGGGTTGAAGACTGCCGTCGCCATCCCGTAGCCCGCGCCGAACACCGCAGCACCCGCAATCGTCAGCCACCAGCCGGCCAGCGCCGCAATCAGGGCCGCCCCCACGGCCATCATCGCCAGCGCATGGCGCGGCGTGACATGCGCCCCCCTCAGATACATGAAGCCCACACCCAGGAAACACCCCACCCAATGCGAGGAGACAAGCACCCCGGCCTCGGCCAGGCTGACCGCGAACAGCCGGGAAAAGGCCGGCAGGGCCGGGCCATACAGGGACTGCCCCGCCCCCATCATCACGAAGGTCGCGATCCCGGCGAACAACAGGCCCGCATTGGCCCGGATCAGGTCTTTCAAGACTGGTCTCCCACTGATCCGCCCGACTTCTCGCGCCTGTTAGCGCATGTCAATGCCGCCCGTGACGCGACGTCGCCTGCGCAGCGGCCACGCTTTGGTGCATTCTGCCGAAAACGCGCGAGGCCCCCATGACCGACATCCACATCCTCTCGGCCGCCCGCACCGCCATCGGCGGCTTCGGCGGATCGCTCTCGTCCCTGCCGCCGATCGACATCGCCACCCATGCCGCGAAGGCCGCCCTCGCCCGGGCAGGCGTCGAGGGCGCGCAGATCGGCCAGGTCGTGATGGGCCATGTCATCAATACCGAACCGCGCGACATGTATCTGTCCCGCGTCATGGCGATGAACGCGGGCATCCCCGAGACCACCCCGGCGATGAACGTCAACCGCCTCTGCGGCTCGGGCGCGCAGGCGATCGTGTCCGCCGTCCAGGCGCTGATGCTGGGCGATGCCGAGATGGCCCTGGCCGGGGGCGCGGAGTGCATGAGCCGCTCGCCCTACATCCTGCCCGCCGCCCGCTTCGGGCAGAAGATGGGCGACACCCGGGCGCTGGACATGATGACCGGCGCGCTGACCTGTCCGTTCGGCACCGGCCACATGGGCGTGACGGCCGAGAACGTCGCGGCCCGGCACGGCATCAGCCGCGAGGACCAGGACGCCTTCGCGCTGGAAAGCCAGACCCGCGCCGCCCGCGCGATTGCCGAAGGCCGGTTCGAAAGCCAGATCGTCCCGATCGAGATCGGCGGCAGGAAGGGTCCGGTGGTCTTCTCGGTCGACGAGCATCCGAAAGCCACCAGTGCCGCGGCTCTGGCGGGCCTGCGTCCGGCCTTCCAGAAGGACGGGACGGTGACGGCGGGCAATGCCTCGGGCATCAACGATGGGGCTGCGGCGCTGGTTCTGTCGCGGTCCGACAAGGGGTCGCGCGCGCGCATCATGGGCTATGCGCTGGCGGGGGTGGACCCGAAGGTCATGGGCCTTGGCCCGATCCCGGCGGTGCAGGCGCTGTGCCGGAAGCTGGGGATGAAACCTCAGTCCTTCGACGTCGTCGAATCGAACGAGGCTTTCGCGGCCCAGGCCCTCGCCGTCTCCCGCGCGCTGGACCTCGACCCGGCCCGGGTGAACCCCAACGGCGGAGCCATCGCGCTTGGCCATCCCGTCGGCGCCACGGGTGCGATCCTTGCGGTCAAGGCGCTGCACGAGCTGGAGCGGACTGGCGGCCGCACCGCGCTCATCACCCTGTGCATCGGCGGCGGTCAGGGCATCGCGCTGGCCATCGAGCGCGCCTGACGCCTGCTCGTGCGGCTTCCTCGTCTCGTCGGTGGTGCGCCAGCGAGAAGCGACGACGTCACCGACGAGCGGACCCTACCGCACCCGCACCGATGTCCGGGCCGAACGTCCCCGGGCGTCGATCACGCTTAGCGTCACGAACCCTTCCCCCGGCAGCGCCAGCATCGTCTCGCGCGCATCCATGCCGACGACCACCGGCACGCCGTCGGCGAGCCAGGTGAAGGGCGCCGTCCCTCCCGTCACCCGCACCTTCAGGCCCGCAGGCAGCAGTTCCACCTCTGCCCCATCCGGCGGGAAGGCCACGGCGGGGGCATCCGGCTCGGCCTGGAACGCCGCCGTCCGCGACCGGAAGCGTTGCAGGGGCAGCGGCAGGTCGGCATTCGCCACCAGCAGGGTCGAGGCCGGGGCGGCAGGCTGCGGGTCCAGCTTGCCCTTCAGCCGGTTGAAGGCCTGGAACAGGACCGGCGCAGCCACATCCGCCCCGAAGGCCCCCGGCACCGGCGTGCCATCCGCCCGGCCCATCCAGACGCCCACCACATGGCGCCCGTCGAACCCGATCGCCCAGGCATCGCGGTGGCCATAGGAGGTCCCGGTCTTGTAGGCCAGCCGATTGCCTGGCGCCCCCGGCGGCGGCGCAAGGCCCGCGAGGATGTCGCCCACCTGCCAGGCCGCCACCGCAGAGACCACCCTCTGCCCCTTGGACCCTTCGGCGTCCAGCCGCCAGCGGAGCGGACGGGCCACCCCGCCGCGGGCGAGCATGGCGTAAAGCTGCACCATGTCGGTCAGCGTCACCCCCACGCCCCCCAGCGCGATTGCAAGCCCGGGCTGGTCGCCGGGAAAGACCGGCTTCATCCCGGCCTTCTCCATCGCCGAGATGAGCCTGGCCGGCCCCAGCGCATCGGTCAACGCCACCACGGGGATGTTGCGCGACAGCTGCAAGGCCTCGCGCATGCGGATCGTGCCCAGGTAAAGCCTGTCGAAATTCTGCGGCGCATAGGCGCCAAAGCTCATCGGGCGGTCGTCGATCATCGTTTCGGGATGACCCAGCCCTTCGTCGAAGGCCAGAGCATAGACCAGTGGCTTCAGCGTTGACCCGGGGGACCGCAGCGCCCGGGTCATGTCCACGAACCCCTGCCGCAGATCGGCCTGATAGCCCGCCGATCCGACCGAGGCCAGGATCTCGCCCGAGGCATGGTCCGCCACCAGGATCGCCACCTGCAAGCGTTCGCCCCGGCCCTCGACGGCTTCCTGCGCCAGCGCCTCCAGCTTCTTCTGCACCTCGAGGTCAAGGGTCAGCCTGTGGCTCAGCGCCTGCGGGGCCTCCTCCCGGGCCCGGTCCGCCAGATGCGGGGCAAAGGCCGGGAAGGCCTTGCGCAGGCCCGGCACCTTCTCGCGCAGGGCGGCTGAGGCGTCATCCGCGTCAAGCACCCCTTCGGCCACGGCACGGGCAAGGACGCGGTTGCGCGCCGCCTCGGCCCGGTCGGCAGCGCGGTCGGGGCGGCGGGTTTCCGGGGATTGCGGAATGGCCACCAGAAGGGCTGCTTCCGCCGGGGTCAGGCGGGCGGGCTCCTTGCCGAAATAGCTGATCGAAGCCGCGCGGACGCCTTCAAGGTTCCCGCCGAAGGGGGCGAGGTGCAGGTAGAGTTGCAGGATCTGGTCCTTGGACAGCCGCCGCTCCAGCGCCAGTGCCACCCGCATCTGGCGCAGCTTGCCGCCGACCTGGCCCGTGGTGCCCTCTTCCAGAAGCCGGGCCACCTGCATCGTCAGGGTGGACCCCCCCGACACGATCCGGCCGTTCTTCACCGCTTGCAGCACCGCGCGCGTCATCGACCGGAGGTCTACCCCGCCGTGCCGGTAGAACCGCTTGTCCTCGTAGGCAAGAAGCATCCGCAGATATTTCGGGTCCACCTTGTCTGGCGGCAGCGCCAGCCGCCAGCGGCCATCGGCCACCGTATAGGCCCGCAACAGGTCGCCGTCGCGGTCCAGCACCTCGACGGACATCTCCACCGCCAGGGGCGGCAGGATCGTCGCGTCAATCCAGGCGTCGAACCTGTCACGCCCCAGGGCGGCAAGCCAGAGGACGAGAGCGATACCGATGATCCGGCGGGCGCGCATCAGAAACCCTGTCCCGGGCTCGACCCGGGACCCCGCGCATCGGCCCGAGGCCCCGGGTCAAGCCCGGGGCGGGTGATCCTTGCCCCGACCGACCGCCTTGCCGGGCGAAGGACGAAAGGCGCATATGCCCTTGCCCGATCCATCCCTAGGGCGTGATCGTCAGCGTCCCGGTCTCGCTCCGCGCGCGGTAATCGGGGCGGTACATGTCCTCGACCGAGGCGGCAGGGTGGTGGAACGTGCCGGGGCTGACCGCGCGGACGACATAGGCCAGCTTGAACGGCTGATCCGAGCGCCAGTCGACCGCCGTCAGGAAGCGGTCCTGACGGAACTCGGAATGGCTCACGTCCTGCATGGCATCCAGCCAGCCCAGCTCCGAGGTCGATCCCGCCGACATCAGGTTCGGGTTGTCGATCTCGAACCCTGCGGGCAGGGGATCGCTGACCATCAGCCGCGCTTCGCCATAGCCGAACGGCTGGACCTCCAGCACCACGACCAGACGGGTTCCGGCAGCGACACCCTCGCGGGTGCTGACTTCCTGACCTTCCATCGTGTAATAGGTCCGCGTGATCGCATAGCCGTTGCCGCCCGCCGGTTCGGGGTCGGACGGCACGCCGTAGGCGGTGATGGTGACAGTCGTGCCGGCCCCGTCGTTCTTCACCACGACCGGAGTCACCGAGCCTGCGTCCAGCACGCGCACCAGCGGCCCCTCGGCAGGCTTGCCGTCGATGGTGATCCCTTCGGCTCCCGACCGGTCGATCAGCGCATTCGCTGCCAGAAGCGCCCAGGACGCCTCTTGCGTCGACAGGTTGGTGCCCTGACGCGCCAGCCGGTCGGTCAGCGCCTCACGGTCCACCGCCTGGCTTCCGGCCTCCACCGCCAGCGTCAGCAGTGCCGCCGCGTCGCGGTAGCGGGTGCCGTAGTCCACCCGCCAGACCTGCCCGACCTCGGGCGCCTCGGCCTCCATCCTGGCCACGGCCTTGCGGAACATCGCATCGGCCCGCGGCTGGTCGCCATAACTCGCCAGCGCCGCCCCAAGCTGCGCCATCGCGATCGGGGTCGCAAAGTCATCGCCCTTCACGTCGACATAATAGCGCAGGTCGCCGACCGCCGCCGCACCCTCGCGCGCCAGCACCATCAGAGCATAGGCCAGCGCCTCGCCGCCGCCGTTGGTCTGGGCGCTGAAGTCGGGCGCGTAGTTCACCTGGTTGCGCAGGTTCGACAGCGCCGACTTGAAGGCGATGTCCGGCACCTGATAGCCCTGCGCCCTGGCCCGGCTGAGGAAATCGGTGACATAGGCATCCAGCCACAGATCGCCGTCAGAGGGGCCCCAAAGCCCGAACCCGCCGGTCGAGGACTGGTTCGCCAGGATCTCGACCACCGCCTCGTCGATGCGCTTGCGGATGTTGTCGGCCCCCTTCAGGTCCATCACCTGCGCCACCTGATCGAAATACAGCAGAGGCAGCGCCTTCGAGATCATCTGCTCGGTGCAGCCATAGGGATAGCGGTCCAGCGCCGCCAGCAGGCCCGGCGCATTCAGCCGCGCCAAAGGCCCGACCGCCATCGTCGCCTTGCCCGATCCCGGGACCAGCCCGGCAAAGACATTCTCGTCGAAGGTGAAACTTTGCCCGCTGGCCAGCTCCACGCGGGAAATCCGCGCGATCTCGGGGTCGTTCACCTGCACCGGCACGGTCAGCGTCTTCTTCAGCACCTTGCCGTCCGGCGTGGTTAGGCTGACCTCGATGGTCTGCACCCCCACATCCCCCGCCGTCACCGGCACTTCGAACACCGCCTTGGCCTTGTCGTCCAGATCGAAGCCCGAAGGCACCTCGCCCAGCGTCAGACCGTTCGCGGTCACATCCAGGCTCATCCGGCCCGACGGCCCGGTGGCATGGACGATCTCCAGCAACAGCCGCGACTGGTCTCCAGGAGACATGAACCGCGGCACCGAGGCTGTCACCACCACCGGATCGCGCACCAGCACGTCCGCGCTGGCCTGTCCGACCCCGGTCTTCGACCAGGCCACGGCCATCACCTTCACGGTGCCGTTGAAGCTGGGCAGATCAAACGACGCCCGCGCATAGCCATCGGCCCCCACGGTCACCGGCCCGGTGAAATAGGCCACCAGTTCCTCTGTGGGGGGCGGAGCCTGCAACCGCGCCTGCGCGCCCGCGTCCCCGCCGGACCGCACCTCGCCCGTGGCCCCGTTCATCCCGTCGATCAGCCGGCCATAGATGTCGCGGATGCCGACGCCCAGCCGCCGCTGACCGAAGTAATAGGCCGACGGATCGGGGGCCTTGAACCCGGTCAGGTTCAGGATGCCCACATCCACGGCGGCAATCGTGACATAGGCCGTCTCGCCCGCCGTCACCCCGTCAACCTTCACCGCCACGTCCAGCGGCCCGCGCGGGGCCGCCTCTGCCGCCACTTCGACCTTGGCGGACAAGGCCCGCGCGCCCGGATCGATGCTGGCATGGGTCAGCCCCAGGGCCCGCGCCGGATTGCGGCCCGCCGCCACGTCCATCGGCCGCAGGACCGAGGCCGTGACATAGACCCCCGCGCCCCATTCGTCGGTCACGGGCAGGGAGATCAGGTTCTCGCCCTCCTTCACCTCGACCGCCTGCATGGCGACCAGCCGGTTCGACAGCACCGTCACCAGCGCCGTGCCCGCCGCCCGGGGCACGATCCGCAGCGTCGCTGTCTCGCCCGGCTTGTAGGCAGGCTTGTCAAGGGACAGCTCCAGCGTGTCCGGCGTGGCCGAGGCATCCGCAGGCGCGTACCAGCCCGCGTAGAACTCCATCGAGCTTGCCGACTTCCCGCCATCCCGGCGTTCGACCACGATCTCGTAGGTGCCCCAGGTCACGTTGGCGGCGATTTCCACCGGCGCGGCACCCAGCGTCGCATCGCCCTCGTCCACCAGCACGCGGCTGACCACCGGCTCCCAGCTCCAGTTGCCGTAGCTCTGATACCATTGATAGTCGTATTCGACGCGGCTGACCTTCCAGTGCACCGGCAGATCGACCAGAGCCTCGCCCGCGCCGACCGCGATCAGCTGGAACCGCGCATCGCTACCCTCGGCCGCGACGCCATCGAACATCGGTTTGATCCCGATCATCGGTTCGGCCGGCGACAGCGCCTTGACGACCGATCGTTCCACCGGACGGCCCGAGCCTTCTGCGACCCGCACGGTGACCTTTGCCTCCAGCGGGCGGTGGGGATCATCGACCTGCGGCAGAGAGACCGGCAGGATCGCCGTCCCGTCCGCAGCCGTCTCGGCACCGTCCAGCGACGCCATCTGCGCGCTGAAGGGCTGGTCGTGGCGCCCGAAGACATAGCCGGGGAACTTCTCCAGCCCCTCAGCCGCGCGCAACAGGACCTCGCCCTCGACGGCCAGCCCCGCGCCCGGAGCGCCGAAGAGATAGCGCGCGGCAAGGGTCAGATCGACCGGATCGCCGCCCAGAACCAGCGGCGCATCGGCCAGGCTCAGGTCGAAATCGATCCGTTCGGGCAGGAAATCCTCGACCAGGAAGGTCTTCGACGCCAGCGCCGGGGCCTGAAGATCGGCATACATCTCCAGCCGCCAGACCCCGCGCGGGGCAGACCCGGCGATGGGCAGGGCGAAGACATGACCGCCCGCGCCCTGATCCTCGACCAGCTGGCGCGAATATTCCACGCCGTCCGGCCGCGACAGGATCGCCGTCAGGGGCAGGCCGTCCACGGCCTTCTGTTCCGGGTCGCGCGCCAGAGCGGTCACATAGACCGTCTCGCCGGCGCGATAGGCCCCGCGATCCGTGGTCACGAACACATCGACCGGAGGCGCGGCCTCGCGCCCCTCGACGCCCCGGTCGGACAGGTCGAACTCGGGATCGGTCAGCGACAGGAAGGCGATGTCGGTGTCCGCCTCCTTGACCACCACCATCGCCGGGGCGGACCCGCCCGTGCCACGGGTCAGGCCCGCGTCAAAGCGGGCATAGCCCTGATCGTCGGTCGTTGCCGTGCCAAGCACCGCATTCGCGCGGTTCAGAAGCTCGACCGTCACACCCGGCTTGGCCCCTGCCGTGCCAAGGCTGCGCACAAAGACATGCAGCCCGTCCACGCCGGACATCGTGGTGATCCCGAGGTCCGAGATCACGAACCACTGCCACGCCGGCGGAATGGTGTAGGGGTCTACCCCCGGCACTTCGGCCTTCAGCGCATAGATGCCCGCCGAAAGCCCCTTGATCGCATCGCCCATCGGCAGGCGTGTGGTGACATCCCTGTTCACCTCCTGCCCGACCGTGGCCGCGCCGCTCCACAGCTTTTCCCCCACGCTGTCGGCGAAAGTCTCCTCGGAGTAGACGTTGATCGGCGCACCGAAATAGTAGTCCTGGATCGACCGCAGGATGTTCCGGTCGGTGACGCGATACAGCGTCAGGTCCAGCTTTTCGGTGTTCACCGTCTGCACCGGCAGCGCGGCATCGCCCGCCTTCGGCAGCACATAGCCGCGGCCCGGGAACTTCACCCCCGGCGCACGGTCGCGGATGTATTGCGCGATCTCGACCGACTTGGCCATGGTCTGCCCGTCCGCCGCCGGAAGCCCTTCGCGGAAGGTCACGGCATAGCGCTTGCCATGCTCCAGCCCCGCAACGCACAACTGCCGCCAGCCGCCGTTTTCCACGACAAGCCCCGGTTCGGTCATCTTGACAAAGCTCGCGTAATCGACGCCCGAGGCCGCCAGGTCCTCCGAGAAGGTGACGCAGAGCCGCGGACGCGCCAGATCGGATTGCACCTGCGTCTCGATGATGCGGAAGCCGTATTTCCCGATGGCATCGTCCAGCAAGGCCGCGGTATCCGTGCGCGGTTGCAAGGATTGCGCCAGCCGCAGCGCCTGCACCGTGTCGCGCCCGCGCCCGTTGCGTTCCAGGACCTCGCCCATCACCACCAGGATCGAATGCCGCAGCGCAGGGCTTTCGGCCCGCAGGTAGGCGTTGATCGACGACAGGAAGGCCTGGTTCAGGAAATAGCCGAACTGATTCGCATCCGCCTTCGACGCCTCAAGCTGGCGCCGCGCGAATTCGCCCCAGGTCGCCGCGTCGTCGGTCAGGTTCAACGCCGCCCCGGTGAAGGCCGCAGCCTCGGCCCAACTGCCCCGTGCCTCCGCCTCGGCCGCCGCCGCCAGATGCTCCTCGGCGCTCCACTGACCCGTGGTGTGCTGCCGCCCGAGGCCCTGGGCCTGCTCGAACGCGGGCTGGATGTCCCAGTCGGCCAGGAAGCCCAGTTCCCCCCGCCGCGCCCTGGCCGCCGCCAGCACCGCCTTGTCGGTCTGGATCACCGTGGCCGAGTAGGCCCCCGCAAAGAACGTGCCCGCGCCGGGGTCCTTCTTCACAAAGCACGACCCGTTCCGCGTGTTGAACACATAGGCATCGCAGCGCGCATTGGTCAGGCAGGCGCGCTCGCAGGCCTCGATCGTGGTGTCGAAGACCGACGCGATGTCGCCCCCCGGCAGGTCCTGGTCCTGGGTCACGACGAATCGACGCTCCGGGATCAGGTCCTGCGCCTGTGCCATCCCGAAACTGCCCAGAAACGCCACCGCCGCCGCAGCTTTCAGCAACAAACGCATCAAAATGCCTCCCTGACCGAACGGCTCGAGTGTCGCATGGCCCGCCCCGGCGAGGCAAGCGCAGGCGATCTGCCCTGGCGTTAAGCCTTGGTTCATCTCGAGTTGCGAAGCTAGTGGCGAAAACCGGATGTGCGGGGGCCGCTCCACCGCCAATGGGCAAGAAATGTCGGCTGGAACAGCATGGATCTAACGGAACGTCTGGTCAGGGAACGTCGCGCCAGGCTCGCTGCGGAACGCCTGCTGGAACAGAAAAGCCGCGAACTCTTCGCCGCCAACGAGAAACTGGCGATCCATGCCCGTTCCCTGTCCGACCAGATCGTCGAACAGCGCCAGGTGGTCAGATCCGCCCTGACCGAGGCCGAGCTTCTGAAAGACCAGAACCTGCGCTTCGTCCAGGATCTGGACCGCGCCCACACCGCTGCCGTGATGGCCGAACGCAGGCTCTGGGATGCGATCAACACCATCCGCGACGGCTTTGCCGTCTTCGATCCCGAGATGAAGCTCGCCACCGCGAACGAGGCCTGCCTTGCCTGGTTCGTCGGCCATCCCGTGGCCCCCGGCATCCCCTATCACGACATGGTCAGCATCTTTGCCCGCACCATGATCGATCTCGGCGACGAATCGCCGGAAGCCTTCACCACCCGCATGCTGGCCCGGGTGAACGCCGACAGGATCGAACCTGTCACCCTGAAGCTCAAGACCGGGAACTGGATCAAGGTCCAGGACCGCCGGGCCAATGACGGCGGCCTTGTGTCGCTGATTATCGACATCACCGAACAGATGCGCATCTGGGCGGCCATCGACGCGATCCCCGATGGCTTTGTCCTTTTCGACAGGGAGGACCGACTCGTGTTCTGCAACCAGCGCTATCGCGACATCCATCCGTCCAGCGCGGACATCATCACCCCCGGCGTGACCTTCGAGGAGATCCTGCGCCACGGGCTGAATCTCGGGAAGTATCCCGAGGCCGAGGGAAGAGAGGAGGACTGGCTGCAGGACCGGATGCAGCGTCACCTCTCACCGTCCTCGATCAGCGAACAGCAGATGCCGGACGGTCGCTGGCTGCGGGTCCTGGAACAGACAACGCCCGATGGCGGCCATGTCGGACTGCGCGTGGACATCACCGAGGCCAAGCAGCAGCAGCAGGCTCTGGAAGAGGCCCGTATCGCCGCCGAGGCCGCCAATCGCGCCAAATCGGCCTTTCTGGCCAACATGAGCCACGAAATCCGCACGCCGATGAACGGCGTCGTCGGCATGGCGGAACTTCTCTGCGACACGTCCCTGACCGAGGAACAGCGGCTTTTCGCCGAGACCATCCGCTCCTCGGGCGAGGCGCTGCTGGTCATCATCAACGACATTCTCGACTATTCCAAGATCGAGGCGGAACGGCTGACGCTGCGCCCCGAACCCTTCGACCTCGAACGCACGATCCACGAGGTGACGATGCTCCTCCAGCCCCGTGCGAGGGAAAAGGGCATCGATCTGATGATCGACTTCGACATGTTCCTGCCCACCCGCTTTGTCGGCGACCCGGGCCGGTTGCGTCAGGTGCTCACGAACCTGATCGGCAACGCGGTGAAGTTCACCGAAAAGGGTCACGTCCTGACGCGCGTCGTCGGTGTGGATGCCGAAGACGGCACCCAGACCCTGCATGTCACCGTGGAAGACACCGGCATCGGCATCGCCCCGGAATACCTCGACCACATCTTCGGCGAGTTCAATCAGGTCGAGGATGAACGGAACCGCAAGTTCGAAGGCACCGGGCTTGGCCTTGCGATCACCCGGCGGCTGATCGAACACATGGGGGGGGCTGTCTGGGTCGACAGCGATCTGGGCAAGGGCTCCAGCTTCGGCTTCCGTGTGACGCTCCCGGTGGCCGAGGATTCGGCCCCGGTCCAGGTTCCGGTCGCGGTGAAACGGATCATTGCGGTGGACGACCAGTTCATCAACCGGACCATTCTGGAACGCCAGCTCGCCCCCTGCGGGATCGAGGTCACGCTCTGCCGTTCGGGCGCCGAAGTGCTGGAGCGTCTGGCCGCGGACGCGGACTACGACGTGATCCTGACCGACCACGCCATGCCCGAGATGGACGGGGTGCAGCTTCTCGACGCGATCCGCGAGGCGGGCCACCGGATGCCGGTCATCCTGCTGTCGTCGAACCCGACGGGCCTTGGCAGCCTCGCCAACGACTTTGCCGCGATCCTGCAGAAACCGATCCTGCGGTCCGACCTCTACCGCAAACTGCAGGGCCTCTCCGCGCCCGCGGTCGAAGCCCCTGTGGCCCGCGTGCCGGTGGCTCCGGTCGAGTTGCGGCAGATGCGGGTCCTCGCGGCCGAGGACAACCGCACCAACCAGCTTGTCTTCCAGAAGATGGTGCGCGACCTCGACATCGACCTCCGCTTTGCCGACAACGGCCGCATCGCGGTCGAGATGTTCCAGGACTTCCAGCCGGACCTGATCTTCATGGACATCTCGATGCCCGAGATGGACGGCAAGGAGGCATCGCGCGCGATCCGGGCCCTTGGGGCATCGGTTCCCATCGTGGCGTTGACCGCGCACGCGATGGAGGGCGACAGCGAGGCGATCCTTGCCGCCGGGATCGACCGCTATCTGACGAAACCCCTGCGCAAGACAGCGATTGAAGGTGCTCTGATGGAGTTCTGCCCCGAAGGCACCCGCCCCCCCGTCGCCGCGCCCGTCGCCACCCCCGCCGAGGATGCCGCCTGAACCGGGCGCCGCGCCCAGGGCCGGCGCCTCCTCCTCGCAAGACGAAATCTGCCCGGTCTGCCCCGGGCCGATCTCCGAAATACTCTCTGGGGTCAGGGGGGGGTGGAGGGGCGAAGCGCCCCCGACGACCAGGCCGCTTGACACGTCCCGCGCCAGAGGCAGGACAAAGCGGCTTTGCGCGTCAGTGCTCTGTTTGAAAGCCACCGGTCCCGGGGACCTCCGTCGGAAGTTCTTGCCAGACCGTTAATGCCCGCATCCAAACCATTGATTTCCTTGAAATCGAAAAGGTGACCACGCGTGGACAGCCCGCGTTCACCCGTCCCGCAGAACCGCCAGGAAGGCCTTGCCGAACCGCTCGACCTTCTGCTCTCCCATGCCCTGGATCGCCTGCAACTCCCCCAGCGTCGAAGGCCGCCGCTCGGCGATGGCCCGCAGCGTGGAATGGGTGCAGGTCAGATACTTCCCCGTCCCGTCCTCGCCCCGCGCCAGCGTCAGCTGGGCCTCGGCCAGCCGGTCGAAGAGCGCGCCTTCCGGCCGCCCCGCCAGCTTCATCCGCGCGGGATGCAGCCCCTCTGCCGCGCCGGTGATGACCTCCAGAAAGGCCGCCCCGTAACTTTCCAGCTTCCGCGCCCCGACCCCGGTGATCCCCGCCATCTGGTCCAGGGTCGCGGGCTTCCTCTCTGCCATCTCGATCAGCGTCCTGTCCGGGAAGACCACATAGGCCGGCACGTTCTGCGCCTCGGCCAGCGCCCGCCGCTTGGCCTTCAGCAGCGCCAGCAGCCCCAGATCCTCGTCCGCCACCTGCGCCCGTACCACCGGCTCCCGCTCTCCCGCGGCGACCACCGTGTCGCGGCGCAGGGTCACGGAGACCTCGCCCCGCAGCACCGGCCGCGCCGCCTCGGTCATCCGCAGCGCGCCGTGCCGGTCGGGGTCGGGACGGACGAGATCGCGGCCCATCATCTGCCGGAACACCGCCCCCCAGGCAGGTTTCGACAGGTCGCGCCCCACGGCGAAGGTCGGCAGCTGGTCATGCCCCTTCTCCCGCACCTTGGGCGTGGCCGTTCCGGTCAGGATGTCGATCAGATGCCCCGCCCCGAACCACTCCCCCGTCCGCAGGATCGCCGACAGAGCCTTCCGCACCGCCTCGGTCGCGTCGAACAGCTGCGCCGGGCGGTCGCAGAGATCGCAGTTGCCGCAAGGCTCGGCCGCCTCGCCGAAATAGCCCAGCAGCACCTGCCGGCGACAGCCCAGTGCCTCGGCCAGACCCAGAAGCGCGTTCAGCCGGGCGTGATCGGCGGCCTTGCGGTCGGGCGGCGCGGCCCCCTCGTCGATCTGGCTGCGCCGCAGGCGGATGTCGTCGGGGCCATAGAGTGTCATCGTCTCGGCTGGAGACCCGTCCCGCCCCGCGCGGCCGATTTCCTGATAGTAGGCCTCGATCGACTTCGGCAGGTCGGCATGGGCGACCCAGCGGATGTCGGGCTTGTCGATCCCCATCCCGAAGGCGATCGTCGCCACCACGATCAACCCGTCCTCGCGCTGGAAGCGGGTCTCGACCTGGCGGCGCTCCTCCGCCTCCATCCCGCCGTGATAGGCCACCGCCTCGTGCCGCGCCTCACGCAAGGCCTGGGCCAGCGTCTCGGTCTTGGCCCGCGTCGCGCAGTAGACGATGCCGGATTGGCCGCGACGGGCAGCGGCAAAGCGCAGGATCTGCTCACGCGGCTTGTCCTTGACCGCAAAGGCCAGGTGGATATTCGGCCGGTCGAAGCCGCGCAGGAAGGTGACCGGGGCCTCGCCGTCGAAGAGGCGGGTGACGATCTCTGCCCGGGTCTCCTCGTCCGCCGTGGCGGTGAAGGCGGCCAGAGGCACCCGCAGCGCCCGGCGCAGCTCGCCGATGCGCAGGTAATCGGGGCGGAAGTCGTGGCCCCATTGGCTGACGCAATGCGCCTCGTCCACCGCGATCAGGCTGCATTTCGCCCGCCGCAGGAGCGCCAGCGCCCCGCCCGAGGCCAGCCGTTCCGGCGCCATGTAAAGCAGCTTCAGCCGACCTTCGTCGATGGCCTGAAAGACCTCTTCCGTCTCTTCCCCGGTATTGCCCGAGGTCAGCGCCCCGGCCTCTACCCCCGCGGCGCGCAAGGCGCGCACCTGGTCGCGCATCAGGGCGATCAGCGGAGAAATCACCACCGTCACCCCGTCCCTGCACAAGGCAGGCAGCTGGAAACACAGGGATTTTCCCCCACCCGTCGGCATGATGGCCAGGGTGTTCCGGCCCTGAAGCACGGATTGCACGATCTCCGCCTGGCCGGGACGGAACGCCGGAAAGCCGAAGACGGAGTGCAGAAGCTCGGCCGCGCGGTCCAAGGGGCAGGCCTGGATCAGAGGAAGACCGCCACATTGTTGCGCAGGATGATTTCCAGCGCGTAAATGCCGATCAGCACCACGAGGGGCGACAGGTCGATCCCCCCCATCGCTGGCATGATGCGGCGGATCGGGCCGTAAAGCGGCTCCAGCAGGCGGTTCAACCCGTACCAGACCTGCGCCACGAAGGGCTGGCGGATGTTCAGCACCTGGAAGCTGATGAGCCAGCTCATGACGAAATGCGCAAGTATGAAGAACTTGGCCACACTCAGGATCAGCATCAGGATCTGGTAAAGCGAGGTCATCGGGCGCTCCGTCTGGTGTGCGCCACAGGTAGCGGGCGGGGCGGCGAAGGGCAATGCTTTCCGCAGCGTTCCGCTTGACGCGGGCGGCAGGGCAGGCAAGTCACGTCGGGAAAGCGGAGTCGGCCGATGTATCCTTTCCTGCGCATGTTCAAAGAGATGGCCCGGGCCAGCCGGATGCCTCCCCTCGGTCTTTTCGACACCCATGTCAGCCATCACCTGTGCTGGCCCTGGGACCTGGACCCCTGGGTCGAGCTGAACAATGGCCGCACGCTGACGCTCTATGACCTCGGCCGCCTGCCGCTGGGCGCCCGGACCGGGCTGCACCGGGTGCTGAAGGCGAAGGGCTGGGGGATGACCGTCGCCGGGTCCTCGGTGCGCTACCGGCGCCGGGTGACGATGTTTGCGCGGATCACGACCTACAGCCGCTGTCTGGGCTGGGACGAACGGTTCCTTTACACCGAACAGTCGATGTGGACGGGCGGGGAATGCGCCTCGCAGGTGCTGATCCGCTCGGCCGTCGTGGGCAGCGGGAAGGGAGCGCGGACCGGGATCGTGCCGCCGTCGGAACTGGCCGTGGCCCTTGGCGCCGCGCCCGAAAGCCCGGAGCTGCCGGACTGGGTCAAGGCCTGGATCGCGGCCGAAGCCACCCGCCCCTGGCCGCCCGAAGGCCCCGGAAGGCTCGGCGCTTCCTGACGGCCGCTTCTCGCCGGGCGGCCCAGCGATGAGCAAGCGGCAGCGGCGCGAAGACCCGTCCCTTGCGCCAAGGCCGGTTTCCGGGTTCACTTCGCGCAAAAGCAGGGGGCAGGCATGGTCAGCGCAAGGAAACGCATCTGGGGCTGGTACTTCTTCGACTGGGCCAGCCAGCCCTACAACACGCTTCTTCTGACCTTCATCTTCGGTCCGTATTTTGCCGAAGTCGCCCGCGGCCACTACATGGGCACCGGGATGGACGAAGAGGCCGCCAAGGCCGCCGCACAGACCTATTGGGGCTGGGGGCTGGCCATTGCCTCGTTCACCATCGCCATCCTTGCGCCGATCCTGGGCGCCATCGCCGACGGCACCGGGCGCAGGCTGGTCTGGGTCTGGACCTTTTCGGCCTTCTACGTCGTCGGCTCCTGGGGCCTGTGGTGGGTGGCTCCCGGTGGCGGCGAGGCGATGCTGTTCTGGGCGGTCTGCCTGTTCGGCATCGGCTTCATCGGGATGGAGTTCGCGACGATCTTCACCAATGCGCTGATGCCCTCGCTGACCCAGGCCGACGATCTGGGGGCGATCTCCGGCTCTGGCTTTGCCTTCGGCTATCTCGGCGGGCTGCTGTCGCTGATCGTCATGCTTCTGTTCTTCGCGGAAGGCGCCGACAGCGGCAGGACGCTTCTGGGCACGCAACCCCTGTTCGGCCTTGACCCCGAGGCGCGCGAGGGCACGCGCTTTGTCGGGCCGTTCACCGCGCTGTGGTATGCGGTCTTCATGATCCCCTTCTTCCTCTGGGTGAAGGAACCGCACACCGACCGCCGGCCGCTGCACCTGGGCCGGGCCTTCGCCAGCCTGAAGGACCTGATCCGGTCGCTGCGCTATCGGAAAAGCCTGTCGGCCTATCTGGCCTCGTCCCTGTTCTACCGCGACGCGCTGAACGCGCTGTACGGCTTCGGCGGGGTCTATGCTTCGGGCGTGCTGGGCTGGTCGATCATCCAGATCGGGATTTTCGGGATCGTGGGGGCGGTCACCGCCATGGTCGCATCCTTCATCGGCGGGCGCGCGGACCGGGCCTTCGGGCCGAAGCCGGTCATCACCGTCTCGATCCTGGTGCTGATCTTCGTGTGCCTCGTCATCGTCGGGATGACACGGGAAAGCGTCTGGGGCATCGCGATGGACCCTGCCTCGGGCCTGCCGGACCAGATCTTCTTTGCCTGCGGTGCCCTGATCGGAGCGGCGGGCGGGTCGCTTCAGGCCGCAAGCCGCACGATGATGGCCCGCCACACCAGCCCGGACCGCGCGACCGAGGCCTTCGGCCTGTTCGCCCTGTCCGGCAAGGTGGCAAGTTTCATGGCCCCCGCCCTGATCGCGCTGGCCACGCAACTTAGCGGATCACAGCGGATCGGAATTGCTCCGCTGGTTGTGTTGTTCCTCATCGGGCTCGTTCTGCTAGTCTGGGTCCGACCCAAAGGCGAGCTGCCCGCATGACATTTGCCCGCGCCCTGATCCTGTGCCTCTTTGTTGCCGCGCCCGCACAGGCGGAAACGCTGGCCAACAAGCTGTTCGGTGCGAAGGAGAGCCCGTCGCGGCAGGAATCGATGCCCATCGGCTCGTACGCCAGGGGCTGCGCGGCGGGGCTGGTGGAGCTGCCGGAAACCGGACCCACCTGGCAGGTGATGCGGCTGAGCCGAAACCGCAACTACGGCCAGCCCGAGATGGTGCAGTTCCTGATGGACCTGTCGGCCACCGCCCGCGATATCGGCTTTGGCCGGGGCCTTTACATCGGTGACATCAGCCAGCCGCGCGGCGGACCGATGACCTCGGGTCACGCCAGCCACCAGATCGGACTGGACGCCGATATCTGGATGCTGCCGCCGCGCCGTCTGGACCTGACGCCTGCCGAACGCGAGGACATCAGCTCGATCCCCGTCCGGTCGGCGGATCAGCGGTCGGTGACCGAGAACTGGACGAAGGTCCACCACCGCCTGTTGAAAGAGGCCGCCCTTGATCCACGCGTGGACCGGATCTTCGTCGCTGCGGCGGTCAAGATCGAGATGTGCAAGACCGCGAAGAAGGCCGACAGGAAATGGCTGCAGAAGATCCGCCCCGTGGCTGGCCATGACACGCATTTCCATGTCCGCCTGAAATGCCCCAGGGGTGCCCGCCTGTGCGAGACGCAGACCCCCACGGTGGACGAATTGTCCAAGGGTGGCGACGGCTGCGACGAGACGCTGATGTGGTGGGTGACCGATTACCTGAACCCGCCGAAATCCGACGGCAAGAAGCCGAAGGACGAGGACGCGCCCAAGAAGAAGGGCCCGCGCGAGTTCACGATGGCCGACCTGCCGAAGCAATGCGCGGGAGTCCTTGCCGCGGACTAGTTGACGGGCCCGGCGACAAGGTATAGGCCGCCCCAGTCCCCACCGGGGCCAAGTCTCCGCGACCTTGTCAAAACGGAAACCCGCATGCGCATCCTTCTTCGTGGCGTTGTCGCCATGGCGGCCATTGTCGTCGCCTCGAATATCCTTGTTCAGTATCCTCTGGGCACCTTCCTGACCTGGGGGGCGATCAGTTATCCCTTCGCCTTCCTGGTCACCGATCTGGTGAACCGGCTGGAAGGCCCCTCCGCCGCGCGTCGTGTGGTGTTCGTGGGTTTTGTGACCGGCATCGCCTGTTCCTTCGTCGGCACCCGGATCGTCGGTGAGTTCGGCCCGCTTGTCACCCTGCGCATCGCCATCGGCTCGGGCCTGGCGTTCCTTTGCGCGCAGCTTCTGGACATCTCGGTCTTCAACCGGCTCCGGAAGGGCAACTGGTGGATGGCGCCGCTTGTGTCGACGCTTGTCTCTTCGACGCTCGACACCGCGATCTTCTTCACCATTGCCTTCTCGGCCGCCCTGACGGTGCTGGAACCCGGCAACGACGTGTCCTGGGCCACCGCCCCGATGCCGCTGCTGGGCCTGGGGCCCGAGGCGCCATTCTGGGTCTCGCTCGCCATCGGAGACTGGCTGGTCAAGCTTGTGATGGCGTTGGTGGCACTTGTGCCTTTCAGATTGGCGATTGCCAAACTCACGGCAAAGGTAGCGTGATTTGTTTTGACAAACACAAAATCTGTGGCAGGCTCACCTTATCGGCAACCATTTGAAAGGAGGTGATCCAGTGTCTAGAGTGATATTGGAGAGAGGTGTCGGGACAGTCGGAGGGCGTGTTTTCTAAGGGCAGCCCCTGGAAAATAGACCACCGATTGGATTTGGATGCCTAACTGGCCCATCTCCTTGGATCTCGGAAAGGGTTGTCTGAGCAGGGCAACCCTTTCTCTATTCTGCGCCCTCGAACGGCCTGCCGACATGCTCCACATCACCGAAACCCTGGCCATCGCCGAATGGGAACTGTCCGAAAGCTTCATGCGCGCCTCGGGGCCCGGCGGGCAGAACGTCAACAAGGTCTCGACCGCCGTCGAACTGCGGTTCGAGGCCGAACGGTCCCCGCATCTGGCCACCGGCGTGAAGGCGCGGCTGAAAAGGCTGGCCGGGCGGCGCTGGACGAACGAAGGCGCCATCGTCCTTCAGATCGATGAAACCCGCAGCCAGGCCCGCAACCGTGACATCGCGCGCGAGCGGCTGGTGGAGCTGATCCGCGCCGCTCTGGTCACTCCGAAACGCCGGATCGCCACCAAGCCCACTCTGGGCAGTCAGCGCCGCCGCATCGCCGCCAAGACCCAACGCGGCGAGGTCAAGGCGCTGCGTGGCAAGGTGGGGGACGAGGAGTGACCCCCGCCGAGGAGGCCGCCGCCCATTGGGACGGCCGGATCGTCCGCCTCTTGCGTGACCGGGAGAACCAAGTCCTCGAACTTGCCACCCCGAAGGGACGCGCCGCCCTGCGCCTGCACCGGGCGGGCTATCAGTCCGCGGCGGCGATCCGGTCCGAACTTTGGTGGTGCGCCGAACTGGCCCGCGCCGGACTGCCGGTCCCGGCCGCCCTGCCCGCCCGCGACGGCGCGCTTCTGGTGCCCTTGTCCGACGGTCGCCATGCCTCGGTCATCGCCTGGATGGACGGCGAGGCGCTGGGTGAGGCGGCGAGGCCCAATGCCCGCCCGCTGCCGCAGGTGCTGGACCTTTACCACGCGCTGGGGTCGCTTCTGGCGCGGGTCCACAAGACGACCGATAGCCTGACCCTGCCCGCAGATTTCACCCGCCCGCGCTGGGACCGCGAAGGTCTGGTGGGCGACGATCCGCTGTGGGGCCGGTTCTGGGACCATCCGGCGGCCAGCGCCGATCAACGCGCCACGCTGATCCGCGCCCGCGATGCGCTGCGCGAAAGGCTGTCGGGCGAGATCGGCCTGATCCACGCCGATGTCCTGCGGGAAAACGTGCTGGTGAACGGTCGTTCGGTATCGCTGATCGACTTCGACGACAGCGGCTTCGGCTACCGCCTGCACGACCTGGGCACCGCGCTGGTGCAGACCGTGCAGCACCCCGAACACCCCCAGCTGCGCGATGCGCTGATGGCGGGCTATGGCACGACCGATGCAGCGATGGTCGAGGCCTTCACGCTGGCCCGCAGCCTGGCCTCGGTCGGCTGGACGATGCCGCGTCTGGCGCCAGGGGATCCGATCCACCAAAGCCACATCGCCCGCGCGCTGTATTGCGCCGCGCGCGTGCTGGGCTAGACGACCACCTCAAGCACCTCCTGCTGGCCCACGCCGAATACGCGTTTGTAGCGTTCCACTTCCTCCGGCGGCCCCATGGCCTTGGCGGGGTTGTCGGACAGTTTCACCGTGGGCCGCCCGTTCGCCGACAGGGCCTTGCAGACCAGGCTGAACGGCGCCAGGGCGTCATCGGCCACCAGCCCGCGGAAATCGTTCGTCAACATCGTGCCCCAGCCGAAGGACACCTTCACCCGGCCGTTGAATTGGGCATACAGTTCCTCGATCTTCTCGACATCCAGCCCGTCCGAGAAGATCACCAGCTTCTCGCGCGGGTCCTCGCCGCGGTCCTGCCACCAGCGGATCGCCGTCTCGGCCCCCTTGGCCGGATCGCCGGAGTCGATCCTGATGCCGGTCCAGCCCGCAAGCCAATCGGGCGCGTTCTTCAGGAAACCCTCGGTGCCGTAGGTGTCCGGCAGCATGATCCGCAGGTTTCCGTCGTGTTCCTCGTGCCAGTCGGCCAGAACCTTGTAGGGCGCTTGGCGCAGCTCCTCGTCCGTGTCGGCCAAGGCACTGTAAACCATCGGCAATTCATGCGCGTTGGTGCCGATCGCCTCGACATCGCGGTTCTTGGCGATCAGGCAGTTCGAGGTGCCGATGAACTTGGCCCCCAACCCCTCCTGCATCGCCTGCACGCACCAGTCCTGCCAAAGGAACCCGTGCCGCCGCCGCGTGCCGAAGTCGGCAATGCGCAGGCCCTCGATCCCGCGCAGCCGTTCGATCTTTTCCCACAGCCGCGTCATCGCGCGGGCGTAAAGGACCTGAATCTCGAACCGCCCCATGTCGTGCAGCACGGCGCGCGACCGCAGCTCCATCAGCACCGACAGGGCCGGGATTTCCCACAGCATGACCTCGGGCCAGCGGCCTTCGAAGGTCAGCTCGAACTGGCCGTCGCGCTTTTCCAGGTGGTAGGCCGGCAGGCGCAGGCCCTCGAACCATTCCATGAAGTCGGGGCGGAACATCTGGCGCTTGCCGTAGAAGGTGTTCCCGCGCAGCCAGGTGCTTTCGCCGCGGGTGAGCGACAGGGACCGCACATGGTCCAGCTGTTCGCGCAACTCGCCCTCGTCGATCAGATCGGCAAGGCGCACCTTGGTGGAGCGGTTGATGAGGCTGAAGACGACCGTCGTCTCCGGCTTGTTGCGGAAAATCGACTGGCACATCAAAAGCTTGTAGAAATCGGTGTCGATCAGCGACCGCACGATCGGGTCGATCTTCCACTTGTGGTTCCAGACCCGTGTTGCGATGTCGACCATCTTACGCCTCCAGCGCGACGCCGGCCGCGCGCATCTTGTCCCGCGCCTCGGCGAGGCTTCCGTTCAGGTCGATGGCGCGGGCTGCACCCTCCAGCACCATGGCCTTGAACCCCAGCCGTGCCGCATCCAGCGCGGAATAGGCAACGCAGTAGTCGGTGGCGAGGCCGACCAGCGTCACCGCCGTCACCCCCCGGCTGCGGAGATAGCCCTCAAGGCCGGTGGGGGTGGCATGGTCGTTCTCGAAGAAGGCGGAATAGCTGTCGACTTCGGGGCGAAAGCCTTTGCGGACAATCAGTTGCGCGGGATCGGTGCGCAGCGCCTTGTGGAAGGCTGCCCCTTCGGTCCCCTGCACGCAATGGGTGGGCCACAGAACCTGCGGGCCATAGGGCATCGTTGTCAGGCTGAAGGGTGCGGCGCCAGGGTGGTTCGCCGCGAATGATGCGTGGTTGGCCGGATGCCAGTCCTGCGTCAGGACCACGGTGGAGAAGTCGTCCATCAACTCGTTGATCCGGTTGATGATTTCATCGCCTCCGGCCACGGCCAGCGCGCCGCCGGGGCAGAAGTCGTTCTGCACGTCGATCACGATCAGGGCTTGGTTCGCAGGCTTCATCGCGGCCTCCCGGTGCTGATCCCTCTTGCGTAAGTGCGGGGGCGGGGGGCGTCAAGCGAAGCGCTTGAAATTCCCGAGGCTTCGGCGCAAAGGGGGGCGATGCTGACCGTCGCTGCGCTGTATCATTTCACCCGTTTCCCGGACCCCGCCGCTTTGAAACCGGGGCTTCTGGAGGTTTGCGTCGCGCAGGGGGTCAGGGGCTCGCTGCTGCTGGCGCCCGAGGGGATCAACGGCACCATTGCGGGGACCCGCGAAGGGATCGACGCGGCGTTGGCGGCGATCCGGGCGCTGCCGGGCTGCGAGGCGCTGGAGTGGAAGGAAAGTTTCGCAGACTCAATGCCTTTCGGGCGGATGAAGGTGAAGCTGAAGCGCGAGATCGTAACCATGGGGCAGCCCGATGTGGACCCTCTGGCCCGGGTCGGGAACTATGTTTCGGCGCGGGACTGGAACGCGCTGATCCGGGACCCCGATACCGTGGTGATCGACACGCGGAACGACTACGAGGTCGCCATCGGCACCTTTCAGGGCGCGGTGGACCCCGGAACGCGGGCGTTCGGCGAGTTTCCCGACTGGTGGCAGAAGAACCGCGACAGGTTCGCGGGCAAGCAGATTGCGATGTTCTGCACCGGCGGCATCCGCTGCGAGAAATCGACGAATTACCTTCTGGGTCAAGGGGTCAACCAGGTCTTCCACCTGAAGGGCGGGATCCTGAAATATCTGGAAGAGGTGCCGGAAGAGGAAAGCCTCTGGCAGGGGCAATGCTTTGTCTTCGACGACCGCGTGTCGGTCGGGCATGGGCTGAAGCCCGGCGGCCTCAAGGTCTGCGGGGCCTGCCGGAGGCCGGTCACGCCGCAGGATCAGGCCGATCCGGCCTATGAGGAGGGCGTCTGCTGCCCTGCCTGTGTGGACGAATATTCCGCCGCCGACCGGGAGCGGTTCCGCGAACGGCATCGCCAGATGTTGCTTGCCGCAAAGCGCGGAACACAACATCTGGGGAATGGTGCGCTGTAGCGCACCCTACGATGATTATTTGGCCTTGTCGGCGAGAATGTCCTGCACGATCGGGATGACCTTTTCTCCATAAAGGCGGATGCTGGCCTTCAGGTCGGCATGCGGCACGGGGCCGGTGAAATACTTCATGTCGAACCGCTGGATGCCCGGGATCTGCATCGGCGCGATGTCGGCGTCTGCCTCTCGCCTTGCATCCGTCGGGCATACTTCGGGCCGTCGCAGGGGGTTAACATTGTCGGGCGACTCAGCGAGTGACCGATGACCAACCCGGAACTGCTGGCCATCCGGATGGGCCACGACGTCCCCGACTTTGACAGGACGGGCTATTGCGGCGCGGGTTTTGGCACGATGAAACCCTTTCACCGGGTGGGCAGCCTGCTGTTCCTGTCCGGCCATGTCGCGCAGATCGGGGCAGAGATCACCGACAGGGGTCGGCTTGGCGCGGATGTGACGGTCGAGGAGGGCTATCAGACAGCGCGGCGGACGGGGCTGAACGTGCTGGGCGGCATCCGGCAGGCGGTGGGGTCGCTGGACCGGGTCAAGGGGATCGTGCGGAGCCTGAACTTCGTCGTCTGCACACCGGAATTTCAGGAGGTGCACAGGGTGTCCTCGGGCCTGTCGGACCTGTTCGTCGAGGTCTTCGAGCCCGAGCGCGGACTTGGCGGACGGGCGACGATCGGGGTGATGGCGCTGGAGAACGGGGTCTGTTTCGAGACCTGGGTGACGGTGGAGGTGGAGTGACGGCTCCGGCGTCGCGCCGCGGGCTTCCTGTCGCGGGCGGCTGCGCCCTTGACCGGCCCCGGGGGCGCTTCGCCCCCCGGACCCCCCGAGAGTATTTGGGAAATGGGCAAATCAGGAAAGGCGTTCGGCGCAGGCTTGCGGGGCGGGCACGGAGCGGCGGACGAATAGGCTGCGCAGCCGGGCAAGTCGGCCCTGCCAGAGCTGGCGGCGGGCGGCGCGCAGGTCGGCCCGATGCGCGGCGCGGTGGTGGGCGTGGGGGTCGGGCTGGCGGGCGACGGCGCGGAGGAGGTCGAGGTTGACGCTGTGCATGGCTTACGTCCCGGATGGAAGTTCTGCACCTTCAGTGCCACAAAGCATAGGAGAATTCGAATCAGGAAAATCCCTGGGACGTAAGCTGGAGTTACATGTCGAGATGGCGTGACCTTCCCTCGCTTGCCGCGTTGCGGGCTTTCGATGCCACCGCACGGGAAGGCAGTTTTGCCGAGGCGGGGCGGGCGCTGAATGTGACCCATGCCGCCGTGGCGCAGCAGGTCCGAGCGCTGGAGGCCGAGTTGGGCGTGGCGCTTGTGCGACGGGCCGGGCGCCGGGTGGGTCTGACAGCGGCGGGCGAGCGTCTGGCCCGGGCGCTGGACGACGGGTTCGGCGCGATGGCCGACGGACTGGCCGATCTGCGCCGAGGCGAGGCGCGCCGCGTGGTGCGGGTGGCGACGACGACCTTCATCGCCGAGACCTGGATCATGCCGCGCCTGCCGGACTTCTGGGCGCGCCATCCGGGTGTGGAGGTGGCGATGTCGCCCAGTCCGGCCCTGGCCGACTTTGCCCGTGACGGCTTTGACATGGCGGTTCGCGCGCTGGCCGATGGCTGGACCGAGCGCCCGGAAGAGGAGATCAGGCCGCTGTGCCGGTCGCAGGTGGTGGCGGTCTGTGCGCCGTCCCTGGCGGCCTCGGGGCTTGACCCGCAGGAGATGCCCTGGGTGATCGGGGCCGACAGCAAGTGGGAGATGGAGGAAGTCGCGCGGACCGGGCTGGATGTGACGCGGCTGAAGCTGGTGAAACTGGGCAGCCCGCATCTGGAGCTGTCGGCCTGCCGGCAGGGCCTGGGCGCGGCCACCGCGACCGAGATCATCTGTCGCGCCGATCTGGAGGCCGGGCGGCTGGTCGTGCTGCCGCTGGCGGGACTGCCGGTTGTCACCTATGCCGTGGTGCTGCCGAAGGGGCCGCGCCGTCCGGCGGTGGAGGCCTTCGCGGGCTGGCTGGCGACGATCTTCTGAGGCCTTACGCCTTGTCGCGGACCATCAGCTGCGAGGAGCCCTCGCCCTTCTGGACCTCGAAGCGTCCCGTCCGTTTGAGCAGGTCGGAAAGCCGGGCGCAGCCATAGCTGCGGCTGTCGAAATCGGGGTAGAGCTGAGTCAGCACCTGGCCCAGCTGACCGAGAGGATAGCTGTCTTCCTCGATCCCGATCTTCTTCATCGCGGCCAGGATCAGCGGGATCGCCTTGGAGGGCGGGTCCTTTTCGGCTTTGGCGGGCTCTTTCGCCGGTTTCGCGGGCGCTGGCATGTCGGCGGCCGGTTCCGGCGCGGCGGTCAGGTTTTCCAGGAAGAGAAAGCGGTTGCAGACGTTGCGCAGCGATTCGGGCGTCTTCTTTTCGCCCACGCCGATGACCTGGAGCCCGTCCTCGCGGATGCGCGAGGCCAAGCGGGTGAAATCGCTGTCCGAGGAGACCAGCACGAAGCCATCGACCTTGCCGGCGTGCAGGATGTCCATGGCGTCGATCACCAGGCCGATGTCGCTGGCGTTCTTGCCCTTGGTGTTGGCCGATTGCTGGTGCATCACGAGGCCCAGGTTGCGGGCCTTTTCCTTCCACTGGCCAAGCGCCGAGGAGGACCAGTCGCCATAGACCCGGCGGACCGAGGGTTCGCCGTAGGCGGCAAGTTCGTCGAGCACGGCCTCGATATGGCGGGCTGGGATGTTGTCGGCGTCGATCAGGACGGCGAGGCGGGATGAGCGGGTATCGGCGGGCATGGAACCTCCTGTAGTTGACCCCTTTTGGCCGAGCCAAAGCCGCAAGGAAAGCGCAATTGTCTGATTGACTTGGCTTCGGTCGCGGGCGACATCCCGCGCGGACAGGCAGGGATTGGCGAATGATCGGCGGATTGCAGATGTTGCGCGGGGTGGCCGCAACTCTGGTCGTGCTGTTCCATCTGCAGGCCGCGGCGGTGTCCGAGGGGCAGGAGCCGGGCATCCTGGGCTGGTTCAAAGGCGGCGAGATCGGGGTGGACATCTTCTTCGTGCTGTCCGGCTTCGTGATCTTTCACGCGATTCGGGGGCGTGAGGCTCTGGGGCCGGGCTGGTTCCTGCGGCAGCGGTTCTGGCGGATCGTGCCGCCCTACTGGGCGGTGCTTGCGTTGACTCTGGTTGCGCTGGCGGGTCTGGCGGTGTTGCGGGGCGACTGGTCGGACTGGCCGGGGCTGGGGCGGATCGTGCTGTCCTTCCTCTTGTTGCCGCTGCCGGGTCATGTGATGGCCGTGGCCTGGACGTTGACGGTCGAGGCGATGTTTTACCTGGTGTTTGCCGCGACCTATTTCCGCCATGGCGTGCGCGGCACGATTCTAGCGCTGGCCCTGTGGTCGGCGGTCACGTCGGGGCTGAAGTTCGTCCACCCGGGCCTGCCGCCGGTCTTTGGTATCGTCCTTTATTCCGGGGTGATCGAGTTCCTGTATGGCGGGCTGATCTCGGCGGCGGTCGCGTCGGGCTGGCGGGCGGGCGCGGTGCCTGCGCTGGTGATCGGGGCGGCGGGGCTGGCCGTGGTTGTCTCGGGCCATGTCAGCATCAATGTCGGCCGAGCCTGGGTGGCGGGGCTTCCGGCCGCGGCGGTGGTCTACGGGCTGGCGGCGGGGGACTGGAGGATGCCGGGCTGGGTGATGCTGTGGGGCGAATCCTCCTACCTGCTGTATCTTCTGCACCTGCTGGTCTTTTCCAGCGTCGGCACGCTGATGCGGATGGCGGGGATCGCGCCCTACGGCTCGGTCACGGCGATGCTGGGGCTGGGGTCCCTGTCGGTCGCGGTGTCGGTTGCGGCGACGCTGTGGCTGGAGCGGCCCTATCTGCGCTGGGCGAAGGGGCGTTAGCTGTCAGGGTTCGCGGCGCAGCGCGGGCCGTCCAGCAGGGCCTGCAACGCGTCGACGCGGGCGATGTCGGTGTCGGAGATCACGAACTGCGCGACAGTGATCGGCGCGTTCAGATAGGGTTCGACCGCCAGCTGGTTGCAGATCAGAAGTTTGCCCGTCTCGCCGACATGGGCCGACGTCAGGTCGAACATCAGCCGGTCAAAGCTGTCCGACAGCCGGATGACCAGCGCCGAGCCGCGGTCGCCTTCGTCGATGCGGCGGACCGAGCGGATGTCCTCGGGGGCGGCGTTCAGCGCGTCGCTGCCGAAGATCAGCGAGATGCGGGGGCCGTCGGCCTGTGCCAGCGTGGCGGTCAGGATCAGGGCCGGGAACGCAAGGGAGGCGGTGCGGCGGGGCATGGTCCTCTCCGCTTGGGGACCCGGGAAGGATAGCGTTGCGGGGGGTGAGGGCAAGTCAGGCGATCAGCGGCAGGGCCTTGGCAGTCAGCGCCCGAAGCGCGGCCTCGGGGGGCAGCGACAGCAGCAGCCCGCGCTGACCGGCGTTGATCCAGACGCGGGGGGCGGTGCAGGCAGTGGTCTCGATGGCGGTGGGGACGGCGCGCTTCTGCCCGAAGGGAGAGATGCCGCCGACGTGGTAGCCGGTCAGCCTTTCCGCCTTGGGCGCGGGCATCATCGCGGCGGACTTGCCCCCGAAGGCCACCGCCACGCGTTTCATCGAGAGCTGCCGGTCCGAGGGAATGACGCAGCAGGCGGGTTTGCCGTCAACCTCGACCATCAGGGTCTTGAGCATCACGGCGGGGTCGATCCCCAGGGCCTGCGCCGCTTGCAGGCCTGTCGCCTCGGCCTTCGGGTCATAGGCGTAGGGATGCAGCGAAACCTCGATGCCAAGGGCGGCCAGCGCGCGGAGGGCGGGGGTGGAGGTCATGGGCCTGCCTGTCACGGATCGGCGAAAGGGTGGCCGAACCTGCGCGAGGCGGCAAGCACCGAACCGTCGTCAGGCCGCAGCGGAAAGGGGGCGCGCGGACTCGACGAGGAAATCGGCGAAGGTATCGGCCAGGGGCAGGCCCGACATGCCTTCGATGAACAGGAATTGACCCTGCGGGTTGACCTCCAGCCACCAGACCTGGCCCCGGGAGTCGATCTTCAGGTCGAAGATACCCATCCGCAGGTCAAGCGCCGCCATCACGCTGCGAAGCCGCGCTTCGATCTCGGGGGCAAGGCGGGTCTGCGTGACGATGGTCTTTTCGAGGTGGACCCGCCAGTCGAGCTCGGGACAGGCGAGGTGGGCGGCCACGATGTGCTGGCCGAAGATGTGGACGCGCAGGTGTTCGGTGCCATCCACCCGTTCCTGCCAGATCGCGGGAGAGAGGCGAAGGGCGGCGTCACTGGCCAGCAGCGCGGGCGTCACGTCCTGCGCCATGAGCGGGGTCTTTACTGTGCCCGCGATGGCTTTCACGATCACACGGCGCCCGGCACAGAAGGCGCGGATTTCCTCGGGGTCCTGGCTGATAAGGGTGCGTGGCACGGCAAGCCCGGCCTCGTGCGCGGCGCGAAGCTGGACGAATTTCATCTCGGCCCGGCGCGTTGCCTCGGGGTGGTTGACCCAGATGCCGCGGAAGTCGGCCTGGACGATCCCGTTCAGCGCGGCGACGCAGTCGTTGTAGATCAGGTCGCGGGCGGCCTCGTCCGTGACGCTGGCAAGAAAGCCTGAGTTCGGGTTCCAGCCCTTGCCCGAGGGCCGCCGCCACCAGAGGAGGTCAAGCGCGGCAAGGTTCACCGGGCGCCCGTCGCAATCGGGCAGGACCGCGGAGCGGCTGGCATCGGCGGACCAGTTCACTAGGCCGGTGGCAGCGAGCCGGTCGGAGTGGATGATGGCAAGATCGACCGCGTGACGGTCGCGCAGCACCTTGCGCAGGACAAGAGCGTGCAGGTCGTCGGCCACGGTGACGACGGCAAGGCGGGGGGCAAGGCGGGGGGCAAGGCGGGCATCGGTCATGAGTTCGGGTCCTTTGCTGAACGGGGCGCGCGCCCGGGCGGACGCGCGCCCTTCTGGTCAGAAGCAGTCGCTGTCGTCCCAGCCCGAGCGGCAGCCCGAGGTCGTGCCGCAGCGGTTCACCGGCTCGTCTCCGAACAGCCAGTCGAGGAAACGCATGGCAACCTGCGTCTCCTCGGCTTTCGCCTTTTCATAGGCCGCCAGCCGGTCGGGAAGGCGGAAGTCCTGCGGCAGGCTGTGCATCGCGGCGGGACGCGCATCCGTGGCGGGCAGCGTGGCAGGGACCGCCGCCGCAGCCGGTTCGGCCAGCGCAAGGGCCGAGGTCATGAGGACGATGGGAAGAAGGCCGGGCGCAAGGCCCGAAGGGGTGTCTGACATGTCATTCTCCAATGCTTCGTGCAAATCCGCCGATGCATGATCGGCAGGAGCAGCGAACTCTCGTGGCGGGAGTCGGACAAGTCAGGTTTCCCGACGCGGGCACCCCGCGCCGGGAGGCTGGCCCCGGATCAGTAGACGACGACGGCGCGGATCGACTTGCCTTCGTGCATGAGGTCGAAGCCCTTGTTGATGTCGTCCAGCGTCAGGACATGTGTGATCATCGGGTCGATTTCGATCTTGCCGTCCATGTACCAGTCGACGATCTTCGGCACGTCCGTGCGGCCCCGCGCGCCACCGAAAGCCGTGCCTTTCCAGACCCGGCCCGTGACCAGCTGGAAGGGCCGCGTCTCGATCGTGGCGCCTGCGGGGGCGACGCCGATCACGATGGACTGGCCCCAGCCCCGATGGGTGCATTCCAGCGCCGCGCGCATCACCTTGACGTTGCCGGTGCAGTCAAAGCTGTAGTCCACCCCGCCGATCCTGTCGAAGGGCGTCTTGGTCATGTTGACGATGTGGGGGGCGATCTCGCCCTCGATCTTCGTGGGGTTGACGAAATGGGTCATGCCGAAGCGGCGACCCCATTCCTCCTTGTCGTCGTTGATGTCGATGCCGATGATCTTGTCGGCCCCGGCCAGCTTGAGACCCTGGATCACGTTCAGCCCGATCCCGCCGAGGCCGAAGACCGCCGCCGTGGCGCCCGGTTCCACCTTGGCGGTGTTCAGCACCGCGCCCACCCCGGTGGTCACGCCGCAGCCGATGTAGCAGATCTTGTCAAAGGGCGCGTCGTCGCGGACCTTGGCCAGGGCGATCTCCGGCAGGACCGTGTGGTTGGCGAAGGTCGAGCAGCCCATGTAGTGGTAGATCGGCGTGCCATCCAGCATGGAAAACCGCGTGGTTCCGTCGGGCATCAGGCCGCGCCCCTGCGTGTCGCGGATCGCGGTGCAGAGGTTGGTCTTGCGGGAAAGGCAGGACGGGCACTCACGGCATTCCGGGGTGTAAAGCGGGATGACATGGTCGCCCGGTTTCAGAGACTTCACGCCGGGGCCGCATTTCACCACCACTCCCGCGCCCTCATGCCCCAGGATCGAGGGGAATATCCCCTCGGGGTCAGCGCCCGACAGGGTGAATTCGTCGGTGTGGCAGATGCCGGTGGCCCTGATCTCGATCAGGACCTCGCCTTCCTTGGGGTCGTCGAGGTTTACCTCCATGATCTGCAAAGGTTTTCCGGGGGCGACGGCAACGGCGGCACGGGTGCGCATATGGTATTCCCTCCCTTATGGTCGGCGGAAGGCTGTGCCAAAGATGGCCAGAATGCAATTCAGGAAACGACCCATGAAACATGCTTATAGCCTGCTCGCCTTCGCGCCGGTCCTGCTGGCGGCCTGTGTCGAGACCGACATCGGTCCGCAAGTTCCGATCGACCCGACGCCCATCGATTCCTGCGGCGCGGTTCCCTATCAGAACCTTGTCGGCAAGCCCGGCGTCATCCTGGACGGGATGCGCTTCAGCCAGGAGGTCCGGGTGATCCAGTACGGAATGGCGGTGACGATGGACTATCGCGCCGACCGGCTGAACTTCTGGCTGGACCGCCGCGACGTGATCGAGCGGGTGGTCTGCGGCTGACATGCAAAAGGCCCCGGACCTGCGCCCGGGGCCTTGGTTCGTCCCGCCGGGGGGCAGTCCTAGTTCATCACTCGGAATTCGCTGTGGCACTCCTTGCAGGTGCCGCCGAGCGTGCCCATGCCCGCGCCGATCATCTCGGCCGAGCTGACATCCATCGCGCCGGCAGCATCGCCGAGCTTCTTGGCATCGGCCAGGAACTCATCCCAATTCGCCCAGATCTCGGGCTTGGCTTCCGAGGCGGGGTCCGCGCCGCCCTGATCCTTGAACGCGGTCTCGATCTGGCCAGCAGCCTCGACGATGGCGGCCTTGGCGGCTTCGGCGGCGGCGGCGTCATAGGCGGCCTTGCCACCCGCCATGTCGCCGAGGATTCCGGTGTTCTTGCCGACAATCCGCATCAGGTCCGACCGGGCCTTGGCGTTCGGATCGGTGCGGTCGCCCTTGGCATAGGCTGCCCCGGAGATCAGGACGGCACCGATTGCTACGGCTTTGACAAACTTCATCTACTGGCTCCCTCGCTGGCTTGTGCGAACACTATAGCCGCGTCATTCCGTCGCGGTAATCCTGGTTCTGTGCCCTCACGCACTTGTCATCTGCGGTTGTGCGGCGACCCTCACACAGTTGTCATCATGGGCGGGACTCGACAGGGGCGCGGCGGGCTGGCATCACTGGAACATATAGCGAACAAATGAGTCGATGATGGCGGGTCGGCGCATCCTGTCCCTGTGGTTTCCGCGCCTTGCGGCCGAACGCTTGGCGCGGCGGCGGGGCGATGCGGTGCCTATGCCGCTGGCCGTGGTGGGGGATCGCAACGGCGCACAGGTGCTGGTGTCGCTGTCGGCAGAGGCTGAGGCGGAAGGGCTGAGCCTGGGCCAGCCCCTGCGCGATGCGACCGCGATCTGCCCGGCGCTTCTGACCGTGCCCGCCGACCCTCCGGGCGAGGCGCAGTTCCTGTTGACCCTGCGCCGCTGGGCGGGCCGCTTTTCGCCCTGGGTGGCGGATGAAGCCCCGGCGGGCCTGATGATCGACCTGACCGGCTCGGCGCATCTTCACGGCGGGGAAGAAGGCGTGCTGGCCCGGGTGGCCGAGGATTGCGAAGCCCTGGGCCTGACCGTCCGCGCGGCGATTGCCGACACGCCCGGCGCGGCCTGGGCCCTGGCGCGCTATGCCCGGGCCGGAGTGGCGCCCCTGCGGTCCGGCGACGCCATCGACCAGGAGGCGCGGGCGACCCGGTCCCGCGCGGCCAAGCGTCGGGGCTGGGAGAGGGGCGGCAACCTGCCCCGCGCGGTCACGGCCCGGGGGGCCGAGGCGGCGGTGATCGTGCCGCCCGGTCGGCTTTACGACGCCTTGGCCGACCTGCCCCTGCCCGCGCTGCGGCTGGCCCCGGACGTGGTCGACCGGCTGACCCGGCTTGGCCTGCGCCGAGTGGGCGATATCATGGGCCTGCCCCGCGCCGCCCTTGCCCGCCGCTTCGGCGCCGACACGCTGCGCCGTCTGGATCAGGCGCTGGGGCTGGAGCCCGAACCCGTCAGCCCCGCCCGCCCGCCGATGCATTTCGCCGTACGGCTGACCCTGCCCGACCCCATCGGCCTGCGGTCCGATGTCGAGGCGGCGCTGGACCGGCTGCTCCCGCCCTTCTGCGACAAGCTGAAAGCCAGGGGGCGCGGCGTGCGGCGGGTGCTGTTCCAGGGCTTCCGCGCCGACGGCGGGGTGGCCTCGGTCGAGGTGGGGCTTGCCCGCGCCAGCGACAGCCCCGACCGCATCCGCCCGCTGCTGCACCTGAAGCTCGATCAGATCGACGCCGGTTTCGGGATCGACTGCCTGCGGCTGGAGGCCCTGGCCACCGAAGCGGTCAGCGCCGTCCAGCATCGCGGGCAGATCGAGGTGACCGAACAGGCGCTGGCCAATGCCGGGCGGGTGCCGGTGGGCTCTGCCCAGGCGCTGGAGGATCTGATCGGGCGGCTTGGCGCAAGGCTTAGCACCGAGGCGGTGTTGCGCCTGCACCCCGCCGACAGCCATGTGCCCGCGAAATCCGCCAAGGTCCTGATGGCCGCCTGGAGCCAGCCGCATGACGGGCCCTGGCCCGCCCCGCCCGGCCCCCGCCCGCTGGTGATGTTCCGCCCCGAACCCGTCGATGCCCCCGGCGTCCCCGACCTGCCGACCCGGTTCCGCTGGCGGCGGCGCGCGTTCCGCCTGCGGATGGCGGCGGGGCCGGAACGGCTGCAACCGGAATGGTGGCTCGAGGACCCCGACTGGCGCGGCGGCACCCGGGATTACTGGCGGGTCGAGACGGAAGGCGGCGAAAGGCTCTGGCTGTTCTACGGGCGCGGCGGGGCGGTGACCGACCAGTGGTATTGCGAGGGGGTGTTTTCCTGACACCGCGCACCGCCGGAATCTTCGAAAACTCCGGATCGGAGCCTTTGCAGGCTCCGGCACGATTTCTTCGAAGAAATCGTTTCCAGATCGGTGCTTGCCGCAAGAGACCATCCGTGGGAACCATCACCCCATGAAGTCCAGAACCCGAATTTCCGTCACCCAGACCCAGCGCATGGCGCTGACCACGGGACTTGCGACCTCGATCCGCATCCTGCGCGCCGATGCGGCGGGCCTCAGCCGCTATCTGGAGGAAGCGGCGGCCGAGAACCCCCAGATCCTCCTGACCAGGCCCCAGGTGCAGGACTGGATCCCGCGCTGGAAATCCGCCTTCGCCTGGGACGCCGAACGGCCGGAACAGGAAGCCGCGGGACCAAGCCTCATCGCCCATGTCCTGGGCCTGATCGAGAGCCTGCGCCTGAACCCGCAAGAGGCGCGCATCGCCATGGTGCTGGCCGAGGCGCTGGAGCCATCGGGCTGGCTGGGCCGCCCCCCGGCCGCGATTGCCGGGCAGCTGGGCGTCACCGTGGCGGCTGTGGACGGCATCCTTGACCGGCTGCAGAAACAGGCCGAACCGACGGGGCTTTTCGCCCGCAACCTTGCCGACTGCCTGCGGCTTCAGGCCGAGGAGGCCGGGCAGCTTGACAAGCCGATGCGGGCGCTTCTGGACCGGCTGGACCTTCTGGCCAAGGGCGAGATCGACCGCATCGCGCGCGAGGCGGGACTTGAACCGTCGGACCTGCGCCAGGCTTTCGGACGGCTGCGCAGCTATGACCCGAAGCCCGGCGCGGGGTTCGAGCCTTTTGCCGCCCCGGTCCGCGAGCCCGACCTGATCGCCGAAAAGGGTCAGGCGGGCTGGATCATATCGCTGAACCGATCCGCCCTGCCCTCGGTTTCTGTGGCCGAGGGGCGCGCCAAGGGCCGGGCCGAGGCGCGGGCGCTGATCAAGATGATCGAGGGGCGGAATGCAACGCTGCTGTCGGTCGGGCAGGACATCCTGACGCGGCAGGAGGCGGCGCTGGAGGAGGGTCTGGGCGCGCTGGTTCCGATGACGATGGCCGATGTGGCCCAATCGTTGGGTCTGCATGAAAGCACGATCAGCCGGGTCGTCGCCGGGACAGCCGTAGACACCCCGCGCGGCACCTGGTGGCTGCGGACCCTGTTCACCAAGGCCGTGCATGAAGGCGGCCCGGCGGCGGGGGCGCTGCGCGACCGGCTGGCGCGGCTGGTGGCCGAGGAGGACCCCGACCACCCGCTGTCGGACGAGGCGCTGGCGGTAGCCCTGGCCGAGGGCGGCGCCCCCATCGCCCGGCGCACGGTGGCGAAATACCGTGCCATGCTGAACCTGCCCCCCGCGCATCGGCGCAAGCGGCGGGCCTGATGTCGTTTCCGGGGCTGACAGGCGGATGATCCTGCACTAGCTGGCAAGAGGTTGCGCAGGATCAGAGGCGGGCATGGCGATCTTTCTGGGTGTCGATACCGGGGGCACCTATACCGATGCGGTGATCCTGGACGATGAGGCGAATGCCGTCCTTGGCAAGGCCAAGGCGCTGACCTCGCGGCACGATCTGGCCGTGGGGATCGGGCAGGCCGTCGATGCCGCGATTGCGGCGGCGGGGGTCAGCGCGTCGGACGTGGCGCTGGTGTCGCTGTCCACAACGCTGGCGACGAACGCGCTGGTCGAGGGCCAGGGCGCGCGTGTGGCTTTGGTCTTCATCGGCTTTGACGAGGCCGACCTTGGCCGCAGCGGGCTCATCGAGGCGCTGAAGGGCGATCCGGTCGTGCAGCTGCCCGGCGGCCATACCCACGCCGGAACCGAAGTCGCCCCCTTGGACCTTGACGCGCTGGAGGCGCAGGTCCGCGCTTTGGGGCACGAGGTATCGGGCTTTGCCGTGGCGGCGCAGTTCGCCACCCGCAACCCCGCGCACGAGGTCGCCGCCCGCGATCTGATCCGCCGCGTCACCGGGCGGCCCGTGACCTGTTCGCACGAACTGTCGGCCAATCTGAACGGCCCGAAACGCGCGCTGACGGCCGTGCTGAACGCCCGGCTGATCGGGATGATCGACCGGCTGGTCGCCGCCTGCGAGCGGCATCTGGCGGCGGTGGGCATCGACGCCCCGCTGATGGCCGTGCGCGGCGACGGGGCGCTGATCTCGGCGGCGATGGTGCGGGAACGGCCCATCGAGACGATCCTCTCCGGCCCTGCCGCAAGCATCGTCGGCGCGCGCTGGCTGACCGGGGCCACGGACGCGCTGGTCAGCGACATCGGCGGGACGACGACCGATGTTGCGCTCCTTCGCAACGGATTGCCCGAGATCGACCCGCAGGGCGCCCGCGTCGGCGGGTTCCGCACCATGGTCGAGGCGGTGGCGATGCGCACGACCGGCCTTGGCGGCGACAGCGAGGTGCATCTGGTCACCGAAGGTCTGACGGGCGGGTTGCGCCTTGGACCACGGCGGCTGATGCCGGTGTCGCTCCTCGCCGTGGATCATGGCCCGATGGTCCATGCCGCCCTTGACCGCTGGCTGTCCTCGGAGGCCGTGGGCGAGATGGACGGTCGCTTTGTCGTGCCGATGTCGGGCCAGCGCGGCGGCCTGAATGCGCGCGAACTGGCCGTGCTGGACCGGATCACCGCGCCGATGCCGATGGCGGCCTGCCTGACCTCGCGGCTGGAGGTCGCGGCGCTGGAACGGCTGGTGGCGCGGGGGCTGGTGATGATCTCGGGCGTGACACCTTCGGATGCGGCGCATGTGCTGGGCCGGCTTGACAGTTGGGATGCGGCGGCGGCGGACAAGGCGCTGCGGCTGATTGCCAGGCGGCGGACGGGGGCGGGCGACCGCTTTGCCTCGGGGCCCGAGGCCTTTGCGCAGGCGATCGTGGACCAGCTGACGCAACAGACGGTGGACTGTCTGCTGGAAGCCGCCTTCGGTGAGGATGCGGCCTTTGCGGGCGAGGCCCCCCAGGCGCTCGCCCTCCACAGGCTGACCCGCGCCGGCCTTGGCCCGCATCGCGGCGTGGTCGAGGTCAGCGTCAGGCTGGGCGTCCCGGTCATCGGCCTTGGCGCTTCGGCCCCGTCCTATTACGGCGCGGTGGGAGAAAGGCTGCGCTGCCCGATGATCCTGCCCGAACACGCCGGGGTGGCAAATGCCATCGGCGCGGTGGCAGGTCAGGTCAGCCAGCGCGCGACGGCCACGGTCTCCTCGCCCGCCGAAGGTCGGTTCGTCGCGCATCTGGCCGATGGGTTGCAGGTCTTTGCCAGCGCCGAGGACGCCCTGGCCACAACCGAGGCGGCGGTTGTCGCCGAAGCCTCCCGCCGCGCCCGGGACGCCGGGGCGGTGGACCTGCGGCTCAGCGTCGAGCGCGCGGTGAAGGAGGTCGAGATCGAGGGCCGACCGATGTTCATCGAGGCCAGGGTGACGGCAACCGCGTCCGGGCGCCCCCGCGTGGCGCATTGACGGGACGCTCATCGTGTCCTGCGGTCACTTTCGCTGGCGACACCGACGGGAAGAGGAAGTCGCACGAGGAGGCCGGGCGCCTGCGCGATTCACCCTTGACCTCTTCCCGCCGCACCCTTAATCCGCCCGCCAGTGGCTAGGTAGCTCAGCTGGTTAGAGCGTGCGACTCATAATCGCAAGGTCGAGGGTTCGAGTCCCTCCCTCGCCACCATTCCCGATCCTCGGCAAATGGCCAGTCGCCCCCGATCGCATCGGGTGTTCACAGGCCCTGTTCCTGCCCTGCGCCCTTACCGCTGGTGGCCCGGCAAGGGTTCCGCCGCGACCTTGCGCAAAAGGCCGATGACGTCGGCGACGATGTGCTCGGCTGTCAGCCTGCCCTTTTCCGCCGTGGCCAGATGCGCCTCGCCCACCACGCCGGCGGGGTTGAGGTCCGAGGAGATCCAGGCCTGCGCCACCGCTCCGATGGGCGGGATCGGGGCGGTCTCGGCGGTGGACCGGAAGTCGCGCGCCGCCGCCATGTCCACAGTGTCGGGGCGGAAGTGGAGGAGGAGCGAGGTCTCCATGTCGCCGCCATGGATGCCGAAGCGGGTTTCCTGATCGGAAAAAAGCCCCGGCGGCATCCCCATCGCCCCCCAGCCCAGGCGCACGGCCAGCATCCCGGCCTGCACCCGCAACTCGCGCGACAGGATGGATATCAGATCGGCATTGCCGCCGTGGCTGTTCAGGATGACGATCTTCTTCACGCCTGCACGGGCGACGGAAAGGCCGATCTCGGTCCAGGCGGCAAGGGCGGTGGCGGCAGTGAGGGTCAGCGTGCCGGGGGCCCAGAGGTGCTCGTTCGACTTGCCTACCGCCATCACCGGCAGGATGCGCAGGTCAAGGTCCTGCGGAGCGCGCTCGGCCAGAAGGCGGCAGAGATGGGTGGCTATGATCGTGTCCGTGCCGACGGGCAGGTGTGGCCCGTGCTGCTCCACCGCCGCCGTGGGCAGGATCGCGATGGTGCGCATGGGGTCGATGGCGGAGAAATCGGGGGCGCGGAAGTCGGCCCAGTCGCGGATGGTCATTCGGCGGCCTCGGGTCGCAGGGAGGGCGGTTCGGGCAATGGGACGGGGACGGGGCGGCCGATCAGCTTGTCCATCTGCGCGGCGACCCGGGCCAGGTGCGCCCGGCGGCTTTCAGCGGTTGAGCTGTCCATCAGGTAATGCGCCGCGAAGGCCCTGCGATGGAACGGGGTCAGCAGGAACCCCACCCCGCGGCGCAGGGTCCGCCGTCCGGGGGCGCCCACGATGAAGGTCAGCCAGCGGCTGGCCCCGCAGGTGGTGAAGACGCCCAGCCGCGTGATGTGGCGCAGGCCGGGGCGGATCGTCTTGTGCGCCCCGTCGGGCATCAGGAAGGCCACATCCGGCAAGAGCACCCGGTCCAGCCAGCCCTTCAGCATCGCCGGCAGGCCATACCACCAGGTCGGATAGACGAAGATCAGCGTGTCGCACCAGCGGATGTCCTCGACCTCGCGGCGAACGGGGGCGCAGTTGTCGGGACAGGTCAGATAACCCTCCCATTCCTCGCGAGTCAGGACGGGCGAGAAGCCGCTGGCGTATAGATCGTGCAGGCGGACCTCGGCCCCGGCAGAGCCGAGTTTGGCCAGCACGAGGTCGCGGACGGCGGCGTTGAAGCTGTAGGGGGAGGGGTGACAATAGACGACAAGGGCGCGCATCAGAAATGCCTCATCTTCTGTTGCACGCGGGCAAGATAGTCCGCGCGCTGGCGCTGGTCGGCACGGTTCATGTCGTAAAGCGCCATGTAGAGAAAGCTATCCGGTTGGCAGGCGTGACGGAAGGCCCGCGACATGACCTTGCGGGGCGGATCGCCAGCCAGGAAAGCCCGCGTCCGGTTCGCGCCATAGGTGGTGACGGACGCGAGCTTGCGGATATGGGTCATCGCGGGCTTCACCTTGCCGTTTTCCAGACGGAAGGTGATGCCGGGAAGGAAGACGCGGTCGGTGTAGCCCTTCAGGATCGCGGGGAAGCCGAAGTTCCAGACCGGATGCACGAAGATCAGCGCCTGGGCGGCGCGCAGGCGATCGACATGCGACTGCACGGGCTGCGTGTTGGTGGCGGTGTCGTGGTAGCCCCGGCGTTCCTCGGCCCCCATCACCGGGTCGAAGCCCTCGGCGTAAAGGTCGCAGAGATCGACATCCCAGCCCCTCTCGGTCAGCGTGCCGGTCACGGTGTCGCGCAGGGCCGCCGCGAAACTTTCGCCGCAGGGATGGGCGTAAAGGACCAGCGCCCGGGTCGTCATCCGGCCGCCTTCATCCCGGGATAGGCATACATGCGGGAGTAATCCCAGTCCGGCGCGTCCCAGGCGATCATCTTGCCGGGGTTCAGGATGCCCTTGGGGTCCGCCTGGCGCTTGAAGTCAAGTTGCGTCGCGTCGGTCGACTGACGCCCGCCTTCCTCCAGCGTGTAGCGGTGGGGGTTGAAGACGTGGCAGCCCATCGCCTCGTGCGCGGCCACGATCTCGTCCAGCCGCGCCTCGGTGGTGAACTTGACCAGCGTCAGGCCCGCAAAGCCCAGCTGCCCGCCCATCCGCATCGCCTCCAGATGCTGGATCAGCTCGCCCGGGAAGGCGGCGCGGATGGCGGCGATCTTCTCCTCATAGACGCCGGGGGCATAGGCGACCTGAAGATAGGTGATCGAGGGGTCGATCTTCAACGCCCTGAGGGTGGTGTGGTTCCAGCCGTATTCGAAGACCGGGCCGGGTTCGCGGTCCCACTTCGTCCGGTCGCTGCGGTATATGAGTTCGGCGCCGGGATAGCGGGCGAGGAAGGTCACGAACCCGTCCATCGACTGCGGCGCGATCATCAGGCCCAGAAGGTTGTCCTCGGGCGCGACGTGCGGGGCGACGCGCTGGAAATAGGCGCTGGCGGTGGGGGCCTCGTAGACCGAGATCAGCTTTTTCAGGATGCCGTCCTGATGGCCGAGGTCCCCGGCCAGTTGCACTGCCGTGGCAAAGTCGCGGTGGGTGACGAAGATCTCCACCCAGTCATAGGCCGGGGCCAGCGGCATCTCGATTTCGGTGATGACGCCATTGGTGCCATAGGCGTGGGAGACGCGGTGCAGCTCCTCGCCGGTGAAGTCGTGGACCTGCGGCGTCGCCTCGGCGGTGACGACCCGCAGGCGCAGGATGTTGCCAAGGTCGCGCAGGACGCCCCAGGTGCAAGAGCCAACCCCGCCCGAACCGCCACCGATGAAGCCGCCGATCGTGGCGGTGGCCCAGGTGGAGGGGTGCATCCGCAGTTCCTGCCCGGAATGGGCGCGGGTGGCGGCGTCGAGGTCCTTGATGAGGCAGCCGGGTTCGACGATCACCCGACCGGGGTGGATTTCCTTAACCGCCGTCATGTTCTTCATGTGCATTATGATCCCGCCCCTCAAAGGGATCGCCTGGCCATAGTTCCCGGTCCCTGCCCCGCGCACGGTGACGGGCACGTCATGGGCGTGGGCGGCGGCCAGAACCTCGATCACCTCGGCCTCGGTGCGGGGCGAGACGACGAAATCGGCGGTCAGGTGGTCCATCCGCGCCTTCAGGACCGGGGAATACCAGAAGAAATCGCGCGACTTGGCGCGGACCGAGATCGGATTCTCGTCGATCTCCAGGTGGCCGAGGGCGGCTTTCAGGGCTTCGGTGGTCATGCGGTCCTCATCAGGTCGTCAAGCTCGGCATAGTCGGGAAGAGTGCGGTCGATGGGCCGCCCGGCGCGCAGGACGGTGCGGTCGGACTGCGGGCGGGAGAAAAGCTCGGTCCAGGTCCGCGCGCGGAAGATCACCAGATCGGCAGGGGCACCGGGGGCGAGCGAGGGCGCGGGGAAGGCGCACATCGCGGCGGGCACGGTCAGGACGGACTGCACCCAGTCGGTCGCGGAGTGGTCCAGATGGGCGATCCGCGTTGCCTCACGCAGGACCTCGACCATGTCGAGATCGCCATAGGCATAGAACGGATCACGGGTGTTGTCGGAAGCAAAGGCCACCGGGATGCCGCGCGCGCGGGCCTCATGCACCAGCGTGATGCCCCGGTTGCGGGGGGTGCGGGCGGGGTGGCGGTCTTGCAGATAAAGGTTGCACATCGGCAGGCTGACGATCCCGATCCCGGCCTTGGCGCAAAGGTCCAAGGTCCGCAGCGCCTGCCCCTCGGGCATGGTGGAAAGCGAGCAGCAGTGCCCCGCAACGATGCGGCCTTGAAAGCCCGTTTCAATAGCCGCCTCGGCAATCTGGGCGAGGGTGTTGACCGAAGGATCCATCGTCTCGTCTGCGTGGAAATCGGCATCAAGGCCCCGGTCCGCAGCCAGCCGGAAGAAGTACCGCAGGCGGTCGGGCATATCGGGCATGGGATAGGTGAACAGGCCCAAGGTGCCGCGATGCGCTGCCACCCGGTCGGCCAGCGCCTCGAAGGCCGGGTCCAGCACCAGGTCGCAACCCGCAAGCGATGAGGCCTGAAGGTCGATCCGCCCCGCCCATTCCTCCCGGATTTCGGCGAAAAGCGGCCACGAAATCGCATCCTGCGGCGGGATGCTGTCCAGATGCGTGCGGATCGCGCGGGTCCCATGCGCGAAGGCCCCACGAAGCGCGAAGTCCATCCGGCGGCGCACATCCTCGGCCGACCAATGCCTTTCCCGGTCCGCCCCCGCCGCCTCAAGCGCGCCCAGAAAGGTGCCGTCCGGGTTGGGGCTCCGGCCCCAGATCTGGCCCTTGTCGAGGTGGGTGTGCATGTCGATGAAGGCAGGCAGCACCATCGCGCCCTTCAAGTCCACCTCGGCCATCCCGGGTGCCGGCGCGACCAGCTTGCCACCCTCTAGCCCCAGGTCCACCCGCACGAGGTCCCCGGCCCCGCCGATCAGGCAGGCGGGCACGTTCGCGTTGCGCAACACCACACGACCGTCGGGCAGCGCCAGAGTCATTGCCCGCCCCGCAGCGCGCTTTCGTGCCACTTGCGCAGGAAAAGCCACGACACGAAACTCGTCAGCGCGAAGATCGCCACCCCCACCACGGCGATCAGGGCGAGCGCGGCGAACATGCGGGGGATATTGAGGCGGTAGGACGCCTCAAGGATGCGGAAGGCCAGACCCGACCCCGCGCCCCCGGTGCCCACGACATATTCCGCCACGATGGCCCCGATCAGCGCCAGCCCCCCGGCAATGCGCAACCCCCCCAGGAAATAGGGCAGCGCCGAGGGGAGTTGCAGGAACAGAAGCCGCTGCACCCGGCTGGCCCCGTAGATCGAGAACAGGTCGCGCAGGTTGTGGTCGGTGGATTTGAGGCCTAGGGTCGTGTTCGACAGGATCGGGAAGAAGGCCACGATCCAGGCACAGATCAGGACGCGCGCGGTCGGCTCCTTGACGTAGATGAAGATCAGGGGCGCGATGGAGACGATGGGGGTGACCTGAAGGATCACCGCGTAGGGATAGAAAACCAGTTCGGCAAAGCGGCTCTGGTCGAAAAGGATCGCCAGCAGCACCCCGCCGATCACCGCAACGGCCAGGGCCATCAGCGTGATCCGCAGCGTGACCAGCAGCGCATCGCCCAGGATCGCCCGATCCTCGACCAGCTGCTGCCAGACCCGGACGGGAGAGGGCAGGATGTAATGCGGCACTTCGTTGGCCACAACAAACCATTGCCAGAGACCAAGCGTGGCGAAGACGACGGCGATGGGGACAAGCCAGCGCGCCACTGCCTCGACCCTAGCGGCACGGGCGCGGGCGCGTTCCTCGGCATCCCAGACGGCGGCGGCGCGATCATCGGCAAGGGTCATGCGGGCTCTCCCATCGCCTGGGCCAGGGCCTCGGACACCACCTGCGCATGGGCGGCATAGGTGGCCGAGGTGCGAAACTCCATCGTGCGGGGATAGGGAGCGTCGACCTGGACTTCCCGCACCACCCGGCCAGGGCGCGGGGCCATCACGACGATGCGGTCGGACAGGAAGACGCTTTCGAACACGGAATGCGTGACGAAGATCACCGTGCAGCCGATCTTTTCGCGCATGGCGAGAAGGTCGTTGTTCAGCTTCTGCCGAGTGATCTCGTCCAGCGCGGCAAAGGGTTCGTCCATCAGGATCAGCCGCGGGCCGGTCACCAGCGCGCGGGCGATGGAGACGCGCATCTTCATGCCCCCCGACAGCTCGCGCGGGTAGGCGTCGTGAAAGTTTGACAGACCCACAAGGTCCAAGGCCTCGGCCACCCGTGACCGCACCGTGTCGAACCCCTGCCCGCGCAGGCGGAACGGCAGGTAGACGTTCTGCGCAACGGTCGCCCAGGGCATCAGCGTCGGTTCCTGGAAGACGACCCCCAGGTCGCCCTTCTGCTGCCCGCCGGTCCACAGGATGCGGCCCTGCGTCGGTTGCATCAGCCCCGCGATCAGCCGCAGAGCCGTGGATTTGCCGCAGCCCGAGGGGCCGAGAAGCGACAGGAAATCGCCCTCGTTCAGCTCAAGGTTCATGCCCTGAAGCGCGGTCACGGTGCCGTTGAAGACCTTGGCAATCCCCTGCATTTCCAGAAGTTTGCGGCGGGTGCCCAGCGGGCGGATGGTGCGATGGGCCAGTTCGGTCATGGCGGTCCCCGAAAGCGGGCGAAGGCCGGAGGCCCCCGCCCTGCCCGCCTTACTCAGCCGGCTTCAGATCAAGGCCGGTCTTCTTGTTCACGAACTGCAAGGTGTAACCCTTCTTGATGTCCACGCCCTCGGGCAGCACGCCCGCCTTCACCATCGAGGCGTAGAATGCGTCCATATGCGCGTCCGTCATCGCGCCGATGCCCAGCGTCAGCGCATCGCCGCTGTCGACAATTCCGTGTTCCTTCATCGCCGCGATGGAATAGGCGATCGCCTCGTCCGACATGTCGGGGTTGTCGGCCTTGATCATTTCGATGGCCTTGGCGTTGTCACCGTACAGGAAGTTGTACCAGCCGATGGCCGAGCCATCGACAAAGCACTGCACAACCTCGGGCCGGTTCGCCACGGTGTCGGCCATCGTCTCGATGATGGTCGAATAGGCGTCATAGCCCGCGTCCGCGATCAGCCAGGCGTCGGGTTTGAAGCCTGCTTCCTTCTCCACGAAAAATGGCTCGGAGGTGAGATACCCCTGCATCCCCCAGGTGGGGTTGGCGATCAGCGGGGCGGCGTTGAAGGTGTAAACCTCGCGCTGTTCCGGCTTGAAGCCATAGGCGCTGATCATCCAGGCCCAGAAGGTCGTCACTCCGCCGTCCGAGATCAGGATTTTGTCCAGCTTGGTAAGGTCGGCAAAGGACTTGGCAACACCCGGATGGGTCACGATGACCTGAGGGTCCTTCTGGAACGTTGCCGCGACCGTTACGATGGGCAGCCCTTCTATGACGGCATTGATCGTGTCCAGCGACGAGCCGCCCATGTTGAAATCGACCTGGCCTGCCAGCATCAGCGCGCGGTTGTTGACCTGCGGGCCGCCCGGCAGGATCTTCACGTCCAGCCCGCAGGCCGCATAGGTCCCGTCGGCCACGGCCTGATAGTAGCCCCCGTGTTCGGCCTGCGCGACCCAGTTGGTCCCGAAGGTGACCGCGACGTTCTGGGCGGCGACTGGTGCTGCGGTCAGCGCGGCAACTGCCGTGACAAGCAAGCAACGCGAGTTCAAGTGCATGGATCGGCTCTCCTGTTGGTGTATCCCCCGGCGCATTCGTCTGGCCGCGGCGTGACGGTAGGGCAATCCTTGCAGAGCGAGAGTGGCACAGACAGCGATTCTGGCCGATCCTGCGGCTGCGAGTGCCCAAATCTAGCGCAAGACACGGCATCAGGGAAACTTTTGCACAAGGTTCAGGCAGCCTGACAAGCGACTTGGCGGTGGATTTGCCAGGACTGCCCGCTTCGGCGCAGGATGGGGTGCCAGACTCGGAGAGATTTCGATGCGCGCCCTAAGCCCTTCCGCCATCCGACCACCCTTTGCCGCCTATGCTCTTGGGGTCGAGGTGCCCGCCGGATTGCGCTGGGTCTGCACCTCGGGGCAACTTGGCGTGGCCGCGGACGACAGCCTGCCCGAAGGGGCCTATGCCCAGGCGATCCAATGCTTCGCCAACTGCGCGGCGATCCTGGCCGAGGCCGGGATGGGCCCCGCCGACGTGGTGCGGATCAATGCCTTCGTCACCGACCGGGCCCATATGGCAGGCTACATGCGGGCGCGCGACGAATGGCTTGCGGGACTGACGCGCCTGCCCGCCTCGACCCTGGTGATCGTCTCGGGCTTTACCCGGCCGGAATTCCTGGTCGAGGTCGAAGTCACCGCCGCAGCACCCTGACGGTCCGGTATTGGCGGCCTTCCGCCGCTGGTACTCTGCCTGCCCCATGATGCGCTGCTACCGCGCCTGGCGCTTCCGGGCCGCGGCATGTCGCTTTCCGTCTTGCCAGCCCGGGCGTTCCGGCGCAGAAAAAGGGCGATGGTTCCCGGCATGACGCAAAGCGCCGCCGGGTGAAAAGGGAACGGGGTGAGGTGTAGGCATCAGCCGCCAAGTCCCCGACTGCCCCCGCAACTGTAAGCGGCGAGCGACCCCTCATTGCCACTGGCCGGATGGCCGGGAAGGCGGGGGGAAGCGGCGACCCGCGAAGTCAGGAGACCTGCCATCGGATCAGTCAGCCGCCGGGCGGGGTGTCCCGGAAGGAGTGTTCGATGGAAAAGACCCCGAGGCCGACGGCCTCACCCCCCTATGCCGTGGCGCAGTCCGCGCCGCATCAGATTCTGGTCTGCAAGGCCTGCAAGCACAAGGATCAGCCCTGCAAGCCGGGGTTCGAGCTCTTGAAGACGCTGCGCGCCGCCATCGCCGCGGCCGACCTTGGCGAGGCGTTCGAGGTCTCGGGCACCGCCTGCCTCGCCGGTTGCGTGCCCGCCCATGGGGCGCCCTGCGTGGTAGGCTACCGCGCAACCGGCAAGGCGACCTGGCTCTTCGGCGACATCGACCCCGACCAGCCACTGGACGAGCTGATCGAATTCTCGCGTCTCTATGCCGCGCTGGAGGACGGCTGGATGGGCGGCCGCGATCTGCCACCGCGCCTTTGTGATACGACGCTTGCCCGCATCCCCGCCGCGATCATCGTGACCCGCGAGGGCCCGGTCCAATGACCCCGGTCGTCGAACTGTCCCGCGTCCACTGGGGGCCGAAGCGCCAGGCGGACATCCTGCACGACCTGACATTCTCGGTCACTGCAGGAGAGGTGCTGGCGATCTGCGGGGCGAACGGGGCGGGGAAGTCCTCGCTCCTCCGGCTGCTTTACCGCCACCAGGCGCCGCGCAAGGGCACGGTGCGGCTGATGGGCCGCGACCTCTGGCTGATGAAGGCGCCCGAGTCCGCCCGCATCGTTGCCGCCGTGTTGCAGGAACAGCCGACCGACTTCGCCCTGACCACAAGGCAGATCGTAGCCCTGGGCCGACTGCCGCACCGCAAGGGCTTTGGCCCCGGCACGCTGGACAACGCCGTGGTCGAGGCCTCGCTTCGGCGGATGGACCTGACCGCCTTCGCCGACCGGCCCTTCGGCACGCTCTCGGGCGGCGAGCGTCAGCGCGTGATGGTCGCCCGGGCGCTGGCGCAGGAACCGCAGGTGATCGTGCTGGACGAGCCCACGAACCACCTCGACATCCGCCACCAGCTGGAGCTTCTGGCGCTGCTGCGCGGCCTTGGCCTGACGGTCATTGCCACGCTGCACGACCTGACCCTGGCGGCGGACTTCGCCGACCGGGTGCTGGTTCTGCATCAGGGCCGCATCGTCGCCGATGCCCCGCCCGACCAGGCCCTGACCGAGGCGACCATCGCCCGGGCCTTCAACGTCACCGCCCGCGTGGACCGTTCCGGCCCCGCGCCGCGCTTTTCCTTTCAACTGCACGGATGACCTGCATGAAACACGCCATCATCGCCCTGCTGCTGTCCGCCACTCCCGCGCTGGCCTATCCGGTCACGGTGAAAAGCTGCAACCGCGAGGTGACCTTCGACGCATCCCCCGCCCACGCGATCTCGAACGACGTGAACCTGACCGAGATGATGCTGGTCCTTGGCCTGCGCGACCGGATGATCGGCTATACCGGCATCTCGGGCTGGAAGACCCTGGACGAGGAGATGCGCGCGGGCGTCGCCGAACTGCCGGAACTCTCGGCCAAGTATCCGACGAAGGAAGTCCTTGCGGGCGCCGAACCGGATTTCTTCTTCGCCGGCTGGAACTACGGCATGAAGGTCGGCGGCGAGGTCACGCCTGAAACGCTGGAGCCTCTGGGGATCAAGACCTACGAGCTCACCGAAAGCTGCATCCACATCGGCCCCAAGGGCAGGTCCAGCATGGATGACATGTACAACGACATCCTGAACCTCGGCACGATCTTCGGGGTCGAAGCGAAGGCGCAGGAACTGGTCGCGGGCTGGAAGGCCCGGCTTGCGGAAGTGACGGCGGGAATCGACCGCAGCAAACCCCTGCGCGTCTTCGTCTATGACAGCGGCGAGGAAACCCCCTTCACCGCCGGGGCCTATGCCATGCCGACCGCGATGATCGAGGCGGCGGGCGGGGTGAACATCATGGACGACCTGGAGAAAAGCTGGGCCACTGTGGCGTGGGAGCCGGTGGTGGAGAGGAACCCCGAGGTGATCGTGATCGTCAACTACGGCGACGTGACGGCCGAGGAGAAGATCGCCTTCCTGGAGGGCAACCCCGCCTTCGCCAATGTCGACGCGGTGAAGAATGACCGGTATGTGGTCCTGGAATATGTCGAGGCCACGCCCGGCCCCCGCAACATCCGCGCGGTGGAAAAGCTGGTGAAAGGCTTCTGGGGGAACTGATGCACCGCCGCGCCGCCCTGTCCCTGATCCCCGCCGCGCTTCTGGCGCGGGGCGCGCGCGCGCAACAGGCGCCGCGCCGGATCGTCGTCATCGGCGCGGGGCTCTCCGGTTTGTCCGCCGCCCGCACGTTGCAGGCAGCCGGGCATGAGGTCACCGTCGTGGAGGCCCGCGACCGCATCGGCGGCCGCATCTGGACCTCGCGCCTCTGGCCCGACCTGCCGATGGACCTTGGGGCCAACTGGGTCCACGGGGTCAGGGGCAACCCGATCACCGCTCTGGCCGATGAGGCCGGGGCAGACCGCGCAGGCACCTCCTACGACCGGAGCATCGCACTGGGACCCGACGGCGGGGACCTCGACCTCACCCAAGCGATGGAGGAAGCCGAAGCCCTGATCGACGCCGCCCGCGAGGTTGCCGAGGAAGGGGCTGAGGACATCTCACTCGCCGAGGCCGTGCAGTCCCATCCCGACTGGCTGTCCGCCGATCCCCAGACCCGCCGCCTGACCCGCCACTATGTCAACGCCATGTTCGAACAGGAATACTTCGGCGACTGGGCCGACGCCTCGGCCTGGCACATCGACGATCTGGGCGGGTTCAGGGGCGGTGACGTAATCTTCCCGGGCGGCTACGACCAGATCCCCACGCATCTTGCCCGGGGCCTGACGATTCACCTGAACCAGGCTGTCTCCGAACTGGCCTCCTCGCCAGATGGCATAACCATCACCCTTGCCGATGGCAGCACCCTGACCACCGACCATGCCGTGGTCACCCTGCCCCTCGGTGTCCTGCAATCCGGCGCGGTCACCTTCGCCGAGCCGCTGAACTCCGCCCGCCAGGGGGCCATCGACAGCCTCGGCATGGGTCTTCTGAATAAGTGCTGGCTACGGTTCGACCGCATCGCCTGGGACGCATCCGCCGACTGGATCGAATGGCTGGGGCCCAGGGACGGCCATTTCTCGCAATGGGTCAGCCTTTCCCGCGCGACTAACGCGCCCGTCCTTCTTGCCTTACACGCCGGGTCCCAGGCCCGGGAAAAGGAAGCCCTTGACGACGCCGCGATGCAGGCCGCCGCCCATGACGCGCTGAAAACCATGTTCGGCACCGCCTTCCCCGCCCCGCTGGCCGCGCAAGTCACCCGCTGGTCGCAGGACCCCTTCGCCCGTGGCTCCTACTCCTTCCACGCCACCGGCTCCTCCCCCGCTACCCGCCGCGCGATGGCCGGGGCCGACTGGCACGGCCGCCTGATCTTCGCCGGCGAGGCGACAGAACCCATCTACGCCGGGACCGCCCATGGGGCCTACCTGTCGGGTCAGACTGCAGCCCGGACCATGCTGGAGCACGCCGGATGACCCGCCGCTTCCCCAGCGAGGAGCGCCCCGCCACACTGCTCATCGCACGGCTGCGCCGTTCTTCGCTGCCCCCAACGCAAGGAGAATCCGAAGGCGCAGGACGAGCCTCCCCCCGGGGCCGAGCATGACCGAAACGCCCCTCACTACCCCGGTCTCCACGACCCTGCGCCTCACCCGCCGCGCCAGCCTCGCGCTTGGCGGCGGCGCGGCACTCTTCCTCGCGATCCTCATCGCCGTCTCGGTCGGCGCCGTCCCCGTCCCGTTGTCCACCGTCTGGGGCGTGCTGGCCAATCACCTGATCCCCGGCCTCGTCACCCCCGACTGGACCGAAGGCCGCGAGGCCATCGTCTGGAACATCCGCTTCCCCCGCGCCCTTCTCGCCGCCCTCGTCGGGGCGGGCCTCGGGATCACCGGCGCCGCTCTGCAATCCGTCACCCGCAATCCCCTCGCCGACCCCCACCTCCTCGGCATCTCCTCGGGCGGGGCCTTCGGCGCCATCGCGGCGCTGCTGCACACCGGCCTCTTCCTCGGCCTCCTCACCGTGCCGCTGATGGCCTTCGGGGGCGCTCTGGCCGCAACCTTCCTCGTCCTGATGATCGCCCGGGTGACCGGAGCCACCAGCGCCGACCGGCTGGTCCTCGCCGGCGTCGCCGTCAGCTTCATCATCATGGCCGGGGCCAACGTGTTGATCTTCCTCGGCGACCCCAGAGCCACCCACACGGTCGTCTTCTGGATGCTCGGCGGCCTCGGCCTCGCGCAGTGGAGCCACCTGATCTACCCCCTCGCCGTCCTTGTCCCTGCCGGCCTCTGGCTCTGGTCCAAGGCCCCGGCCCTCAACGCCATGTCGCTGGGCGACGAAACCGCTGCCTCCCTCGGCATCCCCGTCGCCCGTTTCCGCCTGTCGGTCTTCGTCGCAGGCGCGCTCATCACCGGCGTGATGGTTGCCTTCTCGGGCCTGATCGGCTTTGTCGGCCTGATGATGCCCCATCTCGTCCGCTTCGTGGCCGGAGGCGACAACGCCCGCGTCCTGCCGCTTTCCGCCCTGTTCGGAGCGATCTTTCTTGTCGCCGCCGATACCGTCGCCCGCGTGGTCATGGCGCCCGAGGACATGCCGATCGGCGTCGTCACCGGCCTGGTCGGCGGGGTCTGCTTCCTCTGGCTGATGGCGCGCAAGTCATGAGGATCATGATCCAGGGCGCGGGCTCCAACGTCGGCAAGTCGCTGCTGGTCGCGGGCCTCTGCCGCCATTTCACCCGGACCGGCCTGACCGTCCGCCCCTTCAAGCCGCAGAACATGTCGAACAATGCCGCCGTGGCGGTGGGCGGCGAAATCGGCCGCGCCCAGGCGCTTCAGGCCCGCGCCTGCGGGGTCGCGCCGCAGGTGGACATGAACCCGGTCCTGCTGAAGCCCGAGTCCGAGACCGGCGCGCAGGTGATCGTGCAGGGGAAACGGCTGACCACGGTGCGCGCGAAGGAATATGCCGCGCTGAAGCCACAGCTGATGGCGCCCGTCCTCGACAGTTTCCGCCGCCTCAAGGCAGAGGCGGATCTCGTCATCGTCGAAGGCGCGGGCAGCCCGGCCGAGGTCAACCTGCGCGCGAACGACATCGCCAACATGGGCTTCGCCTTGGCCTCCGACACCCCGGTGATCCTGACCGGCGACATCGACCGAGGCGGCGTCATCGCGCAACTCGTTGGCACCCAAGCCGTTCTCGACCCCACCGACAACGCCATGATCCGCGGCTTCCTGATCAACAAGTTCCGCGGCGACCCGCGCCTCTTCGACGACGGCTACCGCCTTATCGAACAGCGCACCGGCTGGCCCGGCCTCGGCGTCATCCCCTGGTTCCCGGACGCCCACAAACTCCCCGCCGAAGACGCCGCCGACCTCGGCGGCACCCGTGGCAGCGGGGGCTTCCTCATCGCCGTCCCGCACCTCAACCGCATCGCCAATTTCGACGACCTCGACCCCCTGGCGCAGGAACCCGGCGTCACGCTAAGGATCATCAAACCCGGCAAGCCCCTGCCGGTCGAGGCCGACCTCGTCATCCTGCCCGGCTCCAAGGCCACCATCGCCGACCTTGCCCATTTCCGCGCCCAGGGCTGGGACATCGACCTCGCCGCCGCCCTGCGCCGAGGCACACGCGTCCTCGGCCTCTGCGGCGGCTACCAGATGCTGGGGCGCGAGATTGCCGACCCCGAGGGCATCGAGGGCAAACCGGGCTCCGTCCCCGGCCTCGGCCTGCTCGACCTCACCACCACCATGACCCCCGACAAGCGCGTGACCGAGACCGAAGCGATCCACCCCACCTCCGGCACCAAGGTCAAAGGCTACGAGATCCACCTCGGCCGCACCCAAGGGCCCGACCGGGCCAACCCGCTGTTCACCGTGAACGGCAAGCCTGAAGGTGCCATCCGCGCCGATGGCAGGGTGATGGGCAGCTACCTCCACGGCATGTTCACCGAAGACGCCTTCCGCCGCGCCTTCCTCGCCAGCCTCGGCGCAACTCCGGGCAACCTAAGCTACGACCAGACCGTCGAGGACACGCTCGACGCCCTCGCCGACCACCTTGCGGCCCATGTCGATTGCGATCGACTGCTGCAACTCGCGCAAGCGTAGCGACCTTCCGTCACCAACGTCTTGCCCATGTCCCAAATACTCCCGCCGGAGGCGTCCGCCGCCAAGTCACAATGACCACCGACTTCACACACCCGCGCGGGCGTAGGGTGGGCAATCTGCCCACCGCCCTCAGCCAGCCGCACAATCCGAAATCGACTGCGCAATCCCGCGCAGCAGCGCCGCATAGGCCCCCGGTCCCGGCTCCAGCGAGGACCCCACTGGGTCCAGCGCCGCGCCGATCTTCGCGCCGGTCCCCTCGGCCATCCGGGTCACCAGCGCGGGGTCATGCTGCACCTCGGGGAAGATGCACAGCACCTGCCCGGCCTCCATCCGCGACCGCAGCTCTTTCAGTCGTGCCGCCCCGGGCGACGAGGCATCCCCAAGCGCGATGCTGCCCACGATGTCGACCCCGTAGTGATCCGCGAAATAGCCGAAGGCATCGTGGAACGACACCAAAGGCTTGCCCTTGACCGGGGCAAGGATCGCCGCGACCTCGGCATCCAGCGCCGTGATCCGCTCACTGGCTGCCGTGGCGTTTGCCGCATAAACCGCCGCATTCCCGGGGTCCAGTCGCCCAAGCTCAGCGGCGATCAGCCCCAGCCAGACCCGCGCGTTGCCCGGATCAAGCCAGGCATGCGGGTCCTCGCCGCTGTGCGAATGGCCCTCGTGGTCGTGACCCTGTTGGGCGTCGTGATCGTGGCCTGCCTCGGCGGTATGGTCGTGCCCGTCGCCCTCCTCCCCCGCCGCATAGTCCCGGCGCTTGGTCCCCTCGGCGTCCAGCAGCGCCAGCGCCGCGGCACCGCTGGGGCGGTTCTTCATCGCGGTGTCCAGCCAGGGGGTCAGCTCCGGCCCGATCCAGACCACCAGGTCCGCGCCCGCCACCGTGCCGGCCTGGCTTGGCTTGAGCTGGAAGTCGTGCTCGTCCGCCCCTTTGGCCAGCAGAAGCACCGGCTGGCCAAGGTCGCCCATGACCTGCGCCACCAGGGCATGGACCGGCGGAATATCGGTCACCACCTTCGGGACTTCAGCAAAAGCGGGGGTGGCGGCGGCAAGAAGAGTAATGATATAACGCATCGGTCGGCTTCCTTTTCGGGTCGGCGCGATGTATGTATGTAATATCATAACACGTCAAGAGCTCCGATGTCCGCCCCCCAAGATTGCCCCGGCTGCGCGGCCCCCGACCTCGCCTTTGCGGCGCATGACCACGCCCATTGCGCGCAGGACGCCCTGGCGCGGGCCGAGGCCTTGACCGCCACGACAGGGGCGCGGCTGACCCCGGTCCGCCGCCGGGTGCTGGAGATCCTCTTGGAGGAACACAAGGCGCTTGGTGCCTACGATGTGCTCGCCCGCCTTGCGACCGAAGGATTCGGCAACCAGCCCCCCGTGGCCTATCGCGCACTGGAATTCCTGGTGGAACAGGGGCTTGCCCATCGCATCCAGCGGCTGAACGCCTTCACCGCCTGCGTCCACCCCGGCGAGGATCACGCCCCCGCCTTCCTGATCTGCCGGACCTGCCACACTGTCGCCGAGGCCGAAGCCACCGCCGCCCGCGCCGCATTGGACACCGAGGCCGCCCGCACCGGCTTTCAGGTCGAACGCTCCACCATCGAGGCGCTCGGCCTCTGCCCAAACTGCCGGGGGCAGGCATGAGCCTGATCGCCGCCGACCATGTCTGCGTCCGCTTCGGCAGCGACGAAGTGCTGCATGACATCTCGCTCCGGGTGGACCCGGGCGAGATCGTGACGATCCTTGGGCCCAACGGTTCTGGCAAGTCCACCTTGCTGCGCGCGCTGCTCGGCATCGTCCCGGTTGCCGAAGGCCGCATCCTGCGCGAGGCGGGCCTGCGCGTCGGCTATGTGCCGCAAAAGCTGACCATCGACCGGACCATGCCGATCACCGTCCGCCGCTTCCTGTCGCTGCCGACCCGCGTTTCGGACGCCGCCGCCGCAGAGGCGCTGGCCCGCGTCGGCATGGCGGGACAAGGGGGCGAGCAGATGACCACGCTCTCGGGCGGCCAGCAGCAGCGCGTCCTTCTGGCCCGCGCGCTTCTGGGCAAGCCGCAGCTTCTGATGCTGGACGAGCCGACCTCGGGTCTGGACCAGCCAGGCGAAGCCGCCTTCTACCGACTGATCGAGGAGGTGCGGACACAGACCGGCGCAGCGGTCCTGATGGTCAGCCACGACCTGCATGTGGTGATGGCGGCAAGCGACCGGGTGATCTGCCTCAACGGCCACATCTGCTGCGAGGGCACACCGCGCGTCGTGTCGACTGCGCCGGAATACCGCGCGCTGTTCGGCCTTGGCACCCAGGGCGCGCTTGCGCTGTATCGCCATGAGCACGACCACGACCACAAGGACGGCCACCCGCATCATCACCACCACGACCACGATCATGCTTGACGATTTCCTGGTCCGGGCCGGGCTTGCCGCCGTCGGCCTGTCGCTGGCCACCGGGCCGCTTGGGTCCTTCGTGATCTGGCGGCGGATGGCCTATTTCGGCGATGCAACGGCGCATGCCGCCGTCCTGGGCGTGGCGCTGGCGCTTGCGACCGACCTGCCGATCGGCCTTGGCACCCTGACTGTCGCGCTGGCGATGGCCGTCACCGTCGCGGGCCTGTCCGCGCGGGGCTGGGCGATGGATACCACGCTTGGCGTGCTTGCACATTCCGCGCTGGCCTTCGGCCTGGTCGCCGTCAGCTTCTTTCCCACCGTCCGCACCGACCTGTCGAGCTATCTTTTCGGCGACATCCTGGCCGTCTCGCGTCTTGAACTCGCGCTGGTCTGGCTGGGGGCGCTGGCTGTGCTTGCGCTTCTGGCCTGGCGCTGGCAGGCGCTGCTGACCGCCACCCTGTCCGAGGATCTGGCCCATGCCGCAGGCTTGCGACCTAACCGCGAACGGTTGATCCTCGTCATCGCCCTGGCCCTGGTCGTCGCCGTGGCGCTGAAGATCGTCGGCGCGCTGCTCATCGCCGCGATGCTTATCATCCCCGCCGCTGCCGCCCGCAGCTTTGCCCGCACACCCGAGGCCATGGCCGCCCTCGCCATCGCGGTCGGGGCCGTCTCGGGCCTGGGCGGGCTTGGCCTGTCGCTCTGGCAGGACACGCCGACCGGGCCGTCGATCATCGTGGTTGCGGCGGGTCTTTTCGCGCTGACGTCGCTGCGTCATCGGGCCTGAGTGCGATATTTCTTCCGCCTTCGCCCGAAGGTTGCCAAAATTCCGGGCTAGACCGGGGCGCGCGCAGACAAGGACCAAACCGTGATACGGCTGATCGCCACCCTTCTGATGCTGACCACCATGGCAGGTGGCTACATGTACTACGACTTCCGGATGTCCGCGCGCCTTGCCGGCCGCGCGGATGCCGACGGGCTGAGCTTTGCCGAATACCTGTCGGGCCTCACCGACCGTCTTGCCGGGTTGTCTGACGCGGCCAGCGCCGGGGGAATGCCGACGCGCCTTGCCGACATGTTGCCCAAGGCACCCGAAGGCTGGAAACTGCGCGCCGCCTCGGCCGAGGATCTGAGGCCGTTCCTGCCGAAATCCCTGGCCAAGGCCGACAAGGCTGCCGTCGCCGCGCTTGAGGCGCTGCTCTCGGGCGTTTCCGGCAACGGCACCGAAGTCGCGATCCGGGCCTACCAGAAAGGCGACCGGACCGTGCTGGTCCAGGCGGTGCGTTATCCCAACCTGATCTTCACCAGCAGCGCCGCGCTCAAGGAACGGGCCGCGCTGCAGGCGATCTCGGCCCAGTTCGGCGCTGCCGACGTGATGACGGTCCGCGGGCTGGACGTGACGGAGGACCTTCTGCCCGAAGACTTTCGCGGCCGTCTGTTCCTAGCCGATGTCGGGGGGCAGATCCACCTCCGGCTTTTGGCCCCTCGGCGGATGAAGGACACCGAACTCCTCCCCTTCTTCGAGACACTGAATGTCGAGGCGATGAACGCCAGCGTCATCGACAAGGTCGAGGGGCTGGGCAAGGTCCCGCTGATCGTGCTCGCCTCGGCGCTGGACGACACCGACCGCGAAGCCTATGTCGCCGCCCGCGCCCGCCGCGCCGCCGACAAGGCGCAAAGGCAAGAGGAGGCGCGTAGCGCAACCGAAGTGCAGACTGCCGCCCCACCCTCCAGGGGAAGCCTCGGCATCGGCGCCCTGATCGGCGGCCTTTTCGGCCTGAGCAATGCAACAGGCGCAACCGCACCGGCCCAGGCGGCACCGGTCCAGGTGGACTGCGCGACCGGCAAGAACGGCGTCAAGCGCTGCATGGTCAGCGAGGACGCAGGCGGCTAGGGGCCTTCAGAACGTCAGCCCGGAAAAGCGCGAGGGGTTCTGCGGCACTCCAGGCAGGACGCACAGCATCTCGTACAGGAAATTCGCCCCGATAAGCGCCGTGTTGCCGGACGGATCATAGGGCGGCGAGACCTCGACCAGATCGCAACCGACCAGGTTCAGCCCGGCACAGCCCCGGATGATCTCCAGCCCCTGCCAGGTGGACAGGCCGCCCGGCTCCACCGTGCCCGTGCCCGGAGCGAAGGCTGGGTCGAGGCTGTCGATGTCGTAGCTCAGGTAAACCGGCGCATCGCCGATCCGGTCCCGTACGATCTGCATCAGTGGCGTCAGGGACTTGTGCCAGCATTCCTCGGCCTGCACCACCGTCCAGCCCCTGTCGCGGCCCCAGTCGAAATCGTCCGCCGCATAGCCGGTGGCGCGCAGGCCGATCTGGAACACCATGTCGTTCTGCAGACAGCCATCTTCCCACGCGCGGCGGAACGGGCAGCCGTGGGCAACCGTCTCGCCGAACATGGTGTCGTTGATGTCGGCATGGGCATCGACATGGATCAGCGCCACCGGCCCGTGCTTCTCCTTGATCGCCCGCAGGATCGGCCAGGTCAGGGTATGGTCGCCCCCCAAGGTCAGAGGGATCACGCCTTCGGCCAGCACCTCGCGGTAATGCGCGGTGATGATGTCAACGGTCTTCTTCAGATCGAAGGTGTTGATCGGAACATCGCCCAGGTCCGCGACCTGAAGATGCTCGAAGGGCGCCGCGCCGGTGGCCATGTTGTAGGGCCGGATCATGCGGGATTCGTCACGGATCTGCCGCGGTCCCAGCCGGGTGCCGGGGCGATTGCTGGTGCCGTGGTCCATCGGAATCCCGATGAAGGCCGCATCCAGCCCCCTTGCGCTGATCGCCGCAGGCAGCCGCATCATCGTCGCCGGACCGCCGAACCGCGGCATCTCGTTGCCGCCGAGGGGTTGGTTGAAACGGGTCATGCCGGGCGCTCCTCAAGCTTCGCGCCACCCTCGCGCAGAACGCACCCAACGGCAAGAACCCCTCCTCGTACGCCTTCTGCGTTTCGTCGGTCGCGCCAGCGAGGAGAAGCCGAAGGCGCACGACGAGCGGCCCCTCAGTGCGTCAGCACCCGGTCCAGCACCGTGCCGATCCCGGAGCCTTCAGCAATCTGCGGCAGGCTCGGCGTCAGCCCGCCCGCCGCTTCTTTCCCCGCCACATCCTCGGCCGCGACCCTAAACGCCCTGCGCGGGTCCGGCTCGACCCGCAGCGCACGGTCGAAGAACGACTCACCGAACTCCGTCCACTTTGCCCCGTCGCGGCAGCCGAAGGATGTCCGGTCCTCCCGCGCCGCCGTGATGACCAGCCGGTCGGGCGCGGCGATGTCGTCGATGAAAGACCCCGAAAAGCAGGCCGATACGACGATCACCGCAGGCCCGATCCCGCTGTCATCCAGCATCCGCCGGAACTCTGCCGCCGTCAGGTCCGAGGTCGCGGCCTCGGGGAAGCTCAGCCCGAACAGGTCCTTCTGACCATGCGAGGTGAGGAACAGGAAGGCCAGGTCCTCGGCCCCCTGGCGCGCGCCGATCTCGGCCAGAGCGCGCGCGAGGTTCGCGCGGTTCGCCAGCGGATAGCGCGTCGGGTCGTCGTGGCTGTTGGCCAGCTTGAACGTCCGCGCACCCGCGCCATATTGCGCGTCAAGGATCGCCGCCACGCTTTCGACCTCGGACAGGAACACCGACTGGTCCGCCGTCCCGCCCAGCGCCAGGGCAAAGACCTCCGGGACGCCCGGGGTCTCGGGCGCCAGCGCCGCCACTTGCGCAGCCATCAGCCGATCCTGCGCCGCATACAGCGCCTCGACATCCACCGGGGCCCTGTCGGCATGGGCCGCATCGGGGAACACATACAACGCATCCACGCTGAACCAACGCAGCGCGATGTCCTTCGTCCCCAGAAAGACGACCGCCATCACCAGCCCGGCTCGGGCCCATCCTCGTCCCGGAACGCGCAGCAGCCAGACCAGCAGCGCGATCTGAACCAGATGCGACGCAGCCCGGAGCGCGGCAACCCGACCCTGCGTCTGGAACAGCTGCGGCGCCTCCCGGAACAGCGTCCACAGCGCAAGGTTCAGGACCGCCACCAGCAGGAACAACAGCGTCACCATCCGCGCCAGCAGGTCCATCCGCCCGACCAGTGCCAGCCCGATCACCAGCCCCGCGACGACGACCGCGCTTTGCGCCACGGCCATCTGCACGCCCCACAGCGACAACTCGCCGCCCGGCCCGGAATAGCCCAGCTGCGCCGCATATTCCGCCAGCCAGGACAGGACGATCGCCGCCAGAGCCGCCAGCGCGGGGCGGGATGGGGATATGGGTGCGGTTTCGGTGGTGGTCATGCCTCGGTCCCTTTGCGCCCCTTCAACCGCAGAATCGCGGCAAGACTTCGGCGCGACATGAGCGCATGTCGTTTTCTGACGCCAAAGGTCGGGTGGACTTGCCCGCTTTCCCGCACCTCTGGCAGATAGGGGCAAACCTGTTGCGGGAGTCCCCTCCATGAAGACCCATGTCAAAGCCCTTGTCGTCGGCGGCGGCGCAGTCGGCACCGGCATCGCCTATCACCTTGCCAAGGCGGGCTGGGATACCATGCTCGTGGAACGCGACGAACTGACAGCCGGGTCCACCTGGCACGCCGCGGGCCTTCTGCCGCTGTTCAACATGAGCTACGCCACGACCCACATCCACAAGTATTCGGTGGATTTCTACAAGGGGCTGGAGGCGGAGACCGGCCTGAACCCCGGCTTCTATGTCGTGGGCAACCTGCGCATGGCGCAGACCCAGGCGCGGATGGACGAATACATGCTCTATTCCTCGGTGGCCGAAACCGCCGGGGTCTACCATGAGTTCCTGACGCCGAAAGAGATCAAGGACCGCTGGCCGCTGGTCCGCACCGAGGACCTGATCGGCGCGCTCTACCACCCGCAGGACGGCTACATCAACCCGGCCGACGTGACCCAGGCCATGGCCAAGGGCGCCCGCCAACTGGGCGCGACCATCGAACGCAAGATCCAGGTCGACGGCTACCGCTGGACCGGGTCGGAATGGGTCGTCTCCTGCACAAGGCTGGAAGACAAGGGCGGCATGCTCATCCCCACCGACGACCGTTTCGACATCACCGCCGAACATGTCGTCACCGCCACCGGCAACCACGCCCAGCGCACCGCGCGGCTTCTGGGGATCAAGACCCCGGCGATCCCGGTGGAACACCAGTATATCGTGACCGAGCCCGACCCGGCGCTGGTCGAATGGCGCAAGTCGAACCCGCAGCACCCGGTCCTGCGCGATGCCGACGCCAAGTGGTATGTCCGCGAGGAACGCGGCGGCTGGATCCTCGGCCCCTACGAAAAGGGCGCCCCGGCGCGCTTCCAGTATGGCGTTCCCGACAGCTTCCGCGCCGACCTCTTCCCGCTCGACCTCGAACGGATCGAGGCGGAATACATGTCCTTCATCCACCGGATTCCGTCCTCGGAAACCGTGGGCCTCAAGGACGATTACAACGGCCCGATCTGCTATACGCCGGACGGCAACCCGCTGGTCGGCCCCGCCCCCGGCCTGCGCAACATGTGGCTGGCCGAGGGCTTCTCCTTCGGCATCACCGCGGCGGGCGGCACCGGCTACTACCTCGCGCAACTGATGACCGAAGGCGAGGCCGAGATCGACATGGCCTCGCTCGACCCCAAGCGTTTCGGCGGCTGGATGACCACGGAATACGCCTCGCGCAAGAACGAGGAATGCTACGACCACGTCTTCATCCTGCACCACCCGGACGAGGAACGCGAAGCCTGCCGCCCCTTGCGCACCGCCCCCGCCTATGACCGGCAAAAGGAAATGGGCGCGCAATTCGGCCAGGTGAACGGCTGGGAACGCCCCAACTACTACGGCCCGAAGGACGCCCCCGCTGACTTCGACCACAATGGCCGCAGCTTCCGCCGGGGCACCTGGTGGCCCTATGCCAAGGCCGAGGCCGAAGCCGTCCGCAACACCGTAGGCATCATCGACGCCTCGGCCTTCACGAAACACTTGGTGCGCGGGCCGGGGGCGACGGCCTTCCTCGACCATTTCACCTGCAACAAACTCCCGAACGTGGGCCGGATCAACCTGACCTATGCCCTGACCGACCACGGCACGGTGCGGACGGAATACACCATCGTCCGGCTGAAACAGGACGAGTACTACCTGATCTCCGCCGGAGCGTGGACGGCCTATGACGCCGATTTCCTGCTGAAATCGGCCGAGGACTGGATGGCGGAAGGCAAGGGCCACATCGACATCCACGACGTCACCACCCAATGGGGCGTTTATGCGCTGGCCGGTCCGAACGCCCGGGCGCTTCTGAAAGAGATCGTCAAGGACGCCGATCCCGACACCGTTCTGGGCAACAAGCGCTTCCCCTGGCTCAGCTACCGCGACATCGAACTGGGCATGTGCCCGGTCCGCGCCGTCCGCGTGGCCTACACCGGGGAACTCGGCTGGGAGCTGCACTACCCGATCGAATTCGGCCGCTATCTCTGGGATCTGATCTGGTCGGTGGGCGAAAAGCATGGGTTGAAGGGCGTCGGTGCCCGGGCGCAGAACTGGCTGCGGCAGGAAAAATCCTACCGCGCCTTCGGCAGCGAACTGGGCCGCGACGCGACCCCGCTGGAAGCCGCCCTTGACCGCTTCGTGGACCTCTCCAAGGACTTCCGTGGCAAGGAAAGGATGCTGGCTACCGGCATCCGCGCCAAATGCGTCACCCTCCTGATCGACGGCCCGTCCGACACCGACCCGTGGGGGAAAGAGGCGATCATCCATGACGGCATCAAGGTCGGTCGCCTGACCTCGGGCGGGTATTCCGTAGCCTTCGGCAAGCAGATCGGCATGGGCTATGTCCCCGCCGCATTGGCCGAACCCGGCCAGAAGCTGAAGGTGAAGATCCAGCTGAAGGAATGGGACGCCGTCGTCACCGAGGACAGCCCTTACGACCCGACGAACGCCCGCATCCGCATCGACGGCTAAGCAGACGGGCCGAGGCCACCCCCGGCCCGTACTTCATTCCGCTGCTACCTGCGCTCGCCGGTCAGTGACGATGTAGGAACACGCCCCGCAGGCCCTCGCCCCGGTCTGGGCAAACCAGCGGCAATCCTGCCGGATCGTGCAGGGCGGCAAGGCGCCTGCCTCGAGCGGAAGTGCTGCCTCGATATGCGCCAGCGCCTTGTCGATCACCCCGCAACGGCTGCCAGTCCACTGCGCGCAGCCGCTGGTCTGACACCGGCCTGCAAAGCGCATCCGCGCCTCGACCGGCCCTGCCTCGGCCGCCGCTTCCAGAAACCCGGCATCGACCGTCACCACGGACTTCAGATTGTGGACGCGCCCGTCCGGCCCAAGAAGCCCCAGAAGCCTGACCCCCGGCGCGGCGGGCGCGCTGGGGCAGGACCTCGGGGCGTCCTCCGGGGCCGGGGACCGGGCGGCGGAGCCTGTCGCGCCGCCCGGCCGGGTCATCTGGTGCCCCGAGCCGAGAAGATGTTCTTCTGCAGAACGCCCTCGGCTTCCAGCAGATTGCCGATGTCTGGACGGACGATCAGGCCCCACCAGTCCTTCGGGAACTTGATCGCGAACGGGTCCTTGAACTTGATCCGCGCGATATGGGCCAGCGCGGTCTTCTGCAGGTCCTGGGCGATGGACATGCGCGTGTCTTCGGGCAGGTCCAGATCGCCAAGGTCAACCACGAAACGGGTCATCTGTGTCTCCTATGTCTTGCTTGAAAAGAAAGGCGTCAAATAAGGCCGACGCAGGCTGAGCATAGCAGATCGCGCGCCATCTTGCGATGCGGCTGACGTCAGGTATCCCATACGTCGGCCAAAGGACGCTCGCGTATCGCCGCGCACAGGGCACGCCACGGCTTGAAGCGTGACATGGCGTCCCCATCTTTACCCGATGGCAGCCAGACAACGACGCGAACGCAGGTTCCAACGACAGTTCGACGCGCTCGGGCGCCTCGTCCCGCTCCTGCGCGGGCCCATGTCCACTCTGCGCCGCGACAGCTGGTTTCCGATCCGCTTTCCCGTCGCCCTCGCCTTGATCGCGGGCGGCGTCTTTTCCTTTCTGCCGATCCTCGGCATCTGGATGCTGCCCCTCGGCCTTCTCCTTCTGGCCGTGGACCTGCCGATCCTGCGCGGGCCGATCTCGGCGCTGGTGATCCGGGGGAGGCACACAGCCCGGCGCTGGATGCGGCGCTGGCGGCAGAGCCGCGACTGACCTGCCCCGTTTTGCCGTCGTAACGCGCCTGTCGCACAGCCGTCATGGGATCATGGCAATTGACGGTTCGGGATGACACGGCGCGAACGCAGATTTCACCGGCAGTTCCATGCCCTGGAGCGAATCGTCCCGCTGCTGCGGGCCCCGCTTCTGCGCCTGCGCCGCGACAGCTGGTTTCCGGTCCGCTTTCCGCTAGCGATCCTTCTGACGATCGGCGGGCTGTTCTGGTTCCTGCCGATCCTCGGGCTCTGGATGCTGCCCGCCGGTCTGCTGCTCTTGGCGATCGACATGCCCCGGCTGCGGGGCCCGATCTCGGCCTTCATCATCCGAGGCCGTCGCCTGACCCAGCGCTGGCTGCGCCGCTGGCGCGACTGGCGGCAACGGCGCTAGTCCCCCTCGGCCAGCTCCTGTTCCAGGAATCTCTCGAACGCATCGAGGTCCAGCGGATCGACCTGCCCGAAGGCGCGCATCCAGACCGACGCCTCGCGCATCGCCTCGGGCTCCAGCTTGCACCAGATCACCCGACCGCGCCTTTCGCGGCTGATGAGGCCCGCCTCCGACAGCACGGCCAGATGCTTGGAAATCGCCGCAAGGCTCATAGCGAAGGGTTCGGCCACGTCGGTCACCGCCATGTCATCCTCAAGGAGCATGGCCAGGATCGCGCGCCGCGTCGGGTCGGCAAGGGCGGCAAAGACGGCATCCAGACGGTCGGTCATGCGCGGACTATCCTGTGGCCCCCGGCAATCGTCAACCGCGAGGTTGAATATGCAAAAGCGCCCCGCCGCCGCCGCAACGTCTGACCAGCCGCAGCAAATGAACGCAATTCCAATGGCTTAGACCACTTCCTGGACGCTTGACTCTGCCCCCCCCTCTCCGTAGAACCGCGACGACCGTGAAAGGACCTGTCCGATGGCGTCCGACCCCGATCCCGACCGTCTGAAGGCTCTGGAAGAGAAGCTGAAGCAGGCGAAGGGAAAAGAAGCGCCGCCGCAGACCAACACGGCCAAGGGTTTCTCGCAGGGCGAGGTGGCCTGGAGGATGGTGATCGAGCTGGCGACCGGCATCATGCTGGGATCGGCGATCGGTTACGGCTTGGATGTGCTGTTCGGTACTCTGCCGATCTTCCTGGTGATCTTCTCGCTCTTCGGCTTTGCCGCGGGCATCAAGACAATGCTCGGCAGCGCAAGGGAACTGGGACGGAAGGCTGACAAGGCCGCGAAGGAAGGGAACTGACGATGGCGACCGAAGAACACGGTAGCGGGCTTGCGATCCACCCGATGGATCAGTTCGTGGTCAAGCCGCTGTTCGGCGACGGCCCGATCGAGTGGTACACCCCCACCAACGTCACCCTCTGGATGGGCATCGCCGTCCTTGCGATGGTGGCACTTCTCGTCCTTTCCACCCGCCGCCGCGCCATCGTTCCCTCGCGCGGGCAGTCGGTGGCCGAGCTGTTCTACGGCTTCATCCACAAGATGGTCGAAGACGTCGCGGGCCACGAAGGCCTGAAGTTCTTCCCCTACATCATGACCCTTTTCATGTTTGTCTTCCTGTCGAACATGCTGGGCCTGATCCCGATGTCCTTCACCACCACATCGCACATCGCCGTCACGGCGGTCCTGGCGCTTCTGGTGTTTCTGACCGTCACGCTGGTCGGCTTCTACCGCAAGGGCATCGGCTTCCTGTCGATGTTCTGGGTCTCGTCGGCGCCGCTGGTCCTGCGCCCGATCCTTGCGGTGATCGAACTCATTTCCTACTTCGTTCGCCCGCTGAGCCACTCCATCCGCCTTGGCGGCAACCTGATGGCCGGGCACGCCGTCATCAAGGTCTTCGCCGGGTTCGCGGGCGCCATGGGCATCGCCTCGGTCGTCCCGATCGCCGCGATTGCCGCGATCTACGGGCTCGAACTCCTCGTCGCGGCCGTTCAGGCCTACGTCTTCACCATTCTGACCTGCGTCTATCTTCGCGACGCGGTGGGCGACGCTCACCACTAAGGTCCGGACACTCAACCAACAGCATTCCAAAGGAGAGACATCATGGAAGGCGAAGTCGCACAACTGGCGCTCATGGGCAAATACATCGGTGCCGGTCTGGCAACGATCGGTCTCGGCGGCGCCGGCATCGGCGTGGGCCATATCGCGGGCAACTTCCTGGCGGGCGCCCTGCGCAACCCGTCGGCCGCTCCCGGCCAGATGGCCAACCTCTTCGTCGGCATCGCCTTCGCCGAAGCGCTCGGGATCTTCTCGTTCCTGATCGCGCTCCTGCTGATGTTCGCCGTCTGATCCTTTTGGGCTGACATCCGGGCCGGGCAAACGTCCGGCCCTGGTTCCAAAAGTTCAGGAGAGCCGACATGGCAACCGAAGCAACTGGCGGGTCCGAGCACGCCGTGGGCATGCCCCAGCTGGATTTCTCGACCTGGCCGAACCAGATCTTCTGGCTTCTGGTCACGCTGGTCGTGATCTACTTCGTGCTGTCGAAAGTCGCCCTTCCGCGCATCGGCGCGGTTCTGGCCGACCGGAAAAGCACGATTACCAACGATCTTGCCGCGGCCGAAGAGCTGAAGGCAAAGGCCGTCGCCGCAGAAAAGGCCTATAATGAGGCGCTGGCCAACGCCCGCACCGAGGCCGCAAAGATCGTGGCCCAGGCCAAGGCCGAGATCCAGAAGGATCTCGACGCCGCCACCGCCAAGGCCGATGCCGAAATCGCGGCCAAGGCGGCGGAGTCGGAGAGAACCATCGCCGAGATCCGCGACGGCGCCGCCCAGGCGGTGGCCGAAGTGGCCAGGGACGTTGCCGCCGAACTGGTCGCAGCGCTTGGGCAGGCGGCAGATGCGAAAACGGTGACCGCTGCGGTCACGGCACGGCTGAAAGGGTAAGGCGATGAAGAAGCTCTCCATCCTCCTGACCCTGATCGGCTCGCCCGCGATGGCGGCCTCGGGTCCGTTCTTCTCGCTTCAGAACACGAACTTCGTGGTGCTGATCGCCTTCCTCTGCTTCATCGGCCTTCTGGTCTACATGAAGGTGCCGGCGAAGATCACCGGAATGCTCGACGCCCGCGCGTCGGCGATCAAGGCCGAACTCGACGAGGCCCGCGCCCTGCGCGAGGAAGCCAAGTCGATCCTCGCGACCTACGAACGCCGCCAGAAGGAAGTGCAGGAACAGGCCGACCGCATCGTCAGCGCCGCCAAGGACGAGGCGATGGCTGCCGCGGCCCAGGCGAAAGAGGACCTCAAGGCCTCGATCGCCCGTCGTCTGGCCGCTGCCACCGAACAGATCGCCTCGGCCGAAGCCAATGCGATCCGCCAGGTCCGCGAACAGGCTGTTGCGGTGGCCGTGGCTGCCGCAGGCGACGTGCTGTCCAGGCAGATGACAGCAGAGGCCGCCTCGGCGTCCATCGACGAGGCGATTGCTCAGGTCGAAGCCCGGCTGCACTAGCCGGTCGGGGTCAAGAAACGGAAACCGGCGGTCCGCAAGGGCCGCCGGTTCTGATTTGCGGGACCACTCGTCAAGGCCCTTCGGGTACTCCTCGCCGGGGCTACCTTGCGACGAGAAGCCGAAGACGCACGAGGCGCACGAGGGGAGCCGTCGTCGCGCGCCCCGCCCACCGCAGTCCAACCGCCACAGCCAGCCGCACCGTGCCGGAACAGATCGCCGCACTGGTCGCCATTGCCTTGCCAACCCGAAAGCCCGCCTGCGCCGGGACCGGCCGGACCTCCACCCCTCAGGCTAGGATGGACTGGCCCAGCGGCACCCGGTCCTGCGCCCCCCGGAGGAAGCCGTCAGACGAAGACGGCGCCCTCATCCTCGGATCCGGCCGGCACCGTCCCTCTTGCGCCGACCGCCCATCCAGCTTCTCAAGCCCTTCGCGCCGCCGCCCGCAGCACCCGGTCCAGCACATCCAGAAACCGGCTCCGGTCGGCCTTGGAAAACATCTTCCCGCCCCCCTGCCGGAACGGATCGGCGGACCGCAGGTCCTGCATCAGGTCCCGCGTCGCCAGCGCCATGCCGACATTCGCCGCCGTCAACTCCTCACCATTGTGCTTCACGACCCGCGCGCCCTTGCCCACGCATTTCGCTGCCAACGGAATGTCTCCCGTGACAACCACATCCCCCGGCCCACAGGCCTCGGCGATGTATTTGTCCGCCTCATCCGGGCCGCTGGAGACAAAGACGCTCTCGACCAGAGGGTTCTGCGACGGCCGGATCCCCCCGTTCGACACCACCACCATCCGCACCCTGTGGCGGGTGGCCACGGTCTCCGCCTCCCCCTTCACCGGGCAGGCATCGGCATCGATGTAGATCGTCATGCGGCCCCCGAAAGCCAGCGGTCAAAGGTTAGCGTTCGGTTAACCCAAGTTCGACCTGCAACATCTGAGGCTGCCTTTTCGATTTCCTCGGCGCGGACCTGAGCCGGAGTTTTCCAGCCCGGCGTCTTGCGGGGGCGGTCGTTCATGAGCCTGGCGATGCTCTCGAAATCGCGCCACAAGAACTGGCACAGATCGGTTCCCTTTGGCAGGACCTGACGGAGAAGGCCACCGGTCGTCTCGTTCGATCCGCGCGGCCGGGGCGCGTGGGGGTCGCAAAACCGGCTGTCGATCTTCAGGCGGCGGGCGAGTTCCGGGTGGCAGGCCATCTCGGCGCCTCGGTCATAGGTCAGGCTGCGGCGCAGGAAGGCGGAAAGGCGTTTCATCTGGCGGGAAAAGCCCTCCAGGGCCGCTGCGGCGCCGTTGCCCGCCATCTTCGCAAGGGTGAGCAGCCGTATCCTGCTCTCGACCAGAGTGCCGAGAACCCGATCTGAACAACTCAGATGATGAAACCCCATGAAATTCTGACCCCTCCAAAGCATGAGCACACTATGCTCCGCTTCGTGCAAGAGCCCGCCGATCCTGAACAGACACGGCCAACCCATTGAACAGATTGGCCGCATACCCTTGCCCGCGCATTTCGCGCTACCCGCCGATCCGCCGCCAGCGCGCGACCTCCAGCCCCGGCCCATTCCCCTCGGCCGCGAGGAGAGCATCCAGCTTCGCCCTCCCCGGCGTCCGCCGACAGACCGGGTCCGGGGCCGAGGCGTCGCCCAGCACCGCCAGCGCCTGGCAGCGGCACCCCCCGAAATCGACCTCCCGCCGGTCGCAGGACCGGCAGGGCTCCGGCATCCAATCCGTCCCCCGGAACGCCGCGAAGGCGGGCCCCCGATACCAGATTTCCGCCAGCGGCACGTCCCTCACATTTGCGAACCGCATCCCCGGGATCGTCTGTGCCGCGTGGCAGGGCAGCACCGCCCCGTCCGGCGCGATGTTGAGCCCCGTCGCCCCCCAGCCCCCCATGCAGGCCTTGGGCAGGTCGGCGTAGTAGTCGGGCGGGACGAAGTCGATCACCAGCCGTCCCTGCCGCGCGGCGCGGGCCTCGGCCACCAGTCGCTTCGCCTCATCCACCTGTGCCCGCGTCGGCTGGAGCACGGCCCGGTTCTCCAGGGCCCAGCCCTGGAACTGCACGCAGGCCACCTCCACCCGCCGCGCGCCCAACCGCTCGGCCAGGTCGAAGACCTCGGGCAATTCCGCCAGATTGTGCCGGTGCATCACCGCGTTCAGGGTCAGCGCCACCCCCGCCGCTGCGATGGCCTCGGCCACCGCCATCTTCCGCGCGAACCCGCCCTTGTAGCCGCCCACCCGATCCGCCGTCTCGGCGCGGGTCCCCTGCACCGACAGCTGCACATGGTCCATTCCCGCCGCCACCAGCGCGGCGATCCGCTCGGGCGTCAGCCCGATGCCCGAGGTGATAAGGTTGGCATAAAGCCCCGCGTCCCGGGCCGCCGCAACGATCTCTTCCAGATCCCGGCGCGAGGCCGGCTCGCCCCCCGACAGATGCACCTGCAACACGCCCAAGGCCACGGCCTGTCGGAAGACATCCGCCCATTGCCCCGCCGTCAGCTCTGCCTCGCGGCGGGCCAGATCGACGGGGTTCGAGCAGTAGGGGCAGGAGAGCGGGCAGCGATGCGTCAGCTCGGCCAGCATCGCGATCGGCGGGGGAACGGGGCGGGAACCGTCAGGCATGCAGGTCCACCAGCCGTTCGCGGGCAAGGCCCGTCAGGAACTCGGTCACATCCGGCCCGACCTCCTCGACCGGGGCGGCGAAGTCGGCGGCCAGGCCCGAGACCAGCACATCCACCGGCGTCGTCCCGTCCACCCGGGACAGGATCGCATGGCCCACCTCGTCCAGCATCAGCACCCGTTCCGGCGCCAGAAGCACATGGCTGCCCCGCACCGCATCCCAGTGCAGCCGCACGCCGGGGGGCAGGACCGGGATCACAGCAGCCCCTCACCCGGCCGCCAGGCGCCGGGCGGGATGTGGCCGGGCTGGACATAGCCATGCCACAGAGCATCAAGCTGCGCCCAGAGGACCTCGGTCTTGAACACCAGCGCGGCGGCGGCGGCGTCCTGTTCCTCGGGCGTGCGGGCATGGTCCAGCACCCATTGCAGCCCGAAGGCCACATCCTTCGGCGCCTCGCCCAGGCGGTGGCGGAAATAGGCCAGCGTCTCGGGCGTGGCGAAGTCGTAGTGCTCCAGAAGGCCCGCGATCCGTTCGGCATGGATCTTCGGCGCGAAAAGCTCGGTCAGCGAGGAGGCCACGGCCTGCAACAGGGGCCGTTCGCGGACATAGTGGACATAGGCGTCCACCGCAAAGCGCGTCGCGGGCATCACGCCCACGCCAGAGGCCACATAGTCGGGATCCAACCCCACCGCCTCGGCCAGTTTCAGCCAGCGCCGGATGCCGCCGTCGCGGGTCTCTGTGCCGTCGTGATCCTCGATGCGCGAGCGCCAGGCGCGGCGCAGGTCGGGGTCCTCGACCCGGCTCATGAAGGCCGCGTCCTTCATCGGGATGCGGCTCTGGTAATACCAGCGGTTCACCACCCAGGCCCGGACCTGATCGACCGACGCCTTGCCGCCGTGCAAGAGCTGATGGAACGGGTGGCGGTCGTGATAGCGTTCGTCGCCGATCCTGCGCAGCCGGGCCTCGAAGGCGCCCATCGGTTTGCCCATCTCGGTCATGCCGTCACCTCCATCCCATCCTGTGCGACCTCCCATCCCGCTGCTTCGACTGCGGCCCGTTCGGGGCTGTCGGGGCGCAGGATCGGATTTGTGTTGTTGATGTGAATCAGGACCTTGCGTCCGATCCTTCTGCCCGCAAAGCGCTGGAGCGTGCCGTCCGGCGCCCCGATCGCCACATGTCCCATCCGCGCGCCGGTCTTGGTGCCGACACCCTCGCGGATCATCTCGTCATCGGCAAATACCGTTCCGTCGAACAGCAGCACATCCGCTCCCTCGACCCGGTCGAGAAGCCAGTCGGGCAGCGCGGCACAGCCGGGGATGTAAAGGACGCGCCTGCCGTCCCCGGTGATCTCAAGCCCCACGGTCTGCCCTCCCATCCGGTGGCCGGCGCCCAGGGCCTCCTCCAGAAACAGCGCCACCTTGCCGGGGACGGCAAAGGGGGTGACGGTCAGGCCGGGCAGGGGCGAGAAGCCCTGATCCAGCGACATCTGCCGTCGCGCCACCACATCAGACAGGACCCCGAACACCGGGCTTGCCGCCAGCACCCCATGCGTCTCGGCGCTGGCCCAGAGGTCGAAGCCCGTCCCCTCGCGCAGCGACAACAGGCCCGCGATGTGGTCGACATCGGCATTCGTGACGACCACGGCCTTGACCGGACTGCCGCGCAATCCGGGCGGCGCAAAGCGCGCCGAGCAAAGCTGGGCGCGGATGTCGGGCGAGGCGTTCAGCACCACCCAGTCGGTGCCGTCCAATGAAACAGCCACGGACGATTGCGTCATCCGTGGCAGGTCGCCGGCGCGGGCCAGGGAGCAGTTCCGGCAGGCACAGTTCCATTGCGGCACCCCGCCGCCCGCAGCGGCGCCAAGTACCGTCAGGATCATGGTGTGGCTTTCGGATCAGACCAGGGTGCGGTCGTCCTCGGCCGGGCCGTACATGTTGATTTCCATGCCGCAGCGCACTTCCACTGCTTTCGGTTTCGTCCAGCGCATCTTGGGTCCTCCTCCATCTGATGCCAGCGAGTAAGCCATGATTCTGCCCTCCGGCCTATGCGACCTTGGTTGGGGGGTCAGTAAAGCCGACCTTCGTATTTCCAGTTGTCGGCGTCGGGCGTCACCTCGTCGAGGTCATAGCCCGCCGCCTGTAGGCGCTGTGCGACAGGCAGCCCCGCCTCGGCCGCCCGGTCCACCAGGGCGCGGCCGGCTGCCTCGTCAGCGGAAACGCCCCGGCCGCGCATCAGGTCAAGCCCGTAGTTGAACATGCCCACCGGGTCGCCCGCCTCGGCGGCCATCCGGTCCCAGTGCGCCGCACGGGCGGGATCCTCCTCCGCTGCGCCCAGCCCGTTGTCGTCCAGCTGCGCCATCCAGGTCATCGCCCCGGTCCAGCCATCGCGGGCACAGGCCTCGAAGACGTCGCGGGCATGATCGTGATCGCCCTTCTTGGTGATCCCGTACCCGGCGGCGCAGGCCATCATGCTGGTCTCGCCCCGAGCCACGTCGTCCAGGATGCGGGCGATGGTCATTTCCTCGGGGTTGAGCGTGCCGAACTCCTCTGCCCCGCCGGGCGTTTCCGCGAAGGCAGGCAAGGTCGTCAGGATCAACAGCAGGATCGCGCGCATTCCTTGAACCCCGGCAATATCGTGCAAGCCTAGGGAACATCTGGTACCGGTCCAGCCCCCGCGTGGTCGTATACGACCATTTTCCGCCATCGGCCCGCAGATGTTTTCCCGAAGGACTTGCCGCAGACCCTTTCGCAGCCCATCTGCCGCCTGTAGGCTTTTCCGGCACTGCTCATTTCGTAAAGGGTTTTCCGATGCCTGATCTTCTTGACCGGCGCGCGGTCCTTGGCGGCCTCGCCTGCCTTCCTCTGGCGACGACCCCTGCGGCCCTGCGGGCGGAGACCGGCAAGGAGCGGACCTTCAACCTGCGGGTCGTGATGTCGGGGCACAGCCTGACCGATCCCCTGCCGCATCCGCTCTCGATCCTGGTGCAGGCGGCAGGTGGGCCCAAATCGCGCGGCATGGTGATCGACCGCTCGACGATCCCGGGCAGCACGGCGAAACTGCGGTGGATCAACGATATGAACCTTCCGGTCTATGCCCGCCGTGACATTGCCCGCTATGACGTGCTGGTTCTGACCGAACGGGTGCCGGTGCGCTCGGCAATCGAATGGGAGGAGTCGGTCGACTACACGCAGAAGTGGTTCGATCACGCCTGGAGCAAGGGCAAGGGCGGCAAGGGGGCGGAAACGATCTACTACGCCTCCTGGGTCGACATCCGCAGCGGGCCGGGCAACACCGACGAGTATGACATGCCGGACGAACGGCTGATCCCCCTGCGCGAGAGGCTGGACCTTGAAATGGGGGCGTGGCAGCAGGTGGCGGATCAGGTGAACGCCCACCGCGCCAAGGGCAGCCCGCGGATGCGGGTGATCCCGGGGCCGAAGATCATGGCAGCGGTCCTCGATGCCATTTCGGCGGGCACCGCGCCGGGGCTGACGCGGATCAAGGACCTGTTCGAGGACACCATCCACCCCAACGCCAAGGGCGCCTACCTCATGGCGGTGGCGCATTACGCGGTGATCTACGGCCGCGACCCCCGCACCCTGCCCAACCTGCGGGGCGAGCCGGGCTGGCCTTCCGCGAAACAGGCCGACTGGATGAAGGAACTGGTCTGGGACGTGCTGCGGTCCTACCCGGACAGCGGCCTCACTTAGGCGCGCTTGGCCTCGATCACTTCCCAGATGCGCCGGGCAGCATTGGTGCCGTCGAACCGCTCCAGCTCCTGGATGCCGGTGGGCGAGGTGACATTGATCTCGGTCAGCCAGTCGCCGATGACGTCAATTCCGACGAATATCTGACCCTTCTCGCGCAAGACAGGGCCAATGGTGCGGCAGATTTCCAGGTCGCGGTCGGTGAGGCCGATCTTCTCGGGTCGGCCGCCGACATGCATGTTCGACCGGGTCTCTCCGGCCTGGGGCACGCGATTGATCGCGCCGACCGGCTCACCATCGACAAGGATCACACGTTTGTCGCCCTGCGCAACCGCGGGCAGGTATTTCTGCACGATCAGCGGCTCGCGGTTGATACCCATGAACAGCTCGTGCAGCGAGGACAGGTTTCGGTCGTTCGGGTCCAACCGGAAGACCCCCGCACCGCCATTGCCGTACAGGGGCTTCAGGATGATGTCGCCATGGCGCGCCTTGAAGGCGCGGATGGTGGCCAGATCGCGGGCGATGGCAGTCGGAGGGGTGAGGTCGGGAAAACGCAGGACCAGCAGCTTTTCCGGCGAATTGCGGACCCAGAAGGGATCGTTCACCACCAGCGTCTTCGGATGGATCATCTCCAGAAGGTGCGTCGTGGTGATGTAGCCCATGTCAAAAGGCGGATCCTGGCGCAGCCAGACGACGTCGTAGTCGCCCAGGTCTACCTCGGTCTCTTCGCCATAAGTGACGTGATTGCCGACTTCGCGCCGAACCTCGATCGGCCACCCGCGCGCCATGACCCTGCCCTCGACAAACGCAAGCCGGTCCGGGGTGTAGTAGAACAGCCGATGCCCCCGCGCCTGAGCTTCCAGCGCAATTCGGAACGTCGAATCGGCGTTGATGTTGACCGACCCGATAGGGTCCATCTGCAGGGCTACCTTCAACGGCATGGCGCACTCCTTCATTCGGAGGAAGTGATGGCCGATGCTGCCGAAAGATGCAATTCAGCCTGCGAAGGCGTTTTCGACAATCTCGATGCGCCCCTGGCCGTCGACCAGCGCAAGGTCGATGCGCACATCGGTCAGAAGCCCCCTTGGTTCGGAAGCCACGAACTCGTCCACCGAGGCAAAGATGCGCCGGATCTGAGCGTCAGAGACATGGGTCGCGGCCATGTCCCAGGTCCGGCTGTGCTTGACTTCGACAAAGATGACCACATCGCCGTCGCGGCCGATCAGGTCGATCTCGCCGGTCAGGCCGCGCCAGTTGCGCGCGCAGATCGACACGCCACGGTCTTCGTAATACCGTGCGACCGAAGCCTCTGCCGCATGTCCAGCCAGATAGTTGGTCAGCCCGCGCGCCTTGCGGGTCGTCCGGGCAGGAGAAGAGACGAAGTCGAACGGCATGGCTAACCTTGGCTGCGGGCGAGGGCGATCCGGTAGACGATCTTGCGCGACACGTTCAGATCTTGCGACACAAAACTTGCGGCATCCTTAACGGACATGCTCTGCAAGGCCGTATCCAGCGCGGCAGCGATGCTTTCCTCCGTCGCTTCGGTTCGGGCGGCGCGATCGACCAGAACCACGACCTCGCCCTTGATCTCGCGCCGTTCGATCTGTGCGGCCAGGTCCGTCAGGCTGCCGCGCAGCACTTCCTCGAAGCGCTTGGTCAGCTCGCGGCAGACGACGGCCTGTCGGCTCCCGCCCAGTGTCGCGGCCATGTCCGTCAACAGCGCGGCCAGCCGCTTCGGGCTTTCGTAGAGGATCAGCGTCGCCTGGATCGGCGCGAGGTCCTCCAGGAAGGTTCGGCGGGCCCCCTGTGCCGAGGGTGGGAATCCCGCGAAGAGGAAGCGGTCCGAGGGCAACCCGGAAAGCGTGAGCGCGCAGATTGCCGCGCAGGGCCCCGGTGCCGCGCTCATCGGCAGGCCAGCGGCCGCCACCGCCCGCGCCAGCTCGAAGCCGGGGTCGGAAATCAGCGGCGTCCCGGCTTCGGAGGCGTAGGCCAGGCTCTTGCCCTCGGCCAGTAGACCAAGGAGGCGCTGCATCTGTACCTCGCCCGAATGGTCGTGATAGGCGATGACCTGACGCCCGTTCAGCGGGATGCCATGGATCTCCATCAGATGGCGGAGCGTCCGGGTATCCTCGGCCACCAGGACATCAGCGCCGGCCAGCACGTCCAGCGCGCGCAGCGTGATGTCGCGCGCCGAGCCGATGGGCGTCGACACGAAGTGCAGGCCCGGCGGAATGGCGCGCAGGCCAGGTTTTGCCGGGGAATCAGGGGTATCGGAGGTCTGCCTCACAAGTTTACTTCCAGCATCGAACCCTTTACCTTGGCTCGCAATCGCAGTCGCACTGCAACAGTGAGGAACCACCATGTTGTCCGTTATTCGTCGGGCCCGCAAGTCGCTGGGTCAGGTCTGTCTTGCCTTGGGTGCCATGGTGCTTTCGGCCTGCGTTCCGGATCAGGGACCGGGCATCGTGCCGCCTGGAAAGGGCGGGGCGGTTCAGGTTGCGCTGCTCATTCCCTCGGGCTCGGGCCAGTCGCAGGACGAGCTCTTCGGCGCCAACCTCGAAAATGCCGCCCGGCTGGCCATGGCCGATCTGTCCGGCGTTAAGATCGACCTGCGGGTCTATCGCACGGGCGGCAGCCCGGCCAAGGCTTCGGCTCTGGCCAGGCAGGCAGTGGACGAGGGGGCGCAGGTGATCCTGGGTCCGTTCTATTCCGAAGAGGCCAATGCCGCGGGTGTGGCGGTGGCCAATTCCGGGGTGAACGTGCTGGCCTTCTCGAACAACGCGGCCATCGCGGGTGGCAACGTCTTTGTTCTGGGCCAGACCTTTGACGTAACCGCCGCGCGGCTGGCGCGCTTTGCGGTGAAGAACGGCAAGTCGAAGATCCTGATCGTGCATGACCGCAATGTCGCGGGCGAAGTGGGCAAGGCCGCGATCGAGCGTGGTGTTGCTGCCGCAGGAGGCTCGGTCGTGGGCGTGACGTCTTACGAATTCTCGCAGAACGGCATCGTCCAGGCGGCGCCTGGCATCGTCGGAACCGCCCGGTCCTCGGGCGCGACGGCGCTGTTCCTCACGGCGGACACGGCGGGGGCGCTGCCTTTGCTCAGCCAGTTGCTGGTGGACAACGGCATCGACAAGGCGACGACGCAGTTCATCGGCCTGACCCGCTGGGACATTCCGCCCGCGACGCTCTCGCTGCCCGGAGTGCAGGGTGGCTGGTTCGCGATGCCCGATCCGGGCCTGACCGCGCAGTTCGGCGCGCGCTATCAGGCGGCCTATGGCAGTCAGCCGTTGCCGGTTGCGGCCCTGGCCTATGACGGGATCGCCGCCATCGGGGCGCTGGCCGGGCGGGTCAAGGGCGGCGCGCCGCTGAGCAAGGCTGACCTCACCCAGTCCGCCGGGTTCGCAGGCGTGTCGGGAATCTTCCGCTTCCTTCCGAACGGCACCAATCAGCGCGGCCTCGCCGTCGCGCAGATCCGGGGAGGCCAGGTTGTCGTGGTCGATGCCGCGCCGCGCAGCTTCGGCGGCGCCGGATTCTGACGCAGGGTCCCGCAATCGTGAAAGCCATTGCGGCGGCTCCGGCGGTGCAGGCACCTCCCGGGGCCGCCTATGCCGTGCCTGGTGCCAAGGTCCTGACCGCACGGGTGCTGGATGTCCTGGGCCCGGACGAAGACGGCAAGGCGGCCCGCGCCCGCGTCGTGCGCGAGTTGCAGGCTGCCAAGACCGAGGCCGGGGCCGCATTCGAGGCCGCGTTCCGCCAGACCCCGCGCCACGCCCGGGCGCTGATCACCGCGCAGGCGGCGCTGACCGATGTCCTGGTCGAGGTGACCCTGGCCGCCGCCATGCATCTGCATCCGCTGGCGAACCCGACCGAGGCCGAGCGCATCGCCGTCCTGGGGGTGGGCGGCTACGGTCGGGCCGAGATGGCGCCGCAATCCGACGTGGATCTGTTGTTCCTGACCCCCTGGAAGGTCACCCCCTGGGCGGAAAGCGGCATCGAAACGATGCTTTACATGCTCTGGGACCTGAAGCTGAAGGTCGGCCATTCCAGCCGTACGGTGAAGGACTGCCTTCGCCTCGGCCGCGAGGACATCACGATCCGCACCGCCCTGCTGGAGCACCGCTTCATCTGCGGCCACCGGCCCCTGGCCGAGGATCTGGACGCGCGGCTCTGGGGCGATCTGTTCCGCAATTCCGGCCCCGAATTCATCGAGGCCAAGCTCGCCGAACGGGCTGAACGGCACAAGCGGCAGGGCGGCCAGCGCTATGTGCTGGAACCCAACGTGAAGGAAGGCAAGGGCGGGCTGCGCGACCTTCAGACGGTCTACTGGATCGGGAAGTATCTCAACCGCGTGCCCAGTGCCGAGGGACTGGTGGGCGCGGGGCTTCTGTCGCGCGAGGAATTCGACAGCTTTGCCCGGGCCGAGGATTTCCTCTGGGCGGTGCGCTGCCATCTGCACTACATCACCGGCCGACCGACCGACACGCTGACCTTCGACTTGCAGGTCGAGGTCGCCTCTCGCATGGGTTACCGCGACACCGCCGGACGCCGCGCGGTCGAGCATTTCATGCAGGACTATTTCCGCCTGGCGACCCGGGTGGGCGAGTTGACCCGCATTTTCCTGACCGAGCTTGAAGCCCGCCACGCCAAGCGCGAGGCCAGCCTCTTCGGCATCTTCAAGATGACCAAGCGGGTCAAGAAGGGCTACAAGCTGGTGCAGGGCCGGATCGACGTCGCCGATCCCAAGGCCTTCCTGGCCGACAAGCTGAACCTCCTGCGGGTTTTCGAAGAGGCCCTGCGGACGAAGTATCTTCTGCATCCGAACGTGATGCGGATCGTCACGCAGCACCTCGACCTGATCGACGACGAGATGCGCGAGGACCCCGAGGCACAGCGCATCTTCCTCGACCTCTTGCTGAAGCACGGCAACCCCGAACGCGCCCTGCGCCGGATGAACGAACTGGGGGTTCTCGCAGCCTTCATCCCGGAATTCGAGCCCATCGTCGCGATGATGCAGTTCAACGTCTATCACCACTACACGGTGGACGAGCACATCATCCAGACCATCTCCTGCCTCGCCCAGATCGAGCGCGAAGAGCTGGTGGAGGAACTTCCCGTGGCCAGCGGCATCCTGAAGGCGGGGGTGAACCGGCGAGTGCTTTATGTGGCGCTGCTGCTGCATGACATCGGCAAGGGCCGGCCCGAGGACCATTCCATCCTGGGCGCCCAGATCGCCCGCCGGGTGGCCCCGAGGCTGGGTCTGGATGCCGAGGAATGCGAGACGGTGGAATGGCTGGTGCGCTATCACCTTCTGATGTCCGACATGGCGCAGAAACGCGACATCGGCGATCCCCGCACGGTGCGCGACTTTGCCAAGGCGGTAAAGACGCGGAAACGGCTGGACCTCCTCACCGTCCTCACGGTCTGCGACATCCGCGGCGTCGGGCCGGGGACCTGGAACAACTGGAAGGCAATGCTTCTGCGCCAGCTGTACAAGCAGACCGCCGAGGCGCTGGAAGGCGGGCTGGAAACGCTAAACCGCGAGAACCGGCAGGAAGAGGCGACGAGGGCCCTTGCCCTGCGGCTGAAGGGTTGGGACCAGGCGGCCGTCGAACACGAGCTGACTCGCCACTACCCGCCCTACTGGCAGGGTCTGTCCACCGACACGCACGAGGTCTTTGCCCGGCTTCTGCAAGGCATCGGCGACGACGAGATCCGCATCGACCTGCACCCCGACCCCGACCGCGACGCGACCCGTGCCTGTTTCGCGCTGGCCGACCATCCCGGCATCTTCTCCCGCCTCGCGGGCGCGCTGGCTCTGGTCGGCGCGAACGTGGTGGACGCGCGCACGTATACCTCGAAAGACGGCTACGCGACCGCCGTCTTCTGGGTCCAGGATATCGAGGGCCACCCCTACGAGGTCGCCCGCCTGCCCCGCCTGCGCCAGATGATCGACAAGACCCTGAAGGGCGAGGTGGTGGCACGCGAGGCGCTGAAGGACCGCGACCGGATCAAGAAGCACGAACGCGAGTTCCGGTTCCCGACCCACATCATGTTCGACAACGAAGGGTCCGACATCTACACGATCATCGAGGTCGATACCCGGGACCGCCCCGGTCTGCTGTTCGACCTGACCCGGACGCTGGCAGTGAACAACATCTACATCGCCAGTGCCGTGATCGCGACCTACGGCGCGCAGGTGGTGGACACGTTCTATGTCAAGGACATGTTCGGCCTGAAGCTGCACCAGAAACACCGGCAGGAGGCGCTGGAGCGGAAGCTGCGCCAGGCCATCGCGGAAGGGGCCGAAAGGGCCGCGACATGAGCGGCGCGCGCGGCATGATCCGCAACATCGTGACGCTGGGCGGCTGGACGCTGGTGTCGCGCGGCGCGGGTCTGGTGCGCGAGCTGATGATGGCCGCCTACCTGGGCGCCGGGCCGGTGGCGGATGCCTTCAACGTGGCTTTCAGCCTGCCGAATATGTTCCGCCGCTTCTTCGCGGAAGGGGCGTTCAACCAGGCCTTCGTGCCGCTCTATTCCAAGAAGCTGGAAGCCGGGACCGATGCCGAGGACTTCGCGCAGAACGCCTTTTCCGGGCTGACTGCCTTTCTGATCGTCTTCACGCTGATCGGCACGCTGGCCATGCCCGCCCTTGTCTGGGCGATGGCCGCAGGCTTCGTCGGCGATGGGCGCTTCGACATGGCGGTCGATTTCGGCCGGATCACCTTTTGCTACATCGGCTTCATCTCGCTCTTCGCGCTTCTCTCCGGCATCCTGAACGCGCACGGCCATTTCGCCGAAGCCGGGGCGGTGCCGGTGATGATGAACATCGTGTTCATCCTCGCCATGCTGCTGGCGCACCGGATGGGCTGGGACATGGGCCTGACGCTCGCCTGGACCACCCCGATCACCGGCATCGCGCAACTGGCCTGGACTCTCTACGCCGCCCGCCGGATCGGGTTCATCCCAAAGCTACGCCTGCCGAACCTCACCCCGGATTTCCGCCGTCTGATGGTCAACATGGGCCCCGCGCTTCTGGTCGGCGGGGTCGTCCAGATCAACCTCCTCGTCTCGCGCCAGGTCGCCTCCGGCACCGAGGGCGCGATCTCCTGGCTGGTCTATGCCGACCGCCTGTATCAGCTGCCGCTTGGCGTCGTCGCCATCGCCGTCGGCACTGTCCTTCTGCCCGAACTCAGCCGCCGCCTTCAGGCCGGGGACAGCGCCGGGGGCCGCGAGGCCTTCAACCGCGGCACCGAGTTCGCGCTGCTTCTGACCCTTCCCGCCGCCGTGGCGCTGGTGGTGATCGCGCTGCCGATCACTCAGGTCCTGTATCAGCGAGGGCAGTTCGGCCCTGACGACACCGCAGCCACTGCGCTGGCCCTGGCGATCTACGGCCTGGGGCTGCCCGCCTTCGTGCTGCAAAAAGCGCTGCAACCGCTGTTCTACGCCCGCGAGGACACCCGCAGCCCCTTCCGCTATGCCGTCTGGTCCATGATCCTGAACGCCGCGCTGGCCTTCGGCCTGATGCCCTGGATCGGCTTCTCCGCCGCCGCCTGGGCCACCACGCTGTCGGCCTGGGTCATGGTCGGACAGCTCTGGAGGGGCGCGCGTCGTCTGGGCGAGGAGACCCGCTTCGACGCCCGCTTCCTGTCGCGGCTCTGGCGCATTGCGGCGGCCTCGGCGCTGATGGGCGCGGCGCTCTGGGGCGGGTGGAGCCTGCTGCATCCGCTGCTCGAGGCGCAGGCCTGGCGCATCCTGGCGCTGGTCCTGCTGATCGCGCTTGGCATGGCAAGCTATGCCGTCGCCGCCTTCGGGCTAAGGGCGGTGCGCCTGTCTGACCTCAGGGCGCTGCGCCGTCAGCGCTGACGCACCTGTTCCAGCACCCGCCGAAAGCCGCCTGGGCTGATCACGACGGACACCAGAAAGCCGAAGGCAAAGCCGCTCACATCCGCAACCCAGTCCCAGCCGCCACCAAACAGCATCCCGAAGACGAACTGGAAGAACAGCAGGAACCCGATCAGCGAAAAGGCGCGCCACTTATTCGCGCCGACCCGCGACAGGTTGGTGAAGACCATGAAGGTAAAGGCCCCGATCAGCCCGTAGATCGCCGGATAGGCCCCGATCAGCTGCATCCTGATGCCGGGGATCAACAGCCCGTAGGACACCGCCCCCGCGGCAGCCGACCCCAACACCACGATCAGCACGGCCCACCAGCGGAACACCTCGCCGACCCATTTGCCCAGGGCCAGAACCATCACCACCGCAAAAAGCGCGTGAGTGAAACTGCCGTGGACAAGGGTGTAGCTGACAAGCCGGTGCAATTCGGCCAGCGGATGGCCGCCGGTTTCCCACTGGTATTTCAGAAGCTCGGGGAACAGCCCGAAGCGCTCCACCGCCTGCAACCGCCAGCCGGCGCCCTGCACGCCCCCGACCAGCCCAGCCTCGGCAAGCGAGAGAACCACCTCCATCGCGATCAGCGGCAGGGCCAGCACCCAGACGATCCAGGGCAGCGGATTAAGCGGAGGCGCGTTGATGTCCTGATCCATGCTGTCCTGCCCGCCTCGCCCGATTGACGCCTGTTGTCCCTTGGATTACGCGGGTTCGGCAGGACTTTCCAGACGGAGCAATCTCATGACCTCGCAGGCTTCGGCGGTCCAAACGCCGAAAACCTTCCAGCCGCGCATCTTCTCGGGCATCCAGCCCTCGGGCGGGCTGACGCTGGGCAACTACCTTGGCGCGCTGAAACGCTTTGTCGAAAAGCAGGACGAGGGGATCGAGACGATCTACTGCCTGGTCGACATGCACGCGATCACCGTCTGGCAGGACCCCGCGAAGCTGCGCCAGCAGACGCGCGAGGGAGCGGCCGCCTTCATCGCGGCGGGGATCGACCCCAAACGCTCCATCCTGTTCAACCAGTCCCAGGTCAGCGCCCATGCCGAACTGGCCTGGATCTTCAACTGCGTCGCGCGCATGGGCTGGATGGGCCGCATGACCCAGTGGAAGGACAAGACCGCCGGCAAGAACGCCGAAGCGGCCAGCCTTGGTCTGTTCGCCTATCCCGCGCTGATGGCCGCCGACATCCTGGTCTATCACGCCACCATGGTCCCGGTGGGCGAGGACCAGAAGCAGCATCTGGAACTGACCCGCGACATCGCGATCAAGTTCAACAACGACTACGGGGTGGATTTCTTCCCGGTCGTGGAGCCCCTGATCGAAGGCGCCGCGACCAGGGTCATGTCGCTGCGCGATGGCACCAAGAAGATGTCGAAGTCCGACCCTTCGGACCAGTCGCGCATCAACCTGACCGACAGCGCCGACACCATCGCCGCCAAGATCCGCAAGGCCAAGACCGACCCGGACCCGCTGCCGGAAAGCGTCGAGGGATTGAAGGACCGCCCCGAGGCGCGGAACCTCGTGAACATCTATGCGGCTTTGGCCGGACACACGGTCGAACAGGTCATCCGCGACTTCGCCGGTGCCCAGTTCGGCACGTTCAAACCGGCCCTGGCCGACCTGGCGGTGGCAAAGCTGTCGCCGATCACTACCGAGATGAACCGACTGATGGCCGACCCGGGAGAGATCGACCGCATCCTTGCCGACGGTGCGGACCGCGCCGATGCGATTGCGCGACCCATTCTTGAACAGGTGTTCGACATCACCGGAATGATCCGCTCTCGCCGGAAATGATCCACAGGATTCATGCGTCCTCACGCCGTCCTGTCACATTTCCGATTCAGCGCTCGGCCAGTCTGATCGCGTTCGGAGATGCGATCTGTCCCCATCGCCCGGTCCGGCCAGTCTGCCCCTGAATGGCCCGACCATTCCCGACATACCCCCGTGCGCCCCCCGCACGGGGGCTTTTTCTTCCCTGACGTGTGTCCCACCCGCCTGACGAGTCCTGAAACGGCAAGTCTTTGACTCTGCAGACTCTCCCCACAAGGAAATCCGCTTTTCCACAGCTATTTTCGCAAGAATTCGCTTTACAGGCTTTCGCTCCTGTCCCACCATATCTAGTAAGGGATGCATCAGGCAAACGCAGACCCTTGCCAGATACCCAGTTTCTAGTGGGTTTCGGCCCCTTAGAAGCTTCATCATGAGGCCGGGCATGTCGCTTTCCGAAGACTACGCTGCGATGGAAGATCTGCATCCGATCGACATCGTCGAGACTCTGGCCGAACACCACGCCTGGGAATTCGACCGCGTCACCGATGACCAGATCGCCATGGCGGTCGAAGGCCAGTGGCGCACCTATTCGCTGACCCTCGCATGGAGCGATCAGGACGAAACCCTGCGCCTGATCTGCACCTTCGAGATGGACCCGCCGGCTGACAAGCTTCCGGCGCTTTACGATGTGCTGAACCGCTGCAACGACATGGTCTGGTCGGGGGCCTTCACCTGGTGGGCCGAGCAGAAGCTTATGGTCTGGCGCTATGGTCTCGTGCTGTCCGGCGGCCAGATGGCAGGCCCGGAACAGATCGACCGCCTGATCGCCAGCGCGGTCAGTGCCTGCGAGCGCTTTTACCCCGCCTTCCAGCTGGTTTCCTGGGGCGACCAGTCGCCGGCCGAGTCGATGAAAGTCGCCATTGCCGAGGCTTACGGCCGCGCCTAACCTCTCCTCCGGTTTAGGGGGGATTGCATGACCTTGGAACGTGTGGCCCGTGACGGGCTGGTGCTGCTTGGCTGCGGCAAGATGGGGACGGCGCTCTTGACCGGCTGGCTGGCCGCAGGGGTTCCGCCCGGTTCGGTCTGGGTGATCGAGCCGAACCCGACCGAATGGCTGAAGGGCAGCGGCGTTCACCTGAACCGGGGCGTTCCGTCCGCGCCAGCCGTGGCCCTTCTGGCCGTGAAGCCGCAGATGATGGGCACCGCCCTGCCCGCATTGCAGGCCCTGGGCAACGGCAGCACGCTCTTCGTCTCGATCGCGGCAGGCACCAAGATCGCGACGCTTGAGGACGCCCTTGGCGCCCGCACCGCCATCGTCCGCACCATGCCGAATACCCCCGCGATGGTGGGCAGGGGCATCACCGCGCTATGCCGCAACGCCCATGTCTCCGACGCCGACTTCGCCCTCGCCCGCGACCTGATGGCCGCCGTGGGGCAGGTGGTGGACCTGAGCAGCGAAGACCAGATCGACGCCGTGACCGCCGTCTCCGGCTCTGGTCCGGCCTATGTCTTCCACCTGATCGAAACGATGGCCGCAGCGGGCGAGGCCGAGGGTCTTCCCCCCGACATCGCCATGCAGCTTGCCCGCGCCACCGTCTGCGGGGCGGGGGAACTGGCTTTCCAGAGCCCCGAGTCCGCCGCCCAACTGCGGATCAACGTCACCTCTCCCGGCGGCACCACCGCCGCAGCCCTTGCGGTGCTGATGGACCCCGACACCGGCTTTCCCGCCCTTCTGAAACGCGCCGTCAAGGCCGCCGCCGACCGGGGACGGGAGCTGGGCCGATGACCCTCACCTACGACGACTTTGTGAAGGTGGACATCCGCGTCGGCCGAATCACCCGCGCCGAGCCCTTCCCAGAGGCGCGCAAGCCCGCCTACAAGCTCTGGGTCGATTTCGGCCCCGGGGTCGGCGAGAAACGGTCTTCGGCGCAGATCACGCGGCATTACACCATCGACCAGCTGATCGGGCGCCAGGTCCTTGCCGTGGTCAACTTCCCGCCGCGCCAGATCGGCCCGGTCCTGTCCGAGGTGCTGGTGCTAGGCCTGCCGGATGCCGAGGGCGAGGTCGTGCTGGTCGGCCCGGACCATGAGGTTCCGCTGGGAGGAAAACTGTTCTGAAACCGTCGCTTCTCATCACCCGACGCCTGCCCGACCGCGTGCTGGATGCCGCCCGCGCCCGCTTTGACGTGACGCTGCGCGACCGGACTGATCCGCTCTCGCCTCAGGAGCTCCGCGCCGCGTTGCGCGACTTCGATGTGGTGCTGCCCACGCTGGGCGACCGGTTTCAGGTAGATGTCTTCGCCGATGTGCCAGCGCCTCGGGCACGGCTGCTCGCGAACTTCGGCGTCGGCTACAACCATATCGACGCCGAGGCCGCCCGGGCCGCCGGTGTCGCCGTCACCAACACCCCCGGCGCCGTCACCGATGCCACTGCCGACATCGCGCTGGGTCTGATCCTGATGACCGCCCGCCGTCTGGGGGAAGGGGAACGCCTCGTCCGCTCGGGCGGCTGGGAAGGCTGGCATCCGGTGCAGATGCTGGGGACCCACGTCTCCGGCAAGCGGCTGGGCGTGATCGGCATGGGCCGGATCGGCAAGGCGATCGCCCGCCGCTGCCACTACGGGTTCGGCATGGAAGTGGTGTTCCACAACCGCTCGCCCGTCGCCGATCCGGGGATGCCCGCCCGGCAGGTCGGGCTGGCCGAGGCGATGGCGGCGGATTTCGTGGTGGTGGCGGTGCCGGGCGGCAAGTCCACGCATCACCTGATCGACGCCGCCGCGCTGTCGCATATGCAGCCCTCGGGCATCTTCGTGAACATCTCGCGGGGCGATGTGGTGGACGAGACCGCACTGATCGCCGCCTTGCAGCAAGGCCGGATCGCCGGAGCGGGGCTCGATGTGTATGAGTTCGAACCCGAGGTGCCCGCCGCCCTGTTGGCCATGCAGAATGTCACCCTGCTACCCCATCTCGGCACCGCCTGCCTGGAAGTGCGCGAGAACATGGGGATGATGGCGGTGGAGAACCTGATCGCCTGGGCCGAGGATCGGGTCCCGCCGAACCTCGTCAACCCGTAAGGATCAGACCCCGATCAGTTCCGCCTGCCGCACGATCACCTCGGCCTGCCGCATCGACGCGATGTCCACCAGCCGACCCTTGTAGACCGCCGCGCCCTGGCCCGCGGCCTTGGCCGCCTCCATCGCCGCCAGGATCTCGCGCGCCTCGGTCACTGCGGCCTCGGAGGGCGTGAACACCTCGTTCGCCAAGGCCACCTGTTTCGGATGGATCGCCCATTTCCCGACCATTCCCAGCGTCGCCGACCGCCGCGCCTGGGCCCGGAAACCCTCGTCGTCGCTGAAATCGCCGAAGGGGCCGTCCACTGGCAGCACCCCATGCGTCCGGCAGGCCGCCACGATCGCCGCCTGCGCCCAGTGCCAGGGGTCGGCCCAGTATTTCTGCCCCTCGCGGATCATGTAATAGTTTTCCTGCGTCCCCCCGATCCCGGTGGTCTGCATCCCCATCGAGGCCGCGAAATCCGCTGCGCCCAGGCTCATTGCCTGCAAACGCGGGCTACTGGCCGCGATCTCCTCGACATGCGCGATGCCTGCTGCCGTCTCGATGATGACCTCCAGGCTGATCCGCTTTTTTCGCCCCGCCGCCGCCTCGCAGGCGGTGACAAGGGCATCGACCGCATAGACATCCGCCGCGCAGCCGACCTTGGGGATCATGATCTGGTCCAGCCGTTCACCCGCCTGCTCCAGCAGGTCCACGACGTCGCGGTACCAGAAGGGCGTGTCCAGCCCGTTGATCCGCACCGACAGCGTCTTGCGCCCCCAGTCCACTTCGGAAATCGCCCGGATGATGTTCGCCCGCGCCTGCGGCTTGTCGGCCGGGGCGACCGAATCCTCCAGGTCCAGGTTGATGACGTCCGCCGCACTCGCCGCCATCTTGGCGAAAAGCTCGGGCCGCGAGCCGGGGCCGAACAGCTGGCAGCGGTTCGGGCGGGCGGGGGCGGGGGGTTGCAGGCGGAAGCTCATGACGTTTTCCCGTGGGCAAGGATATTACGCGGTGTTATGCTGCACGGTTATAATGTTGCGCGCCGCAGCGCAATATGCCTTTTGCAGGCGCAGCATTTCTTCCACCTTCCGCAGCCCGGATCTGCCCGCTACAGTCCGCCCATGTTGGACGCCCGGGCCGAGACCTTCCATCTTCGCAATCCCTTCACGATCTCGCGCGGGTCCAAGACCGAGGCGCGGGTGGTGACGGCCAGCGTGACGCGCGGCGGTCATCGTGGCTGGGGCGAGGGCCTGCCCTACCCGCGCTACGGCGAGACGGTGGAGGGCGCGATCGCGGCGATCCGCGCTCTGCCCGAAGGGATCTCGCGCGCGGCCCTGCAAGAGGCGATGCCGCCCTGTGCGGCGCGGAATGCGGTGGATTGTGCGCTCTGGGACCTGGAGGCGAAGGCTACGGGTCGGCCGGTCTGGCAGCTTGCCGGACTTCCTCCGCCGCAGCCGGTGGAGATCGCCTTCACCCTCTCGCTCGATACACCGCAGGCGATGCGGGCGGCGGCAGCCCGGAATGCGCATCGGGCGTTGCTGAAGGTCAAGCTCGGCACGCCCTCCGACATGCCCCGGATTGAGGCGGTCCGCGCGGGTGCCCCCAGAGTCCGCCTGATTGTCGATGCGAACGAAGGCTGGACGCCCGAGATCTATGCCGACCTTGCCCCGCATCTGCTTCGGCTGGGGGTCGAGATGGTGGAACAGCCCCTGCCGCAGGGGGCTGACGACATGCTGGCCGAGATCGCGCGGCCCCTGCCGGTCTGTGCCGACGAAAGCGCGCACGACGTGGCCTCGCTGCCCGGGCTGGTCGGCAGGTATGACGTGGTGAACCTGAAGCTCGACAAGACCGGCGGACTGACCGAGGCACTGCGGGCCCGCGACGAGGCGCGGCGGTTGGGGCTGAAGGTGATGGTCGGCTGCATGGTCTCGACCTCGCTGTCCATGGCCCCGGCGGTGCTGGTGGCGCAGGGGGCCGACTGGTCCGACCTTGACGGCCCCGCCGACATGGCGCAGGACCGCGACTATCCGGTCCGCTACGACGACCGCCACATCCACCCGGCCCTGCCGCAGCTTTGGGGATAACAGCATGACCCGCACCGTCTATGTGAATGGCGACTACCTGCCCGAGGGCGAGGCGAAGGTGTCGATCTTCGACCGGGGTTTCCTGATGGCTGACGGGGTTTATGAGGTGACCTCGGTCCTCGACGGCAAGCTGATCGACTTCGAGGGCCATGTGAAGCGGCTGGAGCGGTCGCTGCGCGAGCTGGAGATGAGCTGCCCCCTGAGTTCGGAGGAGCTTCTGGCGATGCACCGGGAACTGGTGGCCCGCAACGGCATCGACCAGGGGATGATCTACCTGCAGGTCACGCGGGGCAATCCCGGGGATCGCTCGTTCCTGTTCCCGCCCGCCGATCTGCCGGCGACGGTGGTGGCCTTCACCCAGAACATTCCGAACCTCGCCGACGCCCCAGCGGCGAAAACCGGCTTCAAGGTCATCACGATCCCGGACCTGCGCTGGAGCCGGGTCGATATCAAGACGGTGCAGCTGCTGTATCCGTCGATGGGAAAGATGGCGGCGAAGAAGGCGGGGGTCGATGACAGCTGGTTCACGGATGAGGATGGGGCGGTGACGGAGGGGACCTCGAACAACGCCTACATCGTGAAGGGGAACCGGATCATCACGCGGGCCTTGGGCAACGATATCCTGCACGGGATCACCCGGGCGGCGGTGCTGCGGTTCGCGGCGGAGGCGCAGTTCGAGGTGGAGGAGCGGGCCTTCACCCCGGCGGAGGCTCAGGGGGCGGATGAGGCGTTCAGTACCGCCGCGTCGATCTTCGTGATGCCGGTGGTGGAGGTGGATGGGAAACCCGTGGGGACCGGCAAGCCGGGGCCGGTGGCGACCCGGCTGCGGGAGATCTACCTGGACGAGATGCGGAAGGCCGCGATCTGAGGCGCCGCGCGCGGTCACATTTTCCAGGCCAGTGAAATCAATGGCTTGGCTGCGGGCGTTCAGACCTGGTTAACCCAAGTTCGACCTGCAACATCGAGGCTGCCTTTTCGATCTCCAGGCCCAGGACCTGAGCCGGAGGTTTCCATCCCGGCGTCTTGCGGGGGCGGTCGTTCATGAGCCTGGCGATGTGGGCGAGATCGCGCCGGGAGAATTGGCGTAGATCGGCACCCTGCGGCAGGACCTGACGCAGAAGGCCACCGGTCGTCTCGTTCAATCCGCGCTGCCGGGGTGCGTGGGGGTCGAAGAACCGGATGTCGATCTTCAGGCGGCGGGCGAGATCCGGCTGGCAGGCCATCTTGGTGCCCCGGTCACGGGTCAGGCTGCGGCGCCGGAGGGCGGGGGTCGGCGGCGGCGTCGTTGGCGTCCTCCAGCGACCAGAGGATCGACCGGGCGCGATGTGCGGCGGGCCGGGCGTCGGATCGGACGATGCCTTGGACCGTTGCGCGCGGCGTTCTGGCGACCAGCCGGGGCGCGGCAAGCTGCCATGCCGGGAGGGGGATCGGGGCGGTCAGCGGCTGGCCCGCCAGGCGGACACCAGCCCCGCCGCCGCGATCAGCGCCATGCCGGCGAAGCCAAGCGCATCCGGGATCTGCTGGAACACCAGCCAGCCAAGACCTATCGCAAAGGCGATGTGCATGTAGTTGACCGGAGCGAGAGTGGCGGCCGGGGCCTCGCGGTAGGCCGAAGTCAGAAGAAGGTGGCCAACGGTCGCGCAGGTGCCGTAGGCGAGGATCAGGCCGATGTCGGGCAGGGTCGGCATCGATTCGCCCCCGATGACCAGAGTCGCGCCCACCGAGAGGACCGAGCCGACCAGCGCGGTGTGGAACAGGAGAGCCATCGTCGTCTCGGTCCGCGTCAGGATGCGGGTCAGAAGGTGGTAGCCGGTGCCGAGGATGGCGTTGATGAGGCAGAGGGCGACGCCCCAGGGGTCAAGACCGCTGCCGGGCCGCGCAATCAGAAGGACGCCCATGAAGCCGAGCGCAGCGCAGAGCCAGCCGATCGGCGGCACCCGCTCGCCCAGGATCGGCCCGGAGGCAAGCATCAGCAGGACGGGGGTGATGTAGATGAGCGCCACCGTCTCGGCCACCGGCATCACGCGCAGCGACAGCAGCATGGTCACGGTCGCGACGGCAAGCAGAAGGCCGCGCAACAGGACGAGGCCGGTGCGGTTCGTGGCCCAGACCGCGCTGCGGTGGCGGGGCCACATGGCGACAACCACGAGGACGAGGTTGATGAGGTAGCGCGCCGAAAGCACCATCGTCGCGGCGTAAAGCATCGACAGGTGCTTGCCGAGCGTGTCTCCGGTGGCGAAGAGGAGCGTGGCCGCCACGACCAGCGCGACGCCCTTGAGCGGAGTTCCTGCCTGCACGACGGTCCGGGTCAATTCGGGGCTAAGACCCGGAGAGCGAAAAGCACGGTGCCGCTGGCGATCGGCAGGTCGCGGCTGCGCTGCGGCGTGACATCCTCGAGCGGCAGGCCGCGGGCCCCGATCCCGGCAAAGCGCCTGAAATGAACGGCCCGGAAAAGCCAGGTGGCGGGCATTGTCGGTTCTCCTGTCCCGGTCGGAACAGCCTTAGGCCATTCCTCGGGCCCGGCCAATGGCAAAGGGTGCCGGCAAGGTCGCCATGGGCTGTGCCCCGACCGACGAGACGCGGCCGTCGCGCGAGGCCCCCCCCCGAACAGAGATCGGCCCGTGGGGGGAGGTCCCACGGGCCGTCTTCGGTCCGGCGGCGGACCAGGCGGGAGGAGCAACCGCCGCCGGGTCGTGTCTTACGAGTGGTAGGCCTGTTCGCCGTGGCTGACGAGGTCGAGGCCCTGACGCTCGGTATCGCTGTCCACCCTGAGGCCGATGGTCATGTCGACCAGCTTGTAGGCGATGAAGGACACCACGCCCGACCAGACGATGGTGATGAGGACGCCCTCGATCTGGATCCAGAGCTGGGCCATCATCGCGTAGTCGTCGCCCTTGACCCCGCCGAAGGCCGCGGCCGAGAATACGCCGGTCAGAACCGCGCCGACGATGCCGCCGATGCCGTGGACGCCGAAGACGTCCAGGCTGTCGTCATAGCCCATCTTCTGCTTCACCGTGGTCACGAAGAAGTAGCAGACGAACGAGACGATCACGCCAAGGAGGATCGCCCCCATCGGGCCGATGGTGCCGCAGGCCGGAGTGACGGCGACGAGGCCCGCCACCATGCCCGAGGCGGCACCCAGCATCGAGGCCTTGCCGCGGGCCATGCCTTCAATGGCCGCCCAGGTCAGGGTCGCTGCCGCCGTGGCGATGAAGGTGTTGATCATCGCGAGGGTGGCCCCGCCGTTGGCTTCGAGGTTGGAGCCGACGTTGAAGCCGAACCAGCCGACCCAGAGCATCGAGGCGCCGATCATGGTCATGACCATGGAATGCGGGGCCATGTTGTCCTTGCCGAAGCCGACGCGCTTGCCGATCACCAGGCAGCCGACAAGGGCCGCGATCCCGGCGTTGATGTGCACCACGGTGCCGCCGGCAAAGTCGATGGCGCCCTTGACGAAGAGATAGCCGTTCGCGTCCCAGACCATGTGGGCGATCGGGAAGTAGGAGAAGGTGCCCCAGAGGACCGAAAATGCGATGACGGCCTTGAACTTCACGCGTTCCGCAAAGGCGCCGATGATGAGGGCGGGGGTGATCGCGGCGAAGGTCATCTGGAAGACGATGAAGAGGTATTCCGGGATGACGTAGCCCGCCGAGAAGGTCGCGGCCATGCTGTCGGCGGTAACGCCGGAGAGGAAGAGTTTCGCGGTGCCGCCCCACCAGGGCGAGGTCGAGCCGCCGAAGGCGAAGGAGTAGCCGTAGATCACCCAGACGATCATCATCACGCAGGCGACGGTCGTGGTCTGCATCAGGATCGACAGCATGTTCTTGGCCCGCACGAGGCCGCCGTAGAACAGCGCGAGGCCCGGCAGGGTCATGAAGAGGACGAGGACCGTCGCGATCATCATCCAGCTGACGTCGCCCTTGTCCATCACGGGGACGACTTCGGCGGCGGCCTCTGCGACGGCTTCGGTCGCCTCGGCAGTCGCGTCCTGCGCCCAGGCGGGCAGGCCGGCGAAAAGCGACGCGGCCAGCGCGCCGGCAAGCGTTCTCGGGCCAAGTTTCGTTTCGAGTTTCATGTCAGGTATACCCCTTTCCCCCGCCGCGTCAGAGCGCGTCGTCATCGGTTTCGCCGGTGCGGACCCGCACGGCATGTTCAACGTCCAGCACGAAGATCTTTCCGTCGCCGATCTTGTCGGTCCTGGCGGTCTTCTGGATCGTGGTCACGACCTGGTCCGCCAGCGCATCGGAGACGACGATTTCCAGCCGGACCTTCGGCACGAAGTTCACGGCATATTCGGCGCCGCGGTAGATTTCGGTGTGACCGGACTGGCTGCCGAACCCCTTGATCTCGGTCACCATCATGCCCCTGACACCGATGGCGGTCAGAGCCTCGCGGACCTCCTCGAGCTTGAACGGTTTGATTGCTGCAATGATGAGCTTCACGGTGTTCCCCTCTGTTCTCTGGCAGGCTCCCAGGGGTGGGACCTTCAAGCGTCATGAGGCAGGGCAATGCTGCGGCCGCACAAGAATTGGTCGGCGGAAGACGCGCAGGACGCGGGTCCTGGTGCACATTTTTTGCACTTGTTTTGGCTTTTGCCTGTCTATTGGGCATGTTCGGGATGCGAATCGTGGTCCCTCTGCCTTCGCTTTCCCGACGATCCGGGATATTGTGCGCGGCAATCGGGTCGGAACGGCCCCAACGATGACCCTGGTCACGAGTGGCAAGAGCAGGCATGGCAACTGGATACCGGGGGCGCGGCCCCCTTGTCGCGGACAAGAGATATGCGGGCTCCCGGTCGGGGGGGTCTTCGGGTGGCTCGGGGGGCGGTCCGCGCAAGCCTGCGTCACCGACTCCTCCCAAGTCGCCGCGACGGCGGACGGCACGACCGGCGCGCAAGCATGGGCTGGTAATGGGCCTGATCCTGGCGGTCTGGCGGGTGCTGTGGGGCATTGCCTGGCGCGCGACGGCCATCGGCGCGCTGATCCTGGGCGGATTCGTCTGGTATTATTACGCCCAGCTGCCGAAGCTGGAGGATCTGGTCGACGGGCGCGCGCGGGGGTCAGTCACCATGCTGGACCGCAATGGCGAGGTCTTCGCCTGGCGGGGCGAGACGTTCGGCGGGATGGTGACGGCGGACAGCGTGTCCCGCTATCTGCACGATGCGGTGGTGGCGACCGAGGACAAGCGGTTCTACTGGCATTTCGGCATCAGCCCGCGCGGGATCGCCAGCGCGATCCGCATCAACCTGGCCGAGGGCCGCGGACCCTTCGAGGGCAACGGCGGGTCGACCATCACCCAGCAGACGGCCAAGCTGCTGTGCCTTGGCGTGCAGTGGGACCCCAAGCTCTGGAAGTCCGAAGCGGACTACGAAAAGGACTGCCGCAAGGGCGGGATCTGGCGCAAGCTGAAGGAAGTCCCCTTCGCCATGGCGATGGAGGCGAAGTATTCCAAGGAAGAGATCCTGACGATCTACTTCAACCGCGCCTATCTGGGCGCGGGCGCGCGCGGGTTCGAGGCGGCGGCGCATCGCTATTTCGGCAAGTCGGCCAAGGATGTCAGCGCAGCTGAAGCCGCGATGCTGGCGGGCCTGCTCAAGGCGCCCTCGACCTATGCGCCGACGGCCAGCCTGAAGCGGGCGCAGGACCGGGCGGCGGTCGTGATCGGGCTGATGGAGGATCAGGGCTATCTGACCAAGGCCGAGGCCGATGAGGCCCGGGCAAATCCGGCGGTCCTGTCGAAGGCGGCCAAGCAGAAGGCGGGCGGCTATTTCGCCGACTGGGTGATGGAGACGACGCCCGACTATCTGGGGCGCGACACGACCGAGGACGTCATCATCAAGACGACGCTGGATCAGGAGATCCAGAAGAAGGCCGAGGAAGCGCTGGCCTATATCTTCGAAACCAAGGTCAAGGCAGGCTCCGAGGCGCAGGCGGCGATCGTGGTGATGAGCGCGGACGGTGCGGTCAGGGCGATGGTCGGCGGGCGCAAGACGCCGAATGCGGGGGATTTCAACCGCGCGACGCAGGCGGTGCGGCAGACCGGATCGACTTTCAAGCCCTTCGTCTATGCCGTGGCGATGGATCTGGGCTACAGCCCGCTGGACTATGTCGATGACTCGCCCCTGTGCATCTACACGCCCGGCTCGGGCGACTGGTGTCCGCAGAACTACGACAGGCAGTTCAAGGGCCGGATCACCCTGACGCAGGCGCTGGCCGAAAGCCGGAACATCCCGGCCGTCCGGGTGTCCGAGGCGGTGGGACGTGACCTTGTGAAGCAGGTGGCGACGGATTTCGGCCTGGCGCAGAACTTCGCCAACGGCCCCGCTCTGGCGCTGGGGGTGTCGGAATCGACGCTGCTCGACATGACAGGGGCTTTCGCGGGCATCCTGAACGGCGGGTCTTCGGTCACGCCCTACGGGTTCGAGTCCCTGACGCTGAAGGGGATGGACGAGCCCCTGTTCGGCGCGGGCGGAGGGATCGGGGAGCGCGTGATCAGCGAAAAGGCCGCGCGGGCCCTGACCTACATGATGACCGAGGTGCTGAAGTCGGGCACCGGAGGCCGGGCGCGGCTGAAGGACCGCGAGGCGGCGGGCAAGACCGGCACAACGCAAAGCGCGCGGGATGCGTGGTTCGTGGGGTTCACCGCGGATTATGTGGTGGGCGTCTGGATGGGCTATGACGACAACCGTCCGCTGAGCGGAGTGACCGGTGGCGGCCTGCCGGCGGAAATCTGGCATGAGGTGATGGTGCGGATCAACGAGGGCGTACCGGCCAGGCCGCTGATGACCGAGATCCCGGACTCCACCTACGTGCCGATCGACCCGAGCACGACCGAAGGCGCGATCACGGCCGAGGACGTGCCCTATTTCGACGACCCCAACGCGCCATCCTACGACGAGGTCTATGTCGACCCGCTGACCGGCGAGAACATCCCCGTCTACAACGGAGCGCCGCCCCAGGGCGCGGTGCTGGAAGGCCCGGTGTCGGGCGGCGGGTTTGCGGACGATCTGGCCGGGCAGATCGACCAGCTTCTGGGCAACGGGAACTGACGCAGGCAGACCGGTCACCGGAGTGCGCGAAACCTGGGGGCCGGACCCTGTGCGGCTGTGTCGCGATTTCCCTGCGGAAACCGGTTCCGCGGTCAGAGGGTCCTGAGATCCGCGATCAGCCGGTCGAGGTCGCCGCCGCGCTGGTCCAGCAGCGCGCCCATCTCGGCCCGTTCCGAGGACAGCATGTTCACGCCCTCGATGATGATGTTGAAGAACAGGCTCTTGCCGGACTTGTCGGACACATGCCAGCGCACTTCGAACGGCTGCTGCCCCTTCAGGCGCGCGGTCGAGACGACCTCGAAGTAGCTTTTCAGCGCCTTCGCCTCGGCAACGTCGATGCGTCCGCCCTGGAACTCGCGGAAGCGGCGGCCGTATTTGCGGCTGATATAGCCCTGGAAGGCCGTGGTAAAGGCGGAAAGCTGCGCTTTCGACGCCGACCGGGCGGCAGTCCCGAGAACCGACCGCGCGATCGTCGGCACATCGGCATAGCGGACGAACAGCTGTTCGAAATCCTTCAGCATCGCGCTTTCCGACTTGCCGGAATTGATGATCCCGTTGATATCGGCGACCGTCCTGTCGACCAGCTGCTTGGCCGCCTCTGCCGTCAGGGCCAGGGCCGGGCGCGGGAGCGCCGTCAGGGCCGCAGCGGCCGCCAGTGCCACCGCAAAGCCGCGGCGCGAGAAGGTGGGATCATTCGGCATAGGGGTCCTCATAGGGGTCGATGAATGCGTCGTCGCCGCCCTCTGCCGCCTTGCCCCGCGACAGCGTGAACCGCCGGTTCTGAAGGTAGAGGAGCCGCGCCTGGGCATAGCTGTCCGCACTGTCATATAGGATCGAATCCACCGTCGCCGAGAAGCGCGACCGATCACCAAGCCGTGAGAAGAGCCGGATGCCCAGCGCCGCAGTCGCCTCGCGCACCGGCAACGCCCGGTTGACCGGGTCCAGCGCGGTGTCCACGATGATCCCCACCGTGTCGCGCAGGGTCGAGGGTCCGGCCAGCGGCAGTTCCAGATAGGGGCCCTCGCCGACCCCCCAGACGTGGAGCGTCTCGCCAAAGTCGGTGGGCTTGCCCTCCAGCCCGGCTTCCGAGGCGACATCCAGCAGCCCCGCCAGCCCGAAGGTCAGGTTGACCCCCAGGCGCAGGGTGTTCTGCGCGGCGTCGGCCAGCCGCAGTTGCAGCAGGTTGTTGGCGATGTCGCCCGGCAGGGCCAGCGTGCCGGCCAGGTTGTCGACGCCGCGCCGGATGGGTTCGGGCACGCTGCCCACGCCCTGCGACGCCGGAGCGACCAGCCCGCGGTCCACCGCCTTGTTGAACCCGTGCACTTGGCGGTTGACCGGTTCGAACGGGTCGTTGATCGCCGTCGGTCCCGAGGGCGCAGCGCAGCCCGCCGCAAGGCAGGCCGAGACCGCAAGGGCGTAAATCGGCGGCAGACGCCCTGAAATCAACGGAATCTTCAGACCCATTTCCCTACTGTCCGGCACAAGTGCCGCGAACGATAGTCTTCGGCAACCATGAGCCAAGGCATAAGACCGCAGTTTGACCATGACAACGGCCAAACGTGTCCGATGCGCTGCTCATGGCGGGAAGGCGCCAAGGAAGAACCGATGTTCCAGACCGCCAGCGATGCGACCAGGATCATGCCCGGCCCGGGCGAACTTGCCGCCGCACGCGCGGCCTCGGGGCAGGCGCTGGTGACGGCCTTCCTGTTCTCGGCGCTGGTCAACCTGCTGACGCTGACGGCGCCGCTGTACATGCTTCAGGTCTATGATCGCGTGCTGGTGTCGCGGTCGGAAGAGACTCTGCTCGCGCTGTCGCTGCTGATGACCTTCCTGTTCCTGGTCATGGGGGTGCTGGACTATGCCCGGGGCCGGATCATGGCGCGGATCGGCGCGCGGTTGCAGGAACAGCTCGACCCGCGCGTCCTGTCGGCGGCCTTCCGGCGGCTGACCGTGGCGCCGCAGGACCTGGCCGCGCTGGCCGCACAGCGCGATCTGGATGCCATCGCGCGGTTCTGGGCCTCGCCCGTGGCGCTGGCGCTTTGCGATGCACCCTGGGCGCCGGTCTTCTTGGCGGCGATCTTCGTCTTCCACCCCTGGCTCGGCTGTCTGGCACTTGCGGGCGCGCTGGTGATCCTGGGGGCAAGCTGGAGGAACCAGCTCGCCACGGGCGGTCCGTTGCAGGCGTCCGCGTTGGCCAGCCTCGCCGCCGAGCGGCAGGCCGAAAGCCTGAAGCAGGACTCCGAACTGGTGCAATCGCTGGGCATGGCCGGAGCGGCCTTTGCCCGGCTGAAGGCGCGCCGCGATGTCGCGCTCGACGCCGGGTTGCAGGCGTCGGATTCGGCGGGCCGCTATTCGGTGCTGATCAAGACGTTCCGCCTGTTCCTGCAATCGGCGATGCTGGGGCTGGCGGCCTGGCTGGTCCTGAGGCAGGAACTGTCGGCGGGGGCGATGATTGCCGCCTCGATCCTGATGGGCCGCGCCTTGCAGCCGCTGGAGCAGGCTGTGGCCCAGTGGTCCGTCGTCACCCGGGCGCGGCAGGCAAGGACCCGGCTTGGCGGACTTCTGGCCGACGCCCCGCCGTCGCCGCCCCGCACCGACCTGCCCCGCCCCAGGCCTCTGGTCGAGGTGCAGGCCCTGACGGTGGTGCCGCCCGGCGGCAGTGCTCCTGTGCTGCGCAACCTGACCTTTACCCTGCCGCCCGGCCAGGCGCTGGGGGTGATCGGGCCGTCGGGGTCGGGGAAATCCTCGCTCGCGCGGGCGCTGACCGGGGTCTGGCGACCGGCCTCGGGCCGGATCCGGCTGGATGGCGCGACGCTGGACCAGTACGATCCGGACAGGCTGGGCGGCTACCTTGGCTATCTGCCGCAGCGGGTCACGCTGTTCGACGGCACCGTCGCGGACAACATCGCGCGCCTGCATCCGGGCGCGGATGCGGCGGCCGTGGTCGCTGCGGCGAAGGCGGCGGCGGCGCATGACATGATCCTCAAACTGCCGAACGGCTATGACACGCAGGTCGCAACGATGGGCAGCCAGCTGTCGGGCGGCCAGATCCAGCGCATCGGGCTGGCGCGGGCGCTGTTCGGCGATCCTGTCCTGCTGATCCTGGACGAGCCGAACGCGAATCTCGACAACGAAGGGTCGATCGCGCTGAACACCGCGATCCGCACGGCCAAGGCGCGCGGGGCCTCGGTTCTCATCATGGCGCATCGCCCGGCGGCGATACAGGAGTGTGATCTGCTGCTGGTCATGCACGAAGGGGCCGCGGCGGCCTTCGGGCCAAGGGATTCGGTCCTGCGTGAGGCGATGCGCAACGCAGGCCCTGTCGTGCGGTCGCCGCTGTCGGGGGGCGTGGCATGACCGCCTCGCGCATTTCCGTCCGCCGCCCGGTGCTCCTTGGCCTGATCGCGGCGCTGGTTCTGGTCGCGGGCTTCGGCCTCTGGGCGACGACGACGCGGATTTCCGGCGCCATCGTCGCGCCCGGGCAGATCGAGGTCGAGCAGGACCGCCAGATCGTCCAGCATCCCGACGGCGGCGTGGTCGAGGCGATCCTGGTCACCGAAGGCGCGCGCGTTGCGGCAGGCGATCCCTTGCTGCGGCTGGACGGATCGGCCCTGCGGTCCGAGCTGACGATCGTCGAGGGCCAGCTGTCCGACCTTGCCAGCAGGTCGGCGCGACTGGCCGCCGAACGCGACGAAGCCGCCGATGTGCGCTTTGACGCGGCGATGCTGGCGCTGGCCGATGCCTCGCCCGAGGTGGCGGCACAGCTGGACGGCCAGAAGCGGCTGTTCGAGGCGCGCAAGGCAACGCTGGCCCAACAGCGCGACCTTCTGACCCAGCGGATCGGGCAGATCACCGAACAATCGAACGGCCTTGCCGCGCAACGGGCGGCGCTGGCCACCCAGCTTGACCTGATCGAACAGGAACTGGCCGCGCAGCAAAGTCTGCGCGACAAGGGGCTGGCCCAGGCTGGAACCGTGCTGGCGCTGCAACGCGAGCGGGCGCGGTTGCAGGGCCAGCTGGGGGAACTCGCCGCGGAGCTTGCGCGGACGAGGGGGCAGATCACCGAGATCGAGATCGAGATCTCGGGCCTGGCGACCCGCCGCCGCGAGGAAGCGACGGCCGAGCTGCGCCAGATCGGGCCGACGATCCTGGAACTGGCCGAACGCCGCCGCGCGCTGGTCGAACGGATCGACCGGCTGGAGATCCGCGCGCCCGTTTCCGGGATCGTGCTGGGACTTCAGGTCACCACCCCCCACGCCGTCCTGCGCCCGGCCGATCCGGTGCTGTTCGTCATCCCGCAGGACCGTCCGCTGGTCATCACCGCCCGTATCGCACCGATCCACATCGACGAAGTCGCGGTGGGACAGGCGGCCGAACTCGTGTTCCCCGCCTTCGCGTCGCGCGACACGCCGCACCTCAGGGGCCGGGTCACATTGGTGTCGGCCGATGCGCTGACGGATTCGCACACCGGCGCCACCTATTACACGGCCCGGATTCAACTGGACGAGGGCGAGCAGGCTCGGCTGGGCGGCCGCGCCCTCTTGCCGGGAATGCCGGTCGAAGTCTTCCTGCTGACCGGGCGACGCACCCCGCTTGCCTATCTGGTCAAGCCCTTCACCGACTATTTCGCCCGCGCCTTCCGCGAAAGCTGAGCCGGGAGGTATCGGGCCTATTGCGGTGCGATTGTGCGGAAAAACTGCACGAGGTCTGCTACTTGGCCCAGACTGACCCTGAAATGGCCACAAATCTTGGTCTAGATGGGGATGATCTGGGCGAGTCGGATGGAACCGGGGCTGAATTGGGCGGAATTGTGGCAAACGGAACCGCAGTGATCGAGGGGCTGCGCAGCAAACTGCGGCTGAGTTCGGCCAGCGGGGCCGAAAGCTGGGCCCGCAGCTGGATCAAGCGCGCCGTTGCCGCCTCGGTCCGCGCCTTTCTGGTGATGATCCTGATCGTGATGCCCTCGGTGATCCTGCCGGGCATCGGGACCGACACCAAGCAGATCGTGGCGCTGGTTGCACTGTTCGGCGGCGCGCTGGTGTTCATCGAATACAACGCCGTCTATCCCAGCCTGGTGGAGTTTCGCGACGGCGCGCCCTACAACCGCATCCGCTATCTGATGATGCTCATCATCGTGGTGTTCCTGTCCGCCATCGTGGCCGATCAGGAAAACTCGACCACCGTGACCCGGCTGTTTCACGCCCTCGGCCTCATCATCGGCTCGGCCCTCGACTTTCCCTATTCGCCGGTCCGGCTGGCCAGCTACATGCTGGACAACAATGCCACCGCGGCCCAGATCGCCCAGGTCAAGGTCGCGGCGGGTACGGCCTACCTGGTCTCGCTGTTCTCGCTGGGCCTGTTCGTCATCGTGCTGAAGCTGGCCGGCTGGCCCTCGACCAAAAGCGCGTTCAACGTCTGGGTGAACCTGCCCACGTTCGAGCCGACGGCGGGCGGCGATGTCGTCGACCGGCTGGTGCGCGATTCCCATGCCAATCTTGCGGTGGGCTTTCTGTTGCCCTTCGTCATCCCCGCGATCATCGCCGTCCTGACCCGCGGCATCCCGGCCGAGACGCTCACCTCGCCGCAGACGCTGATCTGGGCGATGGCGCTCTGGGCCTACCTGCCCGCCGCGCTGATCATGCGGGCGGTCGCCATGGCGCGCATCGCCGACATGATCCGCATCAAGCGCGCCGCCAAACTGGCCGTCCTTGGCGCGATCGAGCCGGGTCGGCTGGGTCGCGATGACGACGAGGATGAAGACGATCATTAAGGCCGGGGCAGCGCTGACCCTTGTCCTGCTGCTGGCGGGATCGGCCAGTGCCGAGACCCTGCGTATCGCAACCTGGAACGTCGGGTTGAACCGGTCGGGGCCCGGCCTTCTGGTGCAGGACCTGGCTGAGGGCAAGGACGCGCAGATCGCGGCCATCCTGCGGGTGCTGGCGCATCTGGACGCGGATGTGATCCTGCTGACCTCGGTCGACTACGACAGGGGTGGGGTCGCGCTGGGGCTTATGGCCGACCGGCTGGCGGCAGCGGGGCAGGACTATCCCTACCGCTTTGCCCGGCGGCCCAATACCGGGATGCAGACCGGCCTTGACGTGGATGGCAATGGCCGGATCGGCGATCCGCGTGATGCGCAGGGATTCGGGCTGTTTTCCGGCCAGGGCGGCATGGCGATCCTGTCGCGCTGGCCGGTGGCCGAGGACGGGGTGCGGGATGCCTCGGACCTGCTCTGGCGCGACCTGCCGGGCAGCTTGTCCGATGACCGGCCCGCGCTGGCGGAGGTCCAGCGGCTGGCGACCACGGGGTTCTGGGACGTCCCGGTGATGACGCCCGAGGGCGCGCTGCACCTGCTGGCCTGGCATGCGACGCCGCCGGTCTTCGACGGGCCCGAGGACCGCAACGGCCGCCGCAACCATGACGAGGCAGCGTTCTGGCGGCTGTTCCTTGACGGCGCGCTGCCGATGCCGCCGCCAGAGCCGCCCTTTGTCCTGCTGGGCGACGGCAACATGGACCCTGCCGACGGCGACGGGCTGCGGGACGGCATCGCCGCGCTGCTGACCCATCCCGCGCTGCAGGACCCTGCCCCGCGCGGAAACCATGGCCGGACCGAACCCGCCCATCGCGGCGATCCGGCGCTGGATACGGTGCTTTACCCCGATCTCGGGGGCCTTCGGCTGGATTATGTCCTGCCGTCGGCGGGGCTGAGGGTGACCGCGTCGGGGGTGCTCTGGCCGCCCGAGGACGACCCCCTTTACCGCGACCTCGTCACGGCCTCGCGGCATTTTCCGGTCTGGGTGGACATCACCCTGCCATGAGCCCCTTTGCCCGCAGGTGGCGGGCGATCACCTCGTCCAGGGCCGTGTCCTGCCAGTCGGGCAGCCAGCGGCGGAGCGGCGCCGGGTCCAGCGCGTGCGGATGGTCGAAAAGGTAGAGCATCTCGCGCAGCTCTCGCGCCAGTTCCCAGACCGGGCTGGCCAGGGTGAAGATCCAGCGCGGAAAGCGCTTGACGCGCATGGGGCGGCCCGACAGGCGGGCGATCCGGGCGGCAAGGTCATCGATGCTGAAGGCATGGCCGGGAAAGCGGATGTCGGCATAGGGCGGCAGGGCCGTGCCCAGCGCCACCAGCGCCACCGCCGCGCGCGCCATGTCGGGCAGGTAGGCATAGGCGTGCAGCGCCGCAGGGTCGCCCATGGCCGTAACGCGGCCCTTGGCCACCGCGCCCAGGATGATCCGGTTCATCACCATCTGCGGCGCCTCGGGCAAGAGGAAATCCCCGCCGCGTAGAAGGATCACGCGCTGGCCCCGGCTTGCCGCCTGCCGATAGCGCGCCTCCATCTCGGCCCGGATGCGACCCTTGCGCGCGACCGGGCGGTGCGGCGTGTCGGGACCCCAGGGGCCGGGCTGCGTGCCATAGGGATAGACGTTGCCGGGCACGAGGATGGTCGCGCCGCTGGCCTGCGCGGCGGCAAGGACCTGGGTCGTGATCTCGGGGATCAGCTTGTCCCAGTTGTGATAGGCGGGCGAGTTCAGGCCGTTGACGATCAGCTGGGCGCCCTGCGCCGCAGCCGCCATGTCGGTGCCCCGCGCATAGCGCCGGACCTCCCACCCCGCCGCCTGCAAGGCAAGCGCCACCTGTCCGCCAAAGCCACCCGAGGCCCCCAGAACCAATGCTGTCCGTGTCATGATCGCTCTCCTTTTCGGGGGATATGCGCCCAAGGCCTGACAAATGGAATTGCATGAAATCGCCCATCAGGTATTCATGAATGAATGGAAATGCCTGACTGGTCCCTGATCCGATCCTTCCTTGCCGTGGCCGAGGCAGGGTCGCTGTCGGCTGCGGCGCGGACGACCGGGATCAGCCAGCCGACGCTGGGCCGGCATGTCCAGGCGGTCGAGGCGGCGCTGGGGGTCACGCTTTTCACCCGCGTCGCGCAGGGTCTGGCCCTGACCGAGGCGGGCCGGGCGCTTGTCCCGGCGGCGCGGGCAATGCGGGCGGCGGCGGCCGAGCTGGCGCTGACCGCAAGGGGCCAGGCTGCGGGCATCGAGGGCACGGTGCGCATCACCGCAAGCCGCGTGGTGTCGCATGCCATCCTGCCGCCGATCCTGGCCCGGCTGCGACAGAGCGAGCCGGGGATCCAGATCGACCTTGTCCCTTCGGACACGACCGAGAACCTTCTCTTCGGCGAGGCGGACATCGCGCTGAGGATGTATCGACCGACCCAAGGCGACCTTGTGGCGCGGCAGATCGGGGCGGTCCCTCTCGGTCTATACGCCGCGAGATCCTATCTTGACCGCCGGGGGCGCCCCGCAACCCTGGACGACCTGATGCACCACGATTTCATCGGCCAGGACCGGATGGACCAGATCATCCGGGTGATGCGGGCGCTGGGGATGGAGGTCGACCGCAGCTTCTTTCCGGTGCGCTGCGACGACCCGCTGACCTATGTCGAACTGGTCCGCGCGGGCTGCGGGCTGGGGGGCATCCTGCGCGCGGTGGGCGACCCCGACCCGGCGCTGGAGCGGATCGACCTGGTGGCCGATCTGCCCTCTCTGCCGGTCTGGCTGACGGCCGCGCCGCGCCTGCGCCAGTCGCCCCGGCTGCGGCGGGTCTGGGACGCGCTGGCCGAGGCCTTCGCCGCTTGAAGTTTTCCGGCCGAAGGGCTAGGCCCTCGCCCGACCCATCTCAGCGGAGCGTCCCATGCCCAACCCGTCCCTTTTGATCCTTGCCGGCGACGGCATCGGCCCCGAAGTCATGGCCGAGGTGAAGAAGATCATCGGCTGGATGGGCGAAAAGCGCGGCATCCACTTCGACGTGTCCGAGGACCTGGTCGGCGGCTGCGCCTATGACGCGCATGGGGTGCCCTTGACCGACGCGACGATGGCCAAGGCGCAGGCGGTGGACGCGGTGCTGCTGGGCGCGGTGGGCGGGCCGAAATACGACAAGCTGGACTTTTCCGTCAAACCCGAGCGGGGCCTTCTGCGTCTGCGCAAGGAGATGGACCTGTTTTCGAACCTGCGCCCGGCGCAGTGCTTTGACGCGCTGGCGGATTTCTCCAGCCTGAAGCGTGAGGTGGTGGCGGGCCTCGACATCGTCATCGTGCGCGAACTGACCAGTGGCGTCTATTTCGGCGAGCCGCGAGGGATCTTCAAGGAAGGCAACGAACGCGTCGGGATCAACACCCAGCGCTATACGGAATCGGAAATCGCCCGGGTGGCGAAATCGGCCTTCGAGCTGGCGCGCAAGCGCGCGAACAAGGTCTGCTCGATGGAGAAGGCAAACGTGATGGAATCGGGTATCCTGTGGCGCGAGGTGGTGCAGGAAGTGCATGACCGCGACTACCCGGATGTGGAGCTGAGCCACATGTATGCCGACAACGGCGCGATGCAGCTGGTGCGCTGGCCCAAGCAGTTCGACGTGATCGTGACCGACAACCTCTTTGGCGACGTGCTGTCGGATTGCGCGGCGATGCTGACCGGGTCGCTGGGGATGCTGCCCTCGGCCAGCCTGGGCGCGCCGATGGCCAACGGCCGCCCGAAGGCGTTGTACGAACCCGTCCACGGCTCGGCCCCGGACATTGCAGGTCAGGGAAAGGCGAACCCGATCGCCTGCATCCTGAGCTTTGCCATGGCGCTGCGCTACAGCTTCGACATGGGCGAAGAAGCGACCCGTGTCGAGAAGGCGGTGGAAAAGGTGCTGGCCGATGGTGTGCGCACGGCCGACCTGATGGGCCCCGAGGGCGGCACTCCGGTCTCCACCGCCCAGATGGGCGACGCGATCCTTGCCGCGCTGGACGCAAGCCTGTGATCCCCGCGCCCGGGGGCTGTCCCCGGGCCGCTGACCCCGCCCGGAGCCATCATGTCCCCTGCCCTGAAGGGTGCGCTTTACGGGCTGCTGGGCTTTGGCCTGTTCTCGCTGGCCGATGCCACCATCAAGTTCCTGGGCGGAACCTACAGTCCGGTGCAGATCGTGGCCTTTGCCGGGGCCTTCAGCCTGCCGCTGATCGGGCTTCTGTGGCTGCGGGCGCCGGTCAGTCTGCGGCCGGTGCATCCCTGGCTCATGGCGATTCGCACGGCGGCGCTGATCGGCAACGGGCTTCTGGTGACCTATACCTTCACGGTGATGCCGCTGGCACAGGCCTATGCGATCTTCTTCACCCTGCCCCTGGTGCTGACCCTTCTGGCCTGGCCGGTGCTGGGCGACCGGATCGACCTGATCTCGGGGCTGGCCGTCGTGGTCGGCCTTGTCGGCGTGATGGTCGCGCTGGACCCGGGCCGGATCGAGTTCGGCATCGGCCATGTCGCCGCCTTGGGCGGGGTGATCCTGGCCGCCGTCCACTATCTGATCGTGCGCAAGACCGGCGGGGACGAGGCGAATGTGCCGATGCTGCTTTATCCCGTGCTGGGGCAGACGATGTCGGCCTTCCTGCTGCTGCCGGGGCGCCATGTGCCGATGCCCGCCGCCGATCTGGCCACGGTCGCCGGGCTGGCGCTGGCGGGGTTCTGCGGCACGCTGATGATGTTCGCCGCCTACCGCGCCGCCGCACCGATCATCGTGGCCCCGACGCAGTATTCGCAGATCGCCTGGGCCGCCCTGTTCGGCGCCCTGCTCTTCGGCGAGCCGATGACCTGGCAGACGGGGTTCGGCATGGCGATCATCGCGCTGGCCGGGATCATGGTGCTGGTGCGCAAGGACGGGTCGCGTCAGACAGCCTGAGACGAACCGCTCACCCGCCCTTGTGGCCGGAGCCGATCCAAGCGATAGTGTTTGCGCAATCAGTCGTGGCCAATGTGCCGCGCGCCCAGGCGGACTGACCAACATGCATTCCCACCTTCGCGGTGCGCTTCTGTCGCTGGCCGCCTTTGCCTTCTACGCCACGCATGACGTGGTGGTGAAATATCTCGGCGGCCATTACTCGCCGTTCCAGACCATGTTCTTCGCGGGGCTGATGGGCTTTCCTCTCATCACCATCCTGCTCTTGTCCGACCGGCGCGACGGCACCCTGATCCCCCGGCATCCCTGGTGGACCGTGATCCGCACGGTCAGCGCGGTGGCCACGGGCGCGATGGGGTTCTACGCCTTTTCCGTCCTGCCGATGACGACCTGCTATGCGATCTTCTTCGCCATGCCGCTGCTCATCACGCTGATGGCGATTCCGATGCTGGGGGAAAAGGTCGGCCTGCGCCGCGGCATCGCGGTCATCGTCGGGCTACTGGGGGTGATCATCGTCCTGCGCCCCGGCAGCGGCGACGGGTTTTCGCTGGGCCATCTGGCGGCGCTGGGGGCGGCGACCACGGGATCGCTGAGTTCGATCATCGTGCGCAAGATCGGCAGGGATGAACGATCGGTCGTGCTGATGCTGTATCCGATGGTGCTGACCTTCCTTGCCACCGGGGCGCTGATGCCGCTGGTCTATCAGCCGATGCCGCTGACCGACCTGTCGCTGACCGCGGTGATGGCGCTTCTGGGCACGCTGGGCGCCCTGGCCAGCATCGCGGCCTATCGCACCGCGCCTGCCGTGATCGTGGCACCCATGCAGTATTCCCAGATCATCTGGGCGGCCCTTTACGGCTGGATGTTCTTCAACGAATCCATCGATCTGTACACCGGCATCGGTTCGGCCGTCATCATCGCGTCGGGCATCTACATCGTCCTGCGCGAAAGCACACCGTCGATCAGCCAGAACCGCCCCGTGCTGGAGAACCGCTCGCGCTGGGAGATCGGCACCTTCCCCCGGGTCTCGACCTGGCTGAAGCGGTTCGAAAGGGGCGGCGATCAGGCGTGAGCCCTCTTGCCAAAGCCGGGCTTAGGGTTTAACCCCCGGCGCACGGTCGGAGCGTAGCGCAGTCTGGTAGCGCACCTGCTTCGGGAGCAGGGGGTCGGAGGTTCGAATCCTCTCGCTCCGACCAATTTCCCGACATTCCCTATGCAGAACGATTGGCCCAGGCCCGGGCGATGTAGGTCGCCGTCATCAGGTCCAGATGCGCGCCGCCGCCGTTCTTGGCGATGGTGATCTCGTCCTCGGACCGGCGGGCGTAAAGCGCGGGGTCGTCGTAGAAATCGGCGATCACGTCGGCTTCGGTGATCGCGCCCGAAGCAATCGGGTCCATCAGCTCGCCGATGTGGTGGATCGTGGTGGCGCGGCTGTCCACGAAGACCCGCGCGCGGGCCATGGCGGTATCGTCCACCTCGCGCATGCCGGGCTTGTAGGCGCCGATCAGGTCCAGATGCTGGCCCGGTTGCAACCAGTCGCCCCGGATCAGCGGTTCGGTCGCCATGGTGGCGGTGCAGATGACATCGGCCCCGCGCACCGCCGTTTCCAGATCCTCGGCCACCGGCAGGCCCATCGCCTGAGCCGAAGCGCGGGACCGGCTCCAGACGGTGAAGCGCGCGTCGGGGAACAGGGCGGAATAGGCTTCGACCATGCTGCGCGCCACCGCCCCGGCGCCGACCAGGAGGAAATGGCGCGCATCCTTCCGCGCGAGGCGCGAGGCGGACAAGAGGCTGTCGCCCGCCGTCTTCCATTTGGTGACCAGATGGAAATCGACGATGGCCGAAAGATCGCCGGTCACATCGTCGAACAGCGTCACGGCGCCGAAGATCGTCGGCACGCCGCGGGCGGCATTGCCCGGGAAGATCGTCGCCACCTTGACCAGCGCACCCAGCCCGTCGATCCAGGCCGCACGGTCCAGCAGCGTATCCTGACCGCGATGGAGGAACATGTCCCTGATCTCGGCCCGGGGCAGGCGGTGCCCGGCTTCGAAGGCGTCCAGCAGGCCCTGCCAGGACAGAAGCGCCTCGGCCTCTTTCGGAACGATCTGGGTCATAGCCCTGCCTCTTCGTTGGTCAATAGTCCCTCGGCCACCAGTCGCGCGGCCCAGCCTTGCCAGCTTTCGAACTGATGCGTGCGCCAGCTGCGGCGCGCGGCGGCGGTGATGTTCTCGGCCTTGTCATCGGTGAACAGCAGGCGATCCGGCGCGATGCCGCAATCCTCTTCCACCGCCTGATAGATGCGGGGATCGGGTTTCGAGACCCGCAGTCGGCCCGAGACATATTCGCGGTCGAACTCGCCGAGGAAATCCAGCTTGGTCCGCGCCTCCTCGTAGGAATAGCTGCCGAAGTTTGTCAGGCAGAAGACCGGCACGCCCTTGCCCCGCAGCGCGCGCAGAAGGGCGATGGAGCCTTCGATGCGGGGCGAAGCCAGCTCGATCCAGCGGTCGTACCACATGCGGATTTCGGCGGCCCAGTCGGGGTGGCGGTCGGCCCAGTCGTAGATCGTCTCGCGGAACAGCGCGCCGTCATCGATCAGCGCGTTCATGCCGTGCAGATCGACCTCGGCAAACAGGCGACGGCGGCGGTCCTGGCCGATGACGCGGTCGTAGAAGGCCTCGGGCTGCCAGCGGGTCAGCACGTTGCCGATGTCGAAGATCACTGCCTCAGGCTGCATCGCTTTTCCGTCTGACCACCGTTTCGCGCCAGATCACATAAAGGCCCGAGCCGCAGATCAGCGCAATCCCGACCCAGGACACCGCGTCGGGAAAGGTGCCGAAGACGACCAGCCCCCAGAAGATCGCCAGCGGCATGCCCACATATTCGAAGGGCGCGATCAGCCCGGCCTCGGAGGTGCGGTAGGCCTGCGTGACCATCATCCCGCCGATGCCCACGGACAGGCCCGTGGCAAGGAAGATCGGCCAGTCGGCCAGCGGCGGCCAGATCCAGGGGCGGAACAGGAAGGCCCAGATCCCGTCTTCGGTGGCCAGATGGCCGTCTCCGGCCCAGGCGCCCATCGCCAGGCTGACGAGGACAAAGCCGAGCTGGACGTAGAAGGACAGCGTCATCGCGCTTTCGGTGCCGCCCATGTGGCGGGCCAGGAGGTTTCCGGTGGCGTAAAGGACGGCCGAGACCAGGACGAGGAGCGCGGCGGGCTGGATCACTCCCGCCCCGGGGCGCAGCATGACGATGACGCCGACCATGCCGACGAAGACGGCGGCCCAGCGCCGGGGGCCGACCTTTTCGCCCAGGACCAGGATCGACAGCAGCGTGATGACGATCGGGCTGACATAGGCCACGGCCACCGCATCGGCGAGGTCCATCACCGCAAGCCCGGTGAAATAGGTGACGTTCGACAGCATGACGATGGCCACGCGCAGTAGGTGCGTTGCGGGGCGACGCGTGACCAGCTGCGACCAGCCCCGGTCCGACCAGTGGATCACGCCCAGGATGAAGGCCATGGCGATGATGGCGCGGATCAGGATGACCTGATGCAGCGCATAGCCGCCCGACAGGAACTTGATCGAGACATCGTTGACCGAAAAGATCAGCGTGCCGCCGATGGCGAAGAGGATGCCGGTCAGGGCGGGGGAACGGGCCATGCGGCCACAGAAGCCGGGGGGCCGGGTTCCGTCTGTTCCGCCCGCGACATCAGGTGACGCGGGCAGGCCGGGGATCAGGGGTTGGTCGCCGGGGCTTCGGTCGCCGGGACTTCGGGGGCGGGTGCTTCGGCCGCCGGGACTTCGGGGGCCGGGGGGGCTGCGGGGGCCTCGGTCTGCGGCGGCGCAGCGGCGGCGGCCTCGATCGCGGCTTCAAGTTTGTCGCCGAGTTTGTCGACCTGAGCCTGAAGGTCAGCCACCTGCTTTTCCAGCGCCTCCTTCTCGGTCTCCTTCATCACGAGCGCGCTCTCTTTCGCCGCCAGTTCCTTTTGCAGGTCGGCGACCTTCTGGCTGGACTGATAGGCATAGAACCCGAGGATGGCGAGCGACGCCACGATGATGGCAACGAACAGATTCTTCATCCGCATCTCTCCGGAACTGCGATATCCGGCGGCACCTGACCACAAGCGTCGCCATCGCACAAGCGGCTTGGCAGGCGGAGTGGCGGTCCGGGAGGGACTGCCGCAACCGATCCAGAGATCAGAAAATGGTCAAGGTCTGAAGGACAGCTACCTGTCCACCGCCGTGACCTTGCGCAACAGGAACAGGGCGTAGAGGAGGTTCGGCATCACGATCGCCGTGGCCATGAGCAGGGCCTGCAAGGTCGGGGCCGGCTGGGGCTGCTGCTCGCCGACGGCCTCGAACGTCAGAAGCAGGAGGCCGAAGTTCCACAGCATGTGCATGGCGATGGACGGCCAGATCGATCCGGTGCGGATCAGAAGCGCACCCAGAAAAACGCCCGTCATCGTTGCCGCGACCGCCTGCACGCTGGACTGAGTCAGGTCGCCATAGGAGAAGCCGTTCAGCACATGCATCGACCCGAAGATGACCGAGGTCAGAAGAAGCGCGGGCCAGAGCCTTTGCCGGACGGCCATGGCTCGAAACAGGATGCCGCGGAACATCCATTCCTCGGACAGGGCGATCAGCAGCGTGTTCAGCGCCAGAAACCCGACCGCGCGCAAGGGTGGCAGGCCGATGGCGCTGGCCAGCGCGAAAATGGGCAGCAGCATCAGGACCGGAAACCAAAGGAGGCGCAGGGCGAGCCACAGCGGGGTCGGGCGGAAGCCGAGGTCCGACCAGCCGAAAAGGCGGGTGGCGATGGCCAGGACGGCCAGGCCGAGAAGAAGGTTCACGGCGACGCCTTGCGACAGGAGCGCGATCAGATCGGCCAGCGATGAGACACGCTCCTGACGCAACAGCAGGCCAAGCCCGAGGGTTGCGATGACCCACAGCGCAAGGGTCAGAAGCGCCTGCCGCAGACGGATGTCGATCGTCGCCTCTGGCCTGTCCATCCCGTGCAGTTCCGCCCCTTGTGGACCCGCGCGCCAGGTCCGTCCCATTCCCGCGAAACCGCCGGTCCGGCCCGCAAAAACCGCAGACTACGACCATAAACCCCCGGTTTCTACGACCATAGGGTGGTCCGCGCTTGACGCAAGTCAAACCCGTAGCCCTGTTCAGAGGCGCAGTCTGGCAGGGCAATCACCAGCCCCGGGAGGCCCTGCCATGCTCCGTTTCATCGCCCATCCGCTTGCCGTCGCCCTGACGATCCTGTCGCTGTCACCGGTGGCCGCTACGGCGGACGAGGCCGGGTCGTTCGGCCAGATCAAGATCGGTGCCGGCAAGGCCCTGTTCGAGGCCGAATGTCGCCGTTGCCACGCCACCGATGCCAGCGACCCAAGCTATGGCCCGCCGCTGGAGGGCGTCTTCGGCCGCAGGGCGGGAACCTTTGCGGGCTACCCCTATTCGGAGGCGTTGAAAACAGCCGGCTTTGTCTGGACTGCGGGCGCGTTGAAGGCCTGGATGGCGGACAATGACGGTTTTGTCCCGGGAACCAAGATGCGGCATGTGGGCATCGAGGATGCGACAGTGCAGGACTTCATCCTCGAATATCTGAAGTCGATCTCGGGCTGAAGGTTCGGCGGGTCCTCATCCCGGGCCCTCCAGGGGAGAGGGGCCGGTGTGGCCCCGGAACGGCGAAGGGGGCCGATGGCGTGCCTGCGGCGGGAGTGTTCGGGAGGTGAGCCGGCGCGGGGTGGCGGCAGATACGACCATTGGCCAATATCCCGGCCCGGCCTTGCGGCGCAAAGTGTCGCAGGACAGGAGCCCGGGGGAGGGACCGGCGCGCCGTCCTGTCGTGAAAACCCGAGGGAGGGATCCTGATGAACCGTTTTGTCGCTGCCGTCTCGGCGGCCCTGTTGCTTGCTGCCCCGGCCTATGCGGGGATCACCGAAGAGGACCTGGCGGGGGATGCGGCCTCGACCGGGGACGTGCTGACCAACGGCATGGGGCGCGATCTTCAGCGTTACAGCCCGCTGGCCACGATCAACAAGGACAACGTCGGCAAGATGGTCCCGGTCTGGGCCTTCTCCTTGGGCGGCGAGAAGCAGCGCGGGCAGGAGACCCAGCCCTTGATCCATGACGGGGTGATGTACATCACCGGGTCCTACAGCCGCCTCTATGCCATCGATGTGAAGACCGGGAAGGAGCTGTGGCAATACGACGCCCGCCTGCCCGAGGGCATCCTGCCCTGCTGCGACGTCATCAACCGGGGCGCGGCGCTGTACGGCGACAACATCTATTTCGGCACGCTGGACGCGCGTATCGTGGCGTTGAACGCCAAGACCGGAGATGTGGTCTGGAACAAGAAGATCGCGGAATACAAGGAAGGCTACAGCTACACCGCCGCGCCGCTGATCGTGAACGGGCTGGTCATCACCGGCAATTCGGGCGGCGAGTTCGGGATCGTGGGCGAAGTGCAGGCCCGCGATGCCGAGACCGGCGAGCTGGTGTGGACACGCCCGACCATCGAGGGCCACATGGGCACCTACATGGGCAAGGAAAGCACCATGACGGGGACGCTGAACGCCTCGTGGCCCGGCGATCTGTGGAAGACCGGCGGCGGGGCGACCTGGCTGGGCGGGTCCTATGACATCGAGACCAACACCATCGTCTTCGGCGCGGGCAACCCCGCGCCCTGGAACAGCTGGCTGCGCGATGCGGGGCAGAAGAACGACGGCACGGGCGACAACCTGTATGCCGCCTCGCGGCTGGGGCTGGACCCGGCGACGGGCGAGATCAAGTGGCACTACCAGACCACGCCGCGCGAGGGCTGGGACTATGACGGGGTGAACGAGGTCGTCGCCTTCACCGACAAGGACGGCAAGAAGAAGTTCGCCACCGCCGACCGCAACGGGTTCTTCTATGTGCTGAACCGCGAGGACGGGAAGTTCCTGAACGCCTGGCCCTTCGTGAAGGACATCACCTGGGCCAGCGGCATCGACGAGAACGGTCGGCCGATCTACAACGAGGCGAACCGTCCGGGGAACCCTGCCGCCGCGGCAGACGGGGCGAAGGGCGAGGTGATCTTCGCCTCGCCGTCGTTCCTGGGCGGCAAGAACTGGATGCCGATGGCCTACAGCCAGCGGACGGGGCTGTTCTATGTGCCCTCGAACGAATGGGGCATGGACATCTGGAACGAGCCGATCACCTACAAGAAGGGCGCGGCCTATCTGGGCGCGGGGTTTACCATCAAGCCGAACTACGAGGACCACATCGGCAGCCTGAAGGCGATCGACCCGATGACCGGCGAGTGGAAGTGGGAATACAAGAACCCCGCACCGCTCTGGGGCGGGGTGATGACCACGGCCGGCGGGCTGGTGTTCTTCGGCACCCCCGAGGGCGAGTTCAAGGCGCTGGACGACGAGACGGGCAAGGAGCTGTTCAGCTTCCAGACCGGATCGGGAATCGTGGGCCAGCCCGTCACCTGGGAGATGGACGGCGAGCAGTATGTGGCCGTGGTCTCGGGCTGGGGCGGTGCCGTGCCTCTGTGGGGCGGCGAGGTGGCCAGCAAGGTCAACTATCTGAACCAGGGCGGCATGGTCTGGGTGTTCAAGCTGCCCAAGGAACTGGCGATGGCGAACTGACCCCCTCTGGTCGATTGCTGCGCAGGGCCATGCGCGTCCGGGAAACCGGGCGCGCATGTGCTTTCGGGGCATAGGACTTTTGGCCTGTATCGGGCAGGGGCAGAGGGGGTTAGAGTTGGTCATGGACTTTGAAGGTTGAAGATCATGGTTCCACAGGCTGACCTCCGCCCGATGCATTCGGCCCTGATCGTGGACGACCATCCGCTGTTCTGCGACGCGCTGTCGATGACGCTGAAGTCGGTCGCGGGGATCGAGGAGATCGAGACGGCGGACCGGCTGGAGACGGCGATCCACCGCGTCGATCTGAGCCCGGCGCCGGATGCCATCGTGCTGGACCTGAACCTTCCGGACGTCAACGGGATCGACGGGTTGATCCGGTTGCGGCAGGCGGCGGGCGAGGTGCCGGTGCTGGTGGTGTCCTCGCTGGCGGACAACCGGGTGATCGGGGCCTGTCTTGCGGCAGGGGCGGCGGGCTTCGTGCCGAAACATTCCCGGCGCGAAGTCTTTCGTGCGGCCTTTGATGCCCTGCGCGAAGGCAGGCGTTTCCTTCCCGAAGGCTATGAGCCGGTGCCGGAGGGCAAGGCCAAGGGCTCGGCGAAGGAAGAGGCCATCGGGCGGCTGTCGCTGCTGACGCGGCAGCAGGCGAAGATATTGCAACTTATCTGCGAGGGGCTTCTGAACAAGCAGATCGCCTATGAGCTGTCGATCGCCGAGACCACGGTGAAGGCCCATGTCACCGCGATCATGCGCAAGCTGGGGGTTCAGAGCCGGACACAGGCGGTGCTGATCGCGCGCGAGACCAATTTCTCCAGCCTGATGCCCGAGGACGGCTGAACGCGCCCCAAATCCCTTGCCCTGATCGGACCCGGCACCGTAGCATCGGCGTCGGGAGAAGGACCAGATGATCGCGCCCGACAGCTTGGCCCCTGCCGATGCCGCTTCGGTGATGCCGCGCGCCCATGCCGGGGCGCGTGACCCGGACGCCCTGGCAAAGATTGCCCGCGACCTGGGACCCGGGCCCTTCGCGGCGGTGATCCTGTTCGTCTCGCCCGAAGCCGACCGCGCCGCGCTGGAGGCCGGGCTGCCGCTGGCCTTTCCGGGAGTGACGGTGATCGGCTGCACCACGGCGGGGGAAATCTCGCCCGAGGGCTATTGCGAAGGCGAGATCGTCGCGGTCGCCCTGCCCCGCTCATGCTTTGCGGTCGACTGTCTTGGGATCGACCTGACCGCGCTGGACGGGCAGGAATTGATCGGAAGGCTGATCCGGGCGCGGGCCGGTCTTGCGCGGGCGCATCCCGGCTGGGAGGACGAGTTCGCCTTCGTTCTGGTGGACGGCTTGTCGATCCGCGAGGACGAGTTGACGGCCGCTCTGGGGCCGGGTCTCGGGCCGGTGCAGCTTTTTGGCGGCTCGGCCGGGGACGGGACGCGGTTCGCCGAGACCTATGTCCTGCAGGACCGGCAGTTCCGGCAAGGCTGGGCCGTGCTGATGCTGGTGCGCACGGCCTGCAAGGTGCGGGTCTTCAGCCTGAACCACCTGACCCCGACAAACCGGCGCATGGTTGTGACCGGGGCCGATCCGGCGCGGCGCATCGTGCATCAGATCAACGCCGAACCGGCGGCGCAGGAATATGCCCGCCTTCTGGGCAAGGACCCCGCGCAACTGACCACCTTCACCTTCGCCGCCCATCCCGTTGTCGTGCGGATCGGCGGCAGCCACCACGTCCGCGCGATCCAGCAGATGGCCGACAACGGCGATCTGGTGTTCTTCTCGGCCATCGACGAGGGGCTGGTCCTGACCCTGGCCGAGCCGCAGGACATGGCCCTGCACCTGGACCGCGCGCTGTCCGACCTGTCGGCAGAGCGCAAACCGGCGGCGATCCTGGCTTGCGACTGCATCCTGCGGCGGATCGAGGCGATGGAGAACCAACGCTTCGGCGCGGTGTCAAACCTGCTGAAGCGGCACGGTGTCGTGGGCTTTTCCACCTATGGTGAGCAGTTGAACTCGATGCATGTCAACCAGACGATGACCGGGGTGGCGATCTACCCGCCGAAGGCAGGGTCATGAGGGCGGGCGCATGATCGAGACGCTGATCAACCCGGCCGACAGCGCCGAGCGGCGGGCGGAAAAGCTGCTTACCATCGCCGAGGCGCTGATGCGGCGGGTCGAACAGGCGACGGATGACAGCGGCGCGGCCTACGCCCAGTTCCAGCGCGCCGCGCTGCTGGAGGATCAGGTCCGCGAGCGCACGCATGATCTGGGCCGGGCGCTGGACCTGTTGAACGATTCGAACGCTCGGCTGGCCGAGGCGATGCGCGAGGCGGAAACCGCGCGGCAGAACCTGTCGAACGCCATCGAGACGGTGCAGGAGGGCTTTGCGCTTTTCGACCGCGAGGATCGGCTGGTGATGTGCAACAGCCGGTTCGCCATGCACATGCCGGATGTCCATGCCCGGTTGCAGCCCGGGCTGGCCTTTGCAGAGTATGTGGCGATGGTCAGCCTCTCGCCGCATCTGGCGCTGCCCGATGGCGAGGCTGCGCAGGATTGGGCGCAGTCCCGGATGCGGCGGCACAAGGACCGGCATGTCATCTTCAACGTGCGGATGACCGGCGACCACTGGGTGCAGGTCAGCGAGCATCGCACGGCGGACGGCGGCACGGTGATCCTTCAGACCGACGTGACCGACATCATCCGCGCCGAGCGGCACGAGCGCGGCAAGCTTCTGGACGATCAGGCGCGGGTGATCCGGGCGACGCTGGACCATATCAACCAGGGCGTTGGCATCTTCGACGCCGAAGCGCGGCTGATCGGCTGGAATCAGCGGCTTGGGGCGCTTCTGTCGCTGCCGATGGGGCGGCTGCGCATCGGGGCGAGCTTCGAGAACCTGTTCAGCAGGTTCCGGGCCGAGATGCAGTCCGACGACATCAGCGTCGAGGCGCTGATGGCCTGGGTCACGGCGGGGGGCGTGCGACCGCCCCTGGAGTTCGAGGTGCGGCGCGGCGAGGACCTGATCCTGGACGTCTTTGCGCAAGGGATGCCCGACGGGGGCTTCGTGTTCAGTTTCACCGATGTCACGGCAGAGCGTGCCGCGCTGGTGGCGCTGAGCCGGGCGAACGAGACGCTGGAAGCCCGGGTGATGGAGCGGACGCTGGAGCTGGAGGACGCGCTGGCCCATGCCGAACGCGCCAATGCCAGCCGGTCGCGCTTTGTGGCGGCGGCGAGCCATGACCTGTTGCAACCCCTGTCGGCGGCGAAGCTGTTCATCTCCTCGATCAGCGGCGAGGGGCTGGAGCCGGGGGCGCGGGTCGCGCTGGAGAAGGCGCAGAATGCGCTGATGTCGGTGGAGGGCATCCTGGATGCTCTTCTGGACATCTCGAAGCTGGAATCGGGGAAGGCGGCGGTCAGCGTGGGGGCGGTGCAGCTGAACCGTCTGCTGCGGACCCTGTCCGAGGAATTCGCGCCGATGGCAGCGGCCAAGGGGCTGAAGCTGGTGGTGGTCCCCTGCGGCGCGGTGGTCGAAAGCGACCCGGCCTATCTGCGGCGCATCCTGCAGAACCTGATCGGCAACGCAATCCGCTATACCGCGAAGGGCCGGGTGCTGGTGGGGGCGCGCAGGCGCGGCGCGGCGGTGCGGCTGGAGGTCTGGGATACGGGGCCGGGTATCCCGGAAGAGGCGCAGAACGACATCTTCAAGGAGTTCCACCGGCTGAACGCCCGCGCTTCGGCCAGCGAGGGGATGGGGCTGGGGCTGGCGATCGTGGAGCGGGCCTGCGCGCTGCTGGGGCATCCCCTGGGCCTGCGGTCCGAGGTGGGGCGCGGGACCTGCTTCATGCTGCAGCTGCCCCTGTCCGAGGCGGGCGAGGGTCTGCCGCTGCCGGTGGAAGTGCCCGAGCGGCGCAGCGGCCCGGTGGCGGCGGAGAAGATCGCGTTTCTGGTGGAGAACGACGCCGAATTGCTGCGGGCGCTGAGCCTGTTGCTGGAGAAATGGGGGATGACGGTGCTGGAGGCGGCTTCGGGCGAGGAGGCACTGGCGCTGATCGAGGAGATCGGCATCCTGCCGGATATCTTCCTGGTGGATCACCAGCTGGGTGCGGGGATGACGGGGATCGAGTTCCTGATCCGCATCCGCGCGGCACATGGGCCGGTGCCCGCCAAGCTTATCACCGCGCACCGGGGCTGGGACCTGCGGGCGGCCGCGACCTCGGCGGGGATCGAGGTGCTGTACAAGCCCATCGACCCCCGCGCGCTGGAGGCGGTGGTGGCGCGGCTTTGACGGGTAGATCTTGCCTCGCGCCTTGCTTTTCGTCGCGGGCGCGGAGAACCGAAGGGCCCGAGGAGCGGTCAGCCCTTACTGCGGGTGAAGCCGCGGGCAGGGTCGTAGCCGTACAGCGCCGCGGCGGCGAAGGCGGCAGTGGCAAGGCAGGTCCAGCCTAAGGCGGGCCAGTTCGGCGCAAGGTAGAGCGAGAAGCGGATCAGTTCGACCGCCTGGGTGAAGGGGTTGATCGCACAGGCCTTTGCGAGGGCGGGGCTCGCTTCGGCCATCTTCCACAGCGGGTAGAGCGCGGAGGAGAGGAAGAACATCGGGAAGATCACGAAGTTCATCACCCCGGCGAAGTTTTCCAGCTGGCGGATGAGCGAGGAGAGGAGGAGGCCGAGCGCTCCCAGCATCAGGCCGGTCAGCAGGAGAGCGGGGATCACTGCGATCAGGCCCATCAGCGGCGGACGGATGCCCCAGGCGTAGCCGATGGCCAGGAATACCGCGCATTGCAGCAGGCTGATGAGCGTGCCAGCGAGGAGTTTCGCGAACAGAAGCCAGCCGCGCGGCAAGGGCGCCGTCAGGAGGAGCCGCATCGAGCCCATCTCGCGGTCATAGACGAGGGAGAGCGAGGACTGCATGCCGTTGAAGAGGCAGATCATGCCGAGCAGGCCGGGGAGGATGTAGGTCTCGTAGGTGATGTAGGTCTGATAGGGCGGCGTGATCGACAGGCCAAGCGCGGCGCGAAAGCCTGCGGCGAAGACGAGAAGCCAGACGAGCGGGCGGACGAGGGCGGCGATGAGGCGGCTTTTCTGGCCGAGGAAACGCGAGAGTTCGCGGTGGAGGATGGCTTTCAGCGCGATGAGGTAGCGCCCCTTGGCAGGCCCCGGGGGGCGTGCGCCGCCCCCCGGCCCCCCCTGCGGGATATTTGTGGACAGATGAAAGGGATCGGGAGTCATGCGCTTGCCCCGATCAGGGCGAGGAAGCGGTCGGTGAGCGTGGTGCCTTCGGCGAGCGCGGCGGCGGTGTCATCGGCCAGAAGGCGGCCCCTGTGCAGGATCAGGCAGCGGTCGGTGGGGGAGACCTCGTCGGTCAGATGGGTGGCCCAGAGGACGGTGGTGCCGTCCCGCGCCAGTTGGTGCGCGTGGTCGGTGATCGCCCGACGCGAGGCGGCGTCGAGGCCGACGGTGGGTTCGTCGAGGAGAAGGACCTGCGGGCGGTGGATCAGCGCCCGGGCGAGTTCGACGCGGCGGCGCTGTCCTCCGGAGAGGCTGCGGGCGGGGGTGTCGGCGCGGTCGGTGAGACCCAGGGTTGCCAGCACCTCGTCGGCGCGGAACCGGGCGGCGGCGCCGGTCAGGCCGTGCAGCGCGGCGTAGTAGAGAAGGTTGCGCCGGGTGGTCAGGTCGAGGTCGAGGGTGGGCTGCTGGAAGACGACGCCAAGGGCGGCAAGAGCCTTGAGCGGCGTCTTGTTCAGGTCGTGGCCGGCGATGGTGATCCGGCCCTGCGGCGCGGTGAAGAGGCGGGTCAGAAGAGAGAACAGGGTGGATTTGCCAGCCCCGTTCGGGCCGAGGAGCGCGGTGAAGCTGCCGGGGTCGAGCGTGAAGGACAGGCCATCAAGCGCCTTGCGCGGTCCGTAGGCGAAGGAAAGGTTCTCGACGGCAAGGGTCATCGGCTGGGTCCTTCGGGGACGGCAGGCGCGGCCCGGCGCGGCGCCATCCTTCCCCATCCCCTCTCTACAAGGGGGGAGGGCAGGTGCACTTGCCCCACGGTTTCGCGTTGAAGCCAACGAATCTTGCGCATCGTCTGGCTCATTCGATGGTGATCCGCAGGGTCTGGGTCTCGCCGCCCTGCGGGGTGCGCAGGGTGTAGGTGCCGGGCTTGATGGCGATGAAGCCGATCTCCATCGTCCCGGCCTCGTCGAATTCCACGCTGTCCAAGCCGAGGGGGCGGATCTCCAGACCCTCGATCACGATCTCGTCGATCCAGATCGCGCGGAAGAAGTCGGGGCCGGACAGGGCAAGTTCCTGAGAGCCGTCCGAAGTGATCTCGACCTCGTAATAGGTGCCGGACTTCAGCACCCAGGGGGGGCCGAGGGGTTCGCCTGCGGAGAGGATGATCTCGGGCAGGTCCTGCTTGTTCGTGGCGGCGAAGAGGCCGGCGGGGGCGTCCTGGGCCTGGGCGGGGAGGGCCAGCAGGGCCAGAATCGCGGCCCCCCTCCCCCATCCCCTCCCCATAGGGGGGAGGGGAGGCGCGGGGCGCTGGTGTCGGGCGGGATCGGGCATCGGTCATTCCGTGGGGCGGAAGGCGGCGCCCCAGGGGAAGCGGCCGACCTTGATGGATTTGAGTGCGGTGCGCGAGGCGACGTCGATCACGGTCACGTCGCCCGACACGCCGTTTGTGGTGAAGAGCTGCGAATGGTCGCGGTTGAAGGCCAGATGCCAGACGCGACGGCCGACGAGGATGTAGGTCTCGACCTGATAGGTCTGCATGTTCACCACGGCGACATGGTTCGAGGGGCCGAGCGCCACGAAGGCGGTGGAATGGTCGGGGGTGAATTCGAAGCCGACGGGCTGGATCAGGTCCTTGTTGACGCCCGGAATCTCGAAGCGGATCTTCGCCTTTTCGGCCTTGGTCGCGATGTCGAAGACGGTCACCGTGCCGCCGACTTCGGAAGAGACCCAAAGTTCGGTGTCGGTGAATTCGGCGTGGCGGGGGCGGCTGTCCACCAGGGTGTTGGCGATGATCTGATGCGTCGCGGTGTCGATCCAGTGCGCCATGTTCGTCGTCTCGGAGGTGGTGACGACGATGGAGCCGTCGCGCGAGACGCCCATGCCTTCGGGCTCGATCCCGACGTTGATCTGGGCCACGACCTTGCGGGTGTCCACATCGACAACGGTGGTCACGGCGTCGTCCTCGTTGGCGATCCAGAGATGGCGGTCGTCGGGGTGGAGGACGAATTGCTCCGGGTCCTCGCCCGAGGGCAGGTCGTGCAGGACTTCCCCCGTGGCCGGGTCCATCACCTGCACGGTGTCGCTGTCGGAGGCACAGATGTAGACGCGGGAGAAGTCGTGGGAGAAGGTGATCCCGCGCGGGCGTTCGCCGGTGGGGATGGTGCGGATGACCTCGAGCGTTTCAGTGTCGATCACGCTGATCGTGTCGTCCTTTTCGTTGGTCACCCAGATTTCGTCGGCCATGGCCGGGGCGGCGAGAAGGCACAGTGTGAGGGCGCGGATCATGCGGGGTCCTTGAAGGCGGTGCAGGCGGATTCGGGGGCGTCGAGGCCGAGAGTGTCCATCTCGTTGCGCTGGTGCAGGAAGCCCTCGACCGGGGCGAGGGTGACGAGCGCGCGGGCGTTCACCACGGCGATGGGCTGACGCAGCTGACCGTTCCAGGCGCGGAAAGAAAGGCCGCGGCCCTTGAAGCCGTCCATCTGGAAGGCGGGGTCCAGCAGGAAGGCGCGCAGCGTCGCAGGGTCGTTGGCGTTGGTGCGGGTGACGGCCTCGCCGATGGCGCGGACGGCGGCCCAGGCGGCATAGTCCTGGCCGCGCATGGGGCGATGGGCATGGGCTTCGAACCGGTTCTGCAACTGGACGGCGCCCCAGCTTTCGATCACGGGACTCCAGGCGGTCGGGACCATGCCGTCCGAGCCCGCGACGGGGCGGGGAAGCCAGGAGTTGTGCTCGACATAGCGGCCGAAGTCGTCCGTCTCGTCGGCCACAAGGATCACGTCATGGTCGGGGAAATCCTGGGTAAACCGCGGGACTTCGTCCATCGTGGAGTCGCGCAGGTCGGTGTCGAAGGTCCATTCCTTTTCGGCCGCGATGGTGATGCCGAACTTGGTCGCCGAGCGACGGAGGGCCTCGGCGAAGGCCAGGTCGGCGGGTTTCGGGCCGGTGATGAGGACGGTGGTCTGCCACTGCTTGCGTTGCAGAACCTGCATCAGGGCATCGGTGCGCGCGGCATCTTCGGGGATCGTGTGCAGCAGGTTCGCGCGACAGTCGGCAGAGCGGAGGCTTTCGGCGCCGGAGGAGACGTTGAAGAGCAGAGCGTCCTGCGCCTGAGGCAGGTCGGCGACGGACAGGATCGCGGCGGGGTCGGCGTCGATCAGGATGAGGCGAGAGGTCTTCAACACCTCTCGGGCGGCGGCGGGAAAGTCGCCTTCCGGGGGAACCGAGACCACGGTCAGACTGTAGCCGTGGCCGAGGAAGCTGCCGGTGGTCTGGGTATCCTTCACGGCGATCTCCGCCCCGGCGAGGCCGAGATCCTCGGGCACCGGATCGAGGTTGGACAGGACCGGGGGGCGGTCCACCTCGAGCCGCAGATAGGTGATGGCCACCGGTAGATCGGCCCAGGCGGGCGCGGCGACCGCCAGGGTGGCGACGGTGAACAATCGGCGGAACATGGAGCCCTCCCTCCAGTCCTTGCAGCCTGCGGCAGGGGGGCGGCGGGGCCAATACGACCATCGTCGCACGGCCGACGCGGGCGGGTTGCACCTTGGTCGAATGGCGGGGTGGACGGGTCGGCGTTACGCCTTGGGCCGAGGACCTGGAGGAGGACCCCCGAATGAAGCGCATGACCCTGGCGGGCCCCGCCTTTCTGGCAACCCTGACCTTGACCGCGACGCTGGCCTTCGGCCATGGCGACGTGGCCCCTCAGCCGGTGAACACCGATGCCCTGCCGGATGTGGGCGAGGAATGGCTGACCGAAAACCCCTACCGGGCCGAGAAGGCAGGCGAGGAGGTCTGGTGGCAGGCGGTGCTGATCGGGGATTCGGGCTACAACCAGAACTGCGCGCGCTGCCACGGGCTGGGCGTCGTCTCGGGCGGGCTGGCGCCGGATCTGCGCTATCTGGAGGCGGCGGAATACGGCGACGAATGGTTCGCCGAACGCTTCCAGCACGGTTTCACGCAGAACGGGACGACGAAGATGCCGGCCTTCGGCGAGATCCTGGGCCAGAAAGCGGCCTGGGCGATCCGCACCTACATCGAGACCCGGCCCGAGGATGGCGCCCTGGACGCCCACAAGGAGAGGCTGGGCGCGATCCGGGACCAGCTGAATGCAGGCGAAGGCGACGAGGCGGAACTGAAGGCGGAACTGATGGAAATCGCGGCGGGGATCGCCACGGCCTCGGGCGCGCCCAAGGCGGACTCGGCGGCCCTGCGGGCGGCGCTTGCGCTGGACGGGACGCCGGCAGCAAAGAAGCACGCGGCCGAGATGCTGACGATCGGGCTGTCGGCTGCGCACTAGGATGTGGCGCGCGGCGGTTCTAGCTCTTGTGCTTTCGGCGGGTCTGGCACAGGCCCGCTGCGAGGATCATGTGCCGGGCGCGAGGCCGCAGAATACCCCGCGTCAGGATGTCGGCCAGACACTGGACAGCATCGTCGAACGCGGCTGGATCGAGATCGCCGTCTATGAGGACTTTCCGCCCTATTCCTGGCAGGACGGCAGCACCCCGAAGGGTGTCGATGTCGAGGTCGGCCGGATCATCGCGGAAAGCCTGGGGGTCGAACCCCGCTTTCGCTTTGTCCAGTCCGGCGAGACGCTGGAGGCGGATCTTCTGAATTATGTCTGGAAGGGGGCGGCGATCGGCGGGCATGTGTCAAACCTGATGATGCGGGTGCCCTACAACAGCGATTTCACCTGCCGGGTCGAGCAGGTGATCTTCACCGGCCAGTATGCCGGCGAGAAGGTGGGCATCGCCTATCGGATCGACGCCTATCCCGATGCGGTGCAGAAGCCCAATGCGGATGGACGTCACCCCGATGCTCCGGTCCCGTCGTTCTTCGTCTATGATCCGGTGGGGGTCGAGAACGACTCGATCTCGGATTTCTACCTGACCGCGACCTTCGGGGCCTCGGCGAAGATGACGCGCTACAAGACCACGGGCGCGGCGATGGCGGCGCTGAACGCGGGCGAGGTCTGGGCGGTGATGGGGCCGCTGTCCCAGCTTGAAGCGGGGGCCGGCCCGGGAGTTGCGGTGCATGCGCCCCTGCTGCCTGGGTTCCAGCTGTCGCACTGGACGCTGGGCGTGGCGGTGCATCAAAGCCACCGGGACCTTGGCTATGCCGTGGACGATGCCGTGGCGGCGGCGTTGGCCGACGGACGGATCGCGGCGATCTTCGCCGACTACGGGCTGGACTTCACGCCACCTGACCGCTGAACCTACGACTTAGGCAGCATAGCCGCAGCCTGCCCGGCCCCTTAGGCTATGCCCCAACAGAGGGATCAATCCGATGAAACTGACCGACACCCGCGAGATCAAGGCGGACCCGAAGGTCGTCTGGGACGCCATCCTGAACCCCGAGGTCCTGAAGGCGTGCATCCCCGGCTGCGAAAGCATGTCCGGGTCCGTGGCCGAGGGCTATGAGGCGGTGGTCAAGCAGAAGGTAGGCCCCGTGTCGGCGACCTTCACCGGGTTGGTGCAGCTGTCCGACATCGTCGAGGGCCGGTCGCTGAGGATTTCCGGCGAGGGCAAGGGCGGCGTCGCGGGCTTTGCCAAGGGCGGCGCCAATGTCGCCTTCGAGCCGATCGAGGGCGGCACCCGCCTCACCTACGAGGCCGAGGCCAATGTCGGCGGCAAGATCGCCCAGCTGGGCAGCCGGATCATCGACAGCTTTGCCAAGAAGCTGGCGGACGAGTTCTTCGCCCGCTTTCAGGCCGCGGTCGAGGAGCCCGAGCCCGAGCCCGAGCCGGAACATGTGACCGAAGAAGCTGTTGCCGATTCGGGAGAAAAGAAGAAGGGTTGGTTCAAACGACTGATCGGTTGAACCGACGGATAGCCAGGACGACCCAGGGAGGAACAAGGATGACCAAGGTCTCGATGACCGTGAACGGCAAGGCCGTTTCCGGCGAGGTGGAAGGGCGGACGCTTTTGTCCTCTTTCCTGCGTGAGGGGCTGGGCCTGACCGGCACCCATGTCGGCTGCGACACCAGCCAGTGCGGCGCCTGCGTGGTGCACGTGGACGGCAAGCCGGTGAAAAGCTGCACCGTCTTTGCGGCGGACGTCGCGGGGGCGAGCGTCAGGACCATCGAGGGGATGGCCAACCCGGACGGCTCCCTGTCGGTGATCCAGCAGGCGTTTCAGGACCATCATGGGCTGCAATGCGGCTTCTGCACGCCGGGCATGGTGATGTCGACGGCCGCACTTCTGGCGGAAAACCCGAAGCCCACCGAGGCGGAGGTGCGCCATTACCTGGACGGCAACATCTGCCGCTGCACCGGCTATCATAACATCGTCAAGGCCGTGATGGCTGCCTCGGGGCAGGACGTCTCGGCTCTGGCTGCGGAATAGGGGGGAAGGATGCCGAAGGATCATGGGATTGGCGCGTCAAGCAAGCGCCGTGAGGATGTCCGCTTTCTGACCGGGCGCGGGGTCTATACCGACGACATGGCGCTGCATGGGCAGACCTATGCGGTCTTCGTGCGCTCGACCGTGGCGCATGGGCGGATCAAGTCCATCAAGACCGCGAATGCGGCCGGGATGCCCGGCGTGCTGGCGGTGTTCACGGGCGAGGATTTCAAGGATGTCGGCGGCAACCCGGCGGGTTGGCTGATCAACAGCCGTGACGGCACGCCGATGCGCGAGCCCAAGCGCCCGGTTCTGGCCTATAGCAAGGTGCGGCATGTGGGCGATGCCTATGCCGCAGTGGTGGCCGAGACCTATGCCCAGGCGCGGGATGCGGCGGAACAGCTGGCCGCCGACAGCGAGATCGAGGAACTGCCCGCGATCATCGACATGAAGGCGGCGGTGGCCGACCCGTCGAACCGCGTGCATGACGAGATTCCGGACAACCTGTGTTTCGACTGGGGCTGGATCGAGGACAACCGCGCCGCCGTGGATGCCGCGATGAAGGCCGCGCCGCATGTGGTGACGCTGGAGCTGGTGAACAACCGCCTGGTGCCGAATGCGATGGAGCCGCGGGCCAGTATCGGCGAATACAACCCGGGCACGGGCGATTACAAGCTGACCACGACCAGCCAGAACCCGCACCTGACGCGGCTCTTGGTTGCGGCCTTCGTCCTCGGCATCCCCGAGAACAAGCTGCAGGTCGTGGCCCCGGATGTGGGCGGCGGGTTCGGGTCGAAGATCTACCACTACGGCGAAGAGGCGCTGGTGCTGGCGGCGGCGAAGAAGCTGGGCCGCCCGGTGCGCTGGACGGCGGAGCGCAGCGAGTCCTTCCTGACCGATGCGCATGGCCGCGACCATGTGACGAAGATCGAGCTGGGCTGCACGAAGGACGGGCAGATCCTGGCGATCCGCACCGAGACGCTGGCCAATGTGGGGGCGTATCTGTCGAACTTCTCGACCGCGACGCCGACCTTCCTGCACGGCACGCTGATGGCCGGGCCCTACAAGGTGCCACATGTCTATGTGAACGTGAAAACCGTTTTCACAAACACGGCACCCGTCGATGCCTATCGCGGCGCGGGCCGGCCCGAGGCGACCTACAGCCTGGAGCGGGTGATCGACAAGATGTGCCGCGAGCTGAACCTCGACCCGTTCGAGGTGCGGCGGAAGAACCTGCTGACGCCCGACCAGTTCCCCTACACCACGCCGGTCGGCCTGGTCTATGACACCGGCAACTATCAGGCGACGCTGGACCGCGTGATGGCGATGGCCGATGTCGCGGGCTTCGAGAAGCGCGCGGCGGAGTCGAAGAAGCGCGGCAAGCTGCGCGGCATGGGGCTTTCGACCTGGATCGAGGCCTGCGGCATCGCGCCGTCGCATCTGGTGGGTGTGCTGGGGTCGCGCGTTGGCCTTTACGATGCGGCAACGGTGCGGGTGAACGCCACCGGCAACATCAGCGTGATGACCGGGGCGCACAGCCACGGCCAGGGGCACGAGACGGTCTTCGCGCAGATCGTGGCGGAAAAGCTGGGCATCCCGGAGTCCTCGGTCGAGATCGTGCATGGCGACACCGCGAAGATCCCGTTCGGGATGGGCTCTTACGGGTCGCGGTCGCTGGCGGTCTGCGGCACGGCGATGGCCAAGGCGGTGGACAAGATCATCGCCAAGGGCAAGAAGATCGCCGCCCACATGCTGGAGGCGTCCGAAGGCGACATCACCTTCGAGAACGGCAAGTTCCAGGTGGCGGGCACCGACAAGGCCAAGACCTTCGGCGAGATCGCCTTCTCGGCCTACGTCCCGCACAACTACCCGCTGGAGACGCTGGAACCGGGGCTGGAAGAGACCGCCTTCTACGACCCGGCCAACTTCACCTATCCGGCGGGCGCCTATATCTGCGAGGTCGAGGTGGACGAGGGCACCGGCAAGGTCGATGTCGTGGCCTTCCACTGCGCCGACGACTTCGGCAATGTGATGAACCCGATGATCGTCGAGGGTCAGGTGCATGGCGGCGTGGGCCAGGGGATCGGACAGGCGCTCTGCGAGTTCACCGCCTATGACGAGACCGGCCAGCTGCTGACGGGGTCCTACATGGACTACCCGATGCCGCGGGCCGAGGACGTGCCGTTCTACAACGTGGACTATTCCTGCCAGACGCCCTGCACGCACAACCCGCTTGGTGTGAAGGGCTGCGGCGAGGCGGGGGCGATCGGGTCGCCTCCGGCGGTGGTCAACGCGGTGATCGACGCGCTGCATCGCGGGGGACACACCCACGTGACACATATCGACATGCCGGTCTCGCCGTCGCGGGTCTGGTCGGCGATCAACGGGTAAGGGGGACACCATGCACAACTTCGATTTCGCAAAACCCTCGACCATCGCGGATGCGGCCAGGGCCCTGGCAGCGGAAGGCGCGCAGGCGCTGTCCGGTGGGCAGACGCTGATCCCGACGATGAAGCAGCGGCTGGCTGCGCCTTCGGTGCTGGTCAGCCTGACCGGCATCAAGGAGATGCAGGGCGTCTGCCTGGGCGAGGGCGGGCTGCATGTGGGTGCCGCCACGCCGCATGCCGTGGTCGCGAAGGAGGCCCGCGCGCATTACCCGGCGCTGGCCGATCTTGCGGGGGGGATCGGCGATCCCTCGGTGCGCTCGCGCGGGACGATCGGCGGGTCGATCGCCAACAACGACCCGGCGGCCTGCTATCCGTCTGCGGTGCTGGCATCCGGCGCGACGGTGGTGACCAACAAGCGCAGGATCGCGGCGGACGACTACTTCCAGGGCCTGTTCACCACGGCGCTGGAGGCGGGCGAGATCGTCACCAGCGTGATCTTCCCGATCCCGCAGAAGGCGGCCTATGTGAAGTTCAACCAGCCCGCCAGCCGCTTTGCCCTGACCGGGGTCTTCGTCGCCAAGTTCGCAAGCGGCGTCCGGGTCGCGGTGACGGGCGCGGGCAATGACGGCGTGTTCCGTTGGGCCGAAGCGGAACGCGCTCTCTCCGCGGACTTCTCGGCCTCGGCCCTGTCGGGGCTGAGCGTCGATCCCGCCGGCATGAACAGCGACCTGCACGGGTCGGCCGAGTATCGGGCGAACCTCGTCAAGGTGCTGACCGGCCGCGCGGTGACGGCGGCGGGCTGACTGGCCCGGATCAGGCAAAGGCCCGGCAGAGCGATCTGCCGGGCCTTCTGCATTTCAGATCGTGGTCAGGTTGCCGTCATGATCGACCAGAGTGACGCGGATCAGGCCGGGATGGCGCAGGGCGGCGATCCGGGTCCGCGTCAGGAACACGAGCGCGGTTGACAAGGCGTCGGCCAGCGCAGCCGTGGTGGCCTCGACCGACACGGTGGACCACAGGGGCGGCAGGCCCTGCGGGTGCAGGATATGCGGCTGGCCGTTGACCAGCGTCGCGCGGGGCGAGGAGGTCGCGATGGCGGTGCCGGTCAGCGTGCGGGTGGCGAGGCGGCCGTAGGCCGGGTCCTCGACCGCCAGGCGGAACGGGCCTCCCAGTGCGGCGGTTTCGCCCATGTCGACCAGCGCGTGGTCAAAACCGTGGGCCGCAAGGTGGGCCTTCACCGCATCGGCGCCGAAGCCCTGGGCGATGCCGTTGAAGGTCAGCGCCATGCCTGGTTTCAGGGTGATGCCGGTATCGCGGTGGATCTGATGCCAGCCGATGGGCGCGGTGTTCGGGCGCCCCTCGGCGGCGGCCTGCCAGAGCGGCTGAACCGTCGGGTCGAAGGCGCCATCCGTGATGCGGTGGATGGAGTGAGCCAGATCAACCATGGCGCGGAAGGCGGTGGAGAGGGTGTCAAGCCTTCCGCTGGCATTCAGCCGCGTCAGGGCCGAGGGGCGATGGAGCGAGAAATCGGCCTCGATGGCCTCGATCAGGGCTGGCAGGGTGGCGAGAGCGGCCTCGGCCTGACGCGGGGGGCCAGAAAGGGTAAGCGCGCAGTCAGCGCCGAAGGCCCGGCCCTGCCAGCTGGTCTGCGCCTGCGCGCGAGAGGCGAAAGCGGCAGCGGAGAGGGCGAGGAAGCGGCGGCGGTTCATCATGGCCGGGCCTCGCGCAGGACGGGGACGGCGGGCGGCGGCTCTGGCGTCAGTCTGCGGCCCTTCGCCGCCAGCACCAGCGGCACACAGGCGGTCGGCGAGTTGTGGATCGTCACGCAGTCGAGGCACTGGAAGCATTCGGAATACTGCACCTGCCCCGTCGCCTTGATTGCCCCGTATTTGCAGCGCACCCGGCAGAGTTGGCAGGGCGATCCGCATTCCTTGCGCCGTGCGATCCAGTCACGGCCCCGGATCAGGCCGCCGATGGCCATGAGGGCGCCAAGCGGGCATACCCAGCGGCAGAAGCCCTTGAAGGTGAGCGTTCCCAGGACCAGCCACAACGCGGCATAGGCGACATAGGGCCATTCGCGGAGGAAGAAGGTGGTGATGGCAGTCTTGAACGGCTCGACCTCGGCGGCCTTGTCCAGATGGGTGGGCGCGAAGACCGTCACGCCGACAAGGGCGGCAAGGAGCAGGTATTTCAGGGATTTGAGCCGGCTGTCCCAGCGCGCGGATGGCTCCCACACGGGCAGGCGGAGAAGGCGGCCCAGGTGGTGGGCGAATTCCTGGAGCGCGCCGAAGGGGCAGAGCCAGCCGCAGAACAGGCCCCTGCCCCAGAGAACGAAGCCCAGGATGGCGGCGGCCCAGATCAGGAGGGAGAACGGGTCATAAAGGAGGAAGGCCAGCGACCCACCGTCCAGCGCGGTGCGGAGCGTGGCAAGCGGGGTGACGATGGAAAGTTGCCCCTGCCCCCACCAGCCGATGAAGCCGAGGACGACGGCAAGGCTGGTCAGGCGGATCGGGGTGAACAGCGGATGGTCGGCAAGGCGGTTCATGCCGGGGCCGAGGGCGGCAAGCATCAGGGCAAGCAGGCCCGCCAGCGCCCAGAGATCGGCCTGCCGGTTCAGGATGGCCTCGCGCCAGGGGCTGAGCTTTTCGGGCGGGGTCTCGCGCAGGAAGAAGCGTTCGGGGGCGGCCAGCGTGACGGTGAAATGCGCGCTGCCGATCTCGGGCTGGAACTGGCCGTGTTCGCGGATGGCTGTTGCGGAAAGCTCCCAATCCGCGGCGGGGTCAAAGCCGAGGCGGCGGTCGATGCGCAGGATCATCGCGGTGCCTTCGGGGACCTGCGGCTGGGTCTCGAACAGAAGGTCTGCGTCACGCAGCGCCAGCGGCAGGCCGCCTTGCGTGGCCGACAGAAGGTCGGGCGCCGTGTTGCGGACGAAACTGTCCGAGACAAGGCCGTGGCGGGCAGTATCGATCACAAGGATCGGTTCTTCCTGCGGCGAGACGGCAAGAAAGCGGTTCAGGTCGATCAGGCTTTCCGGGGTCAGCACGGCACGGGCGACCGAGGGCGGGCCAAGGTCCACCGCCCACAGGTCGAGGTAGAGGCCCTGGGGGTCAGCCCGCGCCTCGGGGTCGTCGGAGGCCCAGCGGGTCCCGGCGAAGGCGGCGTCGGCCTGCGCATTGGTCACGCGCAGGTTCCGCGCGATGCCCTGGGCAACGAGGTCCTCCCAGGTCAGCGGCTCGTCGATATCCGGGTTCGGGTGGGCGGGCGGCGCGGACTGGATGCCTTGCATCCGTTCGCGTGCGACGGCCAGGGTGGCGGCAAGGATCGATTCATGCGCGATGCGGACCGAAGCGGTCGCCTTTGTCACCCCGTCCAGATAGACAAGATCCGCCCCTCCGCCGCTGCCGTAGGGGGTGCCGACCACGAGCGACTCGTTGATCGAATGGCCCCGGTATTGTTCGAGGAACTTCAGGAACGGCGCTTCGCCCAGGCCCGAGACGAAGATCGGCTCGTTATGGTCCAGCAGGCGGACGTCGATGAATGTGCCCTGCAAATCGAGCATCACCAGCATGTTGATCGGTCCGCCCGAGAAGCCCGGCAAAGGGGCCAGGGGGCCGGTCTCGAACACATAGCCCGCCTCGGCCCCGCCCGAGTTCAGCAGGCTGTAGACCCCCTTGTCGTCCAGCGCGTCACCCAGGGCATAGGGCGGGACGATCAGGGGAGCGATGCGATCGCGCGGGGATGGATCGGCCAGCGCCGCAAGGGCGGACAGGCAGAGCCAGAGAAGGCAGAACAGGATGCGCATGGCCGCAGATTAGGACCGTGGGGCCGTTCCGCGTATCCGACCATAGTCGGTCCTCAGACCGGGAAGAAGCCGCCCCGCGTCGGGTCATATCCCTCCAGCAGTCCCTCGCCCGTGTCGTTCCAAAGCCCGTGCAGGGTCAGCCGATCGTCCTTGACCGCGGCCTGGACGAAGGGGAAGGTCATCAGGTTTTCAAGGCTGGTCAGGACCGCCTGCTTTTCCAGCGCCTGCAGGATTTCCCCATCGGGCAGATGCGCGACCTTGTCGAAGCCGGGGCGCAGGATGTCCATCCAGCGGCCGACGAAACTGCTGCGTTCTTCCAGCGCCGGGGCATGGCCGCGGCACATGTCGTGGCAGCCCTTGACTCCGCCGCAGTTGGAATGTCCCAGCACCACGATATGCGCGACGCCAAGGCTGGTGACCGCATATTCGACCGCTGCCGACGTGCCGTGATATTCGCCGTCCGGGTTGTAGGGCGGCACGAGGTTGGCCACGTTGCGGTGGATGAAGAACTCGCCCTCGTCCGCGCCGAAGATCGAGGTGACGTGGACCCGGCTGTCGCAGCACGAGATCACCATGGCCCGGGGATGCTGGCCGCTTTCGGCAAGGCGACGGTACCAGGCGCGGTTGTCCTGATAGGTGGTGGCGCGCCAGCCGTGAAACCGTTGGACGAGGTAACTGGGCAGCGGCCGGATATAGTTGGTCATGGTCGGTGAGTCCTTCGTCAGCCTCTGGCTATGCTGCATTTGCGGAAAATTCGAGGGGCAAATTCAGCCCGGGTCGTGCCAAAGGCAACCAATTCTTCAGCATGGTGGCAGAGGCTGGGATCGGGTGTGTTGCAACTTGGGTGTATGCGATGGGTGAGATTTCCACTCTCAGACCGCGCGAGGTCGTGCATCAGGACGTCGAGGCGATCGCGGTGATCTACCGCAATCTTGGCGCGCCGGTGGCCGAACAGATGGTGACGCGGGCCTTGGGCGAACTGGCACTGACCATGGCGGGGATCGCCGAAAAGGTCCGGTCTCAGGAATTGCGCGATCTGGCGCGGCAACTGGGTCGGCTGACGCGGCTGGCCGGGGATCTGGGGCTGTCCAGCCTGGCCACGGTGGCCGGGGACGCCAAGACCTGTCTGGAGCGCGCCGACAGCACGGCTTTCTCGGCGGTCTGGGCGCGGCTCTTGCGGGTGGCCGAGCGGTCTTTGGTCCTGCAGGCACAGCCTGCAGATCATTTCCGATAGTGGACAATGGCAGTCGGCCGCGCGGCCCGCTGTCGGACCGCTTCCGGGTCGTGACGCCTGCCCGGGACCGACTCTCACAGCCCTGGGTTGTATGCCGATCGCCGGACGCAATCCCTTGGCTGAAGACCCATTTCCACGTTTGCGACAGTGCGGGCGTGCTGCATCAGTTTGGCGGCGTTTGTCGGAGAATCTGCTGTAATCCTTAGAGGATGCTTGATTTTCCGACGGGAAGCACGGCATCTGGCGGATAGCGTTTTCAGACAACTTCAAGGATGTCCAGTCGCGTGACCTTCGCTTTCGCCGATTCCTCGCCCGCCGCAAAGCCTCTGCATGTCCTGCGCCAGGAAGAACTTTCACGATTCCTGGACGGGCCGGGGGCGGCCTGGGCCGGTTGGCTCACGGCCACAGGCTTCGAGGCTGGCCTTGGCGAGCTGCGCCTGTTGCCGGGGCCGGACGGCGGAATTGCGGGCGCGGTGGCAGGCTATGGCACGGCCCAGGCGCGGCGGAGGCAGCGGTTCGGGCTGGCCAAGGCCGTGACCGGGCTGCCCGAGGGTGACTGGCGGCTGGAAGGGGTGCTGGATAGCGCCGAGAAGACCGAGGCGGCGCTGGCCTGGCTGCTGTCGGGCTACCGTTTTGACCGCTATCGCACGGCCCGCAAGACCGCGCCGCAGCCTCGGCTGGTCTGCCCGGACGGGTTGAACCCCGCGCGGCTGATCGCGATGGCCGAGGGCGAGGCGCTGACGCGCGATCTCATCAACACGCCCGCCGAGGACATGGGCCCGGCCGAGCTTGAGGCCGCGCTGGCGGCACTGGCGGCAGAGTTCGGGGCCTCGTTCGAGGCAACGCGGGGCGAGGACCTGCTGGAGCGGAACTTTCCGATGATCCATGCCGTGGGCCGCGCCAGCCCGCGGGCTCCGCGCCTGCTGGATTTGCGCTGGGGCCAGCGCGGGCCGAAGCTGGCGCTCGTCGGCAAGGGGGTCTGTTTCGACACCGGCGGGCTGAACCTGAAGCCCTCGTCAGGCATGAACCTGATGAAGAAGGACATGGGCGGCGCGGCGACCGTGATGGGCCTGGCGCGGATGATAATGGCGCTGGACCTGCCGTTGCGGCTGCGGGTGCTGATCCCGGCGGTGGAGAACCTGGTGGCGGGAAATGCGATCAAGCCTAAGGACATCCTGACCAGCCGCAAGGGGCTGACGGTCGAGGTCAACGACACCGATGCAGAGGGGCGGCTGGTGCTGGCCGATGCGCTGGCCCTGGCCTGTGAGGATGCGCCGGACGTTCTGGTCAGCATGGCGACGCTGACCGGGGCGGCGCGGGTGGCCGTGGGGCCGGACCTTGCGCCCTACTACACCGACGATCCGGGTCTGGCCGCAGCGCTGGAGGCCGGGGCGAGGGCCGGATTCGATCCGGTCTGGCGGATGCCGTTCCATGACCCCTATGAGACCGTGATCGAACCCGGCATCGCCGATCTGGACAATGCCCCGGGCTTCGGCTTTGCCGGGTCGATCACCGCAGCCCTGTTCCTGCGCCGGTTTGTCGACGGGCCGCGCTATCTGCACTTCGACATCTACGGGCACACGCCGACGGATCAGCCCGCCCGACCGAAGGGCGGCGTGGGTCAGGGCGCGCGTGCGCTGCTTGAAGGGCTGGCGGAAATGGTGAAGCTGTAGGAACCGCGATCCATGCCAGGTTGGACGTTCTGATCGGTGTGAAGTGGCAGGACGAGTTGAGGAGCGCATGATGGACAGACGGCTGACCCCCTATTCCGGTCGCGTGGCGCATGTGTCGCTGTCCGGCGTGGTCAATGCGCCGCTGACCGAGGGATTGCAGGCTCAGGTCACGGTGCCGGTTGCCAACCTGTGCGAAAGCCCCGGCGGATTGCGCGACCGTCAGCTGTTGCTGGGCGATGCCGTCACCGTCATCGACCGCGACAATGGCCATGTCTTCGTGATGTCGGCAAAGGACGGCTATTGCGGCTGGATGGCGGAAAGCGATCTGGGCCAGGGTCCGGCACCGACGCATTGGGTCGCCTCGCCGGGGACGCATCTCTACTCCGAGCCGCAGGTGCAGGCGCCGGAACGGATGGCGCTGAGCCTGGGCTCGCGGCTGACGGTTGTGGGGTCCTGGGGGGCCTGGGCGAACACCCCGCACGGCTTCGTGCCGCTGCGCCACCTGCGGGCGCTGGGGGATTGGGCCAGCGATCCGGTGGCGGTGGCGGAAAGTCTGCTGGGCACGCCCTATCTCTGGGGCGGCAATTCGCGGTTCGGCGTGGATTGTTCGGGACTGGTGCAGCTGTCGCTGCATGCCTGCGGCCTGCCCTGCCCCGGCGACAGCGACATGCAGATGGCGCTGGGCCGCCAGCTTTCCCCCAACGAGCCGATGAAGCGCGGTGATCTGATCTTCTGGAAGGGCCATGTCGCAATGGTCGTCGATCGTGACCGGATGATCCATGCCAACGGACACACGATGTCGGTGTCCTACGAGGGCATGAAGGAAGCGGTCGCGCGGATCTCGGCCGGAGGGGGCGGGCTGGTGCAGACGCGGCAGCGGCTCTAGGCGGGAGAGCTTTCAGACCGGCCCGATCAGGCGGCGCTCGAACATCTTCAGCACCTGATCCAGATCCTGCCCCCGGCGCAGCACCCGGCCGTCCATGCCGACAACGGCGTATAGCCCCTGGCGCGCCCGCAGTTTCGGGCGTTTCTCGATCCGGTAGAGCGGGGTTTCGGCGCTACGACGGAAGACGGCGAAGACCGCCAGGTCGCGCATCGCGGCGATGGCATAGTCGCGCCATTCCCCCGCCGCGACCATGCGGCCATAGACCCGAAGGATCTGGTTCAGTTCCTTGCGGTCAAAGCGGACCTCGTCCGCGATGCGGTCAGCCTGTGGAAAGGGGATCGGCGCCTCGGCGTTCATTGCGAAAGCTTACGCACCTGCCCCCCGAAATCAACCGGGAAAGCCCGGGGCCAGGCGGTAGAACCCGGTCTCCAGCCCGCGCCAGTTGCGCTGCACCCCGGCCATGCGCTTGACCGCCGCCGGATGCGCGGGATCAAGGACACCGATCTTCGCCAGAAGCGCAGCCACCGCCGCCTCGGACGCGCGATAGCCGCCGTCCACCACTTTCAGGGCGATACCCAGGCCCTTCTCCGGCACGATGGCGACATAGACGGCCTCGGCCCCGCCCTTGATCGCGACCCGCCCCCCCATCGCCCGCATCAGTTCGGTGCAGGCCTGCCCCTCGCCCGAGACGAGGTGCGGATGCGCGGCCATCGCGCGGGTCAGACGGACCATCGCATCCTCGCGCGCGCCATGGCCTTCGCGGGCGGCGGCGAATTTCGCCATCCCGCGGGCGAGCGCCCCCGCCGTCATTGCGAAGTTCGGGGCCGAGCAGCCATCGACACCCCAGCCTGCCACCGTCTCGTCCGTGACCTCTTCGGTCGCGGCGCGGATGGCCTTTTGCAGCGGGTGGTCGATCTCGACATATTCCGGCCCGGCCTTCAGGTGTTGGGTGACGGTCAGGAAACCGGAATGCTTGCCCGAACAGTTGTTGTGCAGCTGGCAGGGCTGTTCGCGTGCGCGGATCAGACGATCGCGCTCCTCGACATCGCCCGGCTCATGTGCGCCGCAGCGCAGATCGGATTCGGACAGGCCAAGGTCGGCAATCCAGCGCCCGGCAAGTTCGACATGGACATGCGCGCCGCGATGGCTGGCACAGGCCAGCGCCAGGTGCTGTTGCGTCAGCCCGCGCGCGTCGGCGGCCCCGGTTTCGATCAAGGGCAGGGCCTGGATCATCTTGCAGGAGGACCGCGGGAAGATCACCGCATCGGGGTTGCCCCAGGCGGCAACGATGCCCTTGGTGTCGCAGATCACCGCATGGCCCTGATGGACGCATTCCAGCAGCCCGCCGCGCCAGACTTCCAGCAGGGGAACCGCTCCGTCACTGACCTTTGCCATTGATCCTCCGTCACATATGCGCGAATTGTCGCCCACAGGGCTTTCCCGCCCGGGTGCTTTTGATTATGGCTGCAATATCGGGTAGAACGGCGCCGCGCCAGTCAAAAGGGCCAACGGGCAGGTCGGGACGGCGAGGCACGAAGACAGCTTGGAGGCTGCGTCAACCATGACATCCCTTTTCGGTCGCATGCTTGCGATTGCCGCGATCAGCGTCAGCGGGGCAACCGCCCAGGCTCAGGAATCCACCAACCGCGTCGCCACGATGACGGACTGGAACGTTTTCACCGAGGAAAGCCCCAAGGAGTGCTGGGGCGTCTCGAAGCCGAAGGAAACCGTCAACACCCGAGACGGCCAGCCCGTCAGCGTGCGGCGTGGCGACATCCTGCTGTTCGTGACCTTCCGCCCCGGAAAACCGGGTGAGATCAGCTTTACCGGCGGCTATCCCTTTGCCAGCGGCTCGACGGTCGATGTCGCGATCGACGGCACGTCCTATCAGCTTTTCACCGATGGCGAATGGGCCTGGCCGGGCAGCGCGGAGGAGGACGCCAAACTGCTGGCGGCGATGAAGAAAGGCACGACAGCGGTGCTGACCGCGCGGTCGGGCAAGGGCACGCAGACGAAGGACACCTTCTCGCTGCGCGGCTTCACTGCGGCGATGACGGACGCCGAGACCCGCTGCAAGTAAGCCTTGCCGCATGACCATGGGGCGCCCCCATCGCGGGGCGCTTTTCTTTTGCCTGGCCCTGCCCTATACCCACGCCACACCAGATCGCCTGTGACAAGGCCCCGTGAAAGGATCTGCCAGATGACCGCTCCCATCAGCCCCGACGTGCTGACCATCCCGCGCAAGCTGCCCGCGACGGGCAAGACGAACATCGTCGGCCTGACCCGCGCCGCCCTGCGCGATGCCTTGATCGCTGCGGGCACGCCCGAGAAGCAGGCCAAGATGCGGCTGGGGCAGGTCTGGCAATGGGTCTACCACTGGGGCGTCCGCGATTTCGCGCTGATGACGAACCTGTCCAAGGACTACCGCGCGCTGTTGGCCGAGAACTTCACCATCGAGATCCCCGAGGTCGTGACCCGCCAGATCAGTGCAGACGGCACCCGCAAGTATCTTGTGCGCATCGCCGGCGGGCATGAGGTCGAGGTGGTCTACATCCCGGAAACCGACCGGGGAACTTTGTGCATCTCCTCGCAGGTCGGCTGCACGCTGACCTGTTCCTTCTGCCACACCGGCACGCAGAAGCTGGTCCGCAACCTGACGGCGGCAGAGATCGTCGGCCAGGTGATGATGGCGCGCGACGATCTGGACGAATGGCCTGTGCCGGGCGCACCGAAGGAAGAGATCCGCCTCATCTCCAACATCGTCCTCATGGGGATGGGCGAGCCGCTTTACAACTTTGAAAACGTCCGCGACGCGATGCAGATCGTGATGGACGGCGAGGGAATCGCCCTTGGTCGGCGGCGGATCACCCTGTCCACGTCGGGCGTTGTCCCGGAAATCGCCCGCACCGCGACGGAAATCGGCTGCCAGCTGGCGATCAGCTTCCACGCCACCACCGACGAGGTGCGCGACGTGCTTGTGCCGATCAACAAGCGCTGGAACATCGCAACCCTGCTGGAGGCGCTGAAGGCCTATCCGAACCTGTCGAACAGCGAGCGGATCACCTTCGAATATGTGATGCTGGACGGCGTCAACGACACCAAGGAAGACGCGCACCGCCTGGTGAAGCTGCTGGAAGGCATCCCGGCCAAGGTGAACCTGATCCCCTTCAACGAATGGCCCGGCGCGCCCTACAGGCGGTCCTCGAACAATCGCATCCATGCCTTTGCCGACATTCTTTATCATGCGGGCTTTGCCACCCCCATCCGCACCCCGCGCGGTGAGGACATCATGGCGGCCTGCGGGCAGCTGAAATCGGCGACCGAGCGCGCGCGGAAGTCGAAGGCCCAGATCGAGGCCGAGGCCGGTTTGGGCTGACCCCGGCGCATGATCCCCAGGCTGCGCCAGGGTCAGAGATCCGGCCAAGCAAGCCCTCCCGACAGCGCGAAGAGGACAGCGCCGGATCAGCCCTGCAGGTCGAAGCGATCTTCGCGGTGCAAGCCGGGAAGGATCGGCGCTGCGTCCTTAAAAGTCATGTCTCAGACCCAGCATGACCGAGACGACATTGTCGCGCTTGACGATCGGGCTGGCGGTAACGCTGTCGGGCAGGAAGTCCGCCGTCAGGCCGCCGACCAGCGCGGTCTTGTCGGTCAGGGCATAGTTCGCGGTGACCCCGACGGTGGGAATCAGCGCCTCTTTCACCGAATAGGCGGCAAGGCCGGGGCGCGCTTCCGAGGACAGCACGCCGTAGCTGTAGGTCGCCAGCTTGCGATCCATCCAGGTTGCCCCGGCCTGCGCGTGGATCGACAGGCGATCGGTGCATTCGAAAGTGGTCCCGACCATAGCCGTCACCGCCATCCCGTCATGCGTGTCCGAGACGTCCTTCAGGGCTTCCAGGCTCAGTTCGGTGGAACCAAGCGCCAGGCTTGCGGCGAAACCTGCCTCAACCGCGATGTCGCGTTTCAGGTGCTCAAGACCCGCGACATCCGCCGGATCGGCCACGACAAACCGCGGTGCCAGCCGCGCCGAAAGGGTGAACTGTCCGGTCTCGACAAGATCGTAGGTCAATCCGTTCGTGCCGAAGCTGAAACTCTCTCCCTCGATCCGGAAATCGGGGGCCGCAGTTCCTTTGACCTTGTCGGCATCGAAGGGAGAGGACGTGGCGACACCGTAGAGGCCAAGCGAGTATTTCAGGCCCTCGGCGGCGGCGCCATCGGGCTGGCAAAGGGCGCCCAGGGCCAGGAGGGAAAGTACGGGGCCCAAAGCAGGACGTGAGGAGGTGGCAAGATGAAGCATGAAGATTTCCTGTCGTTTCAGCCCGGAAATGGGCTGCCGCGCGGCCATGCCACAGGTTTCACGCGCGCGCGTCCGGACGGGCAGGCCCGGACAGTCCGGCGACCTGACGGGACGGATAGGACGTCAGCCCAGGCGGCGCATTCCGGTCGGTGATGTGTCGCGGTGCTTTCGGATCGCAGCGTTGAACGTCGACCGCGAGTTAAAGCCGACCTCGAAGGCGATGTTCGTGACCGGGGTATCGGTCTTGCGCAACAGCCGCTCGGCCTCTTCGACGCGGAAGCCGTTCACGAAGTCGAAGAAGCTGACACCCAGATGGTCGTTCAGCGTCTGCGAGACATAGTTGGGGCTTGCGCCCACGGCGTCGGACAGGCCGCGCAGCGAAAGGTTGGGGTCACGGTGCAGCGCCTGGCTGCGCATCACCTGCACCATCCGTTCGGCAAGCCTTTGCATCCGCTCGGGATCCAGAGCCGAACGCGCGTATTTCTCGGCCACTTGCGGGGCCGACGGGGCGGGCAGGTCGGCCTCTTGCAACGCCGGGCGCTGGCGGAGGCCGAAATGCGCGAGGAGGCCGGCCACGAGCAGGGTGATCGCGCCATTCACTGTCGCCGGCCAGCCGCCACCCAGTTGCGGGACCTGTTCGAAGAGCCCCTGCACCGCCACCCAGCCCGCGGCCGCAACGATCAGGATCATCACCCCACGCAGCCAGCCCATGCTTCTGTCCTCGATGGAGGAGAACAGCCCGCTGAGCCGCCTGAGGTTGTCGTCCAGCGCCCGCCATGAGGCGACCAGAAAGCCGAGGAGCAACAGCAGATAGCTGATCCGCATCACCCAGGCGACGACTCCGGCCACCAGAGCCTGATCTGCGTCGGTGATCGGGGTGCCCAGCTGAAGGTCGATCCGGGTCTGCGGAGGCAGGATCAGGAAGGCCGACAGGAGTGCCATCCCCAAGGCCAGCGAGCCCCCGAGGCTGCCTGCGATCCGCCGCGTCGTGGGGGCCTTTCCGGTCGCGGTCAGGATGTAAAGGTAGATCGCCGGGCCATAAAGGATGGTCAGAAGAAGTTCCAGCGCGCAGATCCAGCTGGCCTGCGGGGCGTGGCGCCACAGCTCGTCAAGGGTGACAAGACTGTCAAACGCCGCGATCCCCAGGAACAGCGCAAGCGCCCAGGCCAGAGACCGCTTCATGCGGTCGGCCAGAAGCTCGACCGCGCCGAAGAGCGCGATGGCAAGCCCGGCCGACCGGAGCGTGAAGGTGAGCATCGTACTGTCGATCAAGGCATGCGTTCCGGCGTTCGAACGGTCGTCTGGTCACTTCCGCTGAGGCTGCGTACTCCCGGGCGGTCGACCGGGCAAGTCAGGCAAGCCGACCCGCGATTGCACCTCTTGCAGGTCGGAACGGTTTCGCGCCTTGTGTCGTTAAAGTTCCATAGGACGGGCACCATGGTGAAGGCAGACGAGAAGACCCCCGCACGGAAAGCCGTCGCCAGCAAGGCGCCAGTCCGGCCGAAAAGCCCCGCAGAATGGGCGCACGACCGGCTGGTGGCCTGTATCCGCCAGTTCGAGGCCACGCTGGATGCGAAACAGGAAATCGCGATGGGCTTTGCCTCGGACGACTCCGGCGTCATTCGGATCGAGGGTCTGGGCTATTTCGACCCGGACATCATCACCTTCTACGGCCGCGACGAAAACGGGGCAAAGACCCAGCTGATCCAGCATGTGACGCAGCTGTCTGTGACCTTGCGCGCGGTGCCGAAAGAGACCGAGGCCGAGCCCCCGCGCCGGATCGGCTTTCAACTGGACGCGGGATGGCTTGGCGGCGATTCCGGCGACGGCTCGGCAGGATGAACTGCCGGGCCAGCTGGACTGCGACGCACCCGTGACAGGCCGTGGAGAATCCGGTATCAGGCAGTCAAACGCCGGTTTTCAAGGGAACGCGACCATGGCCGATCATCACAATGCAGACCACGTTCATGGCACGATGGACATCCGTGCGCACGAAAAGACCTTTGAGGGCTTCGTCCGCATGGCGGTCTGGGTGGCCTGCATCGTGATCGGCGTCCTGATCTTCATGGGCCTGGTCAACGCCTGACCGACAGCCGTTCCGTGGGTCGCCTGATTCGTGCTGTCTTCGGACTTGTGATCGCCCTGGCGCTTGCCGCCTGCGGGGCCGAGCCGAAATGGGCGCCGCAAGAGCAGGTCGATGCCGCCCGGTTCGTTTCGCAGGAACCGCCGTCGATCACGCTTTACACGGTGGTCAACACCCGCACCGGGTCGGGGGCGCATTCGGCGATCCTGGTCAATGCGTCCGAACGCGTCATCTTCGACCCGGCGGGCACCTGGTATCATCCGAAACTGCCGGAACGGAACGATGTGCATTTCGGCATGACCGACAAGGCGGTGGCCTTCTACCTCGATTACCACACCCGCATCACCTACAACACGATCGAGCAGAAGATCTACGTCTCGCCTGAAACAGCCGAACTGGTGCTGGAACGGGTCAAGGCCTATGGCGCGGTGCCCAAGGCGATGTGTACGCAAGCGACATCGTCAGTCCTTCGCGGGGTGCCTGGATTCGAAAGCCTGCCGCAGACCTTTTACCCCAAGAAGCTGTCCGAGGCCTTCGGCCGTCTGCCCGGCGTCACGACGCGGGTCATCACCGACGACGACGCCGACGACAACCACGGCGTGCTTCTGGTGCAGCGCGACGGGACCCCGCTTTAGGCGGGCGGCGCTTGCTTGAACCGGGCGCGGGATGCGGTAGGGTGCCCGCCGAAGACAGCGGAAAGGCGGGCAGGTTGCGCATCTTCGGGGTGATCCTGGCGGGTGGGGAGGGCCGACGGATGGGCGGGGTGGACAAGGCCCTGGTGCCCTTGGCCGGCCGCCCGCTGATCGCCCATGTCCTTGACCGGCTGGAGCCTCAGGTGGAGCGGGTGCTGATCTCGGCCAATGGCGATCCTGCGCGCTTTGCGGGATTCGGCTGTAGCGTTCTGCCCGATGCCCGCCCGCAAGGACCGCTGTCGGGGGTGCTTGCGGCCCTGACCCTTGCCGCCGAACTGGGCGCGACCCATGTCGTCTCGACCCCGGTGGACACTCCGTTCCTGCCCGGCGACCTGGTGCCGCACTTGCTGCTGGCTGCCGAAAACGCGCCCGAGGGCCTTGCCATTGCGTCGGACGAGACAGGCGATCATCCCGCAACCGCGCTCTGGCCCCTTGGCCTTGCCCCCGCACTGGCCGAATTCCTTGGCTCGGGCGAAGCGCGCGTGCTGCGCTTTGCCGAGGCCCACCACGCCGCCCGCGCCCGCTTTCCCGATGCGCGTGCCTTTCGGAACCTGAACACACCCGACGACCTTGCCGCCGCCGAGGCCCTGATCCGGGGGACGGCATGAAGGTCTATGGCGTGATGGGCTGGAAGAATTCGGGCAAGACCAGCCTGATGGAACGGCTGGTGAGCGAGATCACCGGGCGGGGGTTTTCGGTATCCACGGTCAAGCATGTCCACCACGACGTCGATCTGGATCAGCCGGGAAAGGACACGTTCCGTCACCGCGCCGCCGGAGCGCGTGAGGTCGTGCTGGCCTCTGCCGACCGACTGGCGATTCTGGTGGAGCATCGGGGACCCGAGCCGGAACTTCCCGCCGTGCTGGCCCGCCTCGCCCCGGTCGATCTTGTGCTTGTCGAGGGTTACAAGCGCGATGCCCATCCCAAGGTAGAAGTCTGGCGCGCGGAGACGGGTCAGCCGCTGATCCAGCCCGGCGATCCGCTGGTGCGCGCGGTGGCGACGGATGCTGCGCTGTCCCTGCCGGTGCCGGTGCTGGACCTGAACGACACGCAGGCCGTCGCCGATTTCATCCTGCGCGAGGTGGGGCTTGTTTGACCGGGTGATCGTGGTCGACTGGTCGGCAGCGAACCTGCCCACCAGCCCGACCTATCGGGCCAACGCCGTCTGGGTCGGCTGCCACGACTCCGAGGGCGGGGCCGAATGGCACCACCGCACACGCGCCGCCGCCGAGGCGCAGCTTGCAACGCTGATCGACACCGCACAAGCCAATGGGATGCGGGTCCTGATCGGCTTCGACTTCGCGATGGGCTACCCCGCAGGCTTTGCCGCCCGGCTGACCGGCCAGGCGCGCGCCGAGGCCGTCTGGCGCTGGCTGGATGCGGCGATCACCGATGTGGACAACCGCAACAACCGCTTCGAGGTCGCAACCCGCATCAACGCCGCCTTCCCGGAAGGCCCCGGTCCGTTCTGGAGCCACCCACGCGGGCAAAGCTGGCCCGGCCTGCCCTTTCGCCGCGCGGGCATCGACTATGCCATGCTGAGCCTGTCGGAGACCCGCCTGGCCGAGGCCGCCGTGCCCCGTGCGAAAAGCCCCTGGATGCTGTTCAACCCAGGCTCGGTCGGCTCGCAAAGCCTGCTCGGCCTGCCGATGATCCATCGGCTGTCGCAGCGGCCCGGCGTCGCCGTCTGGCCCTTCGCAGCGCCCGACGCGCCCATCGTGCTGGCCGAGGTCTACCCTTCGCTGATCGCAGGGCCGGTGGCGATGCTTGCCAATGCCGGGGGGCTGACTGCCGACCAGGCCCAGGTGCGGCTCTTGTCGCGGGCCTTGTATCGGCTGGCGCAGCGGGGGCACCTGGCCCCCTTGTTCGAAGCCCCTCCGGAAGCGGTCGAAGAGGGCTGGATCCTCGGCGCCGGGCACGCCCCCCACCTTGCCGAGGCGCTGACATGGGCGTGACCATCTTCCGCGGCCTGCATCCCCAGCTCCGCCCACAGGCGGCGCGGCTGTATTGGGAGGCATTCGGGGGCAAACTGGGGCGGGTCCTCGGGCCGGACGACCGGGCGCTGCGGTTCTTCGAACGGGTGATCCGGGGGGATCTCTGTTTCTCGGCGGTGGGCGATGGTGGAGAGCTGATCGGGATCGCGGGTTACAAGACCCCGGCTGGCAGCTTTGCCGGCGGGACCTGGGAGGACCTGACCCAGGTCTACGGCCGGGTCGGTGGGCGGTTGCGCGGCAGTGTTCTCTGGGCCTTGGGGCGCGATGTCGACAACGACCGCTTTCTGATCGACGGGATCTGCGTTGCCAGCGCGCACCGGGGCAAGGGGGTGGGGTCGATGCTGCTGCGTGCCCTTTATCAGGAGGCCGCAGAGCGGGGGTATGGGTCGGTCAGGCTGGACGTGGTCCAGGAGAACTTCCGCGCCCGGGCCTTGTACGAGAGGCAGGGGTTCCGGGCGGTGCGGACCGATAGGCTGGGGGTCTTGCGGTTCCTGTTCGGATTCGCCTCCTCGACAGTGATGGTGCGGCCTCTGGCGGGACCTGGGGAGTAGCCGCCCGCGCGCGGGCACTTGTTCGATCCTTTCCAAATCAATGGGTTGTTTGCAGGTATCCGGCTCCAGACCCGGTAATAGACCAGGACGGAACCTTCCGGTAAAGCTGCGGGCGACAGCGCAGAAGAAGACGTGCGGGCAACAGTCGTCGCGGGCCTGCGGTCCGGGCGGCGTCCGGCCGCGGCGGGACTGGTGCCCGGATTTGATCAGCTGGATCAAGCCATGCCAGCGCGGGCGTATCCCACGGTGTTTCAATGCCTTCCCATGGCCAGTCGCCGCCTTGGCCCCCGTCGGCGATCAACCCTGCAGCGACGGGCAGGCTGGGTAACCCTTCCGCTGCACGGGTTCGGCCACGATCATCGCCGCAGTGCCGCGGGCGCGATCCAGAAGATACTTGCCGAAAGGCGGCCCCGGCATCCCCTGATCCGACATGTTGGCGGTGTGGGCGCCAAAGACGATGCGGTTTCGCAGCGCATGGTCGCAGAGTTTCATGGGGAAAATCAGGCGGGGATGCCGGGTCATCCGGGCCTCCGTTTGCCCGCATGACGGCGTCTCTCGACACCTGTGTCACGTTTTCTGGGGTCGCCGGAATTCTCAAGAATTCCGGACCGGAGCCTTCATAGGCTCCGATGCGATTTCTTTGAAGAAATCGCCTACTCCGCCGCCAGGTCCCAGCCCGAGATCGCCTTGACCTCCAGGAACTCCTCGATCCCCCAGACGCCCCCCTCGCGTGCCCGGCCCGATGCCTTCACGCCCCCGAATGGCGCCCCGGCCCCGCGAGACTTTCCGTTCATTTCGACCATCCCGGCGCGAAGCTGGCGTGCCAACCGGTTCCGCCGCGCGCCGTCCGCCGACTGGACATAGTTCGTAAGCCCGTAGGGCGTGTCATTGGCGATCCGCACCGCTTCCTCTTCGCTGTCGAAGGGGATCATGCACAGCACCGGCCCAAAGATCTCTTCGCGTTCGATGGTCATGCCGGGCTTCACATCGGCGAACACGGTCGGCCGGACATAGTAGCCCTTGTTCATCCCCTCTGGCAGCCCAAGACCCCCGGCGACCAGACGGGCGCCCTCGTCGATGCCCTTCTGGATGTAGCCCTGGATCTGCTCCCACTGACGCTTGTTCACCACCGGCCCGATATGGTTGCCGGGTTCGCTTGCGGGGCCGACCTTGATGCCATTGGCGACCTCGACCGCGATCTCCACCGCGCGGTCGTAGACGCTGCGTTCCACCAGCATCCGGCTCGGCGCGTTGCAGGACTGGCCCGAGTTGTTCATCATGTGCCGCACGCCACGCTCCACGGCCCGCGCATCGGCGTCGGCGAAGACCAGGTTCGCCCCTTTGCCCCCCAGTTCCAGCGTGACCCGCTTCAGGGTCTCGGCCGCCGCCTTCGAGATCGCCCGTCCGGCCCGTGTGCTGCCGGTAAAGCTGATCATCTCCACATCCGGGTGGCTGGAAAGCCGCGTCCCCACCCCCGCGCCGTCGCCGTTCACCAGGTTGAACACGCCCGGCGGAACCCCGGCGTCATGGCAGAATTCTGCAAAAAGCATCGAGGACAGCGGCGATTCCTCGGACGGTTTCAGCACACAAGTGCAACCGGCCAGCAGGGCAGGGATCACCTTCAGCGTCACCTGGTTCATCGGCCAGTTCCACGGCGTGATGAGACCGACCACGCCGATCGGCTCCAGCGCGATCATCGTGTCGGGCGCATGTGGACCCAATGGCCGGATCCACTCAATATGGTCGAAGGCCTTGAGGAAGTTCTTCAGATGCCATGGCAGGCATTCCGCCTGATCGTTGCGGCTCATGTCGATGGGCGCACCCATTTCCAGGCTGATCGCCTGCGCCATCTCTTCCTTGCGCTGATAGTACTGTTCCAGGATGCCTTCGACGGCCTTGCGGCGCACCGCCGGATCGGTCGCCGCCCAGGCCGGGAAGGCCGCCTTGGCCGCCGCTACGGCGCGGTCGGTATCAGCGTCGGACCCCAACGAGATCACCGCGCAGGGCTCCTCGGTCGAGGGGTCGATGACCGGGCAATCCCGTGCCACCAGCGGCGCGACCCATTGCCCGTCGATGTAGAACTCACGCCTGGCGATCATGCTGCAGCCTCCACGGGGATCAGATTTGATCATATCCTGACAGGTGCGGACAGAACCCACAAGGCCGCCCGCCCCAGTGGAGGCAGCAGGGACAGACCGGCCCCCCTACGGATTCGCCGCGATCACCTCGTTCAGCCAGGGGACGAATTTCGAAATGTCGGTGTAGGCCGAAAAGAGAGCCGTCTCCTCGCAGCCGCGGCCCGTGGTGGCAGAGAGGCCCCAGCTGACGATTCCCGCCTGGATGTAGCCGCCGCCCTCCACCGGGACGACCAGCGGGCCGCCGGAATCGCCGTTGCAAGAGGTCTTGCCGCCTTCGAAGGTGCCCGAGCAGATCATGTTTTCGGACACGGCATCGGGGGCGCGGGCCATCAGCTCGTCCCAGATCGCGTAGGCGTCCTCATCCGCGACACCAAGGGTCTGGACGGCGTAGCCGAAGCCTTCGGCGGCGTCCTGGGCCTTGGCTTCCAGCATGGCAGTGTTGCAAAGCGCGCGGTCGAGGACCTGGATCCGGGCCTGGCGGAGTTGGGGGGATGGTTGTGCGCCCTCGGTCAGGCCCCAGCCTGTGACGATGGTGGTGACGCCCTGCCGGTTCAGAAGGTCGCCGTATTCGGCGTCGGGGACCTCGATGGTCTGGTAGGCGACCTGCGGCGCACGGGCCAGTTTGATGAGGGCGATGTCGTAGTCGAACTGGGTGCCGGAGTAGGAGGGATGGCGAAAGATCGCTTCGGTCGGGATCAGCTCGCCCGAGCCGGGGGTCAGGGTGTTGGTGCCGACGAGGATGGAGACCTCTTCGGGCTTCAGGTCGGCGAAGCTGCCATCGCTCTGGGGCATGTGGATGCAGTGGGCGGCGGTGAGCACCCAGCGGTCCATCACCAGCGAGCCGCCACAGAATTGCGCATCAGTTCCGACAGGGGCACCACCGACAAGGAGCGCGACCTGCCAGGGCCAGGCGCCCTCGGCCGCGACTTCGCCGCCGATGACCTTGGCCCCGGCCTCGGTGGCCTGTGCGGCGCGGACGGCCTTGGCGCCGGACTTGGCGTAGAGGTAGGGCGAGGCGGTGGCGGGGTTCGGAGGGCTGAACGGTTTGTCCTCGGCCAAGAGGGGTGTGGCGAAGAAGGTCAAGGCAAGGGCGGAGAGCAGGCGGAACATTCAGTTCTCCATCATGGTTGCCGGCGCGGCGGGGAGGCCGGGGGTCAGGCGGATGATCTGGCGAAGCATGGTCAGGGGAGCAGGTTTCGTGGAGAAGCCGCGAGAGGTGGCGCCGGGGTCGAGACGGGCCTCCAACCAGGCGGTCATCGGGTCCGCCGGCGCGGCGCGGGTTTTATCGGGGCTGGCGAGGCGGGTAAGGTCGGCGCGAGGGGCGTCGGGGGAGGCGGGGACGGCGAGCGTCCAGATTTCCTCGATTCCCCCGGTGCTGCCGGGTTCGATCATCAGGCCGACTCGGGTGGTTTCACCTGGGGCAAGGCGGTTTGACAGGTTCCGGGTGGGGTAGATCGGCTGCACGCGGAAATCGGCTGTGAAGTAGAGGACCGAGACATCCTGGGCAGTGCCGGAGGTGTTGGTGATGGTAAGCCAGAGCTGATCGCAGGGGGCGACGGGCTGGGCGGGGTTGAAGGGTGTGGCGGGGCCGGTCTGGTCGCAGGTCAGGGCGGCGCGGCGTTCGGTTGCCACGGAGAGGGGGGCCTTGCCGGTGAGACTGCGACCGGTGGCCCCGGCGAGGGTCTTGCGAAGGGCGAGGCCGTGGGCGGCTTCGGCCAGGGTGCGGTCGACAGCCTCGGCTTCGGTTTCTCCGGGTTCACGGCGGATGCGGGGGGTAGAGCCGGGTCCCTGCGGGTCAAGGGTGCCGTCGGCGTTGGCAAGGGCGATGGCTCCGTCGGTGAGAATGGGGACGAGGTCGGGGGTGTCTCCGGGGGTCGGAAGGGCAGCGGTCCATGCGCTGTAGTCGCGGCTGTCTGCGGGGTCGGCGAGGACGGGGGCGGCAAGGGTCAGGATCGCGGGGGGTGGGGCGGAGGTGACTTCGGCCCATCTGGCGTCATCTGGGGCGGTAAGCCTCGCGCTGCGGGCGGTGACATTCGTGAGGGTGGCGGTGGCGAGGGGGGTGCCGCCGGTGGGGGTGGTGTAGAGCGCAAGCTCGGTGCCCTCGGTCAGGCCTTCAAGAAGGCCGGCGGAGAGGTGGCCGTCCTCGACGGGGAAGCGTCGGGTGGTGGGTCCGGTGCCGAAGACCCTTGCCGTCAGAAGTGGGCCTTCGCCGTCGGGCATCTGCCTGGCGGGGCCCTGGACCATGGCTTCGGTGGTGGCAGACAGGACCTGCGCCCAGCTGGCGTCCTGCGTGTCGCGCAGGGTTTGCGCAAGCCGCAGGGTGAATTCGCCGTGCCAGGTGCCGTCGGTCATCGGATATTCGAAAGAGCGCTGGTCGGACTGCGAGGAGTACAGGAAGACGAAATCCCCCGTCAGCGGGGGCGCAGGGCTGCCTTGAACGGGGGTGACGTCGGCAGGAATGCCGAGTTGGGCTTCGTCGATGACCTTGGCGACCCCCTGCCCGCCCACGGCGCGGAAGCCGGTGGCGGAGTGGCAGGCGTCGATCAGCGCGATGACCTGGATGCCTTTGGCCAGGGTTTGTTGTGCCCAGATTTGCAGATCGTCGTCGCTGAGGGCGTTCTCGACACTGCCGATCGCGCCCTTCCAGCCGCTGGCGTCGGCAGGCAGGAGGAGTTCATCGTAACCGCCGCCCTCGTCGCCAGAAAGGTCCGGGGCCTGGGCACCGTGGCCGGAGAAGGTGAAGACGATGGTGTCGCCTTCGGCTGAGGCCAAAGTGGCGGCCGCGAGGGCGTTCAGGATCGCGTCGCGGGTAGGTCGGGCAGTTCCGGCTCCGTCCGCGAGGCCGGTGGGGTCGGAGGTGAGGACGGTCATGTTCGTCGGCAAGACGCCGCGCAGAGCAAGGGTCTCGGCCATCAGCCGGGCATCATTGGCGGGGCCTCTGAGGTCGGCATCGAGACTGAGGTAGTCCGAGACGCCGACGATCACCGCACGGATTTCGGCATGGGCGGGCGCGGCCAGAAGGGCCAGGGTCACGGAAAGGAAGAAGAGCCGCGCACGCATGGTCGGCAGATTACGCCTGCCGCGGAACGGGGCAAGTGGGGCGCTGCGCGTGACGGGATTTGTCATCAGCCCGACCAGGGTGCCGCCCTTGTCCATTCCCTGCCGACCGTGGGGATGGAAGGCGCCCGGGACGGGCGGTGGTCTGCAACGCCCGACGGGTCAGTTCAGCGGCGTCACGCGGCGGCCTCCGGCGGCGATGCCAGACTGGATGCGGGCATCGACGGGATTGGCTTTGAGGGAAGCGAGGAAGCCGTTGAACTCGGGCGTTGCGCGGGTGGCAAGGCGACCGGCCTTGATGACCATGTCGACTTGTTCGGGCCTGAGTTTGAGGCGGGTCGGGACGGCGTCGAGCTGGTCGCGGAGGTCGGTCGGCAGAGCAGAGGAGCTGACTTCGCCGACGAAGAGTTTCACGTCCTTGCAGTCCCAGCCTTGCGTCGTGCCGCGCAATTGCCGGACGTCCGACAACGGCAAGGAGCAGCGCCAGTCGATAAGCTCGGATTCCCAGAGCCGCAACTCGCCGCGCATCGAATCGTAGCCGGAGCGGGAGGCCGCGGCCATGGCTGAGGTTGCGATCGACATGGCGAGGTTGACGCCTCCCGGTCCCTGAACCTTTCTAGTCCAGTCATAGTCGCGGCTGACCCCGGCGTTGGCGACGAGGAAGAGCATGCGTTTCAGCTTGACGGCCTCTTCGGCGGTGAGAGGGGCGTAGGGGACCTGGGCGCGGGCGCGTTCGACCGCAAGGCCAGTGGTGCCGAAGTTGTCGGTGATGCCGCCGTCCAGGAGTTTGACGAACTTCACCTCATCGGGGTTGGTGTAGCTTTCCAAAGCCCGGGCGTGGGCGCGCATGGCGGCTGTGGCCTCGGGGTTGTAGCGGGCGGCGGTCAGCCAGTCAGGTTCGCGGTAGCTGCATTTGCCTTGATGGGCCTGCAGCACGATGGGGGTAAAGACCAGGGGGTAGGCGGCGGAGGCAGCGACGGCCTCGGAGAGTTTGACCTTCGAAAGGTCGGAGCAGAGGGCGTCGAAAGTTTCGGGAGAGAAGAGGAACGGCGTGTTGTTCGCCATGTCGGTGGCGTTGATCCAGGTCTTGATGCCGGTACGGCGGAGGTCAGCGAAGGTGGCGCCTTTGAACAGTGTCTCGTCAAGGGTGCGGCCGAAGGTGTCGCGGCCGTTGACCCCACCGGCGATGCCCTTGGCGATGGTCAGGGGGTTGAGGGCCGAGGTGGTCATCCGGGCCTCGCCGTCGGTGGTCAGGAACGCCTCGCGGAAGCCCTGCATCCCTTGCGGGCCTCTGAGGCCGAGCTGCGCGGCCATGACCGAGCCGCCGGAGACGCCGGAGACGAGGCGGACATTGTCGAGGAGGCCGTTCGGGGTGCCGGTTTGTACGGTCTGGAGTTCCTGGAGCATCCCGTAGGCGAAGGCCGTGGCGCGCATGCCGCCGCCGGAAAAGGCGAGGCCGATGTAGAGGTCGTCACCGGGGGCTGCGTCGGTGAGGGGGGCGTTCTCTCCCTGAAGGGGTTGGTTCTGCGGCTGGTTCCAGGGCGCGCAGCCGAGAAGGATCAGGAGGGAGAGAAGGGCGCGGCGCATCGAGGCTCCTGACGGTCAATCCGATTGCTGCAGCCTGGGCCAGCGGATTTCAAGGGCGAAACCCTTGTCGGTGGGTGGAAGGGTCAGGCGTGCACCATGGCGGGCGGCGATGGCGCGGACGAGGGCAAGGCCGAGGCCGTGGCCCGGGGTGGCGCGGTCACGCTCGGCGCGCGTGAAGCGGTCGAAGGCCTCGGGTTTGAGCGCGTCGGGAAGGCCGGGGCCGGTGTCGGCGACGCGCATCAGGATACGGTCGTCTTGGGGGGTGAGGTCGAGGGTGAGGTGGTCGCCAGCGGCACAGTATTTGATGGCGTTGTCGAGGAGGTTCGACAGGACCTGGGCGATCAGGTTGCGGTCGCCGAGGATGGTGAGGCCCGGGGTGATCCGGGCTTGTGCGATGAGACCCTTGTCCTCAAGCAGGGGGTCGTAGAGGTCCCAGACCTCGGACGCGGTGGCGGAGAGGTCGACGGGGACAAGACCACCGCCGGTGCCCTGGTCGGCCTCGGCGCGGCTGATGTCGAGGAGGCTGTCGAACATGCGGATCGCCTGACGCATCTCGGCCTTCAGATCGGCGGCAAGGTCGGATTGGCCCTCGATCTTGCTCAGCTTCTGGAGCATCCGGTTGAGAGGGGTGCGCAGTTCGTGGGCGATGGTGTCCGAGAGGCGGTGGGTGGCGCGGTTCAGGTTCTCGATCCGGTCAAGCATGGCGTGGACGTGGGTTTCGAGGAGGCCGAATTCGTCATCCGAGCGGGGGCCGGGAAGACGGGCGTCCAAGGCGCCATCGGCGACGCGGTCGGCAAGCATGTTGATCCGGTTGATCCGGGTCATGACCAAGCGGGCGGCCAGTCCGCCGACTAGCGCGCCCGCGACGAGGAGGGCGGCAAGGAGGGCGAGCATCCCGCGCTTCAGGGCGGCGAGGGTATCGTCGACGGGTTGGAGGCTGCGGGCGACGAGGAGGGGGAAGCCTCCGGGAAGTTCGCGCGCGACGGCGAGCCAGCGGGTTGCGCCTTCGGTGAAGATCGTGGCGTTGTCGCTGGTGAAGGTGTCACCCTTGGGGGCGAGGGTCCTTGGCCAGTCGGGACGGGTTCCGGCAAGGGCTGCGCCGGTCCGGTCCATGAGGAGGAGCATTTCGTCCCCCGTGGCCGCCGTGGCACGATAGTCGATGGCTTGCCGCAGCGCGATGATGCGGCGCTGGTCGTAAAGTGCGGCAAGGCCGTTCAGGTCGGCGGTGAGCAGGGTTTGCTGGGCCTGCATGAGGCGGGTCTCCACCAGCCGGTATTGCAGGGCCATGGCAGCGAGGGAGAGGAGGGTGACGGCCAGCGCCATGAGGGCGGCGAGGCGCAGGGTGGCGCGGGCGGCGATGGGCCTTGCGCTGCTCACGCGGGGAGGGGCGCAAAGATGTAGCCCTCGCCCCGGGCGGTCTGGATGGCGGTTGCTCCGGCGTCCTCCAGCTTGCGGCGCAGGCGGCCGACGTGGACGTCGACCACATTGGTGCCGGGGTCGAAGTGGAGATTCCAGACGTTTTCAAGGAGTTGCATCCGGGTCACCACCTGACCGGCGTTGCGGGCAAAGTAGGTGAGGAGGTCGAATTCCCTGGGGCTGATAGGGACATGGGCGCGACGGAAGTGGACAGTGCGGGCCTTGAGACGGATTTCAAGGTCGCCAAAGGCCATGAGGTCGTTGTCGAGGACCTGAATCGTGCCCCGGCGCAGAAGGGCGCGAAGGCGGGCGCGAAGCTCTTCGGGTTCGAAAGGTTTGGGAAGGTAGTCATCGGCGCCCTTCTCCAGACCTTCCACCCGGTTGGCAGCGCGGCCGAGGGCGGAGAGGATGAGGATCAGGGCGGTCGATCCCCCGGCGCGGATGCGGGCCATCGCGTCCACTCCGTCGCCTCCCGGGAGCATACGGTCAAGGACGATGACCTGGTATTGTGCGCTGGTGGCGGCCTCGATGCCCGAGGGGAGCGTGTCGCGGTGGTCGGTGGCGCAGCCCAGGGCCTCGGCCTCGGCGCGGATCGCGGCGGCGGTCTCGGGGTCGTCTTCGATGATCAGGATGCGGTCCATGTGCGACATTCAGAATACCACCACGTCGGGGTCAAGGACATTTGCGCCCCCGACAGGGCGGACGCCCTCGGGCGCGTGCCAGGGGTCGAGGCGGATGTGCCGGGTCGCGCCGCCTGGGGCCTGGAGGAGGAGGAGCGCGGGGGCGGTGAACTGGTAGGTGGTCAGGTCCTGCGGGGCGCCGTTGATCGCAAGGATGCGGTCGCCCTTGGCAAGGCCTGCAAGAAGGGCGGGAGAGGTATCGGTGAGCGCGGTGACGATACCCTGCCCGTCCAGCGTCACGCCAAGTTCGGCGAGGCTGTAGGCGCTCACGGTCGCGGGGGCACGGGGGGCCTCGCGGGTGCGGAGGCTAGCGGGGTCCCTGGCGGTGAGGGCGAGGGTTAGGCTCTGCTCTTGCCCGGCGCGGAGGAGGGTGACGGTCGCCATGCCCTGTGCGCTGGCTTTCTCGATGGCGAAGGCGAAATCGCCGGGTTTGGCAAGTGGGATGTCGTCGGTGGCGGTGAGGATGTCACCGGGTTTCAGGCCAGCGGCTGCGGCCAGGCTGCCGGGGGCGACTGCGTCGATGAGGAGGCCTTGGGCTTCGATGCCAAGTGTCTCGGCGATCTGGCGGTCGACAGGGCGGGCGGTGAGGCCGAGGGTGGGGAACGGGGGGAGGGTTTCGTCGATGAGACCCTGGACGATGCGGTGTAGTTCGGCCGTGGGGATGGCGTAGGCGATGCCGACGAACATCCGGCTGCCATCGGCGATGCGGGAGTTCATGCCGAGAAGCCGGCCTTGGGCGTCGACCAGCGGGCCGCCGGAGGAGCCGGGGTTCACGGCGGCATCGTGTTGCAGCATCAGGATCGGGACCGCGATGTCTGTCTGCCGCGCAAGAGAGGAGATGCGGCCCTCGGTCAGGGTGAACTCGATCCCGAGGGGCGCGCCGAGGGCGAAGACTTCATCGCCGAGTTCCGGAGTGTCGGGGGAGAGGCGCAGGCCCTTGGTGGAGGTCGGGAGGGAGATCACGGCAACGTCGCGGACGGGGTCGCGGGCGATGACGAGGGCTGTCCGGTCAAGCCCTTTGCGGTCGATCAGGCGGACCTCCTCGGCGTCGGCGACCACATGGGCGTTGGTGACGGCGACCTCGCCGGTTGCCCAGAGGAAGGCCGAGCCGAGGAAGCGGTCGTTCGCGTCGGCAGAGCGGACGGTAAAGACCTTGTTCATCGCGTCGTCGAGCGGCGAGGCGCTGGCGGGGCCGAGGACGACGACCAGCGCCACGACCACCAGCACGGCCAGCGCCTCGATGGTGTAGAGCGGTCTCTGCCGCCTTGGTTTGGCCTGCATTATGAAAACCCTTGTTCTGCCTTGATGCGGCCTTGCTAGCGGTCAGGGTGCTGCGGGTCCCGTGACAAAACCTGTCATCCGGAATTCCCGCATTTACAGGCAGGAAACGGGACCGCATGTTCGACGCACCAAAAGCCGGAAGAGTGCTACGATGCGCCCATTGCTTGCCCTTTGCCTTGTCAGCCTTGCCCTGCCCGCCTGGGCAGAAGCTCCGTCCCCGGTGAAGGTGGCGGAACTGTCGGCGCGTTTGTATGCGGCGGGGATGGAGGCAGGCGATCCCCTGCTGGTTCTGTCGGCGGCGAAGCTGCGCAAGGGGCTGTCGCCGGTGAAGGGGCCGCGTGCAGCGGTGGATGGCGTGGCCGGAGAGGGCCGCCCGCTGGGCTGGGAGGAAATGCTCGCCTCTGCTGCGGCGCTGGCGGCGGGGGATGCGGTTATACTGGGTCTTGTCCAGGATGCCTTGGTCGAGACGACGAAGGGCGTGGCCTCCGGGCCGGTCTACAACATCGGGTCACTCGGCAACGGCAAGGGCGACACCTATCCGCCGATCGAGTTCCGGGGCGGGGAATATGCCGAGGTCTATGTCGAGGCGAAGGCTGCGGTGAACCTGAACCTCAGCGTCTTTGACGACAGGGGGCGGCTGGTCTGTTCGGACACCGATATCAGCCACATCGCCTATTGCGGCTGGACCCCGGCCACGGGCGGCAGCTTTACGCTGAAGGTGGAGAACAAGGGCCCGGCCGGGGCCGAGTATGCGTTGATGACAAACTGATGAGAATAATTTTCACCCTCGCACTGTGCCTGGCCGTCGGACCTGCAATGGCGCGGGAAAACTATGCGCTGCTGATCGGGGCGAACCAGTATCCGTCGCTGGAGCAGCAGTGGTGGCTGAAGGGTCCGGCGAACGACGTGCAGCTGGTGGCGACCTATCTGACCACGGCGGCTCCGGTGGCTTTCGCTGCGCAGAATGTGACGGTGCTGTCCGACGGGGTGGCGGGGGCGAAGGCTCCAACCCTGGCGGCGATCCGGGGGGCGTTTGCAGAGCTCGCGGCAAAGGTGCGGCCGGGGGATTTCGTCTATCTGCATTTCTCGGGACACGGCACCCAGGCCCCGGCGGTAGACCCCGCGACCGAGTTGGACGGGCTGGACGAGTTGTTTCTGCCGGTGGACATAGGGCCCTGGTCGGATCAGGTCGGCTCGGTCGAGAATGCGCTGGTCGATGACGAGATCGGGGCGCTGATCGACGGGTTGCGGGTCAAGGGCGCCGACGTCTGGGCGGTGTTTGATTCGTGTCATTCGGGGACAGCGACGCGGGCGGTTGAGGCCGAGGATGTCCGGGTGCGGCAACTGTCGCCCGAGGTGCTGGGGATAGACATGGGCGCGGTCGGGCTGTCGCGGTCGGTGGACCCGCGGGCCACGGAGGCACCATTCGATGCGGGGTCGGGCGACGGATCGTTTGTGGCGTTCTTCGCGGCCCAGACCAACGAGGTAACGCCGGAGAAGAACCTGCCGAGGGGCAAGCCGGGGCGGAAGCCGCAAGGGGTGTTCACCTGGACGCTGATGGAGGTGCTGGCAGAGTATCCCAACGCGACCTATGGGCAGATCGGGCAAGAGGTGCTGCGGCGCTATGCGGTAAAGAACCTGGCGAAATCGACGCCGCTGTTCGAGGGCGATCTGGACCGGGTGGTCTTTGGGGGCAAAGGCGGGGCGCGGGTGTCGCAGTGGCAGGCGGAGGTGGCCGACGGTCAGTTTACAATCCCTGCGGGGGCGCTGCATGGGCTGACGACGGGCACGGTGCTGGCGGTGATGGGCTCGGCGGCCGACCCGGATGCGGCGGCGCTGGGGTTTGTGGAACTGACCTCTGTCGAGAGTTTCACCTCGCTGGGTCGGGCGGTGGAGAAGGACGGGAAGGTCCTGCCTGCGGACTTGCCGAAGGGCGTCACGCTGCGGAAGCTGAACGAGACGCTGGACTTCACGCTGACTGTGGCGCTGCCTGCGGCGGGGACGGCTCCGGCGGATGCGTTGCTGGCGGCCATGGGAGCGTTGCAGGAAGCCTCGGGTTCTCGGCTGGCTTTCGTCGCGCCGGATCAGGAGGCGGACTTGCGGCTGGCGGTGCTGCCGGACAGCCCGCGGCCGGATGCGATCTGGGTGCTGCCCTCGACCGGGCTGGCCGAGGATCTGGCGGGGACGCCCTCGGTGTCGACGGACGACAAGGACGGGGCGGCGCTGGCGGCAGTGCTGGCGGATACGCTGATCACGATGGCGCGGGCGCAGAACCTGTTGAAGCTGGCGGGGGCGGTGGGGTCAGTGACCCCGGATGTCGAGGTGGAACTGCTGACGCGGACGCCCGAGGACCGGACGCTGCGGCCCCTGCCCTTCGCGCCGGTGCCGGTGCTGGTACCGGATGACGAAGTGCATGTGCTGGCGCGGAATAATGGCGCGGGGCCGGTGGACGTGAATGTCCTTTATATCGGCGCGGACTGGTCGATCAGCCATTGGTTCAGTGGCCGGTTGCAGCCCGGTGACGCGTTGAAGAAGGGATTGTTCAAGATTTCGGCAGATGTCCTGGGGCAGGAGCGGATGCTGGTGGTGGTAACCCCTGCCCGCCCGCAAATCCCGGTGGAGGACCTGAGCTATCTGGCGCAAGACGCGCTGGATGTGTCGCGGACGGTGGGTGGCTCGGCGTTCGATGCGGCGCTGGCGGAGGCGGGGTTCGGTCAGACGACCCGGGGAGCGATTGCCCTGACGGATGACGTTGCGGAGTCCGGGTCGGGGCCTGCGATCCTGTCGCTGGAACTGCGGACGGTCGCCCGGGAATAAGGCTTTGATCTGCAAGCATTGCTGCGCAGCATTGGGTGCAGCATTGCTTCGCCTTTGCTGCGCAGAAGCTAGCGCCGGTCGGCGACCCGGAGCGAGGCGGCTCCGATCAGCGAGGCGGCCACGCCGAAAAGCGCCACGGCGCCATAGCCCGACAGTGTCGTGCCGAGGGAAAAGCAGCCTGCCGCGATCACGTCCCCTGCAAGCCGCTGGACCGCCATGAGCGACGCCCCTGCCCCGGGACGGTCGGCAAGCAGATCCTGGAGATAGGCGATGGGGACGGTCAGGATGACGGCCCCGCCGATCGCAGCAGGCAGGACGAGGAGCCAGACGAGGGGCGAACCGGCAAGTGCCGGCAGCAGCGCCACATGCAGGCAGTAGAGCGCGGCACCTGCGAAGATCAGTCGGGTGCTCGGGATGCCGCGGGTCAGGCCGGGGATCATCAGCATGAAGGGGACCTCCAGACCGGCTACGAGGCCGACATAGAGCGCGACATCCTGCGGGCCACGCCCGACCGACCGCACCATGACCAGCGAGACGATGGCCATGTAGACTGTCGAGGCGCTGAACACGGCGCCCAGCGCGATGACGCGGGCGGCGACGCGCGGCTGGCCCATCTCGCTCAGCGCGGCACGGAAGGACAGGCCCGAGGGGCGGTCGTCCCATCGGGCCGTGCCATCGGCGGGCCAAAGCCGCAGCACCGCAGCAAGCATCAGGATCGACAGCACGAAGGCCACCGGGAAGATCAGGGTGACCGGGGCTCCCGCTGCGAAGGCGACGGACCAGAGCGGCAGGACCACGACGAAGGGTGCTGCGAAGAGAGCGCGGATCACGGCCATGATCCCGTCGCGCAGATCGGGGGGATACCGGGTGGCGGCAAGACGGGCAAGGGCAAAGACCTGGCCGAAGGTCACGCTGCTGATCGGGATCAGAAATGCGGCGGTCAGGGCGAAAGTCCATCGGGTCGGATGGACCGTCATCAACAGGCAGCCCGTAAGCAGCGCCAGGATGGCGGTCAGCGTGATCCGCTTGCGCCGTGCGGTCTGGTCGGCCCGGATGCCGCCGTAGACCGAGGCCGAGACCGCGACCAGCGAGGCAAGCGCCAGAATGATCGCATAGCCCCGGTCTCCGAAACCGAAGCTGTTGACCGCCAGCGTCGAGACATAGGGGTTGAACGAACAGGCGACTGCGCCTTGCAGGGCAAGAATCAGCCCGGCGGCGCGCAGCACAGGGTCGCTCAGGCAGATGCGGATGGCGGACATTGCGCCTGCCTATCCCGGGGGCGAAAGGGCCGCAAGATCAGGGGATGACCTTGCCGGGGTTCATGATCCCCTGCGGGTCGAGCGCCTGTTTCAGCGTCCGCATGACGTCGAGGGCCACCGGGTCCTTGCGGCGCCGCATCGAGGGAAGTTTGGACAACCCGACCCCGTGCTCCGCCGAAAAGCTGCCGCCCAGTTCCGCCACCACATCCTCGATGGTTTCGAGGACCCTGTCCTTCAGGTCCTCGTCGTCGCGGGTCGGGTAGGCGGTGAAGTGAAGGTTGCCGTCACCAAGATGCGCCACGGTGATGGTCCGCGCGCCGGGGTCGAGGGTCTCAACGCGCTGGATGGCGGTGGTCAGGAAAGTGTCAACCTTGTCGAGGGGCAGGCAGACATCGGTGTCCACCTCGGGGTGGAGACCGACGCCAATCTCGGCGGCGGCCTCGCGCCGGGCCCACATCGCGCGCCGTTGCTTTTCGCTGCGGGCGAGGATGGCGTCGGTGATGAGACCGGCCTGCATCATGTCTGCAAGGATGCCCTCCAGGGTCGCGATGAGGGGTATGTCACCGTTCGCGTCCGGGGTGGCCTCATGCGGGACGGTGGTGGCGGCCTCGATCAGGATGGTGACTTCGGGGATGTGATCGAAGGGCAGGCCAAGGTCGGGCCGGGCTTCGCGCAGGCGTTCGGAGTAGGTGCGGGGCATGAACTCGAAAGCTTCGACCTTGCCGCCGGTGGCTTCCTGCATGCGGTTGAGCAGGGTGAGCGCGTCGGCAACCGAACGGACGGCAAGGGTGGCCGTGGCATGGGCCTTCGGTGCGGGGACCAGTTTCATCACGGCGGCGGTGATGATGCCCAGGGTGCCCTCGGCACCTATGAAAAGATTTTTCAGGTCATAGCCGGAGTTGTCCTTGTGCAGTTCGGACATGAGATTCAGGATGCGGCCGTCGGGCAGGACGACCTCCAGCCCAAGACAGAGGCCGCGGGTGGAGCCATAGCGCAGGACGTTGGAGCCGCCCGCATTGGTGGACAGGACCCCGCCCAGCATGGCCGACCCCCGTGCACCGAACCAGAGCGGGAAATAAAGGCCCTCTGCCTCGGCGGCCTCGTGCAGGCGGGAGAGGATGACCCCGGCCTCGGCGATGACCAGCCGGGCGTCGCGCTTGACCTGACGGATGCGGTTCATCCGTTCGAGAGAGAGGAGGAGGCCGCCCCGCGTCATGGTCCCGCCGACCAGGCCGGTGTTGCCAGAGATGGGCACGACCGGCACGGAATGCTGCGCAGCAATCCTGACGCAGGCCGCGACCTCGGCGCTCGATCCAGGGCGGACGACGGCGACGGGCTGGCCGTGGTAGCGGCCCATCCAGTCGCGGGCATGGCGCGCCGTGTCGGGGCCGGTCAGAACGTTGGCGGGGCCGACGGCGGCGGCAAGGTCGGTCAGCATCTCAGCCCTGCGGATAGGCGATCACCGAGAGATAGCGGGCCGGCAGCTTGACCAGCGTTTCGGGCCCATGTGGCGCATCGGCATCGAAGAACAGGCTGTCGCCGGGTTTCAACGGGTAGACCGCATCGCCGTGGCGGTAATCGACTTCGCCCTCCAGCATGTAGAGAAGTTCCAGCCCGTCGTGCTGGAAGGCGGGGAACGTGTCGGATTCAGTGGTGAGGGTGATGATGTAGGGCTCCACCACGACGCCCGAATTGTTCGACCCGATATGGCCAAGCAGGTGATACTGATGCCCGGCGCGGGTGCCGCGGCGCTCGATCTCGACATGTTCACCCGCCTTCACATGCTGCGCCTCGCGGCGTTCCTCATAGCTGCGGAAGAAGGCGGTGACGGGGACCGAGAAGGCATGGCTGAGGACCTGGAGCGTCGTCAGCGACGGCGAGGTGTTGCCGTTCTCGATCTTCGACAGCATCCCGATCGACAGGCCGGTGACATTGGCCAGATCGGCCACGGTCATCCCCTGCTGACGGCGGAAATTGCGCACCTCGCGGCCGATGGCGGCTTCGAGGTTGCGCTCGCTGATCTCGCGGACGCGGTGGGGGTCCTGGTCAAAGGCCGGTTTGCCGCGCGGAAGGGCTGTGTTGGCGGTGCCATCGGACATGGGGTACTATCCCGGAATGAAACTATTGGGAATGGTTTCATTACAGGAAAAAATCTGTCAAGCAAATGCTACCAGACGGAGTGTGCTGCCGTCTCGATGGCGTGAAGCAGGCTTTCGGCGCTGGAGCGCGGACCGTAGATCCTTGCGGATCCGCGGCCGTGCTTGATGAGGTAGACGCCCAGGTGGTCCATCACCGTGCGGGTGGCGTAACCTTCCGGCTGTGCGGCATAATCCACATTGCAGAGCCGTTCGAGGAGGGGGGCAAGGTCCGGGGCTGTCAGGTCGAAGGCAACCCAGGCGTCGGTCTGTTCGGTGATGCTGGCGGCGTCTCCGAGCGCATGTTTCAGCAGATCGGCGATCAGCTCATGGCTGGCATAGGGGGCCTCGACGAACCACATTTCGGGCGTGATCCAGAAGGCGCTGTAGGGGGTGCCGGGCTGGTGGGTGGCGGGGCCGGGCAGCGGAATGTCTGCCTTTTCTGCGGCCTTGGCGAGGTCCGTGCCGCGACCCTTGCGGACGGCGACTGACGCGAGCGCGACGTCACTGCGTTCGGTGATCGACAGCGGGCCTTGGGTGACGGTGGTCGCCTCGCGGCGGCCGAGGGCGGTGAGGGGTTGCAGGCTAACCACGGAGACGCTCTCCTTCCGGGTCGAACATGTGGGGCGAGACGATCTCGACTTCGGTATCGAGGCCCGAGAGCAGGTTCACGATCCGCATCCTCTGGCCGATCTTCTTGTCGCCTGCCTTCAGATAGCCCAGCGCGATGTCATGGCCGAGGTGCGGCGAGTAGACCTTCGACGTGAGCCAGCCGCCATCGTTCGCCGCAACGGGGGCCGCGCCTTTCTCAAGGAAATGGCTGCCTGCGGTGAGTTTGCCGTTGGGGTCCACGGGCTTGACGCCCACCAGGCGGTAGCCGTTTTCGTCGGTGAGGCCTTCGCGTTGCGACAGGACCATGCCGATGGAGTCCTTCTTCTTCGACACCATCCTGCCCAGTCCCATGTTCAGCGCGGTGGACTGGCCGTTCAACTCGCCCCCGGCGACATGGCCCTTCTCGACGCGCATCACGCCCAGGGCTTCGGTGCCATAGACAACGGGGTCGTATTCCGCCCCCCTCGCCAGCATCTCGCGCAACAGGGCGTCGCCATAGCGGGTGGGCACCGCGATCTCATAGGCCAGTTCGCCCGAGAAGCTGATGCGGAACAGCCGCGCCCGCAGGCCGCCGCAGACGGTGATGTTGCCCGCGCCCATGTAGGGGAAGGCGGCGTCGGAAATGTCCTGATCGACGATTTTCTCCAGTAGTTTGCGCGCGTTGGGCCCGGCGACCGAAAACTGAGCCCAGGCTTCGGTGGTGGAGATGAGCTGGACGTCCATCTCGGGCCAAAGACATTGGCGGCAGAATTCAAGGTGGCGGAACACGGTCACGGCATTGGCCGTGGTGGTGGTCATGACGTATTCATGCTCGCCCATCCGTGCGGTGGTGCCGTCGTCGAAGACGATGCCATCCTCGCGCAGCATCAACCCGTATCGGCACTTGCCGACAGGAAGTGTGGAGAAGGTGTTGGCATAGACGCGGTCGAGAAAAGCGCCCGCGTCGGTGCCCTGGATGTCGATCTTGCCAAGGGTCGTGACGTCGCAGATGCCGACGGACTTGCGGGTGGCGAGGACCTCCCGGTCGACGGACTGGCGCCATTCGGTCTCGCCCGGTTTCGGGATCCATTGGGTGCGCAGCCAGTTTCCGACCTCGACGAAGACCGCACCCTGTTCCCTGGCCCAGTGGTGGCTGGGGGTCAACCTGAAGGGCCTGAATTCGCGGCCCCGCGACCGGCCTGCCAGCGCGCCGAGAGCGACGGGTGTATAGGGCGGGCGGTAGATCGTGGTGCCTGTTTCCGGGATTGACCGCCCTGTGAGTTCGGCCATCACGGCAAGGCCGATCACGTTGCCGGTCTTGCCCTGATCGGTCGCCATGCCAAGGGTGGTGTAACGCTTCAGATGCTCGACGCTGGTGAAGTTCTCCTGATGCGCAAGCTTGACGTCCTTGACGGTGACGTCGTTCTGCTGGTCGATCCAGGCGCGGCCCTTGCCGTGGGCGACGTGCCACAGCGGGGTGATCCGGATGGGCATGTCCTCGGCCTCTGGCAGGTCGGGACTGCGGGAGAGTTCGAGGGCCGCGACGGCAGCGTCCCGCCCGGTCTTCAGCGCGGCATGAGTGGACATCTGGCCAGCCGCTGCCCCGGCGACAAGCAGGCCGGGGGGGCCGTCCGAACCGGGAATGAAGGCGGCAATGCCGGGGTCGTACACGGGACGGGAGCGGTGATGAGAGTGGATGTTCACATTCGGGTTCCAGCCACCCGAGACACCCAGAGCGTCGATGGCGATGTTTTCCGAACGACCGTTCGCTTGGCGGACAGCGATCGAGGCAAGACCCAGCTTGCCTGAGGTGTCGATAACCTCCGCCCCTTGCAGATGGCGGATACCGGGGAGCAGACTTCCGCCTTGACGGCTGTCGATGACCGCCACCACGTCCACTCCCTTGGCCTGCAGATCAAGGGCCGACCGCAACCCGTCATCGTTGTTGGTGAAGATGGCGACCCGCTCACCCACCTTGACGCCCCACCGGTTGGCATAGGCCCGCAGGGCTCCGGCCAGCAGGATCCCGGGGCGGTCGTTGTTCTCGAACGCGATGGGGCGTTCGGTGGCCCCTGCTGCCAGGATCGCGCGGCCCGAGTAGATGCGCCAGAGGCTCTGGCGCGGCTTGCCCTTGGCGGGGGTAGGCAGGTGGTCGGCCACCCTTTCGACGGCACCGTAGATCCCGTGGTCGAAGGCGCCCATGACGGTCGTTCGGGTCATCAGGCGGACGTTGGGCATCGTCGCCAGTTCGGCCACCGAGGCGGCAGCCCAGTCGGCTCCCGGCACATCGCCAACTGCATAGGTCTCGGCATTCAGCCGCCCACCCATGCGGAAATCCTCGTCCGCCAGGATCACGCGTTTTCCCGCCCGACCCGCGGTCAGCGCCGCCATCAGTCCAGCTGGACCGGCCCCGATCACCAGAAGGTCACAATGCAGGAAGCCCTTGTCGTATTCGTCCGGGTCCTCTTCCCGCGTGACAGACCCAAGGCCCGCCGCACGGCGGATGATCGGCTCGTAAAGCTTTTCCCAGAAAGACTTGGGCCACATGAAGGTCTTGTAGTAGAACCCGGCCGCAAAGAAGGCAGACAGCTTGTCGTTGATCCCCATCGCGTCAAAGCGGAGCGACGGCCACCGGTTCTGGCTGTTGGCGGTCAGGCCGTCGAAAAGCTCGACAACGGTCGCACGCGTGTTCGGCTCTTGCCGCGCGCCCGTGCGAAGCTCGACCAAGGCGTTCGGCTCCTCGGATCCCGCCGAGAGCGGCCCGCGCGGGCGGTGATACTTGAAGCTGCGTCCCATCAACCGGACGCCGTTCGCCAACAGAGCGGAGGCCAGCGTGTCGCCGGGATGGCCCTGGTAGGGCAGGCCGTCGAAGGTGAAACGCAGCGTCTTCGTGCGGTCGATCTGGCCCCCACCAAGCTTGGCGTCAATGCGATGCGACTGGGTCATTTCGTGCGCCCCCGTGCCCGTGCGACCTCGCGGGCGAGTTCAACCTTCGTGATCTCGTGCGTCACTGTGTTGCGTGTCACCACCAGCCAGGACCGGTCGCCTTGTTCATGGTACCAAAGCTCCTGATGTTCGCCCGCCGGGTTGGTCCGCTGATAGAGATAGTCGTGGAAAGCCTCCACGCCTGCGGTCATGCCGTCGGGGCGGTCAATCAGCGAGGCATCGCCGAGATAGACGAACTCTTGCGCATCGCGGGGGCCGAGGATCGGATGGTGAATAATCATACGGTTACGCCCTCAGTGCAGGTTCGGGGTCGCGCCTTGCCCCTTTTCGTCGATCATCAGCCCCTTGAGGAACCGGTCGAAGCGGTAGGCCCTGGCGGTAATATGTGACTCATCCTTCGCCAAGAGATGCGCAAAGCACCAGCCACTTGCCGGGGTCGCCTTGAACCCGCCGTAACACCAGCCGCCGTTGAAGTAGAGGCCTTCGATGTGGGTCTTGTCGATGATGGGCGAGCCATCCATCGACATGTCCATGATCCCGCCCCAGGTCCGCAACAGGCGCACGCGTCCGATGGCGGGCATGAGCGCCATGCCTCCCTCGGCCACATCCTCGATCACCGGCAGGTTGCCGCGTTGGGCGTAGGAGTTGTAGCCGTCGATGTCGCCGCCGAAGACGAGGCCGCCCTTGTCGGACTGGCTGACGTAGAAATGCCCGGCGCCGAAGGTCATCACACCGTCGATGAGGGGTTTCAGGCCCTCGGAGACGAAGGCTTGCAGGACGTGGGATTCGATGGGCAGGCGCATCCCGGCATGGGCCATGACCTTCGACGACGACCCGGCCACCGCAACGCCGACCTTCTTAGCGCCGATGTAGCCTCGGGTCGTTTCCACGCCCTTGATGCGGCCGTTTTCGATCCGCATGCCGGTGACTTCGCAGTTCTGGATCAGGTCAACGCCGCGGCTGTCTGCCCCCCGCGCATACCCCCAGGCCACCGCGTCATGCCGCACCGTGCCGCCGCGCGGCTGCATGAGCGCGCCCTTGATCGGAAAGCGGGCGTTGTCGAAGTTGAGCCAGGGATACATCTGGCGGACCTCGTCACGCGACAGCAGCCGCGCGTCCGCACCGTGCAGGATCATCGCATTGCCGCGCCTTGTGGCCGCATCCCTTTGCGCATCGGTGTGGATCAGGTTGATGATCCCGCGCTGGCTGACCATGGCGTTGTAGTTGAAGTCCTGCTCCAGCCCCTCCCAGAGTTTCAGGCTGAACTCATAGAAGGGCTCATTGCCATCAAGCAGGTAGTTCGACCGGATGATCGTGGTGTTCCGGCCCACATTCCCGCCGCCGAGATAGCCTTTCTCAAGCACCGCGATCCGCGCCTGACCGAATTCCTTAGCAAGGTAATAGGCCGTGGCAAGCCCGTGGCCGCCGCCGCCGATGATGATGTAATCGTAGTCGGGCTTGGGGTCGGGGTCGCGCCAGACGGGTTTCCAGCCCTTGTGGCCGGTAAGTGCCTCGGCAATGACCCGAAATCCGGAATAGCGCACGACGGTTCTCCTGCTTTCGGGCTGGTTGTAGGCCCGTTCGGGTGCAGGAAGCCGTTGGTTTTCGCCATGCACACCGCGGTTTTCGCCACGGCGCGAGGAAGTGAGCTCAGTGCCGGAAGGCGGCCTCGATGGCCGCAAATGGCGACCAGGGCGGGGGCATGTTGGCGACTTCTTCCTGCGCCCAGGCGAAGAGGACGAGGATGGTGGTGGCGGAGAGGAGCATCTGCATGTTCAGGCCCTGGATACGGTTTGTTCCCGTACCGTTCTGCCCGATTCTGGTTGCCAAGCGGTTAACCATGCGCCCGCAGCTCATGCGACCAGCGCCTCGGCCTTCTTCAGGTCCACCGAGACCAGCTGGCTGACGCCCTGTTCCTGCATCGTCACGCCGAACAGACGGTCCATCCGGGCCATCGTCACCGCATGGTGGGTGATGATGAGAAAGCGGGTGTCGGTGCGGCGGGTCATCTCGTCCAGCAGGTCGCAGAAGCGGGTGACGTTGGCGTCGTCCAGCGGTGCGTCAACCTCGTCCAGCACGCAGATCGGGGCGGGGTTGGCCAGAAAGACGCCGAAGATGAGAGCAAGCGCGGTCAGGGTCTGTTCGCCGCCCGACAGCAGGCTGAGCGTCGCCAGCTTCTTCCCCGGCGGCTGGCAAAGGATTTCCAGCCCCGCCTCCAGCGGATCGTCGGATTCGACCAGCACAAGGCGCGCCTCGCCGCCGCCGAAGAGGTGGGTGAAGAGGGTCGAGAAGTTCGCGTTGACCTGCTCGAAGGCGGTCAGCAGACGTTCGCGACCTTCCTTGTTCAGGCCCGCGATCCCGGCGCGCAGCTTCTTGATGGCTTCCTCAAGGTCGGCCTTTTCGGTCGCCAGCGCGTCATATTCGGCTTCAACAGCCTTCGCATCCTCTTCGGCGCGCAGGTTGACGGCGCCCAGGGCCTCGCGCTGGCGTTTCAGGCGGCTGACATCGTGGTCCAGCGTCTCGGCGTCGGGCATCTTGTCGGGGTCGGTGCGGAGCGAGGTCAGAAGTTCGTCCGGTGTCCGGTCGTCCTCCTCGGCGATCCGCTCGGCGGCCAGAGCCACGCCTTCGCGGGCGGCATCCAGACGGGCTTCTGCCCGGGCGCGGGCCTCGCGGGCCTCGCCGGCCAGGCGTTCCGCCTCCCGTTCGGCAATCCCCGCTTCGCGCAAGGCGCCCTCTGCCTCGGCCAGGGCATCGGCGGCACGCTTGCGACGCTCCTCCGCCTCGGCGATCGCCTCGACCAGCTCGTCGCGCTTGGCTGCGATCTCCTCCGGCGCCAGCATCGCCTCGGCCAGTTCCTCCTCGGTCTCCGCCTTGCGTTCCGCCAGTTCCTCGGTGCGCTTCGCGGCGGTCTCCAGCCGGTGCTTCCACCCCGACAGCTCCTTCACGGCCTCCTGACGCCGCCGGACCCGGGCTTCGCCCTCGCGGCGCACCTCGTCCTGGGCAGAGCGGCGGGTCATCATGGTGATCCGCGCAGCCTCGACGGTGATCCTGGCGGCCTCCACGGCGCCCCGTGCGGCTTCCAGGTCGCCGAGTTCGGCCACCGCAGCCTCGGCCTCTTTCAGCCGGGCACGAGCGGCCATCGCTTCGTCCTCGAACCGGCTGACGGCAAGCCTCGCGGCTTCCAGCTTGCCCCCGGCGATCGATCGGTCGGCCTCGGCCCGGGCCAGCGCGCGGTTCGCTTCGGCCAGCCGGGCATCGGCGGCCCGGCGCGCGTCGCGGGCGCGTTGATCTGCCGATGCCAGTTCCGCCAGCCGCGCCTGCAACGCCTCATGCGCCTGCCGCGCGCCGTCGGCCCGGGCCGCCACATCCTCCAGGTCGCGCTTCAGTTGCACCAGTCGGTTCAGCTGTTGCAGGCGCAGCGCCGCCGCCGAAGGCGCATCCTCGGCAGCCGCACGGAACCCGTCCCAGCGCCACAGATCGCCCTCGACGCTGACAAGCCGTTGGCCGGGCCGAAGGGCGGGTTGCAGTTGAAAACCCTTTTCACGAGTGACAAGCCCGATCTGGGACAAGCGCCGCGCCAGCACCGCCGGGGCCTTGACCCGGTTGCCCAGCGGCTCGGCGCCCGCAGGCAGGGCCTGGGCATCGTCATATGGCGCAAGCACCGCCCAGCCCGACCGCGCCTGCCCCTCCACCTCGGGCGCGCGCAGGTCATCGGCCAAGGCCGCACCCAGCGCCTTCTCATAGCCCGGCTCCACCTCCAGCCGGTCCAGCAACTGATGCCCGGCCTGCGCCTCGCGGTCCACCAGGCGCGCCAGCGCCGCCACTTCGGCCCGCAGCGCCGACGCTTCGCCCTCTGCCGAGGAACGCGCCGCCCGTGCCTCGGCCTCCTTCCCCTGCGTTTCGGCCCGCGCGGCCTCGGCAGCTTCAAGCGCCGCCTCGGTCGCCTCGCATTCGGCCAGCGCTGCCTCCTGCGCCTCTTCTGCCGCAGCGAAGGCCTCTGCCGCCGCCTCAAGCGCGCCGGAGGCCGAGGCGACCGCCTCGCGGGCAGCAGAGGCCTGCGCCTCCGCCCGCTCCAGCACCGACCGCGTATCTGCCAGCATCCGCTGGGTCGACTGGTGCCGGGCCGCCAGCCGCGCTGCGTCCTCGGTCAGTTCCGCCAGCGCCGCCTCGCGTTCGGCCAGCACCGCCCCGGCCTCGCGCGCGGCCTCGACCGCCTCGGCCAGCTTTTCCTCATGCCCGTCGTGGGCGCGGGCGAGCTGCTCGATCTCCCACTCCAGCCGCTCGATCACCTCTCCCGCGTCGCGGTTCAGACCCGCCTCGCGGTCCATGTCGCGCGAAAGCTGCTCGATCCGGCCCTTCAGCGCGTCGATCTGCGCCAGGGCGCGGGCCTCCTGATCCCCCAGGGCGTCGCGCTGCAAGACCAGCCGTTGCAGGATGGCGCTGGCGATCGCCTCTTCCTCGCGCTTCGGCGGCAGGGCGTCCTCGGCGGCCTCGCGCGCCTTGCCTGCGGCACGCGCCGCCGCCTCGGCCTGATGCTGCGCGATCAGCCGTTCGCGCAGGGCGGCTTCGGCCTGGGATCGCGCCTCGTCCGCCTCGCGCCAGCGCCGCCAGAGAAGCATCCCTTCCGACTTGCGCAGTTCTTCGGAAATCTCGCGGTAGCGCGCCGCCTGCTTGGCCTGCCGGGTCAGGACCGACAGCTGCTGAGCAAGGCTTTCCAGCACGTCATCGACGCGCAACAGGTTCTGCTCGGCCCCCGACAGCTTCAGTTCTGCCTCGTGGCGCCGCGCATAAAGCCCGCTGATCCCGGCGGCTTCCTCCAGCACCCGGCGGCGGGCCTTGGGCTTGGCGTTGATGAGTTCCGAAATCTGCCCCTGCCGCACCAGCGCCGGAGAATGCGACCCGGTCGAAGCGTCGGCAAACAGCATCTGCACGTCGCGCGCGCGAACGTCCTTGGAGTTGCACCGGTAGGCGGAGCCGGCGTCGCGGGTGATCCGGCGGACGATCTCGATCTGGTCGGCGTCGTTGAAACCTGCGGGGGCAAGGCGGTCGGTGTTGTCGATGACCAGCGCCACTTCGGCAAAGTGCCGCGCGCCCCGGGTCGCCGCGCCATTGAAGATCACGTCCTCCATCCCGCCGCCGCGCATGGCCGAGGGGCGGTTTTCGCCCATGACCCAACGCAGCGCCTCCAGCAGGTTGGATTTGCCACAGCCGTTGGGGCCGACCACGCCGGTCAGCCCCTCATGGATCACCAGATCCGTGGGGTCGACAAAGCTCTTGAAGCCGTTGAGGCGCAGGCGGGTCAGGCGCAAGGGGTCACTTCCGAGTCAGGGCTGTGCGATGTTCCCGCCGGGGCACGAAGGAGTCAACCGGGCACCCCGCATCTGGGCGGCTGGCCCCGCCTTATCCCCAAGATGTTGCGGCAGGGCTGCTCAGTCCGCGTTCCTTGGTCGTCCGGTCAAGGGGTTCAACAGCGTCTCGGCTTGAAATTCGGGCGGGATCCGGTTCCGGTCATCCAAAATCAGATCCGCCATGACCTCGGCCACCTTTGGGGCCATGCCGAAGCCGATCTTGAACCCGCCATTGGCGATGAAATGCCCGGGGCGTCCGGGCCATGCGCCCAAGAGCGGCGCGCGGGTTGCGGCGCGGGGGCGGACCCCGGCCCAGCGGGCGACTACCTCGGCCCCGCGCAGCGCGGGAAGGGCCGCAAGCGCCCTGGCGAGAAGCCCGTCCAGCTGCGCATCGGGGCCGTCGACGGTCCAGCTGTTTTCCGAGGTCGAGCCAATGGCGACGGTGCCGTCGGCATGCGGCACGATGTGCAGGCCGTCGACAAACAGCTGCGGTGCCGCACGGGCGTCAAAGCGCAGCGCCAGCGCCTGCCCCTTGACGCCGGACCCGACCTTGACCCCCAGCGCCCGTGTCAGCTCGGCCAGGCCCGCGATGCCGGTCGCGTGCACGACGATCCCCGCTTCGATCCCTTCGCCCATGACGATCTCGGCGCCGCCTGCCCGCAGCGCCTGCATCAGAGCCTCCAGCGCCAGTCGAGGCGAAAGACGGGCCGAGAGCGTGTCCTTCACCAGCCAGCCCGAGGGCGAAATCGGTTCCCAAGCTGTGCCTGTCGCCGGGATCACCCGCCAGTCGGCCTGCCCGCGCCAGAAGGTCTGCGCCTCATCCGCCCGGCGGCGGGCGGCGGCGATGGCTGCCGCATCCGCCAGCGGCTGCAAGCGGCCAAGCCGGGCATAGCCGGGGCTGAGGCCAGAGGCCGCCTCGACCCGCGCCCACCAGTCTTCGGCCATCAGCAGGCTGTCCAGCTGGAAGGCCTTCTTCGGGTTCCAGGCCTCGGGCACATGCGGCGACAGGGCCCCGACCAGACCGCCCGAGGACCCGGCTCCGGGATGGGCGATCTCGATCAGCCGGACCTTCGCGCCCCGTCGCAGGCAGGCCCAGGCGACCGACAGACCGAAGATCCCTGCTCCGCGTACCGTGACGTCGATGCTTGCCATTCCCCCGCCTCAAGCCCATGAACAGGGCAAAGGACTACCCCCGATGACCGCCGCCGAACAGCCCCCCGAAACCGGTCCCGACCTCGACTGGCGTGACGCGCTGATCCCCGTCTCGCGTCGGTTCGACGATCCGTATTTCTCGCTGGCCGGCGGGCTGGACGAAACGCGGCATGTGTTTCTGGCCGGGAACGGGCTGCCCGAACGGTTCCGCGACGGGTTCCATGTCGCCGAACTCGGCTTCGGCACCGGGCTGAACCTGCTGGCGGTGCTGATCGCCCATCGCGGGCCGGGCCATGTCCACTACACCAGTTTCGAGGCCTTCCCGATGTCGGCCGCGGACATGGCGCGGGCGGTCTCGGCCTTCCCTGACCTTGCAGAAATCGCAGGCCCCATGTTGCGGCAATGGGAAACCGGGGCGCGGATCCTGCACTTTCCGAACCTCACGGCCCGGATCATCCTCGGCGATGCACGCAAGACGCTGCCTGCCTGGGACGGTCGCGCCGATGCGTGGTTCCTTGACGGATTCGCTCCGGCCAGGAACCCCGAACTGTGGTCTGCCGAACTGCTGCTCGAGGTCGCGCGCCACACAACGCCCGGCGGGACCTTTGCGACCTATACCGCCGCCGGTCATGTCCGCCGCGCGCTGGCCGAGGCCGGGTTCGTGGTCAGCCGCGTGCCGGGTTATGGCCGCAAGCGCCACATGACGGTCGGGCACTTGCCGGGATCAGAGGCCCAGAGCCGTTAGCCGCGCATCCAGCGCCGACCAGTCGGCGACATGCAGCCGCACGACCAGCGTCAGGACGCGCGACCTCCACGCAGCGGGCAGGCGAGCCGCGTCCTTTTCGGTAGTGACCAGCTGCGCCCCGACTGCCTTGGCCTCGGCCTCCAGCCGCCGCAACAGAGTGTCGGACAGCGTCTGGTGATCGCCCAGCGCCTCGCCCCGGATCAGCTCGGCACCCTCGGCCCGCAGCGTGGCGAAGAACCGCGACGGGTCGGCGATCCCCGCAAAGGCCAGCACCCGTTCCCCTGTCCAGTCCATGCCCATGGCAAGGGGCCGCAACTCTCCGCGCAGAAGGGGCGCAGAGACGGCAGCACGCCAGACCGCGTCGAACTGCGCCTGCGCTGCCCCGTCGCCGATGGCCAGCACCAGATCGGCGCGGGCAAGGCCGGTGACGACGGGTTCACGCAGTGGACCGGCGGGAATGCAGCGGCCATTGCCGAAGCCACGACCCGCATCCACCACGACGAGGCTCATTGAAGACTTGACCGCCGGGCTTTGAAACCCGTCGTCAAGCAGGATGACCTGCGCCCCCGCCGCCTCGGCTGCGCGGACGCCTGCGGCACGGTCCTTCGCTACCCAGACCGGCGCGAAGGCGGACAGGACCAGCGGCTCGTCCCCGACATCCGCCGCCCCGTGTCGCGCCGCGTCGACGCGGACCGGACCGGCCAGATGCCCGCCATAGCCCCGGCTGACCACCTGAACCTCATGCCCCCGCGCCACCAGCCGTTCGACCAGGGCGATCACCGTGGGCGTCTTGCCCGCCCCGCCCGCAGTCAGGTTGCCGACACAGATCACCGGGACACCCGGATGGTAGCCCGGGCGCCGCAACCGCCGCGCCGTGCCTGCCGCATAAAGCCGGCCCAGCGGGGCCAGAAGGCGCGGCAGAAGGCCCGGTCGGTCCGGCGGTCTGAACCAGAAACCGGGGGCGCGCATCACGCCTCGCCGTCCATGATCGCGCGGATGCGCTGCAATACGGCATCGGTGACCTCGGCACCGTCGCTGGCCACGGTCCAGGCGGCCTGTGCCAGGCGGGCGGCACGGTCGGGGGACAGAAGGTCGCCCAGCGCCTCGCCCAGATCCTGGGCCGAGGCGACCGCCCGCGTCGCTCGCGCCGCGCCCAGCCGTCCGAAGACCTGCCCTGACGGCCCCGTCTTCGGGCCATGCATGATCGCCGATCCCAGAACCGCCGCCTCCATCGGGCTGCGCGTCGGGCCTTTGCCCGACAGGGTGCCGCCCAGGAAGGTCACCGGCGCCAGCCGGTACCACAGCCCGTACTCCGCAGGATTGTCGGCGATCAGGATCTCGACCTCGGCTTCGGGCTCCTCATCCGCCGCCCGTTCGGCGACGATCCAGTCCCCGGCCTCGGCCAGCGCCTTGGCCAGCGGCGCAGCGCGCGAGGGCTGCTCGGGCATCAGGATCAGAAGCAGCCGGTGGGAATGCTGCAAGGCCTTGCGATGCGCCTGCAAAACGGCCGCCTCTTCGCTTTCGACCACCCCGGCGGCGAACCAGACCGGCCGCGCCGCCAGAAGCCGCGACAAGGCCGCCCGTTCGGATTCAAGCACGGGCAGAACCGTGGTTTCCTCTTCCATCCGCCCGGTCACCGCAACGGCGGAGAGGCCCGCACCGCCCTTGCGGAAGGCGCGCGCCGCGGCTTCGTCCACCGCCATGATCCCGCGGAACCGGCCAAGGATCTGCCGCATCAGGCCGGGATACCAGGCATCGCGTTCGCGCAGGAAGACGGGGGCCTTGCCGTTCACCATCAGCATCGGGATCTTGCGCTCGGCGGCCTCGTGCATCACCGCAGGGCGCAGCTGGCCACCGGCAAATATCGCGATCTCGGGGCGCCAGTGGTCCAGAAAGGCCCGGGCGTCGGCGGGATTGTCGGGTGGCGGCGCTTGCAACACCACCCCGTCCAGCGCGCCCGCCGGGTCGGGCGCGGTGAGAAGAACCGGCAGCCCGTCCTCTTCGACCAGCCGACGGGCCAGCGCCCGGATCGGGCTGACCAGCGCCTCGCCCGGCGCATGCAGCCAGACCAGGCGTCCGACAGGACGGGCCGGCCGCGCCGATGTCTCGGCCTGGTCGCGCCGCTGACCAAGATTGTACAGCGTCAGACCAAGCGAGGTCGCCATGACTCAGGTGCCCAGTTCCTCGGTTGCCGAGGCCGCAGCGGATTCGTCGCGCAGACGGTGAATATGGGCGATGAAATAGCGCATGTGCGCGTTGTCGACCGTCCGCTGCGCTTCGCCCTTCCAGGCCCGGTAGGCGCTGTCGTAGTCCGGGAACATGCCGACGATATGGATCTGGCTGACATCGCGGAAAACGTTCTTCTGCGGGTCCACCAGCTCGCCACCAAAGACAAGATGCAGGCGTTGGGTCATGATCGGCTCCGTTCCGGTTCAGGCGCGGCGAGACTATCCGCTTCGGGCGGCAGGGGGAAGTGAGGCTCGGGTCTTGCGCAGGGCGTGATCCGGGGTCACATTCCGTCAGCGCCTTTGGCGCGAAGTTGGACCGGAGGATTTGACGTGGACCTTGACTTCCTGATTGGCTGGCCCGGCGTGTATCTGGCCATAGCGCTGTTCATCATCCTGTGCATCTTCCTTGGCGTGCGGATCGTGCCGCAGTCGGAAAAGCATGTCGTGGAACGCTTCGGTCGGCTGCGGGCGGTGCTGGGGCCGGGGATCAACTTCGTGGTGCCGTTCCTCGACCGCATCGCGCACAAGGTATCCGTGCTGGAACGCCAGCTGCCGAACGCCTCGCAGGACGCCATCACGGCGGACAACGTGCTGGTGAAGGTCGAAACCTCGGTCTTCTACCGCGTGACCGAGCCGGAAAAGACTGTGTACCGGATCCGGGACGTGGACGGGGCGATTGCGACGACGGTAGCGGGGATCGTGCGCAGCGAGATCGGCAAGCTGGAGCTGGACCAGGTCCAGTCCAACCGCGCCCAGCTGATCGAGCGCGTGCGCGAGCAGGTCACCGCGATGGTCGATGACTGGGGGGTCGAGGTGACGCGGGCGGAAATCCTGGACGTGAACCTGGATGAGGCGACGCGGGCCGCCATGTTGCAGCAGCTGAACGCCGAACGCGCGCGGCGGGCGCAGGTGATGGAGGCCGAGGGCAAGAAGCGGTCGGTCGAGCTTGCCGCCGACGCCGATCTCTACGCCGCCGAGCAGGCCGCCAAGGCCCGTCGCGTGACAGCCGATGCCGAGGCCTATGCGACGGGGGTGATTGCCGCTGCGATCAAGGAGAACGGGCTGGAGGCCGCGCAGTTCCAGGTCGCGCTGAAACAGGTCGAAGCCTTGCAGGCGGTGGCCGTGGGTCAGGGCAAGCAGACGATCCTGGTGCCCGCCAACGCGCTTGAGGCCTTTGGGGACGCGTTCAAGATGCTGAAAGGGCGGTCGTGATGGCAGCGATCATGGCGACCTGGTGGGCCTGGGTGATCCTCGGCTTCGCTCTGGGCGTGCTGGAGGTCCTTGCGCCCGGGTTCATCTTTCTCGGCTTCGCCATCGGCGCGGTGGTGACCGGGGTGCTGGTCGGGATCGGCATCCCGGCCGGACCTGCGGCTCTGATCCTGATCTTCGCCGTCGTCTCGGTCCTTGCCTGGCTGATCCTGCGCCGGGTGGTGGGGGTCCGCGAAGGGCAGGTCAAGATCTGGGACCGCGATATCAACGACCAGCGCTGAGCATGGACTTCACCGGGGCCAAGGCCGCGCTGTTCTGCGGGTCTTCGGTCCTGACCTGCCTGCGCGACGACCGGCCGGACCTGCGCTGGCCGGGGCTTTGGGACCTGCCGGGCGGCGGGCGCGAGGGGGCGGAAACAGCCGAGGCCTGCCTGCTGCGCGAGCTGCGGGAGGAGTTCGGGCTGACCTTGCCGCCTGACCGGCTGATCTGGCGGCGGGTGTTTCCCTCGATGGTCGAGGCGGGGCGGATGTCGGTCTTCTTCGGCGGCTGGCTGACCCGGGCCGAGGTGGCGGCGATCCGGTTCGGAGACGAGGGCCAGGGCTGGGAGCTGATGCCGGTCGCGGGGTTCCTGGTGCATCGGAAAGCGGTGCCGGAGATGCAGCGGCGGGCGGGGATCGTCTGGGAGGAGCTTGGGGCTGCCCGCGCGTGGCCACTTTTTCCGAGTGAATGAAATCAGTCACTTGGCCGTGGGCGTTTACCTTCGGTTAACCTTTCGGAGACGGATGATGCGCTGTAGCACACCCTGCGACGTGGGCGTGAAGGCCGTCGCGAGGCGCTGCGTCCAGTCTGCGTCCAGTGCGCCCCGCGCGACCAGCAGGCCTGCCAGCCGCAGGGTCGCGCCAAGCGCCGGATAGCAGAGGGAAAGGATGAGGAAGAGTCGTGTCGGGTCCTCATCCGGCAGGGCCATCCACCCGGCAAAATCCCGCAGAGAGATCGCGTCGGCGTCGATCGAGTGGTCGATGTCCTGACGCCTGGCGACGAAATCAGATCATCCGGCTTGCCGGGGAAGGGAAAGCGGCCGCCCGAGGAGAAGCCGTGGAAGCGCAAACCCAAGGCTTGCAAGGCCGCGTCCTGGCCGGCGGGGCCGAGCCGCCGACGTCGACGGCCTCAATCGGGTCCATGGGCGGCAGGACGCGGATCAGGTCACGATCAGATCAGCGGGAAGCGTCACGCCGCAACCCTGGTGCTAGCGCCGGATCGTGTCGCCGGGTTCCAGCGTCGGGAAAAGCTCGATCTTCTCGCCCGGCGTGGCCTTTCCGGCGATGATCTCGGCGGCCTTGCGGCCGATCTCCAGCCGACAGGCGTCCATTGTCGCCAGCTTGCGGGGGAGGCCGTCCAGAAGCTCGACCCCGTTGAACCCGGCAAGGCCGATGCGGCCGGGCACGTCCAGGCCCTGCGCCAGGCAGTAAAGAAGGCCGCCGGCCCCGATCATGTCGTTGGAATAATACAGGAAATCGACGTCCGGCGTCCGGTTCAGCACGGCCGCCGTCATCTCGCGCCCCTTCAGAAGCGCCGAGCCGCCGGAATAGTATTCCCGGTCCACCAGGGACAGCCCGGCCTTGGCCAGCGCCTCTTCAAAGCCTTCCAGCCGCTTCTTGGCGCGGAAGTCGTTCGGCATCTGGGTGCCCAGAAAGGCGATCCTGCGGTAACCGGCGGCGATGATCGCCTCGGCCATCTGCCGCCCGGCGCGGCGGTGCGAGATGCCGACGGCGTGGTCCACCGGATCGCCGTCGATGTCCATGATCTCGACGATGGGAATACCCGCCCGGGCCAGCATGGCGCGGGAGGCGGCGGAATGTTCAAGGCCCGCGACAATCATCCCCGAGGGCCGCCAGGACAGCATCTCGTAGATGACCGATTCCTCGCGGTCGGACAGGTAATTGGTGACGCCGACCACGGGTTGCAGGCCGGTGCCGTCCAGCACTTCGGAAATGCCGGTCATCACTTCCGGAAAGACCATGTTCGAGAGGCTGGGGATCACCACACCCACGAGGTTGACGCGCTGGCTGGCAAGCGCCCCGGCGATCTTGTTCGGGACATAGCCAAGCGCGCGGGCGGCTTCGAGCACCTTTTCGCGCGTGGGCGCCGAGACATCGCCCCGGTTGCGAAGGACCCGGCTGACGGTCATCTCGGAAACGCCCGAGGCTTCGGACACGTCGCGGAGGGTCAGAGTGTGGCGCGGGTCGGGGGAGGGCTTGGTCAAGGCATTGGTCCGAAGGGTAGCAATACCCCTTGTTACCGCCAAAGCCGGGGCTTGTCCAAGGCGCAATCGTCTGCTATTGTTACCGCTAACAGCCACTCGGTCGATCCTGGGGCTGGCGATATCTGGCGCGTCCTGCAAGCTCTCACACTGGACACGACGGACCAAAGGGGGGGTAGTGGGCCAAAACTTGCCTCCCCTTTTCATTTCCGGTGGTTGCTTTTGTTCGGCTTTCGACGCAATGAGGGCGGGCGTGGCCCCGTAGCTCAGGGGATAGAGCGGCCGCCTCCTAAGCGGCAGGTCGATGGTTCGAATCCATCCGGGGTCACCAGTTTCTTCCCTGTTTGAAATCAGTCGGACAGGCTTTCCCCCGGGGGTCCGGCGGAAGGCGGGTGCAGCGGATAGCGGTTCTGGACATCGGCAAGACCAACGCGAAGGTGCTGGTCGTGGACCTGGCCCCGGGGGCCGAGGAGGTGCTGGCGCGGGTGCCCAATGCTGTGGTCCGGGACGGGCCCTATCCGCATCACGATCCGGAGATGCCGTGGGGCTTTGCGCTGTCCGGGCTTAAGCTGGCGGCAGAGCGCGGGGGGGCTGCGGAGGGGTTGCGGAGGGGTTGCTGCCCTCGGTGCTGCCGGGGGAGGTGCCGGCCTGTGCGGTGACGGATTACAACTTCGGTTGGGTCGAACTGTTGGCAGGCTGCGCCACGCATCCGGGGGTTGCAGAGCCGGAGACGGTCTGGCAGCGGCACTGGGGCGTGCTGACGCGGATGCTGGAGCGGATGGCGTCGTTCCGGGGGGCGGACGGCGGATTGGGCAGAGCAGGCGGCGCACCTGGCCACCGCGCTGCGGGGTCACAAGGCAGCGGATGGCTGGAGGGAAAGCCCGGGGGAAGAGGGGGCGAGCCAATTGGCGCTGGCCCTGCTGATCCTGACCGCGATGGTCAAGGGGGACGAAGCCGCGGCGCTGGCCGACCGGATCGTCGCCCGTTCACTGGACCTGCGGGACGGGCCGCTGCCGGGGCAGCCGATGCTCGCCAGCCCCTTCATGCACCACTATCTTTTCCTTGGACTGCAACAGCTTGGCCGTCGCAGGGACATCCACGCCGTCATCGCCGCGCGCTGGGGACGCCGGGTGCGGGAAGGCAGGCCGACGACACCAGAGAACTGGTCGATCGACTTCCCCGACGGATCCGCCTGCCACGGATTTTCGGCACACCCGTTGGGGTGGCTTTAGAAATCCAGATTCTCGACGCTGAGGGCGTTCTGCTGGATGAACTCGCGCCGGGGTTCCACCACATCGCCCATCAGCTTGGAGAAGATGTCGTCCGCCTCGGCCAGATCGTCGACCTTGACCTGCAACAGCGTCCGCGCCTCGGGGTCCAGGGTCGTCTCCCAAAGCTGGTCGGGGTTCATCTCGCCCAGACCCTTGTAGCGTTGCAGGGTCAGGCCCTTTTCGCCCTCGGACAGGATGGATTTCAACAGGTCGATGGGGCCGTGGATCGCCTGTTCGCGGTCCTTGCGCACCAGACGCGCGGGGTCGCGGTAGATGTCGCGGTAGTGGCCCGCAATCTGGGACAACCGGCGCGCCTCGCCGGACCGCAGGACAGCGCCGTCCAGCGTGCGCAGCTCCTCCACCCCCCGCAGGATGCGGCTCAGACGGATGCCGTGATCCTGAGTGATGCGGCCCTGCCAGCCGCGCTCGAACTCGGGCGCGATCAGGTTCAGGCGCCTTGCCACCGTGTCGGCCACGGCCTGAAGGTCGGCATCGGCGCTGCCCGGGTCGAAGGCCCCGGCAAGGGCGGCCTGTTCAAGGATGGGGCGCGGGTAATGCGTCGGGAAGGCGTCGAGCACCCGGCGGAACTGGCGCGCGCCTTCGATCACGCGGGTCAGGTCGTTGCCCGCGATTTCCTGCCCGTCGGTCAGCCGAAGGACCGCGCCCTCGGTGCCCATCTCGATCAGGTAGTCCTCAAGCGCGGCCTGGTCCTTGAGGTAGACCTCGGACTTGCCGCGCGCGACCTTGTACAGCGGCGGCTGGGCGATGTAGAGGTGGCCGCCTTCGATCAGCGCGGGCATCTGGCGGAAGAAGAAGGTCAGAAGCAGCGTGCGGATATGCGCGCCGTCCACGTCGGCGTCGGTCATGATGATGACCTTGTGATAGCGCAGCTTGCCGATGTCGAACTCGTCACGGCCGATCCCGGTGCCAAGGGCGGTGATCAGCGTGCCGATCTCCTGGCTGGACAGCATCCGGTCGAACCGCGCGCGTTCGACGTTCAGGATCTTGCCACGCAGGGGCAGGACGGCCTGGTTGGCGCGGCTGCGGCCCTGCTTTGCGGACCCGCCCGCCGAGTCGCCCTCGACGAGGAACAGTTCCGACTTGGCGGGATCGCGTTCCTGGCAATCGGCCAGCTTTCCGGGCAGCGACGCCACATCCAGCGCCGTCTTGCGGCGGGTCAGCTCTCGCGCCTTGCGGGCGGCCTCGCGCGCCAGCGCGGCTTCGATGATCTTGCCGACGATGATCTTCGCCGGGCCGGGGTTTTCCTCGAACCACTCGGAAAGCTTTTCGTTGACCAGGTTCTCGACCGCCGGGCGGACTTCGGACGAGACCAGCTTGTCCTTGGTCTGGCTGGAGAATTTCGGGTCCGGCACCTTGACCGACAGCACGCAGGTCAGCCCCTCGCGCGCGTCGTCGCCGGTGAAATCCACCTTCTCGCGCCTGGCGATGCCCGAGGACTGCGCATAGGCGGTGATCGTGCGGGTCAGCGCACCCCGGAAACCGGCGAGGTGGGTGCCGCCATCGCGCTGCGGAATGTTGTTTGTGAACGGCAGTACGGTTTCGTGGTAACTGTCGTTCCACCACATCGCAATCTCGACGCCGATGCCGTTCCGTTCGCCGACCATGTAGATCGGCTCGGCCATCACGCTGGATTTGGAACGGTCGATGTACTTGACGAATTCCCGCACGCCACCTTCGTAGAACAGCTCCACCCGCTGCGGTTCGGCGTGGCGTTCATCCTCCAGCACGATGCGCACGCCCGAGTTCAGGAAGGCAAGCTCGCGCAGGCGGTGTTCCAGCGTCTTGAAGCTGTAGTCGAGGTTCGAAAACGTCCCGTCCGGCCGGTTGGTCTTGGCGCTGGCCAGAAAGCGGACCATCGTGCCTTTCATGCCGGGCGCAGGGCCGACCTCATGCACATGGACAGTGCAGTCGCCATCCTCGAACCGGGCACGGTATTCGGTATCGTTGCGCCAGACGGTCAGTTCCAGCCATTCCGACAGGGCGTTGACGACCGACACGCCCACGCCGTGCAACCCGCCCGAGACCTTGTAGGCGTTCCCGCCCTCGTCCGTGTTGTTGAATTTCCCGCCTGCATGCAGCTGGGTCATGATGACCTCGGCCGCCGAGACGCCCTCTTCGGGGTGGATGTCGACAGGGATGCCGCGGCCGTTGTCGCGGACGGAAACGCTGTCGTCGGCGTGGATCTTCACCACGACTTCGGTCGCGTGCCCGGCCAGCGCCTCGTCGATGCCGTTGTCGACGACCTCATAGACCATGTGGTGCAGGCCCGAGCCGTCATCGGTGTCGCCGATATACATGCCAGGGCGTTTGCGAACCGCCTCCAACCCCTTGAGAACCTTGATGGAATCAGCACCGTATGCGGCGGTGTTCTTGGGCTGGTCAGCCATGCGCGGGGAACCCTTGTCGTTGCCCGCGATTTATAGCGGCTTGGTGCGGCAATGTCACCCCTTGGCCACAAGATTTGGTGGTCAGAGGAAGGGGATGACCAGCCCGACGCCGATCAGCAGGATGCCCGAAGTGACGTTCAGCCGCCGCACGCTTTCCGGGCTCGACAACACCTGCCGCGCCCGGTCGAGGAACAGGGCCAGGCCAAGGTTTCCGACCATCGGGATGACCGCCGAGATTGCGATGATCGCGGCCATGTCGAGGGCGGTCAGGCGGTCGAGAGAGAAGAACCCCGGCAGCGCGCCCATGTAGAACAGGATCGCCTTCGGGTTGCCGATGACCGCCGCGACGCCGACCGAAAAGCCCGCCCACATGCCGGGACGGGTCAGGCGGCTTTCGGCATTCAGCCTGGCGGCGGGCTTGCGGATCAGCATCACGCCCATGACCAGGAAGATCACCGCCGCGACCCAGCGCAGGACCTGCAGGAAATCGCCATAGGTGCTTTCGATCCAGGTCAGGCCCAGGATCGCGGCCAGGGGCCAGATCAGGTCTCCCAGCGCGACGCCCACGGCTAGAGGCCAGGCAGAGGCGAAGCCGCCTGACAGCGCGCGGGTGGTCAGCGCGACCCAGACCGGACCGGGCACCGCCCAGAGGCCAGCCATGCCCAGCGCATAAAGAAAAAGCTGTTGGACAGAAACGCTCATCCGGCAGGCTTAGAACAGCCCGCCAAGAAGGTCGAGGGGCCTGGTTCCGTCCCATGGCTTTCCCGTCAAGGCAAGCACTTGCAGGTGATCGCTTGCCTCGGAGACGCACAGCGCCCGCGTGCGCGCTCCGGTCAGGTCAAGATAGGTCAGCGGATTGGCGGCCGGGCGAAAACCGGCTGCGGCGTAAAGTTTCGCGGTCCCGAACAGCAGCGCGAAACCTGCCGGGGAGGTCCGGGTGACAGAAAGGGCCGCTTGCAGAAGCGCGGCGGCGTGACCCTGCCCCCGGTGCGCGGGGTCGGTGGCCACGTCGGCAATTCCGGCAATGGTCAGCAGGTCGTCTCCCAGCCGGACGGCGCGCAGCTGAACCGCAAGATGGGCGACAATCGCGTCGTCGTGCCGGACGACATGGCGCCAGGAATGACGGGTCTGGAAAAAGCTGCGGCCACCGAAATCGGTGCGGAAGCAGCGTGCCAGAAGATCCGCGATCGCCCGACCCTCGGCATTTGTGAGCAGATGTTCGGGAATAAGGTCAGCGGTCATCCTGCCACCTGCGAGGTGCCGTCCCGTTCGGTGATCTTCACAGTCCGGCCCCGGTCGCCCAGGGCGATGAACAGATCGGCCTCGGTGCCGGTCATAAGAGCCTGGGCATCCAGCGCGCAGAGTTCGTCGTAAAGCGCCGCGCGACGGTGTTCGTCAAGATGCGCGGCAACCTCGTCAAGAAGAAGGATCGGCGCGCGGCCGAGGTCCTGTCGCAGCGCACGGGCATTGGCAAGGATCAGACTGATGAGGAGCGCCTTCTGTTCGCCGGTGGAACATTGGTCGGCGGGTATGTCCTTGGCCGCATAGCGGGCCGAGAGATCGGCGCGATGCGGGCCGACCAGGGTGCGCCCGGCAGCGATGTCGCGGCGGCGGCCCTCGGCCAGGGCCAGGGCAAGGTCCTGCGGCTCGTCGGTCCCCTCCGGGCCGGTCAGCGTGAGGTCGGCCGAGGGGAAGGCGCTGGCGGGATCGGCAGCGGCGGCAATGCGCGCGATGGCGGCGCGGCGGTTGCGGGTGACATGCCCGCCGGCCTCGGCCATCTGCGATTCCAGCGCAGCGTACCAATGCGCATCGGTCACCTGATCCTTGATAAGCCGGTTCCGGTCCCGCATCGCCTTGTCGTATATGAGCGTTTGTTCGGCATGGTCGGGGAAGAATGACAAAGTCATCCGATCCAGGAACCTGCGGCGGCCTTCGGCGGCTTCGATCCACAGCCGGTCCATTGCGGGCACCAACCAGAGTACGCGCAGGATACGTCCCAGACTCGCCTGCGTGGCGGCCTTGCCGTCGATGCGCACCTGCCGAGGCTCTCCGGGTTCGGCCCAGGTCTCGACGTCATGCGCTGCGGAAAGGCCGTGGACCGTTGCGGCAATCTTCCAGCCCAGGCCGTCAGGTTTGCGGGCCAGATCCTCGGCGGCGGCGCGACGCAGGCCCCGACCGGGGGACAAGAGCGAGACGGCTTCCAGGATGTTCGTCTTGCCGGCCCCATTGGGACCGACGATGGCGACCGGGCGCCCGTCAAAGGCCAGCCGCGTGGCCCGGTGGCTGCGGAAATGCGCGAGCGTCAGGGTTTCGATCGCCAGACCGCCCACCGGATTTCCCTTTCAGTGCAAAGGGATGTCAGACCCGCATCGGCATGACGACATAGACCGCGGACGTGTCGTTGCCTTCGCGCATCAGGGTCGGATCGGCGGCAGAATTGAACAGGAAGACGGCGTTCTCACGGTCGACCTGGCTGGCGATCTCCAGCAGGTATTTCGCGTTGAAGCCGATCTCCAGCCGGTCGTCGCCGTAGGCCACGGCCAGTTCCTCCTCGGCGGCACCAGAATCGGGCGAGTTGACGGACAGGATCAGCCGGTCTTCCTCAAGCGACAGCTTCACCGCGCGCGAGCGTTCCGAGGACACGGTGGCCACGCGGTCGACCGCCTTGGCGAATTCGCTCGCATCGACCTCCAGCTTGCGGGTGTTGCCGGTGGGGATGACGCGGGTGTAGTCGGGGAAGGTCCCGTCGATGACCTTCGACGTCAGGGTGATGGCCGGGGTCGCAAAGCGAACCTTCGTTTCGGAAACCGAGACGGCGATGGTGGCATCGTCGTCATCCAGCAGTTTGCGCAGCTCTCCCACCGTCTTGCGCGGCACGATCACGCCAGGCATCCCCTCGGCGCCTTCGGGCAGGGGCGCGTCGATGCGGGCCAGACGATGGCCGTCGGTCGCCACACAGCGCAGCACCCGGCCGCCCTCGCCCTGCGCCACGTGCATGTAGACGCCGTTCAGGTAATAGCGCGTCTCTTCGGTGGAGATCGCGAATTTCGCCTTGTCGAACAGCCGCCGCAGCACCGGCGCGGGGGCCGAGAAATTCGACGAATATTCCGACGAGGCCATCACCGGAAAGTCCTCTTTCGGCAGCGTCGCCAGGCTGAAGGTCGACCGGCCCGCAGTGATGGTCAGGCGGCCCGCAGCGGCGTCCTCGGACAGGTTGACCAGCGCGCCATCAGGCAGCTTGCGCACGATCTCGTGCAGCATCACCGCCGAGACGGTCGTGGCCCCGGCGCGTTCGACCATGGCGGGGGCGCGGTCCACAACCTCGATGTCCAGATCGGTCGCGCGGAAGGAAACCTGCGACCCTTCGGCCTCGATCAGCACGTTGGCAAGGATCGGGATCGTGTTGCGGCGTTCGACCACCGACTGCGCCTGCGCCAGCGCCTTCAGAAGCGTCGCGCGTTCGATCGAGAGTTTCATCTGGCTTCCCCCTGCCGACCCGTTGAAGGGACGACGAATTTATCCGGTTTCCACCGGCTCGCAAGTGTTGATGGGACTGTGCGGAGGTTTCCGGGGGCCGTCAAGGCCGCCCGGAGGTCAACCCTGAAGCAAGCGGCGCAGAAGCTGCAGATCGTCGGCCAGCTGGCTGTCGGTCAGCATCAGTTCCTCGATCTTGCGCACGCCGTGCATGATCGTCGTGTGGTCGCGCCCCCCGAAACGGCGGCCGATTTCCGGCAGGGAGCGCGGGGTCAGCTGCTTGGCCAGATACATCGCCACCTGCCGAGGCCGGGCGATGGTGCGCAGCCGTTTCGGGCCGATCATGTCGGACAGGCGGATGTTGTAATGTTCCGCCACCTTGCGCTGGATTTCCTCGATGGTCAGCTTGCGGTCGGACGAACGCAGGATGTCGGCCAGGCAGTCCTGTGCCAGGTCCAGCGTGATCTCGCGCCCGACCAGCGAGGCAAAGGCGAACAGCCGCGTCAGCGCGCCTTCCAGCACACGGACGTTGGTCGTGATGCGATGGGCCAGGAATTCCAGCACGCCATCGGCCAGCACCAGCCCGCGATACTGGCTACGGTAGAATTCGACCTTCTGTTGCAGGATACCCAGCCGCAGTTCGTAATCGGTCGGATGCAGGTCGACGACCAGCCCGCATTGCAGACGCGACTTGATGCGGTCTTCCAGATCCTTGATCTCGCCGGGGGCGCGGTCGGCGGAAATCACGATCTGCTTGTTTGCATCCACCAGGGCGTTGAAGGTGTGGAAGAATTCCTCCTGCGTCGAATCCTTGCCGGCGATGAACTGGACGTCATCGACCATCAGCACGTCGACAGAGCGGAAAAGCTCCTTGAAATCCATCACCTGCCGGTCGCGCAGGGCCTGCACGAAGCGGTACATGAACTGTTCGGCCGACAGATACAGCACGCGCAATTCCGGGCGGCGGGCCTGCAGGTCATGGGCGATGGCATGCATCAGGTGCGTCTTGCCGAGGCCGACGCCGCCATAGAGGAACAGCGGGTTGAAGGTGACCGGCCCGCCCTCGGCCACCCGGCGGGCGGCGGCATGGGCCAGCTCGTTCGGCTTGCCGACCACGAAGGTATCGAAGGTAAAGCGCGCATCCAGCGGCGCGCCGGGCAGCTCTTCCTCGGACACCCGGGCACGGACCGGACGTGCGGCAGATTTCGCCGTCTGCGGAAGCGCCGCGACGGGGGCGGCGGAGCCAACGGCGAATTCGAGGCGGTCGACCGGCTCTCCGGCGCTGGACAGCTGGGTGCGGATATGGTCGCCGTAATTGCGTTGGACCCAGTCGCCGAAGAAGGTCGTCGGCACTTCGAACCTGGCCACGCCGTTTTTCAGCTGCGACAGCTTCAGCGGCTCGATCCAGGTGGCATAGTTGTGCCGACCAACCCGCTTGATCAACTCCTCCCGCACCTGCCCCCAGGTTTCATTCGTCATTCGCAAACCTGCCACTTCCATGAACCCCGAGCCAAAGGCCCCGATCCTGCCCCGTTTCTTTTGAGCGAGTCAGTCCGACCAAGCCGCCAGCAAGCCCCGGACGGGCCGCAGCACAACGGTTTGACAGGGGGACGGAACAACGCAGGCAGCCTGCCGGATGTTCGGCGGCCACAGCGCAAGCAATGGGATGGCTTGAATGCCATCTCCAATCCATTGATCACAAACGAAAAACTCGGATTTCAGCGCATAGGCGCGCCTTGTCCGTGCAGCAGCTTTTCGTTTGCGACCCGTTCATGTCCCCCAAGACGAAGTGAATCGCAGGGTCACGCTAGCAAGCCCGTCGCGGGCTCTGCAACCGAACAACGCGCTTGACAGGGATTCCCCAAAACCGAATCCGAAGGCTCTGGCAAATCGGCAACGGAGCGTCGGAAAGCCCGGTTCGGACGCTGCCAAAGACAAAGGGGCGCGCCCGTTCAGGCACGCCCCTGGTGTTTCGAAGTGTTCCGGAATCGGCCCGGCAGCGCAGCGGGACCGGGGTCGATCAAGCCTTGGTGGTGGCGACGGCCTTCACGCGCGCGGCGAGGCGCGACATCTTGCGGGCCACGGTGTTCTTGTGCAGCACGCCCTTGGTCACGCCGCGGGCGAGTTCCGGCTGGGCGGCCTTCAGCGCGGCCTGGGCGGCGTCGGGATTGCCCGAGGCGATGGCTTCCTCGACCTTGCGCAGGAAGGTGCGGATGCGCGAGCGGCGTGCCTTGTTGATGGCGTAGCGGGCCTCGGACTGGCGGGCGCGTTTCTTGGACTGTTCAGTGTTTGCCATGCTTGGCTTCCTTGCGGTCTGTCGGTTTCATTTCTGTCGCACGAAAGACCAGAAGGCACCGTCCCGAAGGGATGGATCTGATTCTTGCCTAAGCGGGCCCACGCGCATGTGGGGCGGCGTATAGGCGAAGTCGAGGGGAATGGAAAGCCCCCGCTCGTCGATGACGTCGTCACTCCTCGCTGGCGCACCGACGAGAAGCCGGGGGCGGCCCGGTCTAGCGGTCGCGGAACTGCGGCTGGCGTTTTTCCAGGAAGGCGGCCATGCCTTCCTTCTGGTCTTCGGTCGCGAACATCGCGTGGAACATGCGGCGTTCGAACAAGAGGCCCTCGGCCAGCGGCGTCTCTTGCGCGCGGTTCACGCATTCCTTGACCACCATCGCCGTCACCGCCGATTTCTCGACGATCTTCTGCGCGGCCTTCATCGCCTCTTCGATCAGGGATTTCGCGGGCACGACCCGGCTGACCAGACCGCAACGCTCGGCCTCGGCGGCATCCATGAAGCGGCCGGTGAGGTGCATGTCCATCGACTTCGACTTGCCCACCGCGCGGGTCAGGCGCTGGGTGCCGCCCATCCCGGCCACGATGCCGAGGTTGATCTCGGGCTGGCCGAACTTGGCGGTGTCGGCGGCGATGATGAAATCGGCCAGCATCGCCAGCTCGCAGCCGCCGCCCAGGCAATAGCCGCCCACCGCCGCGATGATCGGCTTGCGGGCCTTGGCGATGATCGCCGCCTCGGGCCCGAACAGATCATCGAAATAGACGTCGATGAAGCTTTTCTCGGCCATCTCCTTCACGTCGGCCCCTGCGGCAAAGGCCTTGTCCGACCCGGTGATGACGATGCAGCGCACGCGGTCGTTGGCTTCCGCCGCCGTCACCGCCGCCGCAAGCTCGCGCATCAGCGTCAGGTTCAGGGCATTCATGGCATCGGGGCGGTTCAGCCGGATCAGCGAGACATAGTCCTCGGTCTCGACGATCAGTGTTTCATAGGCCATCGCGGCCTCCTTCATGGCAGACTGGAGGGGACTCCTAGCACCAAACGGCGCATTGGCAAGTCAACTCTGACAGGCGGGGCACCAGAAGGACGACCGGCCCGACTGCACCGTGCGGGTGATCCGGCCGCCGCAGCCTGAGGTCTCGCAAGGCTCGCCTTCGCGGTCATAAACCTGAAAATGCTTGGAAAAATAGCCAAGCTCGCCATTGGTCTGCCGGAAGTCGCGCAGACTGGATCCGCCCGCCTCGATCGCCTCGGCCAGGACCTCGCGGATCACGGGGACAAGACCATGCACCTGCGCTTCCGCAAGGTCACCGGCCAGCCGCAGGGGGCTGATCCGCGCGCGATACAGCGTTTCGGCCACATAGATGTTGCCCAGCCCCGCCACGATCCGCTGGTCCAGAAGCGCGGCCTTGATCGTGGTCCGCCGCCCGCGCAGCCGCCCGGCAAGATAGGGTGCGTTGAAGTCGTTGCCGAAGGGTTCCGGCCCCAGGTCGCGCAGCAGCATGTGCTCTGCGGCGCGGTCCGTCTGCATCAGGTCCATCGCCCCGAAGCGGCGCGCATCGTTGAACGTCACCCGCGCCCCGCCAGCCATATGCAGCACCACATGGTCATGTTTCTGCGGCGCCGGGTGGTCGTGGTAGAACGCCCCCAGCTGCGCGCCAGACACCAGCATCCGCCCGGACATGCCCAGATGCACCAGAAGCGTCTCGCCACTGTCGAGATCGGCGAGCAGGTATTTCGACCGCCGCCGCAGGGCCGTCACCCTCTGCCCGGTCAGCCTTTCCGCCATCCGCGCCGGCAAGGGCCAGCGCAGATCGGGACGGTTGACCTCGGCGCGCGCGATGACTGCGCCCTCCATCACGGGCAGCAGGCCGCGGCGGACGGTTTCGACTTCGGGCAGTTCCGGCATTTCGGCTTTCGGACAGTTGGGCGCATTGCGGGCGCGCGGTGGCGCACTATAAGGAGGGGCTGGACCCAAGGATCGCAAGCCCGATGAGCGAAGAAAAGACCACCCATTTCGGCTTTCAGGACGTGCCCGAGGCCGAAAAGGCCGGGCTGGTGCATGGCGTCTTTTCGCGGGTGGCGTCGAAATACGACATCATGAACGACGCGATGTCGCTGGGCATCCATCGGCTGTGGAAGGACGCGATGATGGACTGGCTGGCGCCCCGGCCCGGCCAGAGGCTCCTGGACGTGGCGGGCGGCACCGGCGACGTGGCCTTCCGCTTCCTGAAGCGCGCGCCGGGGGCCAGCGCGGTCGTCTGCGACATGACCGAGCCGATGCTGATCGAGGGGCGCAAGCGGGCCGAGGCGGAACGCCTGGCCGCCAGCCTCGACTGGGTGGTGGGCGACGCGATGGCCCTGCCCTTCGCCGACAGCAGTTTCGACGTCTACACCATTTCGTTCGGCATCCGGAACGTGACCCGCATCCCGGACGCGCTGTCCGAGGCGTACCGGGTCCTGAAACCCGGCGGGCGGCTGATGGTGCTGGAGTTCAGCCAGATCCCGAACGACCTGATGCAGAAGGTCTATGACCTGTATTCCTTCAACGTGATCCCGGTCATGGGCCAGGTGATCGCGGGAGACCGGGCCTCTTACCAGTATCTCGTCGAATCGATCCGCCGCTTTCCGGATCAGGAGCGTTTCGCCGCCATGATCCGCGATGCGGGGTTCGAGCAGGTGAAATACCGCAACCTGACGATGGGCATCGCCGCGCTGCATTCGGGCTGGAAACTGTGAAAGGCCCCCACAACATCATCCGTCTGATCCGCACTGGCGCCACGCTGGAACGCACCGGGGCGATGGACGTGGTGCTGGAGGCCTTCCGCGCGCCCCCGCGCCTGCGCTTTGCCGCGCGGATGCTGGGCTGGCCGTTCAAGTGGCTGGGCTTGCAGGGCGACCTTTCGTTGCCCCCGGCGACCCGCGCGCTGACTGCTCTGGGCCCCGCCTACATCAAGTTCGGCCAGGTCCTGTCCACCCGCCCGGATGTGGTGGGCGAGGAACTGGCGCAGCAGCTGAAGTATCTTCAGGACAAGCTGCCGCCCTTCCCGGTCGAAACCGCCAAGAAGATGATCGAGGCCGAGCTGGAACAGCCCGTCGCCACCCTGTTCAGCGAATTCTCCGACCCCGTCGCCGCCGCCTCCATCGCCCAGGTTCACCGCGCCCGGCTGGCCGAGACGGGCGAGGAGGTCGCGGTCAAGGTCCTGCGCCCCGGCATCGAACGCGCCTTCCGCAAGGACATCGACGCCTTCTATCTGGCCGCGCGCTGGATCGAACGCCTTGCGCCCTTCTCGCGTCGCCTCCGCCCCGTCGAAGTCATCCGGCACTTCGAAGGCGTGGTGATGGGAGAGCTGGACCTGCGGCTGGAAAGCTCGAACGCGGCGGAGTTCGCCGCGAACACCGCGCAGGATGAAGGGTTCCAGGTGCCGAAGCCGCACTGGTTCCTGTCCAGCCGCAATGTGATGACGCTGGGCTGGGCCGAAGGCATCGGGCTGAACGACATCGCGCTGATCGACGCGGCGGGTTTCGATCGGCGGGTGCTGGGCGCGCGGGTATTGCAGCTGTTCCTGAACCACGCTCTGCGCGACGGGTTCTTTCACGCCGACATGCATCAGGGCAACCTGAAGATCGCGGCGAACGGCGACATCATCGCCTATGACTTCGGCATCATGGGCCGGATCGACGAATACACCCGCCGCGTCTATGCCGAGATCCTGATGGGCTTCATCCGCAAGGATTACCGCCGCGTCGCCGAGGTGCATTTCGAGGCAGGCTATGTGCCGCCCGACCGCGACATCGACGAATTCGCCCGGGCGCTGCGGGCAGTGGGCGAGCCGATCTTCGGCATGGACGCAAGCCGCATCTCGATGGCGCGTCTGCTGGCCTATCTCTTCGAGGTGACCGAACGCTTCGGGATGGAGACGCGGACCGAACTGATCCTTCTGCAACGCACGATGGTCGTTGTCGAAGGCGTGGCGCGCAGCCTCGACCCGCACATCAACATCTGGCAGGTCGCCGGTCCCATTGTCGAACGCTACATCCGCGAGAACGTGGGACCAAAGGCCGTGCTGCGCGATCTGGTCAAGACCGCGCGGGTGCTTGGCCGTTTCGGCCCGAAGCTGCCCGCCCTGGTCGAGGCGCAACTGATCCGCGCCGGAAACCCCGCGACTCAGCCGCCGCGCCCGGAACGGTCGCTTGGCACTTTCCTCTGGCCCGCGCTGGCCGCCCTTGGCTTCGCGGCGGGATGGCTGGCGCGCGCTTACCTGTAGAAACGCCCGGACGACGGGATCACGACACCTGTTGCCAGCGCCCCTCGCGGCTGGACTGGTGGATCGTCTCGACCAGCCGCCGGATGCGCAGTTCCTTGCGGAAGCCGATGGGCTCCGCCCCCTGGCAGAGGATGGTCTGTCCGCCGCCTCAGTAGCCGCCCGGTTCCGCCGTGCCAGCCGTCCCGCCGGTCAGCTTGCGGAAGCCGGCGACAGCGGCCCCGGCGGCGCTGGCCAGGAACTTGGTGTCGCCGCCCACCGTCGTCATGTCGAACCCCCAGCCGATGGCGCGGGCGGCATAGTCGGGCGACCCGCAATGCAAGCCCGCGCGCAGGCCGTTGCGCTTGCAGGCGGCGAGGATCGTCTGCAAGGCGGCCAGGATCTCGGGCTCTTCCCGGTCCATGCCGGGGGCCAGCCTGCCCCCCGAAAGCGAGATCGACAGGTCCGCCGGGCCGACATAGATCCCGTCCAGCCCCGGCGTGGCGGTGATGGCGTCGAGGTTCGCCATGCCCTCGGCGGTCTCGATCATCGCAAAGGCCAGGATATTGGCATTGGCCTGCGCGGCATAATCCCCCCCGGCGGCAAAGGCCGCCCGGGTCGGGCCGAAACTGCGCACGCCCAGCGGCGGATAGCGCAGGTAGCTGACGAAGCGCGCGGCGTCCTCGGCGCTGTTCACCATCGGGCAGATGATGCCCTGCGCGCCCGCATCCAGCGCCTTCATGATGATCCCCGGCTCCAGCCAGGGCACGCGCGCCAGAAGCACCGCGCCCGAGGCGCGCATCGCCTGAAGCATGGGCAAAAGGTCGCTGTAGTCCAGCGCGCCGTGCTGCATGTCCACGGTCAGCGAATCGAAGCCCTGCGCCGCCATGATCTCGGCGGCGAAGGGGCTGGCGATGGACAACCAGCCGTTGATCGCGGGCCGCCCCTCGGCCCAGAGCGCCTTCAGACGGTTGGGAAACATGCGCCCTCCTCAGCCGCCCTTCAGGCGCTGCAACAGATAGACCTCGCTGTCGGGCTTGACCGGAGCCGCGCGGTTGTTGGCGATGACCTCGCCATCCACCGCCACCGACAGCCCCGCCTTGATCGCAGGCGCCAGACCCGGATGCGCCCGTTCCAGCGCATCCAGCATCTGGCCCACGGTCGCGGCCTCGACCTCCACCACCTCCTGCCCGTCGGCAAAGCGCCGCAGGCTGGCCCAGAGATGGACGCGCGCCACGCCTCAGCCCTTCTTCAGCGCCTTGATCGCCGCCAGCACCTTGGGCGGCGAACAGGGCAGGCTGCGGATCCGCGCCCCCGTGGCCCCGGCGATGGCCGAGGCAATCGCAGGCAGGGGCGGAGTGATCCCCGTCTCGCCCACACCGCGCACGCCGTAGGGGTGGCCGGGGTTCGGGACCTCGACGATCACCGTGTCGATCATCGGCAGGTCGGAGGCCACCGGGATCCGGTAGTCGAGGAACACCGGGTTCTGCAACCGACCGTCGGGGCCGTAGACATATTCCTCGTTCAAGGCCCAGCCGATGCCCTGCGCGGCACCGCCCTGATACTGGCCCTCGACATAGGCCGGATGGATCGCGGTGCCCGCGTCCTGCACCACCAGATAGCGCAGGACCGTGGTCCGCCCCGTCTCCGGGTCCACCTCGACATCGACGACATGGGTGCCGAAGCTCGCGCCATAGCCGCCCGCCGTCACCTCGTGGTGGCCAGAGATCGGCCCGCCGGTGGACCCCATCTTCGCCCCGATCTCGCCGATGGACATGGGCGGGAACTTGCCCGCGTTCGGCCCGGCGGGGTGCGCCGCGCCATCGCGCCATTCGACCGCCTCGGCGTCGATGCCCCACTCCGCCGCCGCACGCTTGCACATCTCGCGGATCGCGGCCTCGGCGGCGATCACCGCGGCCTTGCCGCTGGCAAAGGTCGCCCGGCTGCCATGGGTCGGCTCGTTCACCCCAAGCGCCCCGGTTTCGACCACGTTCACCCGCACGTCCTCGTAGGGGATGCCCAGCGTTTCCGCGACCATGAGGCCGATCGAGGCGCGGCTGCCGCCGATGTCGGGCGTGCCGATCGACACGGTGGCCGTCCCGTCCTCGCCGATGGCCAAGCTGACCGAGGTCTCGCCGCCGTGGTTGAACCAGAAGCCCGAGGCCACGCCCCGGCCCTGGTTCGGCCCCAGCGGGATGCTGTAGTTGGGATGCGCCTTCGCCGCCTCCAGCGTTTCCTGAAGGCCGATCACGTCATAGACCGGACCATAGGACGATTTCGACCCGTTCCGCGCCCCGTTCTTCAGCCGCACCTCGATGGGGTCGAGCCCCAGTTCCCGGCACAGCTCGTCGATCATGCTTTCCACCGCGAAGGCCGCCATGGGCGACCCCGGCGCGCGGTAGGCTGCGGCCTTCGGGCGGTTGGTGATGATCTCGATCCCCTCATGCTTCAGCGCGGGGATGTCATAGCAGGCAAAGGCGCAGGGCAGCGCCTCGCCGATGGGCGACATGCCGGGGAAGGCGCCGCCCTGCATGCGGAAATAGACCTGGCCGGCGGTGATCGTGCCGTCCTTCTTCATGCCGATCTTCACGTCCATCGAGGCGCTGGCCGTCGGCCCCGTCGCCCGCAGCACCTCCGACCGGCTCATCACCAGCTTGACCGGGCGCCCGCCCGCCTTCTTCGACAGGGCCAGCGTCAGCGGCTCCATGAAGATCGTGGTCTTGCCCCCGAAGCCGCCGCCGATTTCCGAAGGCGTCACGCGCAGGTTTGCCGCCTCGATGCCAAGGACGGCAGAGCACATCCGGCGGATGTACCAGTGCCCTTGCGTGCAGACCCACATCTCGCCGCGCCCGTCCTCGCCCAGCTGGCCCACGGCGGCATGGGGCTCGATATAGCCCTGATGCGTCGCCTCGGTGCGGTAGGTGTGTTCGCGCACCACATCGGCGGCGGCGAAGCCCGCCTCGACATCGCCATGCCCGAACTCCATGTAGCGCGCGACGTTGCCGTGCATCCCCTCGGGCACCGAGTAATCCGCCACGCCGGGCCGGATCACCGGGGCATCCGGCGCAATGGCCGCATCGACATCGGTCACATGCGGCAGGACCTCATACTCCACCTCGATCAGCCGCGCCGCGTCCTGCGCCAGCAACGGAGTGGTCGCCGCGACCGCCGCCACCGCGTGGCCGTCATACAGAGCCCGATCCCCGGCCAGCGTGTTGTCCTGAAGGTTCAGGTCCTCTCCCGTCAGCCCCGTAGGCAGGTCGGCGCGCGTGACCACGGCCTTCACCCCCTCCAGCGCCAGGGCCTTGGACGCATCGATCCTCACGATCCGCGCGTGGGCATGGGGGCTGCGCACCACGGCGGCATGCAGCATCCCCGGCAGCGAGAAATCCGCGCCATACCGGGCGCGCCCCGTCACCTTGTCCAGCCCATCCGGGCGGTTGGGCCGGGTGCCGACGTACTTGTATCCGGTCTTCACATCATCCCGTGCCATCACGCAGCCCCCCTGTGGTCCTGACGCATTTCCGCCGCCGCGTCCTGCACCGCGCGGACGATCTTGTCGTATCCCGTGCAGCGGCAGAGGTTCCCGGCAAGCCAATAGCGGATCTCGGTCTCGCTCGGGTCCGGGTTCCGCTCCAGAAGGGCCTTCGCCGCGACCAGAATGCCCGGAGTGCAGAAGCCGCACTGCAAGGCCGCATGTTCGATGAACTTGCGCTGCAAGGGGTGCAACCCGTCCCTGGCCATGCCCTCGATGGTTTCCACCCGCTTGCCGTTGGCTTCCGCCGCCAGCATCAGGCAGGAACAGACCAGCGTGCCGTCCACAGTGACCGAACAGGCCCCGCAGTCGCCGGTGCCGCAGCCTTCCTTGGTGCCGGTCAGGTCCAGATGGTTCCGCAGCGCGTCCAGAAGCGTCTCGCGCGGGTCCGCCAGGAACTCCACCGGGTCGCCGTTGACGGTGGCGGTGACGTGAATCTTGCTCATGCTTTCATCCCTTTCGCCCGGTCATAGGCGATCTTCGCCGCCCGGCGAGCCAGCACGCCCGCCACTTCGATGCGGAACTCCTTCGTCCCGCGCTTGTCCGAAATCGGCTTCGCCTCGCCCTCTGCCGCCTTGGCCAGCGCAATCAGCGCCGCATCGTCCAGCGTGGTGCCGATGATCGCCCTTGCACAGGCATCGGACAACAGGACCGTCGGAGCGACCGCCCCCAGCGCGACGCGCGCCTCCACCACCTTGTCCCCGTCCAGCCGCAGGTTCACCGCACAACCCACGACCGCAATGTCCATCTCGGTCCGGGGGATGAAGCGCAGATAGGCGTCGCCCCCATTCTTTCCGCGCGGCGGCAGGGTGATCGCCGAGATCAACTCGCCCCTGGCCAGATTGGTCTTCCCCGGCCCCGCAGGCACCGCCTCGACCGGGATCTCGCGCGATCCGTTCGGCCCCGTCACCGTGACCGTCGCACCCGCAGCGATCAGGCCCGGCACCGAATCGGCGGCAGGCGAGCCATTGCACAGATTCCCCGCCAGGGTTGCCCGGCCCTGCACCTGCGTTGACCCCACAAGGTTCATCCCCTCGACGACCCCCGGCCAGTCCCGCATCAGCTCTGCATGGCCGCCCAGCACGATCCCCGGCACCGCGATGCCGATCTTCCAGCCGCCTTCCGCTGTGCGTTCGATCCTGTCCACGCCCGGAATGTGCTTGAGGTCGATCAGATCGTCCGGCTGCACCATCCCGGCGCGCATCTGCACCAGCACATCGGTCCCCCCCGCCAGAAAGCGCAAGGTCCCGGAAGATGCCGCCGCAATGGCGGCTGCGTCGCTGAAGCTTGTTGGGGTGTGGTATCGCATAGCGCCTCCCTACCATCTGCGGGCGATCGCCTGTCGCCGTTCGCCGCCGACTTTGCGGCACCCGAAGCGCGGCTGCAATGGCAGTCTGCGACGGCTTGGGTCTGTCGCCGACCTTTCGACGCGCAAATGCGGCAACCCGCCAGCGATGCGGGCCTCGCATCGGCAGGTCGGCACGGCGACCCGGCCGGCGACATGAAAAACCCGCGCCGTCCGGCGGACGACGCGGGCCTCTTTCCCGACTGCCGAAGGCTCAGACCTTGTAGTCCGGCAAAGCCTCAAGCTCTTCCTTGGTCATGTCGACCCAGACGCGCACCGCGCCGCCTTCGGTCCTGGCCACCGTCAGACGATCCATCGGCAGAGCCACGGTCTTGACGCCCATCCCGAGAAAACCGCCGACGTCCAGAACCACGCCCGTCACCCGGCCTTCGGGCGAAAGCACCAGATCGGCGACCTCGGCAATCGACGCATCGGTCGCATCGCGGACATCCGCACCGGTCAGGGTCTCGGCGGTCAGGGCGTCAAGGCCAATCGCGGTGTAGCCTTCGGGCAGCGTCATCGTGCCCTTGGCCGGGGCTGCTGCCATGCCGGTCCCGTCCGGGGCAACCATCGCCTCCGGAACAGTCTCCATGCCATTCCTGTCGGCGTCCGAGACGGCAGCGCGATCGCCCATCGCGGGTCGCAGATATGCCGGGGCGGCTTCCAGAGTGGCACGGTCAGTCTGCAACACCAGGAACCAGTCGTCGGCGTCGGTCGCATCGTCCTGCACGAACTTCAGCGCCGCCATGTCGACGGCAACCTGGCGCTCGCCGATCCCGAGGAACCCGCCGATGTCGACCAGCACTGCGTCAACCGTGCCGTCGCGGCCCAGAAGCACGTCGTTCACTTCACCGATGTCGTCCCAGCCCTGCTGAACGCCGGCATAGGCATCCGCGTCCAGAGCGGCTTCGCTGACATAGACGCGCGCGCCGATGATGTCGGACGCATAGGCCGAAGGGCCGACAGGCTCGGCCTGGAACGGCGACATGGGGGCGTCCTGGGCGATGGCAGGCAGCACGAAACCGGCCGCCAGAGCGGTGGAAAGAAGCAGAGCTTTCATGGAAATTCTCCTGATTTGTCTTGCGGTTATGGCGACATCTCCATGACGTCGCCTATGCCGGGACAACGTTCCATGCCGCGGCGGGTTCCGACTTTTTTCGCGGTCAGGTTGCAGGTCCGGCACACTGGCGGAGTCTTGCCGGTCGCAAGGTGCCAGACCGTCTTGTCGGCAACGGACGGGAAGGCGCGGGCGAGGCCATCGCCCGCGGCCAGAACATTCTGCGCCCTGCGCCACAGGTCCGACGGCCAGGCGTTCATCAGCCGACCCGTTGGCGCCGACGATCAGGTCAGCGGTGCAACGTGTCGGTCGAAGAGAAGAACATCGCCTGGCTGACAGCCGAACGGACCTGTTCCTCGGTATAGGGCTTGTTGATCAGGAAGGCCGGTTCCGGTCGCGCGCCGGTCAGCAGTCGTTCGGGGAAGGCGGTGATGAAGATGACCGGGATGTCGCCGAACTGGCCGAGGATGTCTTTCACCGCGTCGATGCCCGAAGAATTGTCCGCCAGCTGGATGTCGGCCAGGATCAGGTCCGGCCGCTCCGATGTCGCCATCCGCACCGCCTCGCGGTGGGTGCGCGCGGTCGCGGTCACGCGATGCCCCATGCCTTCGACGATCGCCGTGATGTCCATCGCGATGATCGCCTCGTCCTCGATCACCAGGACCGACCCGCGCACCGACTGTTCCATCTCGCGCACGGCAATGTCGATCAGCCCGGCTGTCTCGTCGCCGGAAATCCCCATGATCGCCGCCACGTCCGCGGCCCCGAAGCCTTCGATCGTGGTCAGAAGCAACGCCTCGCGCGAATTGGGCGTCAGGGCGGCCAGATGCGCCTGCGCCTTGCCCGACAGATCGTCCTCCGCCTCGGCCACCGGCGCGCCCGAGGTCGTCCAGATCGAATGGAACACCGCAAACAGCGAAACCCGCGGGTCGCCATGCGCCGTCAGCAGGGCCGGATCGGCAACGACGGCCTCCAGCACGGCCAGCGCATACTGGTCGCCGCTGGTCTGGTTTCCGGTCAGCGCCCGCGCATAGCGACGCAGATAGGGCAGCTGGCGCGCTACCGCCGCCGAGTGGTCGACCGCTTCCTGTGCGAGCATGACGACAGTCTCCATGTTTGGTCTGCAGTTTTTGTGTTTGATATCGGGAACCAAACGCCAGGCCCCACGTTCGGTTCCCGACGCGATCTGAAAAAATCGCAAGGGGTGAAAATGTTCGGAACCAGAGGCGCCCAGGGGCGTTGGGGGCCGAAAGAAGCGGGAAGCCAGCAATGACGAAAGACAAGAACGAGGATGGTGTCGACCGCCGGGCCATCCGGGCGCAGATCGACGAAAACCTCAGGCTGGTCTACCGCGAGGCCCTGAGCGAGGAGTTGCCCGACCGCTTTCGCGATCTTCTTGCCCAGCTCAAGGCGAAGGACGGCAGCGGCAAGGGCGGCACGGAATGAGCGGCGGCGGCGTTCCCCCGGCACCCGCCGACCCGCGCGACCGCCTGGCCGGGGCCATTCCCAGGCTGCGCGCCTTCGCAATCAGCCTCACGCGGGATGTGTCGCGGGCCGATGACCTGGTGCAGGAAACCATCCTGAAGGCCTGGACCAACATCGACAAGTTCGACCCGGCGACCAATCTGGACGCCTGGCTGTTCACGATCCTGCGCAACACCTTCTATTCCGGCCTGCGCAAGACCCGGCGCGAGGTGCAGGACAGCGATGGCGTCCACGCGGCCACGCTTTCGGTCAAGCCCGATCACGATGGCCGGTTGGCGCTGAAGGAATTCCAGCGCGCCTTCGACCAGCTTAGCCCCGAGCACCGCGAAGTGCTGATCCTGGTCGGCGCTTCGGGTTTTTCCTGCGAAGAGGCGGCGGCAATGATGGGCGTGGCGGTCGGCACCGTCAAAAGCCGCGCCAGCCGGGCCCGCAGCCGTCTGGCCGAGATGCTGCATCTCAAGGCGGGCGAATCCCTGTTCTCGGGTAGTGATGGGGCGACACAGGCGGTCGTGCTGCGCTCGGCAGCGGCCGGATCTTGATCGGACGCTGGAAATCCTTCCTGTCCAACAGCAGCCTTGGCGTCCGCCTCGGCTCGACCATCATCATCGCGCTCTTGCCGCTGGGAGCCCTGTCGATCCTCCAGACCCGCGATGCGCTGGATCAGATCGACCAGTCGACCCTGAAAGGGGTCGGCGGCGCTGCCCTGCAATCCGTCCGTGAGCAGATCGAGGTCATCAAGGAAGCGCAGGTTTCGGCGCGCGTCCTGGCATCGGTGCTGGCGCGGCCCTCGATCGGCGGCGGCCCATCCTGCATGGATCAGGTCACCGCCATTGCGCGCGACATTCCGCAGGCCACGCTTGTCGCCTATGTGCCGAAAAGCGGCCTTCTGACCTGTTCCTCCGACGGCCGGGTCCATGACCTGTCCGCCGATCCCGCGTTCCGGCAGATGATCTCGCTGCCGGTGCCGGGCCTCGTCTACGACCCGCACAGCAGCATTTCGAACCGTGCGATCCTTGGTGTGCGGCACCCGGTCTTCGACGCGGACGGCGTGCTGACAGGGTTCGTCGTCATCTCGCTGGCCTACAGCACCATCTCGCCGTCCGCCTACGGAGACGGCGATTCGGTCGCCGAGTGGAACCCCGAATACCTTGCAACCCTGACGTCCGGCGGCGAGGTCCTGGTGTCCTCCGCCCCCGATGTCCGGCTGCAACAGGCCGTTCCCGGCATCGGCGAAGCGCCGGAGTTCAAGGGCATGACGGACACCGCGCGCTTTGTCGAGACGCCCGACGGTCGCCGCATCGTCTCGGTCGTGCCGATCGCCCGCGACCTGTTCCTCCTGTCCGTCTGGAAACAGGACAGCGCCAGCTTCTGGACGAACGCCGCCATTCCCTACACCATCCCCGCCCTGACCTGGATGGCAGCTCTCGCCGCCGCCGCCTTCGCCTCCAGCCGTCTCGTGGTTCGGCATGTCCGCGCCCTTGCCCGGTCGATGTCCGACTATGTCACGTCCCGCAAGCGGGTGCTCATTCCCGACATCAGCGGCGCGCCGCACGAGATTCAGCGACTGTACCATGCCTACGAAAGCCTGATCCGGACCATCGAACAGGAAGAGGCCGAACTGCAGAACCTCTTGCTCGACAAGGACACCCTCCTGCGCGAGATCGACCATCGCAGCGGCAACAGCCTGCAGATCATGGCCTCGGTGATGCGGATGTACCGGCGCGAGACGACGGACCCCGAATTGCGCCGGGTGCTGGACGGCCTCATCAACCGGGTGATCGCGCTGTCGTCCACCCATACCAGCCTTTACGCGATGGCGGGCCGGCAGGACATCGCGGTGGACATGGTGCTGAGCAACGTGGTCAAGCGGCTGAAGGAGATCCACGGCGTCGGACTCGGGGTTGCGAACAAGCAGTTCCAGCCGGTGCGGATGGATGCCCAATCCGCCGTGCCGCTTGCGCTTGCCCTGGCCGAGACGGTGGGCTGCTACTTCTCGCGGCCGGGGCTGACGGAACAGGCGGTTCTCGTGTCGCTGTCCGAAGCCGACGGCAAGGTGCATCTGCGCGTCGAAGGGCCGGTGGTGCCAGAGCTTCTGCCCGGCACGACCTCGGGCCTGTCGGCGCTGCCGCAACGGATGCTGCGCCAGTTCGCGGCGCAACTGGGCGGGACGGTGTCCCTGCGGCGGGATGGCGAGGTCATCACCGTCGAACTTGCCTTCCCGCGACAGCCGACCTGACCCCGCAAGGGCTGCCCGGCCCCCCGTGGGCAGCCGGGCAGGACGTCAGTGCGGGCGCGTCGGACGCTCGTCATCGCGGGACGCGGTGAAAAGGCCCGCCGCGCGGCTCAGGTCGCTCTGGAACGCCCGGCTCAGGCTGCGTGCCAGATCGCTGGCCTGCATCACCTCTTGCCGGGCCATCCGGGTCACGTCATCGGCCAGCCGATCCCGCGCCTTGCCGAAGAGGCGGTTCTCGGTTCGGGTCGGCGGCAGCAGGCATGCGACCAGCGCGCCCGCTGCCGCCACGACCGCCCCGACCATCAGCGGCCGCCCCTCGACCGCCTCGCGGCTCTTTTCTGCCACGCCGAACCGCACAGCATGGATCCGCTCGCGGGCCGCGATGGCCTCTGTCCGCGCGGCGTCGTCCAGACTGTCCAGCCCCTTGGCCAAAGCGGCGCGCATGTCGGCGGCAAGGGCTGCCAGAATCTCGGCGCGGTGCCGTGCCAGATCGGCGGCCGGCGCCAGCCCGCGCCGCGCCGCATCGTCGATCCGCGCCAGAAGTGCCTGAGCCCTCGCGCGAAGGCCCGTGGCTTCGACCATCCAGTCCTCGTCGGGCTCCACCGTCTCGGGCGCCGGAGGGCCGCCCTCGTCTTCCCAGCGGGTCAGCGCCTCGAACCTCGTCCCGGCCAGAGCCGGGGCCTCGGGCGCGGGGTCCGCCTCACGGGATGCCGTGCGGCGCCCCACCACAAGGGCCGCGACAGCCAGGCTGGCCACGGCCACCGCCACGGGACGGCTGCGCAGGCTCCGGTCCAGGTCCGCCACAAGCGGCGATGCCTTCGCCTTCACCGCCGCCTTGCCCTCCGAGATGAGGTTGGCCGGCCGCAACCGCTCTCTCAGGGCGGCAACCGATTGCGCCAGGGCCAGCCGGTCGCGTTCCAGCGACCGTTCGATGTCCTGGATGGATTGGCTAGACATCCGGGCTTCCTTCCTGTCTGAAACCGGCCCGCACCGCCTGCGCATCGCGCCGAAGGCCATCGAGGAACCGGCGCGGTTTCCGCCCGCGCAGCTGCACTTCCGACCGCCCCGCCAGCCCCAGCAAAAGCGCGACCAGCGCAAGGACCAACCCGACCGCAAGCGCCGCGCCGACGGCGCCAAGGCCCGCCTCCACCAGCGCCGCGACCGCTGCCCCGGCAAGAAGGTTCAGCGCGACCAGCGCGATCACCCCTGCCGCCGCAAGCTTCGCCAGCCCCGCACCGACCGAGCGCAGGCTGTCGGCCGCCTCGGCCCGGGCAAGCCGAAGCTCGCCCTGCACCAGACGCCCGACAGCCGCCAGGACCTCCGAGAACAGCCCGGCGACGCCCGTGTCGCTTTCAGGCGACTGATCGCGCATCAGAGACCGGGTCCCCGACCCGCTTCCTGCGACGACACACGGCGCGCACGCGCAGCAGACGACCGCACGAAACGCGCGGCGGCAAAGCCCACGACGGCGGCGGCCGCCATGAAGGCACCCGGATGCCGCCTGGCCAGCGTCCTGATGTCGGCGGCCAGATCGCTTACCGACCTGTCGCGCAGCGCATCCGACGCGCTGGTCAGACCCTGTGCCACCGAGGACAGCACCCGCGACCGCAGCGCATCGCCCTCCGCTTCGGCCGAGGCGCGCTCCAGCGTGGCCGCCAGCCGTTCGCCCGCATCCGACAGGCTTTCGCGCGCCGCATCGGCCTTTTCGACGGCCACGTCCTTCACGGTCTCGAAGGTCGACCCCGCGCCTGAAACGATGGCCGCCTTGGCGTCCGCCACCTTGCGCCTGATCGTATCGACACCGGACTCGACCGCATCGGTCGCCGTGTCGGTCATCTCGCGCGCGGTGTCGCCCGCAGTGTCAAGCGCGCGCATCACCTTGTCTTCCGAAGTCTGCTTGTAGATCTGGGTCATGGCCCTTGTCTCCTGATTTCCGCACGGGGATTTGCCTGCGCCCTCACGGCGCGTTCACTGACCTGACAACCCCGCGCAGGCGATCCGGTTCCCGAACCGCTCCAGACGGCGCGGATTAAGCCCGCGATCCCGACGCCGCATCCGCCGGGAACCAAAGCCCGTCGGCCGAGTTGTCGACCAGATACGCAATCCGGCTCCTGACGAGCCACCCCTGACCAAAGGAGACCTCACATGCTCGGCTGGGCTGTTACCTTCCTCATCATCGCGATCATCGCCGGTGTCCTCGGCTTCGGCGGCATCGCCGGCACCTCTGCGGGCATCGCGCAGATCCTCTTCGTCGTGTTCCTCATCCTGTTCGTCATCTCGCTCGTGCGCGGCGCGATGACGCGCTGACACTCTGTCCCCAGGGAAGCGGTCCATCCCTCCCGTCTTCCTGTCCCCTGGGCCGCGACACTGTCGCGGCCCTTTTTCATGCGCGGCCCGCAAGCCGGGCCACTGTCGGACGATCCGTCAGGTCAGTTGGCAACGGCGGTCAAGACCACCAGCCTCACGTCGATGTTCTGGCGGTCCATCGTCGGCTGCATCCGGCGCAGGAACTGACGCAGCGCGCCGACCGAGGCGCCGGGCCGAACGGCAAGGTGGATGCTGCCGCCCGGCGCGCTGCGCAGCGCTGGCACGAAGGCCACGATCACCCGCATCAGCGCAAAGATCGCCGCACTGTCGGCACCGTCCCCTGCAAGCACCAGCCGGTCAAGCCGTCCCATCGCGCGCAGCTTGTCCTCCAGCATGGCCAGCGCCGCGCTTTGACCCGGATCGGCGCAGACCAGCTCGGCCTCGGGAAAGGCTACCTCGGCCAGCGCCATGCGCAGGGGCGAGGTCCCGACAACGACCAGCCGGGTTGCGTCCGGCACCAGGTCCTGCCGGGACAGCAGCGACAGGGCCGCATCATTCGCCAGGGTCAAGGTCGGCGTCACGGTCGGCGTTCCTGTCGGGGTCTTGCCTCTGTCGGCCATGCGTCCTCTCCGGCGGCACCCCACGCGGCGCCTGCAATCCAACGCCTCTGCCGGGCCGCCGGTTCCCGCCCGGGGACAGGGGTCGCCGGTCAGGGAACCGGACCCACCCGCCGTGCGTTGGGCCTTCAGACCAGGGGCCGGGGGACACCATGACCGAGACAGATGCAACCGCCGTTCCCGGGCGGGACCGCTTTGCCGATACGACGGAAAGCGGACATGCCATCGTCTCGCTGACCACCCTGGCCACCATCACCGTCGTCGTCGGCATCCTGTATGTCGCCAAGGACCTGTTCCTGCCGCTGATCCTCGGGATGCTGTTCGCCTTCATCCTGAACCCGGTCGTGAACGCCCTGCGCAAGCGCGGCCTGCGCGACCTGCCTGCGGTCGTTCTGACGGTGATGACCGCCGCAGCGATGATGGCGGCCTTCGTCCTGATCCTGGCCTACCAGGTCAGCGTGATCGGCGCGAACCTGCCCCAGTATCAGGGCAATGTGCTGACCAAGGTCGACACGATCCTCGACGCCGGCACCGACAACAGGATCATCTCGCACCTGCGCGGCATGGTCTCGGACATCTCCGAACGGGTGGCCACCCAGTCCGATTCCCCCGAGACCCGGACAATGAAGGTCGAGGTCGTCGAGGTTGCCGGGCTCAAGGGCTGGCTGAACGACGTGATCCTGCCCGCCCTTGCCCCGGTGGGCATCTTCGGGCTGATCTTCGTCGTCGTCGTCTTCGCGCTGCTGGAACGCGCCACGCTGCGCGACCGGCTGGTCCAGCTGATCGGCGGCTCGAACATCCTCGCCACCTCGCGCCTTCTGGCCGAAGCCGGTTCGCGCGTCTCCACCTACCTGCTGGCCCAGCTGGTGGTGAACATCATCTATGCCGTGCCGATCTGGCTGGGCCTCTGGCTGATCGGCGTGCCGAACGCGCTGTTCTTCGGCCTTGTCACGCTGGTCCTGCGCTTTGTCCCCTATATCGGCTCGGCGATCTCGGCGATCCTGCCGCTCCTCATGGCCTTCGCCGTCTCGCCCGGCTGGTCGCTGGTGCTGTGGACCGCCGCGCTGTTCCTGGTCGTGGAACTTGTCACCTCGAACGTGATCGAGCCCTGGTTCTACGGCCAGCGCACCGGGGTCTCGCCGCTGGCCGTGATCGTCTCGGCCATGTTCTGGACCTGGCTCTGGGGGCCGATGGGGCTCATCATCGCCACGCCGCTGACCGTCTGTCTGGTGGTGATCGGCCATCACGTCCCCAGCCTGCGCCTGTTCCCGATCCTGTTCGGCGACAAGCCCGTCCTGGCCGACTCGGCGCGGCTTTACGACCGTCTGCTCACCGGCCGGTCGTTCGAGTTCACCGAGGCAGCCACCTCCTCGACCGCCAAGAACTATCTTGCCGATTACTACGACAGGACCGCCCTGCCCGCGCTGGCGCTGGCCCAGTCCGACAGCGCGGCGGGGCTTCTGTCCGACCATCAGGTCAACCGCATCGCCAATGCCGCATGGACCCTGACCGAAGAGCTGGAAACCGTCGTCGAGGATGAACTGGCGCTCGCCGCCGCCGGGCCCGATGAAACCGCCGGGCCGGGGGCCGACGCCAGCCTCGTGTCGAACGGCATCCTGGACGGCATCGACCGCCGGATCGTCGTGATCGGGGCGCAGACCCGGCTGGACGAGGCCGCCGCACGGATGGTCGCACAGGCCATGCGTGCCGAAGGGGCCGAAGCGGTGGCCCTGCCGCCCCGCGCCCCTCTGCCCCGCGCCATCGGAGACTTTCAGCCGGAAACCGTGATCGTGGTCACCCTCGACGCGACCGAAGGCACCGCGACCGATCTGTCGATCCGCCAGATCCGCCGCCGCCTGCCCGGTGTCCGCATCGGCAAGGCGACCTGGCATGGCAAGGGAACCGGAGCCCCGGCACCGCGCGGCAAGGCGCTTGCCGATTTCGAGACCGATTCGATGGAGACACTGTTCCGGAACGCCTTCACCCCACCGCCCCGGTCCGCTTCCGCGCGGGCCGGGGAAGGATGATCCACAGGCACTCCAATGCCGGATCGCAGCGCGGTCGTCAGGTAAGGTCGCGGGGCACCACCCGCACACCCTGCAACCGCCGGGCCGTCAGCCGGATGAACAGCGCCCGCACGGGCGGGATCAACAACAGGATGCCTAGCGTATCGGTAAAGAAGCCCGGCAGGATCAACAGGATCGCCGCCACCGCGACCAGCCCCTGCTGCACGATTGGCGACAGCGGGTCCTCGACCATCCGGCCACGGAACCCTTCGACAAGATCGCCTTGCGCCGTGCCCATCCCCGACGCTGCCAGCGACCGCAGGATCAGAACCCCGCCGAAGGCCGTCAAAAGCACCCAGGCCAGGGTCAGCCACAGGCCCAGCCGCGCCCCGAGCGTCACGAAAAGCGCAATCTCCACAAGCGGAAGCGCCAATATGCCAAGGATGATCCACATCGCCGTCCTCCATCCGTCCGTTCTTCCGCCCGCATGGTAGACTTCGGCAGGCCCCCACCCTACATAACGACAAACCGTGTTCAATCCAACGGAACACCCAAGGCTCAGAGGTCACATATGAACGGCTCCTTGATCCAGCTCCTGGTCCTTGCCGGGATCGCGATCTTCCTCATCCTCAAGCTGCGTTCCGTTCTGGGCACCCGCGACGGCTTCGAGAAACCGCCGATTCCGCTGGACGAGGTGCGCCCGCGCCTGCGCCGCGACTTCGAGGTGATCGAGGGAGGGCCCGACCGCGACATTATCGACCATGTCCCCGAAGGCTCCGACGCCGCCCGGGCCCTGGCCGAGATGAAGAAGGCCGAACCCGGCTTTTCCGTCGGCACCTTCCTGCAAGGCGCGCGCGGCGCCTACGAGATGATCCTGACCGCCTTCGAGAAGGGCGAACTTGACCGCATCCGTCCCTTCCTGTCCGATGAAGTCGAAGCCAGCTTTGCCGAGGCGATCAACCGGCGCGAGGCGGACGGCCTGACCATCGAGGCCAATTTCCTGGGTATCAAGGAACTGGCCCTGCACGACGCGACCTACTCCCCGGAAACCCGCTTTGGCGAAATCGCCGTGCGCTTCGTCGCCGACCAGACCTATGTCGTGCGCAACAAGGCGGGCGAGATCGTCGAAGGCTCTCCGCGCGAAGTCAGGAAAACCCGCGACATCTGGACCTTCGCCCGCCAGATGGGGTCGGACGACCCGAACTGGCAGCTGGTCGCCACCGGCGACTGATCCCTTGGGATGCGCGCCTCGCTTGTCCTCCTCTCGGTTGCGGCGGCGCTGATGACCGCAGCGCCCTCCCGCGCCGAGGTGCTGGACTTCGAGGCGCTCGACGGCTGGCTAAAGGACGATCATCTGGCCGCCCTCACCTCGTTCCTGCGGACCTGCGACCTGATCGACCAGCCCGACTGGAAACCGATCTGTGCCCTGGCCGCCGATGTCCCGAAGGACGACGCCTCGGCCCGCAGCTTCTTCGAGCTGTTCTTCAAGCCGGTCGTCGTCGGTAAGCCTCCGGCCCTCTTCACCGGCTATTTCGAGCCAGAGCTTGAAGGCTCGCCGGTCCGCACCTCTCGCTTCAGGTATCCGATCTACCGCCGCCCGCCCGAATTGACCGACGGCGTCGCCTACCACACCCGCGCCGCGATCGAAGGGGGCGCGATTGCGGGCCGCGGGCTGGAGCTTGCCTGGCTGGACGATCCGGTGGATGTCTATTTCCTGCATGTTCAAGGCTCGGGCCGGATCCGGATGACCGACGGCTCGGTGATCCGCGTCGGCTATGCCGGAAAGAACGGCCACAGCTATCGGTCGGTCGGGCAGGAAATGGTCCGGCGTGGCACCCATACGCTGGATCAGGTCTCGGCGCCCGAGATCGCCAACTATGTCCGCAGCAATCCCGGCACCGGGCGCGCGCTTCTGGACACCAACCCCTCCTACGTCTTCTTCCGCAAGATCGGCACCCTCAGGCCCGAGGACGGCCCCATCGGCGCGATGGGCCGGTCGATCACTGCCCTGCGGTCCGTTGCCATCGACCCCAGGTTCACGCCGCTGGGTGCCCCGGTCTGGATCGAAAAGGACGGCCGCCGCCCGATCCGCAGCCTGATGGTCGCTCAGGATACCGGCGGGGCGATCAAGGGGATGCAGCGCGCCGACATCTTCTACGGCACCGGCAAGGACGCGGGCGATGCCGCGGGCAGCGTCAAGGACCCGGGCCGGATGGTCCTCCTGCTGCCCATCGACCGCGCCTTCGCGATGCTGGACGACGAATAGCCGCCATGGCCCGCCGCCGTCACCTCTCGCCCGAGGAAGCCGACCTCTGGCGGTCTGTCGCCCGGACCGCGCGGCCGCTGCACAACCAGCCCCTGCACCTGCCCGACCCGCCCGCAGCACCCGAACCGCCGCCGCTCGCCCATGCCAGGCCCCGCCTGTCGCCGTTCACCCTGGGCGAAAAGCACCGCGCGCCCGAACGCCGCGACCTGGCACCCACGCTGCCGCAGCTTCTGGACCAGGCCCCCCTGCGGATGGATGCCGGCACCCATGCCAGGATGACCCGCGGCAAGCTGCAACCCGAGGCGCGGATCGACCTGCACGGGATGACCCTGGCCGAGGCGCATCCCGAACTGATCCGCTTCATCCTGAACGCCCATTCCGCCGGGTTGCGGCTGGTGCTGGTCATCACCGGCAAGGGCAAGCGGCGCGAGGATACCGGCCCGATCCCGCAGCGCGTCGGCGCACTACGCCACCAGGTGCCGCACTGGCTGCACCTGCCGCCCCTCGGGCCTGTTGTGCTTCAGGTCTCCGAGGCGCATCTGAAACACGGCGGCAGCGGCGCCTACTACGTCTATCTCAGACGCCGCTAGACCCTCCGCCCCCGATCCCGTCTTGCCCTTTTCGAAATACTCCACAGGGGGTCCGGGGGATGTGAAATCCCCCGGGGGTGCGGCTGGGAACGACCTGTCAGGGCGCAGCGCGCCCTTCGGCAATCGCCCCGACGGGCGCCAGCACGATCTCGGTCGCATTGCGCACCGTCAGCACCAGCCCGGGGAGAAGACCCACCCGGCCCCGCGCATCCGCCGTGAACGCATCCGCGATCCCCACCAGCCCGCCGAACAGCTTCAGCAGCGCAGGGTTCTCGCCCAGGTTCAGATGTCCCGTCCCCGTCGTATAGGCTGCCGTGTCCAGATAGATCACGTTCAGGTCGGCGATCTGCGCCACGCTGCCCATGCTGCCCAGCCGCTCACCCGTGCCCGACAGCCTGGCCGAGATGTTCAGGATCCGGTCCTTCGAGCTGCCGAAGATCACGAAGGGCTCCGGCAGCTTGCCGATGTCCTTCGCCTGCGACCGGAACACGTCGAGGTCGAGGTCGGGCGAGATCAGCACCACGCCCTTGATATGGTCCAGCGCCTTCGGCCCGTCCTTCAGCACCATTTGCCGCAGGCCCTCCATCGTCAGGAACGCCCCCATCGAATGCGCGACGATGACGATGTCCTTCGCGCCCGCGTCCTCGACCTCGTCCAGAAGCGTCACAAGTCCCGACCGGGCGAACAGCGCGGAATCGCGGTCATAGACATAGCCCAGCGCCGACCCGCGCGAGGGCCAGGCGTAATGCACCGCCACCCCTGGCACCTGAAGGTCATGGTGCATCTGCGCCACCCGATAGACGCCTTCGGCCATGGTGTTGTTGAAGCCGTGGACATAGACCACCGCATCGGTCTGCCCACGCAGCTTCAGCGCCGCGCGCAGGGCCGCGCTGAAGGCGTCCGCCGAGCCGAAGTCGCGCTGATCCAGCGTCAGGAAATCGCGCCTTCCGTCCGGCTTCCGCGTTCTGGGTGGCCAGTTCACCTTGCCCGGCTCGCGGTCGGGCGGGATGGCGATGTCATAGCGCAGAAAGGACGGCTCGCCCGACCGGCCGAAGCCGTAGGCCTCGCCGTCCTTCATCCGGGTCGTGCCGACGAAGATCGTCTCGGGCGTGCCCCCCGACAATCCGGCGGGCGCCATGGTGAAATCCCCGCGCGCCGCACAGCCCGCCAAAGCCAGAACGATCAGCAACTTGCGCACGCGCATCTCCCTTTTCCCGCACCGTCGCCTGCCCTTTCGGCATCGTCAACACGACCTGCCCGGTGGACAGCGGAGCCCCGCCACCGCTACCCTGCGCCGGTCACGAAAGGAGCCCGGAATGAAACTTGTCGGCAAGACCGCCCTCGTCACCGGCGGCAACCGCGGCATCGGCCTTGCAACCGTCCGCGCTCTGGCCGCAGCGGGGGCGGAGGTCCACTTCACCGCCCGCAGCGCCGCAAACCTTGCCGCCGCCCGGCGCGCGCTTGGCGATATCCAGGCCACCGGCCACCTTGCGAACATGACCGACCGCATCGCCATGGCAACCGTGCTGGACCACGGCTTCGACATCCTGGTGAACAACGCCGCCGTGATCGGCCCCATCGGGCGCATCCTCGACGTCCCGGTCGAAGACTGGGCCCTCAGCATCGACATCAACCTCACCTCGGCATTCCACGCAACCCAACGCGCACTGGCCGGAATGGTTGCAAGGGGCGGCGGCACGATCGTCAACATCTCCTCCGGTGCGGCCCATCGGCCACAGGAGGGTTGGTCGGCCTATTGCGCGGGGAAAGCGGGCCTCGCCATGCTGACCCGTTCGGTGCACCTGGAATATGCCGATCAGGGCATCCGCATCTTCGGCTTCGCGCCGGGGGTCGTTGACACCGACATGCAGGGCGCGATCCGCGCCTCGGGCATCAACCCGGTGTCGAAACTGCCCCGCGAAAGCCTGGCCCCCGCCGAACACCCGGCCCGCGCCATCGCCTGGCTCTGCACCCCGGATGCCGACGCACTGACGGGGCAAGAGCTTGACATCCGCGCCCCCGACCTCCGCGCCGCCGTGGGCCTGCCGCCGCTGGGCTAGTGCGACAGCGCCTGCGCGCCCCACAACTCCCGCACCCGCGCATCCCGCCCGCAGGCCTTGCGGTAGAAGGCATAGGCGTTCGACTGCTTCTTCGGACCCGCGCGGGTCAGGATGATGTCGGTGCCCTTGTAGTAATCCTGATGATAGTCCTCGGCGATCCAGAACCGCCCGGCGTCCAGAACCGGAGTCACGATCTTCCGGCCCAGCACCGCCTCCGCCTCGGCCACCGCCGCCTCGGCCGCCTTCCGCTGCGCCTTGTCCTTCACGAAGATCGCCGTCCGGTAGGCATCGCCCCGGTCGCAGAACTGCCCACCCGCGTCCAGCACGTCGACCGAGCGCAGGAACTTGGCGATCAGCTCGCCATAGCTGATGACGGCAGGATCGAAGGTGATCTCCACCGCCTCGTAGTGGCCCGCGTGGTTCTTGTAGGTCGGGTCCTTCATGTCGCCGCCGGTATAGCCCGAGACGACCTCGCTGACCCCCTTCACCTTCTCGAAATCCGATTCCACGCACCAGAAGCAGCCCCCGGCGACAATCGCCGTCTCGGCCTGCGCTGCCCCCGCAAGGCCCGCCATCAGCGCCAGCACCAGTCTCAGCATGTCCGCCTCCCATGTCCGTGTCGCGATCCGTATCTCGGGCAGGCTTGGCCCTGCACCCGCCTCGGGTCCAATCACCGATCCGTGCATCACCGCATGGTGAAGCGCCTGTAACCGCCTGCGCCCCCTTGGCCAAAGCACGCTGCCGCACTAGCCTGCACCCGCCACCGGCCGCGACCTGCCGCCGAATCCCTGCGCCGACGGAAAGGCCCTCATGCGTCACGCCGTTCTTGCCCTGGGCCTGCTTGCCGGACCCGCCCTCGCCGATGTGTCGCTGCAAGACGCGGTCTCCGGCCTTGACCTCTTTCCCTGCGATGTCAGCAACCTGTCCTGCACTTCGCTGACGGTGCCGCTGGACCACCGCGCCAACGATCCGTCCCGGACCATCGAGATCACCTTCGCCCTCTCCTTCGCCAGCAAGGAAAGCCGGGGAATCCTGTTCTACTTCGTCGGAGGTCCCGGCGGCTCGGGCATCGCCTCGGCGGATTCCTACCTCTCCGCCTTCGACCCCAGCCTGGTCGAGAACATGGACATCGTCTTCGTCGACCAGCGCGGCATCGGCTCGGCGCATGGCCTCTCCTGCCCGGCGGCGCAGGCCCGGTTCGACACCGCCCCGGCCTCGCTGGACGACCCCGACGCGATCATCGCCACCGCCCGGACCTATGTCACGGCCTGCACCGAAGAGCTTGACGCCGACGCCCTGCTGCCTGTGGTGACCACCGATCAGGCAATCCGCGATTCCGAGCTTTTCCGCCAGGCCATCGGCGCGCCCAAGGTCTGGCTTTACGGCGAAAGCTACGGCACGCAACTGGTGCAGGCCTATGCCACCCGGTTTCCGCAGGCGGTGCGCGGGGTGATCCTTGACGGCGTGGTCGACCTGACCCTGTCGGCCGAAGGCTTCTACCGCCGCTACACCCTCGCCGCCGAGGCGCTGCTGGCGGAAACCTTCACGCTCTGCGACGCGATGCCTGCCTGCGCGCAGGACTTCCCCGGCGGCGCGGCGGCGGCCTACGACGACCTCGCCGCCCGCGTGGCCCAGGCGCCGGTGCCCGTCGCCTATCCGCTGGCCGACGGGACCACGGTCACCCGCCTCCTGACCTCGGGCCTGCTGGAGACGAACGCCTTCTATGCGCTCTACTCGCCCGAGGGCCGGGCCGCGTTCCTGCGCACCCTCGCCGCTGCACGGCAGGGCAATCTCGTGCCGATCCTGCAACTGGGCTATGTGAACGCCTACATCGACCCGGAAACCGAGGTCGGCATCGAAGACCCCGGCTGGTTCGGCGCGGCCTATTACGCGATCACCTGCACCGATTACGACAGCGGAGAGGGCACACCCGACGAACGGGCAAGGCGGATCATCGACGAAGCCCGCGCCTTCGCGCCCCAGGCACCGCGGCTCCTCCGGGCCTATTACCTCGAACGCGTCGCCTGCGCGCTCTGGCCGCAACAGGGCGAACATGAACGTCCGGCGCCCTATGCCGGGGGGCCCTGGCCGACCCTGGTGCTGAACGGCGACCACGATCCGATCACGCCGATCTCGATGGCCTATTCCGTCCTGGACAATGCCGCCAACGCCTACGGCGTGTTCATGCGCGGCGGACCGCATGTGATCTGGGGGCGCGGTCTTGCCTGCCCCGACACCATCGTGCAGGCGCTGCTTTACGACGGCACCCTGCCTGCGGCCCGCGAACAGCTGTGCGAACAGGACCCGATCGCCCCTTACCAGCCGCTGACCCTCACCGATCCTGTCCAGGCGACCGATCCCCTGACTGTCGCCCGCGCGGTGGAAACCGAACTGTCCAACCACATCCCGCTGACCGGCTGGGACGGCCAGCACCCGACGACCTATGGCTGCCCCTTCGGCGGCACGCTGTCGGCCTCGCCGGGGGACGAGGGCACCGATTACCAGTTCGCCGCCTGCGCCTTCTGGCCCGCGCTCCGGGTCGATGGCAGCGGGGCCGATGTCGCAACCGAGGATGGGCCGGACCGGCTGACGCTGGACATCACCGTCTCGGGCAGCCAGAGCGGGCAGCTGAACTACCGCCACAGCCGCGCTGACGAGGCGTTCAGCCTGACCGGCACCTGGAACGGCCAGCCCGCCCACCTGCCGCGCAGCGCACTATAGGCGCCGGACCCAGTCGACGGGGGACACCTCCTCGTGCGCCTTCGGCTTCTCGTCGGTGGGGCCGAAGCGAGGCGTGACGAAGTCCTAGACGAGCGGTTTTTCGCACTGCGCCAAAAGTAAAGGGCGCGTAAATACGCGCCCTCAACCCCTTGATTTTGCGTGGTCCGAAGAACCCGCCGCGCGCGGCGCCCTATTTCGCCACCCGCGCATTCCGGGCCGCGATCAGCCGCAGCCGCAGCGCGTTCAGCCGGATGAAGCCCTCGGCGTCCTTCTGGTCGTAGGCCCCGGCATCCTCCTCGAAGGTGACATGCTTTTCCGAATACAGGCTGTGATCCGACCACCGCGCCACCGTCCGGGCCGACCCCTTGTACAGCTTGACCCGCACCGTCCCGGTGACATGCTCCTGCGTCTTGTCGATCAGCGCCTGCAACGCCTCCCGCTCGGGGCTGAACCAGAAGCCGTTGTAGATCAGTTCGGCATAGCGCGGCATGATACTGTCCTTCAGATGCCCGGCGCCCGCGTCCAGCGTGATCTGCTCGATCCCCCGGTGCGCCTCCAGAAGGATCGTCCCGCCCGGAGTCTCATAGACCCCGCGGCTCTTCATCCCCACGAACCGGTTCTCCACCAGGTCCAGCACGCCCACCCCATGCTTGCCCCCCAGCTCGTTCAGCCGGGTCAGGATCGTCGCCGGGCTCATCGCCTCGCCATTGATGGCAACCGCATCGCCCTTCTCGAAGGTGATCTCCACCATCTCCGCCTGGTCGGGCGCCTGCTCCACCGGCACCACCCGCTGCAGGACATATTCCGGGAACTCCTCCGCCGGGTTTTCCAGCACGCGGCCCTCCGACGAGGTGTGCAGCAGGTTCGCATCGACCGAGAACGGCGCTTCTCCGCGCTTGTCCTTGGCAATCGGGATCTGGTTCGCCTCGGCGAATTCCAGCAGCCTGGTCCGCGACGTCAGGTCCCACAGCCGCCACGGCGCGATCACCTTGATCGCGGGATCCAGCGCCGCAGCCGACAGCTCGAACCGCACCTGGTCGTTGCCCTTGCCCGTCGCGCCATGCGCCACCGCATCCGCGCCGGTCTCATGCGCGATCCGCACCAGATGCTGCGAGATCAGCGGCCTGGCGATGGAGGTGCCCAGCAGATACAGCCCCTCATACAGCGCATTTGCCCGGAACATCGGGAACACGAAGTCACGGACGAATTCCTCGCGCACATCGACGATGTGGATGTTCTCGGGCTTGATCCCCATCAGAAGGGCCTTCTGCCGAGCCGGTTCCAGCTCTTCGCCCTGGCCCAGATCGGCGGTGAAGGTCACCACTTCACAGCCATATTCCGTCTGCAGCCACTTCAGGATGATCGAGGTATCGAGGCCGCCCGAATAGGCAAGGACGACTTTCTTGGGCTTCAGCATAGGTCAGGCTCCCCAGCGGTTTTGCTGGCGCTTAGAACGAAAACTCCCCAAGGGCAAGGACAGCCCCTGTGCGGGGCACAATTCGGCATGCGAAGGCATTCCTTGCCATGGGCCCGCCCTTCCGGCATGTGAAGCGGATGACCGACTTTCCCGCCCTTGCCCGCGCCGCCACGACCGCCCTTCGGGACCTGTTCCCCGAAACGCCCTTGCAGCGCAACGACTTCCTGTCCGCCCGCCATGACGCCGAGATCTGGCTCAAGCGCGAGGATCTGACCCCGGTCCGCAGCTACAAGCTGCGCGGCGCCTTCAACGCGATGCGCAAGATCCGTGCCAAGAACCCCGACCAGCACCAGTTCGTCTGCGCCAGTGCCGGGAACCACGCACAGGGTGTTGCCTTCGCCTGCCGCCATTTCGGCGTGCGGGGGGTGATCTTCATGCCCGTCACCACGCCGCAGCAGAAGATCGACAAGACCCGCGTCTTCGGCGGGGACTGCATCGAGATCGTGCTGACGGGCGACTATTTCGACCAGACCCTCGCCGCCGCCCAGGCCTATTGCGCCGAACGGCAGGCGCATTTCCTGTCGCCCTTCGACGATCCCGACGTGATCGAGGGTCAGGCCTCGGTCGCCGTCGAGCTTCTGGAACAGCTGGGCCGCGCGCCTGATCTTGTCGTCCTGCCGGTGGGCGGAGGAGGACTGGCCTCGGGCGTCACGGGCTATCTGCGCGAGGTCGCGCCGCAGACCGACTACCGCTTTGTCGAACCCCTGGGCGGGGCCAGCCTTGCCGCCGCGCTGCAGGAAGGCGCGCCGACAAAGCTCAAGCAGATCAACAGCTTTGTCGACGGGGCCGCCGTGGCGCGTCTGGGCGACATCACATTCCGGATGCTGTCCTGGATCGACCGCAACGATGTGCTGCTGGCGCCCGAGGACCGGATCTGCGTCACCATGCTCGAAATGCTGAACCACGAAGGCATCGTGCTGGAACCCGCAGGCGCCCTTTCCATCGACGTCCTGCCCGAACTGGCCGAAGAGATTCGCGGCAAGACCGTGGTCTGCGTCACCTCGGGCGGGAACTTCGATTTCGAACGCCTGCCCGAAGTCAAGGAACGCGCCCAGCGCCATGCAGGTCTGAAAAAGTATTTCATCCTGCGCATGCCGCAGCGCCCCGGCGCCCTGCGCGAATTTCTGAACCTGCTTGGGCCGGATGACGACATCACCCGGTTCGAATACCTGAAGAAATCGGCCCGCAACTTCGGCTCGGTGCTGATCGGGATCGAAACCCGGTCCGCCGAGGGTTTTCCGGGCCTCACCGCCCGCATGGACGCCGCCGGCCTGGCCTTCCGCGACATCACCGCAGACGAGGCGCTGTCCGAGTTCCTGATCTGATCAGGTCTGCTGCGGCGCGACCGCGCCCGGGTCTGCCCCGCCCCAGGTCTGCCCCGCGCCCGGGTCTGCCCCGCCCCAGGCCTGCCCGCGTCAGGCCGCGCCGGCCCTGTCCGTGGCCAACCCGCCCAGAAGGCTTGCACGCGAGGCCCGCCAGACCGAGGCGACCAGCGTCACATCGACCAGCGCGCCCTCGCCCGCTGCGGCCATCCGTTCGCCGTCCTGGCAGATCGCCGCCAGTTCCGACAGGCCAAGGTTCAGCGCGCTGCCCTTCAGAAAGTGCAATTGTCCTTCCACCTCTTCCGCCGGAATCCCGCGCAGAAGCGCCTTCACGGCCCCTTCCGCCTCATCCAGGAACATGTCGGCCACCTCGGCAAAACCGTCGGCCCCGATCTCGTCCCTCAATTCGTCAACCCGTTTCCAGTCGATCATCGCACACCACCCGCAGGCAAGTCCCACCGGCCGAGTGTCGCGCGCAGAATGTTAACAAATGGTCGCCAGGTCCCTTTGAAATCCCGCGCATTTTAGCATTCACCGGGCGTTAAGGGCCGTCGCGCAGGGTGCCGTGCAAAGCGGGAAAGGTGCCCATTGTTTGCCGGTGCGATAAAGGTAGAGACAGCGATGCAGGCGGGGGAAGAACCGCGGCATGTGCTGGTTGTCGATGACAGCCGGGCACAGCGCCAACTGGTTTCGATGCAGCTCAAACGCTGGGGCTATCGGGTCAGCGAATGCGATTCGGGTCAGGCGGCGCTGGATCTCTGCCGGGCGCAGAACTTTGACATCATCCTCAGCGACTGGATGATGCCCGGCATGACGGGGCTGGATTTCTGTCGGGAATTCCGGGCCTTGGGGCGTGAGGCCTATGGATATTTCATCCTGCTCACCTCCAAGTCCGAAAAGACCGAGATCGCCGACGGGCTGGAGGCCGGGGCCGATGACTTCCTGACCAAGCCGGTCGCCTCGAACGAACTGCGTGCCCGGTTGCGGGCCGGGGAACGCATGCTCGCCATGCAGGCCGAGGTGCTGGCCAAGAACAAGGTCATCGTGGCGACCCTGGTCGAATTGCAGAAACTTTACGATTCGCTCGACCGCGACCTGATCGAGGCGCGAAAGCTGCAGCAGACGCTGGTGCGCGACCGGGTGCGCGATTGCGGCTGGGCCAGGGTGTCGCTGCTCTTGCGCAACTCGGGCCGCGTGGGCGGCGATCTGGTCGGCAGCTTCCGCGTCGACGAAGACCGCTTTGTCGCTTATTCGATCGACGTCTCGGGTCACGGCGTCGCCTCGGCGATGATGACCGCGCGGCTTGCGGGGTTCCTGACCGGATCGGCGCCCGAACAGAATCTGGCCTTCGGCAAGGGACCGGACGGCAGCCATGTCCTTCTGCCGCCCGAAGTCGTCGTCGAACGCTTCAACCGGCTCATGCTGGATGAAATCCAGGCCGAACAATACTTTACCATGGCCTTCGCGGTGGTTGACCGGGTGCGGGGCCGTCTGTGGCTGGTCCAGGCCGGGCATCCTCACCCGATCCTCATCCGCGCCGATGGCCGGATCGAACAGCTGGGGCAGGGCGGGCTGCCTGTCGGCCTCTTGCCCGAAGCCACCTTCGAACGGCAGGAATTCGCCATCGGCCCGGGCGACCGGCTCCTGCTCTTCTCGGACGGTTTCACCGAATGTCCCCTGCCCTCGGGTCAGGATTTCGGTCAGGAGGGGTTGATCGAAAGCCTGCGCCGGTCTGCGCATCTCTCGGGTGCCGACCTCTTGGAGGCGCTGGTCTGGGATCTGGCCCGGCAGGCGGGCAGCGATTCGTTTCCCGATGACGTCTCGGGCGTGGTCATCGACCTTCTACCGCAAGAGGCTGGCCAGCATCCCCCGGTCCCCCTCGTTGCCCAGAAGGCTCAGCCCTTCCTCGACGGGTAGCCACGCCGCAGTGTGCCCCGCCTCGCTCGGCGGACCCAGCCGCCGCACCGGGCGCGCGAGGTAGACCGAGCAGACCTTCTCGGCCCAGAGGTCGTATTCCGGCATGTAGGTGAACCGCCTGAAGGCCCCCAGCCGCCGGATCACCGCGATCTTCCAGCCCGTTTCCTCGAACACCTCGCGGTGGAGCGCGGCAATCGGCTGCTCGCCCTTGTCGATTCCGCCGCCGGGCAGCTGGAACTCGGGGGTGGGCGCGGCCTGGTGGGTGACAAGGATATGGTCGCCCTGCAACAGCACCGCATAAACCCCTGCGCGACGGGTGTATCGTTGCCCCCGCTTCACCGGCTCGCCATAGCGTCGGATCATCTTGCCCCCTTGGACCTGCGGTTGCCCTGCCTATATAGGCGCGGTATGCCAGCACTGGCACCATCGGGAAACCCCCCAGGAACTTCCACATGACCACCGGTTCGCAAATCGCCTGGGACGATACCGTCCTGCCGTTTCAACTTGACGCCTCGGGCATCCGCGGCCGCGTCGCACGTCTTGACGGCGTCCTGGATCAGGTGCTGAAGCAGCACGCCTACCCGTCCGTGATCGAGGCGCTGGTGGCCGAGACCGCGCTTCTCACCGCGCTGATCGGCCAGGCGATCAAGCTGCGCTGGAAGCTGTCGCTTCAGGTCCGCGGCAAGGGCCCCGCCCGGCTGATCGCAACCGACTACTACGGTCCGACGGCCGAGGGCGAACCCGCCCGCATCCGCGCCTATGCCAGCTATGACGCCGAAAGGCTGGACCTGAACGCCGACCCCTTCAGCCAGATCGGCGAGGGGTATTTCGCCGTGATGATCGACCAGGGCGAAGGCATGCTGCCCTACCAGGGCTTCACCCCCATCGCCGGGAAAAGCCTGTCCGACTGCGCGCAGACCTACTTCGCCCAGTCCGAACAGATCCCTACCCGCTTTCAGCTGGCTTACGGCGAAAGCACCGAACCCGGCCGCCCGCTGCACTGGCGCGCGGGGGGCATCATGCTGCAACACATGCCGACCTCGGGCGGGGTCGCCGCCGAGCAGGGCTCGGGCGAGGGCGGGCTTCTGACCCATGCCGACATCCTTGGCGGGGCGGAATCGGAAAACTGGAACCGCGCCAACCTTCTTCTCGACACTGTCGAGACGCTGGAGATGATCGGCCCTTCGGTCCCCCCGACCGACCTTCTCGTCCGCCTCTTCCACGAGGAAGGCCCCCGCGTGTTCGACGCCCAGCCCGTGCGCTTCGGCTGTTCCTGCTCCGAGGAAAAGGTGCGCAACACCATGTCGATCTACAGTCAGAAGGACATCGCGCGGATGACCACCGAAGCCGGGGTCGTCACCGCCGACTGCCAGTTCTGCGGCGCGCATTACGAGCTGGACCCAAAGACCCTCGGCTTCGAAGCGGTCAAGCCGGAATGATGGATGCCGAGACGGCCCTGCGCGCGGCGCTTGCCCGCCCCGCCGGGCCGTCCTCGGATTTCGACCTCAACCCCGGCCTCCGCCCGCCCGCCGACAAGCCCCTGCGCCCGGCCGCCGTGCTGGTCCCCGTCTGGCTGCGCGAGGATGGCCCGCGTCTGATCCTGACCAAACGCTCCTCGCACCTGAAGCACCACCCCGGCCAGATCGCCTTCCCGGGGGGCAAGGTCGATGCCACCGACGCCAGCGCGCAGGCCGCCGCGCTGCGCGAGACGCGCGAGGAAATCGGCCTTCCCGAAACCCGCGTGGAAATCCTCGGCACGCTGCCCCTCCACGAAACCGTCACCGGCTTCGCCATCACCCCCTTCGTCGGCCTGATCCGCGGCGCCTTCGCGCCCGTCCCCGAGGCGGGCGAGGTGGAAGAGATTTTCACCGTCCCGCTCTCCCATGTCCTGTCCCCCGCCCGCTTTGCCATCGAACGGCGGCGCTGGATGGGCGTCTGGCGCCGCTACTACGCCGTCCCCTACGGCCCCTATTACATCTGGGGCGCCACCGCGCGTATCCTGCGGGGGTTGGCGGACCGGGTGGGGCAATGAACGTGGCAGGCGACTGGCTGGACCATCCGGGCACCCAGGCCCTGATGCAGGCGCTGGAGGCCGCCGGCCATCAGGCCCTGCTGGTCGGCGGCTGTGTCCGAAATGCGCTCTTGCGCGAACCCGTCAGCGACATCGACCTTGCCACCGACGCGACGCCGCAAACGGTGTCGGACCTCGCCGAGGCCGCAGGCTTCAAGGTGGTCCCCACCGGCATCGACCACGGCACCGTCACCGTGATTGCCCGGGGCAAGCCGCACGAAGTCACAACCTTCCGCCGCGACGTTGAAACCGACGGTCGCCGTGCCGTGGTGGCCTATTCCACTGACATCGCCGAGGACGCCCGACGCCGCGACTTCACGATGAACGCGCTTTACGCCGACCGCCACGGAACCGTCATCGACCCGCTGGGCGGCCTGCCCGACCTGCAAGCCCGCCGCGTCCGCTTTGTCGGCGACCCCGAGACCCGCATCCGCGAGGACTACCTCCGCATCCTGCGCTTCTTCCGCTTTCACGCCGCCTATGGCGACCCGGAGCAGGGCATCGACCCCGACGGCCTCGCCGCCTGCGCCGCTCTGGCCGAAGGCCTCGACGGCATCTCCCGCGAACGGATCCATGCCGAACTCCGCAAGCTCCTTTCCGCCCGTGACCCCGCCCCCGCCGTCGCCGCCATGTCCCGGGCGGGTGTGCTTGCGCGCGTCCTGCCCGGCGCCGACCCGTGCGCCCTTGCCCCGCTCGTCCATCTCGAAGGGGCGCACCTCGACGCCGGCCACCCTCCCCGCTGGCTCCGCCGCCTTGCCGTCCTCGGCGGCGACACGTCCGACCTCCGCCTGTCCAGGGCCGAGGCGCGGGACCTCGCCGCCCTCCACGCCGCCATCGGTTCCACCGATACCCCCGCCGCGCTTGGCTGGCGGCTGGGTGAAGACCTCGCCACCGACGCCATCCTGGCCCGCGCCGCCAGCTTTGGCACACCACCCCCGCAGGACTGGCGGGCCGAGGCCCGTCGCGGCGCAACCGCCCGCTTCCCCGTGACCGCCGCCGACCTGATGCCCGGGCTGCAAGGCGAGATCCTGGGCGCGCGGCTGCAAGCACTCGAAGCACGCTGGCTCGCCTCCGACCTCACCCTCTCGCGCGAGGCGCTCTTGAAAGGGGCGTGACAATCCGCCGCGACTCGGCTACGAACGGCGCACCCAAGAAGGAGACCAGCATGGAAAACGGGATCTCGTTTCGACTCGCCTGAGTTGACCGGTCCCGTCGTGGCGGTCGCTTGCAGGCACCGCTTCACCCCATCGCTGCACTTCTTTCGGGCCTTCCCATCATGTTCCGTTTCCTCGAAAACCTCGTCGATCCCTATCAGCCCTATGCTGAACAGGACGCCCCGCCCCGCAGGCTCTGGCCCTTCCTGAAGGATTACATCCGCCCGTTCCGCGCGGTCTTTGCAGTCACGGCCGTCTTCTCGGTCGGCAACGCGGTGCTGGATGTCGGCATGATCTGGTATCTCAGCCGCCTGGTCGATCTGATGACCGGCCAGACGCCGCAGGCCTTTCTGGAAAACCACTGGACCGAGATCATGATCGCCGCCCTGGTGATCCTGATCGTCCGGCCTCTGGTCGCCGGGGGGGCCGTGGGCCTTCTGCACAACACGATCCTCACGAACTTCGGCACGATGATGCGGTGGCGGGCGCACCGCCATGTCCTGCGCCAGCCCGTCGGCTGGTTCGAAAGCGATTTCGCGGGCCGGATCGCGAACCGCATCATGCAGGCCCCGCCCGCCGCCGGCGACGCGGTGTTCCAGGTCTTCGACATGGCCGCCTTCGCCGCCGCCACCTTCCTTGGCGCACTGCTGATGCTGGCCAACTCCGACCCGCGCCTGATGGTGCCGCTTCTGCTCTGGCTGGTCGCCTACCTTGCGCTCATGCGCTGGACGATCCGCCGGGCGGGGCCTGCCGCTACCGCCTCATCGGACGCGCGCAGCGCCGTCACGGGCCGGGTGGTGGACAGCTACACCAATATCCATTCGGTCAAGCTCTTCGCCCACCAGTCCAGCGAAGAGAACTACGCCCGCGAAGCCATCGAACACGCCCGCACCATGTTCCAGAAGGAAATGCGGATCGTGACCAGGATGGACATGGCGCTGACCTTCATCAACGGGCTGATGATCCTTGGCGTCTCCAGCCTCGCCATGTGGCTCTGGACCCATGATCTTGCCACCGTCGGCGTCGTCGCCGGGGCCGTTGCGCTGGTCCTCAGGCTGCATTCGATGACCTACTGGATCATGTGGGCATCGACCCAGCTGGTGCAGAACCTCGGCACCCTCGCCGAAGGGATGGAGACGATCGCCCAGCCCGTCACCCTGGTGGACAAACCCGGCGCCAGGCCTCTGGACTTCCGGCAAGGCCTCCTTGAACTGAAAAACGTCTCGCACCACTACGGCCGCGGCTTCGGGGGCCTCAGGAACGTCAGCCTGACCATCCGCCCGGGCGAGAAGATCGGCGTCGTCGGCCGTTCCGGCGCGGGGAAATCCACGCTGGTCAAGCTGATCCTGCGCTTCTACGACACCGAATCGGGCGAGATCCTGATCGACGGTCAGAACATCGCCGACGTCACGCAGGAAAGCCTGCGCCGCCAGATCGGCATGGTGCAGCAGGACTCGTCGCTCCTCCACCGTTCCGTTCGTGACAACATCCTCTACGGCCGCCCCGACGCCAGCGAGGAGGAGATGATCGCCGCCGCGAAGAAGGCCGAGGCGCATGATTTCATCCTCACGCTCGAGGACCCGCAGGGCCGCAAGGGCTATGACGCCCATGTCGGCGAACGCGGGGTGAAGCTGTCGGGAGGCCAGCGCCAGCGCGTCGCCATCGCGCGGGTGATCCTGAAGGACGCGCCGATCCTGATCCTGGACGAAGCCACCAGCGCCCTGGACTCCGAGGCCGAAGCCGCCATCCAGGGCGCGCTTTACGGCGTGATGGAGGGGAAAACCGTGATCGCCATCGCCCACCGCCTCTCCACCATCGCCGCGATGGACCGGATCGTGGTGCTGGAGGACGGCGAAGTGGTCGAGGACGGCCCCCACGCCGAGCTTTTGCGCAAGGGCGGCCTCTACGCCCGCTTCTGGGCGCGGCAGTCGGGCGGCTTCATCGGGCTGGACGAGGAAGCCGCCGAATAGAGACCCTGCCCCGGACTTGATCCGGGGCCTCCCGAAACCCGGGGAGGTCCCGGATCAAGTCCGGGACGGGAATTCACGGCACTCACAAAGGGAACTGAGCACCCCCGCACAGCGTAATCCCTTGCTTCCCCCCAAGGACCGGCCTACCTCTGCCGCATGAGCGCGCTTCAAAGCCTCGGCTCCCTCATCGACGCCTTCCGCCCCGCCGACGGCCCCCCGCCGCAAAGGCTCGGCCCCTTCATGCGCTGGTCGCTGGCCGGGTCCTGGCCGATGCTTGTCATCGCCGGGCTCCTCTCCTCCCTCGCCGGCGTCACGGAAGTGGTCAGCGCCCTCATCCTCGGCTGGGTGATCGACGCCGCCGTGAACTCCGGCCCGACCGACTTCTTCACCGCCCACTGGTCCCTCGTCCTCTGGTTCATCGGCTTCTACCTCGTCCTCCGCCCGCTCGCCTTCGCCGTCTCCTCGGCATCGAACAGCATCATCATCGGCCCCAACGTGATGCCGCTGGTGCTCTCGCGCCTCCATCGCTGGACGCTGGGCCAGGCCGTCACCTTCTTCGACAACGACTTCGCCGGGCGCATCGCGCAGAAACAGATGCAGGCCGCCCGCGCCGTCACCGATGTGGCGACCGAAGTCATCAACACCGTCTGCTTCGCGCTGGCCTCCGTCATCGGCTCCGTCGCCTTCCTGATCGCCGTCGACTACCGCGCCGCCATCGCGCTTGCGGTCTGGCTGGTCGCCTACGCCTTCCTGATCCGCTTCTTCCTGCCGCTGATCCGCGTGAACTCCGCCGCCCGCGCCTCCTCTCGCGCCATGGTCTCGGGCCAGGTCGTGGACACGATCACCAACATCAAGACGGTGAAGCTCTTCGCCCATGCCGCCTTCGAGGACCGCGTCGCCATCGACGCGATGGAGGTGTTCCGCGACCGCTCCCTCGAATTCGGCGTCATCTCCACCTGGTTCCGCCTTGCCCTGATGCTCCTGGCCGGGGTCCTCCCCGTCCTCCTGATCGGCGGGACGGTGATGCTCTGGCAACAGGGCGCCGCCACCGCAGGCGACATCGCCGCCGCCGGGGCCATCGCCCTTCGCATCGCGCAGATGTCCGGCTGGGTCAGCTTCACCCTCATGTCGATCTACACCAGCGTCGGTGAAGTCGAGGATGGGATGCGCACCCTCTCCGTCCCCCACACCCTCGCCGACGCGCCCGACGCCAGGCCCCTGCCCCGCGTCAAGGGCGAGATCAGGTTCGACAACGTCACCTTCGCCTATGGCCGCGAACGGGGCGGGGTCCGTGACATCGACCTGACCATCCGCGCCGGGGAAAAGCTGGGCATCGTCGGCGCCAGCGGGGCAGGGAAATCCTCGCTCGTCTCGCTCCTCCTGCGGCTCTACGACCCCGAACAGGGCCGCATCACCATCGACGGCACCGACGTGCGGGCGGTCACGCAGGAATCCCTGCGCCGCCAGATCGGCATGGTCACGCAGGAAACCGCGATGTTCAACCGATCCGCCCGCGACAACATCGCCTATGGCCGGCCCGAGGCGACCGAGGCCGAAATCATCGCCGCAGCGAAGGCCGCCGAAGCCGATGAGTTCATCGCCAACATGCTCGACCACCAGGGCCGCCGCGGCTATGACGCCTTCCTTGGCGAACGCGGGGTGAAACTGTCCGGCGGCCAGCGCCAGCGCATCGCGCTTGCCCGCGCCTTCCTGAAGGACGCGCCGATCCTGGTGCTGGACGAGGCGACCAGCGCCCTCGATTCGGAAGTCGAAGCCTCGATCCAGGAAGCCCTTGGCCGGGTCATGGAAGGCAAGACCGTGCTGGCCATCGCGCATCGGCTGTCCACCATCGCCGCGATGGACCGGATCATCGTCCTCGACCGTGGCCGGATCGTCGAGGTCGGCAGCCATGACGAGCTTCTGGCCAGGAACGGGCTTTACGCGCGCTACTGGAAACGGCAATCAGGCGGCTTCATCGGCACCGAAGACGAACAGGAAGCGGCTGAGTGATCGTCACCATCGAACGGCTTGGGCACCTTGGGCACGGCATAGCCCCCGGGCCAGTCTATGTGCCCGGCGCCCTGCCCGGAGAGGTCGTCGAAGGCACCCCCGACGGCGACCGCCTGACCGATCCGAAGATCGTCACCCCCTCGCCCGACCGCGTCAGACCGCCCTGCCGCCACGCCCGCGCCTGCGGCGGCTGCCAGCTGCAACACGCCTCCGACAGCTTCGTGGCCGGGTGGAAGCAAGAGGTCGTGGCAAATGCCCTTGCGGCCCAGGGCCTGAGCGCCGACTTCCTGCCGCTGGTGACATCTCCCCCGAACTCCCGTCGCCGCGCCACCCTGTCCGCCCGACGCACCAGGGGCGGAGCCCTCATCGGTTTCCACGCCCGCGCCTCCGACACGATCGTGGAGATCCCCGACTGCCGGCTTCTCCACCCCGGCATCCTTGCGGCCTGGCCCGGCCTCCGGGCGCTGGTGATGGCCGGCGGCTCGCGGACCACGGAGCTTTCGCTGCAAGTTACCCTCACCAAAGGCGGCCCCGATGTCGTCGTCACCGGCGGCAAACCGCTGGACAGCGCGCTGCGGATGGATCTGGCCCGCCTCGTCGAGGCCCACGCCTTCTCCCGCCTGACCTGGGACGGCGAAACCGTCGCCCTCCGCGACCGCCCCGCGCTCACCATGGGCCAGGCCACAGTCGTCCCCCCGCCCGGCGCCTTCCTCCAGGCGACCCGGGAAGGCGAAGCCGCCCTCCTTGCGGCCGTCAGACAAGCCCTCGGCCCGCAAAGGCGCATCGCCGACCTCTTCTCCGGCGTTGGCACCTTCACCCTGCCCCTGGCCGAAGCCATGGAGGTTCACGCTGTCGAAGGCGACTCAGCGATGACCAGGGCCCTCGACCTCGCCGCCCGGAACACCCCCAACCTCCACCGGATCAGCGTGGAAACCCGCGACCTTTTCCGCCGCCCGCTGGAACCGGACGAACTGGACAGCTTCACCGGTGCCGTCATCGACCCTCCGCGCGCCGGGGCCGAGGCGCAGACCGACCGCCTTGCCGCGAGCCGGATCCCGGTCATCGCCGCCGTCTCCTGCAACCCCGTCACCTTCGCCCGCGACGCCAGGGTGCTGACTGCCGCGGGCTACCGGCTCGACTGGCTTCAGGTCGTCGACCAGTTCCGCTGGTCCACCCATATCGAGCTTGTCGCCCGGTTCAGCCGCTCTGCCAGCCCCGCGACCTGACGGTTCCGTGATCCCGACACGGGACTGATTGGCTAGGCAGCGTCCGCCCTTTTCGGTAGACTGATCGAAAAAAGGGGCAGCGGGCAACGACATGCGCGGTTTCGGACTTATTCTTTTCCTGGTGGTCGCACTGGGTCTGGCGGCCTGCGCGCCGAAGACCAAGTTTCTCAAATACCGCGGGCCCGAGGTGACGCAGATCCAGGTCCACAAGTCCGCCCGGAAGATGTATCTTCTGCACAACGAAAAGGTCCTGAAAGCCTACGACGTCTCGCTCGGCTTCGCGCCGGAAGGCCACAAGCAGTTCGAAGGCGACGGCAAGACCCCCGAAGGCGCCTACACGATCAGCCACAAGAACCCCAACTCGCGCTTTCACCTGTCGCTGCGGATCGACTACCCGAACGCCAACGACATCGCCTTTGCCGAGGCGCAGGGCAAGCAGCCGGGCGGCGACATCTTCATCCATGGCGGTCCCAGGCGGCCGATGTCGGTGCGCGACTGGACGGAAGGCTGCATCGCGCTCACCGACAAGGAGATGGAGGTCGTCTACTCCATGGTGAACCCCGGAACGCCGATCTACATCCTGCCATGAAGAAGGGGGCCCGCAGGCCCCCGATCTCTCTGATCCGTCCGCCCTCAGGCCCCGGTCAGCATGGTCCACCAGATCTTGCCGCTCGGCTCCTGAAACCAGGCGAACCCCAGCCGCGTCGCAAGCGGGTCCATGATGACGGCCCGCGTGTCGGGCTGCGCCATCCAGGACGACAGCGTCTCCAGCTCGGTCTCATAGGTCTCCGAGATGTTCTCGCCCAGGAAGCGCCCGGCATAGCCGCTGCGCTGCACCCGGACCAGCGGCGACGACCCATCCGACCCGAAATGCCAGGGCCGGTTCTGCACCGCCATGTCGCGCGAATGCGTCTCGGCCGCGGCGTTCAGGCTGGCGTCAAAGCTCACCTGCGGCAGACCCTTGGCCGCCCGCAGCGTGTTCATCGCATCCAGAAACCGGTACGACACTTCCCGCGCGTCGGTGATCCTGTAGACCTTCGGCAACGGCCTCCCGTCCGCGCCCAGTTGCGGTGCGCTTGCGGTGCTGCATGCAGCCAAGGTCAAGCCGGCGCCAGCCAGCAGGAAAATACGTCTGTTCATTCGGTCCACCAGAAATCTGCCGCGTCGCGCGGCGGTTCGGCTCTCCTTAGCGGAAGCGCGCGTCAGGTTCAAACGGGCTTGTTCATTTCGGCGGAGGGCGACCACCCGCGCCATCCGCCGCCGCTGACAGGTCTTTGATTTGCGGCCCTGTCACAAAGCGGCTATATGCGCACCGAATGCAGTCTTTCAGGAGTATCGACCATGGCAAACGGTAAAGTCAGCCGTCGCGCAGTTCTGGGCGGGGCTGTCGGCATGGCCGGTCTTGCGGCGCTCCCGGCTTTCGCGCAGGACGGCAGCACCGAGTTCTCGCAGCCTGCCTCGGCCTCGATCCGGCACAATATCTCCAGCTTCCGGATGCTGAAGTGGCAGGACTATTTCGACAACACCCGCAACGGGGTGATCCTCGCCGACACCACCTCGCGCGCGCTGCACTTCTGGTCCGAGGATGAATCCATCTATCGCCTCTACCCGACCTCGGTTCCCCTGACCGAGGAACTGACCCGCCGCGGCATGACCTCGGTCATCCAGAAGGTCGTGAACCCGACCTGGCGCCCGACCGCCAGCATGTTGCAGCGTCACCCCGAATGGCCTCCCGTCGTCGAAGGCGGTGCCCCGGACAATCCGCTCGGCACCCGCGCCCTCTATCTGGGCTGGCCTGCCTACCGCATCCACGGCACGCACGACACCCGCAAGATCGGCCGCCGCTCGTCCTCGGGATGCATCGGCCTTTACAACGAACACATCGAAGAGCTGTTCGAGTTGGCAAAGGTCGGGACGCAGGTCCGCCTGATCTGACGCATCGGCACCGCTGACAGGATCGGACCGCGCGGCTGAAATGCCCCGCGGTCCTTTCCTTCTGACCTCAACCCTCCCGGCACCAGGCGGGCAAGGTCCTGTCCATCCGGCCCGTGCAGGCGGCATCGACGCAGGCGGCAAGGCTGGCGAAATGAAACGCCTTGCCCACTGCGGCCGGCCCGTAATGCGCGTATTTCCCTGAATTGGTGGCCATGTTGCGCACCGACGCAGGCACCACCGGCGCGCCGATGAAGCACCAGCAGGTGTCGTTCAGCACCTCGCCCCCGAAGGCCCGGACCTTGTCGATGAAGCCCTCCGCCCTGGCCCGCGCAAAGACATCCCGCCCGCAGGTGACGACCAGCCGCACCCCCTCGGCCTTGCGCCGCCCCTCGCACAGCCGCGCCAGCGCCGCCATCTCGGTCAGCGAGAAATGCGGATTGCCCAGGGCCACCATGTCCACATCGGCGGTCTGCGCGATGTTCAACTCCCGCCATGTCGCGGCCAGCTCGGCCCGCGTCACCCGCACGACCCGGACATCTTCACCGCTTGCCAGGTCAGCGGTCGTCGCTTCCGGCGTCACCCCCAGCATGTGAAACATCGGCGCGGCCGAGGTCGTGGCAAAGGCCGCCCCGAACGCCTTCAGGTCGTCATGGCTGACCGCACGTCCCTCCAGCCCGCAGATCAGGGGGATCCCGTTCGGGACGATCTTGCCGATATGATAGCCCAGAAGCGGGAAGAACAAATCGTCCACTTCGCCCAGATGCGGCAGCTCGACCCGGACCGAGGCCCGCCGCCCCTCTGCCAGATAGCAATCCGCCGCCGGGGCGCGGCCGGTCAGGGCCACCAGAATGTCCAGATAATCCGGGTATTTCAGCGTCCGCGCGCCCAGGACCGAATTGGCAAAGACCACCGCGTTCGATTCCCCCCAGGCGATCATCTGCCCGGCCTTCGGGGGGCGCTCCAGCAGATACGGCGCGCAGGTATAGGTCGGCTGCGCCCCCATCTCGACATAGGCCTCGGCCAGCGCGTCCGAGGCCTCGCCAAGCCCCCGATCCACGCCCAAGGCCCGCCATTGCCGCCGATCCACACAGATCGCGTTCATCGTCGTCGGCACCCGGACCCTGGCCCCCAGATCGCACAGCTTGCGCGCAAACCTCAGCCCCGCCGGACCCTGGTAGAAGACCCCGTCCAGATGCGCCATGTCCACATCGACCAGCCCCGTCGCGCCCTCGATCCGCGCGGTCTGAAGGACGATCCGCATGGCGATCCTGGCAGCCTCGCCGAACTCTCCGGCCAGGAGGCGGCGGTCAAGGTCGGTCAGCGTGAAGTCCGCCGGGTCGGGCGTCGGCAGCACGAAAGTCGGGGCCGGATCGACCGGTCCCTCCACCGCCTCAACCCGGTTCCCGTCGATCCGCGCATGGCCTGCCCCCGCCAGCGCCGCAAACCCCGCCTCGTCCAGTTGCAGCACCGGAATGCCGCGCTGGAACAGCTCGCCGGCGATCAGCACGCCCAAGGTCAGGATCGTCTCCTTGTGCCGGAAGACCAGGGCCGCCGGGGCATGGCCGTTCATCAGCAGCTCGAAGATCACCAGACTGCCGGAACAGGACCCCCGCCCGCTGGGGAGGCACAACACCTTCCCCGCAACCGACTGCCCGCACAGCGGATGGTGCACGTCGATGACCCGCCCCGTCGCGGCATCGACCCCGCCCATGAAGCTTAGCCCGGTGTCCGCATGCAGCACCGCGCCGCTTGCCTGCCCGGCGATCACCGCTTTCCCGTGCAGGACGCGTGCCATCATCCGATCGCCCCCATGCCCCGCCGGGGGCTCCTGCCAAAGGTTAAGTCCACACTAACGAGGCATGGCAAGTTGTTGAAATCATTGATACCGAACATCGCGCCGCGCGCGGCGCCCTACCCCTTCCGGGGCAGCCACCCGCCCAGGTTCTCCTCGATCACCGCGACCAGCGCCTCGATATGGGCGGGCTCGTCGTTCAGGCAGGGGATATAGGTGAACTCCTCTCCCCCCGCATGTTCGAAGGCCTCCCGGATCTCCCCGTTGATCTCTTCCAGCGTCTCGATGCAGTCGGCACTGAAGGCCGGGGCCATCACCGCGATCCGCTTCTTGCCCTGCTTCGCCAGCTCCGCCACATGCTCGACCGTATAGGGCCGCAGCCACTCTTCCCGCCCGAAGACGGACTGGAAGGTCGTGTCGATCGACCCCTTCTCCCACCCCAGCCTTTCCCGCAGCAGGCGCGAGGTTTTCTGGCACTGACAGTGGTAGGGGTCGCCCTCCATCAGATAGCGTTTCGGCATGCCGTGATAGCTGGCCACCAGCACGTCGGGCCGGTGATCAAGGGCCGCATAGGCCGTCTCCACCGACTTCGCCAGCGCGTCGATATACAAGGGGTGGTCGAAATACTCCGCCACGGTCCGCACCGCAGGCTGCCGCTTCTCCTTCATCAGGGCACGGAAGAACTGGTCGTTCGCGGTGGCCGAGGTCGCCCCGGCGTAGTGGGGATACAGCGGGAAGAACAGCACCTTTTCGCACCCCGCCGCCACCATCGCCTTGACCTTCGCCTCGGTCGAGGGGTTGCCGTAGCGCATGCAGAAGTCGACCATTATGTCGGCCCCGTGCCGGTCCGCGATCGTCTTCGCAATCGCGGCGGTCTGCGCCTTGGTGATGGTCAGAAGCGGGCTTTCGTTCAGCTCTTCGTTCCAGATCAGCTTGTAGTTCGCGCCCGATGTGAAGGGCCGTTTCGACAGGATGATAAGCTGCAGCAGCGGCTGCCACTTCCACGACGGGATATCGACCACCCGCTTGTCGGACAGAAACTCGTTCAGATAGCGGCGCATCGACCAGTAGTCGTAGGCGTCGGGCGTGCCGAGGTTGGCCAGAAGCACCCCGATCCGCGCCTTGCGGACGGTGGGGTGGTCGGCGGGGGCGTGGGCAAGGCGCCCTTCGCCGGGTGGCACGTCGGTCCCTGTCGCTGCTCCGGTCCGGGCATCCAGCATGTCGGTTCTTCCCAAAGGTTCACGGTGGGACATAAGGGATGGGCGGGCAGGGTCAACCGTCTTCGGGCAAGGGCGACTCGGGCACGCCCAGCGCATCGGCGAGCCTTGCCTTGGCCGACCCGGGGCGCAAGGGCTGCTGCTGGCTGTCATGCGGAGCCCAGCCGGTGAGGAACACAAGCTCTGCTGTCGCGGGCAGACGCCCCTCCGGCGTGCCGAAACTTTCCGCATAGATCGCCCCTGCCGTTGCCAGCACATCCCGCCCTGTGGGGCGACGCAGACGGGCAGCCAGCGCGTTCGTCTCTCCCGCAGCCCGCAGGTCGGCCAGCAGCGCCGGAAAGCTCTGATACTCGACGGTCTGCTGCCAGCTGTCCGCCACCGGCAGGGCAAAGCCTGCCCGCTGCATCAGCCCGCCCAGGTCGCGGATTTCCGCCATGGGCAGGACGCGGGGCGACAGTCCGCCGGTGACCCGCGTCTCGGCCTCGGCCAGCGCGGTCCGCAGCTGATGCAGACTGCGCCCGCCCGGCAGGACCGCGATCATCAGCCCATCGGGCCGCAGCGCCCTTCGGCACTGGACAAGCTGTCCCAAGGGATCGTTCGCCCAATGCAGGGCCATGGCGTGCACGACCAGATCATGCGCGCCGGGTTCCAGCGCCAGAACGTCCTCATCCGGGACCAGCACCGCACCGGGCCGCAGATCCTGCCACAAATCGGGAAAACCGCTGACGACGGCGGGCGCCGTAAAGGTTCTGTTAACCTCGGTGAGTCTTTCCTGAATGTCGGTCATGGCAAGGCGATGCAGGAACATCGCTGCGTCGTGACCGGGCAGTCTGCGGGCGCGGTCCCGGTGTCGGATCAGCGCGTTTCGGTCGGTCAGGATCGGGGTTTCGGCCATGGCCGGACATTAGGAGGACGGAATGGGATTGCAAGGCGCGCTGCAACTGCTTTACCCGCCGCAGTGCATTTCCTGCTCGGCCCCGGTGCAATCCGACTTCGGCCTCTGCGCAGACTGCTGGCGCGAGACGCCCTTCGTCTCGGGTCTGGTCTGCGATCAGTGCGGCGTGCCCCTGCCGGGATCGGACCCGACGGAACGGGCCTTGTGCGACGACTGCATGACCATCGCCCGCCCCTGGGACCGGGGACGGGCCGCTCTCCTCTATCAGGGCAATGCCCGCAACCTGGTGCTGGCGTTGAAGCACGGCGACCGGATGGATCTGGCCCGACCGGCCTCGGCCTGGATGGCCAGGGCGGCCGCACCGATCCTGACGCCGGGGATGATGGTGGTGCCGGTGCCGCTGCACTGGATGCGGCTGTTCCGGCGGCGCTACAATCAGGCGGCACTTCTGTCGCGCGCCATCGCGGCCCTGGCACGGCTGGAGCATTGCCCGGACGCGATCCTGCGCAAACGATCCACCGGCAATCAGGACGGCAAGACCCGCGACGCGCGGTTCGCCAATCTGGTTGGCGCCTTCACCGTCCCGAAAAGCCGCGAGGCGCGGGTGCGCGACCGCGACATCCTGCTGGTGGATGACGTGATGACCTCGGGCGCGACCTTTGCGGCGGCGACCGAGGCGCTTTTTTCGGCAGGGGCGCGATCCGTCTCGGTGCTGGCGCTGGCGCGCGTTGCGAAGGACGGCTGAATCCTTATATTCGGGCGCGAAAGAGGTGCCCCGATGCGTCCCGTCGAAATCTACACCACCCCCATCTGCCCCTACTGCCACGCCGCCAAGCGGCTGTTGCAGAAGAAGGGCGTCGCCTTTGCCGAGATCGACGTCAGCCGCGACCCCGCCTTGCGAGAGGCGATGATCCAGCGCGCCAAGGGCCGGCGCACCGTGCCGCAGATCTTTGTCGGTGACACCCATGTCGGCGGCTGCGACGACCTTTATGCGCTGGAGGATGCGGGCAAACTTGATCTGCTTCTGGCAGCGTGATGCGGGCCGCGCTGGTTCAGCTGACCGTTTCCGACGATCCGGCGGCGAACCTGCCCGTCACGCTGGGCCATGTCCGCGATGCGGTGGCGCAGGGGGCCGGGTTTGTCCTGACGCCCGAGCTGACGAACGGGTTGTCCTCCAGCCGCGCACATCAGCGCAGCGTGTTCCGGCATGAGGAGGACGACCCGACGCTGGCCGCCCTGCGGGCCGAGGCGAAGGCGGCGGGCATCTGGCTGCTGATCGGCTCATTGGGTCTTCTCACCCATGACGCCGACGGGCGCTTTGCCAACCGCAGCTTCCTGATCGCGCCGGACGGCGGTATCGCGGCGCGCTATGACAAGATCCACATGTTCGACGTGAACGTCTCGGCGACCGAGGTCTACCGGGAAAGCGAAGGCTATCGGCCCGGGGCGCGGGCGGTGGTCGCGGACACGCCCTTTGCCAGGGTGGGGATGACGGTCTGCTATGACGTGCGGTTTCCGGCCCTTTATCGGCGGCTGGCGCAGGGCGGCGCGCAGATCATCACGGTGCCCGCGGCCTTCAACCACATCACCGGCGCGGCGCATTGGGAGACGCTGCTGCGCGCCCGCGCGATCGAGACGGGATGCTTCATCCTGGCCCCGGCGCAGACCGGCTTTCATCCCGAAACCAACGGCAAGGGACGCCGCACGCATGGCCATTCGCTGGCCATTGCCCCCTGGGGCGAGGTGCTGGCCGACGCAGGCACCGAGCCGGGGGTGACGCTGGTCGATCTGGACCTGGCCGAGGTGGATCGGGCCCGCAGCCGGGTACCCTCGCTGTCGCATGACCGGGGCTTTGACGGGCCATGAGCAGCGAAAAGGCGGACGACATCGCGGTGGCCTTGTTCAGCGAGCTGTTCATGGCCGACCAGCTGGCGCGCAACCGGATCTCCAAGGTCCTGCCCAAGGGGATGGAGCTGTCGCATTTCAGCGTGCTGAACCACCTGGCGCGGGTGGGCGACGAACGCACCCCGGCGCAGCTGGCGCGGTCGTTCCATGTGACGCGCGGCGCGATGACGAACACCCTGACCAAGCTGGAATGGGCCGGTCACGTCCATATCCGCCCCGACTGGGAGGACGCTCGGCAGAAGTTCGTGGCCATCAGCCCCAGCGGCCGGGCGGCGCGCGACAGCGCCGTGGCCAGCGTGGTGCCCCTGATTGCCGAAGTGGTGCAGTCCATCGGGCACGATAGGGTCAGGGCTCTGTTGTCCGTGCTGCGCGAACTGCGCATCAGCCTGGAGGGCGATGGCGGCTGACACAGCCGGGCCGTGGCGTCCATTCGGCCACAAGCGGTGGATAGCAGGCGCTCCCATGCCCAAAGCCTCTTGCCCTGCGCGGGTTATCTCCTCATAGACTGTGACGACACCTCGGGCCCGGTCAAAATGCACAGTTCGTCTCGTTTCCTGCTTGCGTTCCTTGCTGCCTCGACGGCCCTGTCCGTGGCCCCGGCCTTTGCCGAGAGCACCGGCACGCTGAACATCAACGGTGCGACCGGCCTGATCGACATGCCCTCGGGCGAGGCGCAGAAGGATGCGACGTTTTCGTTCAGCACTTCGGTCGTGGGTCCGATCAGCCGCACCACGCTCAGCTTCCAGATGAGCGAGCGGCTGTCGGGGTCGTTCCGGTTCCAGACCTGGCGCGACTGGGACACGATCATTCCGGGCGATGCCAAGGAATCCGACCGCAGCATCGACCTGCGCTATCAGGTTCTGAAGGAAGGCAGGATCCGCCCGGCCCTGACCATCGGCCTGCAGGACATGACCGGCCAGGGCCTTTTTGCGTCGGAATACATTGCGGCCACCAAGAGCTTCGGCGACCGGCTGAAGGTGACGGCGGGTCTGGGCTGGGGCCGTCTGGGCAGCTACGGCAGCATCGGCGCGCCGTTCGGCAACCGCCCGGCGGTCAGCCCCAAGGGCACACCCAACGTCGACCAGTGGTTCCGGGGCGACGCGGCCCCCTTCGCCGGGGTCGAATACAGGATCAGCGACACCTGGACCTTCAAGGGCGAATATTCCTCGGACGCCTATGTTCTTGAGGACGACACCCGCGGCCTGATCGAACGGGACAGCCCGTTCAACTTCGGCTTCGAATACCAGAAGAACCCGAACATGCGATTCGGGGTCTACTCGCTGTACGGGTCCGAAGTCGGGCTGACCTTCCACCTGATCCTCGATCCGAAGAACCGGCTTGCGGGCGGGGTGACCGGCCCGGCCCCGGCGCCCGTGAAGGCGCGCCCGGCTCGGTCGGTCGACCCCGAGGCCTATGATGCCGGCTGGGTGACGCAACCCGACGCGGGCCCGATCCTGCGCAAGAACCTGGCCAAGCGGCTTGCCGCCGACGGGATCGCCATCGAGGACCTCGCCTATACCGCGACGACGGTGCAGATCCGCATCCGCAACGGCCGCATCGACGCCGGATCGCAGGCCATCGGCCGGACGGCCCGCGCGCTCAGCCATGTGATGCCCGCCTCGGTCGAGGTGTTCGAGATCGTGCCCGTGGTCAACGGCATCGGCGCATCGAAGATCACCATCCGCCGCAGCGACCTTGAGGGGCTGGAATATTCCGCCGACAACGCCACGCTGCTGCGCCAACGCATCACCGTGACGGATGCCGGGCCGACCCCGGCCTATTCGCTGGGCGACGAGGGCCTGTATCCGAAGTTCACCTGGAGCCTGCGCCCCACCTTGCGCCTTTCCGAGCCGAGCAAGGGCGACATCGGCCTGCGTCTTTCGGCAAACTACGACATCGCCCCGGGCTTTGTGCTGAGCGGCTCGATCTACAAGCAGCTGGCCAGCAACACGGATCTTGGCAGTCCGTCGACCTCGCCGTTGCAGCATGTCCGCACCGACGGGTCGCGCTATACGGAATTCGGCGACCCGGCGCTGGAGCGCCTGACGCTGGCCTGGTACGCCCGCCCGGCGCCGGACGTCTATTCCCGCGTGACCGTGGGCTATCTGGAACGGATGCACGCCGGTGTCTCGGGCGAGCTGTTGTGGAAGCCGGTCGACAGCCAGCTCGCCCTTGGCGCGGAACTGAACTACACCCGCCAGCGCGATACCGACGGTGGCCTGGGGTTCAACGAATACGACTATGACGTCGTGACAGGATACCTGTCCGCCTACTACGATTTCGGCAACGGTTTCCTGGGCCAGCTGGATGTCGGCAAGTATCTGGCGGGCGATGTCGGGGCGACCATCTCGGTCGACCGGGTCTTTGCGAACGGCTGGAAGGTGGGCGCCTTCGCCACCGTCACCGACGTCAGCGCCGCAGACTTCGGCGAATCGGGCTTTGACAAGGGCATCCGCTTTACCATCCCGTTCACCTGGGCGCTTGGCACCGAAACCCGCAGGGGTTTCAGCATGACGCTGCGGCCGGGCTCTGGCGACGGCGGGGCGCGGGTCGATGTGGCCGGACGGCTCTACGAATCCATCCGGGACTACCATACCGATGGCCTTGATCCCGATTGGGGAAGGGTCTGGCGGTGAGGATTTCGGCACGTCTGGTCGCGGTCGCCGCCGCAGTGTCGCTGCTTGCGGCCTGCGGCAACGACAAGGGCGGCGCCAATCCTGTCGTCGCCGCCGTGGGCCAGATGGCCAAGGCAGCCCTGCCCAAGGGCAAGAAGGGCGGCACCGCACCGACAGCCGAGCCGGCAGCACCCGTGGGGCGCGCCGAGCTTGAGGCCTATGGCAAGCCGGTCCTGCGAATCAGGGCCAAGGCCCTTGGTCAGGATGCCTTCCTGACGATCCTCGACACCAAGGACAACGTCGTGACCTGGACCGCCCAGCGGCAGGCCAACTTCTCGTTGCGCGATGGCGTGCTGATCCAGACCCGCGGCGTCGGCGCCGACCTCATGTCGGCCCAGGTGCCGACGCTCGCCCAGCTCAAAGGTGGGGCAAGCTACGGGCGCATCTACTACTTCCTCGGCGCCGACGACGTCGGGACCCGGCGGACCTACGACTGCACCGCGGCAACCGTGGGGCAAGAAACGATCGAGATCGTCGGCAAGTCGCACGCCACCACGCATGTCACAGAGACCTGCACCCGCCCCAATGGCAAGGTGACGAACGACTACTGGATCGAAGGCAACATGATTCGGAAATCGCGGCAATGGGCCAGCAACCTGGCCGGTTACCTGGAGTTCGAGAAGGTCATCGACTGACCTGCCGGACGTTTTGCGGCCAAGACCGGCCCGAAGACCCTCTGACCGCGCGAATCTGATGCGGAATCTGCTCGGGTGCGGGTAGACTGGTCCCGTGGGTGTCCCGATGACTACGGTGCGCCCGCTGTCGGCCAGAACTGGACGAAGGACGCCCCCGTCTGCGAGGTTTCCGTGAAACAGCTGTTGGCCAGTCTGCTGTGTGCCGCCTGCCTTGCGTCATCGACGCAGGCCGGGGGTCCCATCGTGGTGGTCGAGGACCCGGAGCCCGAAGTCACGGAGAGGTCGCCGTCCAGCAAGGGCTGGCTGCCCTGGCTGGTGATTCCGTTGTTCCTTTGCGTGGTGATGTGCGGCCCGGAGGACAAGTGACCCGGCCCCGACGCCCCGGGCGCGGTCAGTAGTCCCTTTGCAGATAGACGCCGATCCCGGTCTGACCATCCGCGCCCAGGCGGCCCTTGACCGTCAGCCCCTTGCGCAGGTCGAGGTTCAGGTTGATGCGGCTCTTGCCCTCCTGGTCGACCTCGACCTCGGTGTAGACGTTCTCGGCGATGTATTTCCCGGCTTTCAGCGCTGCCGAACCGTCCTCGGCGGTGGTGACGTCCAGATCATCCAGACCGAAATTTCGGCGGAGGTTGCCGACCAGGCCCAGACCGCCGCGCCCGGCCAGAACCGCGACCGCATTGGCCAGTTGCGCCGCCTGGAGGGCCGAGATCCTGTCGAGACCCCGCCCGAACAGGAGCCGCGCCAGCACTTCCTCCTGCGGCAGGTCGGGCGAAGAGCGGAAGGTCACCGCCGGATCGTCCGCCGGCCCCTCGACAACGACCGTGCTGGTGATTCCGTCGCTTTCGCTGTCCGCCGCGATGCTGATCTGCGGGACAAGGCTGCCCTCCAGCACCAGATCGGCGCGCGACAGGGTCAGGCGGCGACCCAGGATGTCGATGCGTCCCCGGATCAGGCTGAAGCCCCCCGATGGGCGGACAGCCGCCGTGGTCCCCAGAAGCCGCAGCTCGCCGCCCAGTTCCGCGTCGATGCCGCGCCCGCGGACAAAGACGCGCGACGGTGCCGAGATCGTCACATCCAGACCGATGTCCCGGCCTGACCCCTTGACCCCGGCCGCTCCTGCCAAGGCGGCCAGCAACCCGGCCTTGCGCCGGGTATCGCGCACCGTGGCTGTGTCGCGGACGTGGCGGATGTCCAGCAGAGCGTCCGCCGAACTGAGGCCCGAGGCAGGCACCCGCACTTCGGTTTCGCCCAGTTGCAGCCTGCCCGAGATCAGCGCCCCGCCTGCCAACGGCCCGCGCAGGGCCAGAGAGCCGCTGATCCTCGTCTCGTAAAGTTCGGGATCGTAAAGCCGCAGGTTGTCCAGCGTGATCGCAAGGTCGGCGTCCCGGCCACCGTCCAGCCGGATCGGCCCGTCCACCCGCAGCCTGCCCCCCGAGGACAGGCCCGAGGTGGCCGACAGTTGCAGGCTCCCGTTGCTCAGCTGGCCGATGGCCTGCACGTCCTGCAAGGACAGGCCGAGGTCAGGATCGGCGATGCGGCCGTTCGACAGGGTGACCCGGCCCGAAAGCGACCGCAGCGCGAACGGGCCGGACAGTTGCAGGTCATAGCCGACGTTTCCCGAAACCGACCGGGGCGAGATGAACAGGTTGGCCAGCCCCGCTTCGCCCGAGCCGGTGATTCCAAGGTCGCCCCGGCGAAAATCACTCGCCACGCTGCCCTCGACCCGCGCGGCAACCTGCCCCGGCCCGCTGGCGCTCAGCGCCAGCTGATATCCGGCACCGTCCTGCACCGCCTTGCCGGTGACGGTCAGCGGACCGGACACTTCGGGGACGATCAGGCCCAGGTTGGCCAGCCGGGCGTCCAGGTCGATCGACCGGATGTCCTCTGCGATCTGGCCGGTGGCACTGGCCGTCAGCTGCGGGTTCTGCACCCGGGCCGAGCGGATCTCGACCACGCCGTCGCGCAGCCCAAGCTCAAGGTCCACCTCGCTTTGCCCCGCCAGCAGCCGATCCGCCTCGCGGTTGCCGATCCGCAGCGACTGACCCCGGCCGGTCAGCCGGATCGCGCCCGTCTCGGGCGTTCCGGTGAAGGCGCCGTCCAGCGCCACCGCGCCGCCGTAGCCCGCGCCAAGCACCGACAGGTCGTCAAGCCGGATCGTCCCGGTCAGGTCAGAACCGCCGGTGGCTATCCTGCCGCTGGCCTGCGCCGTCAGACTGTCCGCCGCGACGTCCAGTCGGCGCAGGAGGGTGCCGGTCTCGTCGCGCCGGACCGAGGCCTTCAGGGTAGACCGCCCCGCAAGCAGCCGGTCCGCCTCGGCCTGTCCGATGGCAAGCCCGGACCCCTCAAAGCTGATGTCGGCATCGAACACCCCCGACAGCCGGCTGGCCGAGCCGCTGATCTCCAGCCGCCCCGCCCCACCCAGATCGCGCCCGGCAAGCCGCGAAAAGCGGGCGAAGTCGGAGGCCTCGACCAACAGCCTGCCGCTGGTCAACAGGGCGGCGTCCAGGCCCTCGATCTGCACCGCCCCGGTTCCGGTCATCCCGGCCCCTTCAAGCCGGATGTCCGTCACCCGCAGGGCACCCGACCCTTCCTGCGCGTAGAACTTCAGGGCTGCGCTGATCTCGCGGCCAAGCGCATCGGCCAGAGCCGGGTCTGTCGGGGCAAGTCCCGTCGCCCTGGCCGTGAGCGTGCCTCCAAGGCTCTTCCCCGCCGCGCTGCGCCCGATCCGGCCCGAGCCGTTCAGCGCCAGTTGCGCGATCTTCACGTCAGCGCGGTCCAGCCCGGCGACCGACACCGACCCCGACCAGCCGTTCTCTTGTTTCTGAATCGATGTCAGCTGGAAGTCTGCCCTGGTCACGCGCGTGCCTTCGACGAAGGGCAGCGCCAGCGGCTGACCATCGGGCGCGGCCAGAGTGCCGGTGACATCGACCCGTTCCGGCAATCCGTCCGCCGCAATCTCGGCCGAGCCGGACAGTGCCAGCGACCGGGCGGACAGATCGAAATGGTCCACGACCACCCGCCCGACCGCAGTGCGCCGGGCATCAAGTTTCAGCCCCACTTCGGTGCCGAAGAAATCCACCATGTCCGGGACCAGCACGGGGGCCAGATCGCCCGCAAGCTGTGCCGCGAACCTCTGGCCATCGTCATCAGCCTTGACGGTCACAACGCCCTGCAACCGTTCGGCCCCGTCGGTCGCAAGCCGGATGTCGGCCTGAAAGTCGTCAATCGGCCCCTCGCCCACCACCTCCAGCCGCGCCGAAGGGGCCCCCGGAACCGAGAGAGCCTGCACGACCAGCCCCCCTGCGTCTTCTTCCGCGATCAGCGAAAGTTTCAGGTCGCGCGTCACGTTGGCATAGGATGCCTCCAGCCGGATATCCCCGGCAGGTCCCTCCCCGGTACGGATCAGGTCCAGCACCGCCTGCCCCTCGCCCCCCGCCAGTTGCAGCGAGGCCTCCAGCGTCCCCGTCACCTCCTGCCCCAGCACCTCCGGCGCCAGTTCGATGCGTTCCGCCGCGACCCGGTCGATATTGATCGACACCGGCAGTTCAGGCAGGCTGAAGCCCTGCGCCTCGGGCGAGGGAGTGGAGCCTTCGGCCGCCACCGGGGTCCGCGCCACGATGATTTCCTTGGCCGAAAGTTCGCTGACCTCGACGGCACCGGACAGAAGGGCGGAACGGCTCCAGTCCAGGACGACGCCGTTCAGCGTGATCCAGACGCCCTGATCGTCGGCAATCGTCAGCTGTTCGATCGTGGCCTGCGACGACAGGGCACCCGAAAAGCCCGTCACCGTCACCTGACGCCCGGCGTCGGACAGCGTGTCCTCAAGGAACGCGGTCAGATAGTCGCGGTCGTCGGTCTGCGCCCAGGCCGCGCCCGCCACGAGACATCCGGCAATGACCCAGGCGCGCCGCATCAGAAGGACTGCCCCAGGCCGACGTAGAACTGCACCCCGTCCCCGGTCGTGCCGCTGATCGGGGCGGCGACGTCGACGCGGATCGGCCCCAGCCCGGTGTCATAGCGCAGACCAAGGCCCGCCCCGGCATGAGAGTTGGCAAGGTCACCGCCGAAGCCGTCGATGCCGATGCTGCCCCAGTCCACAAAGCCCACAACCCCGATCCGGTCGCTGACCTTGGCGCGCAGCTCCAGCGATCCGGCCAGGAAATATTTGCCACCGATCAGGAACTGAGGCCCGAACCCCCGCGCCACGGCGACCCCCAGCGAGCGGTAGGGCTGACCGCGCACCGTGCCTCCACCGCCCGAGAAGAACAGGTCGCTTCGCGGCGTCTCGAGCAGCGTCGAGCCGAACACTGCCCCGGCCTGGGCCCGCGCGGCGATCACCAGGCGCCCGGGCGCCCCGAGCGAGCGATAGACCCGCCCGTCAACCGTAGCGCGCAGTCCCGACCCCGTGGTGCCGAAGCCAAGAAAGGGCTTGGCGGTCGCATCCAGGTAGAACCCCCGTGTCGGATCCTTCGCCTCGTCGCGCCTGTCCCAGGTCAGGCCCGCAGGCAGGGACATGTTGCGGAAATCGAACCGCCCCCCGGGATCGCGCCCGCGCATCGTGTCGTAGGTCAGCCCCAGCCGCGCCGTCAGCCTGTCGGAAAAGACATGGCTGAACCGCAGACCGAAGCTGAGGGCATCCAGATTGTAGTCGATCTCGTCTTCATGCGCATAGCTCAGCAGCAGCCCCGCCGTCGTGTCGGGCGACAGGGTGGCGGGGCGGTCCAGCGTCACCTCCAGCCCGTAGTCGATGCCGCTGAGGCTGGCACCGATATTGGTCATCTCGCCCTTCAGACCCAGCCGCTCTCCCCCGCCCAGCAGGTTGCGATGCAGCCATGAGGCCTGCAGCGCGACGCCGTCCAGGCTTGCGACCTCTACCCCCAGCGCATAGCGGCGGGGTTTCTGTTCGACCACGGTCGCGGTGACGCCCAGAAGGTCGGGCGCGGTGATCCGCTCGTCTTCGGTCAGCGCGACCGAGGCGAAGATGCCGGTCCGCCGCAGCCGGTTCTCCGCCCGGCGCAGTTCGGTTTCGCTGAAGGTCTCGCCTTCGGGCAGACCGGCGATCTTGCGGATACGCGCCTCGCGCATCCGTTGCTCGCCGGTGATCTCCAGCCGGCCAAATCGCAAGCGCGGGCCGGGGTCCAGCCGGATATCTGCGTCGATCCTTCGGGCGGCATGGTCGGCGACCACCTCGTCCGCCGTGACGAAGGCCTTGGCATGGCCCGCCTCGCGCCAGGCGCCGATCGCCGCATCGACCGCCGCCGTGACCGCACCGCTTTCGGCAACCGCGTCGCGCTGGAACCCCTTGGGCAGGTCGGCGCCCGGGGCCACTGGCGCCACGCGGGCCAGGCCGAAACGGAAGGGCTGGCCGGGGTCGACCTGAACCCGGATGGTCGAGATCGACCGCGGCGCCTCCAGCGCGGGAATATCGGCGGCCTCGCGCCCGTCGATCAGGATGCGGATGGCGACAGAATAGTGCCCCCTGGCATAAAGCGCGGCCAGGATGCGGGCATAGTCGGACCTCGCCGCCGCCAGCAGGTCCTGCGGATCGGTCAGCCCCTGCGCGTGCAGGGACCGCAGCATCGAGGCCTCCCCGACGGCCCTGGACAGATCCGCCGACCCGCCGGACACGACGAAATCCAGCCGGTCCAGGGCTTGGGCCTGGCTCGTTGCAAGGCTCAGCATGGCCGCAAGAACGACCATCCGGGCTCGCCTTGCACTGCGACCGGCCCTCATGAACACATACCCCTTCCGGCAACACTTCAAGGGACTATTGCAGCTTGTGCAGCACCCTTCAATGCAGGGGAAACCGATTGGGCAAGGTTGAGTTCCCGACCTTGCACGGGACGGGACGATTTCCGTCATCGGATTGTGACACCGGGCTGGCATGGCATCGCCAAACAACCGGGGACTGCCATGGACGACGCTGCCTACGACCTTGACGAAGCCTATCAGATCAACGGCCCCGACGACGCCCGCCGCATGTATGGCGACTGGGCGCCCACCTACGACGAGAGTTTTGGCGCGGCCTGGGGCTACATCGCCCCGCGCGAGATTGCGGCGATCCTGAAGGGCGAGATCGCGCCCGGGGCCGAGATCCTCGACATCGGTGCCGGCACTGGCCTCGTGGCCGAACATCTGCGCGGGCTGACCGTCGATGCGCTGGACATCACGCCCGAGATGCTGGAGATCGCCCGGCCGAAGGGCCTGTATCGCAAGCTCATGCTGGGCGATCTGACCAAGGCGCTGGACATCCCGGACGCCAGCTATGACGCGGTCATCAGCTGCGGCACCTTCACCCATGGCCATGTCGGGCCGGAATGTTTCCCGGAACTGCTCCGCATCACCCGCCCCGGTGCCGTGTTCGCCTGCGGCACCATAGGCCCGGTGCTGGATGGCGCGGGCTTCGGGTCGGAACTGGCGCGGATGGTGGCCCACGGCAGGATCAGTCCGGTCACCTGGCGTGACATTCCCATCTACGAAGGCGCGGATCATCCGCACAAGGACGACCGGGGCCTCGTGATGGTGTTCCGCAAGCTCTGAACGCCGCTCGTCAAGCCCCGCGGGCACTTCTGGCCGGACCCGCGAAAAGGGCCGACGAAGTCGATGAGCATTCTGCTTGCAGACTCGAGCCAAGGCGCCTATATCCCCATCAACAGCTGCTTCCGGGTCCAAACTGGAAGCTACCGAAAGTCACGGGCGGGCCGCTGGGTCCGCCTTTTTGTTTCTGGAATGACATGTCCGATCTGATCGCGAAAACCGCCATCGACCGCCGCTTGGCTGACATCGTTCAGCCGGTGATCGAGGGTCTGGGCTTCGAACTGATCCGCTTGCGGCTGATGGGCGGCAAGACGCGCGTGTTGCAGATCATGGCCGACCGCCCCGAGGGCGGGATCGGCGTGGACGAATGCGGCGACATCTCTACCGCCGTCTCGGCCGTGCTGGACGTGGAGGATCCACTTGAGGACAACTACATCCTTGAAGTCTCCTCACCCGGCATCGACCGGCCGCTGACCCGGCTGAAGGACTTCGAGACCTGGAAGGGCTGGGAAGCCCGGATCGAGACGACCGAGCTGATCGACGGCCGCCGCCGCTTCAAGGGCGATCTGGCCGGGGTGGAAGGGGACGAGGTTCTCATCACCATTCCCGAAAGCGGCGAGGACGTGACCATCGGGCTGAAGTTCGACTGGCTGTCCGATGCCAAGCTGATCCTGTCGGACGCGCTGATCGCGGAAATGCTGCGCCAGAAGAAGGTGGCCGAGCCCGCCGAGGGCCAGTTCGACGCGATCGAGGAAATGGACGGGGACGAGGACGACGCGCCCGCCCCCGAGACGAAACACTAGGGAGAGAAACCCATGGCAATCACCTCTGCCAACCAGCTGGAGCTTCTGCAGACCGCCGAAGCCGTGGCGCGCGAAAAGATGATCGACCCGGATCTGGTGATCCAGGCGATGGAGGACAGCCTCGCCCGCGCCGCCAAGTCGCGCTACGGCGCGGAAATGGACATCCGCGTGAAGATCGACCGCAAGACCGGCCGGGCGACCTTTACCCGCGTCCGCACCGTGGTCGAGGACGACGCTGTGGAAAACCACCACGCCCAGCTGACGGTGAAGCAGGCGAAAGCCTACCTTGCCGACCCCAAGGTCGGCGACGAGATCGTGGACGAGGTTCCGCCCGTCGATCTGGGCCGGATTGCGGCGCAGTCGGCCAAGCAGGTCATCCTGCAAAAGGTGCGCGAGGCCGAGCGCGACCGGCAATATGAAGAGTTCAAGGACCGCAAGGGCACGATCATCAACGGTGCCGTCAAGCGCGAGGAATACGGCAACATCATCGTCGACATCGGCCGCGGCGAAGGCATCCTGCGCCGGAACGAGAAGATCGGGCGCGAAGCCTACCGCATCGGCGACCGCATCCGCTGCTACATCAAGGACGTGCGCCGCGAACCTCGGGGCCCGCAGGTCTTCCTGTCGCGCACCGATCCGCAGTTCATGGCCGAGCTCTTCAAGATGGAAGTGCCGGAAATCTATGACGGCATCATCGAGATCAAGGCCGTCGCCCGCGACCCGGGCAGCCGCGCCAAGATCGCCGTGATCTCCTACGACAACTCCATCGACCCCGTCGGCGCCTGCGTCGGCATGCGCGGCAGCCGCGTTCAGGCCGTGGTGAACGAGCTGCAGGGCGAAAAGATCGACATCATCCCGTGGAACCAGGACACCGCGACCTTCCTTGTGAACGCGCTGCAACCGGCCGAGGTCTCCAAGGTCGTGTTCGACGAAGAGGCCGGGAAGATCGAGGTCGTCGTCCCCGATGAACAGCTTTCGCTTGCCATCGGTCGTCGCGGCCAGAACGTCCGCCTCGCCAGCCAGCTGACCGGCCTCGACATCGACATCCTGACCGAGGCCGAGGAATCGCAGCGCCGTCAGGCCGAATTCGCCGAACGCACCAAGCTGTTCATGGATGCGCTGGACGTCGACGAGATGATGGCCCAGCTTCTGGTCGCCGAAGGCTTCACCAATCTGGAAGAAGTCGCCTATGTCGAGCTTGACGAACTTCTGTCCATCGACGGCTTCGACGAGGACACCGCCGCAGAACTTCAGGCCCGCGCCCGCGACTATCTGGAAGCCGCCAACGCCAAGGCAATGGAAAACGCCCGTGCGCTTGGCGTCGAGGACAGCCTGGTGAACTTCGAGGGCCTGACGCCGCAGATGCTCGAGGCGCTGGCCAAGGACGGGATCAAGACCCTGGAGGACTTCGCCACCTGCGCCGACTGGGAACTGGCTGGCGGCTGGACGACCGAGAATGGTCAGCGCAAGAAGGACGAAGGGGTTCTGGAAAAGTTCGACATGTCGCTGGAAGAGGCGCAGAACCTCATCATGACCGCGCGGGTCATGCTGGGCTGGGTCGATCCGACGGAACTGGAGCAGCCCGCCGACGAGGCTGCCGACGACGAGGAGGCCGAGGCCTGATCTCAGGCCTCGGGGACACGCGTTGACGCGCGGCGGCCGGGAAAAGGAACGGATCGAGCCGGAACGCAAGTGCATTGCGACCGGGGAAAGCCAGCCGAAGGCGGGGCTGATCCGCTTTTGCGTCGGGCCTGATGGGCAGATCGTCCCGGACGTGCTAGGGAAGCTGCCGGGCCGGGGCATCTATGTCTCGGCAACCCGCGCGGCATTGGAAAAGGCTGCGAAGAAGAACCTCTTCTCTCGCGCTGCTCGCCAGCCCGTCAAGGTGCCCGAGGGGCTTGCCGATCTGGTCGAGTCTCTGGTGCTGCAACGGACCATCGACATGCTGTCGATGGCGCGCAAGGCAGGTGAGGCTGTCACCGGCTACGAGAAGGTGAAGGACTGGCTGGTCAAGGGCACGGCGGCGACGCTGATCCAGGCCAGCGACGGGTCGGAACGGGGCAAGACCAAGCTGCACGCGCCGGAGGGCGCAAAAGGCTTTATCGGCTGCCTTTCGGCTGGGGAAATCGGTTTGGCATTCGGGCGCGAACGTGCGATACACGCCGCGCTTGCCGCTGGTGGACTCAGGTCCCGTGTTGTAGAGGAAGCGGCAAAACTCGCCGGACTGCGTGGGCATCTGCCAACCCAGTCTGACGGGGATGACGGCGGCGAGACCGCCATGAAGGATACGAAGAACGCATGAGCGATACTGACGGCAAGAAACCTCTTGGCCTTGGGGGCGCCCCCCGTTCCGGACAGGTGAAGCAAAGCTTCAGCCATGGCCGGACCAAGAGCGTCGTGGTCGAAACCAAGCGCAAGCGCGTTGTGGTGCCCACTCCGGCGAAACCGGGGGCGCCAGCCGCCGGCACGACCTCGGCTGCGACCAACCTTGGCGACCCGTCGAAGCGTCCTGCCGGAATCTCGGATGCCGAGATGGAACGTCGTCTCGCCGCCCTGCGTGCCGCCAAGGCGCGCGAGGCCGAGGATGCCGCCCGCCGCGCCGCAGAGGACCGCGCCCGCGAGGAAGACCGCGCCCGCCGCCGTGAAGAGATCGAGGCGAAGGAACGCGAGGAGCGCGAGCGCGCCGAGGCGCTGCGCCTTAAGGCCGAGGAAGAGGAACGTGCCGCCAAGGCCGAGGCTGCGGCCAGGATCGCCGCTGCCGAAGCCCGCAAGGCCGAAGTTCTGGGCACCCGCGCCCGCTCGACGACGCCAGCGCCGGCTGCGACCAAGCCCGCAGAGCGCGCTGCGCCTGCCTCGCCCGCCACGGCAGAAGATGCGCGCGGCCCCGCTTCGGCCAAGCCGGGCCTTTCGCCCCGCAAGACCGACCGCGAAAAGGATGACCGTTCCGACCGCGGCGCCAAGCGCGGGGGCGAAGAAGGCCGTCGCTCGGGCAAGCTGACGCTGTCCGATGCGATCTCGGACGAAGGCGGCCGCCAGCGCAGCCTGGCCGCGATCAAGCGAAAGCAGGAAAAGGCGCGGGCCAAGGCTCTGGGTCTGGGTCACAAGGCCGAAAAGCAGGTGCGCGAGGTGCAGCTGCCGGAAACCATCGTCGTCAGCGAACTGGCCAACCGGATGGCCGAACGGGCCGCCGACGTGGTCAAGGTGCTGATGAAGATGGGCATGATGGTCACGATGAACCAGCCCATCGACGCCGACACCGCCGAGCTTGTCATCGAGGAATTCGGCCACAAGGCCGTCCGCGTCTCGGACGCCGATGTCGAACAGGTCATCGACACCGTGAAGGACCGGCCCGAGGACCTGCGCCCGCGCCCGCCGATCGTCACGATCATGGGCCATGTCGACCACGGCAAGACCTCGCTTCTGGACGCGATCCGCAAGACCAATGTCGCCACCGGCGAGGCGGGCGGGATCACCCAGCACATCGGCGCCTATCAGGTGAAGACGCCCAACGGCCAGCTGATCACCTTCCTCGACACGCCGGGCCACGCGGCCTTCACCTCCATGCGCTCGCGCGGGGCTCAGGTGACGGACATCGTGGTCCTGGTGGTCGCGGCCGATGACGCCGTGATGCCGCAGACGGTCGAGGCGATCAACCACGCCAAGGCGGCCAAGGTGCCGATGATCGTGGCGATCAACAAGATCGACAAGCACGAAGCGAATCCGACGAAGGTCCGCACCGACCTGTTGCAGCACGAGGTCGTGGTCGAAGCCATGTCCGGCGACGTGCAGGATGTGGAAGTGTCGGCCAAGACGGGCCAGGGGCTGGACGACCTCCTTGAAGCCATCGCCTTGCAGGCCGAGCTGCTGGAACTGAAGGCCAACCCGAACCGGGCGGCCTCGGGCGCGGTGATCGAGGCCAAGCTGGACGTGGGTCGCGGCCCGGTGGCGACGGTTCTGGTCCAGAACGGCACGCTGAGGAAGGGCGACATCTTCGTCGTCGGCGAACAGTGGGGCAAGGTCCGTGCGCTGATCAACGACAAGGGCGAGACGATCCCCGAGGCAGGGCCGTCGGTTCCGGTCGAGGTGCTGGGTCTGTCGGGCACGCCCTCTGCCGGCGACACGCTGAACGTGGTCGAAACCGAAGCCCAGGCGCGCGAGATCGCCGACTACCGGATCAAGACCGCCAAGGACAAGCGGGCTGCCGCCGGGGCTGCGACGACGCTGGAACAGCTGATGGCCAAGGCCAAGGCCGACCAGTCGGTCGCGGAACTGCCGATCCTGATCAAGGCCGATGTGCAAGGCTCGGCCGAGGCGATCGTCCAGGCGATGGAGAAGATCGGCAACGACGAGGTGCGCGTCCGCGTGCTGCATTCGGGCGTGGGGGCGATCACCGACACCGACGTGGCCCTGGCCGAGGCCTCGAAGGCGCCGATCATCGGCTTCAACGTCCGCGCCAACGCGACGGCGCGGGCCTCGGCCACGCAGAAGGGGGTCGAGATCCGCTATTACTCGATCATCTATGACCTGGTGGACGACATCAAGGCCGCCGCCTCGGGCCTGCTCAAGGCCGAGGTGCGCGAGACCTTCATCGGCTATGCGAAGATCCTGGAGGTCTTCAAGGTCTCGGGCGTCGGCAAGGTCGCGGGCTGTCTGGTCACCGAGGGCGTTGCCCGGCGGTCGGCTGGCGTGCGCCTGCTGCGCGACAACGTGGTGATCCACGAGGGCACGCTGAAGACGCTGAAGCGGTTCAAGGACGAGGTGAAGGAAGTCATCTCGGGCCAGGAATGCGGGATGGCCTTCGAGAACTACGAGGACATCCGGCAGGGCGATGTCATCGAGATCTTCGAGCGGGAGGAAGTCCAGCGCACGCTGGCGTGACCGGGCCGCCGCGCGCGGCGCGTTTTTCAGAGCCAATCTTTTCAAAGGGTTGGCTGTGGGCGTTCAGGAAAACTTAACGAATGCGCCGGGCCTTCGGGTTCGGCGCTTTCCGTTTGGGGCGACTTGTCGTGCGCCTTCGGCGTCAACGCGCGGCGGTCAGAGCCAGTCGCGCAGGATCGGGATCAGCGGCAGGTCGGCCGGCGGCATCGGATAATCGCGCAGGGCGTTCGGCCTGACCCAGGCCAGCTGCTGGCCTTCGGTCGCGCGCACCGTGCCCTGCCAGCGGCGGCAGGCGAACAAGGGCATCAGAAGGTGGAAGTCGTCGTAGGAATGACTCGCGAAGCTCAGCGGCGCAAGGCAGGAGGCCCAGGTGTCGATGTCGAGCTCTTCCTTCAGCTCGCGGATCAGGGCGGCTTCGGGCGTCTCGCCGGGTTCGACCTTGCCGCCGGGAAATTCCCACAGCCCTGCAAGCGACTTGCCCTCGGGCCGCTGGGCCAGAAGCACGCGACCGTCGGGGTCGATCAGGGCGACGGCAGAGACGAGGACGATCTTCATATGTGGTCCTTTGCGGACGCCCCGGGGGGTTTCACACCCCCCGGACCCCCCGTGGGATATTTGCGGACAGATGAAATCAGGAGCGGTAGTCGGCGTTGATCTCGATGTAGCGCGCGGTGAGATCGCAGGTCCAGACCGTGCGTCGGCCCTTGCCGAGGCCGAGATCGACGGCAAAGACCAGTTCCTGGCCTTGCATGTAAGCAGCGCCGTCCTCTTCCCGGTAATCGGGGTTCCGCCAGCCGTCGCGGGCGACGAGGATGTCGCCGAAGCGGATGGTCAGACGGTCGCGGTCGGCCTGGGCGCCCGACTTGCCCACGGCGGCGACGATCCGGCCCCAGTTCGGGTCCTGTCCGGCCACGGCGGTCTTGACGAGGGGCGAGTTGGCGATGGCGAAGGCGACCTTCGTGGCATCCTCATCCGAGGCCGCGCCGGTGACGCGCACCTCGACCAGCTTGGTCGCGCCCTCGCCATCGCGCACCACTTGCAACGCAAGGTCGCGCATCACGCCATGGAGCGCGGTCTCGAAGGCCTTCAGCGTCGGGCCTTTCAGGTCCGCCGCGGGGGACTGCCCGGTGGCGGCGATCAGCAGCGTGTCGGAGGTCGAGGTGTCGCTGTCCACCGTGATCGAGTTGAAGGTCGCATCCACATGGCGCGACAGCATCTTCTGGAGCTGGTTCGCCCCGATCTTCGCATCGGTGAAGATGTAGACCAGCATCGTCGCCATGTCGGGCGCGATCATGCCCGAGCCCTTGGCGATGCCGGAAATGTGGATCATGCCGCCGTCGCCCTGCACCGTGGCGGCGGCGCCTTTCGGGAAGGTGTCGGTGGTCATGATCGCCCGGGCGGCCATTTCGACCGCGTCCTCGGTCAGCCCGGCCACCAGGTCGGGCACTCTGGCGGTGATCTTCTGATACGGCAGCGGCTCGCCGATCACCCCGGTCGAGGAGGAGAAGACGCGGCTGGGCGGGATCCCCAGCGCCTCGGCCACGGCGCCGGTGACGGCGGCGACGGCCTCGTCGCCCGCCTTGCCGGTGAAGGCGTTGGAATTGCCCGAGTTCACGATGATCGCAGCCCCCGCATCGGCGGGCACCTTCATCGCCAGTTTCGCCTGACAGTCACGCACGCAGCCCGAGCGGGTCGAGGACCGGGTGAAGACCCCGGCGATGGTCGTGCCGGGCGCGAGGCGGACCAGCATCACGTCCTTGCGGTTCTGGTAGCGCACCCCGGCCTCGACCGCTGCGAACTCGGCCCCCTTGATGGCGGGGAGCGCGGGGAAGCTGGCGGGGGCCAGGGGCGAGACCGGCTTCATCGCCTTTCTCGCCGCCGCCACCGCATCGCCCACGGCCTCTTGCACCGCATCGGCCACCGGACCGGCGGCGGCGGTCAGGCTGTCCTTCAGCTTGCGGACCTTCTTCTTCAGCGCCTTCGCTTCGGCCTTCCAGTCGGTCTTTGCCATGTCCGTCCCCCGGTTCCGCGTGTCAGTCGATCAGCTCCGCTTTCTTCAGAAGCGCGGGATCCAGTGCCTCGCCTTCGCGAGTGACGGTTGCGCCCTTGGTCAGTTCCTCGACCCTGGCACTGATCGCCTTGTTTTCCACCTCGGCGGCCAGTTCATCCCGCATCTGGTCCAGCGTCGGCTTTTCGGCAACGCGGGTTTCCTTGACCAGGATCAGGTGCCAGCCGAATTCGCTTTGCACCGGACCCGTGACTTCGCCGACCTTGGCGGCAACGACCGCATCCTCGAACGGCTTGACCATCATGCCAAGACCGAACCAGCCCAGGTTGCCGCCATTGGCACCCGAGCCGGTATCGGTGGACTTGGCCTTGGCCAGTTCGGCGAAATCGGCGCCGGCATCGAGTTCGGCCTTGATCGCCTTGGCCTCTTCCTCGGTTTCCACAAGGATATGGGCCGCATTGTATTCGGTCTGCGGCTTGGCGTCCTTGAAGCGGGCGTCATAGGCCGCTTGCAGGGCAGCGTCGGTCACCGCCTCCTTGACGATGCCGTCGATCGCGATGCCCGAGACGAGGCCGCGCCGGTCGTTCTCGATCGTGGCCTTGGCGCGGGGGGTGAGGTCCTTGACCGACTGGGCCAGGACTTCCTGCTGGATCAGCTGTTCGTAGATGCCCTTGAACAGCACATCGTCGGGCAGTTGCTGGTATTCGGGCGGCAGGGATTCACGCAGCGCGATCATGTGGCCGAGCGTGATCTTCGTGCCGTTCACCGTGGCGACCACGGTGTCGGCGGTTTCGCCTTCGGCAAGGGCGGGGCCTGCAAGCGCGGCCGTCAGCGCCAGAACCGGCCAGAAGCCTGAACGTTTCGTCATTTTCACCATCTCCTGATCCGGGCGACGGGCCGCCCAAGTTGACTATCCCGGCCTTCCCCCTTACATCGCGACAGTCGCGTGGAGCGGGGCCGACCGGTCATGCTCTGGCCCTTCTAGGGAAGGTGTCGGGGCCGGGCAAGCCCAAGGGACACACGATGCTGTCAGAAGCCGCCCCTCGGGAGATGAAATGCTGGGACTTGGATCGCTCGCGCGGAAGATGTTCGGGACACCGAACGACCGCAAGGTAAAGTCCGTCCGCCCCGTGGTGGCGCAGATCAACGCGCTGGAGCCGGAGTTCCAGGCGCTGAGCGATGAGGGGATCATTGCCAGGACGCGCGCGTTCCAGAAGCGGGTGCAGGAAGACGGCGAAAGCCTGGATGCGATCCTGCCGGAAGCCTTTGCCAACTGCCGCGAGGCGGCGCGGCGGGCGCTGGGGCTGCGGGCCTTCGATGTGCAGCTGAAGGGCGCGATCTTCCTGCACCAGGGCAACATCAGCGAGATGAAGACCGGCGAGGGCAAGACGCTGGTCGCGGCCTTCGCGGCCTATCTGAATGCCCTGACCGGCCGGGGCGTGCATGTCGTCACGGTAAACGACTACCTGGCAAAGCGCGACGCGGAATGGATGGGCAAGGTCTATGCCCAGCTGGGGATGACGACGGGGGTCGTCTATTCGCACCAGCCCGACGACGAGAAGAAGGCCGCCTACAAGGCCGACATCACCTATGCGACCAACAACGAGCTGGGCTTCGACTACCTGCGCGACAACATGAAATCCTCGCTGGAGGACATGGCGCAGCGCGGGCATTACTATGCCATCGTCGACGAGGTGGACAGCATCCTGATCGACGAGGCGCGGACGCCGCTGATCATCTCGGGGCCGAGCCAGGACCGCAGTCCGCTGTATCAGGCGGTCGACAAGGTCATTCCGCACCTTCAGCCGGAACACTATGCGGTGGACGAAAAGACCCGCGGCGTGACCCTGACGGAAGAGGGCAACGACGTCATCGAGGACCTGTTGCGCCAGGCGGGGATCCTGCCCGAGAGGCAGAGCCTCTATGCGGCCGAAAGCACCAGCATCGTCCATCACGTCAACCAGGCGCTGCGGGCGCACAAGCTGTTCCACAAGGACCAGCAATATGTGGTGATGAACGGCGAGGTGTTGCTGATCGACGAATTCACCGGCCGGATGATGAAGGGCCGGCGCCTGTCGGACGGGCTGCACCAGGCCATCGAGGCCAAGGAAGGCGTCAGGATCCAGCCCGAGAACGTCACCTATGCCAGCGTCACCTTCCAGAACTATTTCCGGCTTTATGAAAAGCTGGGCGGCATGACCGGCACCGCCGCGACCGAGGCCGAGGAATTCCGCGAGATCTACGGGCTTGGCGTGGTCGAGGTGCCGACGAACCGCCCCGTGGCCCGGATCGACGAAAACGACCAGGTCTTCCGCACCGCGCGCGAGAAATACGATGGCATCCTGAAGGCCATCAAGGAAGCGCACGAGAAACGCCAGCCGATCCTGGTCGGCACCACCTCGATCGAGAAGTCGGAACAGCTTTCGGCGATGTTGAAGAAGGAGGGCATCCCGCACAACGTGCTGAACGCCCGCCAGCATGAACAGGAAGCGAAGATCGTCGCCGACGCGGGCAAGCTGGGCGCGGTGACGATTGCCACGAACATGGCCGGCCGCGGCACCGACATCAAGCTGGGCGGCAATGTCGAGTTCAAGATCATGGAGGCCATCGCCGCCGATCCGCATGGCGACCACGTCGCCATCCGCGCCCGGATCGAGGCCGAACACAAGGACGAGGAAGAGGCGGTCAAGCAGGCCGGGGGTCTGTTCGTCCTGGGCACCGAACGCCATGAAAGCCGCCGGATCGACAACCAGCTGCGCGGCCGTTCGGGACGTCAGGGCGACCCTGGCCGGTCGGCCTTCTTCCTGAGCCTCGAAGACGACCTGATGCGCATCTTCGGCTCGGAACGGCTGGACAAGATCCTGTCGACGCTGGGCATGTCGGAAGGCGAATCCATCGTCCACCCCTGGGTGAACAAGTCGCTGGAAAAGGCGCAGGCCAAGGTCGAGGCGCGCAACTTCGACATCCGCAAGCAGCTTTTGAAGTTCGACGACGTGATGAACGACCAGCGCAAGGCGATCTTCAGCCAGCGGATGGAGATCATGCAGGCCGACCACGTCGCCGATGTGGCCGCCGACATGCGTCATCAGGTGATCGAGGACCTCGTCAATCTGAACATGCCGCCCAAGTCCTACCCGGACGCCTGGGATACCGAAGGCCTGGCCGCGGCCTGCCGCGAGATGCTGAACCTTGATCTGCCCATCGCCGACTGGGCCGCCGAGGAAGGCGTCGATCAGGCCGTGGTGCGCGATCGGATCATCGAAGCCTCTGACAGGATGATGGCCGAAAAGACCGAGGCCTTCGGGGTCAGCACGATGCAGAGCATCGAGAAGCAGGTCCTGTTGCAGGCCATCGACAGCAAGTGGCGCGAACATCTGATGCGGCTTGAGCATCTGCGATCGGTCGTCAACTTCCGCGGCTACGCGCAGCGCGACCCGCTGAACGAATACAAGACCGAGGCCTTCCAGTTGTTCGAGGGACTGCTGAATTCGCTGCGCGAGCAGACGACGCAGCAGTTGTCGCGCATCCGTCCCGTGACGAAGGAAGAGCAGGAAGCGATGATGCGGCAGATGCTGGCCGCGCAGCAGGCTGCCGAGGGACAGGACAGCCCAGCCCAGCCCGCCGCGGCCCCGCCCGCGGGGGTGAAGCTGGTCGCAATCCCGATGGGGGCAGCGGCTGGCACGCAGCGCGCGGGCTTTGACGAGGCCGATCCGTCCACCTGGGGCAATCCCGGTCGCAATGACCCCTGCCCCTGCGGCTCGGGCGAGAAGTTCAAGCACTGTCACGGCCGTCTCGCCTGACCGGTAACGGATCGGCCAAGACTCAGGCGCCGCGTCGATGGACGCGGCGCTTCTGTGTCTTTTTCCAAGCAGATCCTTAGCCTACCCCATTAATGCCATTTCTCCGCCCCGATTGACCTCTAGGCGTAAACGGTGCGATTCTCGTGCCGGGGCACTGCCATGCTTTGGGGTAAAAAGGTTCTGCGGATAACCGCCGCTGTCGCGGTCGCTTTTGCGGCGGCGCACACGGCCGAGACCCAGAAGGGGCACTCTGCCCCGCCATCCCTGGTGGTTGCCGCAACCGAACGCGCCGACGCGGGCGCCTCGACCGTTGTCTTGGCGGGCGCGGAAGCGGTGCCGCGATCCGCCTCTCTGACCGGACCATCGGCAAGCAGGCTGGGCGAGCTTGTCAGCATCACTCCGGTTGCCGGGACAACGGCAGCCTCGGGCGCGGAGCATTGCCGCCCGCAGATGGACCTGTCGGCGGCCTCGGGTGCGATGATCCTGTTGTCGATGAGTGCGCCGTGCAATCGGAACGAACGGATCATTATCCGCCATTCCGGCCTGTCCTTTACCGCCCGGACCGAGCCGAACGGCAGCCTCCGGGTTCTGCTTCCGGCGCTGAAGCCCGAAGCGATGGTGGCGGTCTACCTCGCGGACGCGCATCTGGTTCTGGGGAAGGTCGAGGTCCCCGAGGCGGCGTCCTATGCGCGTTATGCGGTGTCCTGGGAATGGCCGGCCGAGCTGGAACTGCGGGCCAGTGACGGCGACAGGCTTCTGGTGGGCACGCCCGCATCCCTGGGCGCGCAGGCACAGCGGATCATCTCGCTGGGCACGAAGGATGTGCAGGCTCCGGTGATGGCGCATGTCTATTCGGTCCCGGGCAGCGACCTGGGATCGGCCGACCTGACCGGAGAGTTGCGGATCACTCCGGCCTCTTGCGGCAGGACCCTGCGGCTGGACACGGTCTATGCCGCCGGGGGCGAGGTTTCGATGCGGGAACAGGAGGTCGCCGTTCCGCTGTGCGGCACGGCGGGCGACATTCTGCTGTTGAAGAATCTTGGCGCAGACCTGAAACTCTCTGCCCCGAAGTAAGGTGCGGATTGGCAGTCGATGGGTGTGAAGGCAGGGCTGGCGGCGCTGTGCGTTGCGGCGTTCGTGAGTGTCCCTGCTGCCGCGCAGGATGTGACCCTGGTCGCCCGCGAAGGCGGCATCGTGCTGACGGGGACGTTGCAGGGCTATGACGGCGAATTCTACCGGATCGACACCAGCTATGGCCTGCTGACCGTCGATGGTCAGGGCGTGATCTGCGAGGGTCCGGCCTGCCCGGAACTGGTCGCGCCCAAGGCGGTGATCCGGGTGGTGGGCGCGCCGGATGCGGCGGCGCTGGTGCCCGCGCTGGTGCAGGCCTTTGCCGGGTCGCGTGGCCTGATCCACGAAGCCGCCCAGGGCGAGACCTATGCCGCGCGCATCCTTGACCCCACCACGCGCAAGGTCCTGGCCGAGGTCTCGTTCACGCCGATGGGCCCCGAGGCTGCAACGGCTGCGGTCCTGTCCGGGGCGGCAGAGCTGAAGCTGTCCTTCCGCGCGGAACCGGGGCTTGGTGCGCATTCCGTGGCGATGGAGGGGATGGTGGTGCTGGTCGCGCCGGACAACCCGACGCCGGAAATCTCGACCGTCGATCTGGCCCGGGTGCTGGCGGGAGAGGTCGAGAACTGGGCCGAGATCGGCGGGCCGGACATGCCGCTGGTCGTCCATGCGCTGTCGCCGGACACCGACCTGCAAAAGGCCCTGGCCGACCGGCTGGGCCAGACAGCGGCGGCGGATGTGGTGCATCCCGACCTGGCCAGCCTGGCCGAGGCGGTGGCCAGGGACCCCTGGGCCATCGCGCTGAGCGGGCGGTCGGCCATCGTTCCCGCGCGCAGATTGCCGCTGACCGACAGCTGCGGCTTTCCGCTGTTGCCGACGACGCTGGCGATCAAGGCGGGGGATTACCCGCTGGCGCTGCCGGTGTCGCTCTTGTCGGCCAAGCGCCGCCTGCCCTTGCTGGCGCGCGAGTTCATCGGTTTCCTGCGCAGTCCGGCTTCGGGCGAGGCGGTGGCGGCGGCGGGGTTCATCGACCGCTCGGTGACGCGCCAGCCGATGACGGCAGACGGGCTGCGGCTGATCAACGCGATCCAGGGCGCGGGCGAGGATGTGACGCTGGAGGACCTGAAACGGCTGGCGGGGATCATGGACGGGGCCGACCGGCTGTCCTTCACCTTCCGGTTCGAGGATGGCTCGTCCACGCTGGATGCGGTGTCGCAGGACAGTCTGGCCGACCTCGCGCAGCTGATCGCGGCGGGGCAGTTCCGCAACCAGAAGCTGGTGCTTGCCGGGTTCTCGGACGGGTCGGGCGCGGCCGAGGCCAACCTGGCGCTGTCGGTGGAACGCGCGGCCAAGGTGGCGCAGGAACTGGCGGTCATCGCCCCCGACCTGTCGCCCGCGCAGATGCCGGTGGTCGAGGGCTTTGGCGAGGCCTTGCCGATGGCCTGCGACGAAACCGCCATCGGCCGCCAGCTGAACCGCCGGGTCGAGCTGTGGGTGGTGCCGGACTTTGCGCCGCCCGGGACCCCGCCCCTTGTCGCGCCCACGCCTTAGGCCAGGTAGTCGGCCAGAGTCTGTCGGGTGCCAACAGCCCAGAGCCGGTTCAGCTGCCGCTCGAAGGCCGCGGCAAACCGGGCGTCCTGCCCCAGATCGCCATAGACCGCCGTCATCTCCAGCCAGGCCGCCGGACGCGCCTTTGCGGCCTTCGACCGGGCGACCAGCGCGTCCCAGTCGGGATCGTTCGGCGGGATCGGCGTGCCGCTGTCGGTTTCGCCGTAACAGTAGCGGCACCACATCGCGCTGACCAAGGCCAGCCCCTCGACCGACCCGCCCGCCGCGAGCGCGTCACGGATCGAGGGGACGATGAACTTCGGCTGACGGTTGGACCCGTCCAGGCAGAGGCGGCGTTCGGTGTCGGCGACCTCCGGGTTGCTGAACCGTTCCACGATCAGGCGGTAGTAGTCGCCGAGGTTGGTGTCCGGGACGGGCGGGATGTAGGGGATGATCTCGTTCACCTCGACCTTGTCCAGAAGGCCCCGGATCAGCGGGTTCGCCATCGCCTCGTGGACATATTCGATGTCCATCAGGCCCCCCGGATAGGCGATGGTCGCATGGCCGCCGTTCAGGATGCGGATCTTCATCAGCTCGAAATTGTGGACATGCGGGGTGAGGGTTACGCCGACCTTCTCCCACGCCGGGCGGCCGGCGGGGAAGTTGTCCTCCAGCACCCATTGCCGGAACGGCTCGCAGGTGACGGGCGCGGGGTCGTCGGCCAGCCCGAAGGCCGCCGCCATCGCCCTTTCGCGCGGGCCGGTGGCCGGGGTGATCCGGTCCACCATGCCGTTCGGGAAGGCGACGTTCGACGCGATCCAGTCGGCGAAGGCGGGATCGGACAGCCGCGCAAGGCCCGTCACCGCGTCGCGCGTCACATGGCCGTTGCCGGGAAGGTTGTCGCAACTCATCACCGTGAACGGCATCACTCCCGCCGCCTTGCGCGCCTTCAGGGCCGCGATGATCGCGCCGAAGGCCGTGCGGTGCGGGTTGGCGGCATCCGCGACGATCTCGGGGTTGGTCGGGTCGAAGGCGCCGGTTGCCGGGTTGATGAAATAGCCGCCCTCGGTGACGGTCAGGCTGACGATGCGGATCCCGGGGCGGGACATGGCCGCGATGAGCGCCGCGTTGTCGGGTTCCACCGGCAGGAAGTCGATCATCGCCCCCACCCGCCGCGCGGATTTGCCCCTGGGATCCAGCTCGATCACCGTGGACAGGCAATCCTGCGCCTTCAGCGCCTCGCGCATCCGCGCATCGCCCTCGCGCACCCCGGCGCCCAGGATCGCCCAGTCGTGGTTCAGACCCTTGTTGAACAGGTCGTCCAGATAGACGGCCATATGCGCCCGGTGAAAGTTTCCGAGGCCGATATGGACGATCCCCGGGGTCAGCTTCGAACGGTCGTAGGCGGGAAGTTGCACGGTCATCGGTCAGCTCATCCAGTTGCCGCCATCGACGTTCAGCGTCTGGGCGACGATGTAATCGGCCTCGGCCGAGGCGAGGAAAACGGCCGCGCCCGTCATGTCCTCGGGGCGGCCCATGCGCCCGTAGGGCACCGCCGCGCCCACCTCGCGCTTCTTCTGGCCGAGGGGCTTGTTCTCGTATTTGGCAAACAGCGCATCGACCTGATCCCACATCGGCGTGTCCACCACGCCCGGCGCGATGCCGTTCACGTTGATCCCGTGCCTGATGAGGTCGAGGCCGGCGGATTGCGTCAGGCTGATGACCGCAGCCTTCGAGGCGCAATAGACCGCCACCAGCGCCTCACCGCGCCGCCCGGCCTGCGACGCCATGTTGATGATCTTGCCGCCGCGACCTTGCGCAATCATCAGCCGGGCCACCGCCTGCAAGGGAAACAGGGTCCCCGCGACGTTCACGGCGAAGATGCGGTCATAGCTTTCGCGTGTGATCTCCACGATGGGGGCGAGGTCGAACACGGCGGCGTTGTTGAGAAGGATGTCGATGCCCCCGCCCCAATCCGCCGCCGCCTTTACGCCCGCGTCGATCGAGGCCTGATCGGTCACGTCCATCGTGAGGCCGATGGTGCGGTCGCCCAGCCGCGCCGCCGCCTCTTGCGCGCCGGTCAGGTCGGCAATCGCCACCTTTGCGCCTTCGCGCAGATAGGCCTCGACGAAGGCCAGTCCGATGCCCCGCGCGCCCCCGGTGATGAGGGCGGTCTTGCCTGCAAGTCTCATAGTGCCAGTCCATTCTTGTCAAAGCGGTGGATCTTTCCGGCCGGGGCCAGCCGGATGCGGTCGCCGTGGCGGGCGTGAACCTCTCCCGGCGCGCGGACGGTCAGAGGGCCGATGCCCTCGACCGCGACCTTCAGGAAGCTGTCCGAGCCGAGGTGTTCCGACAGGCCGACGACCCCCTCCCACGGGCCCTCGCCCACGGCGATATGCTCGGGCCGGATGCCGATGGTGTGGGCGTCGTGCTTCGCGGCCTCGGCGCCTTCGATGAAATTCATGCGCGGCGAGCCGATGAAGCCCGCGACGAAGAGGTTCTTCGGGTGGTTGTAAAGCTCCAGCGGCGCGCCGACCTGTTCGATGCGGCCGGCGTTCAGGACGACGATCTTGTCGGCCATGGTCATGGCTTCGACCTGGTCGTGGGTGACGTAGATCATCGTGGTTTTCAGGCTCTGGTGCAGTTCGCTGATCTCCTGCCGCATGCCGACCCGCAGGGCGGCGTCGAGGTTCGACAGCGGTTCGTCGAACAGGAAGGCCGCGGGTTCGCGCACGATGGCCCGCCCGATGGCGACGCGCTGGCGCTGGCCGCCGGACAGCTGGCCGGGGCGGCGGTCAAGGTAGTTGGTCAGGTTCAGCACCTTGGCGGCGCGTTCGACGCGGGCGTCCTGTTCGGCCTTGTCCATCCCGGCCATCTTCAGCGGGAAGGCAATGTTCTTGCGCACCGTCATGTGGGGGTAAAGCGCGTAGGACTGGAACACCATGGCGAGGCCCCGCCTTGCTGGCGGCAGGTTGGTGGCATCCCTGCCGTCGATCTCGATGCTGCCCGAGGTGGTATCCTCCAGCCCCGCGATCAGCCGCAGGAGCGTGGACTTGCCGCAGCCGGACGGGCCGACGAAGACGACGAATTCTCCGTCCTCGATGGTCAGGTCGATGCCGGGGATGACGTCCACCTCGCCGAAGGACTTGCGCACCCTGGTCAGTTGGATCTTGCCCATGTTACCTCACTTCACCGCGCCGAAGGTCAGGCCGCGCACGAGTTGCTTCTGGCTGAACCAGCCAAGGATCAGGATCGGCAGGATGGCCATGGCCGAGGCCGCCGAGAGTTTCGCGTAGAACAGGCCCTGCGGCGCCGAGAAGCTGGCGATGAAGGCCGAGAGCGGCGCCGCCCTGGTGGTTGTCAGGACGATGGTCCAGAACGCCTCGTTCCAGGCGAGGATGATGTTCAGGAGCATGGTCGAGGCGATGCCCGGCAGGGCCATGGGCGTCAGGACATGGATGATCTCGCCCCAGAGGGTGGCCCCGTCCATGCGGGCGGCTTCGAGGATCTCGCCGGGGATTTCCTTGAAGTATGTGTAGAGCATCCAGATGATGATCGGCAGGTTCATCAGCATCAGGACCAGGACAAGGCCGATCCGGGTGTCCATCAGCCCCAGCCGCTGGAAGATGAGATACAGCGGGATCATCACCGCGACGGCGGGCATCATCTTGGTGGACAGCATCCACATCAGGAGGTCCTTCGTTTTCCGCCCCGGCACGAAGGCCATCGCCCAAGCGGCAGGGATCGCGACGGCCAGACCCAGAACGGTGGATCCCACGGCGATGACAACCGAATTCCAGAAGAACCGGGGATAGTCCGACCGCGCCCAGACCTCGGCGTAGTTTTCCAGCGTCCAGTCGGCCGACAGGAACTGCGGCGGCATGGCGACGGCCGAGGGTTCGGTCTTGAAGCTGGTCAGGATCATCCAGAGGACGGGGAAGAAGATGACAAGGGCCACGAACCAGGCGGCGGCGGTGGTCAGCCACATGCGACGGGGGGAATGGGCGCGGGCCATGTCAGATCCTTTCAACCCCGTCCCGGGCCTGACCCGGGACCTCTTGGTATGAGGCGGTGCGGCGGTGCCGAAGGAGTCCCCGGGTCAGGCCCGGGGCAGGCTCCCGGGTCAGGCCCGGGGCGGGCTCCCGGGTCAGGCCCGGGGCGGGCTCCCGGGTCAGGCCCGGGGCGGGCTCCCGGGTCAGGCCCGGGGCGGGTGTCCTGCAGTCACGCATCGAGGTTTCTCCCAAGGCCGCGCATCAGGAAGTAGGCCACGATGTTCGCAAGGATCACCGCGATGATCCCGCCCGCCGCCGCGCGGCCGATGTCCTTGGCGGCGATGGCCTGCTTGAAGATCATGTAGGGCAGCGTGGTCGAGGCCGAGCCGGGGCCGCCTTGCGTGGTGGTGAAGATCTCGCCGAAGATGCCCAGCAGGAAGATCGTCTGGATCAGGATGACCACGGTGATCGCCCGGGTCAGGTGCGGCAGGATGATATGGCGGAACCGGGCGAAGGGTCCGGCCCCGTCCATCTCGGCGGCTTCCAGCTGTTCCGAGGACAGGGATTGCAGCGCCGTGAGCAGGATCAGCGTGGCGAAGGGGAGCCACTCCCACGAGACGATGCCGATGACCGACCACATCGGATACTGCTCGAGAAACAGGATCGGCTGCGCGCCGAAACCCCGGGCGATGGCCGAGAAGAGCCCGTTCTGCGGGTGCATGAACAGGTTCTCCCAGATCGAGGCGGCGACGGGGGGCATGACGAAGAACGGTGCGATGACCAGGATGCGCAAGGCTCCCTGACCCTTGACCGGCTGGTCGATGAGAAGCGCGATCAGGATGCCGAGGACGACGGTGATGACCAGAACCCCGCCCACCAGCGCCAGTGTGTTGAACAGCGCGAGCCAGAAGTCGGGCGAGTCGAAGAACCAGACATAGTTGGTGAACCCGGTCCATCCGGTCCGGTCCGGCGACAGAAGCCGGTAGAAGCGGAACGAGTAATACAGCGTCATCGCCAGAGGCACGATCATCCAGATCAGAAGCAGAACCACCGAGGGCGCCACCATCATGCGGGCGGCCAGGCGGCTGGACTGCGTGGACATGGGCGGTCTCCCGACACTCGATTGACGGATGGGGAAAGGGTGCTGCCGGACGTCGGGTCGGGCAAGCGGGCTGCGGGGGGCGATCCGAAGGACGGCTTGCAGGCGAGGGGTCCGCAAGCCGAAGGTGATCCCGGGGGGCGTTGGAGCTTTCCCCCGGGGCCTGTGGTTACTTGATGTAGCCGGCGGCCTTCATCTCTTCGGTGACAAGGGCCTGCGCTTCGGACAGCGCCTGATCGGCGGTCTTCTGTCCGGCCAGCGCCGCCGAGAGGATCTCGCCCACGCTGGTGCCGATCCCCTGGAATTCCGGGATGGCGACGAACTGGACGCCGACGTAGGGCACCGGCTTCACGGTCGGGTTGTTCGGGTCAGCCGAGTTGATGCTGTCGATCGTCATCTTGGCGAAGGGCACCTTGGCGTATTCCTCGTTGGAATAAAGCGAGGTCCGCGTGCCCGGAGGCACGTTCGCCCAGCCTTCCTTGGAGGCGACAAGCGCCAGATAGTCCTTGTTGGTCGCCCAGTTGATGAAGGTCTTGGCCGCGTCCTTGGCATCCGACGAGGCCGGAACCGCCAGGCTCCAGGCCCAGAGCCAGTTGCTGCGCTTGCCCAGGCCATTGTCCGGGGCCAGCGCGAAACCGACCTTGTCGGCCACGGTCGATTCCTTCGGATTGGTCACGAAGGAGGCCGCCACCGTGGCGTCGATCCACATGCCGCACTTGCCCTGGTTGAACAGGGTCAGGTTCTCGTTGAAGCCGTTGTTCGAGGCGCCTGCGGGACCGTAGTTGTTCATCAGGTTCAGATAGAAGTCGAGCGTCGCCTTCCACTCGGGCTGGTCGAACTGGGGCATCCAGTTTTCATCGAACCAGCGCGCGCCAAAGCTGTTGGACATGGCGGTCAGGAAGGCCATGTTCTCGCCCCAGCCCGCCTTGCCGCGCAGGCAGATGCCGTTGATGCCGGCGTCGCGGTTGGTCATCGCCTTGGCCGCAGCCTCGATGTCGGCCCAGGTCGGCGCGTCGGGCATGGTCATCCCGGCGGCTTCCATCAGATCCTTGCGGTACATCACCATCGACGACTCGCCGTAGAAGGGCGAGGCGTAAAGGTTGCCGTCCACCGTCAGACCGCCGCGGATCGCGGGCAGAAGGTCATCGACGTCGTATTCCGCCGGCAGGTCGTTCAGGCTTTCGAGCCAGCCCTGCTTGCCCCAGATCGGAACCTCGTAGGTGCCGATGGTGATCACGTCATACTGACCGCCGCCGGTGGCGATGTCGGTGGTCACGTTCTGGCGCAGGACGTTCTCCTCCAGCGTCACCCATTCGACCTTGATGTCCGGGTGCTTGGCATAGAAGTCGTCCATCAGGCCCTGCATGCGGACCATGTCACCGTTGTTCACGGTGGCAACGGTGATGGTGGTTTCGGCAAGCGCAGCACCCGCAAGGGTGAACGCAACCGACGCCCCGAGAAGGGCGCGGAGAGTCACTGTCATCTTAATCCTCCCTGGATGGCGAGTTGAGCAAATCATCGCCTGTTGAGCATTTACTCACACCCGGGCCGGAGTCGTCAAGCCCCCTCTTTCGCTGCAACTGCGAAGGTCTTCGGGCCTAGTCCCGCTGCAAGATCGCGGTGGCGGTGCTTTCGTCGGTGACGAGGCCGTTGATGATCCGCCCCCGCAGCGCGGCATGGATGGCGCTGACCTTGTTCGGACCTGCCGCAACGCCGATGACCGGCTGGCCCTGGCCGGGCTCGACCCGGACGCCGCCGACCAGCGCATTGCGCGGGGTGTCGATGTAGCGTCCCTCGGCGTCGAAGATCCAGCTTCCGATCTCGCCCACGGCACCCAGCGCCTGCAACTCGCGCAGGGCTTCGGGGGTGACGAAGCCGTCGAGGGCCAGCGGCGCGTCCGGTCCCATCTGGCCGACGCCGACAAAGGTCACATCGGCCTGCCGCGCCAGGTTGAAAACGGTGCGGACCGGGCGCAGATGCATGAAGAACGCGCGCTCCTCGGGCGTGTCCGAGATCACCGGCACCGGCATCGGATAATAGGTTGCGTTCAGCTTTTCCGCGACCCGGCTGATCACATCGTAAAGCGTTGCCGATCCGTCCGGCGCGATGTTGCCCAGAAGCGAGACGATGCGGTGCTGCACCGGATCCGCGAAGCTGAACTGTTCGGCCATCGCGCGCAGCGCCCGTCCCGTCCCGAAGGCGATCACCAGCGGCCTGGTGCTGCGCAGCACCCGCTCCAGCTCTCCGGCGGCGGCCGGGGCGATCGCGCGGGCCGGGTCCATGCCGGGGCCAAGGGAAGGCGCGACGCGGCAACGGGTCAGGCCGAAACGGTCGCGGAGCGCGGCCTCCAGGTCCAGACAGGCGCCGATCCGGTGGTTCAGGCGGACATGGATCAGCCCCTCGGCCATCGCCCGGCTGACCAGCCGCTGCGCGCGCTGGCGGCTGACCCCGAGTTCGGCGGCGATCTGGTCCTGGGTCATGCCCGCGACGTAATACAGCCACCCGGCGCGGGCGGCTTCGTCCTGAAGGGATGGTTCGCTGCTCATGCCGCCTGCCTGCCCAAATCGGGCGCAATCTGGAAGAACTCGGCAAAGCTCGCAAGCCTGCGGTGCGGGCGGGCGCCCTCGGGTTCTTCGGGCGTCTGCGGGCCGAGGTGACTGCCGCCGACAAAACGCCAGACGGTCATCCCGGCGGCAAGGCCCGCGCGGAGGCCGGTCAGGCTGTCCTCGATCACCAGGGTCCGGGCCGGGGCAGCGCCCATCCGCTCGGCGGCGTGCAGGAAGAGGTCCGGCGCGGGCTTGCCGCGCGCGACCATGGTCGAGGTGAAGACCCGGTCGCCCACCAGATCGCTGAGGCCGACCAGCTTCAGCGACATCTCGACCCGGCGGGGAGAGGAGGAGGTGGCAACGCAGAAGGGCACGGCGATCCGGGTCAGGACGTCGTGGACATGCGGGACGACCTTCAGCTCGCTCTGGAAGGCGGCCAGCAGCGCCTCGCGGTATTGCGTCTCGAAGTCGGGGGGCAGGTCGAGGCCGAATTCCCGGCGGATCGTCTCCATCACCACGGGGTAGCTGCGGCCGAGGAAGTGGCGTTCGACGTAAGGCAGGTCGATTGTCAGGCCAAGCCGTGCCAACTCTGCCACCAGCATCCGCGCGCTGATGATCTCGCTGTCGATCAGCACGCCGTCGCAGTCGAAGATGACAAGGTCGAACTCGCTCATGCGCCCATGCGTAGCGCAAGAGCCGCGCTAAAGGTAGCCCTGCGAGCGGAAGCTCAACTCGCGGCTCTTGCCGATGATGAGATGGTCGTGGAGCGTCAGGCCCAGCACGTCGCAGGCGTCCTTGACCTGATGGGTCATCGACAGGTCCGCGTCCGAGGGCGTCGGGTCGCCCGAGGGGTGGTTGTGGACGAGGATCAGCGCGCTGGCGTTCAGTTCCAGCGCCCGCTTGACGATCTCGCGCGGGTAGACTGGGACGTGATCGACGGTGCCCTTCGCCTGTTCCTCGTCCGCGATCAGCACGTTCTTGCGGTCAAGGAAAAGGACGCGGAACTGTTCGGTTTCCCGGTGCGCCATCGCGGTATGGCAGTAGTCGAGCAGCGCGTCCCAGGAGGACAGGACCGGCTTCTGGATCACCCGCGCCCGCATCATCCGCTGGGCGGCGGCTTCGACGAGTTTCAGCTCCAGCACCACGGCGGGACCGGCGCCCTTGACCATCTGGAGGCGGGCGGGAGAGGCGGTGATGACCCGGTTGAAATCCCCGAACGTGTCGAGGAGGAGACGGGCAAGGGGCTTCACGTCCTGTCGCGGAATGGCGCGGAAGAGGATGAGTTCGAGGAGTTCGTAGTCCGGCAGCGCCGCCCCGCCCGCCTGCATGAAGCGGTCGCGCAGGCGCTGGCGGTGGTCGGCGATGTAGGAGGGCAGCCGCCCGGTGAGCGCGGACGGCTGCGCCTCATCCTCATCGCCAGCGGGGGCGACGAGAGGCAGGAAGGGTTCGTTGAAGGACCTGACCATGCGGCCCAGACTGCCGCAGCATGGTTGAGAAACGATTAACGGGTGAGGATGATGGTAGGGTGGGCAATACTGCCCACCCTACGGAGGGTCAGCCCTTCATCCCGTCCCAGAAGCCCTTGACCTTCGAAAAGAAGCTGGAGCTTTCGGGGTTGTTCTCCTCGCTCAGCTTCTCGAACTCGCGCAAGAGTTCCCGCTGGCGCGATGTCAGGTTCACCGGCGTCTCGACGGCCAGTTCGATCACCATGTCGCCGGTGTTCGACGACCGCAGCGCCGGCATCCCCTTCTGGCGCAGCCGCATCTGCTTGCCCGACTGCGCCCCGGCCGGGATCTTCACCCGCACCTTGCCGCCGTCGATCGTCGGCACCTCGATCTCGCCGCCCAGCGCCGCCGTCGGCATGCTGACCGGCACCCGGCAGAAGAGATGCACGCCGTCGCGCTGGAAGAGCGGATGCTCCTTCACCTCGATGAAGATGTAGAGATCGCCGTTCGGCCCGCCGCGCAGACCCGCCTCGCCCTCGCCGGCCAGCCGGATCCGGGTGCCGGTCTCTACCCCTGGCGGGATGTTCACCGACAGCTGCTTTTCCTTCTGGATCCGGCCCTGGCCGCCGCAGGTCCGGCAGGGGTTCTTGATGATCTGGCCCATGCCGTTGCACTGCGGGCAGGTGCGTTCGATGGTGAAGAAGCCCTGCTGCGCCCGGACCTTGCCCATGCCGTTGCAGGTCGGGCAGGTGACGGGTTCCGCGCCCCCTTCGGCACCGGACCCGTGACAGGTGTCACAGGTGACCGAGGTGGGCACGCTGATCGTCTTCTGGACGCCGGTATAGGCCTCTTCCAGGCTGACGCGCATGTTGTAGCGCAGGTCCGAGCCCCTTTGCGCCCGGCTTCGACCACCACCGCCGCCGCCACGGCCCATGAAATCGCCGAACAGGTCCTCGAACACGTCCGAGAAGGCAGAGGCGAAGTCGCCCTGCTGGCCATAGCCGCCGGGACGCGGACCACCGCCCATGCCGCCTTCGAAGGCCGCATGGCCAAAGCGGTCATAGGCCGCCTTCTTCTGTTCGTCCTTCAGGACATCCCAGGCTTCGTTCACTTCCTTGAACTGGGCCTCGGCCTGCGGATTGTCGGCGTTGCGGTCGGGATGCAGCTCCTTGGCCTTCGTCCGGTAAGCCTTTTTCAGCTCTTCGGCCGAAGCGCCCCTCTTGACCCCGAGCACTTCGTAATAGTCACGCTTTGCCACGGCAAAATCCCCATCTGGAACCGAGGAGGGGCGGCCCGTTGCCAGACCGCCCCTTTCCCGTGTTCCTGCGGCTTACTTCCGCTTGTTGTTGCCCAGGTCCTCGAAGTCGGCGTCGACGATGTTGTCGTCATCCACCGGCCGCGGCTCATCCTCGCCCGAGCTGCCCTCGGCCTGGCTGGCCTTGTAGATCGCCTCGCCCAGCTTCATCGCCGCTTCGGTCAGGTTCTGGATCGCCGACTTGATCTTGCCGGCATCCTCGCCCTTCAGCGCGTCTTCCAGCGGGCTCATCGCCAGCTCGATCGCCTCGACGGTCGCAGGATCGACCTTGTCGCCATGTTCGGCCAGCGACTTCCGGGTCGAGTGCAGCAGGCTTTCGCCCTGGTTCCTGGTCTCGACCAGTTCCTTGCGGGCGCGGTCGGCCTCGGCATTGGCCTCGGCGTCCTTGATCATCTTCTCGATGTCCTCATCGCTGAGGCCACCCGAAGCCTGGATGGTGATCTGCTGCGCCCGGCCGGTGCCCTTGTCCTTGGCCGAGACCGACACGATGCCGTTGGCGTCGATGTCGAAGGTCACCTCGATCTGCGGCACGCCGCGGGGCGCGGGCGGGATCTGTTCCAGATTGAACTGGCCCAAGAGCTTGTTGTCGGCCGCCATCTCGCGTTCGCCCTGGAACACGCGGATCGTCACCGCGTTCTGGTTGTCCTCGGCGGTCGAGAAGACCTGGCTCTTCTTGGTCGGGATCGTCGTGTTGCGGTCGATCAGGCGGGTGAACACGCCACCCAGCGTCTCGATGCCCAGGGACAGCGGGGTCACGTCCAGAAGAACCACGTCCTTGACGTCGCCTTGCAGAACGCCGGCCTGGATGGCGGCGCCCAAGGCCACGACTTCATCGGGGTTCACGCCCTTGTGGGGTTCCTTGCCGAAGAACTTGGTCACTTCCTCCACGACGCGCGGCATGCGGGTCATGCCGCCGACGAGCACGACCTCGTCGATGTCGTCCTTGGAGATGCCCGCATCCTTCAGCGCGGCCACGCAGGGCTTGATCGACTTCTTGATCAGGTCCTCGACCAGGCTTTCCAGCTTGGCGCGCGTCAGCTTCATCACCAGGTGCAGGGGCTGCCCGGTGTTCTTGTCCATGCTGATGAAGGGCTGGTTGATCTCGGTCTGCTGGGACGACGACAGCTCGATCTTCGCCTTTTCCGCCGCTTCCTTCAGACGTTGCAGCGCCATCTTGTCCAGAGTCAGGTCGACGCCATGCTCTTTCTTGAACTCGTCGGCCAGATACTGGACGATGCGCATGTCGAAGTCTTCGCCGCCCAGGAAGGTGTCGCCGTTGGTGGACTTCACCTCGAACAACCCGTCGTCGATCTCCAGGATGGTGATGTCGAAGGTGCCGCCGCCAAGGTCATAGACCGCGATGGTCTTCGATTCCTTCTTGTCCAGACCATAGGCCAGCGCGGCCGCGGTCGGCTCGTTGATGATGCGCAGGACTTCAAGACCGGCGATCTTGCCGGCGTCCTTGGTGGCCTGACGCTGGGCATCGTTGAAATAGGCGGGAACCGTGATGACGGCCTGCGTCACCGGTTCGCCCAGGTAGGATTCGGCGGTTTCCTTCATCTTCTGAAGGATGAAGGCCGAGACCTGGCTGGGAGAATACTTCTCGCCGCGCACCTCGACCCAGGCGTCGCCGTTGCCGCCGTCGACGATCTTGTAGGGGACGAGCTTCTTGTCCTTCTCGACCTCCGGGTCGCCCAGACGGCGGCCGATCAGGCGCTTGACCGCGAAGATGGTGTTGGCGGGGTTGGTCACGGCCTGCCGCTTGGCGGGCTGGCCGACGAGGCGTTCAGTTTCCGTGAAACCGACGATGGAGGGCGTCGTGCGCGCGCCTTCCGAGTTTTCGATGACCCGGGGTTGCGAACCATCCATGATGGCAACGCAGGAGTTGGTCGTCCCGAGGTCAATACCGATGACTTTGGCCATGTGTGTATCCCTTTACTTCAGGCGATGTTCCGGCAAGGACCCTTGTTCAGCAGGCATCCCCACCTTGTGAGAAGGCGTCAGATCTGGCGGCCCGGCGCCCGTGTGAGGCGTATATAGGCAGGGGTTTTCCGGCCTGCAACGGTTGCGTCACCGGCAGTCCTTCGAATCTTCCGTATTTCCGCGCCACGGCAACGCCAAGGCATCGACCGACCCGGGGTATCCGCCCGCCCGCTGGAGGACGCGGACTGCGCGGCACGGGCGGGCGAGCTGCATGCGCTTCCGGGGGAAGACGGCGCGGGCATGTCCGCTCTCATCAAGATCCCGACCGGGGCCTGTCAGCCCGATGCGGGCGAGCTTTTGCCGGATGACCGAAGGTCTGGCCGTATGACCCGGGCGTTGCGGGCGCATCAGGCCCGCAAACCGCCGGTCAATTCCGCTTGTTCCAGCTGACCGAGGCATGTTGCCGGGTGAAATACTCTGCCATCAGCCCGATCATCACGCAGGTCAGCGAAAAATAGATCGCGTAATCGTAGTGCGTGTAGCGCGGCGTGTAGTTCAGGAAGATGAACCCGCGCGCCTGGTCGATGGTGTGAAACAGCGGATTCCAGTCGAACCAGTCACGCCGGTTTGCAGCCAGGTTGTTCGCCAGGACCATCTTGCCCGAGGCGATGACATTGGCGCGCTGATACAGCGTCTTGAGGATCCCCACCGTCTCGGGCTGCCAGGGCATGGCGGACAGGAAGATCATCCCGATCCCGACGCCCGTGAACCAGGACAACAGATACATCCCCAACATGCCCACCGGCTGATCGATGCTGATCGGAGTCCAGATCGAATGATAGACGAACAGGATGACGCCCGCCGCCAGCGTCTGCTGATACAGGGACCCCAGCGCAGACCCCATGATCGAGATGATCGGGTTCATGGGCGCGTGCATCATCATCGGCGAGGTCGGACCTTCGGCCGAGGCGACCGCACCGATCGCCTTGATATGCGTCATGAACATGAAGACGCCCGACATGACATACAGCATGAAATCGCCGCGCACCGCGATCCGGCGCATGCCGAAGAGGCTCATCATGAAATACATGACCAGCAGCATCACCAGCGCCTGGACGATGGCCATGACCAGCCCCAGCACCGCGTTGTGATGCGTCCTGCGCATCTTCCGCACGCCGACATGGTAGATCAGTTCCAGGGTCTCGAACCCCAGGCTGAACCATGACCGTTCGTATTTCTTGTGTCGGAACATGCGGTCCAATTCTCTTCGGTGCGGCATCCTGCAACAGGAAATCTTGCCGTTCCGTTGACGCCGAAGGATAAGGACGCGCGACGCGTTGTTCAATCGCCACGGGAGCGGACATGGATTTTGCCGAACTGATGCCGCTTTTCCGCCGACTGGCGCTGCAGGCGGGCGAGCGGATCATGGAGATCTACGCCCGCCCCGACTTCGAGGTCCGCGCCAAGAGCGATGCCTCGCCCGTGACCGAGGCCGACGAGGCCGCCGATGCCGTGATCTCTGCGGGCCTGCGCGCGGCCTTCCCGCGGGTGCCGCTCATCACCGAGGAACAGGCGGCGTCGCACGCGCTGACCGCGCAGACCTTCTTCATCGTCGATCCGCTGGATGGCACCAGGGAGTTCGTCCAGCGCCGGGGCGATTTCACCGTGAACATCGCCTTTGTGCAGAACGGCGTGCCCCTGCGCGGGGTGGTCTATGCCCCCGCAAAAGACCGCCTGTTCTACACCCTGCCCGACGGCCGGGCGGTCGAGGAAACCGGACCCTTCGGTCCCGAACCCGGCGCGCTGCGGCCGCTGCGTGTCTCCACCCCCGACAATGCCGCGCTGATGGTCGTCGCCTCGAAATCCCACCGCGACCAGGCGACCGACGACTACATCGCGCGCTATGCCGTCAAGGACATGACCTCTGCGGGCTCCAGTCTGAAGTTCTGCCTTGTCGCCAGCGGAGAGGCCGACCTCTACCCCCGCCTCGGCCGCACGATGGAATGGGACACCGCCGCCGGAGATGCCGTCCTGCGCGGCGCGGGCGGCCGGGTCGTGCGGTTCGACGACCACCAGCCGCTGACCTATGGCAAGGCGGGCTGGGCCAACCCCTTCTTCATCGCCTTCGCGCCGGGAGTGGTGCTGAAATGAAGTCCCTGATCGCCATTCCCGCCCGCTATGCCTCGACCCGTTACCCGGGCAAGCCGCTCGTCACGCTGCGCGGCCCCGATGGCGAAAAGACCCTGATCCGGCGCAGCTGGGAGGCCGCGATGCAGGTCGCCGGCATCGACCGGGTCGTGGTCGCCACCGACGATACCCGCATCGCCGACCATGCCAGCGCCTTCGGGGCCGAGGTGGTGATGACCTCCTCTGATGCGCGCAACGGCACCGAACGCTGCGCCGAGGTGGCCGCCCGGCTGCCCGGCTACGATGTGATCGTGAACCTGCAAGGCGACGCCCCCCTGACACCCGCCTGGTTCGTCGAACACCTTGTGCAGGGCCTGGCGAAGGATCCCCTGGCCGACATCGCCACCCCCGTCCTGCGCTGTGATGGCCGCGCGGTCGCGGGCTTTCTGAACGACCGCCGCAATGGCCGCGTCGGCGGCACCACCGCCGTCTTCGGCGCCGGGGGCCGGGCGCTGTATTTCTCGAAGGAAGTCATCCCCTATACCGGGACCGACTACGCCCCGGACGACCCCACCCCGGTCTTCCACCATGTCGGCGTCTACGCCTACCGCCCCGCCGCCCTGGCCGCCTATCCGACCTGGCCCATCGGCCCGCTGGAAACCCTGGAAGGGCTGGAGCAGCTGCGCTTTCTGGAACAGGGCCGCCCGGTGCTTTGCGTCGAAGTCGAAGCCCGGGGGCGCCGCTTCTGGGAACTGAACAACCCGTCGGACGTTCCGATCATCGAGGCGATGCTGGCGGGCCAGTCCGCCTGATGGCGCGAAACCGAGTATGGATTGCCTTCTGCCTGTCGTTTTTTGCTGCGAAAGGAGGCGGAGTGGTGCAGTTTATGAATATTGCCGCGGCGCTGCCCGTTTAAGGTCAGATTCGGCTGCGAATGGCATTCTGACCAGAGCATTGCGCCGGGACGGACGGGGTTAGGACGAGTCACATGAAAGTCAGAAAGATCACCAAGGCGATATTTCCAGTTGCGGGCCTGGGCACGCGCTTTCTGCCCGCCACCAAGTCGATCCCGAAAGAGATCATGACGCTGGTCGACCGGCCGCTGATCCAGTACGCCATCGACGAAGCCCGCGCTGCCGGGATCAAGGAATTCATCTTCGTGACCTCGCGCGGGAAATCCGCGCTGGAGGATTATTTCGACCACGCGCCCGAGCTTGAGGCCGAGCTGCGCCGCAAGAACAAGACCGACCTGCTGGACATCCTGAAGGACACCAACATGGATTCGGGCGCCATCGCCTATGTCCGGCAGAACCGCCCGATGGGTCTGGGCCATGCCGTCTGGTGCGCCCGCCGCCTGATCGGGAACGAGCCCTTCGCCGTGCTGCTGCCCGACGACGTGATCGCGGCGGAAACGCCTTGCCTGCAACAGATGGTCGAAGCCCATGCCGAAACCGGCGGCTGCATGGTCGCCGCGATGGAAGTCGCCCCGAAAAAGACCTCCAGCTACGGCATCCTCGACATTGCCGAGGACGACGGCCGGATCGTCAAGGTCAAGGGCATGGTGGAAAAGCCCAAGGCCGGCAGCGCCCCGTCCAATCTGGCGGTGATCGGGCGCTATATCCTGACGCCCAGGGTCCTGACCAACCTCAACAAGATCAAGCAGGGCGCCGGCGGGGAAATCCAGCTGACCGACGCCATCGCTCAGGAAACGAAGAAGACGGACGGCGTGTTCGGCCTGCGCTTCCGGGGCCAGCGCTATGACTGCGGCTCCAAGATCGGCTTCCTGCAAGCCACGGTCGCCTTCGGCCTGTCGCGGCCCGAGTTCGGCGCCGAGTTCGCCGATTTCCTGAACGACCTGACCGCGATGCAGAAGGCGGCGCAGTAGGCTTGGCGACCCTGGGCAAGACGGCTGGTGGCTTTCCCCGGGGCCTGCCCCATGCCTGCCCGATCGGCGCGCTGTCCGAACCGCTCGGCGGACTTTCGGGCCTTCTGCTGGCGCTGAAATTGCGCAGCCGCCGCCAACGCCTTTTGCTGCGCGCCTGGCGCAAGCGCGGCCAGCTTGCCGCCGTGGCAGACCGGACCGCCGGGATCGCCCCCGGCGACATCCTGTGCTTTCTCTGCCTCCGCAACGAGGCCCGGCGCCTGCCGCATTTCCTGGCGCATCATCGCGCCCTTGGCGTGCGCCATTTTCTGGTCGTCGACAATGCCAGCACCGACGGCTCGGGCGCGCTTCTGGCCGACCAACCGGATGTCTCGCTCTGGCAGACCGGGGCCAGCTACAAGGCCTCGCGCTTTGGCATGGACTGGCTGACCTGGCTGATGCTGCGCCACGGGCACGGGCATTGGTGCCTCACGCTTGATGCGGATGAACTGCTGATCTACCCCTACTGGCAGACCCGCCCCCTGCCCGCGTTGACGGATTGGCTGGACACCCAGGGCCGCGTCTCCTTCGGCGCGCTGACCGTGGACATGTATCCCGAAGGCCCGGTGTCACAGGGGCAGGTCGCGCCGCAGGACGACCCGCTGACCCACCTGGCATGGTTCGACGCCGGGAACTATCAGGTCCAGGTCCAGCCCCGGATGCGCAATCTGTGGATCCAGGGCGGGGCGCGGGCGCGGGCCTTCTTTGCCGACACCCCCCGCCGCGCGCCAACGCTGAACAAGACCCCGCTGGTGCGCTGGCACTGGCGCTATGCCTATGTCAACTCGACCCACGCCCTGCTGCCCCCGCGCCTGAACGAGGTCTATGCGACCGACGGGGGCGAGATCACCTCGGGCGTCATCCTTCACACCAAGTTCCTGCCGGGGATCACCGAGAGGTCGGCCGAGGAAAAGGCGCGGGGCGAACATTTCGCCGATGCCGCCCAGTATGCCGCCTACTACGACCGCCTCACCGCCGACCCGATCTTGCATACGCCCGCATCCACCCGCTACACCGGCTGGCGGCAGATGGAGGCGCTCGGCCTGATGTCACGGGGCGGCTGGATATGACGGGACAAGTCGGATGGGCCTGATCCAGCTTTTTCGCCTCCGCACCAAGCGCCAGTATCTGCTGGTCCGCGCCTTCCGTCGTCGGCGCCAGCTGACGCCGGTGCGGGACCGCACCGCTGGCCTGACCGCGCAGCCGATCCTCCTGTTTTCCACCCTGCGCAACGAACGGGTGCGGCTGCCGTATTTCCTGGCCTACTACCGCCGCCTTGGCATCGACCACTTCCTCATCGTGGACAACGGGTCCGACGACGGCACCCGCGAATACCTTTCCGAACAGCCCGACGTGTCGGTCTGGACCACGACGCACAGCTACAAACGCTCGCGCTTCGGGATGGACTGGCTGATGCACCTGCTGCGCCAGCACGGCCACGGGCGCTGGTGCCTGACGGTCGATGTGGACGAGTTCCTGGTCTACCCGTTCTGCGAGACGCGCCCCCTGCGCGCCCTGACCGACTGGCTGGACAGCGCCGAGACGCCCAGCTTTTCCGCGATGATGCTGGACATGTATCCCAAGGGCGCGATGCACGAACAGCCCTACCGCGAGGGGCAGAACCCGTTCGAAATCGCGCAGTATTTCGACAGCGGCAACTACGTCATCAGCCGCAACCCGCTGTATCGCAACCTCTGGATCCAGGGCGGCCCCCGCGCCCGGCTGTTCTTTTCCGACCGCCCGAAACATGCGCCCGCGATGAACAAGACTCCGCTGGTCAAGTGGCACAAGTCCTATGCCTATGTCTCCTCGACCCACATGATGCTGCCGCGCGCGCTGAACCTGACCTACGACGACCAGGGCGGCGAGCGTCCCTCGGGCGTCCTGCTTCACGCCAAGTTCCTGGATACCTTCGCCGCCAGGGCCGCCGAGGAACTGGCCCGCGGCGAGCATTACGCCCAAAGCAACGAATACCGCGCCTACCGTGAGGGGATCGCCCGCGAGCGTGATCTCTGGTGCAATTGGAGCGAGAAATATGTCAACTGGCGTCAGCTGGAGGTTCTGGGGCTGATGTCGAAAGGAAACTGGGCGTGACGCTGGGAGTGGTGATGCTCTGCCACGCCGCGCTGGACCGTGCGGCGCAACTGGCGCGGCACTGGGCGCAGCACGGCTGCCCGGTGGTGATCCACGTCGATGCCCGCACCCCGCTGGACCAGTTCGCCGGACTGAAGACCGCCCTTGCCGACCTGCCCGACATCCGCTTTTCCCGTCGCACCCCCTGCGAATGGGGCACCTTCGGCATCGTCCAGGCCACCATCGACGCCAGCACGCAGATGCTGGCCGACTTTCCGCAGGTCAACCGGGTTCTGCTCGCCTCCGGCTCCTGCCTGCCGATCCGCCCGGTCCGCGCGCTGCAAGCCCATCTGGCCGCGAACCCCCATACCGATTTCATCGAAAGCGTCACCACCGCCGATGTCGGCTGGACCGTGGGCGGCCTGAACGAGGAACGCTTCACGCTCCGCTTCCCCTTCGCCTGGAAGCGCCAGCGCCGCCTGTTCGACAGCTATGTCACGCTGCAACGGCTCTTGCGGTTCCGCCGCCGCCTGCCTCCCGGCCTTGTGCCGCATCTTGGCAGCCAGTGGTGGTGCCTGACCCGCGCCACGATGCACGCCGTGCTGACCCATCCCGACAGGCCCCGGCTCGACCGCTACTTCCGGCGCGTCTGGATCCCGGATGAAAGCTACTTCCAAAGCCTGGTCCGCCAGGTCTCCTCCCGGATCGAAAGCCGGTCGCTGACCCTGTCCAAGTTCGACTATCAGGGCCGCCCGCATGTCTTCTACGACGATCACCTGCATCTCTTGCGCCAGACCGACGCCTTCATCGCCCGCAAGATCTGGCCGCAGGCCGACCTGCTGTACCGCACCTTCCTGACCCCGGACGGCGACCGCGCGCTTGCCATGCAGCCGAACCCCGGCAAGATCAACCGCCTGTTCGCCAAGGCGGTCGAACGTCGCGTCAAGGGCCGCCCCGGCCTGTACATGCAAAGCCGCTTTCCCACCCGCGCCCGGGGCGGCACCCAATCCGCCGCGCCCTACGGCGTCTGTTCCGGCTTTGCCGAGCTGTTCCACGACTTCCAGCCCTGGCTGGCCCGGGCGCTGGACGCCCGCGCCCACGGCCATCTCTTCGCCTTCGACCGCGTCGAATTCGCTGGCGGCGAGCGCGTGTTCAAGGGCGGTCTCTCCGACAGCCCGACCCTGCGCGACTACAACCCGCGTTGCTTCCTGACCAACCTGATCTGGAACACCCGGGGCGAGACTCAGGTCTTCCAGTTCGGCCCCGCCGACGAACAGGAGATCGTGCCCTTCATCGCCTCGGACCCCAACGCCACGATCTTCGCCATCACAGGGGCCTTCGCGGTGCCGCTCTGGCAATCCGGCCGCACTGCCGCCGAACTCCGCCCCGAAGCGGCGCGTCTGCAGAAGGTGGAATCCGACTTCCTCGCGGTTCTCGACCGGCCCGATACCAAGGCCCGTGTCCGCGTCTGGTCGCTGAGCGAATTCATCGAGAACCCGGCCGAGCCGCTGGAAGAGATCGTCGATCTGCTGAACCCCCGTGCCGCACACCGCACGACGGGCCTGCCGCAGCTGAAGCCGCTGCACGGTTTCGGCTCTTTCCTGCAGGACCTGCGCAATCAGGGCATGGCCCCGGTGCTGATGGGCGATTTCCCGTCGGACGCCGATCTTGCCCAGCCCGACCGGACCTTCGCCCGCCCCCGGATCGTCCGCTAGATGCCGCGCTTCACCTCGTTCGTCGTCTTCGCCGAAATGCGCACCGGCTCGAACCTTCTGGAGGCGAACCTGAACGCGCTGCCCGGGGTCCACAGCTACGGCGAGGTCTTCAACCGCTATATCCTGGGCAAGAAGGACCGGACCGAGCTGTTCGGCATCACGATCGAGGACCGCGACCGCGACCCGCGACCCCTGCTGCGCAAGCTGCGGGAAAAGACCGAGGGCCTGCCCGGTTTCCGCTTTTTCCACGACCACGACCTGCGCATCCTGGACGACGTGCTGCCCGACCCGACCTGCGCCAAGATCATCCTGACCCGCAACCCGCTGGAAAGCTACGTCTCCTGGAAGATCGCCCAGGCGACCGACCAGTGGAAGCTGACCAATCCCAAACGGCTGAAGACCGCCAAGGTCCGCTTTGACGTGCCGGAATTCCTCAGGCATCTGCAGGACATCCAGGCCTTCCAGATGCTTCTGCTGCACGCGCTTCAGACCACGGGCCAGACCGCCTTCTACCTCGATTACGAAGACCTCGGCTCGGTCGAGGTGCTGAACGGCCTCGCGGCCTTTCTGGGTGTCGAAGGCCGGTTGAAGGCGCTGGACGACACGCTGAAAAAGCAGAACCCCGGCCCGATCGAGGACAAGCTGGAAAACCCCGAGGCCCTGGCCGAAGCCATCGCCGCCGTCGATGTCTTCAACCTTGGCCGCACCCCCTGCTTCGAACCGCGTCGCGCCGCCGGGGTGCCGACCGTGCTGGCCTCGGACGCGGGGCTTCTGTTCTTCCCGATCCGCTCGGGCCCCGAAGCCGCGATCCGCGGCTGGTTCGAAAGCCTGGGCGCGGTGAGCGAGGGCTTCGAGCAGAAGTCGCTGCGCCAGTGGAAGCGCAGGCATCCCGGCCACCGCAGTTTCACCGTGCTGCGCCATCCCCTGCTGCGCGCCCATGCCGCTTTCCGCCGCAAGATCGTGGCAGGCGAGGCGCAGGATCTGCGCCGCATCCTCATCAACGGCTTCCTGGCCGAGTTGCAGCCCCCGGGCGAGCCCTTTGCGACCCCCGAGGCGGAACGCGCCGCCTTCCTGATCTTCCTCACCTACTGCCGCCTTGCGGTGGGCGGCCAGACCGGCGCGCGCGTCGATCCCAGCCTGGCCAGCCAGACCGCGCTGGTGCAGGGCATGGCGGGCTTCCAGCCGCTGGACCATCTTCTGCGCGAGGATCGCCTGGCCGAAGGCCTTGCCGCCCTGGCGGACGAGGTGGGCGCTGTCCCGCCCGCCGTCGTCCCCGACCCGACCGAGGCGGCGCTTCTTTCGATCTGGGACGAAGCCCTGGAATCCGCCGCCGCCGAGGCCTATGCACGCGATTACATGGGCTTCGGCTTCAGCCGCTGGCGCAGGTGACGCTTCCTCGTTCGACGTCGTCTCCCTGTCGCAAGGCAGCGAGGAGTGACGAAGTCATCGACGAGGGATTGGTTAAGCAGACCTGAACGCCCGCAGCCAAGCCATTGATTTCATTGTGGCTGGGCAAGTGCCCGCGCGTGGGCAGCCTAGGCCGCCTGCGGCGCCCGCGCCTCGGTCAGGATCGCGTAGAGCTTGGCCGGATCGGAGTTCGCCCGCAGCTTGGCCACCACGCCCTGATCCCGCATCGTCCGGCTGACCAGCGCCAGCGCCTTCAGATGATCGACCCCGGAATCCTTGGGCGCGAACAGCCCGAAGACCAGGTCCACCGGCTGGCGGTCGACGCTGTCATAGTCCAGCGGCTTTTCCAGCCGAAGAAAGACCCCGATGATCCCCTTCAGGTCCTCAAGCCGGGCGTGGGGCAGGGCAATGCCATGTCCCACGCCGGTCGGTCCCAGCGTCTCACGCTCTTGCAAGCCCTCGATGGCCGCCGCCCCGTTCAGCCCATAGGCCTGCGCTGCGATCTCGCCCAGTTCCTGGAACAACCGCTTCTTGGAGGTCAACTGCCCGACCACCCGAACGGCGCCTGGGACAACGAGCTTGGAAAGTTCCATGTATCGGCGTTTTTCCTGCGTCGCGCGACGCGTTACTTGCTGTTGCGAGGGTCGATCCAGCCGATGTTGCCGTCATCCCGACGGTACACCACGTTCACGCCCCCATGGCCTTCGTTCCGGAACACCAGCATCTTCTGACCCGCCAGCTCCATCTGCATCACGGCCTCGCCCACGGTGATCGAAGGGATCTTCGTCTCCATCTCGGCGATGACCACGGGTTGCAGGCTTTCAGGCTCAGCGTCCTCGGCATCCTCGGTTGCGGCGAGGATATACGAGGACGCCCCGCCGAATTCAACAGGGCCCGCACGATGGTTGTGGTGGTTGCGGATCCGCCGCTTGTAGCGCCGAAGCTGCTTGTCCAGCTTCTCGCGGCAGCTTTCGAAGGCCGCATAGACTTCGGACGCATGTCCCTTGGCTTGGGCCGTCAGACCGGTGGACAGGTGAATGACCGCCTCGCACACGAATTCATGCGCAACCCGCGAGAAAACCACGACACATTCGGTCGGACGTTGAGCGTATTTCTCAACCACCTCCCCCAGTTCCGCCTTCACATGGGTCTGAAGAGCCTCACCGACGTCGATCTGTTTTCCGCTGATCTGGTAACGCATGGTCTCTCCTTTTCGCATGCTTGCGACCGCCCCGGGGTCAGCCCCCGGCGCGCCCGACTGTCAAGAAACTGGCCTAGACAACGTCGCGTCACACCGTCTCTGCCGGGTGGGGTCACCGCAGAAAGTCCGACGGGCACATGGGCATGAAACGCGCTCATTGGGGTCATTTGGCGTCAGCCCGGGCCGGGTTGTCAACCGAATCGATTGCGGCATTTCGGGCGGTCGCCTAGACGATGCGGAAGTTCTCGCCCAGATAGACCCGGCGGACGGTTTCATCCCGCACGACCTCGTCCGTCGTGCCCGTCATCAGCACCTTGCCGTCGTGCAGGATGTAGGCCCGGTCGACGATCTCCAGCGTTTCCCGGACGTTGTGGTCGGTTATCAGAACGCCGATCCCACGCGCCTTCAGGTCATGCACCAGGTGGCGGATTTCCCCCACGGCAATCGGGTCCACGCCGGCAAAGGGTTCGTCGAGGAGAAGATACTTCGGGTCCGCCGCAAGGCAGCGCGCAATCTCGACCCGCCGCCGTTCGCCCCCCGACAGGGCCAGCGCCGGGGTCCGCCGCAGATGGGTGATCGAAAACTCGGACAGGAGTTCCTCCAGCCGCTCCCGCCGCTTGTGGCGGTCGGGCTGGACGATCTCCAGCACGGCCAGGATGTTGTCCTCGGCCGAGAGCCCCCGGAAGATCGAGACCTCCTGCGGCAGATAGCCGATCCCCAGCCGCGCGCGGCGGTACATCGGCAGCGAGGTCACGTCCTTGCCGTCGATCAGCACCTGCCCGCCCTCGGGCACCACCAGCCCGGCAATCGCGTAAAAGCAGGTCGTCTTGCCCGACCCGTTCGGGCCCAGCAAGGCCACAACCTCGCCCCGGTGCAGGTCCATGCTGACATCCCGGATCACCGGCCGTTTCCTGTAGCTCTTGCGCAAGCTGCGGATCTGCAACCCGGCCTGGCCATCGGTCACCGTCAGGTCGGGACGCGCAGCGGTCGGACCGGCCATCAGTTGCCCCCCGGCACGAAGGTCGTCGTCACCCGGCCTTCCATGAGGCCCGTCCCGTCCTTGAGGTTGATCGTCAGCTTCTGCCCTGCCATGGCCGACGGTCCCTGCGTCAAAAGCACGTTGCCCGTCAGCACGATCACGCCGCTGTCGATGGTGTAGACCGCCTCTTGCGCCTCGGCCGCGTCGCCCAGGTTCGTCACCGTCACCCCGCCCGAGGCGACAAGCTCCTGTATGTTCTTCTGTCCGGTTCCGTACTTCACCCGCACTTCGGCCGCGGCCAGCTTCATCTTGCCCTGAGTGACCACGACATTGCCGCTGAACACCGCCGTACCATCGGCATTGTTCACCGCCAGCTGATCGGCGGACACTTCGACCGGCAGGGTCGTGTCCTGGTTGAGATCGCCGAAGGCAATCTTCTGCTGCGCCTCGGCCCCCCCCGCCAGCAGGGCAAGACCGAGGGCCAGAGCGAAAGCGAAAGACCGTATCGTTAATGACATGCGAAAAACCTCTGCGCGCCCGTTAGCCGCCGGGCCGGTATACCAGCCGGACGCCACCATTGAAAACCAGAACATAGGCACCGGGGGTCTGGTCATCCTGACGCAGGACCATCCCGTCCGCCCGTATCTCGCCCACAGGCCCCGCCGCCGTCACCGGCGCGCGGCTTTCCAGCCCCGTCCGGTCCAGTTTCGCGGCGAGTTCCGCCGTCTCCAGCCGGTAGCCCGACGACGTCGTCATCGTGACCCCGCCGGACAGGACGATTTCACGGCTCTCGGGGTCCAGTCGCGCGCTCGCAGCGGCCAGATCGCTGCGCGATCCGTCCGGCGAAGCCAGTTCCATCCGCAAGCCCGCCGCAGAAGCCGGGGCATCCTTGGTCGAGGGGCGCGCGATGTCGGCCGACAGGGTCAGGGACGATCCGTCCGAGGTCGTGCCGGCATAGGTCGGTGCCGTCATCCGCGGTTCGCGGGCCAGATCCCGGACGTCAACCTCGGCATAGGGCAGCGCGGCCTCGGGGTCGATCCGTCGCGCGACCAGAAACAGCGTCGACAGGATCGCCAAGGCCGCCAGCGGCAGGACCACCTTCAGCCAGCCGACCAGCCGGGTATGGATATCGGCCCGCGCCATGGTCAGGCGACACCGGCGCGGAGGCAGTCATGCACATGCAGGATGCCGATCGCCCTGCGACTGTCGGCGGAGGTGACCAGAAGGCAGGTGATCTTGCGGTCGTTCATCAGGGCCAGCGCCTCGCCCGCCAGCGCATCGGGGCCGATGGTGCGCGGGTTCGGCGTCATCACCTCACCCGCCGTATGCTGCAAGAGCCCGTCGAGATGCCGCCGCAGGTCGCCGTCGGTGATGATGCCCGCCAGATCGCCGCTGGAATCGGTCACACCGACGACACCGAAGCCGCGCCGGGTGATCTCGACCAGCACTTCGCCCATCGCCAGGCTCTCGTCCACCAGCGGCGGGTCTTCGTGCATCAGGTCGCGCACCCGCAGAAGCCGCGCCCCCAGTTTGCCGCCGGGATGGAACATGCGGAAATGCTCGGGCGTGAAGGCGCGATGTTCCATCAGCGCGATGGCCAGCGCATCGCCCAGGGCCAGCGTCATCGTGGTCGAGGTGGTGGGAACGATCCCCTTCTCGCAGGCCTCGGGGACATCGGGCAGCAGAAGGCCCACTGTCGCCTGCCGCATCAGGGTAGAGCCCGCGCGGCTGGTGATCGCGATCAGCGGAATGGCAAAGCGCTTGGCATGGGCCAGCATGTCCGCCAGCTCCGGCGTCTCGCCCGAGTTCGACAGGACAAGCAGCACGTCGCCCTCGGCCACCATGCCCAGATCGCCGTGGCTCGCCTCGGCCGGGTGGACGAAATGCGCGGGCGTGCCGGTGCTGGCAAAGGTCGCCGCTATCTTGCGCGCGACATGGCCCGACTTGCCCATGCCCGACACGATGACCCGGCCCCTGGCTGCCATCAGCAGGCTGACGGCGCGGGCAAAGCTGTCGTCCAGCGCCCCGGCAAGGGCTTCCAGCGCGCCCGCCTCGCGCCGGATCACCCGGCGGCCGGTGGCGAGAAGGTCAATGGAGGAAGATGTCATTGGCGTCGTTCCAGCCCAGCAGATCCAGTTCGGCCCGCGTCGGCAGGAAAGCGAACAGCCTTTGCGCCAGCTCCAGCCGGTCCTCGCGGATCAGCCGGGCCTCAAGCTCGGCCTTGAGCGCGTGCAGATACAGCACGTCGGACGCGGCATATTCCTTCTGCGCCTCAGTCAGCTGCGCGGCACCCCAGTCGCTGGTCTGCTGCTGCTTGGACACATCGACCCCGACCAGATCGGCCAGAAGGTATTTCAGCCCGTGCCGGTCGGTGAAGGTGCGGATCAGCCTTGAGGCGATCTTGGTGCACCAGACCGGTGCCGTGGTGACGCCGAAGGCCTGTTTCAGCGCGGCAATGTCGAAGCGGCCGAAGTGAAAGAGCTTCAGCGTGGCCGGATCGGTCAGCAGCCGCTCGAGGTTCGGCGCGCGGGTCTGGCCCCTGGCGATCTGCACCAGATGCGCGTCGCCGTTGCCATCGGACAGTTGCACGACACAAAGCCGGTCCCGGCGCGGGTCAAGGCCCATCGTTTCGGTGTCGATGGCGACGACCGGGCCAAGGGTCAGCCCGTCGGGAAGGTCGGATTGGTGCAGATGAATGGTCAAGGGGATGCTCTTTCCTGGGTCCACCCCGGATTACGCCCCCGGCCGGGTACGGTCAACTGCGGCCCTCCCGCCCTTGCGCGGGGCCGCTCGTCGATGCGCTGCGTGCCCTGCTCGTTGTCTTGCGTATCGCGGACCTAGGGGCCCCGAGGAACCCGGAGCCGCCGCCCGAACGCTGAGTCCAACGGCTCCCGAAGGGGGGCGGACCGCGGTTCAGCCGAGACCACAGATCAGTTCACCACGAACTCGGCATGCAACGCGCCGGCGGCGTTGATGCTTTTCAGGATGTCGATCATGTCATGCGGCGCCACGCCCAAAGCGTTCAGCCCCGCCACCACCTCGGCCAGATCGGTGCCGCCCCGGATCTCGGCCAGCCCGGTCCCGGTCTTGCCGATCTCGGCGTTCGACCGGGGGACCACCACCGTCTCGCCTTCCGCGAACGGGTTCGGCTGCACGACCAGCGGGCTTTCATCGACCCGCAGGGTCAGGTTGCCCTGCGCGACAGCGACCCGGCTGATCCGGACGTCGGCCCCCATCACGATCGTCCCCGACCGCTGGTCCACCACCACACGCGCCCGGGTTTCCGGCTGGACCAGAATGCCTTCAAGCCGGGCAAGCACATGGGCCGGAGACTGCATTCCCGTCGCCCCGATGTTCACCGCGACTGTGCCCGCGTCCTGCATTTCGGCGACGCGGCGGCCGAATTCGGCGTTGACCGCGCGCTCGATCCGTTCGGCTGTGGTGAAATCAGCGGACTTCAACGCCAGCCGCAGCACGGGGAGGTCGGCAAAGTTGAACGCCACCTCGCGTTCCACCCGTGCGCCCGAGGGGATCACCCCGGCGGTCGGCACGCCCTGGGTCACCTTTGCACCCTGACCTTCGGCCGCGACCCCTCCCGCGATGATCGTGCCCTGCGCCACCGCATAGATCTGTCCGTCGGCCCCGTTCAACGGCGTCATCACCAGCGTCCCGCCCAGAAGGCTTTTCGCATCGCCGATGGCCGAGACCGTCACGTCGATCCGCGCGCCCGACCGCGCAAAGGGCGGCAGCTCGGCGGTCACGAAGACAGCGGCGACGTTCTTCGGCCGGAACTCCTCGCCCGTGACATTGGCACCCAGCCGCTCCAGCAGGTTGGCCATGATCTCTTCGGTGAAAGGCGCATTGCGCAAGCCGTCGCCGGTGCCGTTCAGGCCCACCACCAGGCCGTAGCCCACCAGGTCGTTGCCGCGCACGCCGTCGAACTCGACCAGATCCTTGATGCGGATCGGTTCGCCCAGGGCCGCGCTTGCCGTCAGGATCAGGGCCAGAAGGAAGCGGATCATCGCAGATACTCCGTAAGGCTGAGGCGGGAGACGCGGGCGGTGACGAGATAGAGCGATTCAAGCTGCGCGCGGACGGTTTCCAGGCGGGTCGCAGCTTCATAAGGGTCAACCGAGCCGATGTCCGACCGCAGGATGCCAAGCGAGGTTTCCTCGGCAGAGTTGCGGGTGCGGGCGGCCTCGATCTGCGCCTCGACCGTGCCGATACGGGCCGAGAGGGTGATCCGCGCCTCTTCGCTGCCGGTCAGCGACTGACCCGCGATGACGGCCAGGCGCGCCCGCTCTTCCGGGTTGCCGGCCAGCATCCCGCGGTCCAGAAGGGCGGCGGTCGCAAGGCCCGCCAGGGTGTCGCGGATCGCGGGGTCCATCGCCGTGGTCGAAAGGTCCGCCTGCTCACCCGGGGCGATGGGAGACCCGGTCAGAGGCGCGCTGCCCTGATAGAAGGCGCCATAGCCCAGCGGGTTGGCAAACCAGGTCGCAACGGCCGCCGCCACCTGACCCGCTGTCGTCGCACCCGCCGCCGCCGTCTCAAGCGCGGCGAGCAGGTCATCGGCGGACCCCAGCGGCACCACGTCCGTCGCCTGCCCGGCAAAGACCGCCCGGCCCGAGGCCTGCGTGTTCAGAAGGCTGATGGCCGAGCCGAGCCTTCCGCGCGCATCGGCCGCAAGCGTGTTGATCTGTGCCGGGGTCGCCACATCCGTCACGCCCAGCAGCTGGGTCGAGATCCCGCTGGCCAGCTTCGACAACCCGGTGATCGATGACTGCTGCGCGGCAGTGTGAAAGGCGGCATCCGCCGTCGTCGCCTTGAAGGCCGCTAGCCGCGCGAGACTGGCGTCGATGGCCAGCAGAGGCGAGAAATCCCCGCGCAGGGCCAGGCCGATATCGGCATGCTTGCCCGACGCGATCTCTTGCGAGGCGCGCTGGACCTGACCGCGCAGGTCAGCGCCCTGGCGGGCCAGGACGTTCGTCAGGCTGGCGTCACCGACCGAGACCCGCATCATCTGTCCAGCCTGATCAGGATGTCGATCATCTCGGCTGCCGCCTGGATGACCTTGGCATTCGCGGCATAGTTCTTTTCGATCACCAGAAGCTCCTGCATTTCGCGGTCGGTATCGATGCCGTCCTGCGCCTCGAGATCGGTCAGCGTGGCCAGCTTGGCGGCAGCGAAGGTCTGCTCGGATTGCGCCGACAACCTCCGGGCCGAGGCGTCGGACAGAAGATCGCCGGTCAGCGCGGCAAAGCTGCGGTTTCCGGCGGTGAAGGCGGTCGAGGACAACGGTCGCGCGGCCGTCAGCGCCTCATGCAGGGCCTGCAGGATCGACCCGTTGCCCGGCGGGCCCTCGGTCACCGCCCCAAGCCCGTCGCGCAGGCGGAAGAGCTCTCCTCCCTGGGCCGGATCGGCGAGCGGATTCAGACGCAGTCGCGCCGCAAGCCCGACTTCGTCCAGCGGGTTGAAGGCGAGCCCGGCATCGGTGAAAAGCCCCGGTGCGCCCGGCGCCAGGGTCGGATCGACGCCCGGGGCCGAAAAGCGTTCGACCAGGTCGCGGGCGACGGCGTCGAGCTGGCCTTGCGCTGTAACGGCCATCTCGTCGCGCACCGCGAACAGGGCGCCCAGCGTGCCGCCCAGGATCGGGCTTGCCGACCCCGCAGTGTCGTAGGGCCGCCCGTTGATCGTGATCCCCGACAGCCCGCCCAGTGCCTGGGTCATTTCGGGCGTGATCGTGTGGGTCGGCGAAAAGCCGATCACCGAAGCCGAGCCTTCGAGGAGCGGCGCACCTCCGACCGTGAACAGCGCGATCTGGTTCAGGTCGCGCGGGATTTCGCGCACCGGGACGATGGCCGCCACCTGGTCGATCAGGCGCTGGCGTTCGTCGAGCAGCGCCGAGACATCCCGCCCCGCGCCGGTGAAGGACCGGAGCTCGACGTTCAGCTCGTGCAGCTGGCCGAGGGTGGCGTTCAGCTTGCCCACTTCCTCGCCGATCCGGCGGTCTGCGGTTGCGCGGGCCGACTGGATCTCTTTCGATGCCGCAGCCAACCCGTCGATCAGCGACCGCGCGGTGGTGGCGATCGTGCCCAGCCGTGGCTGCGATTCGGGGCGCCCCGCAGCCTCGACCAGCGACTGGTCGAAGGCTGCCAACCGCGCGGCAAGCGAGCCCGCACTGTCCGGCGTGCCCAAGGCCTTTTCCAGCCGGCTGAGGAACCCTGCCCGCACATCGCGGTCGCCGCCGCCCGCCTGGGCAATCCGGCGTTCGCCAAGAAGATGGCTGTCGACGTCGCGGGTGACGCCCAGGATCTGCACCCCCTGCCCGGTGCCCGCCAGCACCGCCGCGCCCAGGCTGACCTGGCGGCGGGCATAGCCCGGGGTCGTCGCGTTGGCCACGTTCGACGACAGGATTTCCGCCTGCCGCGAGGTGGCCGACAGGCCCGACAACGCTCCTGCAAGGGCAGAGGTGATGCTCATCGCCTATCACCGCTTGATGTTCGTGGTTTCCTGCAGCATCTCGTCCACCGTCTGGATCACCTTGGCGTTCGAGGAATAGGCGCGCTGGGTCTGGATCAGATTGGTCAATTCGGCGGCGACATCGGTCTTCGATCCTTCGCGCGAATAGCCCTTGATCGACCCGGTCGGGCCCGACCCCGCGTCCCACAGGAAGAATGACCCCGATTCGGGCGAGACCTGGTAGGTCTGGTTCGACAGTGACAAGAGGCCGTTGGGGTTCGGCACGTCGGCCAGCGGGATCTGGTAAAGCCGTTTGGTGAAGCCGGTGTTGTAAGTGGCATTGACATAGCCCTTCTCGTCCACCTCGACCGTGGTCAGGTTGCCGACCGGCGAGCCGTTCTTGGTGATCGATACCGGGGCGAAGTTGTCGGACAGCTGCGTCAGCCCGTTCGGATCGCCCAGGCGGCCGATCCCCACGGTCATCGGGCCACCGGCCACGGTCAGCGCCAGTGTGCCGTCGGCCGGATTGTAGGCCCCGCCCGACACCACGGTGACCGAGGCCAGCGTGCCGCCCGCGCCGCGGCTGTCGTCGAAGGTAAGGTTGTATTCGCCGATCAGGTTGCCGCCCCCGGCGCTGTCGCGGATCTGCATCGTCCACTGGTTCGACGCGCCAGAGACGGGCACGATCGGAACGAACGAGACTTCCAGCGCCTCGGACGTGCCGAGGTTGCCGAAATATTCCACCGACAGCGGCGGAGGCACGGCGGTGGAACCGGCGACGGTATAGGTCGCGGGAAGGTTCACGCCCAGGTTCATCGCGGTGGTCGGGTCGCCGGCCGTCTGGTTGGTGTTTATCACCACCGGCACCAACCCGGCGATCGTGTCGCGCGGCCGAGCGGGGATCGACCCATCGGCATTGGCGGGCCAGCCCAGAAGCACAAGGCCCGCATCGGTCTTCAGCACGCCGTCGGCATCGGTGCGGAAACTGCCGGTCCGCGTCATCAGAAGCGGCGTGTCGGACAGCGCGTTGCCCAGCGACACCTCGTTGATCACCGGCAGCATCCCGCGCCCTGCAATAGCAAGGTCCAGCGGGTGCCCGGTACCAATCAGATCACCCCGTTCGTCGATAAGCCGGACCGTCGAGGCCCGCACACCCCCCGCCGAATAGGAGCTGGTGCCCCGCGTCGACGAGATCACCATGCTGGTGAAATCGGTCGAGGCACGCTTGTAGCCATAGGTGGCAGAGTTCGCGATATTGTCGGAAATCGAGGCCAGACGGGTGGCGTTCGCGTTCAACCCGGCCACGCCTGCGGACAGCGAGGAGGAAATCGTCATGGAAAGCGCCTTTCTGCTGCTTCGACCACTGTTTGCACAAAGCTGCATCCGGATCGCTTAACATGGCCCTAACGGATAAAAGTCGAACGATTATCGGTCGCGGCGCAGAAGGATGACCTCGATCCGGTTGTTGCGCTCGGCAGCGGGGTCGGCGACGACGGGCTTGCGGTCGGCATAGCCGGACACCCGCTGCATGCGGGCCGGGTTGATTCCGGCGGTTTCCAGCATCCTGCGGGTCCGTTGCGCGCGCAGCGACGACAGATCCCAGACCGGATTGTCGATCAGCGTGACAGGATGGGCGCGCAGATGCCCGCTGACCGCGATCTCGTTGGTGGTCAGGTTCAGCACGTCGGACAGAAGGTCGGCAAGCGCCAGCACCACGGGAGACGGCTCATCCGTTTCGCCGATGAACAGGGGCGCGTCGGGAAGGTCGAAAAGCTCGATCACCAGCCCCTCGTCGGTGACCTTGGTGACCACATGGCGCAGAAGCTGCTCCATGGTGTTGCTTTCGCCGCCCCGCGCCATCAGGGCCTTCTCGACATTCTCAAGCTCGGACTGCGCGCGGCCATCGCCCGATACCCCCCGGCCGGCATCGTCGCCCGTCTGATCGACCGAGGCGGTTTCCGCCCGGCGGTCCATCGCCCCGGTGCCGGTATGGGCCATCGTCTCTTCCGCGAACACGCTGTCGCCGCCGAAGGCTCCGTCGCCACCGCCCGAGATGCGGTTTACCGGGATCGTCGGATTGAAATAATCCGAGATGCCTTTCCGTTGCTTTTCCGTTGTCGCGTTCAGCAGCCACATCAAGAGGAAGAACGCCATCATGGCGGTCACGAAGTCGGCGTAGGCCACTTTCCAGGCCCCGCCATGGTGGCCCCCGCCACCCACCACTTTCTTCCGCTTGATGATGACCGGCGCCGCATTGCTTTGCGCAGCCATCCACATCACCCAAGTCATTACCCAAGTCCGGTTCTACAGGCCCAGCATTGACAGGCACTTAACTGATTGGATTTTAGCGGTATTCCGCGTTTCGGTCACATTTGCCGACAAAGCAGGACGCGGGTCTCGTGGGCCTTCAGGGTGGCCCGCACCGCCGGATAGCCCTCGGCGCGGTCAAGCTGTGGAAACAGCTGAAGAAGTTCGTCGCGCTGCGGATCGGGCATCGCGCCCAGGACCCGTTCTCCCGGCTGGAAGCTTTCGCTCCAGACGCCATGTGTCCGGACGATCTGATGCCGGTCGAACATCAGATGCACATATGTCACCGGCGCCAGCGGGCGGGACGCGCCGACGCGCCCGGACAGATGCAGGGCCGGGACCAGAACCTCGGTTTCGCCGAACAGAAGCTCGCACCACGGGCCGCCAAGCAGCAGACGATGCTGGGGCGACAGGGTCAGGGCGCGGTCCGGCAGGCCGGGGCCAAGCGCGCCGACAGCCAGTTCGACCGGCCGCAGCGCCGGGGTTGCCATGACTTCGGCCAGAGAGAGGCTCCGCTGCCCGGTCCACCGCACGACCTGCGGGCCGCAGTCCCGCGTCAGAACCAGATCTCCGGGCCGGATGCTTTCCACGGGGCGCGGTCCGTCCGGGGTCTCGACAAGAGTGCGCGAGGCAAAGCAGGGAATGACTTCCTCGATCTCGCTGAAGAACATCCGGCCAAGATAGCCGCCGGAGGCATCGAAGAAGTCCACATAGCCGTTTTCGCGGTCGGGGGTGAGATAGGTGATGTCGGTCCGCGCCCAGCCGTAGCCGGACAGGTCGAGGATGTCGTAGTCATCCCCCGCCGAGCCGCCGTCGACCGTATCGCCCACCGAGAAATCGCCATCGAGAAAGGTGAACCGGTCCCGGTCCGCGCCGCCGAACAGGGCGTCCGCCCCGGCCCCGCCCTGAAGGAGATCGTTGCCGCTGTCCCCGGACAGGACATCGTTTCCGGCCCCGCCGGAAAGCAGATCGGCATCGGCACCGCCGTACAGCGTGTCATTGCCGATGCCGCCGTAAAGCGTGTCATTTCCGGCGTCGCCGAGAATGCTGTCGTCGCCATCATCCCCGGCAAGAAGATCGTCGCCAAGTCCGCCGTCGATCGTATCGTTGCCGATCCCGCCGTAGATCGAATCGGCATCCGCGCCGCCGAACAGCCGATCCGCCCCGTCGCCGCCATAGATCAGATCCTGGCCGCTTTCGCCCAGGATGGAATCGTTGTCTGCCCCGCCAAAGAGGGAATCATTGCCTCCGCCGCCAAGGATCGTGTCGTCGCCCGCCTCGCCCAGTATGCTGTCGTTGCCATCGACATGGCCCGGCGCGGTCGGGGGCACCCCGATCAGGGAGGAGGTCGCCAGATCGGTTGCGCCAAAGCCCGGGCCGGCGATGGTCGCGCTCAGGCTGTCGGCGCCCTGGTTTTCCCAGAAATAGACCTCGATCGTGTAGGTCTGCCCACCCGTAAGGGTCACGCTTCCGCTGCGCGTTGTGGCCGCCTGGTGGAAGTCGTTGTTCAGGTTGAAGACGATGTTCCCGCCGGAATCCCGGATGATGATCCGCGATCCGTCGTCGGATGTCGTCGAGAAGGTATAGGTCCCGCCAGTCGTGATCCCAAGGGTCGAGCTATAGACGATCCCGTAGTCGTTCCGGTCCGTGCCCGGCGCGGTTCCGCCCAGGGTATTGCGCAGGGCCCGGACGCCGAAGTCATCCACATAGCCATGCCCGATCAGCGTTCCCGAGGTGATGAACTGGGTCTGGTTGTTGGCGCTGCTGAAGTCGCGGTCATAGACGCTGTACTGCCACTGGCCTTGCAAAGGCGCATCGCCCGACAGCCGGTCCGCACCGCCGCCGCCGATGATGGTATCCGAGCCGCCGCCCCCCGTCAGGGAATCGACACCAGCCGTGCCGGTGATCGTGGTGCCGCCCGCTGTCGCCGGGTTTGTGCTGCTGTTTTCGGCCATGATCGTTACTCGCTAACTTCTGGTTGTGTATCACGGCCTCTGATCTGGCAGAATGGGAACAATCGCACCCTGTTCCCCGTATCGGCGAACGCCAGCCGATACCGCAGCAGCGCGCGCCACGGCTTATGGCAGTGATGCGGCCGCTGCTTGGCCAGATCATCCCGCCGGGCCGCGCCAGGCGGCCAGCGCGCTCTGGGTGCTGTCGCCTTCGACCACACCCAGCATCAGGGCCTCCTGCGCCCTGGCGCAGACGATGCTGTGCCCCTCGATCAGAGTGATGCCCAGCAACAGGCAGACCGGCTCTCCCGGCGTGTCGCACATCAGATCCAGCTGGCGCAGGACCGAGTCCCGCTCGTCCTCGAGAAAGCCCACCAGATGCGACACCATTTCGTCCGGGCCGCTGCTCTGACCGTCCTCCGTCCCGCCCTGGATCAGCCAGGCGATCAGCGCCGGGCCGAGTCTCTGCGCAAACCCGGTCAGGCTGGTGCCGGTCGACGGCAGCTCCTCGGGTCCCGCGTCAGGCCCGGCCTCCGGCGCACCCCCTGCATCGGCGCTGTCGCTCTCGATCTCGTTCAACTCCACCAGCAAGAGATCTGCCAGCAGCGCGACCGGCAGGCCCACGCTGACCTCTGCCCCGCCGCGCCCGATCGGGCCCGAGATCACCCGCAATTCGTGGTGCGGGGCAGCCAGGGCCTGCAACAGCTTTATCAGGTCGTCCTTGTGGTCGTCTTCCAGCACCTCGGCGCCCAGACAGGCCTCGGCTCCAGAGAGACCATGGCAAGCGGTCACGCGCAGCACCCGGCGCCCGACCACATCCAGCGTCACCGACGCCCCCGTGGAGGACTGGAATTCCAGCGACCGGCCCAGCATGGTCTCGTTCGCGGTCCGCAGAAGCTGCGCCACCGGATTGCGATCCGTTGGCCGGGCGATGACGCGCGAGCCGCCGGACAACACCACAACGTCCGCCTGCAGGCTCCGCAGACGAGCGAGGATTGGAACGATGCCCTTGTTCAACGGTTTCTTCGGCCCCGGTCACGCATGCACATCACCCGCCATTGGTAATGCGATCCAGCGTGTCGCGGATTTTGGCCACAAATGCCGGAAGGTCAATGCCGGGATCGCAGATGCAGCACAGGGCATCGGCGGGCTCGATTTCCGATCTCAGGAACACCCGGACATTCGCCGGCCCCATGACCACCGCCGTATGCGGCTCGCCGAAGGCCTCGACCGACAGAGAAAACAGCGGGTCGTCGAAACAGGTCCGCGCCTGATGGCACAGCCGGTCGAGATGTTCCTGCGTCGTGTTCATCGGTCCGGCGCTGGTCAGGATCATGCGCGCCGAAAGATCGGCAAACGCCACCAGACGTGCCTGCGGAAAGGCCTTCACCACCGCCCCAAGGCTTTCCGGGACACTCACTCCTGCGTCCTTTCCGCGTTACGAGCTCTTCACACGACCATAAGGCACCGCATTGCCCGTGCCGACGATGTCATCGGCAAAGGTCACCAGCGTCGGGCCTGCGTCGGCCGTCGGCCGTTCGGTGCGCAACAGCCGTTCGGTCTTCGCCTCGACCCGGCGCGGCTGTATCCTGATGACCGGAGTGTTGCGGATCGCCGTCAGACGCTCGAAGGTCCGGGCGATCAGGCTCTGGCTGACTTCGGTCTCCTCGACCGGGTCCGGGGTGACGGCAGGTTTGCCCGCATCGCCCGGCTCGGGGTGGCCCTCGTCGATGATACGGTGAATCACCTCGAACAGCGCCTTGGCAAAGGCATCGACACCGCTGTCGATCCACATGGCCTCGTCGTCGCCCGCCCGCATCGCCTGCAACAGCGACACCGGGAACACCGCGGCGAACTGGTCTGCGGTTTCCTGTTCGACCCGCTTCAGCACCTTGGCGCGGTCCTTCTCGCCGAGGATCTTGTCGAAGCGGGTCACCAGAAGCAGGCTGTTGCGGCGCATTTCCTGGGGGAACGTCGACCAGACGCCGGATTCCGACTGCCGCCAGGCCTGCGTCGCATGGGTGCACCACAACACGCCATCGGCCAGGTGCGTCATCCGCTCCCACACTTCCGAGGACATCGACGGGTCGGAAATGCCCGGCATGTCGATCAGGTCGCAATAGCGCAGGATGTCGCTTTTCATGAAGATGCGGACGTGCTCGGTCGTCTCCAGGCTCACGTCTTCCAGTTCGGCCAGGTCCAGGTCATAGGCATGGCCGTCCAGACCCATCGTGTAGGCGTCGTCCGGGCCGTAGGACAGCCAGACCGGCGGCAGCTGCGTCGCCGTCACCTTTTCCAGCAGCGGCCTTGCCCCCATCAGCACGTTGCAGAGCGTGCTCTTGCCCGAGCTGAATTCGCCCATGATGGCGATGCGGGGTTTGCGGGTCAGCGGCATTGCTCAGGTCCTTTCGTAACCCTTTACGCACCTAGTCAGCATAAATCGCAAGTTCGTCCATGATCGAGGCCAGACATTCCTGGCGGTCCTCCCAGGCGTTCACGCCGAACAGCTCCTTCATTTCTTCCATCGAAATCTCGGAACTTGCCAGAGCGCTCATCAGAAGTTCGCGCTGCTCCTGCAGGAAGTCCCGCAGGGTGGACTGGGTCCGCTCCCGGAACAGGCCGATCTGGATCGTCTTGAGGTCGTTGATGATCGGATCGGTCTCGGCCCGGATCAGCTTGTTGAAGTCCTGCGCAAAGGCCTTGTAGCCGCGCCGGCGCTGCCACCAGCCCTTCCACCAGCCGACCTGCAGGTCCAGCGCGATGGTCTGGCCCAGGTTGATCGGCGGCGGGATGTAGGACACGACCGGAGTCTCGATCTTGAAGCCCTCGACCGTGATCGAGAAGGTCTTGCCGTAAAGATCGGCGATTTGCACCGCCGTCTCGTTGTTCACCTCGGCCGCGATCGCGTGCATCTTCTTCAGCACGACCTGATAGCTGGACGAGAGCAGCATCCGCAGCCCCAGCGGGCTGTAGTGCCAGGTCGCATCCTCGCCATTGGTCTGAAGATGCTCGATCAGGCTGTTCGTCGCGCGGTCCAGAAAGCGTTCATAGCTCTGGTCGATGCGGTTGGTGAAATCCTTGCAGACGTTGTTCGTCAGATGCGTCAGCTTCTCGATCGCCGCCTGTTCGATCTTGCGCAGTTCGGCGTCCAGCTGCTGCGGCGTCATCGTCCGGTTCAGCTGGCCATCCGATTCCAGGATGCGGACCTGATCCACCACATCCAGCGACTGCGCCAGGTTCAGCGCCTGACGCGAGGCCTTCTGCAAGGCCTCGCGCACCGGGCCTTCGTACATCCGCTGGCCCAGCGCATCCAGCAGCGCCGGCACGCCCGAGGCATGCCAGACCAGCTGTTCCGCCGTCCATTCGCTCATCTTGTCGGCAAAGGCGGCGCGGGTCCAGTTGATCGCCGACTCGGTCGAGTCGTCGGTCATCTCGTCGATCTTGCCTTCCAGCACCGCATTCGCCCAATGGGCCGACCCGTAGATGATGTCGATATCCGGCGGCGCGTTGTTCTTTTCCAGCGTTTCCAGGATCGAGCGATGGATCTCGGGCACCTGGTTCGCCGGATCGGGCAGTTCATCGATCCGGTTGACGAAGATGATGATCTCGCGGCTCTGGCGGTGCGCGATCAGGCGGATCAGCGCCATGTCCATCGTGGTCAGCGCCTGGTGCGCCGACAGCACGACGATACAGGACCGGCTGTCGCGGACCGCGTTGATGGTGATCTGCTCGCGCATCATGAACGTGTCGTTCACGCCGGGCGTGTCCCGGATGCACATCTGGATCGGGAAATCCTCGCGCTCGATATACAGGTCCGCCGACTTGGTGATGTCGGTGAAGCGGCCCGCCTCGGCCCCGCCCGATTCCTCGTCGCCGACGCAGACATAGCGGCGCAACAGCGCGTCATCGACCGTGCCATAGCGATGCTCGGTGCCAAGCAGCATCTCGAATTTGCGGCCCAGCCGCGCCTGAGCCTTCTCGCGCATGGCGACGACCTGAAGACGCAGCTTCTCCAGCTCTTCGTCCGCCCCGGCGCGCGCCGCCAGCTGGCCGATCCGGCCGCCGTTCGACACCAGCTTTTCCCATTCCGCGTTGTCGAAGAACTTGAACTTCGCCCGCACGTTCAGCTCGGGCGAGGGCGTGTTGATGTGCAGCGAGGTGACGACCGAGGTCCAGGGGTTCACGTCCGTCGGCAGCAGGTTCGGCGCGCCGATCATCGCGTTCAGAAGCGAGGTCTTGCCCGCCTTGATCTGGCCGATCACGGTGACCGAGGGCTCGACCTCGCGCACCTGGCTCATGATCCGGGTGACCTTCTTGGCCGTGTCCGGGTCGGCCATGGTCACGAAATCGCGCAGCACATCCTCGAACTGCTTGATCGACTCGGCGATGCGTCCCAGCCCGGGGAAATTGCGCTTCAGGGCAACGTCCGGTGCCTGGGCGGCGATGCCGTCCAGCGTGTCCTCGTTCTCTGCAACCGCACCGAGTCCCATGTTCACCTCACACTTGCAGGGCTGAATCGCCTGGTTCGAGCACCATTCGACAGAAGTCCCCGCAATCATGTCATAAGTTTGGAAAGTGGTCCCAATTGGGCACATTCTTGACGATTCTACGCTCACAATGGCGTCAGACGGCGCGCAATGTTTCCAGTTCGCGTCTAAGTTGCAAGAGCATGGTCAGCGCGTCATCCGCAGGGGCGTGACCTTTTTCCAACTGCATCAGCATGATGTGGTCCAGCACCTCGCCAAGGTCGCTGCTGATTCGGCGCATCGCCTCGGATTTGCCCCGCGACACCACCGCCATCACCTGCTCTCCCGTCTCGCGGGCATGGTCCAGGATCAGATCGACCGGAACCTTCGCCTCGAGATCGATCTCGCTCTCCAGCGCGGCGGCTCGGGCCCGGATGACCGCAATCGCCTCGTCCGCCACACCTGCGTCCACGCCGACATCCGGGGCAGGCGCAGCGGGGGCGGCGCTTGCCGGAACGGCCCGCGGGGCGATCCGCGGACGTTCGCGCCGCGGGGCGGGCTGGCCCGTATCGGCAGGTCGCTCGCGCATCATGATCGCACGCGGCGAGAACTGGGCCGCGTCCAGCGCCGGCGCGGCTGGCGCTGCCGGTGCGGGCGCAGCGGCCCGGGCCGAGGCAGGCAGACGCTGGACCGGAACGTCACGCGGGCGCGGCGCGTCACGCGGGGGGGCGACCGGCTCGGCAGGGCGCGGGCGCGGTTCGCGGTTGAAAAGCCGCGGCCGCTCGACCGGGGCGGGCCTTGTGGCGGCCCCGACAGGCGCCTCGGGCGCCGGTTCCGGCTTGCTGAACAAGACCGGCTCCATCGCCTCTGCCGTTTCCTCGGCGCTCGGCTCCCCGGCGACATCCGGCAGGTCGACCGGCTCGGCCGCATCCTGATCCGGGGCCGGATCTTCAACCGCCTCCGCTTCGGCCATCTCTTCGGGGGTGGCGCGCAGCGAGGACAGGTCAGGCAGGGGCGCGCCACGGGTCAGACCCGAGGCGGGAGTGCGCGGCGCACCGAACAGCTTGCGCCGTGCGGCGGCGGGTGCGTCCCGGTCGGCATCTTCCGGCGCGGGGCGAGGCACCTCGGCGCCGCTGTCGGGACGCGGCGTCACAGCGCGCGGCGGCTGTTCGCGCGGCGGGGCAGGGTCTTCGGTCGCCGGTTCGGCCTCGGCTTCGGGTTGCGCCGCAATCCGGGCCACCATCCGGGCCAGATCGCCCCCATCGGGCACCGGTTGCGCGGCCGGGCGCGGCCGCCGCGTCGCTTCGGGGGGCTTTGCTTGCGGCTCCGGCTCGGAAGGGGCTTCCAGCTCGGCCTTCGATTTCCAGGTCGATCGCAAGGGGACCACCGGCGCCGCCACATCGGCATCGCCGGCCACCCGCTTGATCCGGTCGGCAAACCGCCTGCGCGGTTCGGGCTGTGCAGGGTCGGCTGCATCCTCCGGCGGAGGGGCGGCGATCACCGGCTCCGGGGCGATCGCCTCTTCAGAGTCCGGTGCTTGCTCGACGGCCTGCGCAGCCTCCGCCTCCTCCTCGACGGCCTCCTCGGCCTCCGCCCTTTCGGCCGGGTTCTCGTCGTCCCCGACGGGTTCGGACGCCTCGTCGGCATCCTGATCGACCGCTTCGATCTCGGCCTCCACGGGCGGTTCCGGCGCCTCGGTCTCGGGCGGCGGAGTCCACGGGCCGGGCGCTTCCGTTGCCTCGCCCGCTTCGGCAAAGCGCCGCGCCACCAGTTCCGAGGCCTCGACATGCCGCGCCAACAGCAGCTCGGCCGTATCCATGTCGGCCCGGCGGCCCGACTGGACGCGCTGCTTGATCGCCGAGATCACCGCCGTCGCGCCACTGTCGCGGAACAGCTCGCGGTTCACCGGGCCTCCCGGCGGCATCGCGGCGCGGGCTTCCTTGGCCGAGATCGACAGGATCTGGCGGAACTCCTCGCCCGCGCGCAGTTCGACCCGATCATGCATCGCCGAGGCCGCCTGGCGGCTGCCCAGAAGATCGACCTTGGTCAGGAACATGAAACTGTTGTCCTTGACCGACTCCGGCAGGCTTTCCCAGACCGCCTGCTCTTTCGGCAGATAGGACGTGGTGCACCAGATCACGATATCGGCGCGCTTGCTGGCCCAGCTGGCGGCCCGCTTCTGCTCTGCCTCCATCGGCCCGGCCGACACCTCAAGCAGACTGATGACCTTCAGCGCGGGCAGGTCCATCTCCAGCGTGACCAGAGCCGGAGCCAGGGGCAGAACCTCGGCCAGATCGCTGCCCGGCAGGATCGTCGTGCTGCCGTCGGTCAGCGTGCACATCATCCGGGCCGTTTCGCCGTGCTGGACGACAATCGTCGGCAGGCGCAAGGTCTCGGGGACGACGGTCGCGCCGACAAGCAGGTTCAGGATCGAGGACTTGCCGGACCCGGGCAGCCCCAGAAGGGCGACGCGGGCCGGGCGCTCCAGACGTTCGATCAGCCGTTCCGCAGCCTCTGCCGGCCCGCCCGCGGGCAGGAGCCCCCGGTCAAGTGCGCGGCCAAGCCGCTGGGCGACTGTCAGTTCCTCATCCGGATTTGCCATGTGTTACTTTATGACGGTGACTCGCCTTGGCCGCAACCGCGCTGTGGACAAATCCTCGACCAGCGGATCAGGGTTGCTTTCTTGCACCGCCCGCACAACCTGGCGCGGTGGCCGCGACGGCTTCGGCTCGGGCAGGGGCTGCGGCGGCAGCGGCGACACGGCAGGTGCGGGCTGCGGCGCGGGGGCGGGCCTGGCAATCGGCAGGGAAAGATGCTCCGGCGCGACGGTCGTCAACCGGCGCGGCCGCGCCACAGACGCCGACGGGCCGCTCGGCCGTTCCTGCCTCGGCCGGACAGAGGCGTCGTTCACCTTGATGAGGGTAAAGCTGATGTTGTCCTGATCCGGATCGTCCAGCCGGGCGAGTTCGTCCAGCAGCCTCTCGGCGATCTCGGTCGAGCGGGCCTTGCGATACCTGTTCAGCAGTTTCTCGATCTGCGCATTGGTCAGGAACTGCACTCCGTCCGATGCGCACAGGACGATATCCCCGGCTTGCAGCTCAAAGGGCCGGGTCGGGCAGTCGATCTTGGGGATCCGCGTGCCCATCAGCACCGAAATCAGACAGTTGCGGTCGGGATGGTTGGCGGCAACCGCCGGATCCATGAGGCCCGACTTGACCATGAAGTCGATCTGCGGCGCCATCGAATGGTCTTCGTTCAGCTGCGTCAGGCGCCCGTTGCGAAACAGGTACAGGGGCGAGTCGCCCACCGAAATCCACCACAGCCGGTTCTCGACCAGGGCCGGGACGACCAGCGTCGCGCCCATGCCCTCGGTCTCCGGGTGGCTGCGGGTGTGCTGGCGCAGGGTCTCGTTCGCGAATTCCGCGACATTGCGCAGGATTTCGGGCGCCCGCGCCTCAAACGACCGCACATCGGCGAAATGAAACTTCAGCTCGCTGAAGACTTCGGTCAGGACGATCTTCGACGCGACATCCCCGGCGGCATGGCCCCCCATTCCGTCGGCAAGAACCACGAAGCCGGCCTCTGCCCCCACGGGGAAATCGGCCGTGATCGCGTCTTCCTGATAGTCCCGTGCGCCCTGACTGATGCCCGAGGCTACGTCATACCGTGGCTCACGCGATCGCCATATCATCGGCGTCCCCCTCGGAGTCGACTGCCGACCAATTGAAGTCAGCTGTACACAACACTTTCAGCACCAAAGTCGTCTCTCCGATCTGGATCTCGTCGCCGTCGCCGACAACGGACGTGGACAGAAGGGGTTTGCCGTTCAACCGCACCAGGTTCGATTTGCCGCCATGGCCAAGATGGAACTGGTGCGTCATGGGATCATAGGCGATGGCGGCGTGATGCTGCCGCGAGATCGCCATGTCGCCAAAGTCCAGCGCGATGGTCTGGTCGGACCCGCGCCCGATCTGCGACACACCCCGCAGCACCGGAAACGCCGCGCCGCGGCCCGGACCGGATTTGATTACCAGCCAGCCGGTCGGATACATCACCACGCCCGACTTGTCGCCCGGCTCGATCGTGTCGTCCATCCGCCCCTCGTCGAACAGCGGCACGACCGAGGCCGGCTGCGGCTCGAACCCAAGGACACGCGTCTTGGTCCGCGACGCACGCCGACGCACGCCCGCATCGGCGGAAATCTCGCGCGCCGGGGTCGGCATCGGCGGCGGGGCGGGCGGCGCAGCCTCTTCTTCCATCTCCCAGATGTTGACCGTCGGCTTCGGGCCTTCCTTGGCGACCACGGCGCTGTTCGCGGTCTGGGTCAGCACCTCCGGGTTGCCATCCGACAGCTTCGGAAACCGTCCGGCGGCCGGACCGCTGCCCTGCGCGACCGCACCGATGACGGCCTTCGTGGCCTCGATCTGCTCGGCTTCGCTGCCGTCGAACCGGGCGGCGCGCGATGCCTTGGCCTTCCGACGAAACAGCCAGTCGAAAAATTTCATCTTCCGCACTCCACCCCGGGAGAAGCCCCGGGTCCATCCATCTTCACCCGGCAACGGTTACCAGGGTCTCAACGGGCGCGCCGTGGCCAGTTCCATGGCCTGCCGCATCGCCCAACCCTGCCGCCGTCGAACCCGGGCCCATTGCCCACATGTCACAATTTTTAAACAGAGACTTTGTCCAAAAAGTGATCTGATTCCGGTCATTTCACGGATCAGGCGCTTGTTTCGGCTCAGGATAGGCGACGCACCACGAAATCTGCAAGCTCAGACAGAATGTCCCGCAGCGGATGCTCGGGAAGGTTGTTCAGCGCGGCCTTGGCCCGTTCGGCCCAGGCCAGGGCCTCGGCGCGGCTGTCCAGAATCGCCGCATGGCGGGCCAGAATCGCCACGGCTTGCGCCAGATCCCCCTCGCGCTGGTCGCCCTTTTCGATCACCCGGGTCCAGAAGGCGCGCTCTTCCGCGTCGGCCTTCGCCACCGCCTTGATGACCGGCAGCGTCAGCTTGCGTTCGCGGAAATCGTCGCCGGTGTTCTTGCCGATCACCGCATCCGAGCCGCCATAGTCCAGGATGTCGTCGACGATCTGGAAGGCGATCCCCAGCGCATCGCCATAGTCGAACAGCGCCCGCACCTGCGCGTCGGGCGCCCCCGCGATGACCCCGCCCACTTCGGTCGCGGCGGAAAACAGCGCCGCGGTCTTGCCGCGGATCACCTGCAGATAGATCCTCTCGTCGGTCTTCAGATCCTGCGCGGCGGTCAGTTGCAGCACCTCGCCCTCGGCGATCGTCGCACTGGCATTGGCCAGGATGTCCAGCACCCGAAGGCTGCCGGTTTCCACCATCAACTGGAAACTGCGCGAAAAGAGGTAGTCACCCACCAGCACGCTGGACTTGTTGTCCCACAAGAGGTTCGCCGTCGGCCGCCCACGACGCCGCTGGCTTTCGTCCACCACATCATCATGCAACAGCGTCGCGGTATGGATGAATTCGACCGTGGCGGCCAGCTTGACGTGGTCCGCGCCCGCATAGCCCAGCATCCGGGCCGCCGCCAGCGTCAGGAGCGGCCGCAGCCGCTTGCCCCCCGCCTCGACCAGATGCGCCGTCACTTCGGGGATGCGCGGGGCGTGCTCGCTGGCCATCCGCTCGCGGATCAGCAGGTTCACCGCCGCCATATCCTCGGCCAGAAGCGCGCTCAGCCTGTCCTGCGGTGTCATCGTTCCCTGCACCGCGCCTTCGCCCGCCCCGTCCATGACCTTGCCGCCCTTGCCCCGCCCGTCCCGCGGTTGTAACCCGAAGTGATGAAGGAACTTCTGCGCACGACCGACCCGACGGTGATCGCCTTTGCCACGGTCCTTCTTGAGGGCGAGGGTATAGCGGCGTTTCCGCTGGACGTCCACATGAGCGTCCTCGACGGAAGTCTGGGCATCTTGCCGCAGCGCCTGATGGTGGCGGACCGCGATCACTTCCGCGCCCGCGCGATCCTGCGCGACAACGACATTCCGCTCGCCGCCGATGTTCGCTGACGCCGAACTGTCGGACGACAAGTTCCTCTGCGGCCGGTTGCGCCTCTTGCAGCCGCTGAAGGGCTACCGCGCCGCGACCGACCCCGTGCTTCTGGCCGCCGCCTGCCCCGCCGAGCCGGGACAAAGCGTGCTGGACCTTGGCTGCGGTGCTGGCGCGGCGGCACTGTGCCTGGGCCTGCGCGTATCGGGCCTGGCCCTCGCCGGGCTGGAACTGCAACCCGCCTATGCCGATCTCGCCCGCCGCAATGCCCTTCGCAACGGCATCGCCGTCGAGGTGCATGAGGGCGATCTGACCCGGATGCCCCCATCCCTGCGCCGAGACTTCGACCATGTCATCGCCAATCCGCCCTATTACCCCGCCCAGGGCAGCCCCTCGCCCGTCGCCGCCCGCGCCCGCGCCATGCAGGTCGACACGCCGCTCTCCGCCTGGGTCGCCGCCGCAACCCGCCGCCTGCGCCCGGGAGGCTGGCTGACGCTCATCTGCGGCGCGGACGGCTTGCCCGAGGTCCTCGGCGCCCTGGCCCCCAAGATGGGCTCGGCCGCCGTTCTGCCGCTGGCCCCGCGCGACGGTCGGCCCGCGCTGCGCGTCCTTCTCCGCGCCCGCAAGGGAGGCCGCGCCCCCTTCCGCCTGCTCGCCCCCTTCGTCATCCACCAGGGCGCGGCGCATGACGGCGACCGCGAAAGCTACACGCCCGCCGCCAATGCCGTCTTGCGGGATGGTGCCGACCTTCTGGACCAGTTCGGCTGAATTCGACGCATCATTCTGTCACATGCCCGTAACAAGGGATGACACGACTCGGGTTTCGTGCTGCACTTCCTGTCGTGGATAGCTTTGACAGGAGGACGACCATGACGATCGCATCGCATCTGGTGGAACTGCGCAGGAAGCACGAAACGCTCTCGGAAATGGTCGAAAAGGCTCAGCGCAGCCCCGCAACAGATGCCCTGAAGATCGCGGAACTCAAGAAGCAGAAGCTGCGCCTGAAAGAGGAAATCGAGCGGCTGAGCCACTAATCCCTTCCGGCGCTGGCCCTTGCGGCCAGCGTCGCACCTGCCGTAATCAGCACCGCCGCCAGGGCGATGCTCCAGTTTGGCCTGGCGAAACCAGAGACGACCAGGGCCAGCGTGGACAACAGCGGTGCCGCATAGCTCGCGACGCCCAGAAGCTGGATGTCGCCGCGCTTCATCCCGATGTCCCAGGTGAAGAAGGCCGCGCCGACCGGCCCGATCCCCAGCGCCAGCACGGCGGCCCAACCCAGGGTCCCGGACGGCCAGACCGTCTCTTCCAGCGCCAGATGGATGACCGCCGACAGGATCGCCGTCGCCAGGCAGAACACCGTCACGCTTTCGGTCGGCACCTCGCCCAACCGCCGCGACAGGACGGAATAGCCCGCCCAGGTCAGCGCGCAGAGGAAGGCCAGAACCAGCCCCAGGGTCGAACCTTCCGCATCCTCCCCACGCCCCAGCACGATCACCGCGGCCCCGGCAAAGGCGACCAGAGCGCCGATCACATGTCGGCTCCGCAACCGCTCGCCCGGCAGAAGGCCCGAGAGAAGCACGATGAACAGGGGCCAGAGATAGGCGATCAACCCGGTCTCGGCGGTGGGCGACAATCGGAACGCGGTGAAATACAGGAAGTGATAGCCGAAAAGACCCGCCGTCCCAAAGGCATAGACCTTCCAGCTGACCGTCTTGAGCACGCCGAACCCGGAGCGCGCCGTCCAGAAAAGGCCGATCACCCCGCCGATCCCGAAGCAGATCGCGTTCAGCAGCAAGGGCGGCACGGGATCGCTGCCGATGGTCAACAGCGCCAGCAGAGACCACATCAGGACGGCCGTGAAACCGATCAGCGTTGCGCGCGTGCGGCTCATGTCCCCCCCTTGCAGCGCTTGCGCAGCAGCTGCCGTGCCGCATCCAGCCTTGTCCTGTGCTCGGGGTGCAGGAACCCGCGCCGATAGGCCCGCTGATAGGACATGTGCAAGGGGTTCGAGTTCACCTCGCCGATCACCGGACCCCGCCGGGTGATCGCTATGTCCCAGCCGATCAGGGCATGGCCCGGGAACAGACGGTGCGCCGAACGGCAAAGCTCGACGATCTCGGGCCAATGCGGCAAGCGATAGCCCACCAGCGGCAGGTCGGGATTGACCAGGCTGTGCGTGAGCGCGCGTCCGCTGAACAGATCGCCCATCTGCGCCGCCGTCACCGTTCCCTCGCCGTCCAGCGCGCAGCCGACATTCGGCTTGCCGAAGATCGCCGCATCCACCCAGGTCCCCGGCGCGGGATGCCGCCAGACCGCGTACAAGACCTGCGGCCCCTCTGCCTCCCAAAGCGTCACCACCCGCACTGTCCCGATCCCCGGTCCGATCAGCGCCTCGATCTCGGGGGGCTGGCGCAACTGCTCCTGGATCAGCCAGCCGCGCGGGTAAAGCCGCGCCACCTCGCGCGCCAGGGCCGCAGTCTCCACCACCTTCGCACCGATATGCACCCGGCCCGGCCCCGCCGCCGCCAGCGGCACCGAGCCCAGCGACATCGACCCGTTGACCGGCTTGGCGAAGGCGGGCAAGTGCCCCGGCTCTCCCAGCCAGCCCGCCAGTTCTTCGGCCGAACACGATGTTGGGGTCGGGCCGAACATCCTGGCCGCAGCATAGACCGCCTTCACCTCGGGCACCGGATATCCGTTGGCCTGCAAGACCAGTCCCGCCAGATACTTGTCGGCCATCAGCTGGGTCTGGTCATCCACGCCCTTCGCGATCAGCGACAGGTTCACCCGACGGTTGGACGTCGCGCCCACAAAGGCCGACCGCGCGGCCCTGTCGCCCGTCCATGCGCCCTGCACAAAGTATTCGTCCGGGCGCAGCCGTTGCTGGCCCAGCATGCGACCGATCATGTCCATGCCGATCCGCATCGGCGACCAGCCGGTCTCGCGGGCGGCGCGGGTCAACGCCCCGGCAAGGTCAAACCGCGGGCTCGGTCGCCGGTTGATCAGAATCGTCGTGGTGTCGGCCAAATTGGATCCTGCAAGCCGGGGACGCAAGCCGCAGTGCTAGCGGTGGCCAGGCGCCCCTGGCAAGGGGTCAGACGAAAAACTGCCCGCCGTTCGCGCTGATGGTGGACCCGGTGATGAACCCCGCTTCGTCTGCGGCAAGGAACACCACGATCCGCGCGATCTCTTCCGGTTCGCCCAGGCGGCCGACCGGGATCTGCGGGATGATGCGTTCGTTCAGGACCTTCTCGTCGATGGCGCGCACCATTTCCGTGCCGATATAGCCCGGGCAGATCGCGTTGACGGTGATCCCGGCCCGCGCGCCTTCCTGCGCCAGCGCCTTCGTGAACCCCAGGTCCCCGGCCTTGGCCGCCGAATAGTTGGCCTGCCCGGCCTGGCCCTTCTGTCCGTTGATCGAGCTGATGTTGATGACGCGCCCGAACTTGCGGTCGCGCATCCCCGACCACAGGGGATGGGTCATGTTGAACAGGCCCGTGAGGTTGGTGTCGATCACCTCTTTCCACTGCTGCGGCGTCATCTTGTGGAACATCGCGTCCCGGGTGATGCCGGCGTTGTTCACCAGCACCTCGACCGGGCCCAGATCGGCCTCGACCTTGGCGATCCCCGCCGCGCAGGCGTCATAATCCGCGACCGACCACTTGTAGGTCGGGATGCCGGTCTCCCTGGTGAAGGCCGCCGCCGCCTCGTCGTTGCCGGCATAGTTCGCCGCAACCCTGTAGCCCGCCGCCTTCAACGCGACCGAGATCGCTGCGCCAATCCCCCGCGACCCGCCCGTGACCAATGCAACCCGTGCCATTTTGCCTCCTCCCGGCATACTGTTGTATTCCTTGAAATCCTGTTACCGAAACGAAAGAGGGCGCGCAAGATTATTGCGCGCCCGATCCGGCTCTTCGAGTGAAAAGGCTCAGGCGCGTTCCAGACACATGGCGACACCCATGCCGCCGCCGATGCACAGCGTGGCCAGACCCTTGTTCGCGCCGCGACGGCCCATCTCGAACAGCAGCGTGTTCAGGATGCGCGCTCCGCTCGCGCCGATCGGGTGGCCGATGGCAATCGCGCCGCCGTTCACGTTCACGATCGCCGGGTCCCAGCCCATGTCCTTGTTCACCGCGCAGGCCTGCGCCGCGAAGGCCTCGTTCGCCTCGACCAGATCCAGGTCGCCGACCTTCCAGCCCGCCTTGGCCAGAGCCTTGCGGCTGGCATGGATCGGGCCGACGCCCATGATCGACGGGTCCAGACCCGCCGTCGCATAAGACGCGATCCGCGCCAGCGGGGTCAGGCCGCGCCTGGACGCCTCTTCCGCCGTCATCAGCACCACCGCCGCCGCGCCGTCGTTCAGACCGCTGGCATTCGCCGCCGTGACCGAGCCGTCCTTCACGAAGGCGGGTTTCAGCTTCTGCATCGCCTCGATGGTCGCGCCGTGGCGAATGTATTCGTCCTGGTCCACCACGATGTCGCCCTTGCGGGTCTTCACGGTGAAGGGCACGATCTCGTCCTTGAACTTGCCCGCCTTCTGCGCCGCCTCGGCCTTCAGCTGGCTGGCCAGGGCGAATTCGTCCTGCATGTCGCGGCTGATCTGCCACTGGTTGGCGACGTTCTCTGCCGTCTGGCCCATGTGATAGCCGTTGAAGGCGTCCCAGAGCCCGTCCTTGATCATCGAGTCGATGAAGTTCAGGTCGCCCATCTTCTGCCCGGCGCGCAGATGCGCGACATGGGGGGCCAGCGACATCGATTCCTGTCCGCCCGCGACGACGATCTTCGCGTCGCCCAGCTGCACATGCTGCGCGCCCAGCGCCACCGCCCGCAGCCCCGAACCGCAGACCTGGTTCAGCGACCAGGCGCTGGACTCCTTGGGAAGACCGGCCTTGATATGCGCCTGCCGTGCCGGGTTCTGGCCCTGGCCGGCGGTCAGCACCTGGCCCAGGATGGTCTCCTCGACTTCGGCCTTGTCGATCCCGGCTCGCGCCACCACCGCCTCGATCACGGCGGCCCCCAGGTCATGCGCCGGGGTATTGGCGAAAGAGCCGTTGAAGCTGCCCACAGCGGTGCGGCCCGCCGACACGATTACGACATTGGTCATCTGGTTCCTCTCCCACAAGCGCCCGAGGGGTGCGCCACGGCACGAGGGGCTTCGCGCCGCATCCCTTCATGCCCTAAGGGCATCTTGCTGCACTTGCAAGAAGGATGGTGGTCTGCGGGCAAGGTACCGCAGACCGCTCCGCATCTGCCGGTCGCGCCCGCTCTTTGCCGTCCTGCCGGGCCAGAGGACACGCCCTGCCGCCGGGATGGGTGCCGCAGGGTCCGGCTGCCCCCCAGTCCCGTCTTGCGCCAGCATCAGCCGGCGAGATTCGGCCGCCCGTGGCGGAAGGCGCGAAAGTCCGGGGTGACAGTCGGGGCCCCGAACAGATAGCCCTGCAGGCACCCCACCCCGGCGTCGCGCAGCCAGTTCGCCTCACCCTCGGTTTCCACCGATTCGGCCACCACATACATGCCCAGCTCCTGCGCCATGGCGATTGCGGCCCGCGCCGCCGACTTCGCCGTCGGGCTGCGGTCGACATCCTTCACCAGCACGCCGTCAATCTTGGCGATCTCGAAATCCAGCTCTTCCAGCAGGCGCAGCGATGTCATGCCTGCCCCGAAATCGTCCAGCGCAAAGACGATTCCCTTCTCGCGCATCTCGGACATGAAGGGTTTCAGCACATCGGGGACCTGCAACGCCGATTCCTCGTTGATCTCGAGGATCAGGTTGGAGCCCAGGCGCGGGCTGTCCTGCAAGGCGCGGTTCAGCAGGTCCATCCACGGCCGATAGCCGACCGACCGGGCCGACATGTTGATGGAAACCCGGATCTGCGGATTGCGCTGCATCGCCATCAGCCCCAGTTGCAGCGCCGCACAGTCGATGTCCCGGCCAAGTTGCCGCTGTTCCACTGCCGCCATGAAATCGCGGGCCGGGATGACCTGGTCGCGCAGGTTCAAGAGGCGGATGAACCCCTCGAAGAAGCCGATCAGCGACGTGTCCGCCGCATAGACCACCGGCTGGAAGGCCAGGCGCATCCGCCGATCCTTCAGCGCCGAGGCAACCATCGCCAGGGTATCGCGGTCCTGCTCCGAAATCGCCACGTTCAGCGGGCTGGACGTGGCGGGGTCCCGGTCGAATTTCGAAACCCTTGGTTCCTTGATGAAACTCATGCACACCCCCGGCCGGTCAGTTCCTTGTCGACAGCCTAGTCCGGCCCGGGTAAACGGAACGTCAATATTCGCATTTTGTTCCAATTCGCCCTGCCCGAAATCCGAAGGTCTGCGTATGGAAAATACGGAAAATTCGAACCGTTGCCCCTGGTGCGGGACCGATCCGCTGTATCAGGCCTACCACGACCGCGAATGGGGTCGGCCCGAGCAGGATCCGAAACGCCTGTTCGAGCTTCTGATCCTCGAATCCTTCCAGGCCGGGTTGTCCTGGATCACCATCCTGCGCAAGCGGGACGGCTTCCGCGCCGCCTTCCGGGGCTTCGATCCCGGCGTCCTCGCCACCTGGGGACAGCCCGAGGTCGCCCGCCTGATGCAGGACCCGGGCATCGTCCGCCACCGCGGCAAGATCGAGGGCACGATCCGCGGCGCGCAGGCCTTCCTGCGGATCGAGGCGCGCGAGGGCTTCTCTCCGTTCCTGTGGTCCTTCGCCCCGCCGCCGGGGCCCAGACCTGCAACCCTTTCCCAGGTCCCGGCCCAGACGCCCGAGTCGCGGGCCATGTCCAGGGCCCTGAAGCGCGAAGGCTTCACCTTCGTCGGCCCGACCATCACCTATGCCTTCATGCAGGCCGCAGGTCTGGTCAACGACCACATCGCCGCCTGCGACTGGGGCTGATCCTGGGGCTGACCCCTTGGCCTTTCGCGCCGCAACCGCCATATAAGGCCAAACATCCTTTCGGAGGTCCGAATGCTGGGTATGGGCGAAAAACCGCAAGCCGACGCTACTCTCGTCAAGGACGGAACCGAGGCCACCTTCATGGCCGACGTGATCGAGGCCAGCCGCGAGGTGCCGATCATCGTCGATTTCTGGGCCACCTGGTGCGGCCCGTGCAAGACCCTCGGGCCCATGCTCGAATCCGCCGTGACCGCCGCCAAGGGCAAGGTGCGCATGGTCAAGGTCGACGTCGACCAGAACCAGCGCATCGCTGCACAACTGCGCATCCAGTCGATCCCCACGGTCTATGCCTTCTGGCAGGGCCAGCCGGTCGACGGCTTTCAGGGCGCCGTGCCTGCATCGGAGCTCAAGGCCTTCATCGACCGCGTCGCGGCGCTGGCCGGGGACGGCGGCCTGGCCGAGGCGATCCAGGCGGCCGAGGACATGCTGGCCGAAGGTGCTGCCGTCGATGCCGCCGAAACCTTCGCCGCGATCCTGGGCGAGGACCCGGAAAACGCCGCCGCCTATGGCGGGCTGATCCGGGCCCACCTTGCGCTGAACAACTTCGACCAGGCCGAGGGGCTGATCGCCGCGGCACCCGGCAAGCTGGCGAAGTCCAAGGAACTCGACGCCGCCCGCGCGCAGCTGGAACTGGCGAAACTGGCCGCGAAGGCCGGCCCCGTGGCCGAACTGCGCGCCGCCGTCGAGGCCGACCCGAACAACCATCAGGCCCGCTTCGATCTGGCCGCCGCGCTTCTGGCCGCCGGGAATCCGAAAGAGGCGGTGGACGAGCTTCTCGAACTGTTCCGCCGCGACCGGGAATGGAACGGCGGGGCCGCCAAGACGCAGCTTTTCACCATCTTCGAGGCGCTCAAGCCGCAGGACCCCATCGTGCTGGCCGGCCGTCGCAAGCTGTCGTCGATGATATTTGCCTAAGTCGGTTCCTGGGCTAGTTTGGGGATCATGTTCACCGCAGCCGACCTGCCGGACACGATTCCGGTCTTTCCCCTGCCGGGGGCGCTCATGCTCCCCCGGGCACGCCTGCCGCTGCACATCTTCGAGCCCCGCTATCTGGCGATGATCGAGGATTGCCTGAAGACCCCGCATCGGCTGATCGGCATGATCCAGCCGCGCGAGACGCCGGCCAGCGAAAGGCGCGCGGGGGAAAAGCGGCTCCAGGCCATCGGCTGCGCAGGCCGCCTGACCGGGTTCTCGGAAACCGAGGACGGTCGCTACATGATTACCCTCTCGGGGATCTCGCGCTTTCGCGTCCGCGAGGAGGTGCAAGGCTTCACCCCCTACCGCCGCTGTCTGGTGGACTGGGCGCCCTTCACCCGCGACCTCGGCCCCACCGAAGACGACCCCGGCTTCCGGCGCGAGGATTTCATGGGCCTGCTCGGGCGCTACTTCACCAAGCTGAACCTTTCCACCGACTGGAACAGCCTCAAGGAGGCCGAGACAGAGCTTCTCATCAACTCGCTCTCCATGCTCTGCCCCTTCTCGCCCGAGGACAAGCAGGCGCTTCTCGAAGCCCCGACTCTCGTCACCCGGCGCGAGACCATGGTCACGCTGATCGAATTCGCCCTGCGCGGCGGCGCCGACGAAGAGATCCTGCAATGACCGAGGCCGCCGACCGCCGCATGCTCGAGGCTCTGGTCTGCCCCGTCACCCACGCTGTCCTGACCTATGACGCCGACCGGCAGGAGCTTGTCTCCAAGGCCGCGCACCTCGCCTTCCCGATCCGCGACGGCATCCCGGTCATGCTGCTCAGCGAGGCGCGCGAGGTGGACTAGGCTTTCCGCCTTGGCAATCCGCTGAAAGCCCGTTACTGATCCGCCAGCGAACTTGGAGCCGGGTGCAACTCCCGGCTGGCTCTTCCGGCCGCCGATCCGCCGGACCACCGTCAAACCGACCCATGCCACAGATCAACCGTCGGTCGCCGGCGGATTGGTCCCGAACGGATTTTTCGTGATTGCACTCGACGCCTACCGCAATCAGTGGTCCGGCAACATCAAGCCCGACCTTTTGTCCGGTCTTGTCGTCGCCCTCGCCCTGATCCCCGAGGCCATCGCCTTCTCCATCATCGCGGGCGTAGACCCGAAGGTCGGCCTCTACGCCAGCTTCTCCATCGCCGTCATCACCGCCATCGCAGGCGGCAGGCCCGGGATGATCTCGGCCGCCACGGCGGCGACCGCCGTGCTGATGGTCACGCTGGTCCGCGACCACGGCCTGCAATACCTCCTGGCCACGACCATCCTTGCCGGCCTGCTGCAAATCGCCATGGGCCTTGCCCGGCTGGACTTTGTCATGCGCTACGTCTCGAAATCGGTGATGACCGGCTTTGTGAACGCGCTGGCGATCCTGATCTTCATGGCCCAACTGCCCGAGCTTGACCCCCGGCAGGTCACCTGGGCGACCTATGCCCTCGTCGCCGCCGGCCTCGCCATCATCTACCTCTTTCCCTATGTCACCAAGGCCATCCCCTCGCCCCTGGTCACGATCGTCGTCCTCACCGCCCTGACCATGACCTTCGGCTGGGACGTCCGCACGGTGGGCGACATGGGCGCGCTGCCCGACACGCTGCCGGTCTTCCTGATCCCGGACGTGCCCCTGAACCTGGAAACGCTCCAGATCATCTTCCCCTACGCCCTTGCGGTGGCGGTCGTCGGCCTTCTGGAAAGCCTGATGACGCAATCGCTGGTCGATGACCTCACCGACACGAAATCCGACCGCAACCAGGAATGCATCGGCCAGGGCCTTGCCAACACCGCCACCGGCTTCATCGGCGGCATGGCGGGCTGCGCGATGATCGGGCAAAGCATGATCAACGTGAAATCCGGCGGACGCGGGCGGCTGTCCTGCGCCTTTGCCGGTGTGATGCTCCTGATCTTCTGCGTGGGCCTTGGCGACTGGGTCAGCCAGATCCCGATGCCCGCGCTGGTGGCGATCATGGTCATGGTCTCGATCGGCACATTCTCCTGGTCCTCGATCAGGAACCTTGCCACCCATCCCCGCTCCTCCTCGGTCGTCATGCTGGCGACGGTGGCTGCCGTCGTCTACACCCACAACCTCGCCATCGGAGTCCTCCTCGGCGTTCTCCTCTCCGGCATCTTCTTCGCCGGCAAGATCGCCCAGCTCTTCCGCGTCACCAGCACGATCACCGCCGACGGCCGCACCCGCACCTACCGCGTGGAAGGCCAGCTCTTCTATGCCTCGGTCGAGGATTTCATGGCCGCTTTCGACTTCAAGGAAGCCCTTGACCGCGTGGTGATCGACGTCACCGACGCGCATATCTGGGACATCTCCTCGGTGCAGGCGCTGGACATGGCGGTCCTGAAATTCCGCCGTGACGGGGCCGAGGTCGAGATCGTCGGCATGAACGCCGCCTCCGAAACCATCGTCGACAGGCTTGCGATCCATGACAAGCCCGGCGCGATGGACAAGCTGATGGCGCATTGAGAAAGGGCCACGACATGACCGAACACCCGCAGAAGATCGTCGCCCTCGTGGATGGCTCCGTCTATTCGGCCAGCGTATGCGACCACGCCGCCTGGATTTCGCAACGCACCGGCGCGCCGGTGGAACTGATCCACGTCCTCGGCCGCCGCGAGGCCGCGGATACCCATGACCGCTCGGGCGCGATCAGGCTTGGCGCGCGGACGGAACTCCTGAACCAACTGGCCGAGCTTGACGCGCAACGCGCCAGGCTCATCAGCCACCGGGGCCGGGCCATTCTGGAAGACGCCCGCGCGATCCTCGACCGCGACGGAGTGCATGAGATCACCACCCGCCTGCGCCACGGCGACATCGTCGAGACGGTGGCCGAAGTCGAAAAGGACGCCCGCGTCATCCTGATCGGCAAGCGCGGCGAGGCGGCGGATTTCGCCAGGGGGCATCTGGGCTCCAACCTCGAACGCATCGTGCGCGCCAGCCACAAGCCGGTCTTCGTCGCCTCGCGCGCGTTCAAGCCGATCTCGAAGGTGCTGGTCGCCTACGATGGCGGCGCTTCGGCGATGAAGGCCGTCGATCACATCGCCCGCAGCCCGCTGTTTCAGGGGCTGAGCGTGCATGTGGTGACCGTGGGCCATGCCACGCCCGAAGCGGTCAAGGGTCTGGACGATGCCAGGGCGATGCTGAAGGCCGCCGGGATTGCGGCCGAGACCTCGATCCTGCCCGGCCAGCCGGAAACCGCCCTCGGCAAGCTGGTGGATGAGGCGCAGTTCGACATGCTGGTGATGGGGGCCTATGGCCACAGCCGCATCCGCAGCCTCATCATCGGGTCCACCACGACCGCGATGATCCGGTCCTGCAAGGTGCCGGTGGTGCTGATCCGCCAGGACGCAGGCGCGGCGGCGGGATCGGTTAACCAGACCCTAACGCCCACGCGCAGGTGACTGAAAACACTGACCCGCAAGATCTGCCCACGCGTGGGCAGCTCACGCCGCCAGATCGTCCGGCCCCACCTCGTACAGCCCCGCCGCCCCTTCCCGGACCTGCGCCAGAAGGGCGCCATGTTCCGGCAGCAGCCGCCGGATCATGACCCGGGCCAGTGCCTCCCGGCCCGCGTCCGCCAGCGCCGCCTTCAGATGCGCCTGCCCGCCCAGAACCCGGGCAAAGGCCCGCAGATAGGCGACCGCCCCGGCAAAGCGGTCGTTCAGCCCCATCGCCACCAGCGCCTCGGTCGCCTCCCGCAGCGCCTCGGCCGCCGCCCAGACATCGCCCGCCAGATCGGGGAGCTTCGCCCGCGCCGCCTCGGCCCCGCGCTGGACCTCGTCGATCAGCCGGAACGCGACCTCGCCCCCGTCCGCCATCTTCCGCCCCACCAGGTCCATCGCCTGGATCCCGTTGGTCCCCTCGTAGATCGGCAGGATGCGGGCATCCCGCAGGAACTGCGCCGCCCCGGTCTCCTCGATGAAGCCCATGCCGCCGTGCACCTGCACCCCCTGATGCGCCACCTCGCAGGCGATGTCGGTGCAGTGGGCCTTGGCGATGGGGGTCAGGAAGGCCGCCCGCGCTTTCCAGTCCGCCGCGCCCGTCGCCGTCGCCATGTCGATCGCCACCGCGCAGGAAAGGGCGATGGACCGCGCCGCGAAGACCTCGGCGCGCATCGCGGCCAGCATCCGGCGGACATCCGCGTGCTCGATGATCGCCCCGTCCTGCGATACCGGAGTCACCCCCTGCCGCCGCCCTTCGGCATAGGCCAGCGCGTGCTGCAAGGCCGCCTCGGCGACGCCCACCCCCTGCGCCGCCACCGACAGCCGGGCGTTGTTCATCATCGTGAACATCGCCGCCATCCCGTTGTGCGGTTCTCCGACCAGCCAGCCCGTCGCGTCCTCGAACTGCATCACGCAGGTCGGGCTGCCGTGGATGCCCAGCTTGTGCTCCAGACTGACCACCCGCAGACTGTTGCGGGCCCCCGGATTGCCCGCCGCGTCGGGCAGGAACTTCGGCACCATGAACAGACTGATCCCCTTGGTCCCCGGCACCCCGTCCGGCAGCCGCGCCAGCACCAGGTGGCAGACGTTCGACACCAGATCGCTGTCGCCCCAGGTGATGAAGATCTTCTGCCCGCTGACCGCATAGGTCCCGTCCCCCTTCGGCACCGCCTTCGACCGGAGCGACCCCACGTCGGTCCCCGCGTGCGGCTCGGTCAGGTTCATCGTCCCCGACCATTCGCCCGAAGTCAGCTTCGGCAGATACAGCGCCTTCAGCGCGTCCGAGCCGTGATGCTCCAGCGCCTCGATCTGGCCCTTCGACAAGAGCGGCTTCAGCTGCAACGCCAGACAGGCGCCCGACATCATCTCGTCCACCGACAGCGCCAGCGCGATCGGCAGGCCCATCCCGCCATGCTCCGGGCTTGCCGCCATCCCGACCCAGCCGCCCTCGGCAATCGCGCGGTAACCCTCGGCATAGCCGGGAGAGGACACCACCGCCCCGTTCTCCAGCCGCGCCGGGTTCAGATCGCCCGCCCGGTTCAGCGGGGCGAGCACATCCGTCGAAATCCGCCCCGCCTCGGCCAGGATAGCCTCGGTCAGGTCCGGCGTGGCGCTGGAAAACCTCGGCGTGGCCGCAACCTCCGCAAAGCCCACGACGTGATCCAGGATGAACCGGATATCCTTGACCGGAGCGCGATAGGGCATGGACCTCTCCCGTGGCAAGCCTTGGCAAAACAGGGGACCTGCCGTAAGGGAGGCCCCGAGCAAGGCTAGTCCTTTCGCCCAAGCCTTCAAGCCGGACGCTGCGTCAGACGCCCATGACCCTTTTGCTTTCCCCCGATGACGCAGGCATCGCGCAGGCCGCAGGGCTTCTGCGCCGGGGGGAACTGGTCGCCTTCCCGACCGAGACCGTCTATGGCCTTGGCGGCGACGCGCGGTCGGACCGGGCCGTGGCGGGGATCTTCGCCGCAAAGGGCCGTCCCAGCTTCAACCCGCTGATCGTCCACCTGCCCGACCTCGCCGCGGCCGAGGCGATTGCCGACATCGGCCCCAGGGCGCGCGACCTTGCTGCGGCCTTCTGGCCCGGACCGCTGACCCTGGTCCTGCCCCTGCGCGTCGATGCCGGGATCTCGCCGCTGGTCACCGCTGGCCTGCCCACCGTCGCGATCCGCGTTCCGGCCCATCCCCTTGCGCAACGTCTGTTGCGCGCCTTCGGCGGCCCGGTCGCCGCGCCCTCGGCCAACCCGTCGGGCCGCGTCTCGCCCACCCGGGCCGAGCATGTGCTGGACGGCCTCTCGGGCCGCATCGCCGCCGTTCTGGATGGGGGCCCCTGCGCCGTGGGACTGGAATCCACGATCCTGCTGGCTGATCCCGATCCCGTCCTCCTGCGCCCCGGTGGCCTGCCGGTCGAGGCGCTGGAGGCCGCCCTCGGGACCTCGCTTGCCATCGGCACCCCCTCCTCAAGACCCACCGCGCCCGGTCAGCTTGCCTCGCACTATGCACCGCAGGCGGGCGTGCGCCTGAACGCGACCAGCGCGCAGGCGGGCGAGGTTCTTGTCGGCTTCGGCCCGGTCAAGGGTGCGCTTACCCTGTCGGACAGCGGCGACCTGGTCGAGGCCGCCGCCCGCCTGTTCCAGACCCTGCGCGAGGCAGACCGGCTGGCCGGACCCGGCGGACACATCGCCTTTGCCCCGGTGCCCGAAAAGGGCCTTGGTCGCGCGATCAATGATCGGCTGCGCCGGGCCGCGGCACCCCGGTCGGGTTAGACCGAAACCTTTCCGTCGCCATGAAAATGCCGGTGCAAGAAACGGCGAATTTTCCCCGTCAATTTTCGTTTTACCTGTGCGATAGTTCGCCCGGGCCAGAGAGCCCGGACAATCAGACCTCCGGCCATCCAAGGCGGGACAACCAAGGGAACCGTGGAAATGCTTAACGAATTCAAAGCTTTCATTGCGCGTGGCAACGTGCTTGATCTGGCCGTCGGTGTTGTGATCGGGGCTGCCTTCACGGCCATCGTCACCTCGCTTGTGGACGACATCATCAACCCGCTTATCGGCCTGATCGTCGGCGGGGTGGACTTCAGCGGCCTCAGCTTCGGCATCGGCGAAGCGCAATTCATGTATGGCAACTTCATCACCGCGATCATCAAGTTCCTGATCGTCGCCTGGGTGGTGTTCCTGATCGTGAAGGCGGTGAACCGGCTGATGCCGAAGAAGGAAGAGGCTCCGGCCGCCCCGGCCGGTCCGACGGACAATGAGCTGCTGAAGGAAATCCTTGCAACGCTGAAGGCGAAGTAAGCCGGGTTCGGGATCGGAGCGGCCCGCGGGAGCAATCCTGCGGGTCGATCTTTTTCAGGCAGCAGCAATCGGCGCGCGCGGCCGCAGATACCAGTACCAGAGCCGATAGGCCCACAGCGCCACAAGCGGGCCGAAATGCACAGCGGCGGGCGGCCAGCTGCCCCAGTTGTGCAGGGCGGCCCAGTGGATCAGGACCAGCACGGCAGCAGGATAGGCCCAGCGTTGCAGCGTCTTCCAGCCCGCGTGCAGCCAGCGTTGCGCGGCGCTGTTCGAGGTGACCGCCAGCGGCACGAAGATCAGCATGGCCAGCCAGCCGGTCCAGATGTCGGTATGAGGCAGGGCTTCGACGATCCGGTCCCAGGTGCCGCGGTCGATGACGTAGATCACGGTGTGAAGGGCCGCATAGACAAAGGCCGCCACCTCGATGTCGCGGCGGTGGTGGACCAGCCAGCGCGGCCACTGGCGTCCCTTGAACAGCAGCATCAGGCCCGAGGCCATCATGCCGATGATCATGAAGCGCGCCGCCCATTCCCCTGTCGGATGCAGCAGGCGGTGGAAGGCCTGCGCGTCATCTCCGAACAATGGGCCGATCAAGGGAATGGCGGGGATGGAAAGCACGACCCAGAGGACAAGGGTCGAGGGTTTCTGGCCGAGAAATGTCATGGGGCACCTGTTGTCTGGTGCCCCACATACGCCGGAACCCGGCGGATCCGTCGTGATCCGGATCAGAGTTTCAGCGCCTCCGCTGCCGAAATCACCGGCATGTTCAGCGCAACCCCGACCGCCTCGTAGGTCAGCTTGCCCGCATGCACGTTCAAACCGTTCAACAGGTGCTTGTCGTCCGCGCAGGCCTTCTTCCAGCCCTTGTCGGCCAGCGCCAGCATGAAGGGCATCGTCGCGTTGCCCAGCGCCTGCGTCGAGGTGCGCGCCACGGCGCCGGGCATGTTGGCAACGCAGTAATGCATGATGCCGTCGACTTCGTAGATCGGGTCCTGATGCGTGGTCGGCCTCGAGGTCTCGAAACAGCCGCCCTGGTCGATGGCGACGTCCACCAGCGCCGCACCAGGCTTCAGCTCCTTCAGTTGCGCCCTGGAGATCAGCTTCGGCGCCGCCGCGCCCGGGATCAGCACCGCGCCGATGATGAGATCGGCCTCGCGCGCCAGCGCAATTGTGTTCCCCGCGCTTGCATAGGCGTTCTTGAACTGGCCGCCAAAGACATCGTCCAGATAGCGCAGCCGGTTGATCGACCGGTCCAGCACGGTGACATCCGCGCCCATCCCCGCCGCGACCTTGGCCGCATGGGTGCCGACGACCCCGCCGCCGATGACCAGCACGCGGGCAGGCGACACGCCCGGCACACCGCCCAGCAGCACGCCCCGCCCGCCGTTGGCCTTCTGCAAGGTCCAGGCCCCGACCTGCGGCGCCAGACGGCCCGCCACCTCGGACATCGGCGCCAGCAGCGGCAACCCGCCGCGGTCGTCGGTCACGGTTTCATAAGCGATGCAGGTCGCCCCGCTGGCCAGAAGATCCCTGGTCTGCTCGGGATCGGGCGCAAGGTGCAGGTAGGTGAACAGCACCTGACCTTCGCGCAGACGCTTCCGCTCCACCGCCTGAGGCTCCTTGACCTTGACGATCATGTCGGCCTTGGCAAAGACCTCCTCGGCCGTGTCGACGATCTTCGCCCCCGCCGCCACATAATCGGCATCGGCAAAGCCCGCGCCCATTCCGGCCCTGGCCTCGATCATCACTTCATGGCCATGGTTGACAGCCTCCCGCACGGCGTCGGGCGTCATGCCGACGCGGAACTCCTGCGGCTTGATCTCTTTCGGGCATCCGATTCTCATGATTTCCTCCCTCTTGGGACCTGGTCCCTGTGCAAGCAATCCTGATCCGATTTCCTGACGATGCTTTGAATTCTGGTTGGCGCTTTGCTGCATCCGGCGTAGATTCTTCGGACGAACCAGCCAACAAGCGCAGAATCTTCCATGGCCCTGGACCTTGACGCCACCGACCGCCGCATCCTGACCGTGTTGCAGAAGAACGGCCGGATCACCAACGCCGAACTGTCCGAGGCGGTGAACCTGTCGCCCTCGGCCTGTCATCGGCGCGTGCAGCGGCTGGAGGAAGAGAAGTATATCGCAGGCTACGTCGCGCTTCTGGACGCGCGGCGCCTGGGGCGGATGACCACGGTCTTCGTGGAGATCACCCTGCAAAGCCAGGCCGAAGACCTGCTGGACGCCTTCGAACGCGAGGTGGCCAAGGTGCCGGACCTCTTGGAATGTCACCTGATGGCGGGGACGGCGGACTATCTGCTCAAGCTGATGGCCGAAGATACCGAGGACTTCGCCCGCATCCACCGCCAGTTCCTGTCGCGCCTGCCGGGCGTGCGGCAGATGCAGTCCAGCTTCGCGCTGCGGACCGTGGTCAAGACGACCGCGCTGGCGGTCTAGGCGGCGACCTGAAGATAACCCATCACCGCGCGGCGGGTGCGGTCGGCCAGGGCCGAGCGGTCGCCCTCATGCGCTTCGCTGGCCGCGTCGATCATGCCGTGCAGGATCGCCAGAATGTCCTGCGCCGTGGTTTCCGGGCGCTCGACCTTCAACTCGTCCAGCCGCGCCGCGATCAGCACGGTGATCCGCGCCGAAAATTCGGCCGCAGCCGGGTCGGGCGGCAGCTGGGTCCGCGCCAGGTTCAGCGTCCGCGACAAGGCCGGCCGCGCCAGATAATGGGCAACCGTGGCCTCGATCAACTCGTCGACCAGGTCCGACAGGTTCAGCGCGGCATCCGAACTGACGATCCGCTCCACCGCCTCCAGAAGGTTCGCCCGTTCGTCCCGGATCAGCGCGGCCAGCAGCGCCGCCTTGTGCGGAAAATACTGGTAGAGCGACCCGATCGAGATCCCGGCCCGCGCCGCCACCGCGTTGGTCGTCACCGCCTCAAGCCCGCGGCCCGACACGATATCGGCTGCGGCGGCAAGAATGCCCGCGACCTTGGCACGAGAACGGTTCTGGCGGGGATGTTTGCGTAGCTGCGTCATGCCCCAGACCTACGGCGCTCCGGGCCACCGGCAAACAGCTAAATGTGGCACAAATTGGAAATAATCTGTTGATACCCGCCCCAGTTGCAACATGCCGCCGCCACGATTTCGCCATACAATCCTCAGTTGCAGGCAGCCTGTCTGTCCGGGGTTCGCAGACGGTCTTAGGGCAATGAAAAACCCCCGGGCCGGGGGCGCGGGGGTTGATCGGGCGGGAATCGCTTCCCCAGTGTCGCTGACGCCTTAAAGACCGCCTTCGCGCTGAAGCTTCTTCCGGGCAAGTTTCCTTGCACGGCGGACCGCTTCGGCCTGTTCCCGCGCCCTCTTGACGGAGGGCTTCTCGAAATGCTGCTTGAGCTTCATTTCGCGAAACACGCCTTCACGCTGAAGTTTTTTCTTCAGAGCACGGAGAGCCTGTTCGACGTTATTGTCGCGGACGCTGACCTGCATGTGGTTGTCACCACCTTCCTAAGCTAGAGTTGCACTATGATGTGCAGGCTCGCGGCCTATAACAAACACCGGGTGGCTTGTCCACCGACAGCACAGGAGTGACGGAAATGGCCGAAGACCCGGTGAAGGCGCAGCTTCTGGACGCTGCCCTGGTGCATGTGCCCTTTGATGGCTGGTCGGACAAGACCCTGGCGGCAGCGGCCGCCGATGCGGGCATTGCCACTGGCCTGGCGCGGTCTCTGTTCCCGCGCGGCGGCGTCGACCTCGCGCTGGCCTATCACCGGCGCGGCGATGCCGAAATGGCGGCCCGACTGGGCCAGATGGACCTTTCGGGCCTGCGCTTCCGCGACCGGATCGCCCGCGCCGTGCAAGTGCGGCTTGACCTTGCGGACCGCGAACTGGTGCGGCGAGGCAGCGCCCTGTTCTCCTTGCCGCATCACGCGGCCGACGGCGCCCGGGCGCTCTGGGGCACCGCCGACGCGATCTGGACCGCGCTTAGCGACAGCTCGGACGATCTGAACTGGTACACCAAGCGTGCGACGCTTTCGGCTGTCTACGGGGCCACTGTCCTGTTCTGGCTTGGCGATGATTCGTCAGGTCATCAGGCAACCTGGGACTTCCTCGACCGCCGCATCGACCAGGTGATGCAGGTGGAAAAGCTGAAGGCATCCTTCCGGGAAAATCCGCTGGGCAAGGCGCTCATGGCCGGTCCCGGAAAGATTTTCGCAAGCATTCGTGCCCCAAGAAGGCCGGACGACCTTCCCGGCCACCATCAAGGTTGAGTTGAACTGATGACCCTGTCCGACAGCATGCTTGCGATGGAAATCTCGGCACCCGGGGGGCCCGACGTGCTGATGCCGGTCGCCGTGCCGGTCCCGGTGCCCGGCCATGGCCAGATCATCATCCGCGTCGCCTATGCCGGGGTGAACCGCCCCGATGCGCTTCAACGTGCCGGGGCCTATGCGCCCCCGCCCTCGGCCTCGCCGCTTCCCGGTCTGGAATGTTCCGGCACCGTGGTCGAGGTCGGGCCCGGCGTCAGCCGCTGGAAGATCGGCGATCGGGTCTGCGCGCTTCTGCCCGGCGGTGGCTATGCCGAATATGCCGTCACGCATGAAGCGCACGCCCTGCCGATCCCCAGGGGCCTGTCCCTGAAAGAGGCCGCCTGCCTGCCGGAAACCTGCTTCACCGTCTGGTCGAACATGGTGACACGGGGCGGGCTGCGGGCGGGGGAAAGGTTCCTGGTCCACGGCGGCACCAGCGGCATCGGCACCACCGCGATCCAGATCGCCAATGCCCTTGGAGCAAGGGTATTCGCCACCGCCGGGTCGGACGAAAAGTGCGAGGTCTGCCGTTCGCTTGGCGCCGAAGTGGCGATCAACTACCGGACCGAGGATTTCGTTTCGGTCATGACGGCGGAAGGCGGCGCCAACCTGATCCTCGACATGGTCGGCGGGCCCTATATCGAACGCAACATCAAGGCGCTGGCCGACGGCGGCCGCCTGGTGCAGATCGCCTTCCTGCAAGGCGCCAAGGTCACGCTGAACCTGGCCGAGGTGATGACCCGCCGCCTGGTCCTCACCGGATCGACGCTGCGCCCGCAGTCCGACCTCGCCAAGGCGCGAATCGCCCGGGCGGTCGAGGCCGAGGTCTGGCCGATGATCGAACGCGGGGCGGTCCGGGTGGTGATGGACAGCGAGTATGAACTGCCGCAGGCCGCGGCGGCGCATTGGCGGCTGGAATCGGGGGCCCATGTCGGCAAGATCGTGCTGCGCGTCGAAGAATAGGGGGGCCGCCGTAGGGATTTCCTTACCTTCAACCACGTGGTGGGGCTTTGACGCTTTCTTCACGCGCAAGCGAAGTTGACGTTTGGTAAACCTGTCTCAGGCGGGATCGGATGTTTCGATCCACAACTCAGGCCCGCAGGCGCTTCCCCAGACGCCCAAAGGCACCGATGATTTGATAAAGCGGTTTTCCCCAGACTTCCCCTCGACGGTTGCTTTTTCAGATTGCCGATCCCGCCCCCTCACCGCACCGGCTTCAGCACCGCGTCCTGCAACCGGCAGTCCCGGATGACATCGTCGCCGCAGCGGCGGAACGCCAGGTCCGGGGTCAGGCAGACCCGCGCCTCCTGGATCAGCCCGTCCTTGCAGGTGATGGTGATCTGATCGCGCGCAAGGCCCGGATTCGCCTCAAGAAACGCCGCTTCGATCACACTGGCGGGCAGGGTCAGCGGGCTTGAGACATCCTTGAACAGGTCCGGAATGGCAACGCGCCCATAGGCCTCGCGCGCCGCCCGGTAGAACTCGGCCGCAGACAGGCCCGAACAGCGCCCGTGCTTCTTCCACTGATGGAACGCCGTCCCCGACCCGCCCATGATATCGGCCATCGCCGCCGTCTCGGCGCGGGTCGGATCGCGCTCCACCGTGCGGCACCAGGACGGCCAGCCGCTTTCGTACTGCGGCCAAAGCCCGTGCAGCACGAAGGTCAGCCCGCGCCCGGTGTCGCATTGCGGATCACCGCGCCCATCCCCCTCCAGTGCACACCAGGCGGGCGACCAGGACAGGGACAGGACATAGTAGTCGAAATCCCCCGCCCGCTCGCCCTCGGCCCGTGCGGCAGCGGCCCAGCACAAAGCCGCAACAGCCATCAGGAACAGGCGCATTTCCGCTTTCCCTTCTTGCGTTTCGGCCCTATATGCACGCTGGAATTCCCCGAAATCGTGGAACTCGCGGGCCAGGCCCGCAGCCGTTTTCCCGGCACGGGACAGGTTTGTAAAGGAGAGATCCGATGTCGAAACCGCTTATGGCCAAGGCCACTGCCGTCTGGCTGGTGGACAACACGACGCTCAGCTTCGCGCAGATCGCGGATTTCTGCGGGATGCACGAACTGGAAGTGCAGGGCATCGCCGACGGCGACGTCGCAGCCGGGGTCAAGGGCTTCGATCCCGTCGCCAACAACCAGCTTGACCCGATCGAGATCGAACGAGCCCAGGCCGATCCGCTGTATCGGATGAAGCTGAAATTCAACCCCGCCGCCCAGGGCGAGGAAAAGCGTCGCGGTCCGCGCTACACGCCGCTGTCGAAACGCCAGGACCGTCCCGCCGCCATCCTCTGGCTGGTGAAATTCCACCCCGAACTGTCCGATGGCGCCATCGGCAAGCTGGTCGGCACCACCAAGCCCACGATCCAGTCGATCCGCGAACGCACGCACTGGAACATCGGCCAGATCCAGCCCATCGACCCGGTCGCGCTCGGCCTGTGCAAGCAGTCCGAACTTGACGCCGCCGTCCAGGCCGCCGCCCGCAAGAAGGCCGCCGAGGGCACGGTGATGTCCGACGACGAACGCCGCAAGCTGGTGTCGACCGAACAGTCGCTCGGCATGGCGCCCGAGCCGCGGATGCCCTCGTCGCTCACCGGTCTTGAAGTCTTCGGCGACGACGAAAAGGACAACGGCCCGGCCGCGGACTTTTCGGACGCCGACAGCTTCTTCAACCTGCCCGGCGGCGACCACGACGACGAGGACGAAGACGACACCCGTCGCCGCTGATCCCGCCCGTCCGGCAAATCCGAACCCGGTCGCCCCGCGGCCGGGTTTTTTCTTGTCCGCCGACCGAAGACCGCAAAAGCAAAAAGCCCGCAACCGGTTAGGGTTGCGGGCTTTTTTGATAGCTGGTGCCCAGAAGAGGACTCGAACCTCCACGCCTTGCAGCGCTGGTACCTGAAACCAGTGCGTCTACCAATTCCGCCATCTGGGCACTGATGGGCGATGTAACGGCGCCATTTGCCAGAGTCAACGGCCCCGCCGCGAAATTTCGCAAGACCGCTTTGGCCTTGCCCGGGAAGGACGGCACGGATATTGATCCGCGAGGATTCCGGCGCCCCGGGGCGCCCTTTCGGAGATTGCGCGGATGAGCAAGCTGGTCACCATCTTTGGCGGTTCGGGCTTTGTCGGACGCTACATCGCCCGCCGCATGGCCAAGGAAGGCTGGCGCGTCCGCGTCGCCGTCCGCCGCCCGAACGAGGCCCTGTTCGTCAAGCCCTACGGCGTGCCGGGACAGGTGGAGCCGCTGGCCTGCAACATCCGCGACGATGCCTCGGTCCGGGCGATGATCCGGGGGGCGGATGCGGTGGTGAACTGCGTCGGCATCCTGAACGGGGTCGGCAAGAACACCTTTGACGCGGTGCAGGCCGAAGGTGCCGGCCGGATTGCCCGCATCGCTGCCGAAGAGGGCGTGGCGACCTTCGTGCATATCTCCGCCATCGGCGCCGACGCAGACTCGGACAGCGCATATTCCCGTACCAAGGCCGAAGGCGAAGCCGCCGTTCTGGCCGCTTTCCCCAACGCGGTGATCCTGCGCCCCTCGATCATCTTCGGCACCGAGGACGGCTTCTTCAACCGCTTTGCCGGCATGGCCCGGCTTGGTCCGATCCTGCCCATCGTCGGCGCCGACACGAAATTCCAGCCGGTCTATGTCGATGACGTGGCCCAGGCCGCCGTGAAGGGCGTTCTGGGTCAGGCCGCGCCCGGCATCTATGAACTCGGCGGGCCCGAGATTGACACCTTCCGCGGGCTGATGCGCCGGATGCTGAAGGTCATCCACCGCCGCCGCGCCGTGATCGGCATCCCGTTCTTCCTCGCCCGGATCATGGCCTTCGTCTTCGACATGGTGCAGGCCGTGACCCTTGGCCTGATCGAGAACAAGATGCTGACCCGCGACCAGGTCCGCAACCTTGCACGCGACAATGTCGTCGCCCCGGGCGCCAGGGGCCTGTCCGACCTCGGCATCACCCCGACCGCGATGGAGGCCGTGTTGCCCGAATACCTCTGGCGCTATCGCCCGGCAGGCCAGTTTGCGGCGATCAAGGAATCGGCCAAGAACCTGAAGAAGGTCTGAGGTCGTGGACACCACGCTCACGGCGGCCGTTCTGGGGCTTCTGGAAGGGCTGACCGAGTTCCTTCCGGTCTCCTCCACCGGGCATCTGCTGCTGGCCGGTCATTTCCTGGGCTTCGAGTCGAAGGGCCGCACCTTCGAGGTGGTGATTCAGCTGGGCGCCATCCTGGCCCTGTTCTCGGTCTATGCCGCGCTGATTGGCCGGCTTCTCGTGCGCGCCCGGCACGACGATGCGGCGCGGCGGGCGATCGTCTCGGTTCTGCTGGCCTTTCTTCCCGCCGTCTTCGTCGGGCTCCTGGTGCATGACTTCGTCAAGACGGTCCTGTTCGAAACACCCGCGCTGATCGCGGTGATGCTGATCCTGGGCGGCATCGTCCTTCTGGTCATCGACCGCATCGCTCCGGCCCCCGTCCACACCGATGCGCTCGCCCTGCCCTTCGGCAAGTCGCTGGTGATCGGCTTCTGCCAGTGCCTCGCCATGGTGCCCGGCGTATCGCGATCCGGGGCCACCATCGTCGGCGCGCTGCTGCTCGGCGTCGAAAAGCGCGCGGCGGCAGAGTTTTCGTTCCTGTTGTCCCTGCCCACCATGGGCGCCGCCGTCGCCTACGACCTGTTCAAGAACCGCGACGTGCTGGATTTCGGCGCCGTATGGGAGATCGCCGTGGGCTTTGCCGTCGCCTTCGTGACCGCCGTGATCGTGGTGCGCTGGGTGCTCAGCTTCATCAGCCGCAACGGCTATGCCCTGTTCGGCTGGTGGCGGATCATCGTCGGCGCCGCCGCGCTTTTCGCGCTGCAACTGGGCTACTGACCCCTCGCTGCCCGCATGTGCCGGGGCGGCCGCCAGGCGACCGCCCCGTGCCGCGTCAAGCCTGGCTCTGGCCCATGGTCGCAAAGCGCTCCGGGTCCGCCGACTTCAGCCGCATCGCCAGAAGATAGCCGATCACGCCGCCCAAGGGGATCAGCGAGGGCAGGATCCAGCTCAGGCTGCCGCCCGTCGTCCCGGTCAGGTCGCCGTAGTTCAGGAAGATGTAGACGAACAGCGCCGCCATGATGATCCCGGCGATGGCAGGCAGGATCTTCGTCGACAGGGGCGAGCCGTCGCCCCGTTTCGCGAAGAAGGCGATCACCGAAGCCGAAGTGATCGCCATCATCCCGATCACCCCCAGCGTGCCGATCTGGCTGATCCAGGTGAACATGTTCAGGATCGGGTCCAGCCCCAGCCCGGCGAAGATCGCCAGCACGATCAGCGCACCCACGGTCTGCACCACCGACCCGACATGCGGGCTTTGATGCGCGTCATGGGTCTGACCAAAGGCCGCGGGCAGCAGCCCGTCACGGCCCGCCACATAGGAATAGCGGGCGATGTAGTTGTGAAAGGCCGACAGTGCGGCGAAGAGGCTCGAGACCAGCAGCAGCCCCGCGATCATCGAGATCGTCGGGTTGGTATAGGTCTCGGCCAGGATGAAGAAATAGGCCGTCGGATCTTCCAGTGCGCCAAGTGTCTCCAGCAGCTTGTCCGCCCCCGTGCCCGCGATCATCAGCCAGGTGGTGAAGACGAAGAACAGCCCGATCATCAGGATCGACAGGTAGGTCGCGCGGGGAATGGTCTTTTCCGGGTTCCTGGCCTCTTCGCCGTAGATCGTGGTGGCCTCGATCCCGATGAAAGACCCCAGGCAGAACAGGACCGCCGCCGTCAGCGATCCCGAGGACAGCGCCGAAAAGTCGAAGATGTTGACGGCAAGCCCCTTGCCCTCGGCCCCGCCTGCACCCAGGATGGCGAAGTCGACGATGAAGACGATCAGATATTCCAGGCCCACCAGCACGACCATCACCCTGGCCGACAGGTCCACCTGCCGATAGCCCAGGATGCCGACCAAGGCGATGGCGATCAGGCTGTAGATCCACCAGGGCAGGTTGATGCCGAACTGGCTGAACACCCCCGCCGAAACGCCGCCCAGAAGACCGATCAGGCCGAACTGCATGGTGTTGTAGGCCACCAGCGCCATCACGGACACCGCCCCGCCCATGCCGCCGCCCAGGCCCCGCGCGGCATAGGCGTAGAAGGCGCCCGCGTTGATGACATGGCGGCTCATCGCCACATAGCCCGCCGCAAAGGCCAGCATGACCAGCGTGAGAAGGATGAAGGTCAGCGGGATCCCGGTCCCGTTGCCCAGAAGAAAGGCCAGAGGCATGGCGCCCGCCACCCCGGTCAGGGGCGCCGCGGCCGAGATGACCATGAAGGTCACGGCGACAAGGCCAAGCGAATTCCGGCGCAGCCGGTTCGGGCCGATTTCGGTAAAGTCAGACATGTTCCCTCCGTGTTGCGCGGCGACCGGTCTTCTTGCCGGTTCACCCTTTGCCCACAGCCATCACGGGCCGCGAGATACTTAACAGTTTAACTATCTCCGCTCAGATGTATAGCCTTTCTGTAGGCCCGCTGCCCGTAAAGCAGCGCCGAACCCTCGCCTGACAGCCGCACCGCCGTGACCCGTCCGACGATGATGTGATGCGTCTCCCACAACAGCGCGGTGGCCAGGCGGCATTCGAAGGCCGCCGTCGCCCCCGACAGGATCGGCTGGCCCAGCGCCCCGGCCTCCCAGGCCGAGCGGTCGAACCGTTCCGCCCGGTCCGTCCCGCTGCGCCCGGCGAACAGGTTCGCCAGGTCCTGCTGGGTCTCGGCCAGAAGGTTGGCGCAGAAGGCCCGGTTCTGCAGGATCGCCGCCGCCGCCGGGGATTGCCGGTTGATGCAGACCAGAAGCGAGGGCTGCTCGCCATCCGCCGAGACCGAGGTCAGCGAGGACACGGTCACCCCGTGCCTCCCGCCCTCGCCATCGGTGGTGGCAACGGCCACGAAGGTCGCGGCGCGGCTCATCCCTTCGACAAAGGCGGCGCGCAGGTCGGCGGTGTCGGTCATCGTGTCATCCAAGATCAAAGAATCGGTCCAGTTCCACATCCGGGACCTTGCGGCGAAACTCGTCGTACTGCGACTCCCGCGTGGCGGTGAACCCGTCCACGAAGCGGTCGCCCAGCCAGTCCCGCGCAAAGGCCGACCCGCGCAGCCGCGCGATCGCCTCGGGCATCGAGCGGGCAAAGTCGCGGTCGGGCGTCCGGGCATAGCCCGAGCCGATGACCTCCGGGTCCGGCTCGATCCTGCCCGATATCCCCGCGATCCCCGCCGCCAGGGTCGCCGCCGTCGTGAGGTAAGGGTTCGTGTCCGACCCAGGCAGCCGGTTTTCCACCCTCAGCGACCCCGGATCATGCCCGACCAGCCGGAAACAGGTGGTGCGGTTTTCATAGCCCCAGGTCAGGCCGGGCGGCGCGAAGGTGCCGGGGGCAAAGCGCCGGTAACTGTTCACCGTGGGCTGGAAGATCAGCGTCATGTCCCCGACATAGGCCTGCAACCCGCCAAGGAAATGCCGGAACGTCTCGCTGACCCCGTTCTTCTGCGCCGCATCCCAGAACACCGGCGCCCCCGCCTTGTCCTTCAGGCTCATGTGCAGGTGGATCGACTGGCTGTCCGCCGTCTCGCTCCAGCGCGGCATGAAGGTCACCGACTTGCCCTGCCGCAGGGCCAGCGCCCGCAGGAAGTTCTTCAGCAGCACCAGCTGGTCCGCCGGCTCCAGCCCGCCGCCCGCCCCGATGCAGGCCTCCATGAACCCCGCGCCGATCTCTTCATGCATCTTGGCCAGATCGACCCTCAACGGCTCGCAGATCGCCGCCAGAGCCTCGTACCATTCCGTCTGCACCGCCTGATACAGGATCAGATCGTGGCTGGCATGCTGGGTCGCGGGCTTGAGATTGCGGTAGCCCTTCGCCCTGGCACTTTCCGGGGTCTCGTCGAACAGCGTGTATTCCAGCTCCATCCCGTATTTCGGGAAGAACCCCGCCTCTGCCGCCCGCGTCAGCACCTTCGACAGGATCGACCGGGGGCACAGCTCCGCCGAGGCCCCGGAGAAATTCGACAGCACCAGCAGGTCATGCCCCGGCTTCGACCACGGCATCCGCCGCACGCTGGCCGGGTCCAGCACCAGCGGATCGTCGTGGAAATCGCCTGCGTCGTCATTCACCCCCGGCAGGTTCAGAAACACATCCGTCGGGTCCAGCGCCAGCTGCGCCGGGGCCATGCCCATCCCGGCCCTGACAATCCCGCGCAGGCTGCTCACCGACACCATCTGCCCGCGCAACAGACCGTTGGTATCCGTCATCGCCACCGTGGCAAAGCGGCTGCCGGGATCGGCCAGATAGTCGTCAAGCGTCATGTCTCACCTGTTGCGAAGGGGCGCTTGCCAGCGCTTCGAGTTGGTGCAGGTCCGGCGCGGGGGCCGTCGAATAGGCCTTCAGGAACACCCGCAGGCCGTTCGTGATATAGCGATGCAGCGTCGCCCGGTCGGGCAGGGCATCGGGCATGTACAATGCCTGCGTCCGGGGCGCCGACAGGATCAGACCCCACAGGTCCTGCGCCGCCAGTTCCGCATCCTCGAACGCCAGCCGCCCGGCGCGGCGCTGGCTGTCCAGATAGCGCATGATCCCGCGCAACAGATGGTCGGGGCCGGATGCCTGATAGGCCCGGCCGATTTCCGGAAACCGCTGCACCTCGCCGATGATAAGCCGCGCCAGCGCCAGCATTTCGGGCCGCATCACCGTGTCGGCATAGGCCCAGGCAAAGACCAAGAGGTCCGCCACCATGTCGCCCGAGGGATGCTCGAACACGTCCAGCATCACGTCGCGCTTGCCCAGCATCATCGCCTGGAACAGGCTCTCCTTCGACGGGAAGTAGCTGTAAAGCGTGGGCTTCGTCACCCCTGCCTCGGCCGCCACCGCATCCATCGAGGCGCCCGTGTAGCCCTGCGCCGCAAAGACCTTCAGCGCCGCATCCAGGATCGCCCGTTCCCGGTTCAGCCGGTTCTGCTGGCGACGCGAGCCGGTCACGGCAGCCGCCCCAGCAGGTCCAGAAGCGGGCGGTTGTAGGCCGCGGGTGCCTCCACATTGCAGACATGGCCTGCGCCTGCAATCACCTCGAACCGCACATCCGGCCGGGGCGCCATGTCCCAGATGCGCCCGGCGATGCCGCGAATCTCGGCCGGCGGCGCGAGGCGGTCATGTTCCCCGGTCATCAGCAAGACGGGCATCGTCAGACGGGAAAAGTCGAACCGCTCCAACGGGTTGGTAAAGCAGGTCAGGGCATCGCGGTAGGTTGCGGCGGGGATGGCGGCCATGCTGTCGAACAACCTCTGCCGCACCGCCTCTGACGCGCCGGGGCTTGCCAGCACCTTCACCACGGCGGGCGCAAAATCGGCCGGGGTCTGCCCCGCGTTCAACGGCACCTCGCGGCTGACCCGGAACGCCTCGCGCTCGTCCGGCCCCGCCTCGGACATGCCGGTGCAGCCGCCGGACAGGACCAGAGCGTCCAGCATCTCGGGATGCCGCATGGCAAAGGAGGTTGCGATCCACGACCCGTAGGACAGCCCCACCAGCACCAGCCGCTTTGCCCCCAGCCTTTCCGCCACCCGCAGGATATCGGCGCAATAGTCGTCCACCGTGGACTGCCGCGCGCCCAGCGAGCTGTCGCCATAGCCCCGCAGATCCAGCGCCGCCGCTCGCATCACGCCGCCCACCGCGCGCAACTGATCCTCCCAGTTCGACCGCCCGCCGCCGATCCCGTGCAGGAACAGGCACAGTCGCCCGCCTGGCGCGTCCCCCCCACCCCCCTCCCCTCCCCACAGGGGGGAGGGGAGGCGCGCAGCGGATGCCGCAGCGCCGGACCCCGAAAGCCGGGAGCCTCCCTCCCCCCGCGTGGGGGAGGGAGGGGGTGGGGGGGCGGCGATGGACAGGGCCAGCCGGGGCAGATCGTCGAAGACGCGCGTCTCCAGCCGGACCCCCGCGTCCGGGCCTGATGCATCTCCCTCTCGCCCGGGGCGCAAGGGTTGGGGAAAGGGTATCGCCGCCGCGTCACCCAGCGCCGCGATGCCCGCTTCGAAAACCCTTTTCGTCCCCTCGCAGATCGCCCCCAGCCGCGCCGCCGGCGCGCGCACTGTCGCGGTCCAGCCGACCACCGACCCGCGCGCCTCGGCCGGGCTCACCGTCACCCGCGCATCATAAGCCTCGCAATCGCGGATGCCCTCCAGATGGGTATAGCCCAGCACACGGTCGCTGTCGGAAAAGTAGGTCAGCTGCTCACGGTAGGTCGTATCCTCGCCCGCGACCGTAAAGGCCCGAATGCGCGCCCCCTTCGCCCCCCGCTCCTCGCGGATCGTCGCCACCCACGGATGCCAGGCCCCGCTGAAATCGCGCACGACCCGCCACACGTCCTCCGGCGCACGGGGCACATGTCCCTGAACCTGGATTATCTCCCGCCCCATCAGCGCAGCGCCTTCAGGGACCCGCTGTCCCCCCGCCACAGGGAATTGCGCGCGCCGCCCTCATCGCCGGGGGCGCTGTCCAACTCGTCCATCTCGTACAGCGCCAGCACCCCGATGTAATCCTCCATGATTTCCGAGGTATAGGGCAACATCAACGCCCCGCAGCGGCTGTCGCGATACATCCGCTCCAGCGGCAGAGACTTCAGCATCGACTGCCCGCCGCAGGTGCGGATCGCCAGGGCGGTGATCTCCTGCACGCCCTCCATCACGTTGTACTGCGCCGCATACATCCGCATCACCTCGGCCTTGGACGGCATCCCCTTCGCCTCGGAAAACGCCTGCCACCACAGCGCCCGCATGTTCGCCAGCCGGGCATACATCTTGCTGACCGCCACCCGCTTGGTCGCATACATCCGCCGGTCGATCGGCGGCTGGCCCGGCACCAGGCCCTTCAGATAGGCGATGGTGAAGTCATAGGCCCCCTGCGCCACGCCCATGTAGGTGGGCGAAAGCGTCGCCATCATGTGCGGCCAGTTCGGCAGGGTCTTGCCGAAGATGCCGCGAGGCATCAGCAGGTCGTCCTTGGTGGCGAAAACGTCTTTCAGAATGAGATCCCGGCTGTTCGTCCCCCGCATCCCCAGCGGGTCCCAGTCCCCCTTCACCGTCAGACCCGGCGCATCCTTGTGGACCACGAACAGCATCGTGTCCTCGTGCCGGGGCTCCTGCCCTTCAAAGACCTCCGTGCAGACGATGGTGTAGTAGTCGCAATACCCCGCCAGCGAGGCGAACTTCTTGAACCCGTTGATCCTCCAGCCGCCCTCGACCGCGCGGCACTGGGTCTGGTTCGGCTTCGAGGTCCAGTTCTGCCCGCCCTCGGATATGGGCTGCGAATAGATCGCCCGCTCCTTCATCGCCCGGGTGAACTGCCGCGCCCGCAGCGGCGCAAACTCCGCCCGCTCGGCCTCGGTCAGGTTCGGCATGTCATACATGAACCGCGACCAGGCCATGGACGAGTTGTGCATGTTGAAGGTCAGCGCCGTCGCCCCGCAGTACTTGGCGATCTCGGCGCCCACCATGGCATATTCGCCCATGGAAAAGCCCCAGCCGCCGAACTCCTCGGGGATCGACAGGCCCAGGAACCCCGCCTCTGCCAGATCGCGGTAATTCGCCTCCGGAAACGACGCCTCGTCATCCACCGCCTTCGCCCGCGCGGCAAAGACCGGCCCCATCGCGTTGATCTTCCGCATCGCCTCGGCCACCTCGGGCCGGACGCGCGTCATGTCGTAGTAATCGGCGGGCATGCTCATCGGCATCGCGGCAACGGGGGTTTGCACGTTCATGGGGCAAGCTCTCCTTGCAGAACGCCGTCCTTCACGACGACGCGCCCGTCGAGGGCGATGGTGCAGTTGCGCATCGGCAAATCGAAATGGCCCAGGGTGTAGCGCCCGGCATACTGGTTCGCGCCCGTGGACCACAGGAACGACCCGGCGATGGCCCGGAACTCCACCGCCTGCATGTCGCGCTTGTCATACATGGCGGCGCTGACCCATGTCGCGCCGGGGTTCATCCCCCAGCCGACATGGCTGATCCCATAGGCGTTCCGGTCGCCCCAGGCCTCCAGGTATTCGCGGAAATGCAGCGCATCGATCCCGTCGCCCCTGATCGCGGTGACGAAGTCGTTCTCGATGGTGACATCGATCCGGCTGGTCAGGACGGTCTTGAAGGTCAGGTTCATGTCGCCCACCCCCATCACGATCCGCCCGTTCACCGCGTTCTGCCCCGGAAAAGCCAGGCACAGCCCCCCCGGCCAATGCGCCACCGACCCCGGAGCCGTCCCGAACCCCGCCGTCCCGCCACAGGGCGCGCCGCGCAGGTCCACCACCAGATCGGTGCCCAGGGCCGAAGTCACCCGCATCTCCGACGCCTCGCGCAACATCTGGATACCCAGCTGAACCTTCGGCCCGTGTTCCGCCTTCGGCTCGGTCCGCTCCAGGATCTCGGGATGCTCGTTGGTGATGACCAAGAGCCGCGTCCGCCCCGCCGCCTCGATCTCCGGCCACTCGGGCGCGTGGATCAGCCCCTCCACCGTGCAATCGACGATCACGTCAACCAGCTTCAGCGCCTCGATCACCGCGCGGTTGCCCTGGATCGCCCAGCTGGTGCCGGTGGATTTGACCGGGACAGGGGCCGTCTGCACCGGGGTCGGCATCTGGATCATGCAGAACTCGGCCCCCAGGTCATAGGCCGCCAACTCGCACAGATGGACCAGCACGGGCCGCGACTGGGTTTCGGACAGGATGGCAATCGGAGTGCCCTTGCCGATCCCGTTCAGCGCCAACACCCGGCGAAAGGCCGCCAGCCATTTGCCTTCGACGCGCTCCTGCAGCATCGCGTTTTCCCCGTTGACGATTCGCGGCTTTGCGAATTTCTTTACTTGTGAGTAAAGGTTCGCGAGCCTGCGACATTCTGTCAACCGAAGTTTCGCAAATCCCGCGAGTTTCGATAAACCCTTGCCGCCTCAGACCTTTCCCTCGGCCTTCAGCCCGGCCCAGGTCGGGCGCGGCAGGTCAAAGCGGTCGTGGGTGCGGATGTATTCCGCCCCGAAACTGCGGGCGACAAGGTCCAGCGCGTCGGTGTCGACATGCGCGCGCTCGGGGTTTTTCAGATAGGCGTCGTCGATATGCACCGCCAGCACCCGGCCGATCACCACGGTCTGACACGGCCCCGTCACCACCGACGACAGCGCCCGACACTCGAAGGCCACCGGGCTGTCCGCGATCCGGGGCGGCACGACATGCGCGCTCGGCAGCACCGCCAACCCGGCCAAGGCCAGCTCGTCCACCCCGCGCGGGGCGTCCGCCGAGGTCAGGTTCATCGCGGCGACCAGCCGCTCCGGCACCAGGTTCACCACGAACTCTCCGGTCTCCAGGATGTTCAGCGCGGTGTCCTTGAACCCCCTGCCAGGGGCTGCCATCAGGCCCAGCGCCACGGTCGGCGGGGCCGATCCCATGACGTTGAAAAAGGAATAGGGTGCTCCGTTCACGCCTTGCGCGCCCTGCGTCACCACCCAGGCGATGGGCCGGGGAATCACCGTCGCGGCCAGCAGCTTGTAGGCGATGGCTTCCGGCACCTGATCCAGATCGTAGCGCATCAGACCTCCCTCGCTGCCGGTTTGGCTTGAGTGTCCACCCCCGGTGCGAACACATCGGGCCGGGCATAATGCCCCGTCACGTCGAAATCAAACCTTGCCCGCATCACCTCGGCCGGGTCGATCTGCGCCCACCCCTTCCGGCGTGCCCAGAGGCTCGGACCTCAGCCAGTATTCCCGGCGCGACTTCGACTACATCGCAAAACTGATGAACGACCGACCCCGAAAGACCCTCGGCTGGCGAACCCCAGCCGAAGCCTTCGCCGAGGAAATCGCAAAAAGCGTTGCAATTGGAACTTGAGTTAACCAATCCCTAACGTCCACAGCTAACCCATTGAAATCCTTTGCGGCCTCCACCGCGCCGCGCGCGGCGCGGGCTCAGCGGTTCACATCCACCACCACCCGTCCCTGCACGCCTCCCTTCAGGATCGCAGCGCCCAAGGCAGGCACCTCCCCCAGACCCACCTCCCGGACCATTGCCTCCAGCTTCCCCATCGGCAGGTCCGCGACCACCCGCCCCCAGGCCCGCACCCGCCGCTCGAAGGGGACGGTCACGGAATCGATCCCCAGCAGGTTCACCCCCCGCAGCAGGAACGGGATGACCGAGGCCGGCAGCGCCGCCCCCCCCGCCAGCCCCACCGCCGCGACCGAGGCGCCGTGCTTCATCTGCCCCAGCACCCGCGCCAGCATCGCGCCGCCCACCGCATCCACGCATCCCGCCCAGGTCTCGCTCTCCAGCGGTCGCTTCACCGTCTCGGCCAGGTCAGCCCGCGGCACGATCCGCGAGGCGCCAAGGTCGCGCAGATACCCCTCAGTCTCTGCCCGCCCCGTCACCGCCGCGACCTGATAGCCCAGACCAGCCAGCACCGCGACAGCCACCGAGCCCACGCCGCCCGAGGCGCCCGTCACCAGCACCTCGCCCTTGTCCGGCGTCAGCCCATGCTCCTCCAGCGCCATCACCGCCAGCATCGCCGTGAACCCCGCCGTCCCCACCGCCATCGCCTGCCGCGTGGTGAGGCCCGAGGGCAGCGGCACCAGCCAGTCCGCCCTGACCCGCGCCTTCTGGGCATAGCCGCCCCAATGGATCTCTCCCACCCGCCAGCCGGTCAGCACCACCTTGTCGCCGGGCCTGTAGCGGGCATCCTCCGACGCCTCGACCGTCCCGGCAAAGTCGATCCCCGCCACATGCGGCCAGGACCGGACGATCCCCCCGCCGGTCGGCGACAGCGCCAACCCGTCCTTGTAGTTCAGCGTCGAATACTCGACCGCCACCGTCACGTCCCCCGCAGGCAGGGCGCTTTCGTCCAGCTCTCGCAGATGCGCCACGGCGGCATCGCCTTCCTTCTCCAGAACCAGTGCGCGGAACATGATCGCCTCCCTTGTTGACCGGCGCCAGTCGGCCCGGTGGAAGCCGGATTGTCAACCCGCGCCGCCTGGGCCACCTTGCCCGGAAAGGAGACCCGCATGACCCAGGAACACATCGGTTTCGCAGGCTTGGGCCTGATGGGCCACGGCATGGCGAAGAACATCGTGGAGAAGGGATACCCCCTGACCGTCACCGCCCACCGCAACCGCGCGCCCGTCGATGACCTGATCGCGCGCGGCGCGACCGAGGCGACCATCGAAGACCTCGCCGCACGCTGCACGATCATCTTCCTCACCCTCCCCGGCTCGCCTCAGGTCTCCGAGGCCGTAGCGAAGATGATCCCCCACCTGAAGCCCGGCGCGGTGATCGTGGACTGCTCCACCTCCGACCCCACGGTCACCGAACGCCTCGCCGCCAACCTCGCCGCCAAAGGTGTCCACTTCGCCGACGCCCCCCTGTCGCGGACGCCCAAGGAGGCGTGGGAGGGCACGCTCGACTGCATGGTGGGGGCCGAGCCCGACATCTTCGCCCGCATCCAGCCCGTCATCGCCACCTGGGCCGGGAAGATCGTCCATATCGGGCGGGTGGGCGACGGGCACCGGATGAAGCTTCTGAACAACTTCCTCTCCCTCGGCTACGCCGCGATCTATGCCGAGGCGCTGGCGCTGGCCGCCAAGGTCGGCATCTCCACCGCCACGTTCGACAGCGTGATCCGCGGGGGCCGGATGGACTGCGGCTTTTACCAGACCTTCATGGGCTACGCGCTGGAGGGCAACCGCGAGGCGCACCGCTTCACCCTGTCGAACGCCTACAAGGACCTGCGCTATCTGGAGAGCATGGCCAACGCCGCCACCGTCACCACCACGATGGCGAGCGCGGCGAAGAACAGCTTCGCATCAGCGGTGGCGCAGGGCGGTGCGGGGCCGGAGGACTATGTGCCCCACCTGACGGATTTCGTCGCATGGGCGAATGGGGTGAAACGCTAGAGTTTCTTCTGGATCCCGGCGTCCTTCAGGATGCCGTTGGCCGTGTGGCGGCTCATGATCTTGTGCGGGACGGTCACGGTCGGCTTGCCGTCGTCATGGCACCATTTCTGGTGTTTCGATCCGCCGTCATGGTAATAGCCCGCCTCGGCCAGAAGCCGCACCACCTCGTCGTAGAAGCCCTTGACCACCCTCAGGCCGCCGCTGCGCCGCCGGTCTGAGGGGCGCGGAACCTGATCCAGGGGATCAGCTCGGACAGCGACCGCTGCGCGAGGTCGCGTTTGGTGATGTGGTTTTCCACGATCAGCTGCGGCCCGAGCTCGGCCGCCGCGGCCTCGAATTCCTCAAGCGTTTCGGCCTCGACATGCAGGCCGATGATGTCGCTTTCCGAGACCCAGACCCCGGCCTCGGAATCCCAGACGGCCTTGACGTAGAATTCAAGGGGTTTCATCGGTAGCTCCTGTTCGCTTGCACTATGCAGCGAGACTGCGGCCAAGATATGGCCCTGCTCCGCACGGATGCAACAGGAAGGTTAGGAATGCGTTCCCTTCGCGCCCCTCACCCGCACTTCGAATGCCCGCACGACCCGCAGGTCAGGCAGCCCTCGACCATCCGCAGATCATACGACCCGCAGGCCGGGCAGGCCTTGCCCTTCGGAGCCTCTCCGACCCGCAAAAGCTCCGCCTTGGGGTCAGACTTCAGCCCCAGCCCCTCGCCCGCGATGAAACCGATGTCGATCAGGTGGCGTTCGATCACGCCTCCGATGGCCGCCAGAATAGACGGGATGTAGCGGCCCTCCATCCAGGCCCCGCCGCGGGGGTCGAAGACGGCTTTCAGCTCCTCGACCACGAACGAGATATCCCCGCCCCGCCGGAAGACGGCCGAGATCATCCGGGTCAGCGCCACGGTCCAGGCGTAATGCTCCATGTTCTTCGAGTTGATGAACACCTCGAAGGGCCGCCGGTGGCCTGCCGTCACGATGTCGTTGATCGTGATATACAGGGCGTGTTCCGTGCCCGGCCATTTCAGCTTGTAGGTCCGCCCCTCCAGCGCCGCAGGCCGGTCGAGCGGTTCGGACAGATACACGACCTCCCCGCCCCGGACCTGATCCGGGGCCTCCCCCGGCACCTTTTCCGAGGACTCGGACACGGTCAGAACACTCCCCGTCACCTCGTTCGGCCGGTAGGTCGTGCAGCCCTTGCAGCCCTGATCCCAGGCGGCCATGTAGACCTCCTTGAAATCGTCAAAGCTGATGTCCGCCGGGCAGTTGATCGTCTTGGAAATCGAGGAATCGACCCATTTCTGCGCCGCCGCCTGCATCCGCACATGGTCGAGCGGCGGCAGGGTCTGGGCGTTGACGAAATGGTCCGGCAGGGGCGCATCGCCGAACTTCTCGCGCCAGAGGCGGACGGCGTAGTCCACCACTTCCTCCTCGGTGCGGGAGCCGTCCTTCTGCAACACCTTGCGGGTGTAGGCATAGGCGAAGACCGGCTCGATGCCCGACGACACGTTCCCGGCGTAAAGCGAGATCGTCCCGGTCGGCGCGATCGAGGTCAGGAGCGCATTGCGGATCCCATGCGCCCGGATCGCCTCACGCACATCGGCGTCCATCCGGGCCATGTTGCCCGAGGCCAGATAGCGTTCGGCGTCGAACAGCGGGAAGGCCCCCTTTTCCCTGGAGAGGTCCACGCTGGCGAGATAGGCCGACCGAGCGATGGCATGCATCCAGATCTCGGTGACGCGCGTGGCCTCCTCGGACCCGTAGCGCAGACCGACCATCAGCAGCGCATCGGCAAGGCCCGTGACCCCCAGCCCGATCCGCCGCTTGGCTTTCGCCTCGGCCTGCTGTTCGGGCAAGGGAAAGCGGCTGACATCGACCACGTTGTCCATCGCCCGGACGGCGGTGCGGACCAGACGGTCCAGCGCCTTCATGTCCATGCTGGAATGCGCGTCGAAGGGATCCTTCACCAGCGTCGGCAGGTTGACCGACCCCAGCAGGCAGGCGCCATAGGGCGGCAGGGGCTGCTCGCCGCAGGGGTTGGTGGCGGCAATGGTCTCGCAATAGTTCAGGTTGTTCATCGCGTTGATGCGGTCGATGAAGATCACCCCCGGCTCGGCATAGTCGAAGGTGGACCGCATGATCTTGTTCCACAGGTCGCGCGCCTGAAGGGTGCGATACACCTTGCCGCCGAAGACCAGCTCCCACGGGCCGTCGGCCTTGACGGCGGCCATGAAGGCATCGGTGACCAGAACCGACAGGTTGAACATGCGCAGCCGCGCGGGGTCGCGCTTGGCCTCGATGAAGGCCTCGATGTCGGGGTGGTCGCAGCGCATCGTCGCCATCATCGCGCCGCGACGGCTGCCCGCGGACATGATCGTCCGGCACATCGCGTCCCAGACATCCATGAAGGACAAGGGCCCCGAGGCATCCGCCGCCACCCCCTTCACCTCGGCCCCGCGCGGGCGGATGGTGGAGAAATCATAGCCGATCCCGCCGCCCTGCTGCATGGTCAGCGCGGCCTCTTTCAGCGCGGTGAAGATGCCCTCCATCGTGTCGGGGATCGTGCCCATGACAAAGCAGTTGAACAGCGTGACGCTGCGCCCCGTCCCCGCGCCCGCCGTGATCCGGCCCGCAGGCAGGAACTTGAACCCTTCAAGCGCCGCGTAGAACTCCGCCTCCCACTTCGCGGGGTCCTGCTCCACCTCGGCCAGGGCGCGCGCGATCCGTCGCCAGGTATCCTCCACGCTGCCGTCGATGGGTGTCCCGTCCGCCTCCTTGAAGCGGTACTTCATGTCCCAGATGGCTTCGGCAATGGGGGCATGGAATCGCGACATCGGGGCGAATCTTTCTGTCTGTTGTGGATAAGTGCGGCGAAGGACCCAAGATACGCCCCAAGCCCCCTCGGGTCAACTTGAAGCCCCCGCCGCAGGCCCTATGATCCGCCGCATGATCCACCTCCTGAAACTCTGCGTCGGCGCCGACTCGGTCGAGGACCTCATCGACTGGCAGCGTGAGCAACGCCCGCATTGGCCCGAAGGCCGCGCGATCCACGTCACCCGCATGTGGCCCAAGCGCGAGGCCGAGGTGCTGGAAGGCTCGCTCTACTGGGTCATCAAGGGTGCGATCCTGGCCCGCCAGCGCATCCTCGACCTGCAAGAGGTGAACCTCGGCGACGGCATCCCGCGCTGCGCCCTGGTGCTGGATCAGGAGGTCATCCGCACCGAAGCCGCTGCCCGCCGCCCCTTCCAGGGCTGGCGCTACCTTGACCCGAAAGAGGCCCCGCGCGACCTGCCCAGGGGCCGGGCCAAGGATGACCCGCTGCCGCCGAAACTGGCGCAGGCCCTGGCGGAACTGGGCCTGCACTGACCCCGCCGGGGACCCGCGGTCACGCTAGAACGGCGACCGGACACCCAGCCGCTGCGCCAGCTGCTCCATCGCCGCCCGGTCCTCCGCCGACCACTCCGCCATCCGGCTGGCCCAAAGCACCGCCTGGCTGGAATGGATCAACCCGTCCGACAGGATGCGCAGGTGGTTGGCCCGCAGGGTCTCGCCCGACGAGGTGATGTCGGCGATGCACTCCGCCGTCCCGTTCTTCACCGTGCCTTCGGTCGCGCCCTGGCTGTCCACCAGCTGATAATCCGCAACCCCTTGCGCCTGAAGGAATTCCCGCACCAGCCGGTGATACTTGGTGGCGATCCGCAGCCGGTGGCCATGCACCTTGCGGAAGGCGGCGGCGGCGGCGTCCAGATCGTCCACCGTTTCCACGTCGATCCAGACGTTCGGCACCGCGATCACCAGATCGGCCTTCCCGAAACCCAGCTTCGCCACCTCGGCCACCTCGTCCTCGGCCAGCTGCTCGCGCACGAGGTCCGACCCGGTCACGCCCAGGTGAATCCGCCCGGCGGCCAGTTCACGCGGGATTTCCCCTGCGGACAGCAGCACCGGGACCACACCCTCCACGCCTTCCACGACGCCCGAATACTCCCGGTCGGACCCGGAGCGCCTCATCATCACGCCCCGTGCGCCGAACCAGTCGAAGCAATCCTGCATCAGCCGCCCCTTGGACGGCACGCCCAGCCGGATCATGCCAGCGCCCCCTTCAGCCGCGCGACGAGGCCGGGCCGGATCACGCCCCCCACCGCCGGGATGAAGGCGCCCGCCCCCAGCACCGCCGTCAGCGCGTCATAGCGCCCGCCACTGGCCACGGGCGGCATACCCTCGGCCAGAAAGCTGAAGACGAAGCCGTCATAGTATTCCAGCGCCGTCCGCCCGTGGCTGGCCTCGAAGGCCAGCGTCGCCACATCGACGCCCCTCGCGGCCAGAGCCTCCAGCCGCGCGGCGAAACGGTCCACCGCAGGGGCGATGGCGGGCAGCATCGGGGTGATCCCGCGCAGATGGGCCAGGGCATGGGCCGCAGGGGCCTCCAGCGACAGAAGGTCGTAGAGCAGCGCCGCCTCGGTCGCCCGGATCGGCGGGGTTTCGGCATCGGCGACCAGAGCCTCGGCCCGGGTGGCGATTTCCTCGGCAGAGCGCAGGCCGACGAAGGTGCCGGCTTCCGCGATCAGCTGCGCCGGGCTTCCCGCCTTAAGCCGTTCCAGCAGCGCCAGCCGCCCCGCCGGAACCGAAGCCCGCCCGGCAAAGCGATCCAGCAGCGCCTTGAACCGGTGCGGCCGCCAGACATGGCGCAAGAGCGCCGCCTTCCGCCGCTCGCTGGTCTCCAGCCCCCGGACGGCGGCCATCAGGATGCCGATGTCGCCGGTGACGGGGCGCAGGTCCAGGCCGGCCAGAAGGTCGCGGAACAGCGCAAAGACCTCGGCATCCGCCACTTCGGGCGCTGCGCGGTCAAACACCTCGTAGCCGACCTGAAGGTATTCGCTGGCCCGGCCCGAACCGCGCGCCTGCTTGCGGAAGACCTCGCCCAGATAGGCATAGCGCGCCGGTTCCGCGCCGTGGGCCATGTGCGCCTGCACCACGGGGACGGTGAAATCGGGGCGCAGCATCATCTCGCCGCGCACCGGATCGTCGGTCACATAGGCCCGTGCCCGGATGTCCTCGCCATACAGGTCCAGCAGCGTGCCCGCCGGTTGCAGGATATCCGCCTCGACCGGCACCGCCCCCGCCTGCACGAAGGCCGCCAGCAGCCGCTCGCCCTCGGCCCGGATGGCGGCCTTGGGGGTCATTGGCCCAGCATCTTCCGGACCGCCGCCACCAGATCGGCGCGCGGCACCTCGACCTGCGCGGGGCGGTCCTTCCATTCTTCCAGCGTGGCGCTTTCGGCGATCTTCGCACCCAGGATCAGGTCCTTGAGGATCACCGTCCCCTTCGCCGCCTCGTCCCCGCCCTGGATCACCGCCACCGGCGATTGCCGCTTGTCGGCGTATTTCAGCTGGTTGCCGAAGTTCTTCGGATTGCCCAGATAGACCTCGGCCCGGATGCCCGCCTGCCGCAACTCGCCGACCATGGCCATGTAATCGGCCATCCGGTCGCGGTCCATCACGGTCACGACGACTGGCCCGGCCGTCTCGCCCCCGACGCGCCCCTTCGCCCGCAGCGCCGCGAGAAGGCGGTCCACCCCGATGGACACCCCCGTCGCGGGCACATCCTGCCCGGTGAAGCGTTTCACCAGCCCATCATACCGTCCGCCCCCGGCGACCGAGCCGAAGTTGCGCGGACGGCCCTTCTCGTCGGTGATCTGGAAGGTCAGTTCCGCCTCATAGACCGGCCCGGTATAGTAGCCGAGGCCCCGGACCACGCCGGGGTCCAGCATGATCCGGTCCGGCCCGTATCCTTGCGCGTCGAGCAGCGCCGCGATGGCTTCCAGTTCGGACACACCCTCGGCCCCGATCACCGAGCCGCCGACCAGCTCGCGCAGCCGAGCCACCGTCGCGGCTCCCGCGTCGCGCTTGGCCGAGGTGAAGCCCATCACCACTTCGGCCTGTTCGGTGCCCAGACCGGCGCCCCTGGTGAAGTCGCCGCTCTCGTCCTTGCGGCCCTCGCCCAGGAGCGCCCGGACACCCTCTGGCCCCAGACGGTCGATCTTGTCGATGGCCCGCAACACGATGCCGCGTTCGGCCTCCTTGTCGTCACCCGCCAGCCCCGCGACCTCCATCACGCCATTCAGGACCTTGCGGTTATTGACCTTCACCACATAGTCGCCGCGGGGGATGCCGACTTCTTCCAGCGCATCGGCCAGCATGGCGCAGATTTCGGCGTCCGCCGCCACGGAAGCCGACCCCACCGTGTCGGCGTCGCACTGGTAGAACTGGCGAAAGCGGCCCGGACCCGGTTTCTCGTTCCGCCAGACCGGGCCCATCGCGTAGCGGCGGTAGGGGGAGGGGAGGTCGTTCCGGTACTGGGCCGCGACCCGCGCCAGCGGGGCGGTGAGGTCGTACCTCAGGGCCAGCCAGTCGCCCTCCTCCTCCCAGGCAAAGACGCCTTCGTTCGGGCGGTCCACGTCGGGCAGGAACTTGCCGAGGGCCTCGACGGTTTCCACGGCGGAGGTTTCCAGCGGGTCGAACCCGTAGCGATGATAGACCCCCGCGATGCGGTCGAGCATGGCCTTGCGTTCGGTGACCTCGGCCCCGAAGTAGTCGCGGAATCCCTTCGGGGTCTCGGCGCGGGGGCGGCGGGGTTTGTCGGCCATGGGCGGGACCTTCGCTTTTGATCGGGGTCCGTGTATCCCGTGGGAGAGAGGCGGGCAAGCGGGGGGTGCGATGGACCGGGTCGAGGCTCTGGAGGAACGGGTGGCCCACCTGATGCGGGCGGTGGAGGATCTGTCGGACGTGGTGGCCCGGCAGGCGGGGGAGATCGCGGGGCTGGAGCGGCGGGTTCGGCTGCTGATGGAGCGGGCTGCGGAGGAGGAGGCCCTGGGGGGAGCCCCTCCGGAGGCGAACGTCCGCCCGCCGCACTGGTGAGCGCGCCGCGCGCGGCGCGGTGGAGGCCGCAAAGGATTCCAAGGGGTTAGCTGTGGGCGTTAGGGGTTTGTTAAGCTTTTGCTGCCATCATTTTCCTGAGTGCTGCCCTACAACTTTGGCTTGTCTCGCATTGCGTCTAAGGTTGATATTGCCTTGAGTAGCGGCCTTTTCAGGACCTAACGAATGAACAAAACTGAGCGTTTGAAGTTACTTTTGGAGAAAGGTCACTTTCCCGCAGAACTTCCACCACCTTTCAACACAGCGGACTTTGCCAAATACCGAAAGTCACTCGCGGCGGCTTGGCCGAACAACGATCCGCCCAAGACTGCACCGGAAGTTTACAACACTCAGCGGCTCGGCTGGAAGCGGCGAAGCTTAGCGATTGTGAATCCAATTTCGCAGTATCACCTGAGCAAGACGATCGCAGACAACTGGATTGCAATTAAGACCTTCCTAGACACAAGCAAGATTTCGCTAGACAGCGCAAACCTAGTGAAAGAAGCAACTAGAGCCGTACCCAAACCTGATTTCTCCCGGATTGAGTTCATGAAGCTCAATGCAGGTGGGGACTTCGACCACATTCTCATAAGTGATATCTCTAGGTTTTATGGAACGATTTACACACATACACTACCTTGGGCCTTTACTGGCAAGGCATGGTGTAAAAGCCATGTTAACTCGCCTCTACTAAAGGCCACGATAGGTGATCAACTGGACCGTGCCGTTCGAAAAGGACAAGACAATCAAACTATAGGCATTCCGATTGGACCCGATACGTCTAGGATTCTATCTGAAATTGTAGCAATTGGAATCGAGAGAGAATTCCTTAGATTGGCAAATCCAGAGATCGGCAGTGCGTATAGATTCGTTGATGATTGGTTCATCGGTCACAACTCAGCTCAAGCCGCCGAGTCTGCCATTCGCTTTCTAGCGGAGGCTTGTGCCGAATTTGAGCTAGAATTAAATCTTGAAAAGACCAGCGTGATAAACGCCAAGGACGAAATTGTTGAAGTGTGGCCCAATGAACTCTTAGAACTAGTAGTAAACCACACCAAAGCCAGTGAGCAAGCCCGTCAATTAAATCGATTCTTCCCAAAAGCATTCAGTTTAGCGAAGGAGAAGCCAGGGAGCAACGTAATGGACTATGCTCTGAAAGCTTCGCGCTCGTTCAGGATTGGCAAGGATACCTATCCACTCTTTGAAAGCTACATCTTAAGGAGCGCGCGGGCTTATCCCATTACGCTCCCTACAGTCGTACAGATACTAGTTAACTACAAGAAAGACAGGGCGCCAGTCAATCTAGCGCGCTGCAAGAAGTTGATTGTGGATGAAATCAAAAGATCCGCGCCACTTCGCCATACAGCGGAAGTTTCGTGGGCACTCTTCCTTGCCAAAGCTCTAGGCATTGCAATACCCTCTTTGGAGCTTGATGTGATTGTGCGAACAGACAACGCCACGTGGGCACTGTTGGTGCTGGATCTTGAGCAGCGCGGCTTGATTGACGGAGTCTTGGACAAGACCTATTGGACAAGTCTTATGGTCGACGGTAGCTTGTATACCGCCAATTGGCTCCTTGTTTACGAGGCTGATCTTAAGGGCTGGCTCACGCCTGCGGACCCAAACTTGATTAGCAACAATCCATGGTTCAAACCCCTTAAAGCGAAGAAGGTTAGCTTCTACGACACCAACAGGAATGTTGAGACATTCAAGAAGTCTAGATCAACTTCTATATCAGCTGCGAAAATACGGCGAGCAGTGACGCAGTCCTGGCTGGAGGCATTCCTTCGCACAAGTTCAATACCTCCAAGCGAAGTTGCGGCTCCATGATTGGCTAGGTCACACCCTCCCAAACCACTCCTCCACCTTGTCCAGCACGTCGTCGATCAGGCCGGGGGACCTCGCCTGGGGGCCGGTGAAGCGGAGGAGCCAGCCGGTGGGGGTGGGCTCTCGGGTGATCGTCAGGCCTTGGCGGAGGCGGAGCAGCCTGCGGGGGCGGCGGGTTGTGGGGTTTGCGGGCTCGCGCGCGATGTCCAGCAGGACGGGGCGGAGGGCGGACCATTGGGTCTCCGGTCCCTTGCCCCCGTGCGGGTGGAGGGTGGCGGTGAGGAGGTCCTCATGCCCGCCGGTGATCGCGGCGGCGAGGGTGTCGAGTTGGCGGGTGGTGAGGGTTTCCGGGGCGGTGAGGAGGGGGCCGAGCGCCTCGACCACGGTCGCATGGGCGCGGAGGCGGCGGTGGGAGGATTTGGGCAGAGCGGGGAAGAGGGTGGCGATGGCGGCGTCGGGGGTGGGGAAGTGGCCCTCGGTCACGGCGTTCAGGATGAGGGCGGCCTTTTCCCACGGGGAGACGGGGGCGCGGATTTCGTTCTCGCTCACCATGGCGGTGAGGGCCTGGGCGAGGGACTGGGGGGAGCGGAGGAAGGCGGGGATGGTTTCGTGGCCGAGGGCGCGGGCTGCGGTGAGGCGGCGGAGGCCGGAGATGAGGCCGTAGCGGAAGGGCTCGCGGGGGGTGGAGAGGCGCCAGACCTCGATGGGGGTGCGCAGGCCCTCGGTCGCGATGGAGTGCTGGAGTTGGGCGAGGGCGTCGGGGTCGAGGGTGGTGCGGTCGCGGAGGAGGGCGGAGGGGTCGATTTCGGCGAGGGGGAGGTGGTGGAGAGGGTCCATGGCGCGTGCTCCTTTCTGCGGGAGGGAACGCCATGGGGGTTAAGGGGCGGTGAGGCGGGCGGGCGGTTATTCGGCCGGGACGGCCGCGCGGCGGGGCTTGAGGAAGGTGCGCTCCGCCCAGGTGTAGAGATGCGCGCCGATGATGCCGGTGATGATCGACAGGATCAGGGCGAGCCAGGGGCGGTGTTCGCCGAAGATTTTGTCGACGAGCGAGATCATCTGGTAGTGCGTCAGGTACATGAACATCGAGGCCCCGGCGATTTCGGCGATGAGGACCTTGACCGGGGCGGGGACGATGAGCGTGCGGATGAAGAGGACGACGGCGACCCCCCCGGCGACGTAGTAGGCGGCGGAGGTGAAGTGCCAGTAGGCGAAGATGGTGACCAGCGAGAGGGCGAAGGCGAAGAGGCGCGAGGGCAGGTCGCGGGCCTGGGCGAGGACCATGCCCAAGGCGAAGCACCAGCCGTAGTGCCAGGGGGTGCGGTCGTAGTTGTAGTCGCCGGTCCACTTGAGCTCGATCACATAGTCCAGCGCGGCGGTGAAGGCGAAGAAGGCGACGGCGCTGAGCATGGGCCGGGCGGCGAAGGCGCGGCGGACCGGGGCGAAGGAGAAGAACAGCGCGGCGAGGATCAGGATCTGGATGTAGAATTCCACGAAGTAGAAGGTGTAGCCGCGGATCGTGTCGGGGTCGAAGTAGTTCGAGACGAGCAGAAGCTCGGGCAGCTCGAACTTGCGGGTGGCGAGTTCCAGGAATACGCCGATCAGGATCGTGGGAATCGCGACGTAGCGGATGGTGCCCCAGAGGGTGCGGGTCGAGCCGGAGCGGATGATCTCGGGCAGCTGGAAGCGGGCGACGGAATAGCCTGCGAGCATGACGAGGAAATAGGCCGCACCCCAGTTGGGGGAGTAGACGAAGGCCTCGGTGTGCAAGGCCACGATGCAGATCATGAAGAAGGCGCGGGTCAGCGTCGCGGTTTCAAGGCGACGCCAGGAGGAGGCGTTGCTGCCGTCGGCATGGGCCTGAAGCTGGGCGACGGTCAGCTTTTCCCAGTCGTCGGGCAGCTGGCCGAAGCGGGATTCGTAGGCCAGCGAGAACTGGATGTAGTGAAGCGAGTCGCCGCCGAGCGAGTCGAAGCTGTCGTCGGGTGACACGTCCTGGCCCGGAAATTCACGGGTGAAGAGCGAGCGGACATCGGTGATCTCGCCCCTGGCCGGAGCGGTCGGGGGGGAAGTGACCTTGCGCAGGGCGAATTGCTCGGCCAGCACGCGGCGCTGGACCTTGCCGGTGCCGGTGACCGGCAGGGCGTCCAGCGCCATCACATGCAGCGCGGAACCGGCTGCGATCCCCATCTCGGCCAGCGCGGCGGTGGCGGCCTCTTTCACCTGGGCGGACTGGTCGGAGGTGCCGGCAAGGGCGACGAGGATGCCATCGCCCCGCTGGGCGTCGGGGACCTTGGCGACAGCGATCTGGAGCCCTGGCTTCAACCGGGCGCGGATGCGGTCTTCCAGCTGGTCGGGCACGACTTTCTGACCGCCGCAATTGATGAGATCATCGGCGCGCCCGTCGAAGAACAGATACCCGTCCTGAAGATGGCCGAGGTCGTTGGTCTGGAGCCAGCCCTCGGCGTCGGTCAGGTCGTGCAGCCCGTCGGCGTCGATGCGCGACCGGGCAACCTGCGGGCCGCGGATGCGGATGCGGCCATCGGCGGAAAGGGCGACTTCGCCCTGCCCCACGGGACGACCGACCGAGTCAAGCTGGGCATCGGTGGCCTCGGAGATGACAAGGAAGGTCGAGCGCGAGGCTTCGGTCAGGCCGTAGTGCTGCACGATCCGGGCCTTGGGGAACATCGCCCGGACCTGGCGCTTTTCGTCGGCCGTCATTGCCTGCGAGCCGATCTCCAGCCAGCGCAGCGCCTTGCCCGCGTTGCCGATGATCGCCGGATCGGCAAGCAGAATGCGCAACAGCGTCGGCACGGCAGAAAGCGCGTTGACCTCGCCCGCAGCCAGCATCCGCGCCAGTTCCATCGGATCGAAACCGCGCGGCGGCATGTAGGCGCGGCCGCCCACTGCGCTGACGGCCCGGTAGCGCGCCATGCCAAAGCTGAAGGTGGCCGGGACACCGACATATTCGCGAATCTCGGATGTCATCTGCATCACGTCGATGATGCGTTCGGTGGTGTAGCCAAGGTTGCGGTAAGTCAGCAGGATGCCCTTGGGCAGGCCTTCGGTTCCCGAGGTGTAGCTGACCTGGGCCGGGAGATCGTCCAGGATCACGGGATGCTGTGCGGTGAACCAGCCGGTCCGGTCGCCGGGGTCGATGGTGCGGTCGATCTGCAACCCGGGAAGCTGGTCGGCCTGCGCGGCACCCGACACCAGCACCAGCGGGCGCCGGGCTGCGTACAGCGCGAACAACTGTTCGACGAAGGCGATCGAGTTCCTGCGAACGACAGCCGTGGCCTGAAGCTTTCCGAAATCCATTCTTACTTCCTGCAAAGACTTGCTAAAACGTGACCCGCGATGCGCGCTTCTAGTCCTGATTGTTGACCAAACTTTGACTGGAAAGCGGTCGGGCGGAGACAGCGTCGATTCAATGCAGGTCAGAAGTGCCGCGCCGAAGGTCGGCTGGCAAGGGCGACTGTTTCGGGTTGTTCGGAGGGCCGGTCACGATTTCCTGACCTGCACAACCTGAGGGCGCAAACCGCGCCGATCAGAACATCTGGAGGAGACGCTTGAGGTAGTCCAGTTCTTCCAGCGGGCGGGCGAGGTCACCGGACCGGCGGCGGATTTCGTCCAGAAGTTCCTGGGCGCGCTGATCGGGAGTGTTCTGGACCATGTTCTCGTCGGAACCGATTCGCGCCGTTTCGCCCGGGCGGCGGCCAAGCGGATCGCTGCCCTGCGGATCGGCAGAGCCGATGTCGCGGTTGCCGCCCTGCGAATCGCGGTTCTCGCGCTGTTCCTGGGCCAGCGCCTCGCCGAAATCGCGCATTCCGTTGCGGAGCGCCTCCATCGCCTCGGCCTGACGGTCGAGCGCGCCGTCAAGATCGCCGTCGCGCAGCGCCTGCTCGGCCTGTTCCATCGCGCGGCCGGCGCGGTCGAGGTTGCGGCGGCCCTCTTCGCCCTGCTCGGTGCCGTCGCCGGGAAGCTGGCCCTGCTGCAACTGGTTGAGCCGGTCGCGCAATTCGCGCTGGCGGTCGGTGAGGCTGCGGTCGTCAGCGCCGCCCTGCCCGTCGCCCTGCTGCGGGTCCTGGCCCTGCTGGTCGCCTTGTTGACCCTGGCCCTGGCTGTCGCCCTGCTGGTCGCCCTGCCCCTGCTGTTCGCCAGTGCGCGGCACGCCCTGGAGGTCGCGGAAGGCGTCGTCGGACAGGCTTTGCTGGTCGCGCAGGGTATCGCCCAGCTCGCCCATCGGGCCGTTCTGGCCCTGCCCCTGGCCCTGACCCTGCTGGCCCTGCACCACCTGCATGTTTTCCATCAGCTGGCGCAGCTGTTCCATCAGCTCGGCGGCTTCGGCGGTCTTGCCCTGCTCCATCAGTTCCTGAAGCTTGTCGAGCATCTGCTGCAGCTGGTCGCCGGACATCATCTGGCCCTGCATCATCTGCTGTTGCTGCTGGTCGCCGGGGTTGCGCTGCGCCTCTTCGGCGAGTTCGCGCATGTATTCGTTCAGCGCCTGCTGCATTTCCTTCATCAGCTGGTCGATTTCCTCGGGCGAGGCGCCGTTCTTGATGGCCTCTTGCAGCCGGTCCTGCGCGCGTTGCAGACGGTCGAGCGCGGACTGGAGGTTCCCCTCCTCGACCATCAGGGCGATCTTCCACAACTTCTCGGCGATGGCATCGCGGTCTTCGGTGGTCAGGCTTGCCTCTTTGGCCTCAAGGTCGCGCATGAGCACGCGGAAGTGCAGGAAGGCGCGGTCGTGGCGGATGAAGCCTTCGGGGCGGTTGGTGACGGCCTTGAGGATTTCGACCGCGCGGGGGGCGTTGACGCGGTTCCACAGGATGTCGCGGCGCATCTCGATGAGCGCGGCGGCGAAGGGGTCGAAGAATCGCTTGCCGTGCAGGGTGACGGCATAGGGGGCGGAGCTGCCCTCGTTGCCGGCAGCGTCCACGGCGGTGAAGACCATGGTCACGGGCAGGTTGGCGAAGACGTGTTTCGACAGGTCGTCGACCAGGGTCGAGGTCAGTTCGGTCCGGCTGCCTTTGCGCGGCATGGGCAGGTCGAGGACGACGGGAGGGGTGGCTTCGGGATCGACTTTCAGGCCGTGGCGGCGGTCGACGCGGGCGAGGTCCAGCGTGATGGTGACGCGACCGGCGGTGACGCCGTAGTCGTCGCTGGCCTTGAAGCCCTGCTTGAAGCGGCCGTCCGCCTCGCGCGTCATCTCGCCGGTGACTTCGATGGTGGGGGCGCGGTCCGGCGTTGCGGTGATCTGCCACTCGCGCCCGCCGGGGCCTTCGATGGCCAGGTCGCCCGAGCGGGTGATGGTCAGGTCGTGGACGCCCTTGATGCCGTTCGGGACGGCGGCGGCGGGGGTGGCCTCGGTGCCGGGTTCGGGGACGGGGGGCGGGGGCACGCCGGCGACGGTCTGGGTGACGGTCAGGCTGCCTTCGGGACCGTAGAGGCGGATCTGCAGGCGGGTGCCGGTGGGGACTTCCAGCGCGGGGTCGGTGATGTCGTTGAGGTAGAGCGAGGGCTTGCCGGTATAGGCGGGGGGCTGGGCCCAGGCCTCCCACGAGGGGCCGGCGGGGGTGGCGAGGGCGGCGCCGGGGGTGAGGCCGGCGACGGAGCCTGCGCGCCAGAACGAGCCGAACAGCGCGGCCATGACGAAGGCGGTCAGCGCGACATAGCGCAAGGAAAAGCGGTCGCGCGAGGACAGGCGCAGGTCGGGCTGGACGGGGCGGGCGCCGGCGGCGCGTTGGGCCATCCGTTCCTGGTGCGCGCGCCAGACCGCCAGCGACGCGGGGTCGGCGGTGCCGATGGCCTGGGTGTCGCGCAGGGCGGCGATGGGGCGGCCGGGCATCGTGCTGTCCAGCCGGTCCAGCGCGTCCATCGCGTTGGGCTTGCGGAACTGCTTCACGCCCCAGGCAAGAAGGCCGAGGGCGAAAAGGGCGATGACGGCGCCGCCGGCCTGCGCGTAGTGAAGGGGGCCGAGGTCCTGGACGCCGAAGGCCAGCGCGGCGAGGGTGACAAGACCCAGCGACCAGAGCGGCCAGAAGGCCCGGGCAAGCCGTTCGGCCCACAGCCCCGCCAGCGTCAGGCGCATCGGCCAGACAAGCGATTTCAGCGGGGGCGATTTCAGCGGGGGTTGGTCCTGGGGTCCGGTCATCTCACCTGCCTGCGACCGGGCACCCCGACGCATGCGGGGTCACAGCCATGGGGGGATGGTATCGCGGTTGAGGATTTCGTCAAAGCTCGGTCTGGCCCGGATGACAGCGAAGTGATCTCCGTGGACGAGCACTTCGGGGATCAGGGGCCGGGTATTGTATTCCGATGCCATGACCGCACCATAGGCTCCGGCGCTGCGGAAGGCCACGAGGTCGCCTTCGGCCAGCAGCGGCAGGTCGCGGCCCCTGGCGAAAGTGTCGCCGGTTTCGCACACCGGGCCGACCACGTCGAACTCTTGCGTCGGGCTGGCCACGGGGGGTTCCGCGACGGGCACGATGTCGTGGTGCGCGCCATACATCGAGGGGCGGACAAGGTCGTTCATCGCCGCATCGAGGATCAGGAAGTCGCGCCCCTCGCCGTTCTTCACATAGATCACCCTGGACACCAGGATGCCCGCATTGCCCGAGATCAGGCGACCGGGCTCGATCTCGATCTCGCAGCCGAGGTCGCCCACGGTGCGCTTGATGAGGGCACCGTAGTCGGTGGGCAAGGGCGGGGCCTCGTTCGTGCGCTGGTAGGGGATGCCAAGCCCGCCGCCAAGGTCAAGGCGAGTGATCGAATGGCCTTCGGACCGCAGGCGGCGGGTCAGGTCGGCGACCTTGAGGTAGGCCTGCTCGAAGGGCTCAAGCTCCGTGAGCTGCGAGCCGATGTGGACGTCGATGCCCACCACCTGAAGGCCCGGCAGGCGCGCGGCCTCGGCATAGACTTCCGAGGCGCGGGCGATGGGGATGCCGAACTTGTTTTCCTTCTTGCCCGTGGCGATCTTCTCATGCGTGCGGGCGTCCACGTCGGGGTTGACGCGGACGGTGATCGGCGCGGTGACGCCAAGGCTGGTGGCGACTTCGGACAGGGCCCGCATCTCGGGCTCGGATTCCACGTTGAACTGCCGGATGCCGCCCGTGAGGGCGAGGCGCATCTCGTCGCGCGTCTTGCCGACGCCGGAAAAGACGATGCGGTCGCCGGGCACCCCTGCCGCCCTGGCGCGGAGGTATTCGCCGCCCGAGACCACGTCCATCCCGGCGCCAAGGTTGCCGAGCGTCTTGAGGACGGCCACGTTCGACAGCGACTTGATCGCAAAGCAGACGAGGTGGGGCAGCGGGCTGAGGGCCTCGGTGAACAGCTGGTAGTGCCGGGTCAGGGTGGCGGTGGAATAGACGTAGAACGGGGTGCCGACGCTGGCGGCAATGTCGGGGATGGCGACGTCTTCGGCCTGGAGGGTGCCGTTCTTGTAGAGGAAATGGTCCATCGCTGTCCCCGGGTGCTTCCGCGCCGTCATAGCCGGGTGGAACGGTGGTGCAAAGCGCCGATTTCTTCGAAGAAATCGGTTCGGAGCCTTTGCAGGCTCCGGTCCGGAATTTTCGATGATTCCGGGGTCTGCAGGGCAGGCCTTCCGCAAGGTGCCGATGGCCGGGCGACAGTGGCGCTGGACGGTTCCCACAGCGAACGGGGCATGTATACTTGCGTGAACTCGGAAAGGGTGCGGCGGATGGCGGTGACGCTGAGAGAGGTGGCGGAACGGGCCGGTGTGTCGCGGTCGGCGGTGTCGCGCACCTTCACCCCTGGCGCCTCGGTCTCGGCCAGGACCCGGGCCAAGGTGGAGAAGGCGGCGGCCGAACTGGGCTATGCGCCCAATGCCCTGGCCTCGAGCCTGACGACGGGGCGGACCAAGCTGATCGGCCTTGTGGTCAACAATTTCCACAACCCGCTGATCCTGGAGGTGTTCGACCTGTTCACCCGGGGCTTGCAGGACCGGGGCCTGCGGCCGCTGCTGGTGAACCTGAGCGGCGCGACCGATCCGGCCGCCACGGTGCGGATGCTGCGGCAGTATTCGGTGGACGGGGTGATCGTCGCGTCCTCGACCCTGCCGGCGAGTTTCGCCGAGGCCTTCAAGGCCGCCGGGCTGCCCGTTGTGCACGCCTTCGGCCGGGCCTCGACCGCGCCGGACGTGTCGGTGGTGGGGATCGACAACGTCGCCTGCGGTCGGATGGCGGCCGAGGCGCTGATCTCGCGCGGATATGCGCGGGTGGGGTTTCTGGGCGGACCGAGGGGGGCGACCTCGACCCAGGACCGGGCCGCGGGGTTTCTGGGCAGGCTGGCCGAACGGCCGGAGATCGCAGTCAGTGTCAGCTATGCCGAGGACTACACCTTCGACGCCGGTCGCGCCCGGATGCAGCGGCTGCTGGAGGGCGACCGGGCCGAGGCCTATTTCTGCGGCGACGATCTGCTGGCGGTGGGGGCGCTGAGCGCGATCCGCGAGGCGGGGCTGTCGGTGCCCAGGGACATCGGGCTGATCGGGCTGAACGACATGGAAATGGCCCGCTGGCAGGTGATCGGGCTGACCACGATCCGCCAGCCGGTGGCGGCGATCATCGACGCGGCCATCGAGATCGTGGTGGCGACCATCGAAGCGCCGGACATGGCCCCCGAGGTCAGGCTGTTTCCCTGCGAGGTGGTCGAGCGCGGGACGCTGCGCCCGGTCGCCTGAACGGGCGCAGGGGGCTTGCGGGCCTAGCGGAACATCGGCGGGCGGGCGTCGACCCAGGTGCCGCCAGCCCTGGCCGAAGCGACGGCGGCATGGACGGCGGCCATCGAGCGGACCCCGGCCGGGGCACGGGGCAGGCCGTCGCGGTGCTCGCCCCGGATCGCGTCGGCGAGGTCGCAGTAGATGTTGGCGACGGCCAGCGGAAAGCCCTCCGGGTGGGCGATGGCGACGCGGGACAGGCGTCGGGCCTCGTCATACAGCCCGGCTTCGCCCTTTTCGATGATCTGGGTGCGGCCGCCGACCGGGGTGTAGATCAGCTGGTTCGGCTGTTCGGAGTGCCAGCGCAGGCCGCCGGTTTCTCCGAACACCTGGATGTCGAAGCCGTGCTGCCGCCCGATGGCGACAGAGGAGGTCCAGAGCCGGCCCACGGTGCCGCGGCCCATGCGGAAGTTGACCATGGCGTCGTCTTCCAGCTGGCGGCTGGGAATCGTCGAGGCGAAATCGGCGGAGAGCTTTTCCACCTCGTCGTCGCAGATGAAGCTGGCCATGTGCAGCGCATGGATGCCGCAGTCGGCGAACTGGCCGGAGACGCCCGCCATCGCCGGGTCATAGCGCCAGCGGACGCGGGGGTTGTCGGCGTCGGTCGCGTCGGCATGGTGGCCGTGGCTGAAATTCGTCACCACGAGGCGCACCTTGCCGATGTCGCCCGCCCGCACCATGGCGCGGGCCTGGCGGATCATGGGATAGGCGGAATAGCAGTAGTTCACCGCGCAGATGCGGCCCGTGCGTTCGGCGATGCGGACGATCTCTTCGCCTTCCTCGACCGTCATCGTCATCGGCTTTTCGCACAGGACGTTGAAGCCGGCCTCGAGAAAGGCCCTGGTGATCTGGAAATGGGTGGAGTTCGGGGTCGCCACCGTCACCAGATCGCAGCGGTCGGGGCGGTTCCTTTCGCCCTCCAGCATCTCCTGCCAGTCGCCATAGGCGCGGTCGGGTGCGATGCCCAGTCGTTGCGCATAGGCGCGCCCGGCTTCGGGCCGGTGGTCCAGCGCGCCTGCGACGAAGGCGAAATGCCCGTCCGCCTGCGCGCCCAGCCGATGCGCCGGGCCGATCTGGCTGCCTTCGCCACCGCCGATCATGCCCCAGTTCAGTTTTGTCATGGTCGGACCCTTCAGAAGCCGATGGATTTCAGATATTTGCGGTTGCGCCGTGCGTCGTCGATGGGATGCACGTCCAGCGTCGGGTCGCAGTCCTGTTCGACGGTGCACCAGCCCTGGTAGCCCGCATCCAGAAGGATCTGGCGGACGGCCGGAAAATCGACATCGCCCTTGCCGAGGTTGCAGAAGATGCCCTGGCCGCAGGCCTCGTAGAAGCCGGTGCTTTTGGCGATGGCATCGGCCTTCACCACCGGGTCGATGTCCTTGAAGTGCATGTAGGAGATCCGCCCGATATGGCGGCGCATGAAGGCCACCGGGTCGTAGCCGGCATAGGAGTGGTGGCCGGTGTCGAAGCAGATCTTCAGGATACTGTCGTCCACCTCGTCCAGAAGCCGTTCGAGTTCCGGCTCGAAGTCGATGAAGCCCGCAGCATGGGCGTGGATGCCGACGGTAAGGCCGAATTCCTCGGTTCCCAGCCGGGCGATGGTGGCGATCCGGTCGCGGAAGGCGGTCCATTCGGCGCGGTCCATCTGCTCGGCGGCATCGGCCCGGCCTGCGGTGGGGGCACGGCGGGGGGAGATCGAGTCGATCAGCACCAGATGCTGCGCGCCGTGGGCGGTCAGCGCGCGGCAGGTGCGCCATGCGGCGTCGCGGACATCGTCCCAGGCGGCGGGGTCGTGGAAGGGCCGGAAGACCACGCCGCCGATCAGGTCGAGGCCGTTCTCCTCCAGCGCGTCGAAGAGGATCGCCGGGTCCTCGGGCATGAAGCCGATGGGGCCGAGCTCGATACCCGTGTAGCCCGCCTCGGCGCAGTCCTTCAGGACCTGCCGCCACGGCGGGTTGCGCGGGTCGCCTGCGAATTCGACGCCCCAGGAACAGGGCGCATTGCCGATGCGGATGGTCATTTGGTCCTCATGTGGCGGGAACGGCGAGCCATTGCCCGCTGTCGGATGACTGGAAGGCGGTTTCGACAAGCTGGCTGACCGCCAGCCCGTCGCGGAAGGTGGGCCAGACGGGCTGGCCGGTCTCGATGGCGGTCAGGAAGTCGCGCGCCTCGATGATGATCTGGTCCTGATAGCCGGTGCCGTGGCCGGGGCCCTGGCAGAAGGCGAGGTAATCCGGGTGGCAGGGTCCGGTCAGGATGCGGGTGAAGCCGCGCGCGGCCTCTGGCCCCTCGGCGCGGTAGAGGTGGACGGCATTCTGGTCCTCCTGATCGAAGCGGATCGCGCCTTTGGTGCCGTGGATTTCATAGGCATAGCCCATCTTCCGGCCCGTCGCGGTGCGGCTGATGTAAAGGTGGCCCATCACGCCGGAGGCGAAGCGGAGCATGATCTGGGCGTGGTCGTCGTTCGTCACCTTCTCGGGACCATTCGGGCCGGGGCGGGTGGCGTGGACCGTCTCGATGCGGGCGTTCAGTTCCGCGACCGGACCCATCAGCGCGAGCATGCAGTTGATCGGATGCGGGGCCAGGTCGCCCATGCAGCCGTTCGCCCGGTCACGGGTGCGCCAGTTGGCGGGAAGCGTCGGGTCGGACAGGAAATCCTCGGTATGTTCGCCGCGGAACCAGGTGATGTCGCCGATGGCGCCCTGCGCCAGAAGCTGGCGGACGAATTGCGTGGCCGGGGTGCGGACGTAGTTGAAGCCGATCATGTTCGGCAGGCCGGAGGCTTCGGCGGCGGCAGTCATGGCGCGGGCGTCGTCCAGCGAGGCGCCAAGCGGCTTTTCGCAGAACACGGGTTTTCCGGCGGCAAAGGCGGCCTCGGCAATCGCGCGGTGGGTGGATTGCGGCGAGGCGATGACCACGGCCTGCACCTTGGGGTCGGCGACAAGGTCCTGCCAGTCGCGGGCGGCGCGGGCGAAGCCGTAGGCCTTGGCGTAGGTTTCGGCCGAGGCTTGCGAGGTGGCCGCGATCACCTCCAGCCGGGGGCGGAGCCTGGTGTTGAACACCGCACCCACGGCGGAATAGGCGACGGCATGCGCCTTGCCCATGTAGCCGCCGCCGACCAGTCCGATCCCGATCTGTGTCATGTCATGGTCCTGCGCGGCGGCATGTGCCGTTGGTGTTGCAACCGGTTGCAAAAGTTGTATCGTGGCCTTCGAAGGCGCGCAAGTCCCTCTGTGGGGCTGCGGGCGGGGGTGGAGAGCGGGATGGCAGAGCTGGAGCGGCTGAAGGGACGGAACTTTCTGGTCATCGGCCGGGCCGGGATGGACCTTTATGCCGATCCTGCGGGCACGCGGATCGAGGAGGCAAGCCGGTTCGTCGCGCATCTGGGCGGGTCCTCGGCCAATATCGCGGTGGCGCTGGTCCGGCAGGGCTGCAAGGCCGCGCTGCTGACGCGGGTGTCGGACGATGCGGTGGGGCGGTTCTGTCTGGCGCAGCTGGATGGCTATGGCGTGGACCGGACGCTGGTGCAGGTCGCGGGCGGCGAGGCGCGCAACTCTCTGGCGGTGGTGGAGACGCGGGTCGAGGACTGCCAGTCGGTGATCTATCGCAACGGGGCGGCGGATTTCGCGATGGTCGCGGCGGATGTCGAGGCGGTGGATTACGCGGGCTTTTCCGCGCTGGTCACCACGGGGACGGTGCTTGCGGCGGAACCCTCGCGGTCGGCGGCGTTCCGGGCCTTCGATCTGGCGCGGGCGGCGGGGCTGCCCCTGGTCTTCGACGTGGACTACCGGCCCTATTCCTGGCCCTCGGCCGAGGCCGCCGCCGAGACCTATTCCCGCGCGGCGGCCCTGTGCAACGTGATCGTCGGCAATGATGTGGAGTTCGGCTTCATGGCCGGGCATCCCGACCGGGGTCTGGACAAGGCGCGTGAGTTGGTGGCCGAGGGGGCGCAGGTCGTCGTGTACAAGATGGGCGAGAAGGGGGCGGTCACGATCACCCGTGAGGGCGAGTTTGCGACCGGCATTTACCCGACGCGGGCGCTGAAACCGACCGGGGCCGGGGACAGTTTCCTTGGCGCTTTCCTTGCGGGCCTGGCTTCGGGCCTGCCGGTGAAGGCCGCCGTTCTGCGCGGGTCGGCGGCGGCGGCGCTGGTCGTGGCGCGGGTCGGCTGCGCCCCGGCGATGCCGACGGGACCGGAGCTTGACGAATTTCTAACCACCCACCCCGGCCCAAGTGCCTGAAGGGACATCCGATGCACATTCCTCCGCATGACAACCGCAACCGGGCCATTGTCGACATGGCCGATCCGCTGGTGCCGCTGGTCTATTTCAACATCGTCCGGCTGAAACCGGGCGAGCATTTCGACTATCGCACGCCGGGCTACGAGACCTGCGTGGTGCCCGCGACGGGGACGGTGACGGTCGAGGTCGGGGGCGAGGTCTTTGCCGATATCGGCAACCGGGGCGTCGATGTCTGGGATGGAGAGCCGGAGGGGGTTTATGTGCCCAGTGGCACCGGCACGCGGATCACGGCGCGGACAGAGACGGAGTGTTTCATCGCCGGGGCGAAGTTCGATGAGGCGCTGAGCCCGTTTGCCGTCAGGTCAGGCGATCTGGATGTGGTGCAATACGGGTCGGACGAGACGAAGACTCACCGCAAGATCAAGCATATCCTGGGGACCAGGTATCACGACCGGGTGGGGCGGCTTCTGGTGAGTGAGCTGTTCACCGTGGGCGCGGGGGGCTGGTCGGGGTTTCCGTCGCACAAGCATGACACCGACCGCCTGCCGGAGGAGACGCGGCATGACGAGTGCTACAATTTCCGCTTCCGGCCCGACTATGGCTCGGGGCTCCAGATGTTGCAGCGGGTGGATAACGAGCCGGGGGATGCCTATCACATCATGAACCGGTCCACGGTGCTGATCGACAAGGGCTATCACCCCTGCTGCGCGCTGCCGGGTTATGAGATGTATTACTTCACCATCCTTGGCGGGCAATCGCAGCGGAGTCTGAAGCAGTACTTCCAGCCGACCCATGCGGCGCAGGTGCAGACGATCCCGGGGATCATGGACATGGTGGCCAAGTTCAGATGATCGCCACGCTGGCCGAGGTGCTGGGGCCCGCCCTGCGGGACGGCTATGCGGTGCCGGGGCTGGTCTGCCTGGGCTGGGAGGATGCGCGGGCCTATGTCCGGGCGGCCGAGGCAGAGCGGGCTCCGGTGATCCTGCAGGCGGGGCCGGGGGCGCGGGCGCATATGCCGGTCGGCGTTTGGGGGGCGATGTTCCGCGCTTTGGCCGAGAGCGCGTCGGTGCCGGTGGTCGCGCATCTGGACCATGGGCTGACGGTGGGGGATTGCCGGGAGGCGATTGCGGCGGGGTTCAGTTCAGTGATGATCGACGGGTCGGCTTTGCCGCTGGAGCAGAACATCCGCCTGACGGCAGAGGTCGCGGCGCTGGCCCATGCGGCGGGGCTGTCCTGCGAGGGTGAGCTTGGCGTCGTCGGCTATGCGGGGGGCAAGGCCTCGACCGGGACCGACCCGGAGGAGGCGGCGCGCTTTGTCCGCGAGACGGGGGTCGATGCGCTGGCGGTGTCGGTGGGGAATGTCCATTTGCAGCAGGACGCGGGTCAGGGGCTGGACCTGGCGCGGCTGCGGGCGATCGAGGCGGTGACGGGCTTGCCGCTGGTGATCCATGGCGGGTCGGGCGTGCCGGTGGATCAGCGCGCGGCGCTGGCGGCGGGGTCGCGGATCGCCAAGTTCAACATCGGCACAGAGCTGCGGATGGCCTTCGGCGCGGCGCTGCGGGCGGCGGTGGCGAAGGACCCGGGGCGGTTCGACCGGATTGCCATCCTGCGCGACACGGAGGAGCCGGTGATGGAGGCGGCGCGGGCGGTGTTTCGCGGCATGGGCGCCTCAAACCGGGTGTAGCGCTGGCGAGGGGCCCCGCCAGCGCCGGTCTGGCCTACTTGCCCCAGATCGCGGCATAAGCCTCGCGGTAGCCATTGTTCGGGTCGAAGGCGTTGCCCTCGGTGCCCGCAAGGGCTTCCTCGGTCACCAGCGCAGGCGCGGTGATGTAACCCGAGCAGGGTTCACCCTGGATGGCACGGTTCAGCTCATCGACCAGCTGCCAGCCCTGGAGGTTCAGGGGCTCCGCCACGGTGACCGCCTGATACTGCCCGGTGCGGATGCGCTGGAAGGCGGCTTCGGAGCCGTCGCCCGCCGAGCCGTTCCGGGGCGCGCCCTTGCCGTCGATCCCGGCAGCGGCCAGCGACGGCCCCATGAAGTCGAAGTAGAGGTCGTTGATCGCCAGCGAATGGGTCCAGGCCGCGCCGTATTTCTGCAGCAGCGTGGTGGTCAGCGGGCCCATGCGGGTGGACGTCTCGGCAATGGGCGTATCGACATATTCCAGCACCGTGCCGCCTGCGTCCTCGATGGCCTTCTTCATCCGGTCGGCCTTGTCGATGGCGATCTGGTAGGTGGAATCGGTGAAGATCACCACGCCCGGCTTGCCGCCCGCATCCTCGATGGCCCATTTCGCGGCCACGTCGGACACCTGCATCGCGTCGGTCGAGACGTTGGCGAAGATGCCGCCCGGCGCGTCGCAGCCGATCTTCGGGCCGGAGTGCCACGATACCATCGGGATGCCCGCCGCCGTGACGCCCTCAAGAGCTGCGGCCTGTTCGGCGGCGTCGAAGCCGTTGATGACGATCCCGTCAGGGTTCAGCGCCAGCGCCTGGCCCACGGCGGCGGAGCGGCTTTGCACCGAGCCCGCGCCATCAAGGACTTTCACTTCCCAGCCGATCCTGGCGGCGGCTTCCTCGATGCCGGTGGTGACGCCCAGGATACCGCCGTTCTTCAGATCGGCGGCGAGGACGACGATGGTCTTGCCTTCCGCCGCTTTCGGGCCGGTGGTCGGGCCGTCGAAGGCCTCTTGCGCGAAGGCCGCGCCTGCGAAGGCAAGGGCCGTTCCGGCGAGAAGTGTCTGTAGCAGGGTCCGTCTCAGCATGGTTGGTATCCTCCCGTAAGATGCTGTTGTCATTTCGATTTCGCGCCCTTCTTGCGCTGGGCGTATCCGGCGATGCCGATGGCGATCAGCAGCGTGGTGCCGTTGAAAAGCGGTTCCACCCAGAAGCTGCCGCCGAACTGCTGGATGCCGCTGATGCCGACGGCAAGGATCATCACGCCGACGATGGTGCCCCAGACGTTGACGCGGCCCGGCTTGATGGTGGTGGAGCCGAGGAAGGCCCCGACAAGGGCGGGCAGCAGGAATTCGAGGCCGACGCTCGCCTGCCCGATCCGCAGTTTCGAGGCGAGAAGGACCCCGGCAAGGGCGGTCAGGGCGCCGGAGGTCACGAAGGCTCCGATGACGAATTTGCGCGTCGGGATGCCGTTCAGCTCTGCCGCGCGCTGGTTGGCGCCGATGGCATAGAGGTAGCGGCCGATGGGGGTGTAGTCGAGGACGACCCAGAGGATCAGGGTTACGCCCAGGACGTAGAAGGCGGTGATCGGCAGGCCCAGGACGAAGGTGCCGTTGATCGCGTAGAAGGCGTCGGGCAGTTGGCCGACCATCTGGCGGCCGCCGGTGTGCCAGAGGGCCAGCGCGTAGAGGATCGTGCCGGTGCCCAAGGTGGCGATGAAGCTGTCGATGCGGGCGACTTCGACGAGAAGGCCGTTGAGGGCTCCGACCACGATGCCGAGGATCAGGACAATACAGACCGCGACCGGCCACGGGATGCCGTAGATGGTCTGCAGGCTGATCGCGAGGATGTGCCAGAGGACGATGCCGTAGCCGACGGTCAGGTCGATGCGGCCCGCGACCATGGGTATCATCGCGGCCAGCGACAGGAGGGCGATGATCGCCTTGTCCGACAGGATGGAGCGGAGATTCAGAAGCGTCGGGAAGGTGTTCGGCAGGAGGAGCGAGAAGAACAGGATCAGCGCGACCATCAGGATGACGAGGCCGTAGGTGGGCGCGAGGCGGATCAGCTTCTGCCCGGTGGAGAGGCCGCGGAGTTCGTCCTTGGTGGGCTCGACGGCGTTGGATTCGATACCGGGCATGCGGGACCTTTAAGCGGCTTCACCGGCCGATGCGGCCTGGATCAGGGATTCGGTGGACAGTTCGACGCCGGTCAGTTCGGCGACGGGGAGGCCCCGGCTGAACACAATGGCGCGGTGGCAGATGTTGGCGATTTCCTCGAAGTCGGTGGAGACGACGAGGACCCCCATGCCGGAGGCAAGCGCCTGGTAGAGCAGGTGGTAGATCTCGGCCTTGGCGCCGACATCGACGCCGGCGGTGGGGTCCTCGGTGACCAGAAGTCGGCGGCCGGAATCGAGCCAGCGGCCGACGACGACCTTCTGCTGGTTGCCGCCCGAGAGGGCCTCGATGGCGAGGGTCGGGTCGTTCGGGGAAAGGCCGACGCGGGTGCCGATGGCCTTGGCCTTGGCTTCTTCCCTGCCGGCAGCCATCAGCGTCAGGAGGCCGCGACCGGTGGCGGAGGGGTTGAGGAAGGCGTTCTCGCGGATCGCCATGCCGGGGGCGACGCTTTCGCCGACGCGGTCGCGGGCGACGAGGCCGATGCCGGAGCACATGGCGGTCTGGGCGGTGCGGAGGTCGGGTTGCTTGCCGTCGAGGGTAATGCGTCCGGCATGGGGGATGACGCCGAACAATGCGCGGCCGATGTCTTCGTGGCCTGCGCCCCGGAGACCTGCGAGGCCGAGAAGCTCGCCGCGCCTGATCTGAAAGCTGACGGGGCCGACGGCGGGGGTTTTCAGGTGTTCGACGTTCAGGATCGCGGGGCCGTCCTGCACGGGGGGCCGGGCGATTTCGCGCGCCTTGCGGCCGACGATGAGGGAGACCAGCTCCTCGGGCGTGGTGTGCTCGACGGGGCGCATGCCGACCATCTGGCCGTCGCGCAAAACGGCGACGCGGTCGGCGATGCGGAAGATCTCGTCGAGGCGGTGGGAGACGTAGATCATGCCAACGCCCTTGGCCTTCAGCGGGCGGAGGGCGCCGAACAGGAGTTCGACTTCGTCGGCTGGCAAGCTGGCGGTGGGCTCGTCGAGGACGAGGAAGTCGCAGTCGGCAGCCAGCGCCCGGGCGATGGCGACGAGGGATTTCTGCGTGCGCGTCAGGCTGGAGACGCGGGCGGTGGCGGGAAACTCGGCTTTGACCAGCTTGAGGGCTTCGTCCGCGCGGGCTTCGGTCGCGGTCCAGTCGATGCGGCCGCCCCTGCGGACATAGCCGAGGGAGAGGGCGATGTTTTCGGCGACAGACATCCAGTCGATCAGGCCGAGGTCCTGGTGGATGAAGGCGACCTTCTGGCCGCCGGACCTTCCGGCCTCATGCGCGTAGGGCGTGCCGTCGATCAGCACGCCGCCTGCTTCGGGGCGATGGATGCCGCCGAGCACCTTGATGAGGGTGGATTTGCCCGCACCGTTTTCGCCGAGAAGCGCCACGATCTCGCCCCGCGCGACCTTCAGCGAAACGCCCTTCAGCGCCTGCGTCCCGCCGAAGGACTTGACGATGCGGTCGAAGAACAGGCCGTCGGACGACGGTTGCATGGGCAGGCTCCTCCCCTTCCCGGTGTGCCCGATCTTGCGTCAGGTTTACCGGTAACGTAGCCTAGCCTGAGCCCGTGGCCCTTTCGAGTCAAGCGGAAAGTTATCGATAACATATGATCGGGTGAGCGTGCGCATGAAGGCCAATCTGGAGGACATCGCAAAGGCGGCGGGGGTGTCGAAGATGACGGTCAGCCGCGTCTTGCGCGGGGGGACCGGGTTTTCCGACGAGACGCGGGACCGGGTGATCAAGGTCGCGGAAAGACTGGGATATGTCCCGAACAAGCTGGCGGCGGCCTTCGGGTCGTATCAGGCCAGCACACTGGTGGGCATGTGCGTGCCGCGCCTCACCTCGGGCCTCTTTGCGCATGTGCTGGACGGGGTGGACCGGGCGCTGAGTCGGCTTGGCTATCAGCTGATGATCGGGGCCAACAACCATTCCACCGCCGAGGAGGAAGCCTGGGTCCGCCAGATCGTCAGCTGGCGGCCTGCGGGGCTGATTCTGTCGGGGCGGAATCATACGCCCGCGACGGTTGACCTCTTGCGGCAGGTGGCGGTGCCGGTGGTGGAGATCTGGGACCTGACGACCAGCCCGATCGACATGTCGGTGGGGTTTTCGCATTACGACTGCGGGGCGGAGATGGGGCAGTTCCTGCTGCGGCGGGGGCGGCGGCGGGCGGGCTATGTGGGCGCGCTGGCGCGGGCCGACGTGATGGGTCAGGCGCGGCTGGAGGGGTTCCAGGCGGTGCTGGCGCAGGCGGGCGCCCCGCTGGTGGACCGTGAGGTGCTGCTGGACATGCCGGGGTTCTATGCCGGGTATTACGGGCTGGAGACGCTGCTGACCCGGACGCCGGACCTGGATGTGGTCTATTTCCACAACGACGACATGGCGGTGGGGGGGTTGGCCTATGCACAGGCCAAGGGCATCCGGGTGCCGGAGGATCTGGGGATCGCGGGCTGGGGCGGAATGGAGGCGGCGTCGATCCTGCCCCGGCGGCTGACGACGACGGTGGTGCCGACAACGGCGATCGGGAAGGCTGCGGCAGAGGCCCTGGTCGCGCGGCTGAAGGGCGAGCCGGGTCAGGAGGTGACGGTGGTGCCCACGCGGCTGGTGCCGGGCGAGACGGGGTAGCAGGGCGCCGGAATTCGAGGAATTCCGGTCCGATTTCCGTGCGGAAATCGGTGGTCAGCCGTGCGCCCAGGGGCCGTGGTGGAGGTCCTTCCCGTCCAGCCGATCGAACCCGTGCAGGCCGAAGAAATCGCGCTGGCCCTGGATCATGTTCGCCGTCCCGCGCGCGGTGCGCATCAGGTCGAACCAGGCGAGGCCGGCCGAAAGAGCGGGCAGGCCAAGGCCATGCAGCGCCCCGGCGGCGACGACGCGGCGGAGGGCGGGCACCGACCGGCGCAGGTGGTCGGCGAAGAACGGGGCGAGCATCAGGTTGCGCGCGGGGTCCTGGGCGAGGGCGGTTACCATATCGTTCAGCATTGCCGAGCGGATGATGCAGCCCGCGCGCCAGACCCGCGCGATGGCGGGCATGTCGAGCGCCCAGCCGAACTCTTTCGCGGCGGCGGTCATCATGGCGAAGCCTTGCGCGTAGCAGAGGATCTTCCCGGCGATGAGGGCGTGTTCGAGGTCGGCGAGCGGGACCTCGGCGCGTTCCGGCGCGGGGCCGTAAAGCGCCTCTCCCATGGCGCGCTCCTCCCGTCGGGCGGAGACGTTGCGGGCCATGACGGCGGCTTCGATCACCGGGATCGGCGCGGCAAGGTTCTGCGCCTCGATCGCGGTCCAGCGGCCGGTGCCCTTCTGTCCTGCGGCATCGACGATCATGTCGAGAAGCGGGCCGGTGCCGTGCGGGTCCCTGGCAGCGGCGACGGCGGCGGAAATCTCGACGAGGTAAGAGCGCAGCGTGCCTTCGTTCCAGCGGGCGAAGACCGGGGCGATTTCGGGCGCGGTCAGGCCAAGACCGTCGCGCATCACGCCGTAGACCTCGGCTATCATCTGCATGTCGGCGTATTCGATGCCGTTGTGGACCGCCTTGACGAAGTGCCCGGCCCCGGCCTGCCCCATATGGTCGGCGCAGGGGGTGCCGTCCTCGGCCCTGGCGGCGATGGCCTGAAACAGCGGGGCCATGCGCGCCCAGTCCTCTGCGGTGCCTCCGGCCATGATTGCCGGGCCGTGGCGGGCGCCCTCTTCGCCGCCCGAGACGCCGATGCCCATGAAGCGGAAGGGCAGGCCCGCGGCGGTGCGGCGGTTGGTGTCGTGGAAGTTGGCGTTGCCCGCGTCGATGACGAGGTCGTCGGGGCCAAGCAGGGGCGCGAGGGCGGCAAGCTGGTCATCGACCGCCGGGCCTGCGGGTACCATCAGGATGATCACGCGGGGCGGGGCGATGGCGGCGACGAGATCGGCGAGGGTGTCGGTGGGGGTGATGCGGTCGGCAAGGATGCCCGCCGTGGCGTGGAAGTCGTGCGTGCGGCTGGTCGTGCGGTTGAATACAGCGATGGGAAAGCCCTTTTCGGCGATGTTCAGCGCCAGCGCGGCGCCCATCGTGCCAAGGCCGATCAGGCCGGTTTGCGGTTTCGTCATGGCCATTGCACGCCCTTGCGGTTCAGGATCACGGAGTAGAGGCTGGTCGTCGCGGTGATGAACAGCCGGTGTTTGGCGCGGCCGCCGAAGCAGATGTTGGAGACGGTCTCGGGGACGAGGATCTTGCCCATCAGCTGCCCGTCCGGCGCGATGCAATGGACGCCGTCCCCGGCTGAGGACCAGAGATTGCCGTCAGTATCCACCCGGATGCCATCGGCGCAGCCCTTGTCGATGCGGTGGAAGATGCGGCCGTTCGTGGGGCGGCCTGCGACCATGTCGAAGACCTTGATGTGCTGGGGGTCTTTGCTGAACATCCGCCCGGTGTCGGCGACGTAGAGGCGGGACTCATCCGGGCTGAAGGCCAGGCCGTTGGGGCAGGCCATGTCGGTGATGACGGCCTCGATCCGGCCCGAGGGATCGACGCGATAGACCTGACAGGGCAGCTCCTGCGGGGATTTGTAGCCTTCGTAGTCGGTCATGATCCCGTAATGCGGGTCGGTGAACCAGATGGCTCCGTCCCTGGCCACGATGACGTCGTTGGGGCTGTTCAGAGGCTTGCCGTCGAAGCTGTCGGCGATGACGGTGATCGTGCCGTCCCATTCGGTGCGGGTCACGCGGCGGCCCCCGTGTTCGCAGCTGACGAGGCGGCCCTGAAGGTCGCGGGTGTGGCCGTTGGTATAGTTGGCGGGCTGGCGGAAGGTGGTGAGGCCGTCCTCGCTCCAGCGGAGGATCCGGTTGTTGGGGATGTCCGAGAACAGAAGGCAGTTCTGATCGCCGAACCAGACCGGGCCTTCCACCCAGTCGAAGCCGGTCGCAAGGCGCTTGAGGGGCGCGTTGCCCATGACGAAGGTCGCAAAGGCGGGATCGTGGATTTCGAAGAAGGACATTGGCGTCTCCCTGCGGGCAGTCTGGGCGACCCCGGGCGAAGGGTCAAACCGGAAGGCGGTCAATCGGCGAACAGGATCTGTGCCTTCATCGCCTGTGAGCGGTCAGAGGCGAGGCGGAAGGCGTCCTCGGCCCGGGCCAGCGGCACGGTGTGAGTGATGAGGGGGCGCACATCGATCAGGCGTTTCTGCATCAGGCCGACCCCCACGGCGAATTCGGGGTGAAAGCGGAAAGAGCCGCGCAGGTCCAGTTCCTTGGCGGTGATCGCCATCATCGGCAGGGTCATGTCGCCGCCGAGGCCGAGTTGGAGGATCACTCCCCTTGGGCGCAGGGCGGCGATGCCCTGGGCGAGGGCGGCCGCGACGCCGGTGCATTCGAAGAGGACGTCGAAATGGCCCTTGTCGGGGGTGTAGGCGGACAGTGCGTCGGGGTCCGTGGCGGTGTTGATGGTGCGGTCGGCGCCCACCTTGGCGGCGAGCGAGAGGGTGAAGTCGGAAAGATCGGTGGCGACGATTTCCGCAGCCCCGGCGCGGCGGGCGGCGAGGATGGCGAGCGTCCCGATCGGGCCGCAGCCGGTGACGAGGACGCGTTTGCCCAGCATCTCGCCTGCGCGGCGGGTGGCGTGGAGCGTGACTGCGAGGGGTTCGGCCATGGCGGCTTCGCCGGGGGTAAGGCCCGTGGCATCGACGCATTGGCTGGCGTCGGCGATCAGCACTTCGCGGAAGGCGCCCTGGATGTGGGGGAAGGGCATCGCGCTGCCGTAGAAGCGCATGTCGAGGCACTGGTTGGGCAGGCCTTCGCGGCAGAACTTGCAGGTCCCGCAGGGACGCGAGGGGGAGACGGCGACAAGTTGGCCTATGGCGAAGGCGGTGGTGCCGGGGTCCTCGACGTAGGCGGAAACCTCGTGGCCGAGGATCATCGGTTCCTTCAGCCGCACCGCGCCAAAGCCGCCGTGGTTGTAGTAGTGCAGGTCCGAGCCGCAGACGCCACCGGTGGCGAGGCGGAGACGGAGTTGGCCGGGGAGGAGGGGATCGGGGTCGCGGTCCTCGATCCTCAGGTCGCGGGCGGCATGGATGACTATCGCCTTCATAGCGCGACCGGGGTGACCAGGGGTTGCCCGGCGAAATGCGCGGTCAGGTTGTCACGCATGAGTTTCCCCATGGCCTTGCGGGTATCGACGGTTCCGGACCCGTGATGCGGTTGCAGAAGGACGTTCGGGGCCGAAAGGAACCGGGGGTTCAGGTTCGGCTCGCCTTCGAAGACGTCCAAGGCGGCCCCGGCGATCTCGCCCTGTTCCAGCGCGTCGAGGAGGGCCGATTCGTCCACGTTTGCGGCGCGGCTGATGTTGATGACGGTGCCATCGGGGCCCAGCGCCTGAAGCACCTTGGCATTGACGATGTGGCGGGTTTCGGGCGTGGCGGCGAGAGCGACGAACAGGTGGTCGCAGTTGCGGGCCAATTCGACGGCGTCGGGGATGTAGGTCCAGTGCTCGGCGCCGGGCTTGGGGCTGCGGGCGGAATAGGCGATCTGCATGCCGAAGCCCTCGCAGCGCCGGGCGATGGCCGCGCCGATGCGGCCGAGGCCAAGGATGCCCGCGCGGGTGCCCGAGACCTTGCGGGTCAGCGGGAACATCCCCTTGGCGGCCCAGTCGCCGGAACGGACCCACTCTTCCGCCTGCCCCGTGCGGCGGACGAGGGCCAAAAGCATGGCCAGCGCGATGTCGGCAACGTCCTCGGTCAGGACGTCGGGCGTGTTCGAGACCTTGATCCCCCGCGCCCGGCAGGAGGCGAGGTGGACGGCATCATAGCCGACGCCGAAGACCGCGATCATTTCAAGGTTCGGGCAGGCGGCGATCATTGCCTCGGATGCGCCAAGATCGCCGCGTGTGGCGATGGCGCGGATGTTCGGGCCGACCTCTGCCAGAAACGCGTCCTTGTCGGCGGCCTCCCACCAGCGGTGGATGGTATAGGCGGCGTCAAGGGGGGCCTGGTCCCATTCGGGATAGGGGCCGACCTGGAGAACCTGCGGTTTGGCCATCTTGTCCTCTGCATCCTTGACAGGCGTTGTTATCGATAACATAAACGGGAGCGACAAGGCTTGTCGAGAGCGAAGTGAAGGGACTTGACGCATGGGACATCGGCTGTTCGACCTGACCGGGCGCCGGGCGCTGATCACCGGGTCGTCGCAGGGGATCGGCTTCGCCCTGGCCGAGGGGCTGGCCGAGGCGGGGGCGCAGGTGGTGCTGAACGGGCGCGATACGGGCAAGCTCGCGGCAGCGGCGGCGCGGATCAAGGGGGCCGAGGTGCTGGCATTCGACGCGACGGACCATGAAGGCGTCCGGGCGGCGGTGGATGCGTTCGAAGGCGCGGGCAAGCCCATCGACATCCTGGTGAACAACGCCGGGATGCAGCACCGGGCTCCGCTGGAGGAGTTTCCGGCGGAGGCGTTCGAGAAGCTCTTGCAGACCAACATCGCCAGCGTGTTCCATGTGGGGCAAGCGGTTGCCCGCCACATGATCGCTCGGGGGCGGGGGAAGATCATCAACATCGCCTCGGTCCAGACGGCCCTCGCACGCCCCTCCATCGCGCCTTACACGGCGACGAAGGGGGCGGTGGGAAACCTGACCAAGGGGATGGCGACGGACTGGGCGAGGCACGGGTTGCAATGCAACGCGATTGCGCCGGGGTATTTCGACACGCCGCTGAATGCCGCGCTGGTGGCGGACCCGGCGTTTTCCGCCTGGCTGGAGAAGCGGACGCCTGCGGGGCGCTGGGGACGCGTGGAGGAGTTGCAGGGGGCCTGCGTGTTCCTGGCCTCGGATGCGTCGTCCTTCGTCAACGGGCATATCCTTTATGTCGATGGCGGCATCACGGCCTCGCTATGACCCTGCGTGTCGTCATCATGGGGGTTGCGGGCTGCGGCAAGTCGTCGGTGGGCGAAGGGTTGGCGGCGCGGCTGGGGGTGCCGTATCGGGACGGCGATGACCTGCATAGTCCCGAGGCGGTCGGGAAGATGCGGGCGGGGATACCGTTGACGGACGAGGACCGCTGGCCCTGGCTGGACCGGGTGGCTGGGGTGCTGGCGGCGGAGGCTCCGGTCATCGTGGGGTGTTCGGCGCTGAAGCGGGCGTATCGGGACCGGATCCGGGCGGGCGCCGGGGGGCCGGTGCGGTTCGTGCATCTGGCGGGCAGCCGCGAGGTGATCGCGGGCCGCATGGCGGCGCGGAGGGGGCATTACATGCCGACGTCCCTCCTCGACAGCCAGTTCGCGGCGCTGGAGCCCCCGGGGCCGGAAGAAGCGGTGACGGTGGAGATCGACCAGCCTTTGGCGGCCATTGTGGACGCCGTTCTTGCGCAGTTGAACGGAGAGACGGCATGACGGTTGCGCTGATCGGGGCGGGGGCGATGGGCGGTGCCATTGGCGCGCGGCTGCTGACGACGGGCGCGGCGCTGCGGGTGTTCGATCTGGACCCGGTAAAGGTTGCGGCTCTGGTTGATCCTGGGGCGGTGGCGGCCCCATCGGCGGCGGAGGCTGCGCGGGGCGCGCGGGCGGTGATCCTGTCGCTGAACGCCGCCCATATCGTGCGGGCGGCGGTGTTCGGCCCGGGGGGCGTGGCGGAGGGCGCGGCCAGGGGGACGCTGCTGATCGACATGTCCTCGATCGACCCGGAGGCGACGAAGGTGCTGGCGGCAGAGGCGGCGGAGAAGGGGTTGCGCTGGGTGGACAGTCCCCTGTCGGGCGGCATCCCGAAGGCCGCGACGGGGGAGTTGACGCTGATGCAGGGCGGTGCGCCGGAGGATGTGGCAGAGGCGCAGGAGGTTCTGCGCGGCGTGGCGTCGAACCAGACGCGGATGGGCGGTCCGGGGGCGGGGCAGACAACGAAGCTCATCAATCAGGTGCTGTGTGGCCTCGGGTTCCTGGCGGTGGCAGAGGCGACGGCGCTGGCCGAGGCGGCGGGGGTGGATGCGCAGATGATCCCGAAGGCTTTGGCAGGGGGTCGGGCCGACAGCGCGATCCTTCAGGAATACATGCCCCGGATGGCCGCGCGGGATTACCGTCGGACGGGGCGGATCGACAACATGGTCAAGGACCTGAATGGCGCGGCGGACCTTGCGCGGGCGACCGGGACGGCGATGCCGCTGACTGCGCTTTGTGCCGAAGTGCACCGGATGCTGACGGCGGCGGGGCTGGGCGGTGAGGATCAGGCGGCGCTGATGGAATTTTTCAAAGGGCCGAGAAAGGACCTGACGCAATGATTACCCGCTACGCTCTGTTCGAGGGGACGTTGAAGGACGGCCACACCGAGGCCTTCCGGCGCGATGTGCTGGCGGAAATCCTGCCGGTCTGGCGGCGGTTTCCGGGGGCGCTCGCGATCCATGTCACCTTTGCCGAGAACCGCGACGATGGCGCGCCGGAGTATCCGCTGATCCTGGCCATCGACTGGCCGGATCTGGCGACGGTAGAGGCCTTCCTGGCCCATCCGATCCGCAAGGAGGGGCGCGCGGCGACGGAAAGCGTGCTGGCACGCCACTTCACGGGCCGCATCCATCACCACGTCACCACGGCCCACACGTTCGCCCCCGCATGACCCAGCCCCGCAAGACCCCGACCATGGCCGATGTCGCCCGCCTTGCGGGGGTTTCGCCGATGACGGTCAGTCGGGCCTTCAAGCGGGACACCTCCGTCAGCGAGGCGACGCGTGAGGCGATCCTGAAGGCGGCCGAGGAGATCGGCTATGTCTTCGACTCGGCGGCATCCTCCTTGCGCTCGCAGCGGACGGATTTCGTGGCGGTGACGATCCCCTCGATCAACAACGCCAACTTCGCCGAGACGCTGCGGGGCCTGACCGAGGGCCTCAAGGTCCGGGGCTTGCAGATCCTCTTGGGCTATACCGACTATGACATCCACGAGGAGGAGCGGCTGGTCGAACAGCTGCTCCGCCGCCGCCCGGAGGCCATCGTGGTCACGGGGGGCAAGCACACGCCGCGCACCCGGCGGCTGCTGGAGAATGCGGGCATCCCGGTGGTGGAAACCTGGGATTTGCCAGAGGCGCCCATCGGGCATGTCGTGGGCTTTTCCAACGCCGATGCGGTGCGCGGGATGGTCGATCATTTCGTGGCGCGCGGCCTGACGCGGATCGCGTTCATCGGCGGCGATGCCGACCGCGACACGCGGGGGACGGACCGGCGCGAGGGCTTTGTGGCGGCGATGCAGGCAAACGGGCTGGAGGCGACGCGGCTGATCGCGGCAGGCGCTCCGCCGATCTCGATGCGCGAAGGGGCGGATGCGATGGGGCGGCTGTTGGACAGCTTGCCGGACACCCAGGCGGTGATCTGCGTCTCCGACCTCTCGGCCTTTGGCGCCCTGACCGAATGTCAGCGCCGCGGGGTCCGGGTTCCCGAGGACATCTGGATCGCGGGTTTCGGCGACTATGAGATCGCCGAGGTCGCGGTCCCTGCCCTGACCACGATCAACCCTTTCCCGCGCGAGATCGGGGCGAAGGCGGCGGCGCTGATCCTGGAGGTGCTGGACGGGCGGCAGGCCGGGCCCGTGACGCTGCGGATCGCACCGGAACTGATGATCCGGCAGTCAAGCCGCTAGCGCAGGATCACGCAGAGGCGTGGCGCGAGCGCAGGAACAGATAGAGCGGCAGGCCACAGCTGACCCCGATGCAGAAGGTGGCCGGGATCGCCACCAGATCGACCCAGCTGCGGCGGCTGGCGGCCTCGACCACGACCCAGATCGTCAGCGCGATCGCGGCAATGGTCAGGTCCCAGGTCAGCCCGGTGGTCGAGGCATTCACATACCAGGCGTCGATCAGGCCGGACAGGCCGGTGCCCGTCTCGCGCATGTGTTTGAGGAACCAGTACATCGGATGCACCGCGCCCCAGACGGCAAGCGCCAGCCAGGTCAGGCGCAGCGGCGTCACTTCAGCACCACGCCCATCTGCACCTCGCCCGAGATGCCGACACCGCGCGTCGGCGCCTCGGGTGGGCCATCGGCCCCGCAGGCGGAAAGGATCAGGCAGGCGATCAGCGCGATACGGGGGGAAAGCTGCGGCATCGGGCGGTCCTTCGGTCGGTCTTCCGGCATCATGTTCACATCCCCCGCCCTGCCCGACAAGGCAGGTTTCACTGACGGTGCCCCGGCATCAGCCCAGCGCCGCTTTCCAGCGCGCGACCTGGGCACGCACCTGATCCGGCGCGGTGCCGCCATAGGATGTGCGGCTGCGGACCGAGTTTTCAACGCCAAGAACGCCGAACACGTCGGCGGTGATTCCGGCATGGACCGACTGCATCTGCTCCAGCGTCAGGTCGGGCAGGTCGCAGCCCTTGCGTTCGGCCATCGCCACCAGCGCGCCGGTGACGTGATGCGCCTCGCGGAACGGCAGGCCCAATGCCTTGACCAGCCAGTCGGCAAGGTCGGTCGCCGTGGAAAAGCCGCTGGCCGCCGCGGCCTTCAGCGCGTCAACGTTCGCAGTCATGTCGCTGACCATCCCGGTCATCGCGGCAAGGCCCAGCATCAGGCTGTCGGCGGCATCGAAGACCTGTTCCTTGTCCTCCTGCATGTCCTTGGAATAGGTCAACGCCAGGCCCTTCATCACGGTGAACAGCGCCACCGTGGCCCCGAGAATGCGCCCCAGCTTGGCGCGGAGGAGTTCCGCCGCGTCCGGGTTCTTCTTCTGCGGCATGATCGAGGAGCCCGTGGTCCAGCGATCCGACAGCCGGACAAAGCGGAACTGGGCGGAGGACCAGATCACCAGTTCCTCGGCGAACCGGGACAGGTGCATGGCGCAGATCGAGGCGGCGGCAAGGAACTCCAACGCGAAGTCGCGGTCGCTGACCGAATCGAGGCTGTTCGCCGTGGGCCGGTCGAAACCCAGCGCCCTGGCGGTCATGTGCCGGTCGATGGGGAACGAGGTCCCGGCCAGCGCGGCGGCACCGAGGGGGCATTCGTTCATCCGGTTGCGCGCGTCCTGAAACCGGCTGCGGTCGCGGGCGAACATTTCCACATAGGCCATCATGTGGTGGCCCCAGGTGACGGGCTGGGCGGTCTGGAGATGGGTGAAGCCGGGCATCACCCAATCGGCCCCGGCCTCGGCCTGGGCGAGGAAGGCGCGCATCAGCCCGGTCAGCCCGTCGATGGCCTGATCGCACTGGTCGCGGACCCAGAGCCGGAAGTCCACCGCGACCTGGTCGTTGCGGCTGCGCGCGGTGTGCAGGCGCTTGCCCGCTTCGCCGATGCGGTCGGTCAGGCGGGCCTCGATGTTCAGGTGGATGTCTTCCAGATCGGGGGTGAAGGGGAAGTTTCCGGCCTCGATCTCTGACAAGATCGCGAGGAGCCCTTCCCCGATCGCCTCGGCATCCCTAGAAGAGATGATGCCTTGCGCGGCCAGCATTGCCGCATGGGCCCGGCTGCCCGCGATGTCCTGGGCGTAGAGCCGCTGGTCGAAGCCGATCGAGGCGTTGATCGCCGTCATGATCGCGCTGGGACCTTCGGCGAAGCGCCCGCCCCACATCGTGTTGGCGGATTTGGGATCGCGGGCGTCGGACATGGGCGGGGCTTTCTGGGCAGGACGGACAGGGTGATGAAGGTGCGGAAATGGCTGGTCGTCCTTTATACGGCCTTGATCCTTGGTGCAAACCCGGGCTGGACCGATGTCGCTGCCTTGCGCGACGGCGACATGAAGAAGCTGATGCTGCACGAGGCCCCGGTGCCGGTGCCCGAGTCGGCGCTGCTGGATGCCGAGGACGGCACGCATTCCCTTGCCGACTATCGCGGCAAATGGGTGGTGCTGAACTTCTGGGCCACCTGGTGCGCGCCCTGCCGGCAAGAGATGCCCTCGCTGGACCGGCTGCAGGCGGCGATGCCCGAGATCGCGGTGGTGCCGGTCGCCACGGGGCGGAACGCGGTGGAAGGGATCCGGCGGTTCTTCGAGCAGGCAGAGGTGAAGGGCCTGCCGATCCTGCGCGATCCGACATCCGAACTGGCGCGCGCGATGCATGTGCTGGGCCTGCCGGTCACTGTCATCCTCAACCCCGAGGGGCAGGAAGTCGCCCGGCTGATCGGCGATGCGGAATGGGACAGCGACAGCGCCAGGGCGATCCTGGCGGCGCTGGTGGCGGGGTTCTGACAAATTCCTTCGAAGGAATTTGCAAATCTTTTCGAAAAGATTTGGTCCTACAGATCAAACGTCGCGAAGACCGGGACGTGGTCCGACGGCTGCTCCCACCCCCGCACCGGGCGCAGGATACGGCTGCCATGGGCAGCGCCGGAGATATCGGGGGTGGCCCAGATATGGTCCAGCCTGCGGCCCTTGTCGGCCCCGTCCCAGTCGGGGCTGCGATAGCTCCACCAGCTGTACAGCCGACCTTCGGGGATGTCCTGCCGCGTCACATCGACCCAGCGGCCGGCCTCCATCGTCTCGCCCAGATGCGCGACCTCGACGGGGGTGTGGCTGACGATCTTCAAGAGCGCCTTGTGGTCCCAGACGTCATCTTCGCGGGGCGCGATGTTCAGATCGCCCACGAGGATCGCCTTCTCCGGCCGGTCGGCGTGGAAGTGGTCGCGCATGTGGGTCAGGAAGTCGAGCTTCTGGCCGAACTTGAGGTTTTGCTCACGATCCGGGATGTCACCGCCCGCAGGGACATAGAAGTTGTGGATCGTGACCCCGTTGTCCAGCCGCGCCGCGACATGCCGCGCGTGACCCAGGGTCGCAAAGTCATGACCGCCTGCATCGGTGATCGGCAGCTTCGACAGGATCGCGACGCCGTTATAGCCCTTCTGCCCGCGCGCCACGATGTGGCTGTAGCCCAGCGCGCGGAAGCTGTCCAAGGGGATCAGCTCTACCGGGCACTTGCATTCCTGGAGGCAGAGGATGTCCGGCGCCTCTTCGGACAAGAGCCGCGAGACGAGCGCCTCGCGCAGGCGGACGGAATTGATGTTCCAGGTGGCAAGGGTGAAGGGCATTTGCGGGGTCTCCTGTCGCGGCGACCCTAGGGGGAAGGCTGGGCGACCTCAACCGCAGAAAAAAGGCCGGGCACGAAGCCCGGCCAGGTCCAACAGGGAGGATGCCGCGCCATAACCCCGACGCGACCAGGGGAACTTGCTGCACAACCCGTGCATGAGGAAAAGGTAGCAAGCGAATCCGGCAACAATAAGCCCTAAGCGGCAAGATTTCGTGTTTGTTGCAAGGCAGCCGCATTGTGGCCGCCCTGCAACGAGCCGTCAGGCCACCAGCCGATAGCCGCCGCTTTCGGTCACCAAGAGCCGCGCGTTCGAGGGATCGGGCTCGATCTTCTGGCGCAGGCGGTAGATGTGGGTTTCCAGCGTGTGGGTCGTCACGCCGGCGTTGTAGCCCCAGACCTCGTGCAAGAGGACATCCCGCGCCACCACGCCGCTGGTCGAGCGGAGGAGGTATTTCAGGATGTTGGTTTCCTTCTCGGTCAGGCGGATCTTCTTGTCCTTTTCGTCCACCAGCATCTTCTGGGCGGGCTTGAAGGTATAGGGGCCAAGCTGGAACACCGCATCTTCCGACTGTTCATGCGTCCGCAACTGCGCGCGGATGCGGGCCAGAAGGACCGGGAACTTGAAGGGCTTGGTCACATAATCGTTGGCACCGGCGTCCAGACCCAGGATCGTGTCGCTGTCGGTGTCATGCCCGGTCAGCATCAGGATCGGGCACTTCACGCCCTGCTTGCGCATCCGGCGGCAAAGTTCGCGCCCGTCAGTGTCGGGCAGGCCGACGTCCAGGATCACCAGGTCGAACAGACCGGCCTTGACCTTCTCCATCCCCTCGGCGCCGGTTCCGGCCTCGAACACGTCGAAGTCCTCGGTCATCACCAGCTGTTCGCTCAGCGCCTCGCGCAGGTCTTCGTCATCATCGACAAGCAGGATCTTTCGCAGTCCGGCCATGGGTTCCTCCATTGCTCTGGCGGCAGAGATGCGCCCCGATCACGAAGCCTGCAAGATTTGCAACGAAATGCTCACGCGGACGTGTCGGTTCCGCTGGCAATGTTTCAATTTCGTCATGCCGCAGCTATGGATGGGCGCATGAGCCTGCGTCTTTCCATCCCCGAACGCCTGACCCGAGCCCGCAGCGACCTGCGCATGGGGGTGCCGGTGCTGCTGTGCGGGGCGGGTGGGGCGGCGCTGGTCGCAGCGGTCGAGACGCTGGATGCCGACCGTCTGGCCGATCTGCGCGGCTACGGGGCGCCGGTCCTGGCGATCACCGCGCGGCGGGCCGAGACGCTGAAGGCCCGGGCCTATGACGGCGATCTGGCGCGGGTGGTGCCCCCGGCGGATACGGGTCTGGACTGGCTGCGGTCGGTGGCGGACCCGGCGGATGACCTGCGCACCCCGATGAAAGGCCCGCTGCAATCCTTGCGCGAGGGTCCGGCGGATCTGGCCCGCGCGGCGCTGGCCTTGGCCAAATCGGCGCATCTTCTGCCCGCCGCCCTGCTGGTACCGGTCGAGAACCCGCTGCCGCTGGCCGGGTCCCACGGGCTGACGCTGTTGACGCTGGACGAGATTTCCCCTGCCCTGGCCGCCCTGCCGCCGATGGAAGAGGTCGTCTCGGCCAGGGTGCCGTTGGTGGCGTCCAGCGCGGGGCGGGTGCATGTCTTCCGCCCCGATGACGGCGGCGAGGAGCATTACGCCATCGAGATCGGCCGCCCGGACCGCGACAAGCCCGTCCTCGCCCGGCTGCATTCGGCCTGTTTCACCGGCGATGTGCTGGGGTCGCTGAAATGCGACTGTGGCCCGCAGCTTCGCGCGGCCCTGGCGCAGATGGGCGAAGAGGGCGCGGGCGTGCTGCTGTACCTCAACCAGGAGGGCCGGGGGATAGGTCTGGCCAACAAGATGCGGGCCTATTCCTTGCAGGATCAGGGCTTCGATACGGTCGAGGCCAATCACCGGCTGGGCTTTGAAGACGACGAGCGCGACTTCCGCATCGGGGCGCAAATCCTGCGCAAGCTGGGCTTTTCCAGCGTGCGGCTTCTGACCAACAACCCGAAGAAACTGGCGATGATGGAAGGCTGCGGCCTGCACGTCACCGAGCGCGTGCCCCTGCGCGTCGGCGAGACGGCCGAGAACCGCGCCTATCTGGCCACCAAGGCGGCAAAGTCGGGCCACCTGCTGTAGGTCACTCGAACCGGGGTTCCTCCAGCCGCCGCTTGCGGACATGGATCTCTGGCGCTTCGCCACCGCCTTCGGGCGGGCGCGCGTTGAAATAGTGCTTCTGCCAGCCCTGCCGCAGGGTCTCGGGGTCCTTCTCGGCGTGCAGCTTCAGGAAGGTCGAGCGCGCCTCGCGCCAGGCCTCGTATTCTGCCTTCAGCTCGGGAGCGTCCTCCAGCTTGCGGATCACCGGTTCGACGGTGTCGAGTTGGTAATGCGGGATCAGGGTGATGAAGCAGAACGGCTCGCCCTTCCTGAACCGCGCGCGTCCCGGCCGCGTCATCCGCCAGTTCATCGTGAAGGGAAACGGCAGCCAGTCGGTCTCGATCAGGCCGGTCAGCGGCTGGATCGCGTCCTTGACATGGTTCGGCGCGCCCGTGGCCCAGATCGCCCAGCCGGGCGGCGTGCGGAAAAGATAGCCGGGGTGAAAGGTCAGGATGCCGCCGCCGAAATGCGACAGGGCCAGACCCTCGGCCTCGGGCGAGACCTTCAGCGCGTCGATCTCCGGCCGCCCGTCCCATTCCACCTGGAAATCGGCCGTGCAGCGGATCTCCCAGCCCGAGGTGTTTGCCATCGACAGAGGCAGGCAGCGATAGGGAAAGCGTTGGTTGAAGGCATCCATCCAGTCGCGGTCGGGGACGCCGGCCACCAACGGCGGGGGCGAGGGCTTTACCGTGAAACAGTCCAATCGCATGAGCTTCTCCGGATGTTCGGGCGTATGGCGATCAGCTTAAGCGAGAGGGTTTGACCGCACCACCGTTTCGAATAGATCAACGGCATGACTGCGCTGGACCTTGTCATCACGCCGATGGGCGCCCTGTTCCGCGGCCGCCGCTTGCCCTGCACCGTCGGGCGCGGCGGGATCGTCGCCGCCTCCGCCAAGCGTGAGGGGGACGGGGCGACCCCGGCAGGCGTGCACCGGCTGGTCGGGATGCTGTATCGTCCCGACCGGCTGGAGCGTCCTGCCGACTGGGCGCTGCCGATCGGGCCGTCGGACCTGTGGTCGGACGATCCCCGGGACGAGGATTACAACCTGATGGTCCGCGCCCCGCATCGGTTCAGTCACGAACGCCTGCGCCGCCCCGATCCGATGTACGATCTGGTGATCCTCACCGACTGGAACTGGCCCCATGCCGAACCGGGACGCGGCTCGGCGATCTTCATCCACCAGTGGCGCAGGCCCGGCGCGCCCACGGCGGGCTGCATCGGCCTGTCGCGCCGCGACCTGCACTGGATCGCCCCGCGCATCACGCACCAGACGCGGCTGATCGTGCGGCTGTAGAGGCCTTTCCAAAACGCTTTGACCGGCATAGACTCTGCCCAATCAGGGGGGAGCCATGGCCAGACCGACCAGTGCCGACGATCAGCTATTCGACCTGCGGCTGGCCCGGTCCGCCCCCGACCTGTTCCCGATGCTGGAGGCGCTGTATGGCGCGCGGCCCGATTACCCGGCCTTCCGCGACAAGCTGGTGAAGGCGCTGCGCAAGGGCTGGGCCGACCGGCCCGAAGACCTGAAACGGCTGGACCTGGCCCGCGACCTGGAACCCGACTGGTTCCAGCGCCCCGGCATGGCGGGCTATGTCTTCTACATCGACCGCTTCAACGGCACTCTTCGGGGCGTGCTGGACAAGCTCGACTACCTGGAGGACCTGGGCGTCACCTACGTTCACCTGATGCCCTGCCTGAAGCCGCGCCCAGGCGACAGCGACGGCGGCTATTCGGTGATGGACTACCGCCAGATCAACCCGGCCTTCGGGACCATGGCGGATTTCGAGGCGGTCAGCCGCGCCCTGCGCGCGCGCGGCATGTCGCTCTGTGTCGATCTGGTGCTGAACCACACCGCGAAGGAACATGCCTGGGCGAAGAAGGCCGCCAAGGGCGATCCGGTCTATCAGGACTATTACCTGATGTTCGACACGCCCGATCTGCCGAACCTCTATGAACAGACGCTGGTCGAGGTCTTCCCCGACAACGCTCCGGGCAACTTCACCCATTACCCGGACATCGGGAAATGGGTCTGGACCACCTTCAACGAACACCAGTGGGACCTGAACTGGGCCAACCCGGCGGTGTTCCTGGAGATCGTCGAGATCATGCTGTTCCTGGCCAACAAGGGGGTCGATGTCCTGCGGCTGGATGCCGTCGCCTTCATGTGGAAGCGGCTGGGCACCCGCTGCCAGTCGGAACCCGAGGTGCACATGCTGTTGCAGGCCCTGCGGGCGTGCAGCCGGATCGCCTCGGCCGCGGTGATCCATCTGGAAGAGGCCATCGTCGCGCCCGCCGAGATGCTGCCCTACCTCGGGCGTGGTCGGCATGACGGGAAAGAGGGGAACCTCGCCTACCACAACAGCCTGATGGTGCAATTCTGGTCAGCACTGGCCACGCGCGACACGCGGCTGATGACCCATGTGCTGGCCACGCATTTCCCGGACCGGCTGACCAACGCGACCTATGCGACCTATATCCGCTGCCATGACGACATCGGCTGGGCGGTGACGGACGAGGACGCGGCTGCGGTCGGACTTTCGGGTCAGGCGCATCGCGCCTTCCTGTCGGACTTCTACGAAGGCAGCTTCCCCGGCACCTTCGCCAAAGGCGCGCTGTTCCAGGTGAACGAGGCGACGGGGGACAAGCGGATATCCGGCAGCTTCGCCTCGCTGGCGGGGATCGCGCAGGACCCGGAGCTTGCCGTGCAGCGCATCCTGATGGGCCATGCGCTGATCGCGGCCTGGGGCGGCATTCCGCTAATCTACATGGGCGACGAACTGGCGCTGCCGAACGACGACAGCTACCTGCAGAACCCGCATCACGCGCATGACAGCCGCTGGATCCACCGCCCCAGGATGGACTGGGCCCTGGCCGAGACGCGACACACGGCCGACACGCCCTCGGCGCGGGTGTTCCGGGGGACCAGGGCCATCCTGGCCCGGCGCGCGGCGACCAAGGCGCTGCATGGCGCGGTGCCGGTGCGGGTGGTGCGGTCGGGCAACGACGCGGTCTTTGCCTTTCAGCGGCTGGCGCCCACGGGCACGCTTCTTGGTCTGTTCAACTTCACCGAACACTGGCAGCACCTGCCGGAGGCCTGGGTCCGATCGCAGGGGGTCAGTGCCTTCCATGATGCGCTGTCGGATGGGCATGTTGCGGCGCACGATGGCCAGATCGTCCTGCCGCCCTATGCCCGCGTCTGGCTGACCTGACGCCAGGTGCCGATTTCCGGGAAGAGATCGGAGCGGAGCCCTTGAAGGCTTCGCCCGCCCCGCGCCCGGGCGCCGTCAGGCCCTGGGCGGATAGGCCCGAGCGCCGAAGATCGCGCTGCCGACGCGGATATGCGTCGCGCCGTGGGCAATGGCGGCCTCGAAGTCGCTGCTCATCCCCATCGACAGCTTTGTCAGCCCGTGGTCCGCAGCCATCCGGGCCAGCATGGCGAAGTGCGGGGTCGGGTCCTGATCTTCGGGCGGGATGCACATCAGGCCGACGGGAGACAGGTCCATCGCCCGGCAGTCCCGCAGGAACCCCGCAAGGTCGCCCGGCAGGACACCCGCCTTCTGCGGTTCTTCCCCCGTGTTGACCTGCACGAACAGCTGCGGCAGCGCGCCCCGGGCCTGCTGCAACCCTGCCAGCCTCGTGGCCAGCGAGGGGCGGTCCAGCGTGTGGATCGCGTCGAACAGGTCCACGGCGACCTTGGCCTTGTTGGTCTGCAAGGGGCCGATCATGTGCAGCTCCAGCGGCCCGAACCTGTCACGCCAGGCAGGCCACTTCGCCGCCGCCTCTTGCACATAGTTCTCGCCAAAGACGCGGTGGCCTTCGGTCAGCACCGCCTCGACCCGCTCTGCCGGCTGGACCTTGGACACGGCGATGAGCCGGACCGACCCCTCGGCCCGCCCCGCCGCCCGTTCCGCCGCGCGCATCCGCGCCAGGATTTCCGCAAGTGCCATCTCGCCCCCCGTTTGCAGCGCAACCTAACCGGGCGGGCGAAAAAGAAAAGAGCGGGCAAGGCCCGCTCTTTTCCCTCGTGCGATCCGGGAGGATCAGAACGAGAAGTTGATGCCGAGGTCGGCGTAGGTTTCGTCGTCGAAGCCCTTCTGGATGGTGCCAGCAATGGTCGCGCCGCCAAGGTCGTAGTTGGCGCCCACGCCGATGGCGTAGTCGTTCGCGTAGGTCACGTCGGAGTCGACGGCCGAAACGAACGCGCCGATGCCGATGCCGCTGGCCAGCTTGGTGTTGCCGTACAGGGTCAACGTCGTGTCGTCGCCTTCGCCAACGGGCGCACCATCTTCACCGATGAGCTGCAGACCAATGTTGGTCATGTCGTTCATCGCGTATTCGCCGAGCAGGGCGTAGACGTCATAGCCGCTGGTGCCCGCCGCGTTGTTCACATAGCCGAAGCCCAGCTTGTAGGCGCCGGCGGTGTAGTCCAGCGAGAAGCCGGTTTCTTCAGCGTCGGTCGACACGTTCTGGTCGTAATCGACGTACGACAGGCGAGCAACCACATTGCCGACCGAGTAGCTGGCGAACAGGCCGATACGGTTTGCCTGGCCAGCAGCGTACGGGCCGGAGTTGTACGAATCGTAGGAGAACAGCGAGTACGAACCGGTCGTCGACGAGATGAAGCCGAGTTCCGCGTTGTAGAGGGTTGCCAGCGAATCGAACGCGGTATTGGCGTTACCGATTTCGAAGCGGAAACCAGCGGTTTCAGCGTAGAGCATCGCGGCGTTCAGTTCCGCAGCGCCTTCGCCCGTGCCGTCGACGGTGTCGCCGGCGTCGTATTGCATGCGGATCCGGCCACCGAATTTCACGCCCGAGTCAGTCTCCTTCGCAGCGTCGATGTTCAGACGCATACGGTAGGACAGAACGGTGTCGGAGTTGGTGCCATCGTCGGTGTAGACCAGACCGAAGCGTCCCGAGCCGCTGAGCGTGACGTCGGCTGCGGCCATGCCAGCAAAGCCCAGCAGCGCGGTCGAAGCCAAAAGAACCTTTTTCATGTTTTCCCTCTTTCTTCAAGGTAAGCCCGCCGCAGGGGAATCCGCAGGGGGAATGCAGCGTATTTCGCCCGTCATGGCATGGATTGCAACGTTGTCGGCAGCGGTGAAAGATTTCGGCAGATGATTGGTGCAGCAAAGCAACAGGTCGGGAATCGCCACCCAATCGCTCCGTCGCGGGCGGGTTCCCTTCCGCGACCGTGCAAGCAAAGGGCCTTGGCAGGCCGCGGACGCTCGGCTAGACAGCAGGCAAGGGTTCTGAGGATGGCCGGATGATCTTGGTTCAAATTGCGCGGATGGCCCTGGCGGCGAGTCTGATGCTCTCGCTTTCGTCCTGCGGCGGGATCGCCAGCGGTGATAGCGGCCTTTTCGGCGGAAAATCGTCGATGACCGAAAAGCAGCGGGCCGAGCGCGATGCGGCGGCCGAAGCGCACCGCGACGGCAAGAGCAAGTCGGAAAGCCGGACATCGCTTCTGGACCTGTTCAAGACATCCGATGACCCCAACACCACGGTCGAGGTCAACAAGTACATCTGGCAGGCCAGCCTGGAAGTGCTGAACTTCCTGCCCATCGAATCGGTGGACCCGTTCACCGGCGTGATCGTGACCGGCTACGGGCGGCCTCCGGGCGGCGGGCGGGCCTATCGCGCGACGATCTATGCGCAGGACCCGGCGCTGGATGCCCGCAGTCTGAAGGTCGCGCTGCAAGGACAGGGCGGTGCCTCGGTCGCGCCGGAAACCGTGCGCGCGGTCGAGGATGCGATCCTGACCCGCGCCCGTCAGCTGCGCGTGCGCGACAGCAGGCTTTAGTCGTTTCAGGGCCGCGCAGGATCGGGAAGGGGTGGACCTTTCCCGGAGCCTGTGTGTAATTCCGCGCGCCAACCCGCCCGGACTTCCGCATGAGGCCAATGATGTCGCGCTATGACCCCGCCCAGATCGAACCCAAGTGGCAGGACGCCTGGGACAAGGCCGGGGCCTTCACGGCGGTGCGCGATCCGTCGAAGCCCAAGTATTATGTGCTGGAGATGTTCCCCTACCCCTCGGGGCGCATCCACATGGGGCATGTGCGCAACTACACGATGGGCGACGTGGTGGCGCGCTACAAGGCCGCGCAGGGGTTCAGCGTGCTGCACCCGATGGGCTGGGACGCCTTCGGGATGCCCGCCGAGAATGCCGCGATGGAACGCGGCGGGCACCCGAAGGACTGGACCTACGGCAACATCGCCGACATGAAGGCGCAGATGAAGCCCCTGGGCCTGTCGATCGACTGGTCGCGGGAACTCGCGACCTGCGACCCGGAATACTACGGCCAGCAGCAGGCCATGTTCATCGACATGATGGAGGCGGGCCTCGTCTATCGCAAGGCCGCCGTGGTCAACTGGGACCCGGTGGACATGACGGTTCTGGCCAACGAGCAGGTGATCGACGGCAAGGGCTGGCGGTCCGGCGCCGCGGTCGAACGGCGCGAGCTGGTGCAGTGGTTCTTCAGGATCAGCGATTACTCCGAGGAACTGCTCAGCGCGCTGGACGGGCTGACGCACTGGCCGGAAAAGGTGCGCCTGATGCAGGCCAACTGGATCGGAAAGTCGAGGGGCTTGCAGTTTGCCTTCGAGACGGTGGGGGCCCCGGCCGGGTTCGAGACGCTGGAGGTCTATACCACCCGTCCCGACACGCTGATGGGGGCGTCCTTCGCCGCGATCAGCCCGGATCATCCGCTGGCCAAGGCGCTGGAGGCCGACCCGAAGGTGGCCGAGTTCGTGGCGCTGTGCCGGAAGGGCGGGACCTCGGCAGAAGAGATCGAGACGGCCGAGAAGATCGGCTATGACACAGGCATCCGCGTCCGACATCCGCTTGATCCGACGTGGGAATTGCCGGTCTGGATCGCGAACTTCATCCTGATGGACTATGGCACGGGCGCCATCTTCGGCTGCCCGGCGCATGACCAGCGCGACTTCGAGTTTGCCACGAAATACGGGCTGCCGATCAGGCCGGTGTTCAGCGCCGACGGAAGCGATGCGGCCCTGACCGAAGCCTTCGTGCCGATGAAGTCCGAGCGCGTCCACTACATCCGCGGCTTTGCCGGGGAAACGGTGCAGACCGGGGACGAGGCCGTCGCCGCGGCCATCGCCCACGCCGAAGCGAACGGCTATGGCAAGGGCGTGACGAAATACCGCCTGCGCGACTGGGGCCTGTCGCGGCAACGCTACTGGGGCTGCCCGATCCCGGTGGTGCATTGCCCGACCTGCGGCGTGGTGCCGGAGAAGAAGGAGAACCTGCCGGTCGAACTGCCGTATGACGTCAGCTTCGACAAGCCCGGCAACCCCTTGGACCGCCATCCGACCTGGCGCGATGTGCCCTGCCCGCAATGCGGCGCCCCGGCCAAGCGCGAGACGGACACGATGGACACCTTCGTCGATTCGTCTTGGTACTATGCCCGTTTCACCAGCCCCCGCGCGACGACCCCGACCGTGGCCGAGGACGCGGAATACTGGATGAATGTCGACCAGTATATCGGCGGAATCGAACATGCGATCCTGCACCTGCTCTATTCCCGCTTCTTCGCCCGGGCGATGCACAGGACCGGGCACCTGCCCGCCAAGGCCATCGAACCGTTCAGCGCCCTGTTCACCCAGGGCATGGTGACGCACGAGATCTACATGACCCGCGACAGCCAGGGTCGCCCGGTCTATCACCTGCCCGAGGACGTGCTGCGGGGTGAGGGTGGCGCCACGCTGAAGGATGGCACTCCGGTGGAAATCGTGCCCTCCGCCAAGATGTCGAAGTCGAAGAAGAACGTCGTCGACCCGATGAACATCATCGCAGCCTTCGGGGCCGACACCGCGCGCTGGTTCGTGATGTCCGACTCGCCCCCCGAACGGGACGTGGAATGGACGAGTTCCGGGGCCGAGGCGGCCTTCAAGCACCTCAGCCGCGTCTGGGCCCTGTCGGCGCGGATCGGCGAGATGCCCGAGGGGCACCCGGGCGAAGGCGATGCCGACCTGGCGAAGGCCACGGCGAAGGCCATCGACGAGGTGACGAGGGGGATCGAAGGATTTGCCTTCAACAAGGCCATCGCCTCGCTTTACGCCTTCACCAACACGCTGTCCCGCGCCAATGCCTCGACCGGGGCGATGAAGACGGCGATCCGCACGCTGGCCAGGCTCATGTCGCCGATGACCCCGCACCTGGCCGAGGAAATCTGGGCCATGCAGGGCGGAGACGGGCTTTGCTCCCAGGCGCCCTGGCCCAAGGCCGATCCGGCACTGCTGGTCGATGACACCGTGACCTTGCCGATCCAGATCAACGGCAAGCGCCGCGCGGAAATCAGCGTGCCGAAGGACATGCCTGCGGCGGAGGTTGAAAAGCTGGCGCTGGCGGATGAGGATGTGGTCAGGTTCCTTGCCGGCCAGCCGGTGAAGAAGATCATCGTCGTCCCGGGCCGCATCATCAATGTCGTCGTCTGATCGCAAAGTCAGCATCTCCGATCCGTTCCCGACCCGGGAGCGGGCGGTGAGCCGTCGTTTCGTCGTTCTGGCCCCTCTCGCCCTTGCGGCCTGCGGCTTCACCCCGGCACTCGCGCCAGATGGACCAGCGACCGCGCTGCTTGAAACGGTCTATGTCCAGGATCCGACCGACAAGAACGGTTTTGATCTGGTGGAGCGGCTGGAGGAACGGCTGGGACGACCCGAGAACCCGAAGTACGACCTCAGCTACACCATCGTCACCGAAACCCTGGGCGTCGGCATCACCACCGACAACAAGATCACGCGCTACAACCTCAAGGGCGTGGTCGACTATACGCTGACCGACCGCGCCTCGGGCGCGCGGATCACGGGGGGAAGGGTGCAGAACTTCACCGCCTATGCCGCCACCGGCTCTACCGTCGCGAGCCTTGCCGCCGAGGAAGACGCCGCCTACCGGCTGATGCGCATTCTGGCCGACCAGATCACCGCCCGGCTGATTGCGGCCACGGCTCGGCAGCCATGATCCTGAAGGGGGCCGAGGCCGCCCGCTATTGCTCCCGCCCCGATCCGGGCCGCGCTGGCCTGTTGATCTTTGGACAGGACGCGATGCGCGTGGCGCTCAAGCGGCAGGACGCCATTTCCGCGCTGGTGGGACCCGAAGGCGAGGCCGAGATGCGCCTGACCCGGATGTCTGGCGGCGATCTGCGCAAGGATGCAAGCCTGCTTCTGGACGCGATCAAGGCGGTGGGCTTCTTCCCCGGCCCCCGCGTCGCCTTTGTCGAGGACGCGACGGACGGTCTGGCCGACACCATCGCCACCGCGCTGAAGGAATGGAAGCCGGGCGATGCGGTGATCGTGGTCACGGCGGGGGGCCTGACGGGGAAATCCGCGCTGAAAACCCTGTTCGAGAAGCACCCCGGTGCCGTCAGCATCGGGCTTTACGACGATCCGCCCAGCCGGGAAGAGATCGAGGAGGCGCTGAAGAAGGCCGGCCTCAAGGACATCGACCGCGAGGCGATGAGCGACCTCAACACCCTGGCCCGCGCGCTTGATCCCGGCGACTTCCGGCAGACGCTGGAAAAGATCGCGCTTTACAAGTTCAACGATCCGACGCCCCTGACCCCCGCCGACGTCGCGGCCATGGCCCCCGCCACCATCGAGGCCGAGGTGGACGACCTGATCGACGCCGTGGCCGAGGCGCGCAGTACCGCCATCGGCCCGCTGTTCCGACGACTTGAAGGCCAGGGCGTGCTGCCGGTCACCATCTGCATCGGCGCGCTGCGGCATTTCCGCATCCTTCACGCCGCCGCGACCGATCCGGGTGGCCCGGGCGCCGGCATCCAGAAGGCCCGGGTGAATTTCAAGCAGAAGGACGCGATGGGCCGGCAGGCCGGGCAATGGGGTGCCCGCGCGCTGGAGCAGGCGGTGGCGATCCTGCTGGAGACCGACCTGACGCTGCGCTCTGCCAGCCGGGCCCCCGGGATGGCGCTGATGGAACGCGCCCTGATCCGCATCGCAATGACGCGTCACTAGACGCCGCCGTCTTCGAAGACATCGGTCCGGAGTTTTCGAACACTCCGGTGCCTCAGGCCCGGCGGATGGTCCCGGTCAGGGGGACGGCTGCGGACAGCGTGTTGGAAATCGTGCCGTATTTCAGGATGTTGCGATGCAGAAGATCAAGCCGCGCCTCGCTTTCGGGCGTGTCGACCGTGATCTGATAGCGGATCGCCGTCAGTTTTGGCGGCGAATCCTGCCGGTCGGCCTGCAACTCCACCCGGATCCCGTCCAGCTGGAACTTCAGCACCGGCAGCACCCGTTCCGCCCCCTTGATCATGCAGGCCGCCAGCGCCGCCAGCAACAACTCGACCGGGTTCAGCGCGTCCTTGCGGCCCTCCATGTCGGTCGCCAGCCGGACCTCTGCCCCGTGGCTGGTGGCCAGGCCTCCCGTCGCGTCCACCCGCCGCGCGCTGACTTCGTACTGCATGACATCCCCCGCATTGACACTGCCTGACCTTGACCGAGAATACCCCGGCACTCTCACCCCGCCTTGATCAGGCGCAATTCCGGAGCCCGGACTTGTCCGCATTCACCGACCTTCACGCCCGCTGCGCCGCGCTTGGCACCCGGCTGTTCACCGTCACCCGGCTGGACGAGGACAAGGCGCTGTTCGCCCGCGTCTTCACCTCACATCCGAAGGAATACCCGGTGTCGGGGACGAAGCCGATGGAAAGGGACGGCTGGTACGACACGACCATCGCCGGGCGGCGGACCTTCGTCGCCAACACTCCGCCCGAGTTCGCAAGGTATTTCTTCGACCACGCGCTGATCGTCTCGCTTGGCCTTGGTTCCTGCATCAACGTGCCGGTGGTCGATGACGACCGCGTGCTGGGGACCGTGAACATCCTGGCCGAGGCCGGGCACTTCACGCCCGAGAAACTTGCCGCCTATGAGGCGTTGGTGGCCGCCGCCACCCCCGCCCTTGCGACCGAGCTGCGCTGATGGCGAAAGAGCTGACCCCGGTCGAGGCCTTCCTCGCCCCACTGGCGAAGATCACGCGCAAGCACCGCGACATCGAGGGCCTTGTCTTCTGGGGCGGTGCCGAGGGCTGGGACCCCTCGCCCTCCGAAGCCTTGGAAGCCGAAGAGATCGTGTTCTACGCCGAGGGCCTCTTGATCGACGGCTTCCACATGGATTGGGCGCTGGTTCTGGAGGGCGCGGCGGTGGATCACCTTCGGCTCTGCTTCTGGCAGGACGGCGAACCGCCACCCCCCGTCGCCGTGCCCTGGACAGTCGGGGACGCGGGGCGCTGGCAGGCCCCCTAGGCCCGCGACAGGATCAGCCCGGCCATCACCAGGCCGGCAGCGGCGATCCGGGTCGGCGTGATCTCGCGCGCGGTCACGCCCAGCGCGCCGGTCGCGTCGATCACCATCGCCGCCGTCATCTGCCCCAGGATCAGGGCGGCGACCATGGTCAGCACGCCCAGATGCGACACGCCCCAGACGGCGCTCAGGACATACCAGGCGCCGAAACAGCCGCCGATCAGCGTCCAGGCCGGAACCTGCGGCAGTTTCAGGAAGGTTGCACCCTGCCCCTGTGCCATCGCGATCACGAACAGGACAACGAAGCCCACACCGAAAGATACCGCCGCCGCCGGGACCGGACCGCCGAGTTCACGCGCCAGGGCGGCATTGACCGGAGCCTGCAAGGCAATGGCCACGCCACCCAGCACAACGGCCAACAATACCCAGACCATCCCTGCCTCCGTTTCCTTTTTCACCACAAAGCCACAGCGGCGGGGGTGCTGCAACCCTTGCCACAGGGCCATCTATCGGGCAGATGTCATCCAAGGACCTATCGCGGTTTCCGATGGCATTCACTCTGCGCCAGCTTCAGTTCTTCGTCGGCGCCGCCGAGGCGGGCTCGGTCTCGGGCGCGGCGCGGGCGCTGTCGATCAGCCAGTCCTCGGTCACCGAGGCGATTCGCGGGCTGGAGGATGACCTGGGCGTGGTTCTGTTCGACCGGCAGGCGCGTGGCATCGTCCTGACCCACAAGGGCTCGGCCTTCCTGCGCCATGCCCGGCAGATCCTGGCCGATGTCGCCACCGCCCGCACCACCTTCCAGACCGAGGCCGAGACCGCCAAGGGCCGCCTGTCGCTGGGTGTCACCAGCCTTGTCGCGGGCTATGTCCTGTCCGACATCCTGCAACGCTATCGACGGGCCCATCCGCAGGTCGATCTGAACGTGATCGAAGACAGCGGCGAATACCTGCAACACCTGTTGATCGGCGGCGAGCTGGACGTGGCGGTCCTTCTGACCTCATCCGTCCATGACCGGATGGCGCTGAATGTCGAGACGCTGCTCGTGTCGCCCTACCGGCTCTGGCTGCCGCTGGGCCATCCGCTGGCGCAGCAGGAAAGCATCGCGCTGGAAGAACTTGGCGGATCGCCGATGATCCAGCTGATGGTCGACGAGATCGAGGAATCGACCCGCCGCCTCACCGCCGCCCTGCCGGTCAAGCCGCAGATCGCCTTCCGGACCCGCAGCGTCGAGGCCGTGCGGTCGCTGGTCGCCACCGGCGCGGGGCTCGCGATCCTGCCCAGCCTTGTCTACCGGCCCTGGAGCCTGGAAGGCGACCGGATCGAGATCCGCGATGTCTCGGGTGATCTGCCCTCGGTGCAGGTGGGCCTTGCCTGGCGCAAGGGGGCGCCGCTGACGGGACCGGCGTCGAACTTCATCCGTTCGGCACAAAGCACGGCTGTCGTGCGGCCGGGGTGAGCAGCCTTGTCCCGATCAGGCCGCGACGGGCAGAAGCTCGACTCCGGCGATGCGGGCCAGATGCTCCATGCGGCGCCGGAACTCGGGCAGGAAGCCATGGGCGCGGGAAAACGCCCAGGCATTGCGGCTTGCGGCATTGATCGCCGCCGGGTCGCGCGCCAGATCGGCGATGCGGTCGGCCAGGGCCCGGGCCTCGCCGAGGGGCACACCCCAGCCCGCCTTCGCCTCGGCGTTCAGCCGTTCCCACATCCGGTTGTCGTAGCTTGCGACGGCAACCCCGCAGCCCATCGCCTCGATGTAGGTGCAGGACGGATCGGACTGGCGATGGCAGCCGACAAAGATGTCGGCCTGGGTGCGGGTAAAGGGAACAAGCTCGGTCTCGAAGTCGACAGCCCCGTGCAACCGGACCCGGGCCGGTTCCTTCAACCGCTTTATTCCCGCAGCGATCTGGCTGTCCAGCGCGCCGGTCCCGAACACGTCCAGGGTAAAGTCCACGCCCCGCTCGATCAGCCGCTCGGCCACCGGCAGCAGGTCCTGCGCGCCCTTCATCGGCTCCAGCCGCCCCGAGAAGATCAGCCGCAGCGGCCCCTCTGCCGCGCGCCAGGCCTCGCGCGCTGTCATCTCGGCCTCGGTCGCAAAGAGGTCGGTCGTCATTCTGCCGTCCAGATACAGCAGCGTGTTCCGACACATCGGCGCATAGGCGTCATAGGCCGGATAACCGTTGGCCTGCAGCGCATCCGCGGCCCGGAACGCCCGCTCGCGCCGCGCCTCCTGCTGGCGCAGCCAGAGCCGCCCCTTCAACCGCCCCAGAAGGCTGCGGCTGCCGTCCAGACCCAGGATCTGCATCCGGGTTTCCGGGGTGTATTCGATGGCATAGACGATCTTCTGTCCCGGCTTCAGATGGTCGGTCAGGCCCAGACAGTGAAAGTCGTCGCCCCCCGCATAGATCAGGTCAAAGCCGTCCAGGTGCCGGGCGCACAGCTCTTCGTCGGGGTCCAGCAGCCGAAGGTCGAACGGCAGTTCGCTGCGCTCGTAGTCGCGGCCGAAGGGAATCGACGGCGCCCCCCGACGCAGGGCCACGGTGATCCGGTGCGGCCACAAGGCCTGCTGAATGCGCATGCCTTCGACGAACTTCACATCCAGACGCACCCTGTCGTCGGTCTCGATCACCGGCGCCGGTGCGATCATCAGCATACTGGCCATCCACATGCCCACCAATCTCCTGGATAGCTAAGCAAAGATGCACTCCACACAAGCTGGAAAAGCCGAAACAATGCGACAACGGGGCCGGGCATCGGTAAAACCGATATCTGGCTTCAGTTTTTTGTTATTGTGAAAGTTTCGTGGCGAATTACGGTTTTTCCAAGTCCGCAAGAACGGACTCTCTGCGCATGCAAGAGACACACCAACGGGAGCCTGACATGAACCACCTCAGACTGATGGGAACGACGACCCTTGCGCTTCTGACCGGTCTTTCGCCGGTAATGGCCCAGGTCACCGAGATCGGTGCCCCCGAGGGCCAGGTGAACATCGTCGCCTGGCCGGGCTATATCGAGCGCGGCGAGACCGACAAGGCCTTCGACTGGGTGACCAAGTTCGAAGAGACCTCGGGCTGCAAGGTGAACGTCAAGACCGCCAACACCTCGGACGAGATGGTCGCCCTGATGAACGAGGGCGGCTTCGACCTTGTCACCGCCTCGGGCGACGCCTCCCTGCGGCTTGTCGCCGGCGACCGGGTGCAGCCGATCAACATCGACCTGATCCCGTCGTGGAAGACCGTGGACGAGCGTTTGCAGAACGCGCCCTGGCACACCGTGAACGGCGTGCACTATGGCGTGCCCTACATGTGGGGGCCGAACGTGCTGATGTACAACACCGAGGTCTTCAAGGAACCGCCGACCTCCTGGAACGTGGTGTTCAAGGAAATGACGCTCCCCGATGGCAAATCGAACAAGGGCCGCGTTCAGGCCTATGACGGCCCGATCCACATCGCCGATGCCGCGCAGTACCTCATGTTCCACAAGCCCGAGCTTGGCATCACCTCGCCCTACGAGTTGAACGAAGACCAGTACAAGGCCGCGCTCGACCTCTTGCGCCAGCAGCGCAGCCTCGTCAGCCGCTACTGGCACGACGCCTTCATCCAGATGGACGATTTCAAGAACGAAGGCGTCGTCGCTTCGGGCTCCTGGCCGTTCCAGGTCAACCTGCTGAAGTCCGAGGGCATGCCGATCGCCTCGACCATTCCGCAAGAGGGTGCCACGGGCTGGGCCGACACGACGATGATGCATGTGAATGCCGCCAACCCGAACTGCGCCTACCTGTGGATGGAGCATACGCTGTCGTCGAACCTCCAGTCCGACCTTGCCGTCTGGTTCGGGGCCAACCCGTCGGTTCCGGCGGCCTGCACCAACGGCTCGGGCATGTCCACGGCGGAAAGCTGCGCCGCGAACGGCGCGAACGACTTCGACAAGATCCGGTTCTGGACAACTCCGGTGTCGAACTGCTCTCAGGGCGAAGGGGCCTGCGTGCCCTACTATCGCTGGGTCTCCGACTACATCGGCGTGATCGGCGGCCGCTGATACCACAATCCCCAGGTGCGCCCCCCGGCGCACCTTCCCCCAAACCAGCGGTGCGCCCCGGGGGTGCGCCCTTTGGATTGCCCATGTCTGCTGCCGTAGAATTCCTGAACGTTTCGCGCCATTTCGGCCCCGCCTCTGCACCGGTAAAGGCCGTAGACGGCGTGGACCTGACCATTTCGGAGGGCTCGTTCTTCGCCATGCTCGGCCCCTCCGGCTCGGGCAAGACCACCTGCCTGCGACTGATCTCGGGGTTTGAAAAACCCACCGGCGGGGCGATCCGCATCTTTGGCGAAGATGTGTCGAACACGCCCCCGCACCTGCGCAACGTGAACACCGTCTTCCAGGACTATGCGCTTTTCCCGCACATGAATGTGCGCGACAACGTGGCCTACGGGCTGATGGTCAAGGGGATGGGCCGCGCCCGGCGCCATGCCAGGGCCGACGAGATGCTGGCGCTGGTCAAGCTGGACGGATACGGCGACCGCAGGCCCGCGCAGTTGTCCGGCGGCCAGCGGCAGCGCGTCGCCCTGGCCCGCGCCCTGGTCAACGAACCCCGCGTGCTTCTTCTGGACGAACCCCTGGGCGCGCTGGACCTGAAGCTGCGCGAGGCGATGCAGGATGAACTCAAGGCCCTGCAGAAACGCCTTGGCCTGACTTTCGTCTTCGTGACCCACGACCAGCACGAAGCCCTGTCGATGGCCGATAGCCTCGCCGTCTTCAACGAAGGCCGTATCGCCCAGATCGGAACCCCGCAGGACATCTACGACCGCCCCGCCACGCGCTTTGTCGCCGATTTCGTCGGCTCTTCGAATGTCCTGCCCCCCGACCTCACCCGCGCCCTGGGCGGCCCCGCCGAATGGGCCAGCCTCCGACCCGAGGCGACGCGCCTTGCCGCCACCGGTCCGCTGACCGGCACCGTCAAGGCGCTGCGCTACCTTGGTTCCGGCACCCGGGTCGTCCTTGACGCAAATGGCACGGAGATTGCCGCCATGGTCCCCGCCGGCCAGCCCGTGCCCGCCGAAGGCACCCGCGCCGCCATCGCCTTCGATCCGCAGGCCCTGCACCTGATGGGGGACAGATGAAATCGAGCAAGCCTTTCATCTGTCCTGCAAATATCCCCGCCGGAGGCTCCGATCTCGGCCCCAGGCGCAACGCCGCAAGTAAAGGCGCGCAAAATTCTTCCTTCAAGAATTTTGCCGGTCATAGGGCGCGCGCATGACCCAGTCAGCCATCCTCCCCGCGAAAGGCCCCGCCGACCGCCTCACCGCCCTGTTCTGGCGCCATCCCCGCGTGCTGCTGGCCCTTCTCCTCACCCCGCCGCTCCTCTGGCTGGGCGTGGTCTATCTCGGCTCGCTCGCTGCCCTTCTCCTCCAGTCCTTCTACTCGATCGACGAGTTTTCCGGCGTCGTGAGGCAGGAGTTCACGCTCAAGACCTACGGCGAGCTTCTGCGCCCGTCGAATTTCGACATCCTGGTGCGCACCGTCAGCATGGCCGCCGCCGTGACGCTCGCCTGCGCGGTACTGGCCTTCCCCATCGCCTATTACGCCGCCCGATATGCCCGCGGGCACTGGAAGGCCGCCTTCTACCTTGGCGTGATGCTGCCCCTGTGGTCCAGCTACCTGGTCAAGGTCTATGCCTGGAAGCTGATCCTGGCCAAGGAAGGCATCCTCGGCTGGGCCGCCGCGCAGACGCATACCTCGTGGATCATCGACGGCCTCCTGTCGATCCCCGGTCTCGAAGGCTCATCGCTGTCGACCTCGCCCCTCGGCACCTTCATGGTCTTCGTCTACATCTGGCTGCCCTACATGATCCTGCCGATGCAGGCCGCGCTGGAGCGGGTGCCGAATTCGATGCTGGAAGCCTCGGCCGACCTTGGCGCCACCCGCGCGCAGACCTTCCGCACCGTGATCCTGCCGCTGGCCCTGCCCGGGGTCATCGCCGGGTCGATCTTCACCTTCTCGCTGACGCTGGGCGACTACATCATTCCCCAGATCATCGGCAATTCCGCGAATTTCATCGGCATGGCCGTCTACCAGCTGCAAGGGACGGCGGGGAACATCCCGCTGGCCGCCGCCTTCGCCGTGGTGCCGATCCTCATCATGCTGGTCTACCTCGGCCTTGCGCGCCGGATGGGGGCGTTCGATGCGCTCTGACCGCTCGCCCCTCTCGCTGCGTGCCGCGGCTATCGGAGGCCTACTCTTCCTCCACCTGCCGATCCTCCTGATCTTCCTCTACGCCTTCACCACGGAAGAGCGGTCGTTCCAGTTCCCGCCTCCCGGCCTGACCACGCGGTGGTTCGCCACCGCCTGGTTCGACCGCCCGGACATCTGGCCGCCGCTGTATCTGTCGCTCAAGGTCGCGGCGATTTCGACATCCATCGCCCTTGTGCTTGGCACGCTGGTCGCCGCCGCGATGACGCGGACAGCCTTCTTCGGCCGCGACCAGATCAGCCTGCTGATCCTTCTGCCCATCGCGCTGCCCGGCGTCATCACCGGCATGGCCCTGCGCTCGGCCTTCGGGATCATGGACATCCCCTTCTCCACCTGGACCATCGTCCTGGGCCACGCGACCTTCTGCATCGTCATCGTCTTCAACAACGCCGTCGCCCGGATGCGCCGTCTGTCCGGCGGGATCATGGAGGCCAGCGCGGACCTTGGCGCCAACGGGTTCCAGACCCTCCGCTACATCCTGCTGCCGAACCTCGGCTCGGCGCTGCTGGCGGGCGGGATGCTGGCCTTTGCCCTGTCGTTCGACGAGGTCATCGTCACCACCTTCACCGCCGGCCAGCAATCCACGCTGCCGATCTGGATGCTGAACGAGCTTGTCCGCCCGCGTCAGCGCCCCGTCACCAACGTCGTCGCCATCGTGGTCTTCGCGGCCACCTTCTTCCCCATCCTCGCAGCCTACTACCTCACCCGCGGCGGGTCCGAGACCGCCGGCATGGGCAAATAGGGAGATCAACCCAATGAACATCCAGACGAAATTCCTCATCGGATCGGCCTTTGAGGCCGGGCAGGAGACGCCCGAACCGATCCTGAACCCCCGCACCGGCGGGCTGATCCTCGAGGTGCCCGAAGCCTCGACCGCGCAGGTCGACCGTGCCGTCGCCGCCGCGCGCGCCGCCTTCGAGGGTTGGTCCCGCACCACGCCCGCCGAACGCTCTGCCGCGCTTCTGACCATCGCCGACCGGATCGAGGCCGAGGCCGATGCCTTCGCGCAGCTCGAGGCGCTGAACTGCGGCAAGCCGATCAACGCCGCGCGGAATGACGAGATGCCGGCGATTGTCGACTGCTTCCGCTATTTCGCGGGTGCCGTGCGCTGCATGACGGGCACCGTGGCGGGGGAATACCTTTCGGGCCATACCAGCATGATCCGCCGCGACCCCGTGGGCGTGGTGGCCAGTATCGCGCCCTGGAACTATCCCTTGATGATGATGGCCTGGAAGCTTGGCCCTGCCATCGGGGGTGGCAACACCGTGGTCTTCAAGCCCAGCGAGCAGACGCCGCTGACCGCGCTGAAGCTGGCGCAGATCCTGGCCGATGTCCTGCCCGCAGGTGTGGTCAACGTCATCGCCGGGCGTGGGCAGACCGTCGGCAGCTACCTCATCACCCATCCCCAGGTGGACATGATTTCCCTGACCGGAGACGTGGCGACCGGCAAGAAGATGCTGGACGCGGCCGCCAAGACGGTCAAGCGCACCCATCTGGAACTGGGCGGCAAGGCTCCGGTGATCGTGTTCGACGATGCCGACATTTCCGAGGTCGTCGAGGGTCTGCGCGCCTTTTCCTTCTACAACGCCGGACAGGACTGCACCGCCGCCTGCCGCGTCTATGCCGGGAAGAAGGTCTACGACAATCTTGTCGCGGATCTCACCTCGGCTGCGTCGTCCATCGTTCTGGGGGCGGAGGACGACGCCACCAACGAAATCGGCCCGCTGATCAGCCAGCGCCAGCGCGACCGGGTGGCCAGCTTCGTCAACCGCGCGCGCGAGCTGAACCACGTCCAGATCACCACGGGCGGCGAGGCGATGGAGCCGGGCTTCTACTACAAGCCCACGGTGGTCGCCGGGGCCAAGCAGGATGATGAGATCGTGCGGCGCGAGGTCTTCGGGCCGGTGGTCTCGGTCACGCCGTTCAGCGAGGTGGACGAGGCGGTCACCTGGGCCAACGACAGCGACTATGGGCTGGCGTCATCCGTCTGGACCCGCGACGTGGGCCGCGCCATGGCGACGGCGGCGCGGTTGCGCTACGGCTGCACCTGGATCAACACCCATTTCATGCTGACCAACGAAATGCCGCATGGGGGGTTGAAGCAGTCGGGCTACGGCAAGGACATGTCGGTCTATGCGCTGGAGGACTATACGGTGGTCCGGCATGTGATGGTAAAGCACGGCTGACGCCTCCTCGTTCGACTTCGTCTCCTCGTCGGTTGCGTCCGGCGAAGAGTGACGAGGTCACCAACAAGCGTCCAGGACAAGCGAGGCGCCTCGCCGAAGCAGGGCCCGTGACCCTTGGCGGGCACCGCAGCGGTCGGTGGAACGCAGGCTGTCCAGGTTCCTGTCGACAGCCCCGCCACACTCTGCGGATGCTGCGCCGGTCTGCCCGAACCGTGGCCGGAGATCCGGTTTTCCGGTTAGCGCGCGAAAGGACTTGGGAGTGCGTGCCCCACCAGGGATAATCCGGTTTCGTTCTTCCCCGACTCGTTCCACCCTGCTACAGATGGGGGCATGACGGTTCACACCCCCAAGATAACGGGTTCCCACGGTCGTCCGGTGATCCGGCAACTGGACGAAGCCGCGATCAACCGCATCGCGGCGGGCGAGGTTGTGGAACGCCCCGCCTCGGCGGTGAAGGAGCTGGTAGAGAACGCGCTGGACGCCGGCGCGTCGCGTATCCAGGTTGACATCGCCGACGGCGGAAAGACGCTGATCCGGGTCACCGACGACGGCTGCGGGATGACAGCGGAAGACCTGCCGCTGGCGCTGTCGCGCCATGCGACCTCGAAGATCGACGGGTCCGACCTTCTGGACATCCGCAGCTTCGGCTTCCGGGGCGAGGCGCTGCCCTCGCTTGGCGCCGTGGGTCGCCTGACCATCACCTCCCGCGCGGACGGCGAGGCGGCGCAGATCACCTGCGAGGGCAGCCGGATGTCCCCTGTCCGCCCCGCCGCGCTGACCCGGGGCACGGTCGTCGAACTGCGCGATCTGTTCTTCGCCACCCCGGCGCGTTTGAAATTCCTCCGCTCCGACCGGGCCGAGACGCAGGCGGTGACCGAGGTCATCCGCCGTCTGGCCATGGCCGAGCCGCTGGTGGGCTTCACGCTCCGCGACGTGAGCGGGGGTGAGGCGCGCGTGCTGTTCCGCGCCGATCCGGCGAGCGGCGATCTGTTCGACGCGCTGGGCGCGCGGCTGACCTCGATGTTGGGCCGCGATTTCATCGACAACGCGCTGCGCATCGACGCCGAGCGCGACGGGCTGCGCCTGCAAGGCTATGCGGCCCTGCCGACCTATTCGCGGGGCTCCTCGGCGCAGCAATACCTGTTCGTCAACGGCCGCCCGGTGCTGGACCGGATGCTCTACGGCGCTTTGCGGGCGGCCTATTTCGACGTCCTCTCCCGCGACCGGCACCCGGCGGCGGTGCTGAACCTGATCGCCGACCCTAGCCGTGTCGATGTGAACGTGCACCCTGCCAAGGCCGAGGTCCGCTTCCGCGAACCCGATGCCGCGCGCAGCCTCATCATCACCGCGCTGAAATCGGCGCTGGCGGGCGCTGGCCACCGGGCCTCCTCCACCGTGGGCGCGGCCACGCTGGGCGCCTTCCGCCCGGAACCGCGCGTCTATCAGATGGACCGGCCCAGCCCGCCCGCCATCACCCGCGCCTTCGCCTTCCAGTCTCCCCCGTCATTTTCGGGTTTCGCCGAAGCCTCCCAGGCCCCGGCCTTCACCCCCGACAGCGCCCCCAGCGAGGAGGAGCCGCAGGCGAACGACGAGCATCCCCTGGGCGCCGCCCGGGCGCAGCTGCATGAAAACTACATCGTCGCCCAGACGGCGACCGGCATCGTGATCGTCGATCAGCACGCCGCGCATGAACGCCTCGTCTATGAACGCCTGAAGCGCCAACTGGCCGAGATCGGCATCCGCAGCCAGCCCCTGCTGATCCCGGAAATCGTGGACCTGTCGCCCACCGAGGCCGCGCGCCTTCTGGACGCCGCGCCCGATCTGGCGCAGGTCGGGCTTGTGATCGAACCCTTCGGCGGCAGCGCGGTGGCAATCCGCGAGACCCCCGCGATCCTCGGCCCGGTGAACGGCGCGGCGCTGGTCCGCGACATCCTGGACGAACTGGCCGATCAGGGCGACAGCACGCTTGTCCGCGCGAAGATCGACGCGATCCTCAGCCGAATGGCCTGCCACGGCTCGGTCCGCTCCGGCCGGCAGATGCGGGTGGAAGAGATGAACGCCCTGCTGCGCGAGATGGAGGCGACGCCGCTTTCGGGCCAGTGCAACCACGGGCGGCCCACTTATGTGGAACTCAGCCTCCACGACATCGAACGCCTGTTCGGCCGCCGATGATCACGCTGTTCGGCCAGACCTATCAGTGGAACGACCCCGAGGTGCTGGTCCTCGGCGGCCTTGTCGCGGTGCTCCTCGGCTTCCTCGTCCTGATCCTGCGCAGCGTCAGCCGCTCGGCGACGGCCGCCGAACCGCTGATGCGCGAGATCGGCTGGCTGTCCACCCGCATCCAGCAATTGGGCGACGGGCAGGAACGCCTGGCGGGCGGCCTGCACCACGTTTCCGAAGCGCAGGCGGTCAGCCAGACGGCGATGTTGCAGGTCATGGAACAGCGGCTGGCCGAGGTGCAGCGCCAGATGACCGAGGCGCTGCACGGCACCTCGACCCGCACGGCGCGGTCCTTGGGAGAATTGCAGCAGCGGCTGGAAACCATCGACAAGGCGCAGGCGAACATCGAAAAGCTGTCGGGGAACGTCCTGTCCCTGCAGGACATCCTGTCGAACAAGCAGACCCGTGGCGCCTTCGGCGAAATCCAGCTGCATGACATCGTGCAGAAAGCGCTGCCATCGGACGCCTACACGATGCAGGCGACCCTATCTAACGGCCGCCGCGCCGACTGCCTGATCCATCTGCCCAATCCCCCCGGCCCCATCGTGATCGACGCCAAGTTCCCGCTGGAGGCCTACGAGGCGATCCGCCGCGCCGACACCCCGCGCGGGGTGCAGGAGGCCGCGCAACAGATGCGCACCGCCGTCCGCGCGCATATCCGGGCGATCTCGGAGAAATACATTTTGGAGGGAGAGACCGCCGACGGCGCGCTGATGTTCCTGCCGTCCGAAGCGGTCTATGCCGAACTGCACGCCAACTTCCCCGAACTGGTGCGCGAGGGCTTTGCCGCCAAGGTCTGGATCGTCTCGCCCACCACCTGCATGGCGACGCTGAACACCATGCGCGCGGTCCTGAAGGACGCAAGGATGCGCGAACAGGCGGGCGCGATCCGGCGGGAACTGTCGCTGCTCTATGCCGATGTCGAACGCCTTGGCGCGCGGGTGGAGAACCTCGACCGCCATTTCGGCCAGGCGGCGAAGGATATCGAAGAAATCAAGATCTCCTCCGACAAGGCCAGCAAACGCGCGCGTCGGCTGGACAATTTCGACTTCGAGGAACTGGCCCCCGACACGCCGGCACGGGTGATCGGCCCGACCGCTGCCGAGTGAGACCCAGCCCCGGACCCGATCCGGGGCCTCTCCGAGAGATGCCCGGAGGTCCCGGGTCAGGCCCGGGACGGGTTGTCTTGCGGCAAGTGTCGCGCGAAAAGACGGGATGTTCCTGCATCACCTGACACCCGCCGACTACCGGACCCAGCCCTGGAAGAACGGGCGCGGCACCACGATCGAGCTCTGGCGGCTGGAACGGGACGGCCAGCTTCTGGTCCGCCTGTCGCGCGCATCCGTGGTGGAGGACGGGCCGTTCTCGCTGTTTCCCGGGATCGAGCGGAACCTGACGGTGCTTTCGGGCCCCGGCTTCCGGCTGACCGGGCCGGGCATCGACCTGCGCTGCGCGCCTCTGGTGCCGGTGGCCTTTCCGGGAGATGTCGTGGTGACCGCCAGCGAGACGAACGGCCAGCAGTCCGACGATTTCAACGTGATGACCGCGCGCGGCCTGCCGAAGCCACAGGTGACGCTCACCCGGAACGATCATTTGACCGCCGGTGGCACCCTTGCGCTCTACGCGCTCGGCCCTTGTGAGGTGAACGGGCAGATGGTCGGCCGCGACGATCTGATCCTCACCGAGGGTCCCGCGCGCCTGCAAGGCGACGGGCCAGTGATCGCGGTGCGGTTTCAGCTGCCGTAGGCCGGGCTTCAGACTGGCACAACCGGCGCCCCTGTCAGATCCGCAAGAGCGGCTGCGCCAACCTCGGGATCAGCCCCCGGAACCGCAACGGCGCATCGGTGGCCGCCAGGCAGATGCAATCCTCGCCCGCCAGAGCGACCGGAGTATGTTCCACCTCTTCATCGGCGATCTCGATATCGCCGCGACCGAACCGGTCGTTCTCGTCGGCGAAGGCGCCTTGCAGAACCAGCGTCAGCTCCATCCCCCGGTGGCCGTGGTCCGGCACCGCCGTCCCCGCCGGAATATACAAAAGCCGCGCCGAGGCATCCTTGCCGGTGGGCAGGATCGCCTGTTTCACCCCGCCGCCGACCTTGCGCCAGCGCACCGCCGACAGGTCGCCGCCGACGTAATCGGCCAGCGGCGCCGGGAAGATGCCCGCCGGTTTCAGCGGTTCGGACCTTGTCGCCTGCGGCAGGCCCTCGATCCGCTCCAGCGCGCGCGCCAGGGCATCCTCGCCCATCGCGATCTCGTCGGCCTCTTCCAGCAGCACCCCGCCCACCGCATCGAAGGACGCGGCCCGCGCCCGGCACTCGTCGCACAGCGAGACATGCGTCGCCACAACCAGGTTGAACGCCTCGGGCAGCTGACCGGCCGCATAGGCCATCAGAAGCTGGTCCGAAAGATGGTGGCGTATCGTCATTTCTACTCAGTCCTTCAACCCATCTGGTGGCGCAGCTTCTCCAGCGCCAGCCGTATCCGCGATTTGATCGTCCCCAGGGGAAGCCCCGTTTCTGCCGCGATCTCGCTGTGCGAGAGGTCGCCGTAGAAGGCGCGTTCGATCAACGTCCTCTGCGGTGCGGGCAACGCGGCCAACGCGCGCCCCAGCCGCTCTGTCTCTTGCTGGGCTTCCAGAACCTCGGCCTGATCCGGCTCGGGCTCGGGACCCCAATCCAGTTCCTCCGGCTCGGCGCGGCGCGCCTTGCGCAGCGCGTCGATCCGCCGGTTGCGGGCGATGGTATAGACCCAGGTCGCCACGCTGGCCCGCGCCGGGTCGAAGAGATGCGCCTTCTGCCACAGCACCGCCATGACGTCCTGCGCACATTCCTCGGCCAGTGCGGCCCCTGCACCGGACTTCATCAGGAAGGCCTTCACCCTGGGGGCAAAGTGCCGAAACAAGGCCGCGAATGCCGCCCTGTCCTGATGGTCGCGTACCTTCACCAGAAGGCCGGCCCAGTCCGTCTCATCTTCCGCCTTCGCCAACGACCCGTCCTTTTTCTGGCGCGAACCGACCTTCCCACCTATGCCCGAAGGCATGGGCGGCAAGGCCTGCTCCGTCATAGCGGGTCTCGAGGCGTCAAGCATCATGTGACTTCTACGCCCTGACCCCGCAGTCGGATCATTTTTCAGGCAAGTGGAGCACTCGGGCCACAAGTCAAGAGTTTGTGTCAACCTGGTTTGACAGATTTCGCGCCATGGGTGCGTATGGGGAACCTGACAGGAAACTTTCTTCGGTGCGACACCGTAAAGGTCGCAAAGGGTGATCCGATCAGGTGCCCGCTGCGTAACTTTCTAAAACCAACGAGGGAAGTCCACAGAATGCCTTTCGAACAGTTCGGCCCCACCCCCCGCCGCATCGCCGTGATCGGCGGCGGCATTTCCGGGATGGCCGCAGCCCATCTTCTGGCCGACCGGAACTCGGTCGTCCTGTTCGAATCCGAGCCGCGCCTCGGCGGCCATGCCCGCACGGTGATCGCCGGCAAGCGCAAGGATCAGCCGGTCGATACCGGCTTCATCGTCTTCAACCGGGTGAATTACCCCAACCTCGTCCGTCTGTTCGAAAAGCTGGGCGTGCCCGTGACCGAAAGCAGCATGTCCTTCGGCGCATCGATCCGGGGCGGCGCGCTGGAATACGGGCTGGCCTCGCTGGACACGATCTTCGCCCAGCGCCGCAACGCCTTCAACCCGCGCTTCCTGCGGATGCTGTCCGACATCCTGCATTTCAACCGCAATGCCGAAGCCGTGGCGACCGATCCCGCCATGACCATCGGCGAGCTTCTGGGGCGGCTTGGCACGGGCCGCTACTTCCGCGATCACTACATCACGCCCTTCTCGGGCGCGATCTGGTCCACGCCGACCTCGGGCATCCTCAACTTCCCGGCGCAGGCGCTGGTCCGCTTCTTCCGCAATCACGCGCTGATGGACTACGAAGGCCAGCACCAGTGGTACACCGTGAAGGGCGGGTCGGTGGAATATGTCCGCCGCCTGCACTCCGCGATGACGGCGCAGGGCGTGGACATCCGCACCGCCACCCCCGTCGCCAGCGTCCGGCGCGAGGCCGGGTCGGTCTTCGTCCGCGCCGAAGGCTGCGAGCCGGAACTGTTCGACGATGTGGTCTTCGCCACCCATTCCGACATCACGCTGAAGCTCCTCGCCGACGGCACGCCCGAGGAAACCGGCGCGCTGGCCGCGATCCGCTATCAGCCGAACGAGGCGGTGCTGCATTCCGATCCCTCGCTGATGCCCCGGTCGCGCAAGGTCTGGTCCTCCTGGTCCTATGTCGAACCGAAATCCGGCCCCGGCGACCGGATCGACCTGACCTACTGGATGAACTCGCTCCAGCCGATCCCGCAGGACGACCCGCTGTTCGTGACGCTGAACACCACAAGGCCGATCCGGGACGAGCTGATCCACGACGTGACCACCTTCCACCACCCGGTCTTCGACGTCGCAGCCTTCGCGGCGCAGGACCGCCTGCGCGCGATGAACGGGGCCCGCAACACCTGGTTCTGCGGTGCCTGGATGCGCAACGGCTTCCATGAGGACGGTTTCGCCTCGGCGGTGGATGTTGTCGAGGCGATGGCCGAGCGCCAGGCCCTGCGGCTGGTCGCCTGATGCAGGTGCAACGCATCCCGGCAGAGACCTTCCACGGCCGCAAGGGCGCGGTGAAGAACGCCTTCCGCTATTCGGTGGATTACCTGCTTCTCGACCCCGCCAAAGCCGAAGGCCCTGCGCTGTTCTCGCGCAACCGGGGCAACCTGATGTCGGTCCACGATGCCGACCATGGCGGTGCGCCCGGCCAGGGCACCGGCGCCGAATGGGCGCGCTCGGTGCTGACGCAGCACGGGCTGGCTGCAGACCGCATTCTCCTGCTGGCACAGCCCCGCCTTCTGGGTCATGTCTTCAACCCCGTCGCCTTCTGGCTGTCCTACGACCACCTCGGCCACCTGCGCGCCGTGATCGCCGAGGTGACGAACACCTACGGCGACCGCCATTCCTACCTCTGCCACCGCGACGACCGCGCGCCGATCACGCGGGAAGACACGATCACCGCGCAGAAGATCTTCCACGTCTCGCCCTTCCAGCCCGTCGCCGGGACCTACACCTTCCGCTTCGACATCCGCCCCGACCGCATCGGCATCTGGATCGACTACACCACCCCCGGCGGCGGCCTCTTCACCAACCTGATCGGCCCGCGCCAACCCTTGACCAACCGTGGCATCCTCGCCTCCGCCCTGCGCCGCCCCTTCGGCTCGCGCCGCGTGCTGGCGCTGATCCACTGGCAGGCGCTGAAGCTCTGGCTCAAGAAGGTCAGGTTCAACCCCCGCCCCACGCCCCCGGCCGAAGACATCTCGCGCTGATGCGCCACGCCTTCGCCTTTCATCTGTCTGCAAATATCCCCGCCGGAGGCCGCCCGAGCCGGTTGCGCGCCCTTCGCGCGCAGAGGCGAGACAAAGGGCTTGCGCCGCAAGGCGCTCATTTTCGCAGCCGCCCGGACCCATGAGCCACCGCCTCCCCGCCTGGTCGCTCTTCGCCGCCCTGATCGCGATGGCCGGCCTGCCGATCTACATCCACGCGCCGAAGTTCTACGTCGATACCTACGGCACCTCCCTCGCCGCCATGGGCCTGACGCTCGCTGCGCTGCGCCTGATCGACGTGGTGCAGGATCCCGCGCTGGGCTGGCTGGCCGAGACGACGCGGCCAAAGCGCCGGCTCACCGTCACCCTCGCCGCTGCGATGATGGCCGGAGCGCTTTACGCACTCTTTGCCATGACACCCCCCATCGCGCCGCTTCTCTGGTTCGCGCTGACGCTGGCCGTCCTCTTTTCCGCCTTCTCCTTCCTCACCATCTGCTTCTATGCCGAAGGCGTGACCAAGGCCGCCTCGCTTGGCCCGCAGGGCCACATCCGCCTCGCCGGCTGGCGCGAGGGCGGCTCGCTCCTTGGCGTCTGCCTTGCCGCCACCGCCCCTGTCGCCCTCGCCCGCCTGACGGACACCCCCTTCACCGCCTTCGCGCTGATCTTCGCCGTGGTGGCCATCGCCGCCATCCTTGCGATGCGCCGCGAATGGCAGGGAACCCCGGCCGAGCCCACGCCCAACCCCCTCGACCTGTTCCGCCCCGTGCTTGCCGACCCGCTGTCGCGCCGCCTTCTGCTGATCGCGCTGCTCAACGCTTCCCCCGTCGCCGTCACCTCCACCCTCTTCCTCTTCTTCGTCGAAAGCCGCCTTGTGCTTCCCGGCTGGGAAGGTCCGCTCCTCCTGCTCTTCTTCCTCGCCGCCGCCGCCTCGACCCCGGTCTGGTCCCTCCTCGCCCGCCGCCATGGCCCGAAACCCACCCTCCTCGCCGCCATGACCCTTGCCATCGCCAGCTTCCTCTGGACCCTCACCCTCGGGGCCGGAGACCTCATCCCCTTCGCCCTGATCTGCGCCGCCTCCGGCGCGGCCCTCGGGGCCGACCTCACCCTCCTCCCCGCGATCTTCGCAAACCGCCTCGCCCAGACCGGCACACCCGAGGCCGCCGCCTTCGGCCTGTGGAACTTCGTCTCGAAACTCTCCCTCGCTCTGGCCGCCCTCACCATCCTCCCCGCGCTCCAGGCCGCAGGCTTCCAGCCCGGCCAGTCCAGCCCCGAAAGCGCCCTGCGCACCCTCACATTGATCTACGCGGGCCTCCCTTGCGTATTGAAGCTGACCGCCATCGCGCTTCTCGCGCGGACCCCGCTGACCCCGCCCCTGAAGGAGGCCCTCCGATGACCCCGATCCTCTCCGCCCTTGCCGGCGCGCTGATCGCCATCGCAGTCATGCTGCTGAAGCAGCGTTATGCCTCCTTTGCCGCGCAGGACCCCGCCGACTATCGCGGCAAGGGGCCCGACTTCGATCTGCGCAAGCACCTGTCCGGCCCCCTGATCTGCGAGGGCGTGATCTTCGGCCCCACCGGTCGCGTCAGCTCGCGTTTTGTCGCCGATATGACCGGCACCTGGAACGGCACCACCGGCACGCTGGCCGAGGTGTTCCGCTATGACAGCGGCAGCGTCCAGCACCGCGCCTGGACCCTGGCGCTGGGCCCGGACGGGCAGATCACCGCCACCGCCCCGGATGTCGAGGGCAAGGGCACGGGCCGTGTCGAAGGCTCAGGTGTCCTGTTGCGCTACCGCATCCGCCTCACGCCCGAGGCCGGGGGGCATGTGCTGGACGTGACCGACTGGATGTATCTGCTTGAAAACGGCACGATCATGAACCGGTCGCAGTTCCGCAAGTTCGGGATCAAGGTGGCCGAGCTTGTGGCCACCATCCGCCCCGCCGCCCGCGAAGCGCGCCAGCTGGCCGCCGCGGAATGAGGGACTTCAAAGGCAAACGCTACTGGCTGATCGGCGCATCGGAAGGGTTGGGCCTGGCGCTCGCGCGGCTGATGTCCCGGGCCGGGGCCGAGCTGATCCTGTCGGCGCGCAGCGAAGACAGCCTGAAGGCCGCCGCCGCCAGCCTGCCGGGACCGGCTACCATCCTGCCGCTGGACGTGGGCGACAGCGCCAGCGTGGCCAGGGCCGCCGCGCAACTGCCACAGCTTGACGGTCTGGTGTTCCTCGCCGGGGTCTACTGGCCGATGCGGGCCCAGGACTGGGACGCCGAAAAGGCCGAGGCGATGGCGAACGTCAATTTCACCGGCTGCATCCGCGTTCTGGGCGCGGCCCTGCCCGGCATGGTCGCGCGCAACCGGGGCCATGTGGTCATCACCGGCTCGCTGTCCGGGTTCCGGGGCCTGCCGGGGGCCATCGGCTATGCCGCCTCCAAGGCCGGGACGATGGTGCTGGCGGAATCGCTTTACGCCGATCTGCGGAAAACCGGGATCACCGTGCAGCTGGCCAATCCCGGCTTCATCCGCACCCGGCTGACCGCGAAGAACGATTTCGCCATGCCCTTCATCATGGACGCCGACGCCGCCGCCCGGATCATGTTCCGGCACATGACACGCGGCGGCTTCAAGATCAGCTTCCCGACCCTGTTCTCCCTGCTGTTCCGGGGCGGCAACTTCCTGCCCGACGCGCTGTATTACCGGATGTTCCCGCCGCGCGGCTAGGCCTCGATACCCGCTCCCAGTCCTGTCTGACGCTGACCATCGGCAAGACCGCCTGGCGGTCGTGCACCGGCGCAGTCCTGCCCTCGCCGATCAGTGGTTGACACTCGCCATGCTTTTATTTAACAAAGCAACTAAAAGAGGGGTGAGATGCCGCATATCCAGATCGACTATTCCCCCAATCTCGAAACCCGGCTGGATGTGGCGGGGCTGTGCCGGGTGCTGCGCGATGCGGCGGTTGAAACCGGCATCCTGCCGCTGGCGGGCATCCGCGTCCGCGCCACGGCCTGCACCCATGTCGTGATCGCCGACGGCAACCCGGACCACGCCTTCCTTGACATCTCGCTGCGCCTGCGGGGCGGGCGCAGCGATCAGGCGAAGGCCGAGGCCACGGCGCGCATCTTCGCCGCAGCCGAGGCCTATTGCGCCAAGGTCCTTGAAACCTCGTCCTTCCTGCTGTCCTTCGAAATGCGCGACATCGACCCCGCGCTGTCGCCCAAGACCTCGTCGATCCGCCGCTACCTGCCAGGAGACGCCCAGTGACCGATCTTGCCACCCATCTGGCGAAACTCGACGGCCATCTGGCCCGGTTCCGCGCCAGGGGCATCCTGAACCTGATCGCAGGACAGGACGTCAGCGGCGGCGAGTGGTTCGAGACCCACTCGCCGGTCGACGAAAGCCTGATCGCCCGCGTGGCACTTGGCACCGAGGCGACAGTGGACGCAGCGGCAAAGGCGGCGAAGGCCGCGTTCCCGGCCTGGGCCGCGATGGACGGGGCCAGCCGCAAGGCGATCCTGCACCGCATTGCCGACGGGATCGAGGCGCGGGCCGAGGAGATCGCACTCTGCGAATGCTGGGACACCGGGCAGGCCTGGCGCTTCATGTCCAAGGCCGCGCTGCGCGGGGCGGAAAACTTCCGCTTCTTCGCCGACCTCGCGCCAGGCGCGCGCGACGGGAAAAGCCTGCCGACGAAGGACCATCTGAACGTCACCTCGCGCCACCCGATCGGGCCGGTTGGTGTCATCACGCCCTGGAACACGCCCTTCATGCTGTCCACCTGGAAGATCGCCCCGGCGCTGGCCGCAGGCTGCACGGTCGTCCACAAGCCCGCCGAGTTCAGCCCCCTGACCGCGCGCCTCTTGGCCGAGATCTGTCACGAGGCGGGCCTTCCCCCCGGCGTCTTGAACCTGGTGAACGGCATGGGTGAAGGCGCAGGCAAGGCGCTGACCGAACACCCCGACATAAAGGCCATCGCCTTCGTCGGCGAAAGCCGCACCGGCTCCATGATCATGAAGCAGGGCGCCGACACGCTGAAGCGTGTCCACTTCGAACTCGGCGGCAAGAATCCGGTGATCGTCTTCGACGACGCCGATCTGGACCGCGCGCTGGATGCGGTGATCTTCATGATCTATTCGCTGAACGGCGAACGCTGCACCTCCTCCAGCCGGTTGCTGGTGCAAGAGACGATTGCGGACAGGTTCCACGAAATGCTGGTCGCCCGCGTGAACAACATCCGCGTCGGCCATCCCCTGGACCCGGCAACCGAGGTCGGCCCGCTGATCCACCAGACGCATTTCGACAAGGTGACCTCCTACGTCGGCATCGGCCTACAGGACGGCGCGACCCTTGCTGCGGGTGGTTCCCGGGTCGGCGACAAGGGCTGGTTCATCCGCCCGACCCTGTTCACGAACGCCCGTTCGGATATGCGCATCGCGCAGGAAGAGGTATTCGGCCCCTTCCTCACCTCGATCACCTTCCGGGACGAGGAGGAGGCGCTGGCCATCGCCAATGGCACGGCCTACGGCCTGACCGGCTATGTCTGGACCAACGACCTGACCCGCGCCCTGCGCTTCGGCGAAAGGCTGGAGGCGGGGATGATCTGGGTGAACAGCGAAAACGTCCGCCACCTGCCCACCCCCTTCGGCGGGGTCAAGGCCAGCGGCATCGGGCGTGACGGCGGGGACTGGTCGTTCGAATTCTACATGGAACAGAAGAACGTGGCCTTCGCCCTGGGCCACCACAAGATCCAGCGACTGGGAGCCTGACGATGCCCATCCCCGCCCCGAACCTGAACCCGCCCTTCAACATCGTCCGCCTAAGCCATGTCGAGCTGAAGGTCACCGACCTCGCCTGGTCCCGCGCCTATTACGTCGACACGCTGGGCCTTCAGGTCACGCACGAGGATGCCACGGCGATCTACCTCCGCGCGATGGAGGAACGCGGCCACCACTGCATGATCCTGCGCCAGTCGGCAGAGGCTTCGGTGGGCGTGCTGGGCTTCAAGCTCTGGTCCGAGGACGACCTCGACCGCGCCGCGCACTGGTTCACGGCGCGCAGCCTGCCCGTGGCCTGGACCGAACGCCCCTTCATGGGCCGGGTCCTCGCCACCCGCGACCCCTGGGGCGTGCCGCTGGAATTCTACGCGCGGATGGACCGCCTGCCGCCGATCCATCAGCAGTATCGTCTCTATCGCGGGGTCAAGCCGCTGCGCATCGACCACTTCAACCTGTTCTCGTCGAACGTGGACAGGGCTGTGGAATTCTACGGCGACATGGGCTTCCGCGTCACCGAATACACCGCGGATGAGGAGACAGGCCGCACCTGGGCCGCGTGGATGCACCGGAAGGGCGGCGTCCATGACATCGCCTTCACCAATGGCACCGGGCCTCGCCTGCACCACACCGCCTTCTGGGTGCCCACGCCGCTGAACATCATCGACCTTCTCGACCTGATGTCCACCACCGGCTACCTCGCCAACATCGAACGCGGCCCCGGCCGCCACGGCATCTCGAACGCCTTCTTCCTGTACATCCGCGACAAGGACGGGCACCGGACGGAAATCTACTGTTCCGACTACCAGACCTGCGACCCGGACCTGGAGCCGATCAAATGGGACCTGAAGGACCCGCAGCGCCAGACCCTTTGGGGCGCGCCCGCCCCGCGGTCGTGGTTCGAACTGGGGTCCGTCTTTGACGGCGCCACATTGGCCGACAGCGACCTGAAGGCAACCCCGATCATCGCGCCCTGACGCCATGAACCTTGTGACCTTCTCCGCCGATGGCAAGCAACACTGGGGCGTGACCGCTGCGGGAGGCGTTCTCGCCCTGTCGCCCGAGTTTCCGCAGTGGAATACCCTGCGCAATGTGATCGAGGCCGGGGCGGTTCTTCGGGTGCTGAAAGCAGGGCAAGGCCGCCCGGCAAGCCATCCCGAAGGATCGTTCACATACGACATCCCGATCCCCGACCCGGAAAAGATCATCTGCGTGGGCGTGAACTTCCCCGACCGCAATGCCGAGTACAAGGACGGCCAGGACGCCCCGCCGTTCATGTCCCTCTTCCCCCGCTTTGCCCGCAGCTTCACCGGCCACGGGCAGCCGCTGATCCGCCCGCCGGAAAGCCCGCAACTCGACTACGAAGGCGAGATCGCCGTCATCATCGGCAAGGCCGGCCGCCGCATCCCTGAATCCGAGGCGCTGTCCCACATCGCCGCCGTCACGCTGTGCAACGAAGGCACGATCCGCGACTGGGTGCGCCACGCGAAATTCAACGTCACGCAAGGCAAGAACTGGGACCGTTCCGGCGCGATGGGTCCCTGGGCCGTCCCCTTCACCGACCCTTCCCAGATCCTCGACATCGCACTGGAAACCCGCGTGAACGGAGAGTTGCGCCAGCAGGACCGCACCGGGCGGATGCTGTTCCCCGTGGCGCGGCAGATCGCCTATATCTCCACCTTCACGACGCTGGTCCCCGGCGACATCATCGTCACCGGCACCCCCACAGGGGCAGGCGCGCGCTTCGACCCGCCCATCTGGCTCAAACCCGGCGACGTGATCGAAGTCACCGCCGAAGGCATCGGCACCCTGCGGAACGGGGTGGCCGACGAATGACACCGGACCAGATCACCGAAGCCGCTGAAATGCTTTTTCAGGCCGAACGGACCGGCGTGCAATGCGGGCTTCTGTCGTTGCGCTATCCCGACATGACTCTGGACGACGCCTATGCCGTGCAGGCCGCCCTGGTCGCGCGCAAACGGGCCGAGGGGCGCAGGGTCATCGGCTGGAAGATCGGCCTGACCAGCCGCGCCATGCAGCAGGCGTTGAACATCGCCACGCCCGACTCTGGCGTCCTGCTGGACGACATGCTGTTCCCGGATGGCGCGACCGTGCCCAAGGACCGCTTCATCCAGCCAAGGATCGAGGCCGAGATCGCCTTTGTCATGAAGGCCCCCCTGCAAGGCCGCGAGGTCACGCGAAACGACGTGCTGGCCGCCACCGACCACGTCGCCCCTAGCCTGGAAATCCTCGACACCCGCATCCTGCGAGCCGACCCGGCCACGGGGCGCTCCCGGATCATCACCGACACGGTCAGCGACAATGCAGCGAACGCGGGCATCGTCCTTGGCCCCCAGCGCCATGCCGCCCTGGCCTTCGACCTGCGCTGGGTCGGCGCCATCGTGACGCGCGACGGGGTGGTAGAGGAAACCGGCCTTGGCGCGGGGGTCCTGAACGATCCGGTGAGCGGCATCCTCTGGCTGGTTCACCGGCTGGCCGACTACGGCATGGGGATAGCGGCCGGAGATATCCTCTTGTCCGGCAGCTTCATCCGCCCGATCGAAGCCCCACCCGGCAGCCGCTTTCACGCCGATTTCGGCCCGTTCGGAACCGTTTCGCTGAACTTCGCCTGAGCCCCCGGGTCGCGCGCCAGCCGCATCGCCTCGGCCAGCACGGCATGATCGCCGATGTGGTTCATCAGGATCAGGATCAGCCGGGCGTTCAGCGCATGGCTTTCCGCCTCGCTCAGGCCCTCATGCGTGGCGATCAGCGCGGCATAGCTTTCGTCCGGCCGGGTCAGGTTCGGAGTGGTAATCAGCATCGGTCACACCTTTCCGATCGCACGGGCCAGCGCCTCGGCAACGGCTGTCTCGTCAAAGCGATCCCAGCGGGCGGCGACATGCTGGTCGGGCCGGATCAGGTAGACCGCACCCTTGGCCGTGCCCAGATAGCGCGCCGTCAGTTCCGGCGTCGCAGCCAGAGCCAGACACGGCACGGTCAGACCATGGGCAGACAGCACCTCCGGCGCCTCGGAGTCGATGGTCAACAGCCTGAAGCCCGGGCCAAGCTGGCGCAGCAGCCAGCCCCCCGCCAACGGCGCATCGGGGCAGACCGATCCGGGGCGCGTGCGGGCGGGCATGTCGGGATGATCCGGCCCGTTCAGGACCGAGCCGTCATAGGTGCAAGGCACCGACAACCGGCCAGAGTTCACCATCGTCCGCGCGAAAGGCAGATGTTCGGCCAGGCGCAGCACCGCATTGCGGAACAGCTTCGACACCGGGGTTTTCGGCGTGATGAAATCCGTCGCGCGGGTGGAATTCAGGATGTTTTCATCTGCCCCATGCACCCGTTCGGCGTCATAGCTGTCCAGCAGGCTTTCCGGCGCCAGCCCTTCCAGCACCAGCGCCAGCTTCCAGCCCAGGTTGTCCACGTCCTGAATGCCCGAATTCGCGCCCCGTGCGCCGAAGGGGCTGACCTGATGCGCAGAATCGCCCGCGAACAGCACCCGGCCATGGCGGAACTTCTCCATCCGGCGGCACTGGAAGGTGTAGATGGAACACCAGTCCAGCTCATACTCCACGTCCGGCCCCAGCATGGCATCGACCCGCCTGCGGATATTCTCCGGCTCCAGCTCCTTCGCGCGGTCGATGTTCCAGCCCAGCTGAAAGTCGATGCGCCAGATGTCGTCGGGCTGCTTGTGCAGAAGCGCCGAGTCGCCCGACTTGAAATGCGGCTCGAACCAGAACCAGCGTTCGGTGGGGAAATCGGCCTTCATCTTCACGTCGGCGATCAGGAAGTTGTCCTCGAACACCCGCCCGTCAAAGCTCAGCCCCAGCATCCCCCGCACCGGGCTGCGCGCCCCGTCGCAGGCGATCAGCCAGTCGGCCTCCAGGCGGTAAGGCCCGTCCGGCGTCAGGATGTCCAGCGTCACATGGTCATCGGCCACGTTGACGGCATCGACCCGGTTCTTGCCCCGCAGTTCGATCGGCGCGCCCTCGGCCCGGACCTGGACGATGGCGTCATGCAGGAACTTCTCGAACCAGGGCTGTTGCAGATTGATGAAGGCCGGGAAGGCATGGCCGCCTTCCGGCAACAGGTTGAACTCATACAGCAGCCGGTCGTCGTGGAACACCTTGCCCAGGTTCCACTGCACGCCCTTCTCCAGCATCGGCCCCGCCGCGCCCAGCCGGTCGCAGATTTCCAGCGTGCGCTTGGCAAAGCACAGCGCCCGGCTGCCCAGGCCCGCGCCTTCGTGGTCGTCCAGAAGCAGCACCGGCACCCCGCGCCGCCCCAGGTCCAGCGCCATGGCAAGGCCGACGGGACCGCCCCCCACGATCACCGCCCCGTGGCGGACCGGGGTTGCCGCGTCCTGGTCCGGCGATTTCGCGTACGGATAAAGGCGGAAGGCAAGCGTGTAGCGGTCCGGCACCAGCGCAGTCATGTCGTTCCCCCAGACCGTCAGCCCTGAAGCGCCGCCCACATCTCCAGATCGCGCGCGGCGGTCCAGATGCGGGGATGGCTGATCCCGCGCGCCTCGTCATAGGCGCGGGCGACGTTGAAGGGCAGGCAGTGTTCGTAGATCGCATAGTCCCTGAACTTCGGATCGCACTCGGCCCGGGCTGCCTCCCAGGCTTCCTTGAGGCTCCCATTCCGCGCCGCGACTCTGGCCACGGGCCGGTAGGTCGATTCCACGAAATCCTTCGTCCGGTCCAGCGCCCCGTTCACCGCCGCGCGCCCCACCACCGCATCACCGCGCCCCGGAGCGATCGCGTCCAGATCGTAGGCCCGGATCGCCTCCAGCGTGCCGCCCCAGTCGTTGAAATGGCCGTCGCCGCAGTAGCAGGCCGAATGGGCCTCGACGATGTCGCCAGTGAACATCACGTTCTGGTCCGGCACATGGATCACCGCATCCCCCGCCGTATGCGCCCGGCCCAGTTGCAGGATGTCCACCCGCCGCTTGCCCAGCCAGACCGTCATCTTGCCGTTGAAGGTCGTCGTGGGCCAGGTCAGGCCGGGGATGTCCTCATGCCCCTGGAACAGGCGGGGAAATCGCTGGAACTCGCTGTCCCAATCCTCCTGCCCGCGCTCGGCCACCATGTTCCGCGCGGCTTCCGACATGATGATCTGCGTGGCCTTGAAGGCCGACGCCCCCAGCACCCGCACCGCATGGTAATGCGTCAGGACGACATGGCTGATCGGCTTGTCCGTCACTCCCCGGATGCAGTCGATCACCTTCTGCGCCAGACGCGGCGTCGCCTGCGCCTCGACCACCATCACGCTGTCATCGCCGATGATGACGCCCGAGTTCGGGTCTCCCTCGGCGGTAAAGGCGTAAAGGCCCTCGCCGATCTCGGTGAAGCTGATCGTCTTCTCCGCCATGTCGCCTTGCGACGCGAAAGCCTTTGCCATGTCCTGTCCTATCTCGCGTAGGGGTCGGCCAGCGCCGGGATCACCTTGCCCGTGCACTCGCCAAACCCGATGGTGTAACCGTCCCCCTTGCACTGTCCGCGCAGGGTGAGCGTGTCGTTGTCCTGAATGAAACTGCGCGTGCCGCCCGCCACCGGGAACGGCTCCTTCCCGCCCCAGGACAGTTCCAGCAGACTGCCGCGCGACTCCTTCGTCGGGCCCGAGATCGTGCCGGACCCCAGAAGGTCGCCCACGTTCATCGCGCAGCCGCTGGTGGTGTGATGCGCCAGCTGCTGGGCGGCCGAGTAATACATCTCGGCATAGTTCGTCCGGGCGATCACGGTTTCCGTCCCGCCTTCCGGCGTCAGCGCGACCTCCAGCGCGATGTCGTACAGCATCGGGCGCGGCTCGTGCAGGTAGGGCAACAGCGGCTTCTCCCGCGCAGGCGTCGAGGTGCGGAACGGCTCCAGCGCCGCCTTCATCACGATCCAGGGGCTGATCGTCGTTGCCGTCGCCTTGGCCTGAAACGGCCCCAGCGGCTGATACTCCCAGGCCTGGATGTCCCGCGCCGACCAGTCGTTCAGAAGGACATAGCCGAAGATCATCGCATCGGCCTCCTCCACCGTCACCGGCTGGCCATGGGTCGAGGGCTGGCCCACCACCGCGCCCATCTCCAGCTCGATGTCGAACCGGGCCGAGGGCGCAAAGCGCGGGGCCGCATCGTCCGGCCCCTTGATCTGCCCCCAGGGCCGTCGGACCGGCGTGCCCGAGACCACCACCGACGAGGCCCGCCCGTTATATCCGATGGGGATATGCAACCAGTTCGGCGGCAGGGCGTTCTCGGCGCCGCGGAACATGGTGCCGACGTTGGTGGCATGGTGCCGCCCGGCGTAGAAATCGGTGTATTCGCTGACCAGAAACGGCATGTGCAGGGTTGCACCGGCCAGAGGCACTAGGAAGGGCTCGACCGCCGCCCTCTCGGCCGCGCCGTCCGAAAGCAGGGCGGTCAACCGGTCGCGGAAGGCGGCCCAGACCACCGGCCCGGCTTCCATCAGGTCGTTCCAGAACGGCACGTCCAGGAAGGGACCACCGGGCAGGGCAACCAGGCCCGCTTCCTCCAGCCCCGCCACATCCAGCACGAAATCCCCGATGGCGACGCCGCAGCGCGGCTCTTCCCCATCCAGCGAAAACACCCCGCAGGGCAGGTTGTTCAGCGGGAACGGATGGTCCGGCGCATTGGCGCTTTCGACCCAGGATCGCAGCAGCGGCATCTGCCCTCTTTCATCTGTCCGAAAATATCCCGGGGGTCCGGGGGCTGGCCCCCGGTCCGCCGTCTGTCATTTCACGCCCGGCGTCCCGTCGAACTTCTTCTCCAGGCTGCCCCAGCAGTCGATGTAATCCTCCTGCGCATGGCCGTTCGTCGCAGCCCAGGGCGTCAGGTGCTGCGGGAAGCGGGTCTCGAACATGAAGGACATGGTGTCCTCCAGCTTCTCGGGCTTCAGCGCGGCGTTCGACGCGCCCTCGAAGGCGTTGCGGTCCGGCCCGTGCGGGATCATGCAGTTGTGCAACGACATGCCGCCGGGGACAAAGCCCTTGGGCTTGGCATCATAGACGCCATAGATGTTGCCCATCAGCTCGGACATGACGTTCTTGTGGTACCACGGCGGGCGGAAGGTGTTTTCCGCCACCATCCAGCGTTCGCGGAACAGCACGAAGTCGATGTTCGCCGTCCCCTCGATCCCGGACGGAGCGGTCAGCACCGTGAAGATCGACGGATCGGGATGGTCGAACAGGATCGCGCCCACCGGGCAGTAGGTCCGCAGGTCGTACTTCACCGGCGCGTAGTTGCCATGCCAGGCCACCACGTCCAGGGGCGAGTGGTCGATCTCGGTCACATGGAACTGCCCGCACCATTTGACCGTGACGGTCGAGGGCACCTCGCGGTCCTCGAAGGCCGCGACCGGAGTCTTGAAGTCGCGCCGGTTCGCCATGCAGTTGGCCCCGATCGGCCCGCGGCCGGGCAGCGTGAACTTCTGCCCGTAATTCTCGCAGACAAAGCCGCGTGCCGGGCCCTCCAGCACCTCGACCCGATAGACCAGCCCGCGCGGCAGGATGGCGATTTCCTTCGGCTCCAGGTCGATGATCCCAAGCTCGGTGCAGAACCGCAGCCGGCCTTCCTGCGGCACGACCAGAAGCTCGCCATCAGCCGAATAGAAATACGCGTCCTGCATCGACTGATTGACCAGATACATGTGGCTGGCCATGCCCGTCTGCGTGTTCACATCCCCCGCCGTGGTCATCGTCCGCATCCCCGTGACCCAGGTCAGCGGCTCGGAGGGAACGGCGACCGGGTCCCAGCGGTACTGGCCCAGGCTCATGATCGCCGGATCGATCAGCGGGGCCGACTTCCAGTGCGGCACCTCGATGCGCCTGAACCTGTGCGTATGCTTGACCGAGGGCCGGATGCGATAGCACCAGGTCCGCTCATTCTGGTGGCTCGGCGCGGTGAAGGCGGTGCCCGACAGCTGCTCGCCATAAAGCCCGTAATTGCACTTCTGCGGGCTGTTCATCCCCTGCGGCAGCGCACCCGGCAGCGCCTCGGTCTCGAAGTCATTGCCGAAACCCGGCATGTAGCCCTCATGCGGACCGGCAACAGAAGCGGCCCGGATCATGCCCACAGGCAAGGAATGACTGGTCATGCGCTCCTCCCGGATGCTGATATGCCGCCTGCCCGCAGCCGAGGCGGAACATGCGCCCAGTTTAGTTGCGGATGCAACCAAGTCAAGATAAAGTTGCGTTGGCAACTAATCGGAGGGGCCGATGGCCGAGATTGTGCTGTATGATTACTGGCGGTCCTCGGCGGCCTATCGGGTGCGCATCGCGCTGAACCTGCTGGGCTTGACCTACCGGGCAGTGCCGGTGGACCTGACGGCGGACGAACAGACTGCGCCCGCCAATCTGGCGCGCAACCCGCAGGGCCTCGTCCCGACGCTGGAGATCGACAATCTCCGCCTGACGCAGTCGCTGGCGATCCTGGAATATCTGGACGAAACCCGGAGGGCAGGCTGGCTGCCCGGAGGTCCGGCGGATCGCGCCCGGGTCCGTGCTCTGGCCCATGCCATTGCCATCGACACCCATCCGGTCTGCAACCTGCGCGTCGCCCGGCATGCCGTCAGCCTCGGCGCCACGATGGAGGGCTGGATGCAGCATTTCATCCCGCTGGGCCTTGCAGGGCTGGAAGGCCTGCTGACCCGACGCCCCGAAGGCCGCTTCTGCCATGGCGACAGCGTGACGCTGGCCGACATCTGCCTTGTGCCGCAGCTCTACAACGCCCGCCGCTGGGGGGTGGACCTGGCCCCCTTCCCCCGCCTGGCCGACATCGCCGCCGCGCTGGAGCCGCTGCCCGCCTTCGCCGCCGCCCATCCCGACCGGGTCAAACCCGTCGCGTGACCCGGGCCCACCCCCCATGCCAGGCACTTGCCGCAACGAAGGGAACGCCGCCGATGACTGACCCGACCCACGGCTTCGATCTCGAGGATTTCCTGCCCTACCTCCTGAATCAGGCGGCAGAGGCGACCTCGCACGGGTTCCAGGCGATCTACCGCGACCGCCATGGGCTGACCCGCACGCAATGGCGGGTGATGGCCAATCTGGGCAAGTTCGGCGCGATGACCGCCCGCGACATCTGCGCGATCAGCCATATCGAAAAGACCAAGGTCAGCCGCGCCGTTGCCGCGTTGGAACAGTCCGGACTGCTGATGCGCAGGCCCAGCGAGACCGACCGCCGGGCCGAGGTGCTGTCGCTGACGCCAAAGGGTCAGGCCACCTTTGCCGAACTGGGCCAGCTCGCCATCGGCTTCGACCGGCACCTCCGCGACACTCTCGGCGACGGCGAGGCTGCGATTCTGGCCTCGCTCCTGAAACGCCTGGCCCGGCGCGCACCTTCCTCCGGCGATCCGGACGACTGACCTTGCCCCCGACCGCCGTCACAGCGCGGCGAAGCCAGCCTCCAGCGCCGACAGGATCTTCGCCACATCGCCCTCGGTGACGACCAGGGGCGGCGACAGGATGATGTTGTTGCCCGACACCCGGACCATCACCCCGGCCTCATAGGTCGCGCGATGCACCTTGCCGATGGTCTTCTTGTCGATGGGGGCCTTGGTCGCCCGGTCCGCCACCAGCTCCAGCGCGCACATCAGCCCATGGCCGCCGCGCACGTCGCCGATCACCTCATGCCGCGCCATCAGCGCCTGCAACCCGGCAAACAGCTGCGCCCCCCGCGCCCCCGCGTTCTTCTGTGGCTGGATCCGCTGCGTCTCCTTCAGACAGGCAATCGCCGCCGCCGCCCCCACGGGATGCCCGGAATAGGTGTACCCGGACCCGATGGCGCCCTTGCCGCTGGTATCCCTCTCGAACACCTCGGCCACGGCTTCCGACACCATCACCGCGCCGAACGGGAAATAGCCGTTGGTGATCGCCTTGGCCGACACCAGAAGGTCCGGCTGCACCCCCCAGTGGCGCGAGCCCGTCCAGCTGCCCGTCCGCCCGAAGGCGGTGATGACCTCATCCGCGACCAGCAGGATCCCGTATTTCGAACACAGCGCCCGCACCCCCGGCATGAAACTTTCATGCGGCGGGATCACCCCGCCCGCGCCCAAGACCGGCTCCATGATGAAGGCCGCGATGGTGGACGGGTCCTGGAACCTGATCTCGTCCTCGATCGCCGCCAGACACAGCTGCGCCAGCCGCGCCGGATCGGTCTCGTTGAACGGGTTGCGATAGGTGTAGGGCGCGGGGGTATGGAAACACCCCGGCATCAGCGGCTCATACTGGGTGCGGAAATTCGCGTTGCCGTTGACGGATGCGCCCAGAGTATGCGTGCCGTGATAGCCCTTCTTCAGGCTCAGGAACTTGACCCGACCCGCCTCGCCCCGGATCTTGTGATACTGCCGCGCCAGCCGCAGCGCGACTTCCACCCCGTCCGACCCGCCGCTGGTGTAGAAGGCCCGGCTCAGCCCGTCCGGCGCGAAGAAATCGGCCAGCATCTCGGCCAGCTCGATCACGTTGTCGTTCGTCGTGCCCCGGAAGATCGAATAATAAGGCAGCCGGTTCAGCTGTGCCGTGATCGCGTCCTTCACCGGCTGGCAGGAATAGCCGAGGTTGACGTTCCACAACCCCCCCACCGCGTCGATGGTGCGGTGGCCGTCGACGTCGATGATCTCCACCCCCTCCGCCTCGACGATGATTTCCGGCGGGTTCGCCAGACTGTCCGCCGGATGCGCCATAGGATGCCACAGGTGCCGCGCGTTGTTTTCCTTGAGGAAATTCGAATCCTTCATCGTCAGGCTCCTTGCAGGGCAAGCATCACAGCTTCACCCAGGCGGTTTTCAGGTTCAGGTATTTGTCAAAGGCATGCAGCGACTTGTCATGCCCGTTGCCGGACTGCTTGACCCCGCCCAGGGGCACCGTCAGATCGGACCCGCCATAGGTGTTCACATGCACCAGCCCCGCGCGGATCTTCCGCACCATCCGATGCGCCCGGGACAGGTTTCCAGTCCACACCGCCGCCGCAAGACCGTAGGACGTGCCATTGGCCAGCGCGACCGCCTCCGCCTCGGTGTCGAAGGGCGTCACCGTGACCACGGGGCCAAAGACCTCTTCGCGGAACACCCGATCCTCGGGCCGGGCCTCGACAATCGCCGGTTCCATGTAGAACCCGCCCGTCTCCTCCCGTATCCGCGCGCCGCCGATCACGGTCCGGCCCGCCTCTCGCGCCTCGGCGACAAACCGCAGGTTCTGCTGCAACTGCCGCAGCGAATTCACCGCCCCCGCCTGCGTCGTGCTGTCCAGCGGATCGCCCACCCTTATCGCCGCCGCCTGCGCCGCCAGCTTCTCCACGAACGCCGCATGCACGCTGCGCTCGACCAGGATGCGCGACCCTGCAATGCAGACCTGGCCCGAGTTGCGGAAGATCCCCATCGCCGAAACCTTCGCCGCCTCGTCCAGGTCCGGCGCGTCGGCAAAGACGATGTTGGGCGACTTGCCGCCCAGCTCCAGATAGACCCGCTTCAGGTTCGACCGCGCCGCCGCCTCCAGTAGCCGCCGCCCCGTCGCGCCCGAGCCGGTGAAGACCAGCACATCCACGTCCATCGACGCTGCAATCGCGGCACCAACGACCGGCCCCTCGCCTGTGACCACGTTCAGAACACCCGCAGGCAGTCCGGCCTCCAGCCCCAGTTGCGCCACCCGCACAAGCGTCAGAGAAGCCGTCTCCGCCGGTTTCAGCACCACCGTGCAGCCCGCCGCCAGCGCGGGTCCGAACTTCCACGCCCCGATCATCAGCGGGAAATTCCACGGCACGATTGCGCCCACCACCCCCGCCGGTTCCCGGTGCACCAGCCCCAGAAACGCCGGGTCGGTCGGGGCGATCTCCCCCGCAAGCTTGTCGATCGCCTCGGCATAGTAGCGCACCGTCGCCGCCGCAGACAAAGGCTCTGCCTTCAGCGCCATGCCGATCTCGGTGCCGTTCTCCCGCACACCCAGCACGGCCAGGTCCACCGCCTGCGCCTCGATCAGGTCGGCCCATTTCAGCAGGATCTTCTTGCGCGCCGCCGGGGCCAGCCCGGACCAGCGGCCATCGTCAAAGGCGCGGCGGGCGGCGGCAATGGCGGCTTCGGCATCGGCCACCGTTCCGCGGGCATAAGTGGTCAGCCGCGACCCATCGATGGGCGACACGACGGTCGTCACCCCCCCATCCGAGGCCGGAACCGACCGGCCATCGATCAGGTGCTGAAACGGCTCAACAGGGGCCTTGCGAAGGGCATCTATCCGGGGTTGACTCATGTCGGTTCATTATTGCCACCACTGGTTATTATTATGCACCGCAATCATCGCCCGGTCAATCAGACTCAGACCTGCACGAACCGGGCCGCAGCGGCGCGGAACGTGGCGGGGACGCGCCCGCCCGAACTCACCGTCACGCGCTCGGCCTCGGCGATCAGCGCGGTGATGATCTCTTGCCGCAGGTCATTCGTCATCCGGTGCGCGGGCGTCGCAATCGCAATCGCGCCGGTCGCCTCGCCATCGCTGTCGAACAGTGGGACAGCGATGCCATAGACATCGTCCTCTGCCGTCTGATCCGCCTCGGCAAAGCCGGACAGGCGAATCTCCTCCAGCCGCGCCCGCAAGACCCCCGGGTTGGTGATCGTCCGCGTGGTGCGGGCCACCAGCGGCTCGGCCAGCACCCGGTCCACCCGTTCGGGCCGGGAATAGGCCAGGACCGCCAGGCCCGAGGCGGTGCAGTGCAGCATCAGGATCTCGCCCGCCACCAGCGACACCCGGCTGCCCCGGTTGCTTTCGCAGATGCCGATGGTCGCCAGCCCGCGCCCCGAGATCAGCGAGGCATGCGCCGTCTCGCCCAGCCGCGCCGCCAGCTCCGCCAGCGACTGCTGGACCAGAGCGGATACCGGAAACGCCGCCTCACGCACACGCGCCAGCCGCAGCACGCCCGCCCCCAGCCGGTAAAGCCTTGCATCGCCGCGCTTTTCCAGAAGGCCCGCGTCGCACATCACCCCCAGCATCCGATGCACCGTCGCCTTGTCCACCCCTGACCGGCGCGCCAGTTCCGACAGCCCGATCTCGGGCTCTGCTTCCGAGAAATGGTCCAGCAACGACAAGGCCTTGGCGACAGTGGTGGACATGATGACTCCGGCGTGACCCCTGCCCAGCCAATCTCGTTGACGCAAAGGCAAGGGCTGATTATCATTGAACCACTGGTGATTATAATGAACCAAATATCCGCGTCAACGCGGACGCACGATGGCACCGGCAGGGGAAGGCACATGACGAAAACCATCCTGGTCATCGGCACGTTCGACACCAAGGCGGACGAACTTGCCTACCTCATCAGCCGGATCAAGGCGCAGGGCGGCGAGGTGCTGGCGATGGATGTCAGCATCCTGGGTCAGGCGAAGACCTCTGTCGATGTCTCCAAGCACCAGGTCGCCGCCGCCGCCAACACCACCATCGACGCCCTGATCGCGCTGGGCGAGGAAGGCGAGGCCTTCGCCCGGATGAGCGCAGGCGCCGCCCGCATGACCCGCAAACTCCATGCCGAAGGCCGCTTCCACGGCATGATCGCGCTGGGCGGCACGATGGGCACCGACCTCGCGCTGGATTGCGCGCAGGCCCTGCCGCTGGGCGTGCCGAAATACATCGTCTCCACCGTCGCCGGATCGCCCTTGATCGCCGCCGAACGCATGGCCGCGGACGTCCAGTTCATCCTCTGGGCCGGGGGTCTCTACGGCCTCAACCCACTGTGCAAGTCCTCGCTCAGCCAGGCCGCCGGGGCTGTCCTCGGCGCCGCGCAGGCGGTGGAGGCGCCGAAACTCGACCGCCCGCTGATCGGGATGACCTCGCTCGGCTCCTCCTGCCTGAAATACATGAAACGCCTGCACCCCGAACTGACCCGGCGCGGCTATGACATCGCGGTGTTCCACACCACCGGCATGGGCGGCATGGCCTTCGAGCGTCTGGCCGCCGAGGGCACCTTCGCCTGCGTGATGGATTTCTCCTTGCAGGAACTGGTGAACATGCTGCACGGCTCGCTGGTCAGCGCCGGGGCCGACCGGCTGACCGGCGCGGGCCGCAGCGGCACGCCGCAACTGGTGGCTCCGGGTGCCGCCGACATCCTCGACCTCGCCGGCTGGCAACCGATCCCGCCGCGTTTCCAGGACCGCCCCTTCCACGAACACAACCGCCTGATCAAAAGCGTGGGCTTCAACGCCGAGGAACGCCGCGAGCTTGCCCGCGTCATCGCCGACCGGCTGGCCCAGGCCAAGGGCCCGACGCATTTCTTCCTGCCCAGGGGCGGGATCGAGGAGTGGGACCGCCCCGGCGAAGCTGCGCACGACCCCGAGGGCCTGGCCGCCTTCACCGAAGCCGCCGAACGCGCGCTGACAGGCCGGGTCGAGCACACCGTCCTCGACTGCCACATCAACGACGCCGCCTTCTGCGACGCCGTGCTGGCCAAGCTGGACGAATGGGTCGCCGCCGGGATCGTCCCGAAGGGCGCCGCCTAGCCCTTCGTGCCCCGCAACTGAAACCGCTGGATCTTGCCGGTCTGTGTCTTGGGCAGCGCCTCGGTGAACACCACGCTGCGCGGATACTTGTAGGGCGCGATCACCTTCTTCACATGGTCCTGCAACAGCTTGACCATCAGCGCATCGCCCGACTGCCCCGGCGCCAGCACCACATGCGCCTGCACGATCTGGCCCCGGTCTTCGTCCGGCACTCCCACCACCGCACATTCCAGCACCGCCGGGTGCGACAGCAGCGCCGCCTCCACCTCCGGCCCCGCGATGTTGTAACCCGCCGACAGGATCATGTCGTCCGACCGCGCGGCAAAGTGGAAATAGCCCTCTTCGTCCTGCCAGAAACTGTCGCCCGTCAGGTTCCAGCCGTCGCGCACATAGGCCCGCTGCCGGTGGTCCGCCAGATAGCGACACCCCGTCGGCCCCCGCACCGCCAGCCGCCCGACCTCGCCATGCGGCACCTCGCGCATTTCCTCATCGACGATCCGCGCCTCATAGCCCGTCACCGGCTTGCCCGTGCAGCCCGGCCGATGATCGTCGAACCGGTTACTGATGAAGATATGCAGCATCTCCGTCGCCCCGATCCCGTCCAGCATCGGCTTGCCGGTCTTCTGCTGCCATTCCTCATAGACCGGCGCGGGCAAGGTCTCCCCCGCCGACACCGCCGCCCGCAAGGACGACAGGTCCGCCCCCTCATCCATCGCCTTCAGCATCACCCGATAGGCCGTGGGGGCGGTGAAGCAGATCGTCGCCCGATGCTCCTCGATCATCGCCACCATGTTCGGGGGCGAGGCCTGCTCCAGCAGCGCCGCCGCCGCGCCGAAGCGCAGCGGAAACACCGCAAGCCCGCCCAGCCCGAAGGTGAACGCCAAGGGAGGGCTGCCGATGAACACATCCTCTGGCGTCACCCCCAGCACCTCGCGCGCATAGCCATCTGCGATAATCAGCAGGTCGCGGTGGAAATGCATCGTGGCCTTCGGCTCGCCCGTGGTGCCCGAGGTGAACCCCAGCAAAGCCACATCGTCCCGCCCCGTCCGCACCGCCTCGAACCGCACGGGCTTCTTCAAGGCGACCCGGTCCAGTTCCGCATCATGGTTCGCGGTGCCGTCAAAGCCCACGATGGTGCGCAGGAACCGGCTGTCCTTGCCGCAGGCAACCAGTTCTTCCATCAACCGAGTATCGCACAGCGCATGGCTGATCTCGGCCTTGTCCACGATCCTGGTCAGCTCTCCGGCCCGCAGCATCGGCATGGTGTTCACCACCACCGCCCCCGCCTTGGTGGCCGCCAGCCAGCAGGCCACCATCGCCGGATTGTTGGCGCTGCGGATCAGCACCCGGTTGCCGGGCCTGACCCCGTAATCCTCGACCAGCGCATGGGCGATCCGGTTCGACCAGTCGGTCAACTCCTTGTAGGTCCGGCTGCGCCCGTTGCCGATCAGAGCCGTATGGTCGCCAAAGCCGCGTTCGACCATCCGGTCGGTCAACTCGACGCCGACGTTCAACCAATCGGGATAGTCGAAACCCTCCAGCCGGATCTCCGGCCAGTCCTCCGCCGGCGGCAGCCGATCCCGCGTGAATGTGTCGCCATGTCCTGTCGGTCCAAGCATCCTTCGGGTCCTCCCAAACCCTTGCCGTCACGCCTTCGGAATGACGGCGGTTGCCTCGATTTCCACCTTCGCCCGGTCCTCGACCAGCGCCACCACCTGCACCAAAGCCATCGCCGGGTAATGCCGCCCGATCACCGCCTTGTAGACCGCCCCCAACTCCTTGAGACTGCTCAGGTATTCCCGCTTGTCGGTTACATACCAGGTCAGCCGCACCAGATGCTCCGGCCCCGCCCCGGCACAGGCCAGCACCTCGACGATGGACTTCAACGCCTGCTCGACCTGGCCCACGAAATCGTCGGTCTCGAACTCCTGCTGCGCGTTCCAGCCGATGATCCCGCCGGTAAAGACCAAGCGCCCCTCGGCCGCCATACCGTTGGAATACCCCCGCGCGGCCTTCCAGTGCTTTGGGTGAAGGACCTCATGCATCCTGCGTCTCCTTGTAGGCTTCCAACGCCGCCCGCATCTCCCCGGGCCACGGAGCGGCCTTCATTCCCTCGATCCAGGCCAGCGTCATCCCGACCCGCAGCCGCAGACCGTCGTCCCCGTGCCCCTCGATCCACAGCTTGACCGAGGACCCACCGACCTTCTCCACCCGCAACGCAAAGCGCACCTTGTCGCCCAGCCGCGAGGGCCGCTGGAACACCGCCTCCATCGCCACCGTCGGCACGCCATTCGACGCGCCGCTGTGCATCGAGGCAAAGGACCGCCCGACCACATCGGCAAAGAAATTCTCGATGACCGAATTCACCATCTCGAAATAACGCGGGTAGAAAACGATCCCCGCCGGGTCGCAGTGGTTGAACTCGATCTGGATCAGGCGTTCGTAAGTCATCCCAGGATGCTCCGCGCGATCACGATCCGCTGCACGTCGCTCGCGCCCTCGTAGATCCGCAGCGCCCGGATCTCGCGATACAGGCTTTCCACCGCGAATCCCTGCCGCACCCCGTCGCCGCCATGCAGTTGCACCGCCATGTCGATGACCCGCTGCGCGGCCTCGGTCGCATACAGCTTGGCCATCGCCGCCTCGCGGCTGACCCGGGCAGCGCCCCTGTCCTTCACCCAGGCCGCCCGATAGACCAGCAGGGCCGAGGCGTCGATCTCCAGCGCCATGTCCGCCAGATGCCCCTGAACCAGCTGCAACTCGCTCAGCGCCTGCCCCTGAATCCGCCGCGCCTTCGTCCGCGCCAGCGCCTCGTCCAGCGCCCGCCGCGCAAAGCCCAGAGCCGCCGCGCCGACGGTCGACCGGAACACATCCAGCACCGACATTGCGATCCTGAACCCCTCGCCGGGCCTGCCGATCAACGCGCTATCCGGCAGCTCCACCCCGTCCAGCCGCAGATGCGCCAGCGGGTGCGGCGCCATCACCTCGATCCGGCTGACCACCTCCAGCCCCGTGGTCGCCGCTGGCAGCAGGAACGCCGACAACCCCTTCGCCCCCAAAGCCTCCCCGGTCCGCGCGAAGATCACATAGACATCGGCGATCCCGCCGTTCGAGATCCAGGTCTTCTCCCCCGACAGCCGCCAGCCGCCCTGCACCCGCTCAGCCACCGTGGCCGTCGCCGCCACGTCCGACCCCGACCCGGGTTCGGTCAGCGCAAAGCCCGCAATCGCCTGACCTGATCGCGTCCGCCCCAGCCACTCCCGCTGCTCCGCCGTGCCGAACAGACTGACCGCACCCATCCCCAGCCCCTGCATCGCAAAGGAGAAATCCGCCAGCCCGTCATGCCGCGCCAGCGTCTCGCGGATCAGGCACAGGGTCCGCACATCCAGCCGCTCCCCCTCGCCCGCGCCGGAATGCTGCAACCATCCTCGCGCCCCCAGCGCCGCAACCAGCCCCCGGCAAGCTGCATCCACATCGCCATGCGCCACCGGCAGATTGTCCGCGCACCACACTTCCAGCGCCGCCGCCAACTCGCGATGGCGGGTCTCGAAGAACGGCCAGTCAAGGAAACTCTTTTCACTCACAGCTTGCTCTTTTCCCAAATACTCCGGGGTCCGGGGCAGCGCCCCGGGGGTCAGTCACCCCGAAACACCGGTTGTTCCTTGGCGATAAACGCCCGATAGGCCCGCTCGAAGTCCTTGGTCTGCATGCAGATCGCCTGAGCCTGCGCCTCGGCCTCGATCGCCTGCTCCAGCCCCATGTTCCACTCCTGGTTCAGCTGCGTCTTGGTGATCCCATGCGCGAAGACCGGCCCCGCCGCCAACGCCCGGGCCAGCCCCATCGCCGCCTCCTCCAGAGCGTCAGACGCATGCAGCGCGTTCCAGAAGCCCCAGGCCGCGCCCTCCTCGGCCCGCATCACCCGCCCGGTATACAACAGCTCCGCCGCCCGCCCCTGCCCGATGATCCGCGGCAGCATCGCGCAGGCCCCCATGTCGCAGCCCGCCAGCCCCACGCGCGTAAACAGGAACGCGCATTTCGCCCCCGGGGTCGCCAGTCGCAGGTCCGAGGCCATCGCCAGGATCGCCCCTGCCCCCACGCAGACCCCATCCACCGCCGCTATCACCGGCTTGCCGCAGCCGATCATCGCCTTGACGAGGTCCCCCGTCATCCGGGTAAAGGCCAGAAGGTCCTTCATCTCCATCCCGACCAGGGGGCCGATGATGTCGTGAACATCCCCACCCGAACAGAAATTGCCCCCGTTCGGCGCCAGGACCACCACATCGACATCCGTCGCATGGACCAGCGCCCGGAACAGGTCGCGCAGTTCGGCATAGCTTTCAAAGCTCAGCGGGTTCTTCCGCTCGGGCCGGTTCAGGCGGATGATGCCGATCCGGTCCCGCACCTCCCACAGGAAGTGCTCGGCCACGAACCCGGCCAGTTCGGTCTTGGTCAGCAGGCTCATCGCTTGGCAGCCCTCTTCATGATTTCGGTCAAGGCATCGACATCCGCGTCGTCCAGCCCGGCGAAGATCTTCGCCACCTCGGCCTCATGATCCCGCGCCAGCACTTCGAAATGCTGCAACCCCTGCGGCGTCAGGCTGACAAAGACCGTGCGCCGGTCCGCCTCCGAGGGACGACGCTCCACCATCCCGTCGGCCTCCAGCCGGTCGACGACCGTCGTCACATTGCCGTTCGACACCAGAAGCATCCGGCTCAGCTCGCTCATGCTGCACCCGTCCCGCCGCCGGTACAACGCCGCCATCACGTCGAACCGCGGCAGGGTCGAGCCATGCCGGACGCGCAGGAACTCGCGCAGATGCGCCTCGGCGCCCCGCGTCACCGACAACAGCCGGATCCACAGCTTCAGCCGCCGCTTCGATCCTTCGCTCATGCCTCACCCCCGGAAATGGTGATCGCCTGTCCGTTCACCCCTTCCGCACCCGGCCCGCACAGCCACAGGGCAGCCGAGGTCACCTCATCGGGCCGGTACAGCCGGTTCTGCGGGCTCAGGCCCTCCAGCGCCGCGCGGGCCTCCTCCGGCGAGCGTCCGGTCTTTTCCACGATCACCCGGATCGTCTGCGCGGTCATCTCGGTGTCCAGAAACCCCGGGCAGATCGCGTTCACCGTGACCGGCCCACGCGCAACCTCCAGCGCCAGCGACCGCACCAGGCCCATCACCCCATGCTTGGCCGCCGCATAGGGTGCCACCTTGGCATAGCCCTTCAGCCCCGCAGTCGAGGCGACGGCCAACAGCCGCCCCCAGCCATCGAACTGCCGCACCCCTTCGCGGAAGGTCAGGAACACCCCCGTCAGGTTCACCGCCAGCATCGCATTCCACTGCGCCAGCGTGGTCCGCCCGAACGGAGCACTGTCCGCCTGCCCCGCATTGGCGATGACCACCTCGCACGGACCGGCCTCGGCGAACAGCCGCGCGACCTCGCCTTCGTCCGTCACATCCGCCAGGATCACCCGCGCCCCGGTCCGCTCGGCCACGGCGCGCAGCGGGGCCTCGCGCCTGCCGCAGATCACCACCTCGGCCCCCTCGGCGGCAAAGCCCCGCGCCAGATCGGCCCCGACCCCGCTGCCCCCTCCGGTGATGAGCACGCGCCTGACGCGCGGGTCCAACCGTCCGCTCATGCCCGGATCACCTCCTGCTGGCGCTGGCGCAGCCGGGTCAGCACGTCGCGCCCGCCGCGATAGGGCGCGGGCCAGTTTGCCCCGGTCTCGCCCTGCTCGACGGCGGCGTGCAGCGTCCAGTAGGGATCGGCCAGATGCATCCGCGCCAGCATCACCAGATCGGCCCGCCCCGCCATCAGGATGCCGTTCACCTGATCCCAGTCGGTGATGTTGCCCACCGCCATCGTGGCCAGCTCCGCCTCGTTGCGGATGCGGTCGCTGAACGGGGTCTGGAACATCCGGCCATAGATCGGCCTCTCCGCCGGGTCGGTCTGGCCCGAGGACACGTCGATGATATCCGCCCCCGCTGCCGCGAACTGCCGCCCGATCTCGACCGCCTCTTCCGGCGTGACGCCACCATCAATCCAGTCGTTGGCCGAGATGCGCACCGACATCGGCTTTTCCGCCGGCCAGACCGCCCGCATCGCCCGGAACACCTCCAGCGGATAGCGCATCCGGTTCTCCAGACTTCCGCCATACGCATCCGTCCGCTTGTTCGTCACCGGGCTGATGAAGCTGGCCAGCAGATAGCCATGCGCCGCGTGCATCTCGACCATGTCCGCGCCCGCCCGGTCCGCCATCCGGGTCGCCGCGACGAACTGCTCGCGCACCAGGGCGAGATCGCCTTCGTCCATCTCCTTCGGCACCGCATTCTCGGGCCGATAGGGAATGGCCGATGGCGCCAGCGTCTGCCAATTCCCCGCAGGCAAGGGCCGGTCGATCCCCCCGTCCCAGGGCACGCAGGTCGATCCCTTGCGCCCCGAATGCCCGATCTGAAGGCACAGCTTTGCGCTCGTCTCCGCATGAACGAAGTCCGCCAGCCGCTTCCAAGCCGCCTCATGCTCCGGCGCATACAGCCCCGGACAGCCGGGCGTGATCCGCCCCACGTCGCTGACACAGGTCATCTCGGTATAGACCAGCGCGGCCCCACCCTTCGCCCGTTCGGCATAATGGGTGAAATGCCAGTCAGTCGGGCAGCCGTTCACCGCCTTGTACTGCGCCATCGGCGAGACGACGATGCGGTTCTTCAACTCCATCCCGCGCAGGCGGAACGGCGCGAACATCGGCCGGCTGCCGACGCGCCCCCCCGCCTGCTCCTGAAACCAGGCCTCGGCGCTGGCCAGCCACTTCGGGTCGCGCAGCCGCAGGTTCTCGTGGCTGATCCGCTGCGACCGCGTCAGCAGCGAATAGGCGAACTGGATCGGCGGCATGTCCAGATAACGCTCGACCTGCTCGAACCACTCCAGCGAATTGCGCGCCGCCGATTGCAGGCGCAGCACCTCGACCCGGCGTTCGTCCTGATAGCGGCGGAAGGCGTCCTCCAGAGTGGGCTCGGAATGCAGATATTCGGCCAAAGCGATCGCGCTGTCGAAAGCCAGCCGCGTCCCCGAGCCGATCGAGAAATGCCCCGTCGCCGCCGCATCGCCCATCAGGACGACGTTCTCGTGATACCATTTCTCGCAGATCACCCGCGGGAACTGGATCCACACCGCCGACCCGCGCAGGTGGGCAGCGTTCGACATCAGCCCATGCCCGCCCAGATGCTTCTCGAAGATCTTCCGGCAGGTCTCGACCGTTTCCTCCTTGGACATATGCGCGAAACCGAACCTGTCCCAGGTCTCGGGCAGGGTTTCCACGATGAAGGTCGCGGTGTTGGCGTCGAACTGGTAGACATGCGCCCAGACCCAGCCATGCTCGGTCTTCTCGAAGATGAAGGTGAAGGCGTCGTCGAACTTGGCGTGCGTCCCCAGCCACACGAACTTGCACTTCCGCGTGTCGATGTCGGGCTGGAAGACCTCCTTGTATTCCGCGCGCACCAGGCTGTTGATCCCGTCGCAGGCCACCACAAGGTCATAGTCGCGGCGGTATTCCTCCGCCGACTTGAACACCGTCTCGAACTCCAGCTTCACGCCCAGCTCCCGCGCGCGGGCCTGCAACAGGATCAGCATCGCCTTGCGTCCGATCCCGGCGAACCCGTGCCCGCCCGACACCGTGCGCACCCCGTCGTGCACCACGGCGATGTCGTCCCAATAGGCGAAATTCGCCCGGATCGCATCGGCCGACACCGGATCGTTCTTCTGCATCCGGCCCAGCGCGTCATCCGACAGCACGACCCCCCAGCCGAAGGTATCGTTGGCCTTGTTCCGCTCCAGCACGGTCACATCATGCGCCGGATCGCGCAGTTTCATCGAGATGGCGAAGTAAAGTCCCGCCGGCCCACCGCCGAGGCAAAGAATCTTCATGGCCAGGTCGCTCCTCTGACTGCCGCAACTGTGACAGCCTTGCGAACAATTTCAAGATTAAAACTTTTATGCTTGAAAAAGACGCCGCTTCCCCCAAACTGACCGCATGAGCCTTCTGCTTGAAACCCGCGACGGCGCCTGGACGCGGCTGGTCATCAACCGGCCCGCCGCGCGCAATGCGCTGAACACCGCGCTTCTGGCCGACCTTGCCGCGACGCTGACCCGGCTGGCCGCGAACCCCGACTGCCGCGCCGTCCTGATCCACGGCACCGAAGGCAACTTCGCCGCCGGGGCCGACATCACCGAAATCGCCACCAAGACCGCCGCCGAGGCTGCCCGCGACCCACGCAAGGCGCATTGGGCCACGATCCGCGCCTTCCCCAAACCCCTCGTCGCCGCCATCGAAGGCTTCGCGCTGGGCGGCGGCCTGGAACTCGCCCTCATGGCCGACCTCATGGTCGTCGGCCCCACCGCCCGGCTCGGCCTGCCGGAAACCAACCTCGGCCTCATCCCCGGCGCCGGTGGCGGCCAGCGCCTGATGGCCCGCATCGGCCCCGCCCGCGCCGCCCGCCTGGTCCTGACCGGAGAGATCATCGACGCCCCCACCGCCCATGCCTGGGGCCTCGCCTCGCACCTCGCCGAGGACGCCCTCACCGAAGCCGAAACCCTCACCGCCAATCTCGCCGACCGCGCGCCCCTCGCGCTCATGGCTGCGAAAGCCGCCCTGATCGCAGGGGCGGAATCCGCGCTGGCCCTCACCCAGGAACGCCAGGCCTTCGAATCCCTCCTCGACACTGCCGACAAGGCCGAAAGCATCGGCGCCTTCCAGGACAGGCGCAGACCGGGGTTCCAGGGCCGATGATCCCCGTCGCCGTCATCGGCCTTGGCACCATGGGCCTCGGCATCGCACAGGTCTTCGCCGCCGCAGGCTACCGCGTGCTTGCCACCGACAGCCACGCACCCGCCCGCGCCACCGCCCCCGACCGCCTCGCCGCCACACTCGCCCCCCGGGTCGAGGCGGGCAAGCTCACCCCCGAGGACCGCGACGCCATCCTCTCGCGCCTCACGATCGTCGACAGCCCCGAAGCCATGGGCGCAGCCGCCCTCGCCATCGAGGCCGTGATCGAACAGCTTCCCGCCAAGCAATCCCTCTTCGCCGCCCTCGAACAGGTGCTGCCACCCGACGCCCTCCTCGCCACCAACACCTCCTCCCTCTCCGTCGCCGCGATGGCCGCCGGGCTCAAACACCCCGACCGCCTCATCGGCCTCCACTTCTTCAACCCCGCCCCGGCAATGCGGCTGGTGGAACTCGTCGCCCATCCCGGCACGGCCCCGCAGGCCCTCGCCACCGCCCGGTCGCTGATGCAGCCGACGGGAAAGACCCTGATCGACTGCCCCGACCGCCCCGGCTTCATCGTCAACCGCTGCGCCCGGCCCTTCTACGGCGAGGCCCTTGCCCTTCTCGAAGAAGGCCGCAGCGCAGGAAAGATCGACGCCGCCATGGTCGCCGCAGGCTACCGCCTTGGCCCCTTCGGCCTGATCGACCTGATCGGCGCCGACATCAACCTCGCCGCGACCGAAGGCCTGAACCGCGCCATGAACGGCCACCCGCGCTATCACGTCTTCGACGCCCTGCGCGCCCAGGTCGCCAGCGGCCACCTCGGCCGCAAGACCGGCCGCGGCTTCGTCCACCCCGACCCGCTCCCCGCACCCCCGCCAGATGCCCCCGCCATCGCCCTGCGCATCGAGGCCACCCTCGCCAACGAAGCCGCCTGGCTGCTGACCGAAGGCGGCACCACCCGCGACGGCATCGACACCGCGTTGAAACTCGGCCTCAACCTGCCGCGCGGCCCCTTCGAGTGCCTCCAGACCCACGGCCCCGCCACCATCGCCGCCGAACTCGCCCGCCTCGAACGCGCCGCGCCGCCGCAGCTGAAAACCCGCTACCTCCCACCCCCGGATGGACTCCCCGAATGACCCAGGACGTCTTTCTCTGCACCATGCGCCGCACGCCCATCGGCCGCTACGGCGGGGCGCTCGCCTCCATCCGCCCCGACGACATGGCCGCCCATGTCATCGACGGCCTGCTCGACCTGCACCCCGGCCTTCCCATCGACGAAGTGATCCTCGGCTGCGCCAACCAGGCGGGTGAGGACAACCGCAACGTCGCCCGCATGGCCGTCCTCCTCTCGCGCCTGCCCGACAGCGTTCCCGCCCTGACGGTGAACCGCCTCTGCGCCTCGGGCATGGATGCGGTGATCGCCGGGGCTCGTGCCATCCGCGACGGGGCCGACCTCATCATCGCGGGCGGCGTCGAAAGCATGACCCGCGCGCCCTTCGTGATGCCCAAATCCGAAACCGCCTTCGCCCGTCAGGCCGAAATCCATGACACCACCATCGGCTGGCGCTTCGTCAACCAGCGCATCGCCAAGGCGCATGGCATCCAGTCGATGCCCGAAACCGCCGAGAACGTGGCCGAAGACTTCGCCATCACCCGCGCCGACCAGGACGCCTACGCGCTCCGGTCACAGGACCGCTACGATGCCGACTGGCACCGCGCCGACATTCTGCCGGTGACGATCCGCTCCCGCGCGGGCGACACAATGGTGGACCGCGACGAACACCCCCGCGCCACCTCGCTCGACCGGCTGGCCGCGCTTCCCACCCCGTTCCGCGACAACGGCACCGTGACCGCAGGAAACGCCGCCGGGGTCAACGACGGGGCCTGCGCCCTCCTCCTCGCCTCGACCAAAGCCGTCCGCGCCCACAGCCTCACCCCCCTCGCCCGGATCGGCCGCGCCGCCTCGGCCGGAGTCGCCCCCCGGATCATGGGCATCGGCCCCATCGCCGCCGTGGAACGCCTCGTTGCCAGAGGCGCCAAGCCTCCCTCCGAACAGGACGTGATCGAACTGAACGAGGCCTTCGCCGCCCAGGTCCTCGCCTGCACCCGCGCTTGGGGCCTCGACGACGCCGACCCCCGCGTGAACGCGCGCGGAGGTGGCATCAGCATGGGCCATCCCCTCGGCATGTCCGGCGCGCGCATCACCGCCACCGCCGCCCGCCGTCTGGCCGAAAGCGGCGGCAAATCGGCTCTCGCCACCCTCTGCGTCGGCGTCGGCCAAGGCGTCGCGATAGAGCTGCTCTCCGTCTGACCGGGCGCAACACCTGCAACCGGGCCAAAATCCTTCGAAGGATTTTGCAAAACTTTTCGAAAAGTTTTGCCCCGGTCGCACCCGGCCCGAACAGCTCCACCCCCGCGCTTGTGGAACCCCCTCACGTCCAAACTCGTTGACAGCCACCGGCAAAGCCACACCTTTGCCCCTGTGACCTCCGCGCTCCCCGCGCCGGACCTCGCCTGGACACCCTGATGGCCCAACCACCCCTCCTGATCCCGCGACCCGAGGGGCTTTACTGCCCGGCAGGCGACTTCTTCATCGACCCCACCCGCCCCGTCCCCCGCGCGCTCATCACCCACGGCCATTCGGACCACGCCCGCCCCGGCCACAGCGCCGTCATGGCCACGCGCGAAACGCTCGACATCATGGCCATCCGCTACGGCGAAGACTTCACCACCGCCCGCCAGCCCTACACCGACCCTATCCGCATCGGTGACGTCACCGTCAGCTTCCACCCGGCAGGCCATGTCCTCGGCTCTGCCCAGATCGCGGTGGAGGGTCAGGGCCAGCGCATCGTGGTTTCCGGCGACTACGCCCGCGTCCCCACCCCCACCTGCGCCCCGTTCGAGCCCGTCCCCTGCGACATCTTCGTCACCGAAGCGACCTTCGCCCTCCCCGTCTTCCGCCACCCCCCGCCACAGGTGGAAATCGCCCGCCTTCTGGCTTCCGTCGAGGCCAACCCCGACCGCGCGCACCTGATCGGCGCCTACGCCCTCGGCAAGGCCCAGCGCGTGATCGCCGCCATCCGCGCCGCAGGCTGGGACGCCCCCATCTTCATCCACGGCGCGCTGCAACGGCTCTGCGACTACCACGTCGCCCAAGGCATCGACCTCGGCGACCTCCGCCCCGCAACGGACGGCAGGAAATCCGACTTCGCCAAAGCCATCGTCATCGCGCCCCCCTCCGCCTTCGCCACCACCTGGGCCCAGCGTTTCCCCGACCCGGTCCTCGCCTTCGCCTCCGGCTGGATGCAGGTCCGCGCCCGCGCCCGCCAGCGCGGCGTCGAACTGCCGCTCATCATCTCCGACCACATCGACTGGCCGAACCTCACTGCCACCATCACCGAGCTGAACCCCGCCGAAGTCTGGATCACCCACGGCCGCGAAGACGCCCTCCTCCGCTGGTGCGAGCTGACCCAGCGCGCCGCGCGCCCCCTCCACCTCGTCGGCTACGAGGACGAAGCGGAATGAGCCTTTCCACCTTCGCCACCCTCCTGGAACGCCTCGCCTTCACGCCGCAGCGCCTTGCCAAGGAACGCCTCCTCGCCGCCTCCTTCGCCCAGATCCCCGACCCCGACCGCGGCCTCACCCTCGCCGCCCTGACCGGAGATCTCAAACTCCGCCAGGTCACCCCCAGCCTCCTGCGCGGCCTGACCGAAACGCGAGCAGATGCTCAGCTTTTCCGCTACAGTTATGATTTCGTGGGCGACCTCGCGGAAACCATCGCCCTGATCTGGCCCGAAGGCACCCGCTCCGACCCGCCCCTGTCCGAGGTCATCCACGAACTTTCCACCACCCCCAGGACCCGCCTCCCCGCCCTCATCGCCACCCGGCTCGACAGCCTCGGCCCCTCCGAACGCTACGCCTACCTGAAGCTCGCCACCGGAGCCCTCCGGGTCGGCGTCTCCGCCCGCCTCGCCCGCTCCGCCTTCGCCAGCTGGGCCAACCTCGCCCTCCCGCAGGTCGAGGAGATCTGGCACGCCCTCACCCCCCCCTACCTCGACCTCTTCGCCTGGGCCGCCGGCACCGCCCCCCGCCCCGAAGCCGCCGCCCGCGCCCCCTTCCGCCCGGTGATGCTCTCCACCCCCACCGACCTCGACCAGCTCTCCGCCCTCGACCCCGCCGCCTACGCCGCCGAATGGAAATGGGACGGCATCCGCGTCCAGGCCGTCAGCGACGCCGGCACCCGCCGCCTCTACTCCCGCACCGGAGAGGACATCAGCCCTGCCTTCCCCGACATCATCGACCTGATGACCTTCGACGGCACGCTTGACGGAGAACTCCTCATCCGCCGCGGCGACCAGATCGCCAGCTTCGGCGACCTGCAACAGCGCCTGAACCGCAAGACCGTGACCCCCGCGCTGCTCCGCAGCCACCCCGCGGGCCTGCGCCTCTACGACGTCCTGATCTGGAACGGCCAGGACCTGCGCGACCAGCCCTACGACGCCCGCCGCGCGACCCTCGCCCAGGCCGTCGCCACCCTCGATCCCCGCATCGACCTGTCGCCCAACCTCCCCTTCACCACCTGGGACGACCTCGCCGCCCTCCGCGCCGCACCTCCCGCCGACGTCATCGAAGGCGTGATGATCAAGCGCCGCGACAGCCCCTACCTCGCCGGCCGCATCCGGGGCCCCTGGTTCAAGTGGAAACGCGACCCCCACCTGATCGACGCCGTCCTGATGTACGCCCAGCGCGGCCACGGCAAACGGTCGGGCTACTATTCCGACTTCACCTTCGGCGTCTGGAATGGCGACGACCTCGTTCCCGTCGGCAAGGCCTATTTCGGCTTCACCGACGAGGAACTGCGGGAACTCGACCGCTTCGTCCGCACCAATACGGTCGAGCGTTTCGGCACCGTCCGCTCCGTCGCCCGCACCCGCGTGGTCGAGGTCGCGTTCGAGGGCCTCAACCGCTCCACCCGCCACAAATCCGGCGTCGCCATGCGCTTCCCCCGCATCAACCGCATCCGCCTGGACAAACCGGCGGCAGAGGCCGATCACCTCTCCACCCTCCAGGCGATGCTGCCAAAAGACGACTGACGCCGCCCCGTAGGGTGCGCATTCATGGCGCACCGCCCCCGTCGCCACACGAACCCGCACCCCGTAGGGTGGGCGATCCGCCCACCACCCCCGGCCCGGCTTCACTTGCCCTTAACCGCTTCCCCCGGATAGGATTCCGAACGGGTCAGGAGGGCCGCGCATGTCGAACCACCTTTACTACGGCGACAACCTCACCGTGCTGCGCGAAAGCATCCGGGACGAAAGCGTGGACCTCATCTACCTCGACCCGCCCTTCAACTCGAACGCGGGCTACAACGTCCTCCTCAAGGCCCCCGACGGCTCGGGCTCAGCCGCGCAGATCGAGGCCTTCGACGACACCCGGCACTGGAACGACAGCGCCGAGGCGGCCTTTGCCGACGTCCTCTTGGTCGCCCCAACTGCAACCACTCTTCTTTGCGCATTGGATTGGCAAGCTCGATGCCGTTGACCTATCATCCCAGGGCAGGGCAGATACTTATGTGCGATTTCGAGGGCTTCAGGGTTCCCGAAATGGTCAAGGTTCGGCCAGTCATGGTCATCTCGCCGCGCTTGCCGCATCGAAATGACATCGTGACGATTGTGCCCATAAGTCTGACTGCGCCGATCCACGCTCTCCCGTTCAATGTCCGCCTGTCCAAGAACTACCATCCGCAAGAGCCTGACGACCTCCCGTGCTGGGCGAAGTGTGACATGGTGATGAACCTCGGAACCTGGCGTTTAGACGGTTTTAAGGTTGGTCGGCGAAAATGGGAAAATCCGCAGGCGACGGGCGACGACTTGAAGGCAGTGCGTCACGGTGTCCTGTGGGGGTTGGGCATGGGAAGCTTGATTCCTGCGCCAGAGTGACCTATTTGTTTCCTGTTCCCGGTCATCGGGCTTTAAGACCTAGATCCCTAGGCAGGCTGGCCGCCGAGCGATGACAAGCTTTGGTCAGTCTAGATTTTGTCAGCGTCCCTAGGCCCCGCTTCGGCGGGGCCTTTGCATTTGGTTGTCCAATTCGACCGCCTCCTCCAACCCCGGGTATGTGGTGCTCGACCCGTTCTGCGGCTGCGACACCTCCGTCCATGCGGAGGAAAAGGTCTGGCGGCAATGGATCGGCATCGACGTCACCCACCTTGCCATCGGCCTGATCGAAAAGCGCATGCGCGATGCCTTCCCCACGGTCCAGTTCACCACCCACGGCGTCCCGCAGGACATCCACGCCGCCCGCGACCTTGCGGCGCGCGGCAAATACCATGAGTTCGAGAAATGGGCGCTCTCCCTCATCGCCGCCCAGCCCGGCAACTTCGGCAAGAAGGGTGCGGACCGGGGCCTCGACGGGCGGCTCTACTTCGGGGCCAAGGGCACCACGCTCGGGATCGTCTCCGTCAAGGCCGGTGAGAACATCGGCGTCAGCATGATCCGCGACCTGAAAGACGTGATCGACCGCGAACGCGCCGGGGTGGGCGTGTTCCTGACCCTGACCGAACCGACCAAACCGATGGTCGCCGAGGCCGCCTCTGCGGGCCTCCACGAAGAACCCGGCTTCGCCCCCGTCGCGCGCCTCCAGATCGTCACCATCGAACAGGCGATGGCCCTGCGCGAACGCGCCGTCCAGCTCCCCGCCCGCCGCGACGACGCCTTCAAGCGCGCCGCACGCGAGGACACCCCGAACCGCCAGGGCGCGCTTGACCTCTGACCCCCGCCTGTCACCCATTCCCAACTGTCATCCCCGCGAAGGCGGGGACCCAGTCGGGCCGGAAGATCTGTTTCCCCGCCTTCGCGGGGATGACAGGTTGCGCGAACAACGACCGCCTTCGCAAACCCGCAGGTCGGGCTTCAGACCGACTCTCGCACAGCCCGTAGGTCGGGGCCTGCCCCGACTCCCCCGGACCGACCAGCGGAACTCCGCCTAGAACAGCCCGTCGCCGCCCTTGTCCTGCTCCACGACCTCGTCCGCGACGATGGCCCCGGCCCCGCCGATCAGCAAGGGCGCGCAGCCCGACAGCGTCAGCAAAAGCAGCGCCACCATCAGCATCAGACCGGTATTCTGCATCCCGAAACCCCTGTTCCCATGTCTTGCCAAATCGTTAATGACCACAGCCAACCCATTGATTTCGCTCATCCCGAAAAACCCGCCGCGCGCGGCACCCTCAGAACTCCACCCCCGGCTGCCCCTTGATCCCGGCCCGGAACGGGTGCTTGACCAGCGTCATCTCGGTCACCAGATCCGCCGCCTCGATCAGCTCTTCCTTCGCATTCCGCCCGGTCAGGACCACATGAGTCAAGGGCGGCTTTTCCGACCGCAGGAAAGCCAGCACCTCGCCCACATCCAGGTAGTCATACCGCAGCGCGATGTTGATCTCATCCAGCAGGACCATGCGGATGGACGGGTCCCGGATCAGCTCCTTCGCCTTCTCCCACCCCGCCCGCGCCGCCGCGATGTCGCGGGCCTTGTCCTGCGTCTCCCAGGTGAAGCCCTCGCCCATCGCATGGAACTGGCAGAGGTCGGAGAAATGCGTGGTGAGCAGCCGCCGTTCCCCGGTATCCCAGGCCCCCTTGATGAACTGGACGACAGCGCAGGGCATCCCATGGGCGATGCAGCGCAGGATCATCCCGAACCCGCTGGACGACTTCCCCTTCCCCGCCCCGGTGTGGACGATGATGAGGCCCTTCTCCCCCTCTTTCCCCGCCATGATCTTGTCCCGCGCGGCCTTCTTCTTGGCCATCTTCTGGGCGTGGCGGGCCAGCTCGTCGGCCTCGGGTGTCGCAACGGTCTCGGTCATGGTCGGTCGTGTCCTTGACAAGGGGGGGTGCCATGGCTCAGGTGGGCTGGCGCTGGTTCCTGTTTATGACAGGCGAAGAGGGAATGCGACAGGTCGGAAACGACCCGAAGCAGCCGCCCCCGCGACCGTGACCGGAGAGGTCCCATGGCCACTGGCGGATGCCGGGAAGGCGGGGGCTGTTGGGGAGACCCAGTATCCGCAAGCCGGGAGACCTGCCAGCGTGAACGGCAACCGGCGGACGGGGTGTTCCGCGACCGGTGATCGGCGGTGTCCCCGCCCCTCGCTGGCCCACCCCTTTCGCCTATTGGAAGGCAACGATGGGCACGACTCTCTACGTCTGCACCACCTGCAAGGCCGGCCAGCCGGTGCCCGAGGGCTCACCGCCCCCCGGTGCCCAACTGCACGCAGCCCTGATTGCCGGACAAGCGCCCGAAGGCGTGCGCATCGTCGGAGTGGAGTGCCTCTCGGCCTGCAACACCGGCTGCGCCATCTCTCTCACCAAACCCGGCGCCTGGTCCTACGTCTACGGCCGTCTGACCCTCGACGACGTCCCCGCCATCCTGGAAGGCGCCGGGAAATACGCCGCCACGCCGGACGGCATCGTCCCGTGGCGCGACCGCCCCACCGTCTTCCGCAAGCAGAGCATCGCCCGCATCCCGCCCCATCCGCCGATAGAAGAGGCCGCCGAATGAATACTCCAGACCTGGGCCTGATCAAAATCCCCGTGACCGTCATCACCGGCTTCCTTGGCGCGGGCAAGACCACGCTGATCCGCCACCTGATGCAGAACCCGCAGGGCAAGCGGCTGGCGATCCTGGTCAACGAATTCGGCACCGTGGGCGTGGACGGCGACATCCTGAAATCCTGCGCCGACGAGATGTGCCCGGTCGAGAACATCGTGGAACTCGCCAACGGCTGCATCTGCTGCACCGTGGCCGACGATTTCATCCCGACGATCGAGGCCCTTATGGCCATGCCCCAGCGCCCCGACCACATCCTGATCGAGACCTCGGGCCTTGCCCTGCCGAAGCCCCTGCTGAAAGCCTTCGACTGGCCCGCGATCCGCAGCCGCATCACCGTGGACGGGGTGATCGCACTGGCGGATGCCGAGGCGGTGGCCGCAGGCCGCTTTGCCCCGGACGTGGCGGCCGTGGAGGCGCAACGCGCCGCCGATGCCTCGCTGGACCACGAGACGCCGCTCTCCGAGGTCTTCGAGGACCAGATCCTCTGCGCCGACCTGATCCTGCTGTCGAAGGCCGATCTTGCCGGCGAAGCGGGCCTTGCCGCCGCGAAGGAAGTCATCGCCGCCGAATTGACCCGCCCGGTTCCGATGCTGCCGATGACCGATGGGGTGATCGACCCGCGTGTGATCCTGGGCCTGAACGCGGCGGCCGAGGACGACCTGGCCGCCCGCCCCTCGCACCACGATGGCGAGGACGACCATGAACATGACGACTTCGACAGCGTGGTGATCGACCTGCCCGAGGTGACCGACCCCGAGGCCCTGACCGCGGCCATCCAGCGCCTGGCGCAGGAGCAGAACATCCTGCGCGTGAAGGGCCACGTCGCGGTTGCCGGCAAACCCCTGCGCCTGCTGGTCCAGGCCGTCGGCGCGCGGGTTCGGATGCAGTACGACCGGCCCTGGGGGGCAAACCCGCGCCGGTCGCAACTGGTGGTCATCGCCGAGCACGACGACATCGACGAACCCGCGATCCGCAGGGTTCTGGGGGTCTGACGGCATGGCGCGGGGTTCCGCACCGGCAGGCGTGCGAAGGGCGGTCATCGGGCCGTCGCGTCCCGGGTTTGCCCGGCGGGAAAGGTCGTAACCGATGCACGTCGTCTTCCGCGAAAGCCACGGGCTGGAGGAAACCGAGACCCCCTTCGACGTCGGGCAGGACCCGGCGGATCTGGTGGTGCTCTCGTTCTCCGACAGCGACCTCGGGGCCTTCACGGCAGGCTATGAGCGCGCCCGCAGGCTGGGTTTCCAACCCACGGTCCGCCTCGCCAACATCATCGCGCTGAAGCACCCGGTTTCCGTCGACACCTATGCCGACCGCACTCTCCTGGGCGCGAAGGCCATCCTCGTCCGCCTGATCGGCGGCGAGGCCTACTGGCCCTACGGCCTCGCCACGCTCCAGGACCTCGCCCGCCGCAACGGGATTGCGCTCGCCATCCTTCCCGCCGACGGCCGCCCCGACCCGCGCCTGGATGAGCTGTCCACGCTGCCCGTCTCCACCCTCCGCCGCTTGCAGGCGCTGTGCGACGAGGGCGGGGCCGTCGCGGCCCATGCGGCCCTTGCGCAACTGGCGCTGGCGGCCGGCATCTACGCGGCCCCGGTCATCGGCGAAAAGACCGTGCCGCAGATGGGGTTCTACGACCCCGAAAGGGGCGTCGTCTCCGCACCGGCCCCCCACCCCCATCCCCTCCCCACCGAGGGGGAGGGGAGGCTCCCCGGCCAGACCTCCCCCGCAACGGACACCACAGGCGCCTCCCTCCCCCCCTCGTGGGGGAGGGATGGGGTGGGGGGGCCGCTTGCCAAGGGTCCCGTCCTCGTCACCTTCTACCGCAGCTACCTGACCTCCGGCGATACCGCCCCGGTGGATGCCCTGATCCATGCCCTCCGCGCCGAAGGGTTCGCCGCCTGCGGCGCCTTCGCCCCCAGCCTCAAGGCCCCCGGCGTCGCCGACTGGCTGTCAGCCCACCTCGCCGCAAACCCGCCCGTCGCCATCGTCAACGCCACCGCCTTCTCGGCCCGCGACGATGCCGGCAGGACCCCCTTCGACGCCGCCCATTGCCCCGTCTTCCAGGTCGCGCTTTCCACCAACCGCCGCCGCGACTGGGCGGCCTCCAACCGGGGCCTCTCTCCCGCCGACCTTGCGATGCATGTCGTCCTGCCCGAGGTGGACGGCCGCCTCTTCGCGGGGATCGTCAGCCACAAGTCCCCCGGCAAGCGCCACCCGGAGCTGCAATTCTCCCGCTTCGCCCACCGCGCCGACGCAGGCCGCATCAAAGCCGTGGTCGATCGCGTGAAACACTGGCACCGCCTGGCGACCACCCCCGCACCCGACCGCCGCCTTGCCGTGATCCTCTCCACCTATCCCGGGCGCCCGCACCAGATGGCCCATGCCGTCGGCCTCGACGCGCTGGCCTCGACCGAGCGCCTCCTCGAAACCCTCGCCGGCGAAGGCTATCACGCCACCGAAGGCCAACCCCTGCCGCACGCGCTGGCGGAAACCCTCACCTGGCCCCTCGCCGCCTATGAGGCCGCCCTCGCAACTCTCCCCGAGACCCTCCGCCAGACCATGACCGAGGCGTGGGGCGACCCCGCCACCGATCCCTCGGTAAAGGACGGCGCGTTCCACTTCCCCGCCGCCCGCCGGGGCCACACCCTCATCGCCCTGCAACCCGAACGCGGCGAGGTCGCCAGCCGCGACAGCGACTACCACGACCTCTCCCGCACCCCGCGCCACGCCTATGTCGCCTTCTACCTGTGGCTCCGGTCGCAATCCCTGCACGCCCTGATCCACATGGGGGCGCATGGCACGCTGGAATGGCTGCCGGGCAAATCCGTCGCGCTCTCCGACACCTGCTGGCCCGAGGCGCTGATCGGCTCCACCCCGGTCATCTACCCCTTCATCGTCAACGACCCCGGCGAGGCGGCGCAAGCCAAGCGCCGCATCGGTGCCGTGACCCTCGGCCACCTGCCGCCGCCGCTGACGCAAAGCGTGGTCCCGCCCGAACTCCAGCGCCTCGAACGCCTCCTCGACGAATATTCCACCGCCGACGGGCTGGACCCCGCCCGCCGCCGCCGCCTGATCGACACGATCCGCGACGAGGCTGCGGCATCGGGCGTGGCCGCCGACCTCGGCCTGTCCGCCAATGCCACCCCGGCCGAGGCGATCACCCGCATCGACCGCTTCGTCTGCGACCTGAAGGAAAGCCAATACGGCCACGGCCTGCACATCTTCGGCGACGGCGAGGGCGAGACCCGGGGCCTTCTTGCCGCGCTGAACGGCCAGCGCGTCCCCCCCGGGCCCGCAGGCTCGCCGCACCGGGGCCGCAGCGACGTGCTGCCCACCGGTCGCAACCTGTTCAGCGTCGATCCCCGCGCCGTCCCCTCGCGCAACGCCCATGCCCAGGGCGTGAAACTGGCCGAGGAACTGATCCGCCGCCACCTCCAGGACCACGGCGACTATCCGCGCGGGCTGGTGGTGGACCTCTGGGGGTCAGCGACCATGCGCACGGCGGGTGAGGAATTCGCCATGGCCCTCCACCTCGCGGGCCTCGCACCGAAATGGGACGAAGGCTCGGCCCGCGTCTCCGGCTTCGAAATCCTCCCCCTCGCCCTTCTCGGCCGCCCGAGGATCGACGTCACCCTGCGCGTCTCGGGCCTGTTCCGCGACGTGTTCCCGACGCTCGCCCAGCTTTTCGAGGCCGGGGCGGAAGCCCTGTCCCGAAGGGAAGAACCGCCCGAGGACAACCCCTATACCACGCGGGCCTCCCGCGTCTTCGGCCCCAGACCCGGCCTCTACGGCCTTGGCATGGGCACCGCCGCCGAGACCTTCACCGACGAGGCCCGCGCCGCAGCCGGTGAGGCCTGGCTAAACGCCTCCTCCTGGGCCATCGGCCAGGACGGCCAGTCCACCGAGGCCCGCGCCGCCCTCGAAGCCCGGGTCCTCTCAGCCGACAGCTTCGTCCACGCCCAGGACCTGCCCGAAACAGACGTCCTGATCGCCGCCGACTATGCCGCGCACGAGGCAGGCTTCGCCGCCGCCGTGGCGAGGCTGGGGGGCAACAAACCCACCCTCTACCACCTCGACACCACCCGCCCCGACACGCCGCACGCCCGCACCCTGACCGAGGAAATCGCCCGCGTCACCCGCGCCCGGGCCGCCAACCCGGCCTGGGCGGAAGGCATGATGCACCACGGCTTCCGCGGCGCCGCCGAAATCGCCGCCACGCTGGACCACATGGCCGCCTTCGCCCATCTGGCCCAAGTGGTCCCACCGCACCTCTTCGACCTCTACCACGAGGCCACCCTGGGCCGCGACGCGGTTCGCGACTTCCTTGCCCGCGAAAACCCCGCCGCCCTCCAGGCCATGGAAGACCTCTTCCGCCGCCTTCGCGACGCCGGCCTCTGGCAGACCCGCCGCAACTCCATCGCCGCAAGCCTCGACGGTGCCGCATGACCGGGCAGCCCTTTCATCTGTCCCCAAATATCCCCGCCGGAGGCACGCCCCGAGCCGGTTGCGCGCCCTTCGCGCGCAGAGGCGAGACTAAAGACTTGCGCCGCAAGGCGCTCGATCTGAAAACCGCCCCAACCAGGGGGCGCGCCGCATGACCGCCTGGGAGATCAGGGGCTGGTGCCCCGGCGCGCTGCGGCCGATGCAATCCGGCGACGGCCTCGTGGTCCGCATCCGCCCGCCTCTGGGCCGCCTGACCCCCGAACAGGCGCAAGCCATCGCTGATGCCGCCGAAACCCACGGCAACGGCATCCTCGACCTTTCTGCCCGCGCCAACCTGCAACTGCGCGGCGTGACCGAGGCCAGCCATCCGCGCCTGATCGAGGACCTCCGCGCGCAAGCCCTGATCGACCCCGACATCCAGACGGAATCCCTCCGCAACCTGATCGTCACCCCTTTTCGCGCCCCCCGTCCCGGGCTTGACCCGGGACCTCTCGTGGGACCGGGCACGCTGGACGAAGGACGAGGTCCCGGGTCAAGCCCGGGACGGGGATCCCTTGACGCCGCCGACACCGACACTCTCGCCGCCACCCTCACCGCCGCGCTTGCCCGGATGCCCAGGCTCCCCGGCAAGTTCGGCTTCGCCCTCGACACCGGCCCGCGCCCTGTCCTGACCGGGGCCTCCGCCGACATCCGCGTCGAACGCAGCCCCGATGGCCGTCTGATCCTACGCCCCGACGGACACCCGCTCGGCCAGCCTGTCACCGACCTTGCCCGCGACACCATCGCCATGGCCGAATGGTTCGTCGCCAATGGCGGCATCAGCAACGGCCGGGGCCGCATGGTCGCCCTCATCGCCCGTGGCATCGTCCCGCCCGACTGCACCGTCGCGTCCGCCGAGCCGCTCCCTGCACCAGCCCCCGGTCTCCACCCGGACGGGGCGCTCGTCGCCCTTGCCTTCGGCCAGATGCAGGCCGCGACGCTGCGCGCCCTCGCCGCCCTCGGCCAGGAGATCCGCCCGACGCCGTGGCGGATGCTGCTGATCGTGGGTGCAACGACGCTGCCGCAGATCCCCGGTCTCATCATCGACCCGGCCGACCCAATCCTGCGCATCACCGCCTGCACCGGCGCGCCCGCCTGCCCGCAGGGCCTTGGCGACACGCGCCAGCTTGCAAGACAGCTCGCCCCGCATCTCGCGCCCGGGCAGAGCCTGCACCTCTCCGGCTGCGCCAAGGGCTGCGCCCATCCCGGCCCCGCGCCGCTGACCCTTACCGCCACCGACAAGGGCTACGACCTGATCCGGGGCGGCACCGCCCATGACACGCCCAGCCTGACGGGCCTTTCTCCGCAGGCGATCCTGAACCACCTGAAGGCCCCCCATGCCCCACCTCTATGAAACCGACGGCGCCGCGATCTACGCCCAGAGCTTCGCCATGATCCGGGCCGAGGCCGACCTTTCCCGCTTCACCCCCGAGGAAGAGGTGGTCGCCGTCCGCATGATCCACGCTGCCGGGATGGTGGAACTGGCGCCGCACATCCATTTCACCCCCGGCATGGCCATCGCCGCCCGGGCAGCGCTGGAGGACGGCGCGCCGATCCTCTGCGATGCGCGCATGGTCAGCGAGGGCATCACCCGCGCCCGGCTGCCGAAGGACAATCAGGTCATCTGCACCCTGCACGATCCAAAGGTTCCCGCGCTGGCGAAGGAGATGCGGAACACCCGCTCTGCCGCCGCGCTGGAGCTCTGGCGGCCCCACCTTGCCGGGGCCGTCGTCGCCATCGGCAACGCGCCCACCGCGCTGTTCCATCTGCTGAACATGCTGGAAGACCCGGCCTGTCCCCGCCCTGCCGCGATCATCGGCTGCCCGGTTGGCTTCGTTGGTGCCGCCGAGTCGAAGGACGCGCTGATGGCGGCCCCGCCCGCGCCCGCCCTGATCGTCAAGGGCCGCCTCGGCGGGTCGGCGATCACCGTGGCCGCAGTCAACGCGCTGGCGTCACGGAAGGAATGACGATGGGACGCGTGATCTGCGCCGGCCTCGGCCCCGGCGACCCCGAACTGATGAGCCTGAAGGCCGCCCGCACCATCGGGGCCGCCCGCCATGTCGCCTATTTCCGCAAGGAAGGCCGCCCCGGACAGGCCCGCCGGATCGTCGAGGGGATGCTGCACCCCGCCGCCATCGAATACCCGATGGAGTATCCGGTCACCACGGAACTGCCTTTCGACAGCCCTGACTACACCGACGCGCTGGCCCGGTTCTACGACGACTGGGCGAGCCGCCTTGCCGCCCTCGCCGCGACCGAGGATGTGGTGGTGCTCTGCGAAGGCGACCCGTTCTTCTATGGCAGCTTCATGCACCTGCATTCCCGCCTGCAAGGCCGGGTGCCGGTGGAGGTGATCCCCGGCATCACCGGCATGACCGGCTGCTGGACCGCGACCGGCACGCCGATCACCTGGGGCGATGACGTGCTGACCGTGCTGATGGGCACGCTGCCCGAGGATGATCTGGTGCGGCATATGCAACAGGCCGATGCGCTGGTGGTGATGAAGACGGGCCGCAACCTGCCCCGCGTCCGCCGCGCGCTGGAGCGGGCGGGGCGGCTGGATCAGGCCTGGCTTGTCGAACGCGGCACCATGCCCAACCAGCGCGTGGCCCGTCTGGCCGAGGTCGATCCGACCGACTGTCCCTATTTCGCCATCGTCCTCGTCCACGGCCACGGCCGCCGCCCGGAGCTTCCCGAATGATCGGCTGGCTGGCCATTGCGGGGCTCGGGCCGGGGGATGACCGGCTGGTCACGCCCGAGGTCTCGGCGGCGCTGGCCGAAGCGACGGATGTGGTGGGCTACATTCCCTACGTCGCCCGCGTCGCCCCGCGCCCCGGCCTCACGCTGCACCCTTCGGACAACCGGGTTGAACTCGACCGTGCCCGCAACGCGCTGGAAATGGCCGCCGCCGGACGCAGGGTCGTCGTCGTCTCCTCGGGCGATCCCGGGGTCTTTGCCATGGCCTCGGCGGTGTTCGAGGCGCTGGAGGGCCGCCCGGACTGGCAGGCGCTCGACATCCGTGTCCTGCCCGGCATCACCGCGATGCTGGCCGCCGCCGCCGCCGCGGGAGCGCCGCTGGGCCACGACTTCTGCTGCATCAACCTTTCAGACAACCTGAAGCCCTGGGCGGTGATCGAGACCCGCCTCCGCCACGCCGCCCGCGCCGATTTCGCGATGGCCTTCTACAACCCCCGCTCGGCCAGTCGCCCGGAAGGCTTCGTGAAAGCCCTCGCCACCCTGCGCGAGGAATGCGGGCCGGACCGCCTGGTCACCTTCGCCCGCGCGGTCAGCACCCCGGACCAGCGCATCGAGACTGTCACCCTTGCAGAGGCGACCCCCGAGATGGCCGACATGCGCACCGTGGTGATCCTCGGCAACTCGGCCACCCGCCGCGTCGGGCGCTTCGTCTATTCCCCAAGGAGCGTCAGATGAACCGGGCCAAAATCCTTCGAAGGATTTTGCAAGACTTTTCGAAAAGTCTTGGCCCCGGTTCAATCGTTCAGCCAGGCCATGACATCAGCCACGCTGCGTGCCACCGGGCGTTCCGGCACGACGGGGCGGTCGATCAGCACCACCGGCAGGCCCAACTCGCGCGCGGCGATCAGCTTGGCCTCGGCCCCGGTCCCTCCCGCGTTCTTGGCAACGATCACCTCGATCCGGTGGCGTTCCAGAAGCGTCCGGTCGCCTTCGACCGTGAACGGCCCCCGCGCGATCACCGCTTCGGCCCGGGGAAGGGGCAGCGGCTCGGTCGGCGGATCGACGAGGCGCAGAAGATAGTGGTGCTGCGGCGCGGCGGCGAAGGGGGCGAGGGTCTGCCGCCCGATGGCCAGGAACACCCGGCGCGGAGCCTCTCCCAGCGCCGCGACGGCCCCGGCGATGTCCGGCACATGGGTCCAGCGGTCGCCAGGCCTTGCCTGCCACGGTTCCCGTTCCAGCGCGATCAGGGGAACGCCGGTAATCCTGCTGGCTTCGACGGCATTGCGGCTCATCTGCGCCGCGAAGGGGTGGGTCGCGTCGATGATATGGGTGAAACGCCGGGTGAGAAGCAGATCGACCAGCCCCGGCACGCCACCGAAGCCGCCGACCCGCACCGGAAGGGGCTGGGCCACCGGGGCTTCGGTCCGGCCGGCATAGGAATAGACCGCATCGACCCCCGCCTCGGCCAGGGCACGGGCCATCGCGGCGGCCTCGGTGGTTCCGCCCAGAAGCAGGACGCGGGTCATGGCTGATCCCTGGCTGACGATCATCGGTCTGGGCGAAGATGGACCACAGGGCCTGTCGCCCGCAAGCCGTGCCGCGCTGGCCGGGGCCCGCGTGATCTTCGGCGGTCCGCGTCATCTGGCCTTGGCCGATGCCGGAGACAGGGGCCAGCCCTGGCCCGTGCCCTTCGATCCGACCCCCGTCCTTGCGCATCGGGGGCAGCCCACGGTCGTCCTCGCCTCGGGCGATCCGTTCTGGTTCGGCGCGGGCGGCAGCCTGATGGCGCATCTTGCACCCGACGAATGGACCTCTCACCCCGCGCCTTCGACCTTCCAGCTTGCCGCGAACCGTCTGGGGTGGCGGCTGGAGGAGGTGCATTGCCTCGGCCTGCACGCCGCGCCCTTCGCGCGCCTGCGTCCGCTGCTGGGGCACGGTGTGCGGGCGATCTGCACCCTGCGCGATGGGGCCGCTGTCGCCGACCTTGCCGCCTGGCTGCGCGACAACGGTCACCCCGGTGCCCGCCTGACGGTCCTCGAACGTCTTGGTGGCCCGCAGGAGCGGATCACGCGCGGCCTGCCCGATGGCCCCATCGCGGCCCCGGTCTCGGCGGCCATCGAGGCCACCGATCCCGGCCTGCCGGGTGCCTCGGGCCTGCCGGACGAGCTGTTCCGGCACGACGGCCAGCTCACCAAGCGGCCCGTCCGGGCGCTGACGCTGTCCGCCCTGGCCCCCCGGCCGGGTGAGGTGCTGTGGGACATCGGCGCGGGGTCCGGGTCCATCGGCATCGAATGGCTGCTGGCCGGAGGCGCGCGGGTCGAGGCGCTGGAGGCCGACCCCATCCGCGCCGCCCGCGCGCGCGGGAATGTCGAAGCCTTCGGCCTGTCGCACCGCCACCGTCTGACCGAGGCCCGTGCGCCCGAAGGGCTGACGGGCCTGCCCACCCCCGATGCCGTCTTCATCGGCGGCGGCGCGTCAGATGCGCTGCTGACCGCGCTGTGGGACCTGATCCCGCCGGGCACGCGCCTGGTGATGAACGCCGTCACGCTGGAAACCGAGGCGCTGGTGCTTGACCGGTCCAGCCGACATGGTGGCAGCCTGTTGAAGATCGAGCTTGCGGAGCCCGCCGCCATCGGGGGAAAGCGCGGATGGAAAGCCGCCTTGCCGATCCTGCAATGGAGTGTGATCCGATGATCGTCGCAGGGTTCGGATTTCGCACCGGCGCAACCCTTGCCGCCTTGCAGGACGCCCTGTCGCGCGCCGGGGGGCCGATCGGGGTCACCCACCTCGCCACGCTGAAGGCCAAGGTCGGGGGGCTTGCCGCCTTGGGACAGGTTCTGGGCCTGCCGGTCATCGCGCTGGAGCCGGAATCCCTGCGCGGGATCGCGACACCCACGCGATCCGACCGGGTGGTGGCGATGTTCGGCACGGGGTCGGTCGCGGAGGGCGCGGCCTTGGCGGCGGCAGGGCCGGGCGCGCGCCTGCGGGCGCCTCGGGCGGTGTCGGCGGACGGGACGGCGACGGCCGCCATAGCGGAGGGCTTGGGGTGAGGGGCGGCTGCGAAATTGCGCGCCTGACGGCGCCAGCCCTTTGTCTCGCCTCTGCGCGCGACGGGCGCGCAACCGGCTCGGGCGTGCGCGCCGCGCGGGAGTATTTGGGAAAAGAGCAAATGCAGGAGTGGTTCAGGTGACCGTCCATTTCATCGGGGCCGGGCCGGGGGCTGCGGACCTTCTGACGATCCGGGGGAGGGATCTGATCGCGGCCTCTCCCGTCTGTCTTTATGCCGGGTCGCTGGTGCCCGAGGGGGTGCTGGCGCATTGTCCGCCGGGTGCGCGGCGCGTGAACACCGCGCCAATGTCGCTGGACGAGATCATCGCCGAGATCGTCGCCGCGCATGCGGCGGGGCAGGACGTGGCGCGGCTGCATTCCGGGGACCTGTCGGTCTGGTCGGCGATGGGCGAGCAGCTGCGGCGGCTGCGCGAGCTGGGCATTCCCTATGACGTGACGCCGGGCGTGCCGTCCTTTGCAGCAGCGGCGGCGGCGCTGGGGGTGGAGCTGACGCTGCCGGGCCTTGCGCAGTCGGTGGTGCTGACGCGGACAGAGGGGCGCGCAACGCAGATGCCCCCGCGCGAGACGCTGCCCGCCTTTGCCGCGACCGGGGCGACGCTGGCCCTGCACCTGTCGATCCACCTGATCGACAAGGTGACAGAGGAGCTGATCCCGCATTATGGCGCCGACTGTCCGGTGGCGGTGGTCTGGCGGGCCTCCTGGCCCGATCAGCGGATCATCCGGGCGACGCTGGCCACGCTGAAGTCTGCGGTCCCGGAAGAGGTAGAGCGGACGGCGCTGATCCTTGTCGGCCCCGCGCTGGCGCAGGAGGGGTTCGAGGAAAGCCGACTTTACGCCGGCGACTACGACCGCCGCTACCGTCCCGTCGGCACCCATCCGCGCTTTCCGGGGACCGGCCGATGATCCCGGGCCTTCTTGTCGCGGCTCCGGCAAGCGGCTCCGGCAAGACCACGGTCATGCTGGGTTTGCTGGCCGCGCTGCGCGAGAGTGGGCTGACGGTGCAGCCGTTCAAGAACGGGCCGGATTACATCGACCCGGCCTTCCATCGGGCGGCGAGCGGGCGGGAGAGCTTCAATCTCGACAGCTGGGCCATGCCGGGGCCAATGCTGGACGGGATGCTGTCGGCGGCCGAGGGCGCGGATCTGGTGCTGGCCGAGGGCTCGATGGGCCTGTTCGACGGCGTTGCGGCCAGGGGGGCCACGGGGAACGGCGCCAGCGCGGATCTTGCGGCGCGGATGGGCTGGCCGGTCGTGCTGGTGATCGACGCCTCCGGTCAGGCGCAGACGGCGGCGGCGGTGGCGCTGGGGCTGGCGCGGTTCCGCCCGGCTGTGCGGGTGGCGGGGGTGATCCTGAACCGGATCGCCAGTGCCCGGCACGAGGCTCTGGTGCGCGCGGGCATGGAGGAGGCGGGGCTCTCGGTCCTTGGTGTCCTGCCCAAACGCGCGGCGATTGCGATGCCCGAGCGGCACCTTGGCCTCGTGCAGGCCGAAGAACAGCCTGCGCTGCAAGCACTGATCGCCCAGGCCGCCGCCCTGATGCGCGAAGGCGTGGACCTGGACGCGCTGGTGCAGGCGGCAGGTGCCTCCCCTCCCACGGGTGGAGAGGGGACGGGGGGCACCGCCCGGCTGACACCGCCCGGCCAGCGCATCGCGCTCGCCCGCGACGCGGCCTTCAGCTTCGTCTATCCGCATCTTCTGCACGGCTGGCGCGCGGCGGGGGCCGAGGTGCTGCCCTTCTCGCCGCTGGCCGACCAGGCCCCCGACCCCTCGGCGGATGTCTGCTGGCTGCCGGGCGGCTATCCCGAACTGCACGGCGCGACCCTGGCAAACGCCGACCGCTTCCGCGCCGGTCTTCATGCCTTTGCCGCGACAAGGCCCGTCCACGGCGAATGCGGGGGCTACATGGCGATGGGCGAGGCGATCGTGGACAAGGACGGAACGCGGCACCGGATGGCGGGGCTTCTGGGTCTTGTCACCAGCTTCGAGACGCGGAAGATGCATCTTGGCTACCGCAGCGCAAGGCTGATGCAAGGCATCCCCGGGCAGGCCCCGGGGCAACTGCTGCGCGGGCATGAGTTCCACTATTCCACCATCCTCGCCCAACCCGACGCACCTTTGGCCGCGGTCACGGATGCAACCGGCGCGCCGGTGGCGGAAACCGGCAGCACTCGACTCCAGCCCGGCGGCGGGCTATCGACCGGCACCTTCTTTCACCTGATCGCGCCTGCCCCATGACCCGACCTGTCCCGCCCGGCCCCGGAGTTTTCGAAAACTCCGGTTCAGAGCCTTCAAAGGCTCTGGTCCGATTTCTTCGAAGAAATCGGGGGCGCGGATGACCGGTTTCGTCACCTTCGTCTCTGCCGGACCCGGCGACCCGGAGCTTCTGACCGTCAAGGCGGTGAAGGCGCTGGAGCGGGCCGATGCCGTGCTGTTCGACGACCTGTCCTCTGGGCCGATCCTCGCCCTGGCGAACCGGAAGGCCGACATGGTGGGCGTGGGGAAACGGGCCGGGCGCGCCTCGCCCAAGCAGGACCATGTGAGCCGCCTTCTGGTCGACTATGCCCTGACCGGGGCGCATGTCGTCCGCCTGAAGTCCGGCGACAGCGGCATCTTCGGGCGGCTGGAGGAAGAGCTGACCGCAGTCCGCGCGGCTGGCATCCCTTGCGAGATCATCCCCGGCGTGACCTCCGCCTCGGCGGCAGCGGCGGCGGCGGGCATCCCGCTGACCCGGCGCCAGCACGCGCAGCGCATCCAATTCATCACCGCCGCCGACGTGACCGGCAACCTGCCGCCGGGCCTGAACCTGCCCGCGCTGGCCGACCCGCAGGCAACCACCGTCATCTACATGGGCAAGCGCACCTTCCCCGCGCTGGCCGCAGCCCTGATTGCCCATGGCCTGCCGCCAGAGACCCCCGCGCTTCTGGCCGAGGCGGTCTCGACCCCGGATCAGAACCTCCACCGTTCTACCGTCGCCGCGCTGGCCGAGCGGCTGGCGCAGGACCGCTCGCCGCTGCCGGGGCTGATCCTCGTGGGGCCCCTGGCCGAGGGCGTCGCGGACTGATCGTCGCGTGTCGCCTTCCATCTTGCCTCGCGACCAGGACAGGCGCAGAAAGGCAGGGCAAGGTGTCCCATCAGGCGCAAAGCGCCGGGACTGAAACGGGAATGAGGAGCGGGCGGACCCTGACGGGCGCCCGTGACATCAGCCGCCCCCGCGACTGTCAGCGGTGAGCGGGTCTTCCTCAGCCACTGTCCCCGACGGGATGGGAAGGCGAAGACCCTCCACGATCCGCCAGCCAGGAGACCGGCCCTGCAAAAGAAGCAAACCGCCGTCGGGTGTGACGGTCAGGAGGGACTTATGCATATCGAACCGGGCCTCGTCAGCGAGGCAAAGATCGCGCTCAGCTACGCCACCGCTGCCGCCGCGGGGGGCGTCGCCCTTTACCACATCGCCAGCGCCACGAAGGAGCGGGGGCTGACTTCGGTCGCCATGCGCTCGCTCATTGCAACCGCTGGCGTCTTCTGCTTCTTCGAAGTGCTGCCGCACTTCCCCATCGGCGTCAGCGAGGTGCACCTGATCCTCGGCTCCACCCTGTTCCTGATCCTGGGGGCCGGACCCGCCGCCATCGGCCTTGCCATGGGTCTTCTGATCCAGGGCCTGTTCTTCGCGCCCTTCGACCTGCCGCAATACGGGATGAACGTCACGACGCTTCTGGTGCCGCTCTTTGCGCTGTTCGAGGTGTCGAAGCGGGTGACCGCACCCGGTACGGCCTATGTGGACCTGCAATACCGGCAGGTGCTGGCCCTGTCGCTGGTCTACCAGGGCGGAGTCGTCACCTGGGTCGCGTTCTGGGCTATCTACGGCCAGGGCTTCGCCGCTGCGAACCTTGCCGCCATCGGCACGTTCGGCGTCGCCTACATGGCCGTCGTCCTGATCGAGCCGCTGGTCGACCTCGCCGTGCTGGCGGCGGCCAAGGCGATCCGCGCCTCGGGGTCCGTCCTCGTGACGCCGCGCCTCTACACGGCGGCCTGATCCCATCGGGCGCGGCCTTGGCCTTCGGGCCGCGCCTCTGCTAAAGCCCGGGCCCATGACCACGCTTTTCCTCATCGGCATCGGCACCGGCAACCCCGACCACGTCACCGGTCAGGCGATCCGCGCGCTGAATGCGGCGGACCTGATCCTGATCCCCCGGAAGGGCGCGGCGAAGTCCGACCTTGCCGATCTGCGACGCAAGATCCTGTCGCAGGTCCTGACCGCCCCGGTCCCGGTCGCCGAGTATGACGTGCCGCAACGCGCCGACCAGGACGACTATCTTGGCGCGGTCAACGACTGGCACGGCGCCATCGCGCAGGTCTGGGCCGAGACGATCGCCGCCCGTCCCGGCGCAGACCGGGTCGCGCTGATGGTCTGGGGCGATCCTTCGCTATACGACAGCACCCTGCGCATCGCGGCGCGGCTGACCGGCGTGACCGTGAAGGTCGTCCCCGGCATCACCAGCCTGCAAGCCCTGACCGCCGCCCATGCCATCCCGCTGAACACGCTTGCCGCGCCCGTCACCATCACCACCGGCCGCCAGTTGCGCGACCATGGCTGGCCGGAGGGCGCCACAACGCTGGCCGTCATGCTTGACAAGGGCGGCGCCTTCACGGTCCTGCCGCCCGACACCGAAATCTGGTGGGGCGCCTATGTCGGGATGCCGGAAGAGACGCTGATCCACGGCACCCTGGGCGAGGTCTCCGACCACATCCTCGCCACCCGCGCCCGGCTTCGGGCCGAGCATGGCTGGATCATGGACATCTACCTTCTGCGACGGGGCGGCGATGTCTGACCTGATCCGCCGGGCCCTGCCTGCCTACGACCTGCCCGAGGATACGCCGCTCACCCTCCTCAATCGCTCGGAAAACGAAACCTGGCGGGCAGGTGACCTGATCCTCCGCCTCCACCGCGAAGGCTATCACACCAGGCCCGAAATCGCCTCGGAGCTCGCCTGGCTGACCGCGCTGCAAAACCTGCCCGGCCTGAACACCACGCGCCCGATACCCGGAGCGCAAGGCCTCGTCACCGAAATCGACCGCCGCTACATCGTCGCCTTCGCCCCCATAGAAGGGCAGGAGCTTCGGCCCGGCGACGACCTTGCCCGCTGGTTCGCACCCCTGGGCGAGATCACCGCCCGACTGCATCTGCACGCCCGCCAGTGGATCCCGCCGCAAGGCTTCACCCGCAAGCGCTGGGACGTGGACACCATCCTCGGCCCCCGGCCCCACTGGGGCCACTGGCGGCAGGCACAGGGTCTCGACCCGCAGGGCGCGGCGCTGCTGGATCGCGCGACCGCGGCTCTGGCGGACAGGCTGCGCGCCTATGGCACGGGACCAGAGGTCTTCGGCCTGATCCACGCCGACCTGCGGCTGGCGAACCTGATGGTGGATGGCGAGCGGCTGACCGCCATCGACTTCGACGATTGCGGGTTCGGCTGGTGGGCCTATGACCTCGCCGCCGCCCTGTCGTTCATCGAAACCGATCCCCGCCTGCCCGCCCTGATCGCTGCCTGGGTCCAGGGCTATACCCGCGTCGCCCGCTTGCGCCCCGAAGACCGCGCGATGATCCCGTCGCTCGTCTTCCTGCGCCGGGTGCTTCTGACCGCCTGGCTGTCCACCCGCGCCGACAGCGATACCGCCGCCGCGCTGGGCGGCCCCGTTTATACCGGGGGCACGCTCGACCTGGCCGACCGCTATCTGACCGACGGTCTGTCGGCATTCCGCCCCTGACCGCCCTACTCCTTCAACAGCAGCCCCAGCGCCAGCATCGTCAGCGCCACCCCGACCAGCACCAGACCGGGCGGCGTGGCACCGTGCAGGGCGATCTCCCACAGGATCACCCAGCTTGGCACAAGATAGGTATAGGCCATCACCTTCGCCGCCGGCAGCCGCAGCGAGGCATATTGCAGCAACACAAAGGTCATCGCGCTGGCCGCCACCGCCACATAGACCAGCGTCACCCAGACGATCCCCGGCAGCGCGGCCCAGTCGGTCGCCAGAAGCGCAGGCCAGGCGTAGATCGTCAGCACCGCCAGCCCGCCCAGCATCATGCCGAAGGTGAAGACCACGGCAGGCTCTCCCCGGTTCAGCTTGCGGACCAGCGGCGTGTAGGCGGCATGGGCCAGACAGCCGACAAGGTAGATCACCTCACCCTTGCCGATATGCAGCGCAAGCAGCGCGCGCAGGTCGGCCCGGAAGATCACCCACAACGCCCCGCAGCCGCCGATCGCCAGCGCCACGGCCATCCGTCCGGTCAGCCTCTGCCGCAGGAACAGCCAGCCGAACCCCGCCGCCATCAGCGGCGTCAGGGTAAAGACCGCCGCTGCCGACACCGGGGCCGCCGTCTTCAACCCCTCGAACATCAGCACGAAATAGATGCCCATCAGCGCACCCAGCACCAGATAGCGCCAGGGCGCGACCCAGGCCTGTCGCGGGATCCCCCTCGTCGCCGCCGCCGCCCCGACCAGCGCCCCGGCCAACAGGAACCGCACCACCGCCAGGGCTCCCGGATCGACAAAGGGCGCCGCCAGCCCGCCCAGCGAGAAGGACCCCGCCACCAGCGCCGAAAAGGCCAGCATCGCCAGATGCCCGCGGGCGGGCTGTGACAGGGCGGCGAACATCAGGTGCAGGACTTCCAGTCCTTCGCGGCATCCTTCAGATGGGTCAGGAAGGCCTGGACCTTCTTGGTCCGGTGCAGATCGACATGGGTGACGATCCGCAGCGGAGACTCCCACTCCGGGCGCGTCGGCAGCACCTCGACCAGATCGGGATCCTCGGCGGCACGGAATGCCATCATGAAGCCGATCCCCAGACCGTTGCGCACCGCAAGCTCCAGCGCCGCCGCCTCGGTCGCGGCAAAGGCGATCTGGTCGGGTTGCACCGTGGCGCGCAGCCAGCGGTGAAACGGCGCCCGGGTCACTTCGGCATCGGTGCAGACAAAGCGGTGCCCCTCGAACTCTGCCTCGGACGCAGGCTTGCCGAACCGCTCGACATAGGACCGCGCGGCATAGAGCCCCGCCTTCACCCGGCTCAGCGGCTGCACGACGTTGTCGGGTTCTTCCGGCCCGGCCCCGGCCCGGATCGCCACATGCGCCTCGCCGTAGTCCAGCCGGAAAACCCGCATGTCGGTCAGGAACCGCACCCGGACATCGCGAAACTTCTCCTGAAAGCCGGTGATGACCGGGATCAGCAGGTCGGAAATCCCGGCAATCGAGGTCACGACCAGCTCGCCCGCGACGGTCTCGCCCTGGCCCTTGATCCGGCTGACCAGATGCGCGAACTGCTCCTCGGTGGTCTGCGCCACCGCCAGCAGATCGCGCCCCGGCTCGGTCGGCGTGTATCCCCGCGCGTGGCGCTGGAACAGCTTGACCCCCAGCCGCCTTTCCAAAGCGTCGATGTGGCGGATCACGGTGGCATGATGCACGCCCAGCACCTCGGCAGCGCCCGAGACAGTGCCCAGCCGGGCGACCTGATAGGCCGTGCGGATCTCATCCCAGTTTTCCATCATCGCCCCGCAGTTGGTGCATGAACGCACATCAGCCGGTTTTTCCCGTCAGCGCAAGGCATGGCCCGGACCGGGCTGATGCCTTGACTTGGATGCCGAGACCGTCGCTTTTGTCGCGCAGGTAGTAAGCAGTAAGGAGACAGTCCCGGTGTTCGAGCAGCGCGCAATCTACGGCCATATCCGGTTTTCGTTCTACGGGCTGACCGACACGCGCACCCAGCCGGACGAGGACGGGGCCGCACTTGCCCGGCTTTACGACGAAACCCGCATGGCCCGGCGCTTCTTCCTGTTCGAGAACCTGACGCTTCCCAGCCTGATGCATCAGACCGACAAGGATTTCCGGACCGTCATCATGTCGTCCGAGGTGATGCCCGACCGCTTCAAGCACCGCCTCAGCGCGCTTGCGGCGAAACTGCCCGGCGCGGTGGTCGAATACTCGCACCATCAGCGCGGCGACCTGGCCTTCCACAAGTACATGGTCGAGGCCTCGGGCTACAAGGGACGCGCCAATTCGGTGCATTTCCGGCTGGACGACGACGACGCGGTGTCGGTGAACTACATCGCCCGCCTGCGCGAGGTGACACGGATCCTGTCGCCCGCGACCCATGTCACCTTCCCGACCGGCATCTTCGTCTTCCCCGCCAGCCCGACCGAAGCGGTGGGCGTCTCGATGGTCCAGCAGCGCTATCTGACCGCGATCGGCCTGGCCACGGTGAACGGCCCCAGCTTCCAGAAGAACCCGTTCCAGATGCAGCATGGCAACGTCTGGACCCGCTGGCCCGTGGTGTCCGACCCCAGCTTCTGCTCGCACATCCGCAGCCAGCATTTCGAGAATGACTCGGGCGCGATGCAGGACAGGATCCTGACCGCCGTGCAGCGCGAACGCAACAGTCGCCGGGGCAAGCGCCACGCCTCGGCCGTGGACCGGCGGTTGTCCGAGACCTTCCCCTGGATCGACCGCGAGACGCTGGATGGCCTGATCGCCCGCTGCGAGGCCGTGAAATCCCTGGCGGACCTGCCGCCGGTGACCTGACCGGCCCTTGACTCGCAAACCTGCCCGGCGTATCCGCCCCGTAATTCCCCGGAGGCATCAGCTTCCGGTCCCTTGGGCATTTCCCGGGATCGCCATCCGTCAGCGCGTCTGCGCCCACGGGTGCCTTTCCGCTTTGCGCCAGGGCTTCGCCGCCCCATATCGGGGCAAACAGCACGAGGTGACGCGATGTTCGAAAGCCTGTCCGAACGCCTTGGCGGCGTCTTCGACCGTCTCACCAAACAGGGGGCGCTGTCCGAAGCCGACGTCGTCACCGCGCTGCGCGAAGTGCGCGTGGCGCTTCTGGAGGCTGACGTCTCCCTCCCCGTCGCCCGGGACTTCATCAAGCGCGTGACCGAAAAGGCCACCGGCGCGGCGGTGACCAAGTCGATCACCCCCGGCCAGATGGTGGTGAAGATCGTCCATGACGAACTGATCCGCGTGCTGGCGGGTGACGGCCCGGCCGAAGCGCTGAAGATCGACAACCCGCCTGCGACGATCCTGATGGTCGGTCTGCAAGGCTCGGGCAAGACCACCACCACCGCAAAACTGGCGAAGCGGCTGAAGGAAAAGAACGGCAAGAAGGTCCTTCTCGCCTCGCTCGACACCAACCGCCCGGCGGCGATGGAGCAGCTGGCGATCCTCGGCACCCAGATCGGGGTGGACACGCTGCCCATCGTCAAGGGCGAAACCGCCGTTCAGATCGCCAGGCGCGCCAAGACCCAGGCCAGCCTCGGCGGCTATGACGTGCTGTTCCTGGATACCGCTGGCCGTCTGCACATCGACGAAGTGCTGATGGACGAGGTGCAGGCGGTCCGCGACATCGCCCAGCCGCGTGAAACGCTCCTCGTCGTCGACGGCCTCACCGGCCAGGACGCGGTGAACGTCGCCACCGAATTCGACGGCAAGGTCGGCATCACCGGCGTCGTCCTCACCCGGATGGACGGCGATGGCCGCGGCGGTGCAGCGCTGTCCATGCGCGCCGTCACCGGCAAGCCGATCCGCTTTGTCGGCCTGGGCGAGAAGATGGACGCGATCGAGCCCTTCGATCCCGAACGCGTCGCTGGCCGGATCCTCGGCATGGGCGACATCGTGGCGCTCGTCGAAAAGGCGCAGGAAACCTTCGAGGCCGAACAGGCCGAACGCATGGCCAAGCGTTTCGCCAAGGGTCTGTTCAACATGAACGACCTGAAGATGCAGCTGGAACAGATGCTGAAGATGGGCGGGATGCAGGGCCTGATGGGCATGATGCCAGGCATGGGCAAGATGTCCGCCCAGGCCGAGGCGGCGGGTCTGAACGACAAGATGCTCCATCACCAGATCGCGCTCATCAACTCGATGACCAAGAAGGAACGCGCGAACCCCGACCTCCTGCAAGCCAGCCGCAAGAAACGGATCGCCGCCGGCGCGGGGCTTGAGGTGTCCGATCTCAACCGTCTGCTGAAACAGCACAAGCAGATGGCCGAGATGATGAAGCGGATGGGCAAGGGCGGCATGATGAAGCAGATGATCAAGCAGTTCCTTGGCAAGGGCGGCATGCCCGACCCCTCGAAGATGTCGCCCGAGGAACTGGCCGAGATGGCCAAGGGCATGCAGGGCGGCCTTGGCGGCATGGGCGGCGGCCTGCCGCCCGGCATCGGCGGCCTGCCCCGTGGCATCACCCTGCCTGCGGGCCTCTCGGGGCTGATGAAGAAGAAGTGATGCCCAGCCCCGCGCACCAGATCACCGTGACGATCCCGGTCATTCAGACCGAACGTCTGGTGCTGCGCGAACCGCGCGAGGCGGACTTTCCCGCCATGCTCGCCTTCAACGACAGCCCCCGCGCCGCCTTCGTCGGCGGCGGTGCGCCGCGTCAGCAGGTCTGGCGCGGCCTTCTGGCCAATATCGGCCTCTGGGCGCTGCGTGGTCACGGGTTCTTCTCGGTGGATACCAAGGCAGGCGACTTCATCGGCCGGATCGGCGTGCTGTTCCATGACGGCTGGGATGAACCGGAGCTCGGCTGGCACCTTTTCGACGGCTATGAAGGTCAGGGTTACTGCGTCGAGGCCGCCCGTGCGGCACGGGCCGACTATCACGCCCGCCTGTCGGCCAAGCCTCTCATCAGCTACATCGACCCGGCGAATGCGAAGTCCGAAGCCGTCGCCCGCCGCCTTGGCGCGGTGCCGGAACGCGAGACGGTGTTCTTCGACAAGACCATCAACGTCTGGCGCCACCCCGCCCCGGAGGCACAACCGTGAGCCGCCCCTGGGAAGCCCCGCCCTTGACCGGCGCCGCGACGGTGCGGGCCGACCGCTTCGCCGCCCTTGTCCCGGTGATCGAGACCGACCGCCTGCGCCTGCGCGCACCCGGAATCGGCGATTTCCCGATCTATGCCCGGTTCCTGATCGACGACGCACTCGACAGCGCCACCGAGGACGACCGCGAATCCGCCTGGCTGGACTTCTGCCAGCTTGTCGCCTCGTGGCCGTTGCGCGGGTTCGGCCCCTGGACGGTCGAGGACCGCACCGGCCGGCCGGCCGGGGCAGTGGTGGTGAACCACGAATACGGCGATCCCGAGCTGGAACTCGGCTGGGTGGTGGCCCGGGGGCATGAGGGTCAGGGCATCGCCACCGAAGCCGCCCGCGCTGCGCGAGCGTGGCTTTTCGCCACGCAGGGTGTGGCGACGCTCGTCTCTTACATCGACCCGGCCAATGCCGCCTCGGTCGCGGTGGCAGAACGGCTGGGCGCCCGCCGCGACCCGGTTGCCGAGGCCGCCATCGGCCACGACTGCCTTGTCTATCGCCACCAGCCGGAGACCGCCCGATGACCGATGCCGCCGCCCGCGCCGCCGCGCTTCTGAAGGACCATCGCGCCTCGATCGACCGGCTGGACGCGATCCTCGTCTACACGCTTGCGGAACGCTTCAAGCAGACCAAGGCCGTGGGGCGGCTCAAGGCCGAACACGACCTGCCGCCCTCGGACCCGGCTCGCGAGGCGCAGCAGATGGCCCGGCTGGATCAGCTTGCGAAAGAGGCCGACCTCGACCCCGACCTGGCCAAGAAATTCCTGACCTTCATCATCAGCGAAGTCATCAGGCATCACGAGAAACTACAGAAATAACAGGGGCTTGCCCCCTTTATCAGCCATCTGAAGGAGAAACATCATGGCTATGAAAATCCGTCTCGCGCGCGGTGGTTCCAAGAAGCGCCCGTTCTATTCCATCGTCGCTGCCGATTCGCGGATGCCGCGCGACGGCCGCTTCATCGAGAAGCTGGGCACCTACAACCCGCTGCTGGCCAAGGACGACGAAAAGCGCGTCGTGATGAACCTGGAGCGCGTGCAGCACTGGCTGTCCCAGGGCGCGCAACCCACGGATCGCGTTGCCCGTTTCCTCGAAGCCGCCGGCGCCCGCCCGAAGGCCGTCCGCAACAACCCCAAGGCCGGCACCCCCGGCAAGGCCATGGCCGAGCGCGCCGCCAAGAAAGCCGCCCGCGCTGCCGCTCCGGCTGCCGAACCTGCTGCCGAGTAAGACTGTGGTCGGCCAGTTCAGCCCAGCGTTCCGGGACGAGCTGGTCACCCTGATGCGGTGGCGGCGCGATGTGCGCCGCTTCCGCACCGACCCCGTGCCGGAAGACGTTCTCGCCCGCTGCCTCGAGACCTTGTCCCTCGCTCCCTCGGTGGGTCTATCCGAGCCCTGGCGCATCCTGCGGGTCCTCAGCCCATCCAGTCGCGCCGCCTGCCTTGCCAACTTCCGGGACTGCAACGCCCGTGCCCTGGACGGCCTTGACGGTGCCAAGGCTGCAACCTACAGCCGCCTCAAGCTGTCCGGCATGGCAGAGGCCCCGATCCAACTCGCCGTCTTCTGCGACGACACGACGACCAAGGGTTCCGGCCTCGGCGCCGCAACGATGCCCGAAACGCGCGCCTATTCCGTCGTCGGGGCCATAACCCTTCTCTGGCTGGCGTTACGAGCGGAAGGTCTCGGCCTTGGCTGGGTGTCGATCCTTGACCCCGACCGGCTTGCACGCGACCTTGACGTTCCCCCCGGCTGGCGTTTCATCGGGTATCTCTGCATAGGCTGGCCGGAAAAGGACGACATGGTGCCCGAACTTGAACGCGAAGGTTGGGAAAGCCGAAGCCCGGCCCTTCATCTGGAGACACGCTGATGTCCGACCTGATCTGCGTGGGCGCCATCGCCGGGTCGTTCGGCGTATCAGGCGAGGTCCGGCTGAAATCCTTCTGCTCGGAACCGACCGACATCGCCTCTTACGGCCCGCTTCGCACCGAGGACGGCCGCGAGTTCAGCATCACCCTGACGCGCCCCGTTTCGGGCGGCCTGGGCGCCAGACTCAAGGGGATAAACACCAAGGAACAGGCCGACGCCCTGCGTGGCACCAGTCTGTTCGTCCCCCGAAACCGGCTGCCCTCGCTGCCCGATGACGAATACTACCACGCCGATCTGATCGGCCTGGCAGCCTATGACACTGGCGGTGCGCTGATCGGAAAAGTCACCGCCGTTTACAACCATGGGGCGGGAGATATCCTTGAAATATCGCCCACTGGTCACAAATCGGCCCTGCTTTTGCCCTTTACGATGGCAATCGTGCCCAATGTCGATCTGGCGGCGGGACGCATTGTTGTCGATCTGCCGGAAGAGTCCGACTGATCGTCCGGCCCGGCCGGGTCCGGGACTGGAACGAGGGAGAGGGTTGGTCATGCTGACACGCATGCGCCTGGTGAAAGGTGCGACAGCACTCTTGTATATCGGACCGCTGATTGCCGGGCTGTGCGGCTTTGGCTGGACCATGCTTGCCCCCTTCACCGCGATCTTCGTCGTCTGGCTGATGGTCCTGCGTCCCGAACAATGGCCGGCCTCGCCCGAGGAATGGCTGACCGGAAAGGCCTGGCTTGCCGCGCTTGCCCAGGTCCTCTCGCAGGTCGTGCTGGTCGCCGTCCTTGTCGCCATCGGGCGCGGGCTGGGCGGGCTTGCCGATATCGGGACAGTGTCGGTCAATCCGGTCCTGCCTCTGTCCATCTCGTTCGTGGCGATCCCCCTTTGCCGGATGCTGTGGGATTCGCACGAGGCGGCAAGCCTTGGCTACTACCTCGACGAAGAAGCCGAATCGGCCCATTCCGAAAGCGCCGCGGGCGATGCGGTCCGGGCGATCATCCCCCTGCTCAACCTGCCCGACACGGCCCCCGATGACGAAGTTGCGCGCCTGGTGGGCGAAACCCTCGCCGTCGTGACCGCCGACCTGCGGCTTGATGCCCTGCGCGCCGCTCTGGCCGCACCGCACCGCAGCCACGCAGCCCTGCGACGCGGCCTTGTCCTCTGGGCCACCGAGCCCGAGATCGTCGCCCCGGCCCTGGTGCCCGAGGGGATGGCAAAGGCCTTCGAGATTGCCAACGGCAATCCCGACATCCTGCGGCTTTACATCCCGCGCGCGGTGGCGCTGCTTGCAGCCTTCCCGAACCGGGTGGAAGACTTCCCTCACCCCGACGATCTGCGCAAGGCCGCCGACGCCGAGCCTGCCCCCGGCGACGACCTGCCTGCCCATCTGCAGGCCGATCTGCGCGAGGGCCTGCTTGCCCTTGCCCGCTCGATCGAGGCCGCTCGCGCAGGGACGGCACCGCCCGCGCCGCGCCCGGTGACCGAGCCCGTCCGTTCTGCCCGGATCAGCGCCGGCCACGCCTGAGGCGGGACTTCCCAGCCGGGGCGTTTCACGCTAAGCCCCGGCCATGTCCAATGTCCGCCCGCCTCCGAAAAGCCACGGCCGCCTACAGGTCCGCGCCAGCCTGACGCCGCGTGACCTGATGGAGGAACCCCGCCTCGTCAAGGGCGCCTTCACGGCAAAGATCATCACCCTGTTCCCCGAGGCTTTCCCCGGCACGCTGGGCCTGTCGCTGACCGGAAAGGCGCTGGACTTCGGGCTATGGCAGCTGGAAACCATCGACCTGCGCAGCTTTGGCGAAGGCAAGCACCGCAACGTCGATGACACCCCCGCCGGCGGCGGCGCCGGGATGGTCCTGCGCCCCGACGTGGTGGATGCCGCCTTCCGCCACGCCCGCATCGGCACCCCCGTCGACCGCGCCCGCTGGCCGGTCATCTACCTCTCTCCCCGCGGCGCGCCCTTCACCCAGGCCACCGCCCGCCGCCTGGCGCAGGCCGAGGGGCTGACCCTGCTATGTGGCCGTTTCGAGGGCGTGGACCAGCGTGTCCTCGACCACCATCAGGTCGAGGAGATCAGCCTCGGCGATTTTGTCCTGACCGGCGGCGAGATCGCCGCCCAGGCGGTGCTTGACGCCACCGTCCGCCTGATCCCCGGCGTCCTCGGCAATGCCGCCTCGACCGAGGAGGAAAGTTTTTCCGACGGCCTGCTGGAACATCCGCACTACACCCGCCCCGCCGTTTGGGAGGGACAGGAGATCCCGTCCGTCCTGCAATCCGGCAACCATGCCGAGATCGCCAAGTGGCGCCGCGCCCAGGCAGAGGCCCTGACCCGCGCCCGCAGGCCGGATCTTTGGGAGAAGCGCGGGAAATAGGGCGCTCTGGCCCCCCGCTCCCTTGACCCTTGCGCCGCCAACCCCTATACGCGCCCGGTCCGGGGTGTAACGCTCATCGGACCCGATTCCCCTTGCCTGCCTGCCTTCTTCCGCAGGGCCATCGCATGGGGACGGCACGACAGAAAAGCAGGCGCCACCTGCGGCGGGCTTCCTGGTGATCCAGTTGTGGGCAACCAGGGGGGACCCGGACGAAGACCGGAAGCTCTGGCGCGGCATCACCTCTGCGGAAAACACCGCAGGCAGAACTGGAGACAGCGCATGAACCTCATCGCGCAACTCGAGGCGGAACAGATCGCCGCCCTCGGCAAGACCATCCCGGATTTCAAGGCCGGCGACACGATCCGCGTCGGCTACAAGGTGACCGAAGGCTCGCGCAGCCGGGTGCAGGCCTATGAAGGCGTCTGCATCGGCCGCAAGGGCGGGGCGACGATCGGTGCCTCGTTCACGGTCCGCAAGATTTCGTTCGGCGAAGGCGTGGAGCGTGTGTTCCCGCTCTATTCGACCAACATCGATTCCATCGAAGTGGTCCGCCGCGGCAAGGTGCGTCGCGCCAAGCTGTACTACCTGCGCGCGCGCCGCGGCAAATCGGCCCGGATTGCCGAAGTCACCAACTACAAAGAAAAAGCCGAGTGAGGAGTGGAGCCATGAAAGCCGATACCCATCCCGACTACCACACCATCACCATCAAGATGACCGACGGCACGACCTATCTGACGCGCTCGACCTGGGGCAAGGAAGGCGACACCATGTCGCTGGACATCGACCCGCTGGCGCATCCGGCCTGGACCGGCCAGCAGGCCAAGCTGATGGACACCGGCGGCCGCGTGTCGAAGTTCAAGAACAAATACGCCGGCCTGGGGTTCTGATCCTGCCTGCAGCGACACTGAAGAAGGGGCACGCCGCGCTGCGTGCCCTTTTGCTTGCCGGGGCGGCGACCCTGCCTTTGGCTTCGCAGGCGGAAGTGGCCCTGCATCCGGTCGAGGGGCTGTGGGGTTTCGAACTGGCCGATGACATGACCTGTGCGGCCAACCCCGTGAGCATCGACCTGACCGACAATAGGCAGCAGCTGGTGTTCAGCTGGCCCAAGACGGTTCAATACTCGGACGGCACAGCGAACGACGGCGTGACTTTCACGGTTGTTGGCCTGGACGGATTGCGTTTGCAGCTGCGCCGCGACCGTGATGGAGTGGTCGCCAGCATCACCGTTGCCCCGGATGGGAAGTCCTTCCAGTATGAAGAGAATGATCCGAACGCAGGCAGTCGCTTTGACCGCTGCGACGACCTGGCCAGCTGATGGGCCAAGCCGCGAAATCCCCTGGAGATCATCCCTTCCCGCTTCCCCCCCGGAAGCCGAGCGCATATGAAAGCGCCGGGAACGGGAAGGGGCGACCGTGGCGCATATCATCGTTGTGGGAAATGAAAAGGGTGGATCGGGCAAATCGACCACCTGCATGCATGTGGCAACCGCCCTGTCGCGCCTGGGTGCCCGGGTCGGTGCACTTGACCTCGACCTGCGGCAGAGGTCTTTCGGCCGCTACATCGAAAACCGTCGGGCGTATCTGGGCCAGGTCGGACTGACGCTGCCAACGCCCGACTACCGCGAGCTGCCCGAGGTCGATCCCGCGAGCATCGCCGAAGGCGAGAACGCCCAGGACCTGCGCCTGACCCGCGCGATCGAGGCGATGCATGCCGAGATGGACTATATCGTCATCGACTGCCCCGGCAGCCACACGCGGCTGTCGCAGGTGGCCCATACCCTGGCCGATACGCTCATCACCCCGCTGAATGACAGCTTCGTCGATTTCGACCTTCTTGCGCGTGTCGATCCGGTGACCGGCAAGATCAAGGGGCCGTCGATCTATTCCGAAATGGTCTGGGGCGCGCGGCAGATGCGGGCACAGGCGGGGCTGCAACCGATCGACTGGATCGTGGTGCGCAACCGGCTTGGCGCGCAGGCGATGCACAACAAGAAGAAGGTCGGCGCGGCGCTGGAGGAACTGTCACGCCGCATCGGCTTTCGCGTGCTGAACGGGTTTTCCGAACGGGTCATCTTCCGCGAACTGTTCCCGCGCGGCCTGACGCTTCTGGATCTCAAGGATACGGGCGTCGATCAGCTGAACCTGTCGAACATCGCCGCCCGACAGGAGCTGCGCGACCTGATGACCGGCCTCAGGCTTCCGTCTCTGGCTGTCGGTTTTTGAACACCGGGCCGCCAAGCCCCTGCTGATTGACCACGCGGATGCGCCTCACCTTCTTCAGGCGCTTCTCGAATGGAGTGTCTTCCTCGGCCTTGCGAGCACGGCCAAGACCCAGTTTCTTCAGAATGCGGATCGTTTTATCCATCTTGGGCGTCCTATGTTCGATGCCCCAAGAATCATCGGCAAGCAGGGCAGGACTAAGGCAGCTTAGGTCAAATGGTGCGACATGCCTGTGCTCATTTGGCGACAGATTGTCTCCAATTGCGCCACATATAGGGCATGTCGCCCGGGAATGTCATAGGGATCGTTGTGCCAACCAGTCGGCCCAGGCCTGCCGCGATCCGGCGAAGGCATTGATATCCACCGGCCCGGCAATACCCGCCACGACCCCGGTCGAGGTATATTGCCAGAAGCTCCACGCCTTTCCGTCGTAGACGCCGTGCGGATGATCCGCGACAGAGCGGAGCCAGAACTCCACCCCCTGCAACCGCCAAAGCTCGGTGTCGCGGAAGAAATCGACCGTGGTGTAGATCAGCGGACGCTGGCCGTAGTGGCGCTCCAGGATGTCCATGAAGATCCGTGCCTCGTCGCGGATCGTCGCCCCGTCGCGGCGGATCGTGCAGGTCGGGCTGGTCGGCGTCCATTCCATGTCCAGAACCGGGGGCAGCATCCCGGGCGTCTTCGGCACCGCCTTGATGAACCAGCGCGCCTGCTCGGCCGCCGGTCGGCAATGGTAGAAGAAGTGGTAGGCCCCCCGCCGGACCCCTGCCGCCCCCGCCCCGCGCCAGTGACTGTCAAACATCGGGTCGACCATGTCGCCGCCCTCGGTCGCCTTGATGAAGGCGAAGTTCACCCCGTTGGCCCGCGCTGTCGGCCAGTCGATGCTGGTCTGGAACCGTGACACGTCGATGCCATGCACCGGATAGCGGTCGGGCGATCTCCCCGGCCAGTCGGTCGGCTTGCGGTCGTCGAAGTTGGCGCTCATCACCGTGACCTCGCCAACCGCCACCGGGGCCGGGTCACGACGTTGGGTGCCGCCACAAGCGGTCAGGGCAAACAGGGCAACAAGGGTCAGCGCACGGATCATTCCCGGATGCTGCCAAGGCCCGCCGGCCCTGTCACGCCCCGAATTCATCCGTCGGCGGAAAAGCCTCAGCCCGCGCGGGTTGCCAGTTCGTCCCAGCAGGCCAGCGCATGGCCGGCATACATCAGCCCAGGCCCGCCGCCCATCTGGATCGCCATCGCCAGCACATCGCCCAGTTCCTCGCGCGAGGCACCCGCCTTCATCAGCGCCTCGACGTGAAAGTTGATGCAAGGCTCGCAGCGCAGGATCACCGACATCCCCAGCGCGATGAACTCCTTTTCCTTCGGGCCCAGCGGCCCGGCCTCCTTTACCCCCTTGGACAAGGCGCCAAAGCCCTTGGCGGCCTCGGGCACCAGGGCGTTCAGGGCGCGCAGCTCGCGGCGCATCTCGGTGATCTTGCTGGCATAGCTTTCGGTCATGGCGGTCTCCTGCTTCGGCCCCGTCTTGCACGGGCCCGGGGATCGCCACCTTGACGTCGATCAACCGAACCGCGACGGCGCCAGTTGCGCGACCAGCCCCGCGTCAAGCTCGGGGCGGCGGCCGCCGATCAGGTCCGCTGCCAGCCTGCTCGCCGCTGCACTGGTCTGGAAGCCATAGCCACCCTGACCCGCCAGCCAGAAGAACTTGGGCTCCCGCGCGTCCGGCCCGATCACCAGCACCCGATCCGGCGCAAAGGTCCGCAGTCCTGCCCAGTTGGAGATCAGCCGCGTCACGGGTTCCGTCACCATTTCCTCATAGCGCGCCAGCCCTTCGGCCAGCACCATGTCGTCGGCCCAGGCGTCGTGCGGCTCCATCGGGTCCTCTTCGGCAGGCGAGACGATCAGCGCCCCGGCATCGGGCTTGGCGTACCAGTCCTCGCCCGGGCCGAACATCATCGGCCAGCGGCTCACGTCATGCCCGCCCGGCGCGGGGATCCGGGCCATCGAGCGGCGATAGGGCGTGAAGCCCAGCGGCCTGACCCCGGCCATCGCCGCAACCTGATCCACCCAGGCCCCCGCTGCGTTGACGATCATCCTTGCCGTGAACTCTCCGGCGGTCGAGCTCACCCGCCACCCGGAACCGTCCTTGACGATCGCGCTGACCCGCGCCTTCGTCAGCACCTGCGCCCCGCGCCCCTTCGCCTCACGCGCAAAGCCCTGCACCAGAAGGTCGGTGTCCACATCCTCGGCATGGGCCGCATAGCCCGCCATGGCCACTGTCTCGGGGTTCAGGATCGGCACGATCCCCCGCGCCTCGTCCACGCTGATCCGGTCGAACGCCATCGAGACGAGGTCATGCTCGAAGGCCTCGGCCACGTCCGCCTTGGCCACCAGCAAAAGCCCCCTGGGCGACAGCACCCCTGGCAGCGACCGGAAATAAGCCTCCGACGCCATCGACAGCCCGACGACCGCCGGCGCACCATAGCGCGGCTCGAACAGCGCCGCCGACCGGCCCGAGGCATGGTGCGCCAGCGCGTCCTCGGCCTCCAGCACGATGACCGACCCCAGTTCGGACATCCGCGCCGCCGCCGAGATCCCGGCAATCCCTCCGCCGATGATCAGGAAATCCGCGTCCATTGCACCCCCCGAAAGCCAAGGGGCACCGATGGCCGGTGCCCCTCTCGTCCTGTATGGCATAACGCGGCAGGCGGGACGGACGCAATCCGTCCCGCGACGCCCGGATCACTTGGGGATGTCGCCGGTGATCCCTTCGACATAGAAGCTCATGCCCAGAAGATCACCGTCCGGGGCGGTCTGGCCCTCGGCCAGCCAGGGCGAGCCATCCTGCTTGTTGATCGGTCCGGTGAACGGGTGATAGGTCCCCGCCGCGATGGCTTCACGCAGCGCCTCGGCTTCGGCCTTAACGTCGGCGGGCACCTTGTCGGTGATCTCGCCGATCAGCACCTCGCCGCCGGCGATGCCTTCCCATGCGTCGATCTGCTCGTAGGTCCCGTCCAGAAGCTGACCCACGCGCTTCACATAGTAGGGCGCCCAGTTGTCGATGATCGAGCTGACGCGCGGCCCGTCCTTGTATTCCGCCATGTCGGACGCCTGACCGAAGCCGATCACCGCGCCATTGGTCTTGGCCGCCTCGGCCAGCGGGGCGGTGGAGTCGGTGTGCGACGCGATCACGTCCACACCCTGGTCGATCAGCGCCTTGGCGGCGTCGGCCTCTTTCGCCGGGTCGAACCAGGTGAAGGCCCAGACCACCGACAGCTGCACATCCGGGTTCACCTTCCTGGCGTGCAGGTAATAGCTGTTGATCCCCATGATGACCTCGGGGATCGGGAAGGACGCGATGTAGCCGATCTTGTTCGACTTGGTCATCCGGCCTGCAATGGTGCCCTGCACCGCGCGGCCCTCATAGAAGCGGGCGTTGTAGGTGGAGACGTTAGGATGCTCGCGCTTGAAGCCGGTGGCATGTTCGAACTTCACGTCCGGGAACTTGGCGGCAACGGCGTTCGTCGCGTCCATGTAACCGAAGGAGGTGGTGAAGATGATGTTGCAGCCGCCCAGTGCCATCTGGGTCAGCACCCGCTCGGCATCCGCACCCTCGGGCACGTTTTCCTGATACTGGATCTCGACCTTGTCGCCATAGGCCTCCTGCACGGCCAAGGCACCCTGATGGTGCTGATAGGTCCAGCCGCCGTCGCCGATCGGGCCGACATAGACGAAGCAGGCCTTCACCTTGTCCATGCCCTGTGCAAATGCGCCCGAGGCGAGCATCAGCCCCATCGCGGCGCTTGCCAGAAGTGTTCTCCGTTTCATCGCGTAACTCCCCTTCGTGGCGGAGCTTTCTGCTCCGCGGTTATGTGCCTCAGCGTGAGGCGTGAAAGTTTTGGCCCAGCGACGCAGGCGCGCCATTCGCCTTGCGACCCGCCGAGATGATGACCAGCACCAGGATGGTTATCAGATAGGGGGCCATGGACAAGTACTCGACCGGGATGCCCGACCCGGCGACTTGCAGGTTCAACTGCAAGACGGTGATCCCGCCGAAAAGATAGGCACCGATCAGCACCCGCCAGGGCTTCCAGGATGCGAAGACCACGATGGCCAGCGCGATCCACCCCGCCCCCGCGGTGATCCCGTCCACCCATTGCGGCACCCGCGCGAGGGAGACATAGGCCCCGCCCATCCCCGCCATCGCCCCGCCGAAGGCGATGCACATCAGCCGGATGCGGTTGACCTTGTAACCCAGGGCATGTGCCGCCTCGTGGCTTTCGCCCACCGCGCGGATAATCAGCCCCACGCGGGTCGCCTTCAGCACCCACCACAGCACCGCCGTCATCGCGATGCTGAAATAGACCACCCAGTCATGGCCGAAGACGATCGGCCCCACCACCGGCAGGTCCGCCAGCGCCTGCGGGAACAGCTTGCCCGTCGGCGGCGGCTTCACCCCGTTGTAACCCTGCCCGCCAAGACTGGAGACCCCCAGCCCGAACAGCGTCAAGGCCAGCCCCGTCGCCACCTGGTTCGCCAGGAACACCTGAGTGAGCAGCGCGAAGATCAGGCTCAGCGCCGCCCCGCAGACCGCCCCGCCGATGAAGCCCACCACCGGGCTGCCGGTCTGGACCGCCACGATGAAGCCGCCCAGCGCCCCGATGACCATCATCCCCTCGACGCCCAGGTTCAGCACGCCCGCGCGCTCCACCACCGTCTCACCCAGTGCCGCCAGCAGGATCGGCACCGCGCTGGCCATCAGAGTTGCGATCAGGATGACCGGATTGATCCCGCCCCAATCCATCACGAAAAGTCTCCCATCAATGCGCCCCCACTGCCAGCCGGAACCGGTAATTCGTCAACACATCCACCGCCAGAAGGAAGAACAAGAGCATCCCCTGGAACACCTGGATCGCCGCATCCGGCAGACCAAGGTTCGTGGACGCCATCTCGCCCCCCACATAGGTCAGGGCCATCAGGAAGCCTGCCAGCACGATCCCCAAGGGGTTCAGCCGCCCGAGGAAGGCGACGATGATCGCCGTGAACCCGTAGCCCGTGTTGAAGTCGATGCTGATCTGCCCCGCCGGACCCGTCACCTCGAACAGCCCCGCCATCCCCGCCATCGCGCCCGAAAGCCCCATGCACATCACCACAAGCCGCGCCGGGGAAACCCCATGGAACCGCGCCGCCCTCGGCGCCTGCCCGGCCAGCCGGATCTGGAACCCCGTCTGATGCCGCGTCAGCAGGACATAGGCGAGGATCGCAGTGACAAAGGCCGCCACCCCGCCCCAGTGCAGGCCCGTGCCTGCGATCAGCTCCGGGTTCGCCGCTGCCGGATAGCTGGAGAAGTTGCGGCTGCCCGGAAAGCCCATCCCTTCGGGGTTCTTCAGGAACCCCGTCGAGGCCTTGGCCAGGATCGTCTCGGCCACATAGACCAGCATCAGGCTGACGAGGATTTCATTGGTGTTGAACCGCGTCTTCAGGATCGCCGGGATCATCGCCCATAGCCAGCCGCCGAATGCCCCCGCCACGACCATCACCGGAAAGATCAGCCGGTTCTCGGTCGGGAACACCGCAAGGCCAACCGAGGCGCCGAAGATCGCCCCCATGATGTATTGTCCCTCGGCCCCGATGTTCCAGATGCCTGCGCGAAAGCCCAGCGCAAGGCCGATCGCGATCAGGATCAGCGGCCCCGCCTTCACCAGAAGCTGCCCCCGCAGATAGAAGGCGAACTCGCCGAAGACCGGGTCCCAGAAGATGGTGCGGATCACCTCGAACGGGTTCTTGCCCATCGCGGCGAACAGGATGCCCCCCGCGACCATGGTCAGGATCACCGCGACGGGCGGCGTCGCATAAAGCCAGAACCGGCTTGGCGTCGGGCGCTTTTCCAGCCTCAGCACAACGCATCCTCCCCGCGCCAAATTCCTTCGAAGGAATTTGCAAAACTCTTCGAAGAGTTTTGGCCCCCGTCAAACATGATGCGCGACCTCCATGCCATGCGCGCCGCCCATCATCAGTCCGATCTCGTCCATCGTCAGCCCCTCGGTCGGCCGCGGCTTCGTCAGCCGCCCCTCGTTCAGCACTGCAAAGCTGTCGGCCACCTCCAGCAGCTCGTCCAGATCCTGGCTGATGACCACCACCGCCGCCCCTTCGCCCGCCCGGTCCAGAATGCTCTGCCGGATCGAGGCCGCCGCCGCCGCATCCACCCCCCAGGTCGGCTGGTTGATCACGATGACCTGCGCCCCCTGCATCAGCTCGCGCCCCATCAGGAACTTCTGCAAATTCCCCCCCGACAGCGCCCGCGCCGCCACATCCGGCCCCGGGGTCCGCACGTCATAGGCCGCGATGATCTCCTCGGCGAACTTCCGCGTTCCCGCCCAGTCCACGAAGCCGTTCCGCGTCAGCCCCTTGCGCACCCCGGCGGTCAGGAAGGCGTTCTCGACCAGCGACATGTCCGGCGCCGCCGCATGGCCGTAGCGATCCTCCGGCGCAGCGACCAGCCCCGCGCGCCGACGCTCCACCGGCCCGCAATCGCCCACGGGTTGCCCCGCGACCCGCACCCTGTCCGGCGCCGCCTTCAACTCCCCCGACAATGCGAGCAAAAGCTCATCCTGGCCGTTCCCGGCCACCCCGGCGATGCCCAGAACCTCGCCCTTGGCCACCGTGAAGGACACCCCCTTCAACGAGGTCCCGAACGGAATGGGCGACTCGAGCGACAGGTCCGACACGCCCAGCGCCACCTCGCTCTTCGCCCCCATCCGCCGCTCCGGGGTCTTCAGCGCCTGGCCGACCATCAGCTCCGCCATCTCCCGCGCCGTCCGGTCCCGCGGGGTGCAGGTCGCCACCACCTTGCCCCGGCGCAGGATCGTCGCCTCGTCGCAGAGGCTGCGGATTTCCTCCAGCTTGTGGCTGATATACAGGATCGCCGTCCCCTCCCGCGCCAACTGCCGCAGCGTCCTGAACAGGATCTCCACCTCCTGCGGCGTCAGCACCGAGGTCGGCTCGTCCATGATCAAGAGCTTCGGGTCCTGCAACAGGCAGCGGATGATCTCCACCCGCTGCCGCTCTCCCGCGCTCAGGTCCCCGACCATCCGCGACGGGTCCAGCGGCAGCCCATACTCCTCGCTGACCGCCCGGATCCGCGCCGCAAGTTCCCTCATGGCCGGCGGGTTCTCCATCCCCAGCGCCACGTTCTCGGCCACGTTCAGCGCCTCGAACAGGGAAAAGTGCTGGAACACCATCGCCACGCCCGACCGCCGCGCCTCGGCCGGTTTCGCGGGCTGATAGGGCGCGCCGCGCAGGGTCATAGTCCCGCTGTCGGGCCGCACCAGACCATAGATCATCTTGACCATGGTCGATTTCCCCGCCCCGTTTTCCCCCAGCAGCGCGTGAATCTCCCCCTCGCCGATGGAAAAGGACACGTCGGAATTCGCCACCACGCCCGGATAGGCCTTGGTGATCCCCTCGACGCGCAGAAGCTCCGGCCTGGTCATGCCCGCATCTCCCTTGCCGCCACCTTTGGCGCCCGCAACAACTCTGCCGCCACACCCACCGCAATCGCCTGCGGATGCTTGCCCAGGGCCGGATCGCCGATCGGGCACCGGATGCGCTCCACCGCCTGCGCCTCATGCCCCAGCGCCCGCAGCCTGGACCGGAACCGCCCCCATTTCGTCGCCGACCCGATCAGCCCGCAGGACCGGAACCCCCGGTTCAGCAGCCGGTGACACAGCTCCAGGTCCAGCGCATGGGAAAAGGTCAGCACCAGATGCTCGGCCTCCGGCGGAGCATGATCCGCGAGCACCGCCGGATCGCGCGCCGGAACCACCGTCACCCCGTCCGGCACCCCCTCCGGAAACCGCTCTGCCGCGACATCCACCCAGGTCAGCGCGATCCCCGGCAAGGGCGCCAGCACATTGACCAGCGCCCGCCCGACATGCCCCGCGCCCCAGACCCAGACCTGCCGCTCCGCCTCTGCCACCGGCTCCACCAGCCAGCCGGCCACCAGCCCCGGCGCGGGACGCACCCCTTGCCCCCGCGCCGCCGCCAGCACCCGCTTCACCGCAAGGGGCATCTCGCCCACACCCCGCGCGACCACACCCGCCACGGCTTCCGGCACCGCTTCGAACACCTCGGTCCACAGCACCACCGCCCCGCCGCAGCACTGGCCAAGGCTCGGCCCCAGCGCGACCCGCTCGACCAAAGGCGCCTCCTTCTCCCCTCCGTGGGGGAGGGATGGGCTGGGGGGGCTTCCCGCCAGCAACAAACGCGCCTTCGCTGCCGCCTCATACTCCAGCGCACCACCGCCGATCGTCCCCGACTGCCCCTGATCCCAGACCAGCATCGACGCGCCCACCTCGCGCGGGCTCGATCCCTCGACCCCCGCGATCACCACCCGGGCCACCCGCCCATGCGCCCGGATCGCCTCTGCCAATGCCGCAAGGTCAAACACAGCCCTCGACCCTCCTGACCGCCATCAGCACCCGTTCCGCCGTCGCCGGCGCATCCAGCGCCGGATAGACCGACCCATCCCCGCAGGCCGCCACCGCATCCGACAAGGCCATCAGCGCCGAAATCCCCAGCATGAACGGGGGTTCCCCCACTGCCTTGGACTTCCCGACCGAATCCTCCCGGTTGGGCCTGCCCCACAGCGCCACGCGGAAATCGCGCGGCCGGTCCGAACAGGCCGGGATCTTGTAGGTGCTGGGAGCATGCGTCATCAGCCGCCCCTTGCCATCCCACACAAGCTCCTCGGTCGTCAGCCAGCCCGCGCCCTGCACATAAGCCCCTTCCACCTGCCCGATATCCAAAGCCGGGTTCAGGCTGGTCCCCGTGTCGTGCAGCAAATCCGCCCGCAAAATCCGGTTCTCCCCGGTCAGCCGGTCGATCACCACCTCGGTCACCGCCGCCCCGTAGGCGAAATAGAAGAACGGCCGCCCCGTCCCCTTCACCCGGTCCCAGATGATCTTCGGCGTCGCGTAATACCCCGTGGAGGACAGGCTGACCCGCGCCTGATAGGCCCAGGCCACCACCCGCGCCCAGTCATAGACCTCGCCCGCGACCTTCACGGTGCCATCCACGAACCTGACCGTCGAAGCCTTCACCTGATGCTTCTCGGCAATGAACTCCGCCAGCCGCCCGCGGATGGTCTCCGCCGCCGCCCTCGCCGCCATCCCGTTCAGGTCCGACCCCGAGGACGCCGCCGTGGCGCTGGTATTCGGCACCTTCCCCGTGTCCGTCGCCGTGATCTTCACCAGACCCACATCGACGCCGAACACCGAAGCCGTCACCTGCGCCACCTTCTGGAACAACCCCTGTCCCATCTCGGTCCCGCCATGGTTAAGCGCGATGGACCCGTCCTGATAGACATGCACCAGCGCCCCGGCCTGGTTCAGCCAGGTCAGCGTGAACGAGATCCCGAACTTCACCGGCGTCAGCGCGATCCCCCGCTTCAACACCGGGGACCGCGCATTCCACTCCGCAATCTCCGCCTTCCGCGCCCGGTAGTCGCTGGTCCGCTCCAGTTCCGCCACCAGATCGTGCCCGATGAAATCCTCCACCGGCATGTGGTAGGGCGTCGTCTGCACCCGCCCGTCCGGCGGCAGGTCATGCGACCCGACAGGGCCCGCCGCACCGCGAGACGTCAGATCCGCCCCGCTTCCTGCTTTCATCTGTCCGGAAATATCCCGGGGGTCCGGGGGCTGGCCCCCGGGGTCTCCCATCCCGCGATAGAAGTTGGCCTTGCGCACCTCCAGCGGCTCTCGCCCCAAGACGAAAGCCACATGGTCCATGACCCGCTCGATCCCCACCATCCCCTGCGGCCCGCCAAAGCCCCGATAGGCCGTGGCGCTACAGGTGTTGGTCTTCAGCCGGTGGCTCTCGATGCGGATGTGGGGCAGGTGATAGCAGTTGTCCGCGTGCAGCATCGCCCGGTCCGCGACCGGCAGGCTCAGGTCCTGCGACCAGCCGCAGCGGAAGAGATGCGTGAACTCCAGCCCCAGAATCCGCCCCTCCTCGTCCACCCCGGCACGATAGACGATCCGCAGATCATGCCGCTTGCCCGTGATGACCATGTCGTCATCCCGGTCATACCTCATCCGGCAGGGCCGCCCGGTCAGACGCGCCGCCACCGCACAGGCAATCGCCAGCGCGTTCCCCTGGCTCTCCTTCCCGCCGAATCCCCCGCCCATCCGCCGCACTTCCACCCGCACCGAGGACATCGGCATGTGCAGCGCATGGGCCACCTTGTGCTGCACCTCGGTCGGATGCTGGGTCGAGGAATGGACGACCATGTCGCCCCCTTCCTGCGGGATCGCCGCCGCGACCTGCCCCTCCAGATAGAAGTGCTCCTGCCCTCCCACCTCGAAGGACCCCTCGACGACGCGCGGAGCCTTCTCGATGGCCCTTGCCGCATCGCCCTTGGCCCAGATGACCGGCCCCTGCTCGAACCGGCTGTTCGCGGCCAACGCGTCATCGACGGTCAAAAGCGCGGGCAGTTCCCGATAGGACACCTTCCCCAGCCGCGCCGCCTTGCGCGCCGCCAGATGGCTTTCGGCCACGACCAGAAAAACCGGCTGCCCGACGTAATGCACCTTGCCCACCGCCAACAGCGGCTCGTCATGCGCCGAAGGGCTGCAATCCGGCATGTCGTCGAAATCCTCCGCCGACAGCACCGCGACCACGCCCGGAGCAGCCCGCACCGCCGACAGATCCATCCCCGTGATCTCGCCATGCGCCACGGTGGACAGTCCGAAGGCCAGATGCAGCGCATTGGCCAAGGGCAGGTCGTCCACATAGCGCGCCTGCCCGGTCACATGCAGGGGTGCCGCGTCATGCGGCAGGGCTTTCCCCATGCTCATCGCGCCACCTCCAGCACCGACACCGGCACGCCCGCCAGATCATGGAAATACCGCCGCAGCAGGTTCTGCGCCGTCAGCATCCGATAGGCCGCGCTGGCCCGCATATCGCTCAGCGGCGTGAAATCCGCCGCCATCGCCTCGGCCGCCGCCTCGACGGTCGCCTCGCTCCAGGGCTTGCCCAGCAGCGCCGCCTCCGCGCGACTGGCGCGCTTCGGCACCCCGGCCATGCCGCCAAAGGCGATCCGGGCGGATGTCACCACACCGTCCGTGACCGTCACGTTGAAACACCCGCAGACCGCGCTGATGTCCTGATCGAACCGCTTGGAAATCTTGTAGCAGCGCAGCGCCGGGGCGCTTTCCGGGAACGACACTCCCGCCACGAACTCGCCCGGCCGCCGGTCCTGCTTGCGATAGTCCAGGAAGAAGTCCTCCAGCGGCATCGACCGCATCTCGTCCCCCCGCCGCAGATGCAGGGTCGCGCCCAGGGCGATCAGCGCCGGCGGCCCGTCGCCGATGGGCGAGCCGTTGGCGATATTGCCCCCGATCGTCGCCGCATTGCGCACCTGCACCGACGCATACCGCCGCAAAAGCTCGGCGAACGAGGGCAGCCGGTCCTTCACCGCCTCTCGCAGCGCGCTGATCGTCACGCAGGCACCCACATGCAGGCTGCCCCCGCGCACCTCGATCCCCTTCAGGTCCTCGACGCCCGACAGGAAGGCCACCGGCTTCAGGTCCCGCAGCTGCTTTGTCACCCAAAGCCCCACATCCGTCGCCCCGGCCACCAGCACGGCATCCGGATTGGCCAGATACCACTCCGCCAGTGCATCCGAATCCGAGGGCCGGAACGCCCCCGCCTCCCCCGCAGCGAACGACGCCACCGCATCCCGATCCGCCTTCATCCAGTCCGGCACCGCCTCACCAGCCGCCGCCTCCGCCGCCCGCACGATGGGGGCATACCCGGTGCACCGGCACAGGTTCCCCGCCAGCTGGTCGTCGTGGTCCCGCGCCCCGTTCAGATGCGCCACCGCCATGCTGACCACGAAACCGGGCGTGCAGAACCCGCACTGGCTGCCGTGATGCGCCACCATCGCGGCCTGCACCGGATGCATCTCACCCTTCGGCCCCGACACACCCTCTATGGTCCGCACCGCCTTGCCATGCAGTTGCGGCAGGAACAGGATGCAGGCGTTCAGCGCCTTCGAGCCGCCCTCGTCGGTGACCATCACCGTGCAGGCGCCGCAGTCGCCCTCGTTGCAGCCTTCCTTGGTCCCGGTCAGACCGCGCTCTTCGCGCAGCCAGTCCAGAAGCGTCCGCGTCGGGGCTTCCCCCTCGATGCGAACCGGCGTTCCGTTCAACAGAAACGCAATGCTCATCTGTCAGTCCGCCGCCTTCTCCCCGGTCGAGGCAAATTGCGGGATCGCCCGATGCGGCGTAAAGCGACCCACGCGCCCCTTGTTCTGGTTATCATTCCATCAAGCGCGGCCCGGCGATTCAAGGCAAGAACAAACTCATCGCCAAAAGGCGAAGCTGTTATCAGGATTTGCCGAAAATTCGGGCGTCGCAGCCTGAGACCAAACCGCCCTTCCACCCCCGCACAGCCCGCGCTAGACTCCCGCCATGCCCGGCGCGAACCCCCGTTTCATCCACCTCCGCACCCACACCGAACACTCGCTTCTCGAAGGCGCGGTGCCGGTGAAGAAACTCGTCGGCCTCTGCACGGCGCAGGCCATGCCCGCCGTTGCCGTGACCGACACGAACAACATGTTCGCGGCCCTGGAGTTCTCCGTCACCGCCATGGGCGCCGGGGTCCAGCCCATCGTCGGCTGCCAGATCTCCATCGCCCATGACCCCGCCCAGCCAGGCGAAAAGCCCCGCCTGCCCGCGCCCATCGTCCTTCTGGTCCAGACCGAACAGGGCTACATGAACCTGATGCGGCTCAACACGCGGCTTTACATCGACGGGGCGATGACGGGCTCGGCCAACCTGCCGCAAGTGACGCTGGACGAGCTTGCACAGAACGCCGAGGGCCTGATCTGCCTGACCGGCGGCCCCGAAGGCCCCCTTGGCCGCTTCCACGCCAGCGGCCAGCACGCCAAGGCCCGCGCGATCCTGGAACGCCTCGCGCAGATCTACCCGAACCGCCTGTATGTCGAGCTGCAACGCCACCCCGGCCCCGGCGGCGCGCTTCCCGAACACGAGGCGCTGGCCGAACGCGGCGCCATCGACCTCGCCTACGAACTGGGCCTGCCGATCGTCGCCACCAACGACGTCTATTTTCCAAAGGCCGAGATGTACGAGGCGCACGACGCCCTCATCTGCATCGCCGAGGGCGCCTATGTCGACCAGCAGCAGCCCCGCCGCCGCCTGACCCCGCAGCACTACTTCAAGTCCGAGGCCGAGATGGCGGCGCTTTTCGCCGACCTTCCCGAGGCGCTGGAAAACACCGTCGAGATCGCGAAACGCTGCGCCTATGCCGCCTCGAAACGCAAGCCGATCCTGCCGCGCTTCGCCGATGACGAGGTGCAGGAGCTGCGCCGTCAGGCCAACGAAGGCTTGCAGAAGCGTCTGGCCGTGATCCCCCATTCCGCCACGCCCGATGAATACCAGGCCCGCCTCGATTTCGAGCTTGGCATCATCGAGAAGATGGGCTTCCCCGGCTATTTCCTGATCGTGGCCGACTTCATCAAATGGGCCAAGGACCACAATATTCCGGTGGGTCCCGGCCGGGGCTCGGGCGCGGGTTCGCTGGTGGCCTATGCGCTGACGATCACCGACCTTGATCCCATGCGCTATGCACTCCTGTTCGAACGCTTCCTCAACCCCGAACGCGTCTCGATGCCCGACTTCGACATCGACTTCTGCATGGACCGGCGCGAGGAAGTCATCGCCTATGTCCAGGAAAAATACGGCCGCGACCGGGTGGCCCAGATCATCACCTTCGGCGCCCTGCTCTCGAAAGCCGCCGTCCGTGACGTGGGCCGCGTCCTGCAACTCTCCTACGGTCAGGTCGACAAGCTGTCGAAGATGATCCCGGTCGAAGGCGTGAAGCCCGTCTCGATCACCAAGGCCCTTGCCGACGAACCCCGGTTGCGCGAGGCCGCGAAAGAGGAAGTGGTCGGCCGCCTCCTCGATTACGCCGCCAGGATCGAAGGCCTCTATCGCAACGCCTCGACCCATGCCGCGGGCGTCGTGATCGGCGACCGCCCCTTGGACCAGCTGGTGCCGCTCTACCGCGACCCCCGGTCCGACATGCCCGCGACCCAGTTCAACATGAAATGGGTCGAGGCGGCGGGGCTGGTGAAATTCGACTTCCTCGGCCTCAAGACCCTGACCGTGATCCAGAACGCGATGGACCTTCTGAAGCTGCGGGGCATCGAGTTCGACATCAACCTGATCCCGCTGGACGACAAGGCCACCTACGATCTCTACGCCTCCGCAAGGACGGTCGCGGTATTCCAGGTCGAAAGCTCGGGCATGATGGACGCGCTGCGGCGCATGAAGCCCACCTGCATCGAGGACATCGTCGCCCTCGTGGCGCTCTACCGCCCCGGCCCGATGGAGAACATCCCGGTCTATTGCGAGGTGAAGAACGGCCTGCGCGAGCTGGAATCGATCCATCCGACGATCGACCACATCCTCAAGGAGACGCAGGGCATCATCGTCTATCAGGAACAGGTGATGCAGATCGCCCAGGTCATGGCGGGCTATTCCTTGGGCGGTGCCGACCTTCTGCGTCGCGCGATGGGGAAGAAGATCCCCGAGGAAATGGCCAAGGAACGGCCCAAGTTCATCGAGGGCTGCGCGAAGACCCACGGGATCGACGCGAAGAAGGCGGGCGAGGTCTTCGACCTGCTGGAGAAATTCGCCAACTACGGCTTCAACAAGTCGCACGCAGCCGCCTATGCCGTGGTCAGCTACCAGACCGCCTACCTCAAGGCGAACTATCCGGCCGAGTTCATGGCCGCCGTGATGAACTGCGACATCCACCTCACCGACAAGCTGGCGGTCTACAAGCGCGAGGTGGACAAGCTGGGCATCAGGACCGTGGCGCCCTGCGTCAACGCCAGCCTTGCCACCTTCACCGTCCGCGACGGCGCCATCGTCTATGGCCTCGGTGCCCTGAAGAACGTCGGCGTCGAGGCGATGAACCTTATCGTCCAGGCCCGGATGGCACCGGCGTCATCCCAGGCTCAATCGCCCGACAGCCCGCGCCTCCCCTCCCCCCCGTGGGGAGGGGATGGGGGTGGGGGGCACCCGGTCAGCCAGACCGACAAACCCTTCACCACCCTCTTCGACTTCGCCCGCCGCGTGGACCTGAAACGCATCGGCAAGCGCCCGCTGGAGATGCTCGCCCGCGCCGGAGCCTTCGACCAACTCGACCCCAACCGCGCCCGCGTATTCGACTCGCTCGACGCCCTCACCGCCTATTCCGCCGCCATCCACGAAGCCGCCGCATCCACCCAGAACTCGCTCTTCGGCAGCGCCGGGGCCGACATCCCCGAACCCCGCCTGCCCTTCCGCGACGACTGGCTTCCCACCGAGCGCCTGGCCCAGGAACACCAGGCCGTAGGCTTCTACCTCTCCGGCCACCCCTTGGACGACTACATGTCCGCGCTGCGCAAGAAGGGCGTCGAAACTCTGGCCCAGGTCGCGCAGAAGGCCGAACGCGGCCCCTGCATCGCCAAACTTGCCGGGTCGGTATCGTCGCGTCAGGAACGCAAATCCGCCAAAGGCAACCGCTTCGCCTTCGTCCAGCTCTCCGACCCCACCGGCCTGTACGAGGTCACCTGCTTCTCTGACGTGCTGGAGGCCTCGCGCGATTACCTCGACGCGGGCGAAAACGTCGTCCTCACCGTGAAGGCGGAACTCGAAGGCGAGACCCTCAAGCTCCTCGCCCAATCCATCACCCCCATCGACATGGTCGCCGCCCAGGCCGGGGCGCCCGACCTGCGCATCCACCTCTCCCGCCCCGAGGCCGCCATCTCCCTCGCCTCGCTGCTGTCCCGGGTCGAGGGCCGCAGCCGGGGCTCGATCACCCTCTGCATTACCGACCCCCAGGGCCGCGAAATCGACATCGCGCTGCCCGACACCTACCCCATCACCCCGCAGGTCAAAGGCGCGATCAAGGCTGTTCAGGGCGTGCTGGCGGTCGAGGAGATGTGACCCATAAGTAGGGTGGGCAATATTGCCCACCCTGCGAACCCGCCTTGCGGCCCCCACCGTTCCGCGCCACCCTCCGGCCCATGTCCAGCGCCCTCGACCTCCTCCCGCCCGCCCGCCTTCTCGGCCTCGACGTCGCGCGGACCCTCGCCGTGGTCTGCATGGTGATCTTCCACTTCACCTTCGACCTCGCGCTTTTCGGCCACATCGACCCCGGCACGATGTCCCAGCCCTTCTGGTACTACTTCGCGCGCATGATCGCCGGGTCGTTCCTCTTCCTCTCCGGCATCTCGCTCTGGCTCGCCCATGGCCGCGGTTTCCGCTGGCCGGCCTTCTGGCGCCGCTGGGCGATGATCGCCGGCGCCGCCGCCCTCGTCACCACCGCCTCGATCTGGCTGGTGCCCGGCGGCCCGATCTGGTTCGGCATCCTCCACGCCATGGCCGCGACCGCTCTCATCGGCCTCGTCGCCCTGCGCCTGCCCTGGCCCGTGACGCTCGCCCTCGCCGCCGTGATCTTCGCCGCCGCCTGGGGCCCCCGCTTCCCGGCCTTCGACCCGATCTGGCTCGTCTGGACCGGCCTTGCCGAGACGCGCCCCATGATGGGCGACTATGTCCCCCTCATTCCCTGGGCCGCCCCCGCGCTCGCCGGGATCGCCGCCGCCAAGGCCCTTCGCCTCGACCAATGGCGCGGCACCGCCCCCGGCCGCCTGGCCCATACCCTCACCTTCCCCGGTCGCCACTCGCTCATCATCTACCTCGTCCACCAGCCGATCCTCTTCGGCCTCTTCAACCTCTACGCCCGCCTCGCCGCCTGACGCTTCCCCTCGCCCCCGCTTTCCGCTAATCGGAACCCCGAAGTTTGGAGGCGCCTGCGATGAAATTCACCCTGTCCTGGCTGAAGGATCACCTCGACACCGAGGCCACCGTCGAGGCCATTGCCGAGGCGCTGACCGACCTTGGCCTCGAGGTCGAGGGCATCGAGGACCCGACCGCGCAACTCGGCGCCTTCCGCATCTGCCGCGTGATCGAGGCCGTCCAGCATCCGAACGCCGACCGCCTCCGCGTCTGCCGGGTCGAGACCTTCCCCGAAGGCCCCGGCGGTCGCACCGAGGAAGTCCAGGTCGTCTGCGGCGCACCCAACGCGAAAACCGACCTGATCGGCGTCTTCGCCCCCCCCGGCACCCATGTCCCCGGCACCGGCGTCGATCTCAAGCCCGGCGTGATCCGGGGCGTGGAGTCGAACGGGATGCTGTGTTCCGAACGCGAGCTGATGCTGTCGGACAACCACGACGGCATCATCGAACTGCCCGCCGACGCACCGCTGGGCGTGCGCTTCATCGACTATCGCGGCCTGAATGACCCGGTCATCGAGATCAAGGTCACTCCCAACCGCCCCGACGCCCTTGGCATCCACGGCATCGCCCGCGATCTGGCGGCGCGGGGCTTGGGCAAGCTGAAACCCGTCAGCGTCACCCCGGTTCCGGGCAGCTTCCCCACCCCGATCGGGGTCCGGATTGATGCAAGCCTCAAGGCCAAAGGCTGCCCCCACTTCGCCGGCCGCCTGATCCGTGGCGTCCGGAACGGTCCCTCGCCCGACTGGATGCAGGCCCGCCTCAAGGCCATCGGCCTGCGCCCCATCTCGGCGCTGGTGGATATCACCAACTACTTCACCTTCGGCCTGAACCGCCCCCTCCACGTCTTCGACGCCGCGAAGGTGAAGGGCGACCTCCACATCCGCCCCGCCCGAGAAGGCGAGACGCTGCTGGCGCTCGACGGCAAGACCTACACCCTGTCCCCCGGCCAGATGGTCATCGCCGACGATCACGGTCCCGAGTCTCTGGCCGGTATCATGGGCGGCGAGGCTTCGGGCTGCACCCCGGAGACCACCGACGTCTTTCTGGAAAGCGCGTATTGGGACCCGATCACCATCGCCGCCACGGGCCGCGCGCTGAAGATCAACTCCGACGCCCGCTACCGCTTCGAACGCGGCGTTGACCCGGCCTTCACCCTGCCCGGCCTCGAACTCGCCACGCAGATGATCCTCGACCTCTGCGGCGGCGAGGCCGGGGCCGTGGTGCAGGACGGCGCGCCCCTCGACACGACGCGCAGCTACCGCCTCGACCCCGCCCGCGTGGTCAGCCTGGTGGGGATGGACATCCCCGAGGCCACCCAGCGCGCCACCTTGGAAGCCCTCGGTTTCACCCTGAACGGCAACGAAGTGACCCCGCCCAGCTGGCGCCCCGACATCCTCGGCGACGCCGACCTGGTCGAGGAAGTCGCCCGCATCGCCAGCCTGACGAAACTGCAAGGCGCGCCGATGGCCCGCACCCAGCCGGGCGTACCCCGCCCGATCCTGACGCCCCTGCAGGTCCGCGAACGCACAGCGCGGCGCACCATCGCGGCCTTGGGCTACAACGAGGCCGTCACCTACAGCTTCATCGACGCCAGATCCGCATCCCTCTTCGGCGGGGGAACCGATGACGTCCGCGTCGAAAACCCCATCTCCTCCGAGATGACGCACCTCCGCCCCGACCTCCTGCCGGGTCTGCTGGCCGCCGCCGCCCGCAACCAGGCGCGCGGCTTCATGGACCTCGCGCTCTTCGAGATCGGCCCCGTCTTCCACGGCGGCGAACCCGGGGACCAGCACCTGCAAGCCGCAGGCCTCCTCGTCGGCGCCACAGCGCCCCGCGACCCGCACGGCTCGCGCCGGATGGTCGATGTCTTCGACGCCAAGGCCGATGCCGAGGCCGTCCTCTCTGCCCTCGGGGCCCCCGCCCGCGTCCAGATCACCCGCAAGGCGGCCCCCTGGTGGCACCCCGGCCGCTCCGGCGTGATCGGCCTCGGCCCCAATACGCTCGCCACCTTCGGCGAGATCCACCCGCGCGTCTTGCAGGCGATGGACGTGAAGGGTCCCGCCGTCGCCTTCACGATCCTGATCGCCAACATCCCCGCGCCGAAGGTGAAAACCCCCACCCGCCCGGCACTGGCGATCAGCGACCTTCAGGCGGTGGAGCGGGACTTCGCCTTCGTCGTGGATGCCAAGGTCGAGGCCCTGACCGCCGTCAACGCGGCGCAAGGAGCGGACAAGGCGCTGATCGAAAGCGTCCGCGTCTTCGACCAGTTCACCGGCGACAAGGCCGAGGCGCAGATGGGGCCGGGCAAGAAGTCCATCGCCCTGACCGTGCGACTGCAACCGCAGGACAAGACGCTCACCGAAGCCGAGATCGAGGCCGTCTCGGCGAAGATCATCGAGAAGGTCACCAAGGCCACCGGCGGCACGCTGAGGGCTTGAGCAGGACACCCGCCCCGGACTTGATCCGGGGCCTCGTGAGGCGACCAGAGGCCCCGGATCAAGTCCGGGGCGGGGTCATCTCTTCGCCCGCCAGGTGTTCAGCCAGGCCCCGATCCGCCCGAAGACCCCCCGCGCCTCCTTCCGCGCGGATTCGACACGCTGCCCGGCCGCATCAATGGTCTCGCCCACTTCGGCCAGTGCCGGATCGACCATCCGCTCGCGGAACTGCAGCCACATCCGTCGGACCATGAACAACACGAAGGCCAGGAACGACAGGATGATGATGTTGACCCAGGGAATCAGCGTGACATCCGGCCCATCGACCTTGGTGATCGACACCGCATTGGGGAAGATCGAAAAGATCGGCAGCCGCCAGCCGTAATGCGTCACCGCCACCCATTGCCCCGGCGTGCGCGCGGCATTGGTCGCCTCGGCCTGCAAGGTGCTGGAATTCCACTTGAAATAGGGCGGCCAGAACCAGCCCGTATCCTCGTTCCGGTAGGTCATCGTCTTGCCGTTCGCGAAGACCGCGTCGATATAGCGGATATCGCGCGAGGTGGTTGCCGTCTCCACTCCGGTGCCGGTGTCCTCGATCGCATAGAACATCCAGTTCCCGCCGATCTGGGTGATCCGGTTGTAGGTGTTGATGATCTGCACCACGTCGCGCTGCGGCAGGGTGTAATGCAGGAACAGCCCGACGATCAGCACCAGAAGGATGCGGATGCCCCATTTTATCTTGGTCCACATGCGCGCGTCCTTTCAGGTCCAGTTGACGAAATAGATCGTGGCCAGGAAGCCCACGGTCGGCAGGATGTAGATAAGCCACAGAAGCCGCCTTTTCAGCCCCTTGTCGTAATGCACCATCCCCGCCTCGATGAAGGCCCGGCGTTCCTCTGCCGTCAGCCCCTCGCGTGCGGGGTCGGTGTCCCATTCCTTCTCCAGCTTCTCGCGCCGGACCGACCGGGAATAGATCGAGGTCAGGAAATAGGCGATGGTCAACCCGACATACATCAGGAACGCAAGCCGCAGCCACCCCATCAGCGTCTTCCTCCCCAGGGTCCCACCACCGGGCGGGACGGTTTCGGCCCCTCGGCCATCTGCGGCCGGTGCAGCGCGTCCATGCTCGGCTCCGGCCCGAACAGAGCGGTCCGGGCGCCTTCCCTGTCCACCTGATACTCCCGCGCCAGGAAATCCGCCACATAGGTCTTCTTGCGCTCGCTCCACGTCGCATACTGGGCGTAGAACAGCTCCTTGTGGGTGATGAACATCTGCCGCACGTCCATCGGCGACAGTTCCGACAGCAGCATGTTCACCAGATCCCGCTCCGGCCCCTTGCCGCGCAGCGTGTAGAAATAGGCCGGATGCTCCGAGGTGATTTTCGGCCAGGGTCCCCCGGCCTCGACCCAGCGCAAGAGCGCCGCGAGCCCCAGGAACTCCTCGGGCAGCGCGGTCCCCAGCTTGTAGGCCACCTTCCGCAGCTCCGTCCGCCGCGCGTCGCCGACCTCGATCCCCAGCCGGTCCGCCGCATCGACGAGGATAAAGTCCATCTTCTGCCGCAGGATCGCCGCCGCATCCGTCCCCCGCGCCTGCACGATAGGCTCCACCAACCCATTCCGCTCCAGCCAGTCGGCGATCTGGTTGCGGTGCGTCAGGTCCATCACCTGCGCGATGGGCACATCGCCCAGGGACCGCCAGTCCAGCGAGGATATCGCCGCCGGATAGCGCACCCCCTGAAAGATGTAGATGCCGCCGAAATGGCTGGTCCAGAAATTCGGCTGCTGGAAGGTCATCGCGGGCAGGCTGATCGGCACCCGCGTCACGTCCCCCGTTTTCTTCGCCAGCCCGATCATCTCGGCGATCAGCAGATCATCGCGCCAGCCGTCGGGCTCGGCCCGGAACCGCTCGATCAGCTTCGCCAGCTTCCCCGCATCCGCCACATGCCCGCCGATCGTATCCGCCTCGACCGTCACCTGCCGGATATCGAACAGCCTGGCCGGCGTGTCGAAGGCATAGACCGAGTTCTGCAACTCTCCACACACCGCATCCCGCGCGGTCAGCGCAAAAAGCTGCGCCTCGTTCTTCTCGATGAACTGCGTCAGGATCCCGCGGCTGGTGGAGAACTTGATGTTCAGCAAAGGCGCATCCTTCTGCGCCGTGGTCAGGAGGATAAACTGCCGGTTCGCCCCGTTGGGGTTGAGGTAGAGGTGATCCCCCAGCTCATCCCCGATCTCCGGCGAATAGCCCGACAGGTCGATGTGGAAATCGGTCAGCTTCGTGGTCTTGCCGGTCAGATGCCTGAGCGCCCGGTTGTAGCGTTCGACAAGGGCGGGAGAGGAGACCTCGATCAGGTTCCCGAACATCAGCCCGCGCTGGATGAGGCGTTTCATTTGTTGTGTTGCTCCAGTTCATCCAGCCGTGCGGCAGCCCTGAAAACGGCGCTACGAAGGTTGGAGTTTTCACCTCCCTCCTGATAGATGTTTCGCAAAAGATCAAAGATCGGTTCGGTGGGCTCAAAGCCATCCGGCAGGCTGCGAATGCCGCGCACAATCTGGATGTCGTTGAATCTTTGGCGAATGTCGCCAACGGCGCCATCTTGCAAACTTCTGACGACATTGAGGATCGCGCCGCTGGGTTGTTCAAATGCGGATCGCCGACCCCGCAGACGCTCGAGGGCGTATTGCTTCGAGTTCCGATAGACTGCCGTCGTTTCATCAAGTGCAGAGATAGCAGTCTGGATATCTACACCCGCTAGATGGACGAAATAGAAAACCGGCAACCATTGCCTTTGCACTTTCGCTGATAAGCAGATGTATTGGAGTGGCTCTCGCACATCTTCATGGCCGAGGTAGGCAAATAGAACGGCATCTGCATCCAGCGCACGACCCTCGATCCGTTCCACCACTTTCTTCTCCGAGTCGATAGCCTGAACGTCACCAATAAGCCGCAAAGCTGGCGCCCCAGCCCTTTCTTCGAACTCTCCTTCTCGGATGAAGTTAAGCTGGTCAGCCAACGCACGGTCGATAACTATGCGCTTGGACCCAGCATCAAGTTCGCCCCTGTCAGTATCTACGATCAATGCCCGATCAGTACCGATTTCACTAAGTCGGGTCGCGCTTGCGAGCAAGGCCTGGGTCGCTGCCCGGTCACGCTCACGCAGCAACGCCAGCAGATCACCGAACTTGATTTTTCCGGACTGCCCTGGGTAGCGGAACAAGATCGACCCATCCTCTAGACCATCTGCATCTCTGCAAACGATTACCGGAGGGTTCAGATACTTTTCCACATAGATGACGCCGACTGCTAGGCCCGCGATCTCGATAACCTCCTTTGCGAATACAGGTGTGGGTGTCAGAAGGTTCTTCACCTTGTCGGCGATCCGAACAATGTCTGTGCCCTGAAAGGACGTGTCGGGCATTCCGACAACCCGGCAGTCAGCGTTCTGGACGCCAATGAACATAAAGCCTCCCCGATTGTTTGCCAAAGCGGCAATCGCTCGAACGATTGGTTCCATGCGTCGTGGATTGAATTCCGCCTTGCATTCTTGATCCGAAGTCTCGCCATCAGCGAGATACCATCCGTCGCCGCGTTGAATGAAGCGAGCAGTCGCCCTCTCAGCAAGTGTCGCCTCTCGCGCTGCCCCGCCTTCGATGACCACCCCGACCTCGGCGGGCGCGAAGTTGGCAATGAAGTCGTCCAAGTCCGCATCCGTCGCCGCAGGCACCTCGGATCCATAGGTCCCCGCTTTCACACCGGTAATGCGCCCAGAATTCACCGGGCGCTCCGGGCGGTTGAAGAAAAACTGGATGTCCCGATTCCGCATTCCCCGGCGCAGCATCGCCTTAATTAGACCGATCTCTTCATCCGTGATGCTTCTGCGAGTCATGATATCTTGGCAACTCCTAGAGTTTATTCACTCACCCCTTCCCCTCCAGATACCGCCGCTTCGCCTCTTCCGTCCGGGCAAAGTCGCGCACCATCGCCTGAATGGCCACTTCGTCCGACTTGTCGGCATAGCGGAACTCGCTGTCGGCGTAGCGGTTGATCTCCTGGATCACCATGTCCACGGTGATGGGCCGCATCAGCCCCCGGATCATCGCCAACTTCTCGTCATAGGGCTTGAAGAGGAACAGGTCCGGGTTCTCCATCCACTCATCCGGCAGCTCGAAGTCCATCGCGCGGACCTTCACCGCATCGGTGATGTTCTTGATCGCGCGGCCCGTGAAGCGGTCATCCGCCTGCTGGATCGCCTTGAGGTAAGCACCGATCTTGGCCAGCGTATCCAGCGGCCCGATCTCCCTGGCCACCCGGTCCCAGACCTTCAACAGCCCCTCTTCATGCGGCTTCGAATGCCCCTCGAAACTCGCCGCCACCGCCCGCTTGATCTCCCGCGCCGCGAATAGCTCATGGTCGCCGACGGGAATGGAGTGGTTCTTCCCCAGCAGCAGCGAGAGGATGTCGATGTAATCCTCCTTCGTCTGCGGCCCATCCACCAGAAACCGCGCCCCCGCCCGCTGGCGCAGGGCATCGTCCACGTTCTCCGGGAAGTTGCTGAACATCCCGAACGTGCAATTCCCCCGCACCACCGTCCCCGCCCCCGCAAAGGCCTGCATGAAGACCGCCGTCACCTCCTGCTGGCCGGCACTGGACTGCCGGTCCCCCCGCTTCCCCGCCACCTGGTCGATGTCGTCGATGGTCCCGAACCCGATCACACTCGGATCAAGCACCGCATCGATGAAGGCCTTCGCATTCTGCCCTGACTTGCCCTGATAGCTGTCGATCTGGTCGATCGAGAAGTTCTGATACCGGAACGGATAGCCCGCCACCTTGCAGTAATCGTGCAGCAAGCCCGCCATCATCTGGATCAGCGTGGTCTTGCCCGTCCCCGGCTTACCATCCCCCATGAAGGTGAAGATGAACCCGCCCAGTTCCGCAAACGGGTTCAGACGGCGTTCGAAATCATAGGCCATCAGCATCTTCGCCAGCCGCAGGCTCTGATACTTGGCGATGTGGTTCCCCACAACCTCATGCGGCTTCTTGAAGGCCATGGCGATCATGCCGCCCTTCGCCGCCTTGGCCGGCTTGAACCCCGCGATGGTCAGCCCGTCGGTCTCCACCTTCCAAGACCCAGAGGTAAACACAGACACCCGAGCCCCATTCTCCGCCCGGATCTGCACCTTCTTCATCAGCGCCTCGGCAAAGGCCGACACCACCGCCACCAGCTTCACATCATCCGTGGCCAGCGCGCCGATGTCCTGATCCAGCTCCCACAACGCCCCCTGCAAGGCCAGAGGAGCGTTGTCTGTCAACACCTCTTCCACCTCGCCCAGTTCCACCGTCCCCGGCCCGACATGCGGCGCAATGAGATAGGCCAAAGCATTGGCAAAGGTGAACAGAACCACCAGCGCCTCACCCTGCAGCAGCTCCCCGAACTCCCCTCGTTTCGGCTCGGGAACCCGCCCCTCCAGGTTCGCCTTCTTCAACTCGGCGAGGCCCGACTGAGCCGAAAACGTCTCCCCCATCGCCAGCGCAATCGCGAGGCTACGGCGCAAGGCATTCAACACCGCTGCCTGCACCGGCGTCACCAGGCCATCGCCCAACCCCTCCACCCGCTCCGCCAGCCGCACCCCACCCGGCCGCGCCGTCGACCGCGTCGCCATCCCCGGCACGGTGGACCGGAACGTCGGCCGCGCCCCAACCCCCGGAGACCGCTCCGCCACCGGAGCCGCCACCAAAGCCTTCGCCAACCGCGGCGCATGGTCGAAGCCAAGGACCATCCCCAGGGCCGCTTCATACTGCGCCCGGATCGTCTCTTCCTTCAGCTCCATCGTGTCGCGCGTGTTCATGCGAACCCTCCAACCGCAGTCCCGACTCCACCGTTCGCCTCCGGCGGGAGTATTTGGAAAAAGAGCAAACCTGGCCTGATTTGCTCTTTTCAGAAATACTCCGGGGTCCGGGGCAGCGCCCCGGGGCCAACCCAGGATCACAACGTCGGAATAAGCCGCCCCCCGGCCCCCACGACGAATTTCCGATAGCCCCGCAGCCCCGCCGGGTCCTGCTCCACCAGCACCTGATAGGGCCTTTCCGGCAGGATGATCATCCGGTCCTGCCGCGTGGCCCCGAGTTCCGCCCCCGCCACCGGGTCCAGCCTGTAGACCTGCCGGACCGCGGTCGAGAACCACCCGTCCTTCACCTCTTCCTCACGGTCCGAGATCAGGTCCTCCACCGTCCAGACCAGCGCCCAATCCTCGCCCTCGGGCGCCTTCGCCCCCTCCAGCACCTTCGAGATCGGCCCCGATTGCAGCGTGAAACTCGCCGAATACATCGGCCCCAGGATGATCCGCCGCAGCCGCCTGGGGTGCAGCCCCTCGAAATCCTTGTCGAACCCGGTGGCAATCGTCAGCAGCTTCAGCCCTCCCACCGACTGTGCCATCAGCGCCTGCTGCACCTGCGGCCAGCGGTAGGCATCGGTCGGCAAGGGCCGCTTGCCGCTGTCCTCAAGGTCCATCAGATAAACCACAGGCAGGTTGCTCTGGGTATCCCAGACCGCCCAATGCACCAGGAAATGCCGCCGCGCGCCGCCCGGATGGCTGACATCCTCGATCCACTGCGCATCCGGGTCGTTCCGCGCCCAGAAGATGCCGCCAGCCAACAGCGCCTCGTAGTAATACCGCTGCGACAGCGCGAATTGCAGCGCGGTCGGGATCGTCAGGTCCCCCACGATCTGCCGCACCATCCGGTCCTTGAGTTCCACCTCCGAGGGCATGCCCGCCAGATGCTTCTCCGCCTGCTGCGCATCGACAGCCATGGTCATCAGCTCCTGAGCCACCGGAAACCCGCTCTCATGCCGGTCGATGGTCAGGCGCGGAGCCGTCTCGCCCCGCCCCGTCATCAGATACTTGTTCGACAGCGCCCGGAACGTCCCCGCCACCGCCGCCAGATACCGCCCCAGCACCCTGGCCTCGGTCCGCGAAAGCCGCCCCTCCGCCTCCACCTCAGCCGCCACCCGGCCCAGATGCCCGGTGATCCGGTCGAACTTGGCAAAATACCGCCGCGCGACGAGCGTGTCGTACAGTTCGTGATGGTCCGAAGTTAGGACGTCCTTGACGGAGGGGTCAGGCATCGCGGTCGCGACCTTCGTTATCAAGCCAACAGTACCAACGGATAAGGGGATTGGCCGCTAGTTTGGTGCGGTAGTGTTCACTGGCTTCGAAGACGCGGTGATAAAGCCTCTTCTGTAGCGGTGGCCCCAGCCCACCGAACACGAGTAGGACGAACGCACCGCCCATCGTCAGCGTGACAACGTTCGACCATACCATCAATGTATCGCGATCCACGCTCTCACGCAGGACGACCAGCAAGCCCAACACACCGCAACTGAGGAGCAACAAGATTGCTCCCCATTTCCGGCTCCATCGAACCTGATCCTTAAAGGTCATTCCCCATACGCGTTCTTGTCGTGCTTTTCGACAATCGCCGCGAACCGGCGAGCGAACCGTTCATCCGCCTTCGCCTTCTGCTCCAGGATCGCCCGCGCAAAGACCATATGCCCCTCATGCGCTTCCAGCATGTCGGCCATCTTGTCGTTGGTCGCAGCCCCGATGGCCGCCATCGCGGTCTGGGCCTCCTGATCGGTCTTGACCCCGATCTCGTTGATCCTATGCGCCACGTCCTGCTGCTGGGCGGTCTTCAACGAAGACGTCAAAGCATCATACAGCACCACCCGCTGCTTGGTATCCGTCTGCAGCTTGTTGATCAGCACCAGCTGCGTCGCCGCCTGGTTCTGCAAGCTGTCCACCCAGGTCTTGCCCTTCTCGATATACCGCTCCAGCGTCTGGGACTTTGCCAGCTTCACCTGCTCATCCTGCACCAGCGCATTGTACCGCGCGTTCAGCGTCGCCAGCTCCGTCTCCAGCTTCGTCCGCGCCGCCGCGTCCTGCTCGACCGCGATCCTGTTCTCCATCTCGATGATCTTCGGATCCATCGCCGCGATCTCGCGCCGCACCGCCTCCAGCGCGCCCACCGTCTCTTCCCGCTCGGCCAGCGTGGAGGCGAGGTTTGCCTCAACCCGCGCCTTCTGCGTGTTCAGCAGATCCAGCTGCCCCTGCAACAGCTTCACGATCACGTCCGACTTCGAGATCAGATCCTGCAACTTGTCGTCGATGGTGGCCGCCCGCATCCGCTCCTGCCGCATCGCCTCCGCCTTGGCCGGGGCGAAGATGCCGATGAAGCTCTCCATCCCCGTCTTCGACCGCATCTCGCTGAATTCCTTGGAAAATCCAGCGGTCACATCGTCCAGACCCATGATGAGTTCCGCGATGTTCGCGTTCATCAGCTCGGTGTGCTTGGCCACATCCTCCAGCGTCGCGTTCTCGACATCCAGCTGCACGCCCTGGTCCAGCTTCGACCGCGCCGCCTCGATCCGGCTGGTGATCCCCGAAATCTTCGCCTGAGCCTCGGCGACCTGAGCCTGACTCTCCCTGATCTGCGTCTCGAAATCGGCCGTCCGACCCTCCGTTGAACCACGTTTGCATCACATAGTGATGTAACAACGAATTACATCATCCCGGCGCCGCTTTTTCGGACACCCAACGCGCCAAGTCTTGCAACAACTCAGGCCTTCCGCCAAGCACGGAATCCCCGGCCCCTGCATTTGCCCTTTTCCCAAATACTCTGGGGGTTTGGGGGTGAAACCCCCATCAGCCGAGGAGGAGGCGAAGGCCGACGACGAGACAAAAGCCTCGCGCGTCAGCGCTCAATTCGAAAACCGCCCGTCACACGGGAATGTTGTCGATCAGCCGCACGCCGTCGATCCAGGCCGCCGCCAGCATCCGACGCGGGCGGCGCGGGTCGTCCGAGGGCATCAGCGTCTCGGCATCGCGCAGCTCGATATACTCCACCCGCTCGAACCCGGCCTCGCGCATCGTCTCCGCCGCCTCGCGGATCGCCATCCGGTCGGCGTGACCGATGCGGATGTCCTGCGCCGCCCGGGTGATCGCCGCATACAGGATGGGGGCCTTCGCCCGCCCCTCCGCCGTCAGCCGCAGATTGCGCGAGGACATCGCCAGCCCGTCCGGCTCGCGGATCGTCTCGCAGCCCACCACTTCCACCGGCAGGTTCAGGTCGCGCACCAGCCGCAGAACGACCTGCAACTGCTGCCAGTCCTTCTGGCCGAAATAGCCCCGGTCGGCCAGGCTCATCCCGAACAGCTTGGTCACCACCGTCGCCACGCCGTCGAAATGACCGGGGCGCATGTGACCCTCCAGAGGCTGGGCGACACCGGTCATGCTGACCGTGGTGATGAAGCCGTCGGGATAGACCTCCTCGACCGGCGGCGCAAAGATCGCATCCACCGGCACCGTGGCCAGCAGCGCCGCGTCTGCCGCCTCGCTGCGGGGGTATTTCTTCAGGTCCTCGGGATTGTTGAACTGCTTGGGGTTCACGAAGATCGTGGTGATGACCCGGTCGCACTCCGCCCGGGCGCGGCGGGCCAGCGACAGGTGGCCGTCATGCAAGGCCCCCATCGTCGGGACCACGCCCAGCGTTTCGCCCTTCGCCTTCCAGCCGCGCGCAAGGGCGCGCAGGTCGGCCACTGTCCGCAGGATCGGGATCATGTCTTCACCGGCATCACATCGGGGAAGGCATGTTCCGCCGCCGGGAAGGCGCGGCCTCGCACCTCGGCGGCATAGGTCGCAATGGCTTCGTCCGCCGCCTTGCCCAATTCGGCATAGCGTTTCACGAACTTCGGCCGGAACTCGGTGAACAGCCCCAGCATGTCATCCACCACCAGCACCTGCCCGTCGCAGTCCACCCCGGCCCCGATGCCGATGGTCGGGATCGACAGCTCACGGGTGATCCGCCCCGCCAGCCCCGCGGGCACCTTTTCCAGCACCACGGAAAACGCCCCCGCCGCCTCCACCGCCTTCGCATCCGCCATCACCTTCTCGGCCTCGGCGTCGCGGCCCACGACCTTGTAACCGCCCAGGGTGTTCACCGCCTGCGGCGTCAGGCCCACATGCGCCATCACCGGCACGCCGCGCGCGGTCAGGAAGGCAATCGTCTCGGCCATGTGCTGCCCGCCCTCCAGCTTCACCGCCGGGGCGCCTGTCTCGGCCATCAGGCGGCTCGCGTTGCGGAAGGCCTGCTGCGGGCCCTCCTCGTAACTGCCGAAGGGCATGTCGATCACCGGCATCGCCTTCGTGCATCCCCGCACCACGGCGCGCCCGTGCAGGATCATCATCTCCAGCGTGACACCCAGGGTCGAGGACATGCCGTGGATCACCATGCCGACACTGTCGCCCACCAGCGCGATGTCGCAATGCGCATCGACCAGTCGGGCTACCGGGGTGGAATAGGCCGTCAGCACCACCAGCGGCGCCCCCCCCTTGCGGGCGCGGATATCGGGGGGAAGCACAGGCCGGACAGGGGACGTGGCGCTCATCGCTAGGCCTCCGCTTTCACATTCTGCCCGCCATATGGGCACAAGCGAAACGCCGCCGCAACAAATTTGCGCCGCAGCGCAGCACCGCCGACCGCAGCGTCACGGGGTTGACCCCGGCCCGCCGCGCGGCCTGAATGCCGCAAAAGGAGACCCCCATGACCCTGATCCAGCGCGTCAGCCGCGACGGCACCGCCCCCGACATCACCCGCCCCGATCCGGCGAAGGTCATTTCCGGCGATCCCGTGCACTCGACCTGGAACCTCGAGGACCGCGACGGCCTCTACGCCGGGCTCTGGCAATCCACCCCCGGCAAGTGGCGCGTCAGCTATTCGGAATGGGAGTATTTCCGCATCCTCTCGGGCTACTCGCTGCTGACCAGCGCCGACGGCACCGTCACCCAACTGCACCCGGGCGACAGTCTCATCATCCGCCCGGGATTCGAAGGCACATGGGAGGTCGTGCAGACCACCCTCAAGGACTATGTGATCCGGCTTTAGCCGGCGGTCCCCACCGTGACCGCCGGCGCCTGCGGCCGCGGACATTCCTCGTCGGGAATGCCCCGCCTTGCGCAGGCTGCCAGACGCTTGCGCTCGGCCTTCTCGGACGCGACGCGGTCCCGTTCGGCCTGCTTTGCGATGGCGATCAGGTCCTTTTCCTTCCTGGCGATGTTCTCCGGCGTCTCGGGGACGATCCGACCATAGGCGTCGGTCATCTGCGGACCCTCGATGGCCAGGCTTTCCGCTTCGGTGCGGACCTTCACCCGGGTTCCGACCGGGACACGGTTGTAGAGGTCGATGATGTCCTGGTTGAACAGCCGGATGCAGCCCGCGCTGGTGGCATGTCCGATCGACGCCGCATCTGCGGTGCCGTGGATGCGGAACATCGAATCCCGCCCGCCGCGATACAGATACAGCGCCCGCGCGCCCAGCGGGTTCATCAGCCCGCCCGGCAGGCCGCCGGCATAGGCGGCGTAAAGGTCGGGCCGGGTGCGGATCATGTTCCTCGTCGGCTGCCAGGACGGCCATTCCGCCTTGCGCCCGATCACGCCGGTTCCCCGGAAGGCCAGACCCTCGCGCCCGACCGCGATGGGATAGCGCGTCGCCGTCCCGCCGTCGCCCACCAGGTAGAGCTTCCGGGCATAGGTATCCACCACCACGGTCCCCGGCGATTCGCTTCCGGCATAGGCGACCTCGGTCCGGCGATTGCCCTCGTAGAGGTATTTCGGCGCAACCGGCTCGATGAAGAACTCGCCGTCCTGGATGCCTTCATAGCCCGGAACGACCTCCGGCGCGGTCTGTTTCGGGGCGCTTGCGCAGGCGGCGAGCAACGGCAAGGCAAGGATCGCGAAGATCCGGGCGAAGGTTTGGGACACTTTGGCAGACTCATGGTCAAGGGCAGCTGCCCTCACTTGCGCCACGGCGATGCCCATGCGTCAAGCCCAAAAACACAGGCTTTTCCGAATCTTCCCGGTCGAAGCTGTTTCCCGTGCCGATTCCCGTTCGATTCTGCGCAATCGCCCCTTTCCCTCGCCCCGTCCGACAGAATGAGCCGCCGCAGGGAACCCGGCGGATTTCCGCGCGTTGGTTGGTACCGCTCATCACAGAAGCGGCAGAAAAGGGGACCTCATGGCCATCGAAGCACTCGTCATCACACTCATCATCGGCGCCGTCGCCGGCTGGCTTGCCGGGCAGATCGTCAAGGGCTACGGCTTCGGCCTTCTGGGTAACATCATCGTCGGCATCGTCGGCGCCTTCCTCGCCGGCCTGCTGCTGCCTTCCGCCGGGATCTCCCTGGGCGGCGGCATCGCCGGCGCGATCATCTCGGCCACCCTCGGCGCCGTGATCCTCCTGCTCCTGATCCGCGTCATCAAGCGCGCCTGACCGAAAAGGGCCGGGGATCTCCCCGGCCCGAACCCTTATCCCACCACGTTGAACGCAGGTCCGTAAGGGTAGTGCGTGATGTCCTCGGGCGCGTCCTCGGTGACGACGAAGATGTCGTGCTCCCGATACCCGCCCGCCCCCGGCATCCCTTCGGGGATCGTCAGCATCGGCTCCATGCTGATGACCATTCCCGGCTCCAGCACCGTGTCGATGTCCTCGCGCAGTTCCAGCGCCGCCTCGCGGCCGTAGTAGTGCGACAAGATCCCGAAACTGTGCCCATAGCCGAAGGTCCGGTATTGCAGCATGTCGCGCTCGGCCAGGAAGGCGTTGATCTTCATGGTGATCTCGGCGCAAGAGGCCCCCGGCCGCAACAGCTTCATCCCGAACTCATGGGCCGCGATGTTGGTCTGCCAGAAGTTCAGGCTGGCCTCGTCCACCTCGCCCAGGAACAGCGTCCGCTCCAGCGCGGTGTAATAGCCCGAGATCATCGGAAAGCAGTTGAGGCTGAGGATATCGCCGTGGCGAAGTTTGCGGTTCGTCACCGGATTGTGCGCGCCATCGGTGTTGATCCCCGACTGGAACCAGACCCAGGTGTCGCGGTATTCGGCATCCGGGAAGCGCCGCGCGATCTCCCGCTCCATCGCGTCCCGACCGGCGATGGACACCTCCAACTCCGTCGCCCCGACCCTGATCGCCTCGCGGATCGCATAGCCGCCCACGTCAGCCACATTCGCCCCCTGCTTGATGAGGGCAATCTCTGCCTCCGACTTCCGCATCCGCTGCTGCATGGTTGCCGGAGACACATCGACGCCCCGCTTCGGCTGAAGGAAGCTGTTGAACTTCTCTGCCCGCTCCAGCGTCAGATGGTCCGCCTCGCAGCCAACAGCCTTGCCGGTGCCCACCACCGAGACGACCGCGCGCCAGAAGTTGTCGCGCGTCCAGTCGGTATAGGTGATGTTGTCCCCGATCGACCGCCGCCAGGGCTGGCCCGCGTCGATGCCCGCGCTGATCGTCACGCACTGGTCCTTCGTGACGACACAGGCATAGGGCCGCCCGAAGCTGCAATACAGGAACCCCGAATAATAGGCCACGTTGTGCATGCTGGTCAGCACCACCGCGTCCAGCTCGTGCAGCTCCATGATGTCACGCAGGCCCGCCAGCCGGTCGTGGTATTCGGCATCGGCGAAGGGCAGCGTGTCCTTCCTTCCGCCATTGTGAAAGCGGTACATCTCGGGACGGTTCAACGACATGTCCAGACCTCATGTTCTGGGGTCCGGGACAGGCCGCAGGAACCCCGAAAGGTCCCGGCGTACAGGACGGAAGCGGAAGCCCCTTCGGTTCGGGTCCGCAAGCGTCGGGGCGGATGCCCCTGCGGCGACGCCATCGCCACGGCTCACCCCTTGAATGCGCCCTCGCGGCATTTCGCGCAAGAGCGTTTCCGACCCTTGCGGGGCCGATTTGCGACCCCATCTAACGCCCTGACAGATGGAATGGAGACGCTGATGCGCTGCCCGGTGGACAACGAGATTCTGGTGATGGCCGACCGGGGCGGGGTCGAGATCGACTACTGCCCGAAATGCCGCGGAGTCTGGCTTGACCGGGGCGAACTGGACAAGATCATCGAACGGTCCCTCGGCGGCCCCGCCGCTGCGCCTGCCCCCGTGCCACAGGCGGCGACCCGGCCCCACGCCGCGCCCGCCGCCCCCATCTACCAGCCCGAGCCGCGCGCGCAGCACCGCGATCGCGATGACGACCGCAGCTATCGGGATGACGATGACGATTACCGCTACAAGAAGAAGCGGAAGGAAAGTTTCCTGAAGGACCTGTTCGACTTCTGACGAACCGCTCCTCGTCGCTTGCGGCGCGCGTCGCTGCCCCCGGGACGAGAAGCCAAAGGCGTACGGGAAGCTTCACCTTGCGCCCGGACCAGACTGCGCTAGCCTGACGCCCATGCGCCCCGGCCCGAGAAACCTCATCACCGATGTCCCCGGCCTTCGCGTTGGCAATGCCGACGACCCGACGCTTCGCTCCGGCGTCACGGTCCTCACCGCCGACCATCCCTTCACCGCCGCCGTCCACGTCATGGGCGGCTCTCCCGGAACACGAGAAACCGACCTCCTCGCCCCCGACCGCATGGTGCAGGAGGTGGACGCGATCTTCCTCTCCGGCGGGTCCGCCTTCGGCCTCGATGCCGGGCAGGGGGTGATGCAGGGCCTGCGTGAGGCGGGCCGGGGCTTTGCCGTCGGCCCGGTCCGCGTGCCCATCGTGCCGGGAGCCATCGTCTTCGACCTCCTGAACGGCGGCGCCAAGGACTGGACGACAAGCCCCTATCCCGCCCTCGGCCGCCGGGCCTTCGACACCGCCGCCCCGGACTTCGCCCTCGGCACCGCCGGCGCAGGCTACGGCGCGATGACCGGCAATCTGAAAGGCGGCCTCGGCTCCGCCTCCTGCGTCCTGCCCTCGGGCCTCACCGTCGGGGCTCTGGTCGTGGTGAACGCGCTCGGCCAGGCCACCGTGGGCGAGACCCCGCATTTCTGGGCCGCCCCATGGGAAGAAGGCACCGAGTTCGGCGGCCTCGGCCCCGCGCCGATGGTCGCGCAGGACGCCCCCATGCCGCGCAAGCGGCTGGGCGAGGCCACCACCATCGCCATCGTCGCCACCGATGCCGCCCTGACCAGGGCTCAGGCCCAGCGCATGGCCGTGGCCGCCCATGACGGCATGGCCCGCGCCCTTGTCCCCGCGCATACGCCCCTGGACGGAGACCTCGTCTTCAGCGTCGCCACGGGCGGGAAACCGCTGTCGGACCCCCTGACCGACACCTTCCAGCTTGGCCACGCCGCCGCCACCTGCCTTGCCCGCGCCATCGCCCGTGCGGTCTGGCTGGCGCGCCCCGAACCCCTTGACCTGCAACCGTGCTGGCAGTCCCGCTTCGGCGCGCCGCGCTGACCCGCCGCCCATTCCCCGCCGGTTAATCAAAGGTAAACGCCCGCAGCCAAGCCCTTGATTCCAAACGGTCCGAAAACCTGACCACGCGCGGTGCTACCAGCGCTTCAACGCGTCCTCGTCCGCGTCCTTCGCGGCGACCCAGGCCTCACCCCCCGCCGAAAGTTCCTTTTTCCAGAACGGAGCCCGGCTTTTCAGGTAGTCCATCAGATACTCGGCAGCTGCGAAGGCATCGGCCCGGTGCGGCGCCGCCGTGGCGACCATCATGATCGCCTCGCCCGGTGCCAGCTTCCCGTATCTATGGATCACCAGGGCATCCCCCAGCGCCCAGCGCCGCACCGCCTCCTCGGCAATCCCCCGGATCGCCTTCTCGGTCATGCCGGGGTAGTGCTCGATCTCCATCCCCGAGAGGCTGCCACCCTCGTCCCGCACAAGGCCCGTGAAGCTGACCACCGCCCCCGCACCGCGCACCCCTGCCGTGAAAGCCGACACCTCGGCCCCCAGATCGAAGGCCTCGGGCTGGATCACGATCCGCATCTCAGCCCCCGGTCATCGGCGGGAAGAAGGCAACCTCGCGCACCCCGGCAAGCGGCGCGTCGAAGGACGCCAGCTCCTGATCCAGCGCGACCCGCAAGGAGCTCAGGTCGGCAAAGGCCGCCGCATAGCGTTCCTCCCGCCCGCGCAGCTCCTCGACCAGCTGTGCGACAGTGACGGCCCCGGTCTCGATCCGCTCCCGCGGGAGGCCGATCCGTTCCCGGACCCAGGCGAAATACAGGACGTCGATCACTTGTCCTCCCGCAGGAATGGCAGCGACTTCACGAAATACTCCCAACCGGTGACCATGGTGAGGAAAGCCGCCACCCACAACAGCCAGATGCCAACCAGGTTCGCATAGGACGCGCAGTCCCGCTTGCCGCAGGCGCGGATCGGGTCAGCGGTTCCGGCGTTCACCGCCTCGACATACTGGTCGGGCGTCATCCCCTGCATCGCGACGCCGTTCAGATATTCGAACCCGGTCCCCAGGAACAGGACCGCGATGGCGATCATCTGCGCCGTGGTCTTCCACTTGGCCAGCCTGGTCACCTTCAGTAGCCCGCTCTTGGCACCCAGATACTCCCGCAGACCCCCCACGAAGACCTCGCGGAAAAGGATCAGCGTCGCGGGCAGGATCAGCCAGGGGTTCATCCCGTTGTAGCCGGTGATGACCATGATCGCGATCACCACCATCGCCTTGTCGGCAATCGGGTCCAGCATCGCGCCGAACTTCGATTCCTGTTTCCACAGCCGCGCAAGATAGCCATCGAACCAGTCGGTGATCGCCGCACCGACGAACAGCGAGAGCGCCAGCCAGTCGGCCCAGGGGCGGTGGAAGTACAGGAACATGATCGCCACACCCGGTGCCGCAAGGAGCCGAAGCACGGTCAGCGTGTTGGGGATCGTCCAGCGCATGGCAAATTGGTAGACCAAGGGCAAGATCGGCGAAAGGGGGCTTTTGTTCCATCGCCCCCGCACGCCGTCACATCCCCTGCGGCTGGCCCACCACGACGAATTGCAGCGCCTCGGGCTTGAAAAGCCGGGCCGCGACGCGCCGGATATCCGCCATCGTCACCGCTTCGATCCTGGCGTTCCGGCTGGTGACATAGTCGCGCGGCATACCGTCCATCTGCATGCCGACGAGGATGCTGGCAATCGGCCCGTTTCCGTCAAAGCGCAGCGGATAGGACCCGGTCAGATAGGTCTTGGTCGCCGCAAGCTCTTCCTCGGTCACGCCTTCGCGGGCGATCCGGCCCCATTCCTCGCGCACCACCCTGATCGCTTCGGCAACCTTGTCGTTCGACGCGGCGAACTGGCCCAGGATCATGTCGGCATGGTCCATGTTCACGATATAGGTTCCGATCCCGTAGGTCAGGCCGCGCTTTTCCCGCACCTCGGTCATCAGCCGGGCGGTGAACCGGCCGCCGCCCAGAAGCTCGTTCAGAACGAAAGCCGGAAAGAAGTCGGGGTCGTCGCGGGGAATGCCTTTCTGTCCGAAGAAGACGGTGGACTGCGGTGTCGGGAAGTCGACCACCGTGACACCACCGGGCAAGAGCCATGGCGCATCCCCGGGCAGCCTGGACCCCGTCGCGGGCAGATCGCCCAGCAGACGGTCCAGCAATCCACCCAGCTCCTCGGCCGTGATGTCGCCACTGGCCGCAACATAGACCCGGTCCCGTGCCAGAGCCCCCTTGTGCGCCGCCAGGATGTCGTCGCGGGTCAGAGCCGTCACCGTCTCGATCGTTCCGTCCCCGGTCGTGGCATAGGGGTGATCGCCAAAGGCCAGCGCGTCGAAGCGTTCCGATGCGATCCGGCCGGGGTCCTTCTGGTTCGACCGCAGGTTGGACAGCACCTGTTCGCGGACCCGGTCGATGGCGTCCTGATCGAAGCGCGGAGTGACAAGTGCCTGCCGCAGCAGGTCGATCACCTGATCGCGGTTTTCGGTCAGGAACTTCACCGACACTCCGACCGAATCCGCCCCGGAGCGGAAACTGATGTCGGCGGCCAGGGCCTCACGCGCCTCGGCAAAGGCGCGGCTGTCCATGTCGCCCGCGCCTTCCTCCAGCGTCGCGGTCATCAGGTTCACCGCCCCGCGCTTGCCCGGAGCGTCCAGCGAGGTGCCGCCCTTGAACTGGATCTCCAGCGCCGCGAAGGGGATGTTGTGATCCTCGACCAGCCAGGCGGTGATGCCGCCGGGAGAGGTCACTTCCTTGATCTCGATCTCGGCCCGGGCCGGGACGGCCAGAAGGACAAGGGCTGCGAATACAGCGCGGATCATTGTCGGGCCTCCCCTTCAGCGGCGGGCCGGGTCAGCCAGCCGGTCACCGCGTTCTTCCGGTTCAGCACCATGCGGGCGGCCTCCATCACATCGGCCTCGGTCACCGCCGACAGAGCTTCATCCCAGCCCTCGATATCCGCGACAGTCAGGCCGACGCTCAGCCCCTTGCCGAAGCTGTTGGCCAGGTTTTCGACGCTGTCGCGCGCGTAGATCTCGCCCGCACGGACCTGGGTGCGGATCCGCTCCAGCGCAGCCGGGTCGGGGCCCGTCTTGAGGAAATCGTCCAGGGTGCGGTCCAGCTCGGCCTCGACGGCGTCCAGACTGACGCCCTGCACCGGCACGACCGCGATCCCGAAGGTGCCGTCGTCGATGCTGGTCCCGTCATAGAAGGCTGAACTGTAGACCGCCACCTTGCGGTCGAACTGCAACGCCCGCGCCAGGACCGAAGTCTGGCCATTGCCGCCCAGAAGCTCGGCCAGAACGGTCAGCGCCGCCGCCGTCTTCTGGTCGCCCGGATCGCGTTCCGGGGCCAGGTAGGTGCGGAAGACGTAAGGCTCCGACACCCGCTCATCCTCCAGCACGAGCCGGCGTTCGGCCAGCTGAGGCGGTTCCTGCGGGCGTACGCGCGGCACGATCCCGTCCGACGGCTCCAGCGGGCCATAATGCTTTTCCGCCAGCGTCTTCACCGTCGCCGGGTCCACATCGCCCGCGACCACCAGGGTCGCATTGTTCGGGGCGTAGAAGCGGCGGTAATACTCCAGCGCATCTTCGCGGCTGAGTTTCTCCATCTCGTGGCGCCAGCCGATCACCGGGATCGAGTACGGATGGTTCATGTACTGCGCCGCGCGCATCTGTTCCATCAGAAGCGCGCTCGGGTCGCTGTCGGTGCGCTGGGCGCGTTCTTCCAGGATCACCTGGCGTTCGGTGGCAACGTCCTCCTCGGTCAGGCGCAGGTTGCGCATCCGGTCGGCTTCCATTTCCATCACCAGATCCAGCCGGTCGGCGGCGATCCGCTGGAAATAGGCGGTGTAGTCCCAGGAGGTGAAGGCGTTGTCATCGCCGCCCTGCGCCTCGACGATGCCGGAAAACGCATTGGGCGCAACCTTCTCGGTGCCCTTGAACATCAGGTGTTCCAGGAAATGCGCGATCCCGGAATGGCCGGGGGGTTCGTCCGCCGCGCCCACGCGATACCAGATCATCTGCACCACGACCGGGGCGCGGTGATCCTCGATCACCACTACATTCAGACCGTTGTCCAGCGTGAAGGTGGTGACCGGCTCGTCCGCAGCGGCGGGCAAGGTCAGGGTCAGCGCAAAGGCCAGGCCAGCGCCAAGTCGTCCGAGCATCGGTTTCTCCGGGTCAGGTTCGCCTGCAAACTGCGGCCCGTCACCCGGACAATCAAGCCCGGTCAGACCAAGGCCACGCGCTTGTTACTCTTCCTTGGGCTTGCGCGGAGGCGCCGAGGGATTGCGCACGCCAAGCGCACGCCACCGGGCAAGCTCTGCCTGCTGGTCCAGCCGCTGCTTGCGATAGGCCTTGTAGTAGACGTTCACGTTGAACAGGCGTTCCAGGATGCGGCCGTTGTTGTCGCGCCGCCATTCCAGGTCTTCCGAGGCCAGCGTTTCCCGGATGCCGCCATCGACCCCGAAGCGTCCGGCATGGGCAAACAGCGCCGAATCCGCCGCCGGGATCCCGCCCGCTGCACCGGGCCTGCCGCCAAGGGCCACGACGGCCTCGGCCTCGGGGTTGCGGTCGGTGCGGTTGACGCCGCCGGGGGTCGGCTCGGGCAGTTCGGCCAGGTTCTGAGGCATTTCCAACGGCTTGGGCGGAACGATCGCAAATTCGTCCGGGCCGGGGCCCGACCGCAGGTTCATCAGCTTGGGATCGCCCTTGCCGCCGCAGGCCGCCAGCGTGATCATCGTCGCTATCGCGATGACCGCCCTGCCTTGTCCAGCCTGCATGCCTGCCTCCGAAACCGTCTTTTGCCCGTCTTAGCCTAAAGCCGCGCGGTCGTCACGCGGGATTAGCGCGCCTTGCGCTTGGGTTTTCCGCCTGTTGCATCGCCCCTGGCAAAGATCACCAGCCCCAGAGCCCCGGCGAAGATCGCGATGTCGGCCACGTTGAAGGCATAGGGATTCTCGATGCCGCAGCAGGACATGTTCAGGAAGTCCGCCACCGCGCCATAGGCGATTCGGTCGATGACATTGCCCAGGGCGCCCCCGACCAGCAGCCCGCCCGACAGTTCCGCCCAAGGGTTCCCCCGCTCGCGCCGAATCCACCAGATGACCCAGGCCGAGATCGCCAGCGCCAGCACGATCAGCCCCCAGCGTGCCAGGTCCGAGCCATGCGACAGCAAGCCGAAGTTGATGCCGTAGTTCCATGCCATGCGGAAGTTGACGAACGGCGGCAGCACGTCGATTTCGTGACGGTTGAACAGGTCCAGCCCATGCACCACCGCCAACTTGGTCAGCTGGTCCAGGCCGAAGGTCGCCGCCGCCGTGATCCAGAACCGGCGCATCGTCAGTGCCGGAAATGTCGCTGGCCGGTGAAGACCATGGCAAGGCCACGTTCATCCGCCGCAGCGATGACCTCGTCGTCCCGCATCGACCCGCCGGGCTGGATGATCGCGGTCGCCCCGGCCTCGGCGGCGGTAATCAGCCCGTCGGCAAAGGGAAAGAACGCGTCCGAGGCCACGACGGACCCTTTGGTCAGCGGACCCGGCAGGCCCAGCGCCTCGGCCATGTCCTGGGCCTTCCGTGCGGCGATCCGCGTCGAATCCACCCGGCTCATCTGGCCAGCGCCCACGCCCACGGTCGCGCCGTCCTTGACGTAGATGATCGCGTTCGACTTGACGTGCTTGGCCACGGTCCAGGCGAACATCAGATCGCGCATCTCGGCATCCGAGGGCGCGCGCCTTGTCACCACCTTCAGGTCCGACGTCGAGACATGCCCCGCGTCCCGGTCCTGCACCAGGAACCCGCCTGCGACCTGCTTGAACGCGAGCCCTTTGGCCCTGGGGTCGGGCAAGGCACCCGTGGTCAGAAGCCGCAGGTTCTTCTTGCCCGCAAAGATCGCCTTCGCTTCGTCTGTTGCATCCGGGGCAATGACGACCTCGGTGAAGATCTTCACGATCTCTTCCGCGGTCGCCGCATCAAGCACCTGATTCAAAGCGACAATCCCGCCGAATGCCGAGGTCTGGTCGCATTGGTAGGCGCGGATGTAAGCCTCGGTCAGCGTCGCCGCCGTGGCCACCCCGCAGGGGTTCGCGTGCTTGATGATCGCGCAGGCCGGAGCACCTCCGGCAAACTCCGCAACCAGTTCGAACGCCGCATCGGTGTCGTTGATGTTGTTGTAGGAAAGCTCCTTGCCCTGCCACTGCCGCGCCGTGGCGACACCGGGCCTGCGCGAGCCATCGGTATAGAACGCCGCCGCCTGATGCGGGTTCTCGCCATAGCGCAGCGTCTGCGCCAACCGGCCGGCAAAACTGCGATAGCGCGGGGCGGGTTCCTTCAGCTCTTCCGCGAGCCAGATCGAAACCGCCGTGTCATAGGCCGCCGTCCGTGAATAGGCCGTCAGTGCCAGCTTTTGCCGGAAGGCCATCGTCGTCGCCCCGTCATGCGCTTTCATCTGGGTCAGGAGGCAGTCGTAATCCCGCGGATCGGTGACCACGGTTACAAAGCGATGGTTCTTCGCCGCCGCCCGGATCATCGCCGGCCCGCCGATGTCGATGTTCTCGATGCAGGTCGCATGATCCGCGCCACGCGCCACGGTTTCCTCGAACGGGTAGAGGTTCACCACCAGAAGGTCGATCGGCTCGATCCCGTGCGCCGCCATCGCCACCAGATGCTCGTCGTCATCCCGCAGCGCCAGAAGCCCGCCATGCACGTTCGGGTGCAGCGTCTTGACGCGTCCATCCATCATCTCGGGGAAGCCGGTCACATCCGCCACGTCCCGGACGGCCAGCCCCGCCGCCCGCAACATCCCGCTGGTGCCGCCGGTCGAGATCAGCTCGACCCCGTATCCCGCCAGCGCCCGTGCCAGGTCCAGAAGTCCGGTCTTGTCGGATACGGAAATCAGCGCGCGGCCGATGGGGACGAGGTTGGTCATGGCATCACCCTGTCAATCTGGCAGCGGGTCCTCGGGCTCCTCGCCCTCCAGGTCCCGGATCGCCAGCGGAGTATCCTTTGCCTTCGCCAAGGTCCAGCCTATCCGTGTCTCGAAGCCCCGCGCCTCGCCCCGCAGCACGATTTGCAGGCTGGGCCGGGGGTGCAGCTGCCCTTTTTCCAGGTAAGCCGAGGGTTCAAGCGCCAGATCGGCCGATCCGGTGTGGCGGAAGATCCAGATCTCGCCGCTGCGCAGGACCAGCGACACCGCGGCACCCCCCAGGTCCAGCGCCGCATCGACATCCGGGTGGAGGTGGAACCGCACAGCAAAGCGTCCGGCCGCCATCTCCGTCGCCGTCATCACGTCCTCGAACCGCTTGCGCGCCTCGGCCTTGAGCGCGGTCAGCGCCTCGACCCCCGACAGCCGCCGCCCGTCGTGGCTTAGCGTCAGGCTGCGGCTTGCGGTCAGCCCATGCGTCTTCAGCCATCCGTCATGCGCAAGATAGAGGTCGGTGCCCTCGCTGCCCGTGGTCATCCGCATGGCAACCACGGTCGCGCGATGCTCCAGCGCCTCGCCGGTCGGATAAAGACGCGAGGACGACACCCGGTCCATCGCCAGCACCGAATGACACTCTGTCGCCCGCGCCGCCAACCGCCACATCGGGCCGAAGGACAGGCCGGACCCGCAGTTCACCACCACCGGCCGCCGCCCCGAGGTCAATTCGAACGCGCAGGTCGAGGCATGGCCCGTCTCTGCCGCCCGCCCGCCCGGAGGGGACGAGGCATCGACGATCACCGTCGTCCGCCCCCCGTGCAGCCGCGCATAGCCCATCGTGATCGCCGGTATCGCCCCCGACCGCACTGCCGCCGCGGCCAGCGCCTGATCCAGCCGCCCCTCCGCACCCTTCCCGCCCCCGTGGAACCGGGCCAGTTCGCCATTCGCGTGCCGCAGCGCCCGCAGGGCGGGGGCGATCCGGGCTATCGCTGCCTGCACCTCGGACGGCACCGTCAGGCTGGCCTCGCTCATCGCGCTGGCCGACCATGTCAGCAGGGTCAGGATCTCGAGCAATTCCTCCGGGTTCCGCGTCAGGATGCCGCCTTCCGCGTCGATATCCGCCGCACAGGCTGCGGCCAACGCCTCGGCCGCCGGGCCGGTCAGGGCCTCCATCCCGATCAGCGAGGTCGCGGCATAGACCAACCCCGTCAGCGCCTCGAAGCGGGGAAGCCCTTCCGCCGCGCTGCGCCAGCGCCGCGCCAGATAGGTGGATTGCCGCGACAGGGACCGGTAGAACGCCGCGCTGTCGGACGGGTCGCGCCCGTTCAGCAGGAAGGTCGCGTGATGCACCCAGCGGATGATCCGCCGCCCGGTCAGGTCCGGCGTCCAGCCTGGCCCCTTCCCGCCCCCGAACCGCGTGATCCAGTCCCATGTCCAGGCCTGCGCCCGCGCCTTCGCCTCCCTGGTACCCAGCGCCGCCAGGTCATCCAGCCAGCCAACCCCCTGCGCCTCTGCGGCGAAGGCCGCGTCCGGGGCCTCGATGTCCCAGATCGAGCCACCCGGCACCTCGACAAGATGCCCGGCGAGCAGCACGTTGCCCAGAACCAGTTGCCGCCCGCGGGTCAGCAGTCCAATCGACCGCGGCTCGGGCTGTGACACAAATCCTGCGGCCGCCCGCGCCCCGCGCGCGGCCAGAACCGCCAGCCTGTCGGCCAGCCGGTCCAGTCGTTTCGACGTGCCGATTGTACCGCCCAAGCCCTGCCTCGCTCGCGTGCCCGGTTCTCCCGGATCGTCGGGGGATGATAGGCAAAAGCGGTCCGCGCGTCGATGACTTCGTCTCGCCTCGCGTCGGTCCGGCCACGAGAAGCCGAAGGTGCGTAAGGAGCGGATCAGGAAAGGTGGTCGATCCGCCGCAGGAACTGCGCCAGATGCCCGACCTGATCCAGCCAGCGCGCCACCAGCTTCGGGTCATGCGGCGCGCCGTGCACGCCGGCCGGGATCTCGCGGTTCAGCACCGCCTCGATCGCCAGCGACACCGGGACCGAGACCAGCCGCCCCATCGCCGTGCCCCGCACATCGCCCCAGGCATCCATCGCCCAGGTCTGATGGAACACCGGCTTCCCGTCGCGCTCCGCCTTCAGCGCCACGAACAGCACCACCCGGTCGGGCTCTCCCGGCGCGTAGGCGTTTTCTTTCAACAGCGCCGCCGCCCGTGCCTCCAGCGCCGCGTTGATCTCGGCCAGCGGCTTGCCTTCCAGCGCCTCGATCTCGCGGAAGATCGGCGCCCAGGCATCGGCCCAACCGTTCAACCGGATCGTCCCCCGCACGAAGTCCTTGACCTTCCAGTGCTTCTCGAAGCGGTATTCCTCCATGAACGGATAGCTGTCGCGGTTGGGGTAGACCTCGAAACTCTCCGGCACCGGCAGCGGTGCGTCGTAACGGCTGATCGCATCCCAGGGCCGCGCCACGCGCAGTTCGGTGAAATGCCGCAGGCTGCGGGACGGAGACCGCAACGCCTTCAGCACCCCCGCCGGAGCCCAGGAGAACTTGTAACGGAAGGCGTTCGGCTCTTTCGGAACGCCGCCGCAGTAGCTGGTGAAGCTCAGCACGTTGTCGTTGTCATAGACCTTCGACGCCCGATAGCGCGCCACCAGATCATGCGCCATCAGATGGTCGATCCCGGGGTCGAGACCCACCTCGTTGATCGACACCAGCCCCGCCTCGCGGAAATCCTCATCCAGCGCCCGCATCTCGGGCGCGATGTAGGAGGACGAACAGAAGTTCGCCCCCTTCTCCAGACACAGCCTGGCGATGCCCACATGCTGATCCGCAGGCAGCATCGACACCGCGATGTCGCCGGGCTTCAGCGCCTCGGCCAGGGTCTCCAGCGAAAACGCCCGGATGTCCTGCGTCAGGTCGCCAACCTCGGCGCGGGCCTTTTCGACCGTGCGGTTCCAGACCGTGACCGGATGCCCCGCCTCGATCAGCCGTCTCAGGCCCGGAATCGACGACAGCCCCGTGCCGCACCAATGGATCGTCATGGTCTTTCTCCCCTCCGCTTGCCGTCTGGCGGCAAGAGTTTTCGAAAACTCTTGCAGATCTTTTCGAAAAGATCTGCGACCTCTCACACGCCCGCGACGTGCCTGTCGAATTCCACCTTGGCCCGCCCCCAGACGCCGGAGCCAAGGTCGTTCAGCGTCAGCAGCGACGGCAACAACTGCGCCGCATAGTCCTGCGACGACTCCACCGGCATCAGGCTGGGCAGATTGTCGATCGCCGTCACGTCCAGCGGCGGGTCGTCATGCACCCGCAAGGCCGGAACATCCCAATCCGTCGCCCGGTCATAGACCTTGATCGGCGAAAAGTCCGAGGTCGGATCGCAGGCGATATCCCCGATCACCGTCAGCTTGCGCGCATCCGTCTTGGCCGAGGCGGGCACGAACACCGGACAGCCCGGACGCGCAAGAATGCAGTTCAGGAAGATCTCGTGCTGCAACACTTCCGGGAAGGGCCCGCCGCTTGCCGTCTCGGCCATGTCCCACCGGGTGACCTCGACGCCCATCGCCGTGCAGAGGTCCGCCGCCCCCGTCCCCACCCGGCCCAGCGCGCCGATGATGATCGCCCGGGGCCGACCCAGCCCGGCCAACTCCTCACCCAGTTGCGCCAGCAGCGCCTCCTTCGACGCCACCTTCCTGACCGGCCCGGCAATCCCGCCCCGCTGCTGCGCCGCCCAGCATTTCAGCGAAACCGCAGCGCCGGCATAGCCCGCCCAATAGCCGAAGGCCGCCACCCGACGCCCGGTCTCGTCCACCAGATATTCCAGATCGTAAAGCGTCCCGCCGCCCGCCTTGAACCGCTGCAACAGCACCCGCCCCGCCGGTTGCCCCTTGTAGGCGTGGCCGAACATGATGTGCCGGTGCGTCAGCGGCGTGCCATCATCAGGCAGTTCCTTCAGCCCGAAGATGATCGCATCGGCAGGCGCCTTCGGCCACAGGTTCTCTTCCGCGATCTCGCAGCCCGCCGCCACATAGCCCTCCAACGGGATCGCGCGGACCGAGGACTTCTCCACCGTCACCCGGATCCCCGCCTTGACCAGCGCCGCCGCGCCCTCGGGCGTCAGTCCCACGCGCTCCTCGTTCGGCCGTTGTTCCGCGCGCACCCAAAGATGAGTCATGTCCCGTCCTTCCCCAGACTGCGGCCCTCGTGATAGCCCAGGATGCGACCCGGCAAAACCCCGCAAACAGACTGTTTCCCGGCCATCTTGGCTTGCATTGCGCCCCCGTTCGTCGCAAGTCTGCCGCAGCCGTGCCTTCCGAGTTTCGCCCATGCAGATTGACCCCACCGCATTGCCCGAGGTCCTGATCCTCACCCCCCGCCGCTTCGGCGACGCGCGCGGATGGTTCATGGAAACCTGGAACGCAGCGCGGATGGCGGATGCCGGGCTCGACCTGCCCTGGGTGCAGGACAACCACTCCTTCTCGGCCGCCAGGGGCACGCTTCGCGGCCTGCACTTCCAGTCCCCGCCCCGCGCACAGGACAAGCTGGTCCGCTGTTCGCGCGGCGCGATCCTGGATGTCGCCGTCGACATCCGCACCGGCTCGCCCACCTACGGACGCCACGTCGCCGTCGAACTGACCCCCGACAACGGGCGGCAACTCTTTGTCCCCAAGGGCTTCCTGCACGGCTTCGTCACCCTGACCGACGACACCGAGGTGCAGTACAAATGCTCCGACCTCTACAGCCCCGACCATGACGGCGCCGTCCGCTGGGACGACCCCGCGCTTGGCATCGACTGGGGCACCACCACGCCGATCCTGTCGGACAAGGACGCCCGGGCCCCTCTGCTCGCCGACATCGGCACCCCCTTCCGCCGGGAGCCGCAATGAAACTGCTCGTCACCGGAGGCTGCGGCTTCATCGGCTCTGCCGTCGTCCGCCTGGCCGTTGCCCGAGGGCACGAAGTGGTCAACCTCGACGCCATGACCTATGCCGCGAATGCCGCCAACGTGGCCCCGGTCGCCAGCTCCAACCGCTACAGCTTCGAACAGGCCGACATCCGCGACCGCGCCGCGCTGGACCGCATCTTTTTGACCCACAGCCCCGACGCCGTGATGCACCTCGCCGCCGAAAGCCATGTCGACCGCTCCATCGACGGGCCTTCGGACTTCATCGAAACGAACATCACCGGCACCTTCAACCTGCTGGAAGCCGCCCGCGCCCACTGGATGCGGCAGGGGAAACCCGACAGCTTCCGCTTTCACCACATCTCCACCGACGAGGTCTTCGGCTCCCTCGGCCCGGAAGGCCGGTTCACCGAGGAAACCCCCTACGACCCCCGTTCACCCTATTCCGCGTCGAAGGCCGCCTCCGACCACCTCGTCCGCGCCTGGCACGAAACCTACGGACTTCCCGTCGTCCTGACGAACTGCTCGAACAACTACGGCCCCTACCACTTTCCCGAGAAACTGATCCCGGTCGTCATCCTGAACGCGCTGCACGGCAAACCCATCCCGGTTTACGGCACAGGCGAAAACGTCCGCGACTGGCTGTATGTCGAGGACCACGCCGACGCCCTCCTCCTTGTGCTGGAGAAGGGCCGGATCGGCCGCAGCTACAACATCGGCGGGGAAAACGAGCGTCGCAACATCGACCTCGTGCGCACTATCTGCGCGCTTCTCGACGAGATGGCGCCCAAGGCCACGCCCTATGCCGACCAGATCACCTTCGTCACCGACCGCCCCGGCCATGACGCCCGCTATGCCATCGACCCCACCCGCATCCGCGAGGAACTGGGCTGGCGGCCAAGCGTGACCGTGGAAGAGGGCCTGCGCCGCACCGTCCGCTGGTATCTCGACAACGAAGCCTGGTGGCGCCCGCTCCTGAACCGGCAGGGCGTGGGCGAAAGGCTGGGCCGGGCATGAAGCTCCTCGTGTTCGGCAGGACCGGCCAGGTCGCGCGCGAACTTCAGCGCCTCGCCCCCGACGCCACCTACCTCGGCCGCGATCAGGCCGATCTGATGCACCCCGCCGCCTGCGCCGCCGCCATCGCGGCTTCGGACGCCGACGCCGTTATCAACGCCGCCGCCTGGACCGCCGTGGACAAGGCCGAGGCCGAGGAAGCCGCCGCAACCGTGGTCAACGGCGATGCCCCCGCCGCCATGGCCAGGGCCGCCGCCGCCAGGGGCATCCCCTTCCTCCACGTCTCCACCGACTATGTTTTCGACGGCGCGGGCGACCAGCCCTTCGCCCCCGACCACCCGACCGCCCCGCTTGGCGCCTATGGCCGCTCCAAGCTGGCCGGGGAACAGGGCGTGCGGGCGGCAGGTGGCAAGCATCTGATCCTGCGCACCTCCTGGGTCGTCTCCGCCCACGGCGCGAATTTCGTGAAAACCATGCTTCGCCTCGGAGCCGAGCGGGAGAGCCTCAAGGTCGTCGCCGACCAGATCGGCGGCCCGACCCCCGCCGCCGCCATCGCCGAGGCGCTGCTGACCACCGCCAGAGCCATGGCCGACGGCACCCCCGGCGGCACTCATCACTTCTCCGGTGCCCCCGACACCAGCTGGGCGGATTTCGCAAGGCGTATCATGGCCGAGGCCGGGCTTTCCTGCCGGATCACCGACATCCCGACCAGCGAATACCCCACACCCGCCAGACGTCCGCTGAATTCCCGCCTCGATTGCCGTGCATTCACCGCTGCATTCGGCCTCCCTCGGCCCGACTGGCGCGAGGGCCTGAAAGCGATCGTGAAGGAGTTGCGCTCATGACCCGCAAAGGCATCCTCCTCGCCGGAGGCACCGGCTCGCGCCTCTGGCCGATCACGCTGGGTGTGTCGAAACAGCTTCTGCCGATCTACGACAAGCCGATGATCTATTACCCGATCTCGGTCCTGATGCTGGCAGGCATCCGCGAGATCGCGATCATCACCACCCCCGAGGATCAGCCCCAGTTCCAGCGCCTGCTGGGCGACGGCAGCCAATGGGGCGTCAGCTTCACCTGGGTTGTCCAGGAACGGCCCGAGGGCCTGGCCCAGGCTTACCTCCTGACCCGCGATTTCCTGGCCGGAGCCCCCTCGGCGATGTGCCTCGGCGACAACATCTTCTTCGGCCACGGCCTGCCCGAAATCCTGCATCGCGCCAGCGGGCAGGCTTCGGGGGGCACCGTGTTCGGCTACCATGTCTCCGACCCCGAACGCTATGGCGTCGCGGCCTTCGACGCCGACGGCCGCGTCACCCAGATCGTCGAAAAGCCGAAGAGCCCGCCGTCGAACTTCGCGATCACCGGCCTTTATTTCCTCGATGGGCGCGCGCCGGACATTGCCGCCCGGATCAAGCCCTCGCCGCGCGGCGAGCTGGAAATCGTCGATGTCCTGGAACACTACCGCGCCGAGGGCAGCCTCCAGGTCGAACGCATGGGCCGGGGCTTCGCCTGGCTCGATACCGGCACCCCCGGCAGCCTCCTCGACGCCGGGAACTTCGTCCGCACCCTGCAGGACCGGCAGGGTATGCAGGTCGGCTCGCCGGACGAGATCGCCTTCCGCCAGGGTTGGATCGACCGCGCAGGCCTGGGCGAACGCGCCAGGGTCTTCGGCAAGTCCAGCTATGGCGCGCATCTGGACACCGTTCTGAAGGAATAGCCACGGCGCATCACCCTCGCGTCCAGACGGACACCTTTCGCCTTTGCCGCGTGTTTCCCCCGGAGCCTTTGCCGAACTTGTCGCGAAACAAGCCGGGACGGTTGCGTCGGAACCTGGGTTAACCAGACGTGAATGCCCGCAGCCAACCCATTGATTTCATTAACACCATGACTCGCGCCGCGCGTGGCGCGGGCAGTGTCACGGGTCAGAAATAGCTCCTTACCAGGGCCCCGGACACAAGAGCCCACCCGTCCGCAACCACGAAGAAGATCAGCTTGAACGGCAGCGAAACGACCGCGGGTGGAACCATCATCATCCCCATCGACATCAGGATCGCTGCAACGACCAGGTCGATGATCAGGAAGGGCAGGAAGATCATGAACCCGATCTGGAATGCCCGCTGAACCTCGGACAAAAGGAACGACGGGACCAGCAGCGACAGCGGCGCGTCAGTGGCCGTGATCGGGGTGGTGGATCGCAGGTCCTGAAGGGTCTGCAAGGTTTCCGGATCGACGCGTGCCGCCATGAAGACGCGGAACGGCGCGATGGCCGCCTGCAGGCCCGGACCCATCTCCATCGTCCCGTTGGTCATCGGTTCGATCCCCTTGACCCAGGCCTCGGTGAACACCGGGTCCATCACGAACCAGGTCAGGAACATCGCGAGGCTGATGATGAGCATGTTCGGCGGGGCCTGCTGCAACCCGATGGCCTGCCTCAGGATCGACAGCACCGTGACGATGAAGGGAAAGCAGGTCACCATCACCGCAAGCCCCGGTACGATCGACAGCACCGTGACCAACAAGAGCAGCTGGACAGACCGCAGCGACAGGGACTCACCTCCGCTACCGCCGAAGTCGATGGACATCTGCTGCGCGAGGGCCGGACCGGCCGCCAGCGTCAGGAAGATGGCGAGACCGACGCTAACCCTCACAGCCCGCCCCGCAGATTGGCAACCTCGGTCAGCCTGACGGCCAGCTGACCGGCATGTTCCCCTTCCAGTTCGGTCAGCTCTCCGCGCGCGATCAGCCGGTCGCCGACATAAAGCTCGACCGGATCATCCACCCGCCGATCCAGCTGCAGCACGGCGTCCTTCGACAGCCGCAGGAGATCGCGCACCAGCGGTCGCGCGCGACCGACCGAGATCGTCACTTCGATAGGCACCTGGCTGAACGGGTTCGTGTCGGCAATATCTTCCATGATGTCCTCAGGAGTTGAGGTTGAAAAACGCGCGGACCGCGATCGCGATGTCCGCCGTGGTCTGAGACAGGTCGACCTTCGTCTCGACCGTTCCAAACCGGATGTAGACCTGGCCCTCCGGCAGGGACGGCTCTTCTTCGATCACCATCGGCAATCCTGTCGCCTGAGTGATCAGGTCTTCGACCTGCCCGCGAACCACCGGGTTCAGCACCAGTGTCAGCGGCGCATCTGCAAGCTCTTCTGCCAGTGGCATCAGGGCTTCAAGCACCGTCGGGGCCAGGGCTTCCCGGGCTACTGCGGGAAGAAGGCGGCTGGTCATTTCGAGAATCAGCGGACGGAGTGCCTGCAGGACGTGGCTGCGCGCGTCCTGGAACGTGAAGGCGAGACTTTGCAGGTTTCGCGCCAGATCGGCACGGATGCGTGTCTGGTCGCCCTGCTGGGCCGCAACTGCATCGTCCCAACCGGCCGAATAGCCCTGTTCGAAGGACGCAACCTTGGCCTCCTCGACTGCAGCTATTTCGACCATCGGCTGTGGCGTGCCGTCCGCAGCGATCGCTGTATCAAAGACTTCCAGACGCAGAGCCGGCATCAGGCGCGCTCCTCTTCATGTTCCATCCAGCCGCGCAGGATTTCGATCGACTCGGTCTGACGCTTTTCGATAAGGCGCCGGAGCCGCGTTGCCGGGTCTTCCTCGGCCCCATCAGCGGAAGGTTCGCGGGTCACATCATTGCTGACATCCGAGAAAGCGCCGTAGTCGAAGCCGTTCTCGACCTCTCCGGTCAAGGCCATGTTGCCAGAAAGAACATTCGACGGTAGCGCCAGAGGTGCGGCCGGGGCAGGCAAGGCCGGGCGATTGGCAGAGGTCAGGATCGGCCGGATGACGAACAGCCCCAGGATCAGCGCCACCAGGGCAAGAACCGCCGTCTGAATGACCGTCATCACATCGATCTGACCGATCGGAAGCATGAGGCCGGAGCTTGCCTCGGTCCCGGGCGGCGCCGTGATCTCCTGGAACTCCAGGGACTTCAATGTCAGCACGTCACCACGGGCCTCATCGAGACCGACCGCAGATGCGACAAGTTCGCGCAAGGCCTGAAGCTCTTCGTCCGGGCGGGGGGCCCACGTCCTGGTGCCATCTGCGGCGATGGAGACCACGCCATCCACCATGACAGCGACCGTCATGCGGCGAACCGCCCCAGGGTTGCGCAGGATCTCGCGCTGGGTCTCGGAGACTTCGTAGTTGATCCGTTCGCGCGTCTCGGAGTTCTGGCTTTTGCCTTGCCCCCCAGAAGCGGCGTTACCTTGCGGCAGGTTCGAGGCCACCGTGACCTCGCCCCCAGGTTCGGTGCTGGAGCCGCTGCGCTCTTCGGTATCCGACGAGATCGCGACACGGCCCTGCGGGTCGAACTTGCGCTCGGTGATCGCTTCGCGTTCCGAGTTGAGGTCAATCGACACTTCCACGATCGCCTTGCCCTCGCCAACCCGAGCGGCAAGCAGTCGTTCGACGCTCCTCTTGATCGCAGCTGCGCGGTCATCCGCACTGCCGGCGTTGAACGCATCCGGCTCCGTGCCGCCGATCAGTCCCGCGACGGTGTCGATGATCTGCACCGCATCCGGCGTCATTCCGGCAACCGCACTGGCAACCAGGTGACGAACCGCGCGGGCCTGGGCCTCATCCAGATTGCCCGTGGTCGTGGTCAGCGTGACGGAGGCCGTCGGCTTTGCATCGGGCTGGAAGGCGCGGGTCGGCGCGCTGGCGATATGCACCCGGGCAGCCCTGACCTGGGGCAATGCCAACAGCGTGCGGGCGATCTCGCCCTCTTTTGCCCGCCAGTAGGCGGCATCGAACATCTGCGACGTGGTGCCGAAACCCGTCAGCGAGTCGAGCAGCTCGTACCCTGCGCCGCCTGCGGCCGGCTTGCCCTCGGCAGCCAGAGCCATGCGCAGGGCATCACGTTGACCGACATCGACCAGGATCGAGTCGCCCTTGATCTCGTATGCGACGCCACGCTGATCCAGCGCGGCAATCACCTCGCCCGCGGCAGAGGGTTCAAGTCCCGCGTAGAGCAGGCCCATTTCCGGCTGACCAGCCATCCTGCTCAGCAGCAGCACTGCGGCAAACATGGCGGCTGTCGCGCCCGCAATGATGACGCGGCGGCGCAGGTCCAGCGAAGTCCAGATGGCGATCAGGTTTTGCAAGACGATTCTCCGGCTCCGGCGTTCTGCCGTGGCCTCACCTTTCTTCGGTTCGCCTTAACAATCGGTTAGTGACCTTACGTCTATGTTCGCTCTCATCCGGATGTGAGGAACGAAACATGGCAATGGCAGAAGCCGCAGTGGATGAGGCTCCGAAGAAGCGGTCGAAAAAGCCGCTTCTCCTGGGCCTTGTCCTGGCACTGGTCCTTGGCGGCGGCGGGTTTTATGCAACCTTCGCAGGCCTGATTCTCGGCGGGCATGATGGTGGGAACCCGAACGCGGAGAGCATTCCAGGCCCGCTGACGGGAATTGCGTTTGTGCCGCTTGACACAATCGTGGTCTCGCTTGGCCGCAATTCGGGCAGCGAACATCTGCGGTTCACCGCCCAGCTTGAGGTGGTGGATTCGGCGGCAAAGGATGTCACGACGCTGACTCCGCGCATCCTTGATGTCGTGAACAGCTATCTGCGCGCCATAGACACGGCATCGATCGAGGACCCCCATGCCATGGCGCGACTACGTGCGCAGATGCTGCGGCGCATTCAGGTCGTTACCGGCGAAGGCCGGGTGCGTGATCTGCTGATTACCGAATTCGTGCTGAACTAGGGCGGACGTCATGGAACTGATCTCGGATATCCTTTTGATGGCAGGCTCTTTCGGGGCAGCAATCTATTGCTATGTCCTGTCAACCCGGCTGAAGAAGTTCACCACGCTTGAGACGGGAATGGGCGGGGCCATTGCGGTGCTGTCCGCCCAAGTGGACGATATGACCGTGGCGCTGGAAAAGGCCCGCGGGGCTGCGAACGGATCTGCCGAAAGTCTCGAGGCCCTGACCGCACGTGGGGAAGCCGTGGCGCGCAAGCTGGAGCTTCTGGTCGCCTCGCTGCATGATCTTCCGGAGCCGAAGGTCACGCAGAAACCTTCCGCAGCCGATACCCCGGAGGACGAACGTCGACTGCGGTTTGTCCGTCGCCGCGCGCCCAGGGATGAGCTGGAGGCTGCCGAATGAGCCGCAGGATGGGACAGGGCACCTTGTTCGTCGTCGCGATGCTGTTCGCGTCATCCGGCGCCCTGCGGCTGGGGTCCGGTGTGGGGTCTGCCCTTGCAAATGCGCAGGCAGAGACCGCACCCACTGCTTCGGAGCCCGAGCCTGCCTCCTGTGAAATGCCCGGCGCCCTGGCCGAGGCCCTGTCTCTGCGCGAAGATCGCGTTGCTGCGAAAGAAGCCGCCCTCAAGGATCGGCTGGCCGCTCTGGCTTTGGCTGATGCCGCCATCACCAAACGCATGGAAGAACTGCGCGCGGTTGAAGAAGAGCTGAAGGCGACGCTCGCTCTGGCAGATGGTGCGGCCGAGAAAGACATCCAGAGGCTTACAGCCGTCTACCAGGCCATGAAACCAAAGGATGCTGCCGCCCTGTTCGAGACCATGTCGCCCGATTTCGCAGCCGGGTTCCTCGGTCGGATGCCCCCGGACTCTGCGGCGGCAATCCTGTCGGGCATGTCATCGGAAGCCGCCTACCGCATCAGCGTCATCGTGGCCGGTCGAAATGCCGGCGCTCCGAAGAACTGATGTCGGTCAGAGAGTCTTAACTCCGGCCCCCGATACTGGCCGCAACGAAATCGGAACTGGACTGCATCATGCTTGGCTTCGTCGGCATCGCCGTCATCCTCATCATGGTATTCGGCGGCTATGTCCTGGCTGGCGGAAAGATGGGCATCATCCTGAAAGCCTTGCCTTTCGAGATGATCATGATCGGCGGCGCTGCCATCGGGGCCTTTCTGATCTCGAACGACATGGCTGCGGTCAAGCACACGCTCAAGGACATCGGCAAGGTCTTCAAGGGGCCCAAGTGGAAGCCTGACGATTATCGCGATCTGCTGTGCCTGCTCTTTGAGCTGATCCGCCTCGCGCGCGCGAATCCCGTGGCGCTGGAAGAGCATATCGAGTCGCCGGAGACCTCTGCCATCATCGGCAAATACCCGCGGATCCAGCACGACCACGAGGCGATGGAGATCATCTGCGACACGCTGCGCGCGGCGTCCATGAACTACGACGACCCCCACCAGGTCGAGGAAGTTCTCGACAAGCGGATGGAAGCAACCTTGCACCACGCCATGCACTCCAGCCACGCCTTGCAGACGGTGGCTGACGGGCTGCCTGCGCTGGGGATCGTGGCGGCAGTTCTGGGTGTGATCAAGACCATGGGCGCTATCGACCAACCGCCGGAAGTACTGGGCAAGATGATCGGCGGAGCTCTTGTCGGAACGTTTCTCGGGGTCTTTCTGGCCTACGGCCTCATGGGGCCCTTTGCCTCACGGGTGAAATCCGTGGTCGAGGAAGACATCCACTTCTATCAGCTTATCCGGGAGGTCCTGATCGCAAACCTGCATCGTCATCCGGCCAATATCTGCATCGAAGTCGGCCGCCAGAATACGCCGCATCACGTTCGCCCCGGCTTCAGCGAACTGGAAGAGTTCATGCGAAATCTCAAGCAGGACGCCGCATGATCCGCAGTCTGGCTTTCCTGCTGGCGATGTCCAGCGCTGCATCCGCCGAAACCGCCCGGGTCTATTCGGGAGATCACGGCACCTTCACGCGCCTTGTGGTCGAACTCCCTGCCGCAACCGAATGGAACGTCGGTCGCACCACCAACGGCTATGCCTTTGCGATAAGGGGTGAGGCGCAGCCGGACTATGACCTTTCGGGCGTCTGGCAACGGATCTCGAAAGCGCGGGTATCCGCCTTGCAGGTCGACCCCAAGACCGGAGCCTTGCAGCTGTCCCTGGCCTGCGATTGTCATGTCTTTCCCTTCGAGTATCGCCCCGGCGCCATTGTTCTGGACATCAAGCCGGGACCACCCCCAACCGGTTCAGTGTTCGAGTCGCCGTTTGACGACGCGCCGGGAACCAGTGCAGTCACCCAACTGTCGGATACCGCCGGGCGAGGCGCGACCTACAACTGGCTGAGCGAGGCGACGCGTGATCCGGCTCGACCCTCTGCGACCTTGCCTCTGCCCCTTCCCACGGGAAAGGTTTCACTCGATCCCCTGCGCAATGCCTTGCTTGAACAGATCGCCCGGGGCGCAGCGGACGGGATCGTTGACATGGGTCTGCCCATGCCCAAGCGGCGTCCCGTCGGACAAGGACCGGACGAACTGCCCTGGTCCAGCGTCATGCTGGGTGAACATCCGGGCCTTCAGGTGCGGGATCCGGATGCCTTCGTTGCGGGGTCGGAACCGGCTGGCAACTGTCTGGCGGACGGTCTTCTGGATATTGCGGCCTGGGGCGGGGATGGCTCTGCGCTGGATTTGCTCGCCGCTGCGCACACGGGCCTTTACGGCGAGTTTGACGTTGCGGATCCAGAGGCCGTGATAAGATCCGTGAGGTCACATCTCTTTCTCGGCTTTGGCGCCGAGGCATTGCAGATTTCTGAACTTGCCAAGGGTGCGTCGGGAGACGACCTGATGCCCTACTACCAGTCGATGGCACGGATCTTGGATGGGGACACTGATCCCGGCACACCTTTTGCGAAGATGCTTGACTGTGATGGTCCGGCAGCCCTGTGGGCCGCGCTGGCCCATGATCGGTTGCCAGCCGGAAAGGGCGTGAACCGCAAGGCCATTCTTCGGTCCTTTCTGGCGCTTCCGCCGCATTTGCGGGCCCATCTGGGCAGCAGCCTGGCTGAAAAATTCATTGCGCTTGGTGACTCTGATGCCGTCCGCACCATTCGAGATGCGATGGAACGGACACCGCATGTCGACACCGCAACGGTCGCGTTGCTGGACGCTGAACGGGAATTGAACCAGGGCAACGCGGACGCGGCACAGGCGCACGCACGGGAAGTCATTTCCCTGGAAGGCAACGCGGCAGAAGGGTTTGTCGCCCTGGTCGAAGCCCATTTCCAGAAGCTGGCGCCTGTCGGTCCCGACGTCGCCGAGGCGCTGATTTCGGGCCGCGGAGAGGCACGCGGGACCGGACTTCTCGGCAAGGTAGATCGCGCCATTGTCCTCGCCCTGGCGCTATCCGGACAAATCGAAGCCGCGTTCCAGCACGAGAGCGCTACGGGTGATACTCTCGTCGACCTATGGAGAGTGGCCTTGGCACTTGCCACCGACGACGATTTCCTGCGACACGCGGTTCTGCCTGCTGACGGGGTGCCCTCGCAGGTTCCCGCTGACCTCAGACTGAAGGTCTCGCGGCGGTTGGTGTCGCTTGGTTTTCCCGATGCTGCCCTTGCCTGGCTGGGCCCGACGCGGCCGGACGATCCATCTGACCGCCGACTTGTTGCAGCCGAAGCCATGCTGGGCCTTGGCGATGCGCGGTCGGGTCTGGCCCTGCTGGACGGACTTGCCGGGCCTGAGGCTGAAGGACTCAGGGCACAGGCATTGCTTCAGTTGGGCGATCTGCGTGCCGCCGAAGAGGCGTTGTCTGCGTCAGGGCAACCCGACGCCGCAGTGAGGACGAACTTGTGGGAAGGTGACTGGTCCAGACTTGACCCCGCGACACCGGAACTCTGGCAGACCGCAGCAAGCCTGACGCAGCCAACCGTCGCGGACGCTGCAAGCGGGCTGCTCGGCCGCGGCGCGCAGGCGCTCGAAGCAAGCGTCGCGTCACGAGAGGCGATCGAAGCACTGCTGACCAACGTCGCTCGGCCGGATGCAGACTGATCCCGGTAACCCCCCGGAAAGATTCGCCAGCTAGTGTTCAGTCGGACCCCGGCAGAACGCCCGGAAGAACAACGACGAAAAGGAAGAACATGGCCTTCGGAAACCGGTATCCGACCTTCGGCGTCCTGTTCGCATCTTCCTACCTCCTCGCAACACTGCCAGGATATTCCCTCGGCGATCCGGCGGCCCTGTGCCGCGAGGCGGCAGCCCATGCCGCAGCGAAAACGGGGGTGCCGTACGATGTGTTGATTGCCATCGCGACGGTTGAGACGGGACGAAACAATCAGCCTTGGCCCTGGACGGTGAACTTCGCAGGCGAGGGCCACTGGTACGACAGCGCAGCAGACGCAGCCTTGAGCGTTCAGCAGGCGCTGAGCACCGGTGCCACCAACATTGACATTGGGTGTTTCCAGCTGAACTACCGCTGGCACGCAAGGGCCTTCACATCCGTCGAAGATATGCTGGACCCTGCACGAAACGCGATCTATGCGGCTGAGTTCCTGTCCCGGCATTACGCAAATACCGGGGACTGGGCGCTGGCAGCTGCGGCCTATCATTCCGGCACTCCGGAATACGCCAGGGCGTATCAGAGCAAGTTCGAAGAAACCTACGATCGTCTCGGCGCTTTGCCGGCTCCGGCCGAGCCATCGGTCGAAAAGAGGCGCAACGGATTTCCTCTCCTTGTCGCCGGAGCAGCCGGACAGAATGGCTCGCTGTTTTCGTCGACATCGGGTGGCCGTCCACTGATCGGGACGCCCTGACATGACTGGCGGCCTCTCGATGCAGACGATCTTCCGCCCCACGATCCTGTTGGCCATCGGGCTGATGGCCGTCATCGTGATGATGGTCCTGCCCGTGCCGTCCTGGATGCTGGATATCGGCCTCGCCCTGTCCTTCGCCCTTGCCATCCTGATGTTGACGGTCACGCTCTTCATCGACCGACCGCTGGACTTCTCGGCCTTTCCGACGATCCTGTTGGCCTCGCTGTTGCTGCGCCTTGCGCTGAACGTGTCGTCGACCAAGCTTATCATCGGTCAGGGGCACACCGGGACCGATGCCGCCGGCCATGTGATCGAAGGCTTTGCCCATTTCATCATGGGTGGTGATCTCATTCTAGGCCTGGTGATCTTCATCGTACTGATGATCGTGAACTTCATCGTCATCACCAAGGGCGCGGGGCGGATGGCAGAAGTCGGTGCCCGATTCGCCCTGGACGGGATGCCAGGTCGACAACTGGCGATTGACGCGGATGTGTCGGCAGGGGCCATCGACCATGCAGAGGCCAAGCATCGCCGCGAACAGGAGATGGCCGAGACGAATTTCTTCGGCTCGCTGGACGGCGCCTCAAAATTCGTGAAGGGCGACGCAATCGCCGGTCTGATGATCACCGGGCTGAACATCATCGTCGGGCTGATTGTCGGGCTCGTGGTTCACGGAATGGAGCCGAAGGTCGCATTCGAGACCTACACGATCCTGACGGTGGGGGATGGTCTGGTCAGTCAGATTCCTTCAGTCATCATTTCGGTCGCCGCGGCCCTTCTCCTTGCCAAGGGTAGCCAGAAAGGCGCTGCGGACGTCTCGTTCTTTGCGCAACTGGGCCGCTATCCCGGAGCGTTGGGAACAGTGGCCGCTCTCATGGCGCTCTTTGCCCTGGTGCCTGGCATGCCCTTCCTGCCCTTCATCGTGGCGGCGCTGGCACTGGGGACGGTGGCGTTCTTTCAATCGCGCCCGAAGCCCGGCGCTGTCGAAGCCACGGCCCCCAGTCAGGAGCCGCAGAAGCCCCGGTCGATCGGCGACATACTCGACTTCGACGATATCCACATCGAGTTTGCTCCCAACCTTGTCGCGATGGTCCTGGACCCGGCAACGGGACTGGACAGCAGAATTGCCAACATGCGCAATCACGTTGCAACCGCTTTCGGGATCATCCTGCCCGAGATCCGGCTGACCGACGAAAGCTCGCTGCCTCCGGGACAGTATCGTATCCGTCTGCAAGGGGTGGAAAGGGTCTCGGACCGGCTTTATCCGGACCGTGTCCTTGTGCTGCTGAGCGACGGAATTCCCGCACCGGAGGGCCTTGACGCAAAGGAACCGGTCTATGGTGCCCCGGCGCGATGGATCCGCCCCGACCAGCAGGAAGATGCCGCGCTGTCGGGTCTCACCGTGGTCTCGCCGACAGAAGTTCTGGCGACCCACTTGCTGGAGGTGCTGAAGGCAAATCTGTCCAGTCTGCTGACGCTGCGCGGGCTTCGCCGACTACTGGACGAGTTTGTGCGGCTCTCCGACCCTGCGCGCGCAGAAGCAAACCGCCGCCTTCTGGACGACCTTCTGCCCGAAAAGGTGCCCATGGACCTCCTGCATTCAGTCCTACGGCTTCTTCTGGATGAAAAAGTTTCGATACGGAACCTGCCCCTCATTCTCGAGGCCATCGCAGAGGCCCGCAGTCTGGGTACGCCGGAGGCGATCTGCGAGCATGTCCGACAAAGGCTTGGCTTTCAGATCGTTGCCGAGTTGAAACGGCCGGACGGCTCCATTCCGCTGATCCAGTTGGCGCCTGACTGGGAGAAGGCCTTCACGACCTACCAGATCGAGGGCGAACGCGGTCAACGAGACATTGCCCTACCGCCAGAGCTTTTCGCACGTCTTGCCAACGGTTTGACCGACCGCGCCAATCGCGCTGCAGAGACCGGAGTCTATCCTGCCCTTGTTACCTCGGTCAGCCGCAGGCGGTTTCTGCGCACCGTGGTCCAGGCCAAAGGTCTGCAGATGCCCGTTCTCTCCTATGAAGAGATCGGCACGGGTGCCCGGCCAGCCCTTCTGGGGCAAGTGCCGACATGAACGGGATCATCGAAGCCCTTGCCGGCCTGCTCGATCTGGCAGACGGCCTGGCATGGGCTGCCGCCCTGGCCTTCATGAGAATTGGCGCAATGGCTGCCCTGATGCCTGGCATTGGCGATCCTGCAGTGCCGCAACGCGTGAAACTGGCGCTGATCGTCGCCCTGACCGTGGTCCTGTCCCCGCTTCTGGCCGATCGCCTTTCGACGGCAGGCCTTGAACCGTCCTTCCTGTCGCTTGGCGGTGAGGCCATCGCGGGGCTCATTCTTGGTGTCGGACTTCGGTTGTTCCTTGTGGCTCTGCAGACAGCGGCCTCTATCATCGCTCAGGCGACGACTCTGTCACAGCTTTTCGCCGGAACCGCCCCCGATCCGCAACCTGCCATGGGCAACCTTTTCCTGATCGCAGCGATCACCCTGGCAATGACCACCGGACTGCACGTCAAGGCGGCCGAGCTTCTGCTGCTGTCCTATGAGATTCTTCCGGCCGGCGGACCACTGTCGGCCGCCGACGCGGCGGATTGGAGCCTTGCCCTGATTGGTCGGACATTCAGCCTGGCTTTCACACTGGCGGCACCCTTCGTCATTGCGTCGATGATCTACAACCTGGCACTGGGCGCCATCAACCGGGCCATGCCGACCCTCATGGTCTCGATGGTCGGCGCGCCAGCCCTTACCCTGGGCGCGCTGGCGCTGCTTGCTGTGGCCAGCCCCTTTCTTCTTGCAGCCTGGTTGACGGCCTTCTCGGATCATCTTGCCCAACCCTTCGCGACGGCCCCATGAGCAGCGAGGAAAATGACGGGGACAAGCAACACGAGGCCTCCCAGCAGAAGCTGGACAAGGCGCGCAAGGATGGCGACGTTCCAAGATCGGTCGACCTGCAGACCGCAGCGTCGACCGGGGGTTTCCTGCTTGCCCTGATTTCTTTCGGGAGCTGGGCAATCATGAAAACCGGGACAGCCGGTATGGTCGTTCTGGATCAGTCCGATCGCCTGGCCAAATTGGTCGCGTCTGGTGGCGGCGGAATTGTCGGTGGTCTAATCCTCGGTCTTGCCGGGCCCCCCATTGCCCTTCTCACGATCGCTCCGATCCTGGTCATTGCGCTGTTGATCTCCAGCCGAGGTCTTATCTTCGCACCAAAAAAGCTCGCGCCGCGCCTGTCGCGCATATCGCCACTTGCCGTAGCCAAGCAGAAGTTCGGCTTCGAGGGACTCATGGAGTTTGGAAAAAGCGCGACCAAGCTGATCCTGGTGTCTGTCGTCCTTTATCTTGTCCTTGCCGGCCGGATTGCTGAGGTCGTGGCCAGTCTCTACCTGAGCCCGGCGATGTCGGCCGCGTTGATGGCAAGACTGCTGATGGAATTTCTGTTCATCCTGTTTCTGATTCAGCTTGCGCTGGGCGGTGCAGATTATCTTTGGCAGATCCATCACCATCGCCAGAAACTGCGGATGTCACGCAAGGAGATGCTGGACGAATTCAAGGAGAGCGAAGGCGATCCACACTTGAAGTCGGCTCGCCGACAGCGCGCCCAGGAGGTGGCCACGAACCGCATGCTTTCGGACGTCGCGACTGCGGATGTCGTCGTGGTGAACCCGACACACTATGCAGTCGCGTTGAAATGGGATCGCAGGAAAGGCGGGGCCCCGATCTGCGTTGCCAAAGGTGTCGACGAGGTAGCCCGGAGGATCCGCGAGCGCGCTGCGGAGCATGGCGTCCCGATTCACAGCGACCCGCCGACAGCCAGGGCCATCCATGCGACCGTCGACATCGGCCAGGAGATCCGGCTTGAGCACTATCGCGCGATCGCCGCCGCGATCCGGTTTGCTGATGCCATGCGCAGAAGGGCACGGAAGAGATGAGCAAAGCCAGGGAATTGTCGCGTCTTGCCGAGCTTGCGCAATTGATGCTGGACCACAAGCTTGGCGTCCTGAAGGAAACGTCAGATCGCCTTGAACAAAGCCGCCTGCAGCGGTCCGCCCTCGATCAGGCACCACCGCCGGTGGAGCTGGAACCGATCCTGTGCTCCAAGGTCGGGCTGGACTACGAGCGATGGGCAGATGTGAGGCGCAGCGAACTTAACCTCGTCATAGCGCGTCAGACCGCAGCGTGGATCGAGGCCCGCGGCGATGCCCAGACGGCATTCGGGCGCGTCCAGGCGCTGCAGAGGCTGGCGGAGAAGCTTGAACGAAGTCGGCAATGAGGTGCGTCGTCCGCCTACCCTGCCTTGCCGTGCGCAGGCGATCGCCCGCTTGCCGTGCCGGGTTCAGCGGAGCGACCCTGACCTAACCATCCTGCCGGGCGATATCCGTGATCAGAACATCCGAGACCACTGGCCCGAGAACAAGGGCCGCGGCTTCCTTCAGATTGGTTCGCAGGACCAGAAGATTGGCACCGTCGGTGAACGAACCGGAGAAGCCTCCGACATTCGCATGATCGAACAGAACCCGCAGGAATGCATCGCGCAACTTCGGTTCGCGCTGGTAGACGGCTTCGGTGTTGCCGGCTGCAACCTCCAGCGACAGTGAGAGCACGATCATCGAGGCCACCCGACCATCCTTGACCACCGGCACAACGAACTGGTTGTTCATCTTGACATATTCCGGTGCGCCTTCTTGCGGCTCGCTCGCTTTGTGGGCGTCTCCTTCCGAATGCTGACTGTCCTCTGATGACGACCCATCCGCGGCAGGGGACTGATCTGGAGCTGGGCGCAAGACCAGCCCGGCTGCAACGCCGGCACCCAGGCCGATCAAAGCGAGAAGAATGGGAAGAACCTTGCGGAGCATCAGAAGGGCATCACGATATCGGCAACCTGCTGGCCGTAGGTCGGCTGCTGCATGTCGGTGATCTGCCCCCGGCCGCCGTAGGAGATGCGGGCGCCGGCGATCTTGTCGTAAGTGATCTCGTTCTGCCGGGAGATGTCTGCGGGACGCACATATCCGGTCACGATCAGTTCGCGCATTTCGAAGTTCACACGGACTTCTTGCTGGCCTTCGATCTTGAGAACACCGTTTGGCAGTTTCTCGACAACCGTTGCAGCGATACGAAGCGTGATCTTTTCCTTGCGGGCCACCGAGCCCTGGCCCTTGAAGGTGGACGAGGAACTGCTTTCGTAAGCATTGGCCAGGCTGGCGCCGTCGGGCAGCATGGCGTCCACACGTTGCGGGATTCCCATGAGCTCCGGCAGACCGGAAGTCTGCTTTCCGTTGCGGCTGCGGCCCGTGGAGTTCGAGATCGACGCGCTGTCATCAATCTGGATGACCACGGTCAGGATGTCGCCGCGCTGCGCCGCACGGCGATCTCCGAACAACGAGTCGGTTCCGGCGGCCCAGAGCGACGATGCGTCGGTATCCGAAGCTGGCGCGGCGTCCTCGGGCAAGGTCGCCGAATACATGGCATACTGCTGGTTCGAACCGTCCAGACTGGAAAACTCCGGGGCACGGCCCACTTGTTCAAGCTTGCCGCAGCCGGCAAACGCCAAGGCCACCAGCATCAGTTTTGGTTTCATCATTTCAATCTTCCCATCCGACATAGACTGTCCCATCCGGACCGATACGGCCCGTGACTGTGGTCTTGGACTGCAGGTTCATCACCCGAAGGTCGTCTCCCTCGGAGCCGCGATCCAGCGCCCTTCCCTCGGTCGCGATCGACAGGCTCCCAGCCGAATAGACAAGTTTTACCAGCTGGTTACGCTGGACCAGCGTCGGCGGGCCATAGTCGCCGGGTTTCACCGGCTTCCCGGCGTAGATCGACACCCGGGCTTCCTGACCAATTGCCAGCGCCGGATCTGCGAGGGCGCCCGGAAGCTCGGCACTGACAAGCGTCAGATCCTCGGGCGCAATCAGCGTCTTTGCGCGGATCGTGCGGGTGGCAACCACGCTTTCGGCCCAGGCGGGCTGGGTGAGTATCAGGAGAGCGACCAATCGCAACATCACCGCACCTGCGTGGTTGCTGCGAGCATCTGATCGGCCGCAGTGATGACCTTTGCGTTCAACTCGTAGCCGCGCTGTGCCTTGATCAGTTCCGTCACCTCGCGGACTGCGTCGACCGAACTGCCTTCCAGGTAGCGGTGACGAAGCGTTCCGAGACCGTCCAAGCCAGGAGTTCCAGAGAAAGCCGCACCCGATGCGGGACTTTCCAGAAAGAGGTTCGAGCCGATCGCCTCCAGCCCCTTCTCGTTCGGAAAGGACGAAAGCGTCAGTTGGCCGATCAGTTCGGGGTCGACGCGATCGGCAAAGTCAGCCCAGACTTCGCCCGAGGGGCTGATGGTAAGGCCACGGGCATCCGAGGGAATGGTGATCCCGGGAACGACCGGATATCCGTCAGAGGTGACGATCAACCCTTCGGCCGAGCGCTTTAACGCGCCATCCCGGGTATAGCCGACCTGACCCGAGGGCATCTGAACCTCGATGTAGCCGTTTCCATCGATTGCAACATCCAGATCACCGCCCGTGGGTTCAAGCGAACCCTGGCCGATCACCACCGATACGGCCGCAGGTCGGACGCCCAGTCCGATCTGGATGCCGGTCGGAAGCATGCTGCCGTCCGCGGCTGAAACGCTGCCGGGTCGTGCCATCTGTTGGTAGGTGAGATCGGCAAAATCGGCCCTGCGCGGGTTGTAGCCCGTGGTCGACATGTTCGCGAGGTTGTTCGAGACAACGTCGACCTTCATCTGCTGTGCGGCCATGCCGGTTGCGGCAATCTGAAGCGCTTTCATGAACGACCTCTATCGCCCGAGCGTTGAAATCACGCCCCGGACCCTTTCATCTTCGGCGTCGAGAAACTTCTGGCCCAGCTCGTAGGCCCGCTGGACCTCGATCATCCTTGCTATTTCCGAGACAGGTTCGACATTGCTGTCTTCAAGCATTCCCTGCAGGATGGTCGCACTCTCCGCAGGCTCAACGTCTGCTGCGGAAAAGAGGGTGCCGGACTGGTGTCGCAAAGTCATCGGGTCGGCCGGTTGCCAGAGCCCGATCTGCGCGATGGGCTGGCCCCCGGCGGACAAGGTTCCGTCTGAAGCCAGAGACAGACCCCTGGCGTCGGGCGGCACAAAGACCGGCGCCCCACCAGCATCAAGCAAGCGGTAGCCATCGGGCGTGACCAGCTCACCCTGGGCTGAGGGAGTAAAGCTGCCGGCGCGGGTCAGCCGGTTTCCTTCGGGGGTTTCGATCAGAAAGAAGCCTTCGCCCTGGATAGCAAAGTCGAACTGGCCCCCGGTCTGGCTCAGCGTCGATTGGGACAGGTCGACATGGCGCCCGCTGGCATGGGCCATCGACAGGGAAGGGTCGTGGTCCAGCGCGGCGACGAACTCCGAAAAGACCACGCCTTCCCGCCTGAAGCCGGTGGTCGACGAGTTGGCAATGTTGTTTGCCACGACGCCCATCTCGCGCATGAGGCCGGACTGGCGGTTCAGCGTCACATAACCTGCTGCGTCCATGTCAACCTCCCGCAATCAATGGAATGAGCGTGTCGGTGAAGAAGGCGACCAGGGTAGAGGTCATGAAGCTCATCGATAGCCAGAAGACCGCAATCATGGCGCCGGCCTTTGGCACGAAGGTCAGCGTCATTTCCTGCACTGAGGTCAGCGCCTGCAGAAGGCCAATCACGACGCCAACGACAAGCGCCACTGTCAGAAGCGGTGCCGAGATCATCACGGACACCCAAAGTCCCTGGCGCGTCAGATCGTAGATCATCGCTTCGGTCATACCGGCATCCTCAGGATTTCCTGGTAGGCCTCGACCACCCGGTCACGGACGGTCGCCACCGTTTCTACGGCCAGCTGGGAGGAGGCCAGGGCCTGCACCAGAGCATGAGGATCAGCCCCCCCGGTCATGGCCGCGCGAGCCGTCGCTTCGTGTTCCTGAAGCGTGTCGAGGAAGTTTCCGGCAAGCCTTGCAAACCCCTGTTCCACCGCCCCCGCGCGAGGCGAAGGGGCGGCGGCGGTGCGGGCATTTGCATAAGCCTGCGATACGAAAGAGGTTTTCACATCCATTCTGGATCTCCCTTACCGTCGCAGAAGGTCGAACAGGCTTTGCGTCATTTGACGCGTCTGGTCGAACATCCTGAGGTTCGCCTCGTAGCTGCGCTGCGCTTCGCGCGCGTCAGCGATTTCGATCACCAGATCGACATTCGAGCCGTCGTAGTGACCGGTGTCGTCGGCCAGTGGATGGCCGGGATCGTAGATTCGGGTCAGCTCGCTTTGGTCCAGTTTCACCGGGCCCGCCTGGACCAGACCGGTGTCCATGGCCTGTTTGAAGGTCATCACCTTGCGGTGGTATCCAGGTGTGTCCGCGTTGGCGATGTTCTCGGAAACGTGCCGCAGCCGCATGGCCTGCGCCTCCATTCCAGAGGCCGCGAAGGAAAGCGAAGAGATAAGGTCGTTGCCCATTTCCCGGCTCCTCAGCGCGGCCGGCCAAGGCTGGCGCGGATCACATCCGACGTCGCCCGATATATCGCCAGCGCCATTTCGTGTGATTGGCGGGCCTCGACCGACTTCACCATCTCGGCCTCGAGCGAGACAGAGTTGCCATTCGGCGCCTCATGGCCACGCGCCTTTTCAGGACGCGGCATGGCCTGTGCGGAGAACGAGGACAAATGACCGGCACGGGTGGTGCGCATTTCGCCCCCGGCTTCGGCAAAAACCTCGGCGAAGGCTGGCAAATCGCGGGCCTTGTATCCGGGAGTGTCGGCGTTTGCGACATTCTCTGCGATCACGGCCATGCGTGCCCCCGAGAAGGCGGCCAGCGACTGCGCCATCCGGGTAAGTTCCAGTTTTTCGAACATCGGGGCTTCTCCCTCGACCTGCTTCACCAAGGCTTAAGGGTGATTCGTTTAGAAACGGTTGAGAGCGAACAAAGGAAGAATCCCATGGCTGGACTGTTCGACGGACTTCTGGCGGAAATCGGTGCAAGCGCTTCAATTCGGCGGATCGGTCGTGTCGCCGAAACACGTCGCGGATTGGCCGAGGTGACTGGCCTGGAGTCCGCTGCCATCGGTGACAGGGTGCTGATCCACAGCCGCGATGGGGCCGCTGGCGGTGAGGTACTGCGTCTGACTCAGGGGCGGTGTTCGGTGCTGCCGGATGCTTCGGGGGACGGAATGGCCATCGGCGACCGGGTCGAGCTCGTGGGCAAGGCAGAGATTGCACCCGATGACAGCTGGATTGGACGGATCATCGATGCTATGGGCCAGCCGCTGGATGGACGCCCCCTTCTGCGCGGAACGCGGCCACGCGCATTGCGTGCGCCTGCTCCACCGGCTGCCCGTCGTCGACGTCTTGGCAAGCGGCTGGAAACGGGTGTTGCGGTTTTCGACACCCTTCTGCCCTTGGTTCGCGGTCAGCGGATCGGCCTGTTTGCAGGCTCGGGCGTCGGAAAATCCTCATTGCTGGCAAAGTTTGCCAGGGGTCTTGAAGCCGATGTCGTGGTCATAGCCCTGGTCGGCGAACGGGGCCGCGAACTGCGGGAGTTTACCGAACGTGTCCTGGGGCCTGCGGGGATGGCGCGCAGTGTTGTCGTGACCGCGACATCGGATCAGTCGCCCCTGATGCGTCGCATGTGCGCGCTGACCGCCATGGCGGTGGCAGAGCATTTCAGAGATCAGGGCCGGCATGTGCTTTTGCTCGTCGACAGTATTACCCGCTTTGCGGAAGCACATCGTGAGGTTGCCTTGGCCGGCGGCGAGGGGGCCTCGCTAAGGGGTTTTCCGCCATCGCTGACGCAAGCCATCATGGGGCTGGCCGAACGGGCCGGGCCGGGCCCCGAGGGGTCTGGCGATATCACGGCCGTGTTCTCGGTCCTTGTCGCAGGTTCGGATATGGAGGAGCCGGTGGCCGACATCCTGCGCGGTGTACTGGACGGCCACGTTGTGCTGGACCGGCACATCGCCGAAAGGGGAAGGTTTCCCGCGATTGATCTGTTGCGGTCCGTGTCGAGGTCGCTTCCGGAAGCCGCCACCGAGGAGGAGAATGCCCTGATCGCGGAGGCGCGCCGGCTCCTCGGGGCCTATGACAGGGCCGAAATGATGATTCAGGCTGGGCTCTATGCTCAGGGTTCCGACCCGCTGATCGATCGCGCGATCAAGGTCTGGCCGCGACTTGACGGATTTCTTGCCGAAGCCGCCCCGGAAACCGGGATCTCCGGGAGTTTTGCCATGTTGAAGGCAAGCCTTGCAGACTGATTGTGATCGGCTAGGCAGTCATGGCTTGCAGATTTTCCCAGACCAGTACTGCGGCAATACCGATCAGTATCAATCCACCAGCCCAGGCCATCACCTCCCTGGTCTTGCGGCTTTCGTTAAGCGTCTGGGAAATGGTCCCGCCAAGCCAAGCCACGACGAGATCGGCCGGTATTGCCGTCAGTGGCACCAAGACACCCAGCAAGAGAAGCTGGCCTGTGACGTCACCGTCGATGGTCGCGCCAGGATCCCGAGCCCCTAGACTCCGGACTCATTGATCGTCAAAGCCAGAACATTACGGTAGCGGCGAGGGCGACTGCTGACTTGAAGGTCGTGGCGCATCTGTCGTAGCGGGTCGCGATGCGGCGCCAGTCTTTGAGCCTGCCGAACATGATCTCGATCCGGTTGCGCCGCCTGTATCGGCGCTTGTCGTAGCGGACAGCCCTGCCACGCGACTTCCGGCCCGGGATGCAGGGGCGTATCCCCTTGTCTTCCAACGCCTCTCGGAACCAGTCGGCATCATATCCCCGGTCCGCGATCATCCACTCGGCGGCAGGCAGACTTCCCAGCAGGGCCGCGGCTGCGGTGTAGTCGCTGACCTGCCCTGCGGTCATGAAGAACTTCAGGGGGCGTCCCTTGGCGTCGGTGACGGCATGCAACTTGGTGTTCAGTCCGCCCTTCGTTCTGCCGATCAGACGCCCACGCTGATCGCCGGGTCCCCCTTTTTCGTCCGCAGGCTCGAAGCCGTGCGGTGCGCCTTGAGATACTTGCGCAGGCATGCTTGGACCAATGGCGCATGCCTGCTCACATCGATCATGATGGTCTTCTGTTCGGTGCCCTCCGGGGCCAGTCCCTCCATCATCCTGGCGAAGACCCCCATGTCACTCCATCGCTTCCAACGGTTGTAGAGCGTCTTCGGCGGCCCATGCTCACGCGGGGCATCGCACCACCTCAACTCATTGCGATTGATGAAAATTATGCCGCTCAACACACGCAAATCATCAACACGTGGCTTGCCATGACTCTTCGGGAAGAACGGACGCAGCCGCTCCATCTGCTCTTCGGTCAGCCAGAAAAGGTTGCTCATCATCACCCCCGTCAGTTCGGGAGCTTGAAGCACGCAGACGGTGCAGCCTCCAGCCGATGAATGGGTCCTGACCCTAGACTTGAAGCAGATCAAAGCCACCTGCCCCGCGCTCTGGCGCCGTTCGACTGGTCAATGGATCGGACGGCTGCACGACCTGCCTACCCGGCCCGTCGGCGAATGCTCATCCTTCTAGGCCGGGACATCTGCAAAGCGAGCAAGGCCCAACCGCCCGAAGGGCGTCATTCCGGTTGATATCCGGCGATCAGCTGGTTCAGGCCCACCACGGCCCCCGTCGCGATCGCGGCCAGCGTCACCGGCCCCGACCAGGCCAGTGTCGCGAAACCCGTGACCCCCTGGCCGACCGAACAACCCATCGCCACCACTCCGCCGATCCCCATCAGCGCCGCGCCGCCAACCTGTCGGCCCAGTTCACGCGGGTCCTCGCAGGCCTCCCAGCGGAACAGGCCGCGCAGCATTGACCCGATCAGCGAGCCCGCCATCACCCCCACGACCGAGCCGACCGAGAAGGTGATCCCCCCCGCCGTCGAGGTCATCAGGAAGATCAGCGTCCGCCCGACCGGCGCGGTGAAGGATGGGCCCTCGACCCCGATCTCGCCCAGGCTTTCGGCAGCCAGCCAGCTGGTGCCGAGGAAACACCAAGCCACCGCCAGCCCCGCCGCCACGCCCCAGGCGATCTGGCGCGGGCGGGCGCGCAGACCAGGATGCGCCAAACCCCAGACCAGGAAGCTCGCCGCGATGGCGACGATGACGACGGCGGGCGGCAGACCCAGTCGCCCGAGGTCATGCAGCATGCCCTGCGGCCCGGTCGCATCGGGCTGCGGAAAAAGCGTCACCCGCAGCGGCGCCAGGGGCCCCGACAGCGCGATCAAACCGAAGATGCCCATCACGACCACGACAACCAGCGACCGCAGATCCCCGCCGCCAAAGCGCCCCAGGGCTCCGAAGCCGCAGTTTCCCGCCAGCGCCATGCCGTAGCCGAAGACCAGCCCGCCAAAGATCGAGGCGAAGGCATTCCACTCGATCGCATGGTAGAATGTGGCACCCAGGTCGATCAGCCCGCCCATGGCGCCGAACTGGGTCGCCAGGATCGCGGTGCCCAACACCACGCCCCAAAGCCGCATCCGGGTCTGATCGCGGCCATAGACCGCCGATTCCAGCGCGCCCAGCGTGCAGAAATCGCCCAGCCGCGCGGCAAGCCCCAGCACCAGACCGCCCGCCAGACCGATGAGCGCCGCCAGCACTCCAACCGGGACCGATTCCAGCATCTCTCCCCCCCTCCGGCCGTTCAGCCGTGCTCTGTCCGGTAAAGCTGCGCCAGGACCTCGATCATCGCGGTGACCTTCGGATCCAGCAGCGAATAGTAGATCGCCTGCCCCTCGCGCCGCGCGCTGACCAGACCCTCCAGCCGTAGCCGGGCCAGTTGCTGACTGACGATAGCCTGCCGCGCCGACAGCAGGTTTTCAAGCTCGGTCACGCTCTTCGGTCCGGTCCGCAGGTGACACAGAATCGTGAGCCGCCCGTCATGCCCCATGGCCTTCAGCAGCGTCGCCGCCTGTTCGGCCCGCGCAATCAGCCCCGACAGATCGCAGCCCTCGGCGGGGCTGTCCTCTCCGTCCGTCGCATGAAGATCGCCATCCGCCAAAGCGCCGCTCCGCCTTCCCCCCGCACCGTTATTGCGTGCCGCCGGTGCAAAGGGCAACCCGCCTGACGCATGGAACCGCGATTCCATGGCGCAGGCGGCCTTGGCGCCTCAGTCCGCCGCGGTTTCGGCAATCAGCCCGGCCAGCAGCGGCCAGAAGAAATCCGCCCCCGGATAGCCTTCGATCCGGCCGGTTTCCGCCCCGTCCTCGACCAGCACGAAGGTCGGCGTGAAGACCGGAGAAGAGATCAGCGACAGGTCCCCCGGCAGAGGATCGCGTAGTTGCAGCCGACGCAGCGGCGCCGCCCTGCCTTCGTCGGTCAGGGGATACTGCGGGGCGATCTCTTCGTTCCAGCGCGCGCAATAGATGCAGCCGGGCTGTTCGAACATCAGAAGCTGTAAGTCGCCCGCCGCAGCCGCGACCCCGGACACCGCAAGAAACGCCGAAGCCAGAAGGGCCGGATACGCCACGTTGACAGCCCCATAGAAAGATAGAACTATCGCTATATACCTTTGCCGCTCCGGCAAGGCAACGCTTCCCTGGGGAGGAGGGGCGATGCTGGACATTTCCTTCGGCGGTGCAGCTCTGGCGGGGCTTCTGTCCTTCCTGTCGCCCTGCATCCTGCCGATGGTGCCGTTCTACTTGTCCTACATGGCGGGTCTTTCGGTGCGCGAACTGCGCGAAGGCGGCACCATCGCCCCCGGCGCGCGCGGGCGGCTGGTGGTGCAGGCGCTGGCCTTCGCCATCGGCGTGACCACGATCTTCGTGCTGCTAGGCCTCGGCGCCACGGCGCTCGGTCGAAGCTTCGCCCAGTGGCGCGAGCCCCTGTCCTATGTCGCCGCAGCGGTACTGATCGTCTTCGGGCTGCATTTCCTCGGGATCTTCCGCATCGGTCTTCTCTACCGCGAGGCCCGCGTCGAAAGCGCCGGCAACCCCCGCACCCTGGCCGGGGCCTATCTGATGGGGTTGGCCTTCGGTTTCGGCTGGACGCCCTGCGTCGGCCCGGCGCTGGCCGCGATCCTCATGGTCGCCAGCGGCATGGGAGACCTGTGGCGGGGCGGAATGCTGCTTCTGGTCTACGGGCTGGCGATGACCCTGCCCTTCGTCCTTGCCGCGTTCTTCGCCGGGCCCTTCCTCGCCTGGGTCTCCCGCCACCGCGCGCTGATGGGACATGTCGAAAAGGCGATGGGCGTGATGCTGATTGTCTTCGGCCTCCTCATCGCCACCAACACCGTCAACCTGATCGCCGACTGGATGATCCGCAATTTCGACTGGTCTCTGACCCTGACCTGAAAGGAGCCGCCATGCTGCGCCGCCTGACCCTCGCCTTCGCCCTTGCACTGTCCACGCCTGCCTTCGCCGTCGAACTGGGCGACGACGGGCTGCACAAGCCCGCCTGGCTGCGCGAGACCTTCAAGGATCTGCGCGACGACCTGGCCGAGGCCAATGCCGAGGGCAAGCGCCTGATGCTGATCTTCGAACAGCGCGGCTGCATCTACTGCACCGAAATGCACGAGAAGATCCTGACCGATCCCGCGATCGAGACGCTGATCCGCGACCACTATTTCGTCGTGCAGATGAACCTCTTCGGCGATGTCGAAGTGACCGACTTCGACGGCACCACGCTGTCGGAAAAGCAGATGGCGCTGCGCTGGGGGGTGATGTTCACGCCCACGCTGATCTTCCTGCCCGAAGAGGTGCCCGAGGGCGCCACCACGCCGGACGTTGCCGTGGCGATGATGCCGGGCGGCTTCGGCAAGGAAATGACCGAGGCGCTGCTGATCTGGGTCCGCGACCACGGCTATGACACCGGCGAGAACTTCCAGAAATTCGTCGCCGAACGCATGAGCCAGGGCAACTGACCGTCAGCCAGAATCCTAGGGACATAGGAATATAGGGTTCCTGCTATATTTTTCTTGCCCGACTCCGGATTCCTTCGCATACTGCATACGGAGGAATACTGGGAGGAACACCATGAAGCGCCAGCTGTGGCTGGTGGTTGCGACGGGTCTGTCTGTCGCGGCCCCGGCATCGGGTGAGGTTGCCCCGAAAGACGTGCACTACAACGAGGGAAAGGTGGAAACCTCTCTCACCGGCGTGCCGGGCGATCCGGCGAACGGCATCAAGGTGATGACCACCAACGCCCTGGGCAACTGCGTGGCCTGCCACACGATCGCGGCCCTGCCCGACGTGCAGTTTCCCGGCAATATCGCTCCGCCGCTGGACGGTGTGGCCAGCCGCTGGAGCGAGCCGGAACTGCGCGGGATCGTCGCCAACGCCAAGATGACTTTCGACGGCAGCTTCATGCCCGCCTTCTACAAGACAGAAGGCTTCATCCGTCCGGGTGCGGGCTACACCGGCAAGGCACCCGAAGGCGACTTGCCGCCGATCCTGACCGCCCAGCAGATCGAGGATGTGGTCGCCTACCTTCTCACCCTCAAGGAATGACGGCCGCAAGGGCCCAAAACGACAGGAGATTTCCCGTGACCCTCAGCAGACGCAAAGCCCTATCGCTTGGCCTTGGCGGCATCGCATTCGCCGCGATGCCCGGACTTTCGGCCGCCGCCACACTGGAAGAGCTGACCGCCGCCTTCGCTGGCGGGGCAACCCCGGGCACCGACGGCATCACGCTGACGACCCCGGAAATCGCCGAGAACGGCAATACCGTGCCGGTCTCGGTTGACGCACCCGGAGCTGTGGCGATCGCCCTCTTCGCTTCGGGCAACCCCGAACCGGCGGTGGCTACCTTCACCTTCGGCCCCGCCGCGGGGCGCCAGTTCGCCGCCACCCGCATCCGTCTGGCCAAGACCCAGGACGTGATCGCCATGGCCAGGATGGCCGATGGCTCGATCGTTCAGGCCCAGGCTACCGTCAAGGTCACCATCGGCGGCTGCGGCGGCTGAGAAAGCAGGAGAAACACAATGGTCGAAGAAGTCAAACCCCGCGTCAAGACGCCCAAATCCGCGGCCGCCGGTGAGGTCGTCACCATCAAGGCGCTGATCTCGCACCCGATGGAATCGGGCCAGCGCAAGGGTGCTGACGGCAACCTGATCCCGCGCCGGATCATCAACCGCTTCACCTGCGATCTGAACGGGGTCAACGTGATCGACGTGGCCATCGACCCGGCCGTGTCCACCAACCCCTATTTCGAATTCGACGCCAAGGTCGACGCGGCCGGCGAATTCAAGTTCACCTGGTACGACGATGACGGCTCGATCTACGAGGACGTCAAGCCGATCGCGATCGGCTGACGGTCTGGCTCAGGGGAGGAGACAGCCATGCACCGCACAGCCACGACAGTTGCCGCCCTCGGCCTCGCCCTTGCCGGGGCGGCCTTCGCCGATCCGGTCGAGGATACGCTGGTGATCGAGGCCGGCGACGGCTCGACCATCGAGATCGTGACCAAGGCCCCTGCGCCCGAGCATCTCAAGGATGTGATGGACTGGGTCTATTCCGGCTGGCACTACCGCGAGGACGAGACGCGGGCCCTGGAACGCGACGATTTCGACAATCCCGGCATGGTCTATGTCGATCGCGGTCTGGACATGTGGAATGCCGCCATCGGCAAGGGCGGCGAAAGCTGCGCCGGTTGCCATCAGGGGCCGGAAAGCATGGCGGGCCTGCGCGCCGTCACCCCGCGCGTCGATGAGAAGACGGGCAAGCTGATGACGGTCGAAAGCTACGTCAACGAATGCGTGACCGAACGCATGGGGCTGGAAGCCTGGAACTGGACCGGCAACGAGATGAAGGACATGCTGGCCCTGATCTCGATGCAGTCGCGCGGGATGCCGGTGAATGTCGCCATCGACGGCGCGGCCGCACCCTTCTGGGAAAAGGGCAAGGAGATCTATTACACCCGTTTCGGTCAGCTCGAGATGTCCTGCGCCTCCTGCCACGAGGACAACCAGGGCAAGTTCATCCGCGCTGACCATCTGTCCCAGGGCCAGATCAACGGCTTCCCGACCTATCGTCTGAAGGATGCGGGCATCCTGTCGGCCCAACAGCGGTTTGTCGGCTGCGTCCGCGACACCAGGGCCGAGACCTTCAAGGCCGGCTCGGACGAGTTCACGGCGCTGGAACTTTACGTCGCCTCGCGCGGCAACGGGCTGTCGGTCGAAGGCGTCGCCGTACGCCACTAGACCTGCGGGGGCGGTCGCCGATCCTCCCAAGCGGCCGCCCGCCGACCCACACTGCATGACCGTCCGGTCAGACGCGCCTGCGCGAACCGGACCGGCATGACCTGCAACCAAGGAGAACGGGATGACCACCCGGCGCGAATTTCTGCAAGCCTCTCTCGCCGCCTCGGCGATCTACGGGGCGTCCGGCTTTGGCAACTGGTCGCGCCTGGCCGCGCAGCAGGCGCTGAGCCAGGACCAGTTGCTACAGTTCGAAGACTTCGGCAACCTGACCCTGATCCACGTCACCGACGTCCACGCCCAGCTTCGGCCGATCTGGTTCCGGGAGCCGGAATGGAACCTCGGAGTGGGCGAGGCGAAGGGCCGGCCGCCGCATGTCGTGGGCAAGGCCTTCCAGCAGATGTTCGGCATCGCCCCCGGCAGCCCCGAAGGCTATGCCCTGACCTACGAGGATTTCGCTGCGCTTGGACGGACCTACGGCCGGATGGGCGGGATGGACCGCGTGGCCACCGTGGTCAAGGCGATCCGTGCCGCGCGGCCCGAAAGCCTGCTCCTGGACGGCGGCGACACCTGGCACGGCTCGATGACCAGCTTCCTGACCAGGGGGCAGGATATGGTCAACGTGATGAACGCCCTTGGCGTCGATGCGATGACCAGCCACTGGGAATGGACTTTCGGCACCGCCCGCGTGCAGGAGATCGTGGAAAGACTGCCCTTCCCTTTCCTCGGTGCCAACATCTTCGATGCCGAATGGGACGAACCCGCCTTCGAGCCCTACCGCATCTTCGACCGCGCCGGCCTGCGCGTCGCGGTGATCGGCCAGGCCTTCCCCTACATGCCCATCGCCAACCCGCGCTGGATGTTCCCGGAATACTCCTTCGGCATCCGCGAGGAACGGATGCAGCAGGTGGTGGACGAGGCCCGTGCCGAGGGCGTCGATCTGGTCGTCTGCCTGTCGCACAACGGCTTTGACGTGGACAGAAAGATGGCCAGCCGCGTCACCGGCATCGACGTGATCCTGACCGGCCACACCCATGACGCGATCCCCGAGCCGGTGCTCGTGGGGCAGACCATCCTCATCGCCTCCGGCAGCCACGGCAAGTTCGTCTCCCGCGTCGATCTGGACGTGCGGGACGGCAGGATGATGGGCTTCCGCCACAAGCTGATCCCCATCTTCTCGGACGTCATCACCCCCGACCCGGACATGGCCACCCTGATCGAGACCGAACGCGCACCCTTCAAGGCCGAGCTCGAGGAGGTCGTCGGCCAGACCGAAAGCCTGCTCTACCGGCGCGGCAATTTCCAGGGCACCTGGGACGACCTGATCTGCGATGCCGTCCGGGTGGAACGCGACGTGCAGATCGCGCTGTCGCCCGGCGTGCGCTGGGGCGCCTCGCTTCTGCCTGGTGACCCGATCACGCGTGAGGACATCCACAACGTCACCACCATGACCTACGGCCAGGTCTATCGGACCGAGATGACCGGCGAGATGCTGAAGACGATCCTCGAGGACGTGGCCGACAACATCTTCAACCCCGATCCCTATTACCAGCAGGGCGGCGACATGGTGCGCGTCGGCGGCATGGGCTTTGCCTGCGACGTGTCCCGGACCATCGGAAACCGGATCAGCGACATGGTGCTGCTGGAGACCGGCGAGCCGATCGACCCCGCGAAGTCCTACACCGTCGGCGGCTGGGCCAGCGTGAACGAAGGCACCGAAGGCCCCCAGATCTGGGACCTGGTGGAAGCCCATGTCCGCAAGCTCGGCACCGTCCGGCTCGACCCCAACCCCTCGGTCCGCGTGACCGGGATCTGACCAGAAGGAACGTTCGCCAGATGACCGACGAACCCGTCACCAGCCGCCGCGCCTTCCTGGCCGGCACTGCCGCCGCCGGGGCTGGCCTTGCGGCCAGCGCCGCCGGGGCGCAAACCCCCGATCCGCTGATTACCGAAGTGCAGGAATGGGCCAGCGTGTTCGGCGACCCGGTCGATGCCACGCCCTACGGCATGCCGATCGAATTCGAATCCCATGTCGTGCGCCGCAATGTCGAATGGCTGACCGAAAGCACTGCCTCCTCGATCAACTTCACGCCGATCCACGCGCTGGAAGGCACGATCACGCCCCAGGGCTGCGCCTTCGAACGGCACCACTCCGGCGCGATCAGCCTGTCGAAACAGGACTACCGGCTGATGATCAACGGGCTGGTGGAAAGGCCCCTGGTCTTCACCTTCGACGACCTGCTGCGCTTCCCGCGCCAGATCACCACCGCCTTCTGCGAATGTGCGGCGAACGGCGGGATGGAATGGGGCGGGGCGCAGCTGGAAGGCTGCCAGTTCACGCAAGGCATGATCCACAACATGGAATACACCGGCGTGATGCTGCGCGACCTTCAGGCCGAGGCAGGCGTCAAGCCCGAAGGCAAGTGGATCTATGTCGAAGGCGCCGATGCCTCGTCCAACGGCCGCTCGATCCCGCTGGAAAAGGCGCTGGATGACGTGATGGTCGCCTTCTTCGCCAATGGCGAGGCCTTGCGCAAGGAACATGGCTACCCCGTGCGGCTGGTGGTGCCGGGCTGGGAAGGCAACATGTGGGTCAAGTGGCTGCGCCGGATCGCGGTCTATGACCAGGCGGTGGAAAGCCGCGAGGAGACCTCGAAATACACTGACCTGATGCCCGACGGCCGGGCGCGGAAATGGACCTGGGTGATGGATGCGAAATCCGTCATCACCTCGCCCTCCCCGCAGGCTCCGATCCGCCACGGCAAGGGGCCGCTGGTCATCACCGGGCTTGCCTGGTCGGGGCATGGCAAGATCACCCGCGTCGATGTCTCGGTGGACGGCGGCAATACCTGGACCCCGGCCCGGCTGACCGGCGACGTGAAGTCCAAGGCGCTGACCCGCTTCCACCACGACATGGTCTGGGACGGGTCCGAGATGTTCATCATGTCCCGCGCCGTGGACGAGACCGGCTATGTCCAGCCCACGAAACAGGCCCTGCGCGAGATCCGCGGGCTGAACAACGTCTATCACAACAACGGCATCCAGGTCTGGTGGGTGCGCGCCGACGGAGAGGTCGAGAATGTCGAAATCGCCTGAGTTCCCGACGATCCTTGCCGTCACCGGCTGGGCGACCGCCGCCACCGTGGCCGCCTTCGTCTTCGCCTCGACCGGGCAGAAGGCTGCCGAACCCGCGCCTGTGGTGAAACCGGCCGAGACCGCCGCAGCGCCCGCGCCGGAACCCGCGCCCGCGCCTGCGCCCGCACCGGAACCCGCAGCTGCGGTCGCCGAGGCCGAACCCGCGCCCGCAGCCCCGACGGCCGAACCGGCAGCCGCGGCAACGCCCGTCTCGCTGGCTGACATCACGCCGCTCGGCCTCGGCCGCCCCGCCCTGCCGGAAGAGATCGAGGCCTGGGACGTCGCCGTCCTGCCCGATGGCACCGGTCTGCCGGTCGGGTCGGGTGATGTGGAAACCGGGAACGAGGTTTTCGGCGAGAAATGCGCCGCCTGTCACGGCGACTTTGCCGAGGGCATCGACAGCTGGCCGGTGCTCGCCGGCGGGGCGGGCAGCCTGACGGACCCGCGCCCGGTCAAGACCATCGGCAGCTACTGGCCCTATCTGTCCACCGTCTTCGACTATGTCCACCGCTCGATGCCCTTCGGCGAGGCGCAGACCCTGTCGGTGGACGAGACCTATGCGATCACGGCCTTCCTCCTCTATTCCAACGGGATCGTCGAGGACGACTTCGTGCTGTCGAACGAGAATTTCACCTCGATCGTGATGCCCAATGCCGAGGGCTTCTATGTCGATGACCGGCCGGTCACCGAGTATCCGCTGTTCTCGGGCGAGCCCTGCATGGAGAACTGCCGCACCGCCGCGCCCCAGGTGACCAAGCGCGCGGTCGATCTGAACGTGACGCCGCTGGACCCGGACGGCAAACCCGCCGGGACGCTGCCGGTCATCACCCTGGCCGCGACCGGCACGGCCACGGACCCTGCGACACCCGAGGCCGCCCCCGCAACCGAGACCGCGACAGCGCCAGAGGCAACTGCCGAGCCCGCTCCGGTCGAACTGGCCGAGGCCACCCCGGCCCCGGCCGAACCGGTCGCCGAGCCTGTCGCCACGGGCGATGCTGGCGATGCGGCGCTAATTGCCGAAGGCGAGAAGGTGTTCCGGAAATGCGCCTCTTGCCACAAGGTCGGCGAAGGCGCGAAAAACGGCGTCGGCCCGGTGCTGAACGGCATCGTCGGCGCACCGATGGCCAGGGTCGAGGGCTTCGCCTATTCCGCCAGCCTGGCCGACATGGGCGCCAAGGGCGGGGTCTGGGATGCGGCGGCGCTCCAGGCCTTCCTCGAGAACCCTAAGGGCTATGTGAAGGGCACCAAGATGTCCTTCGCGGGCCTGAAGAAACCCGAGGAACGCGATGCCGTCATCGCATATCTCGGGACACTGAAGGGACCATGACGCGACGGCTTTCCATGGCAGTTCTCCTGCTCGCCTTCGGCACCACGCCGGGGGCGGCGGAAGAGATCGGCGATGCCGCACGCGGCGCGGACCTCTTTGCCCGCCAGTGCCAGGCCTGCCATCAGATCGGCGAAGGCGCGAAGAACCGGGTCGGGCCGCAGCTGAACAAGATCTTCGGCCGCCGGGCGGGCAGCGTCGAGGGCTTCACCTATTCCAGGTCGATGGCGCGCATGGGCGCGGACGGGCTGACCTGGACGCTCGAGACGCTGGACGCCTATCTCGCCAATCCCAAGGCGCTGGTCTCGGGCACGCGGATGAACTACCGCGGCATGCCCGACCCCGAGGCGCGGGCGGCGCTGCTGGCCTATCTGCGCGACTGGTCCGACCGGCCGCAGGACATCCCCGAATCCGAACCCACCGCGCGCAAGACCGACCCCGATCTCGCACCCGAGGTGCTGGCCCTCAAGGGCGACCCGGATTACGGCGAATACCTCGCCTCGGAATGCCGGACCTGCCACCAGGCCGACGGCTCGGATCAGGGAATCCCTTCCGTCACCGGCTGGCCGGAAGAGGATTTCGTGATCGCCATGCATGCCTACAAGCAGAAGCTGCGCCCGCATCCGGTGATGCAGATGATGGCCAGCCGCCTGAACGACGAGGAGATCGCGGCGCTGGCCGCCTATTTCGCCACGCTGAAATGACGACAGGCGCGGGCCAACCGCGCGGGAAGACGCAACCCAAGGGGAGGAGACCCTGATGAAGCTGAACAGACGCCATTTCCTGGGCACCGGCATCGCCGCCAGCGCCCTGCTGACTGCCCCCACCGTCTGGGGCCAGGCCAAGCCCAAGGTCGTCGTCATCGGCGGCGGCGCGGGGGGTGCAACGGCCGCGCGCTATCTGGCCAAGGACAGCGACGGCGCGATCGAGGTCACGCTGGTCGAGGCGAACCCGATCTACACCACCTGCTTCTTCTCGAACCTCTACCTCGGCGGCTTCTACGACTTCGAGAAGCTCCAGCACGGCTATGACAAGCTCGCCGGCGGCGGCGTGACGGTCATCAACGACATGGCCACCGGCGTCGATCGCGCGGCCAGGACCGTGACGCTGGCCGGCGGCCAGGTCCTGCCCTATGACCGGCTCATCCTGTCGCCCGGGATCGACTTCAAGGACGGCTCGGTCCCCGGCTGGTCGCTGGACGCGGCCGAGATCATGCCGCATGCCTACAAGGCCGGCCCGCAGACCCAGCTACTGAAGAAGCAGGTCGAGGAAATGCCCGAAGGCGGCGTCTTCGCCATGATCGCGCCGCCGAACCCCTACCGCTGCCCGCCCGGCCCCTACGAGCGGATCAGCATGGTCGCCCATATCCTCAAGACGAAGAACCCGACCGCCAAGATCATCATCGCCGACCCGAAGGAGAAGTTCTCCAAGCAGGCGCTGTTCGAGGACGGCTGGAACCGCCATTACGCCGGCATGGTGGAATGGATCGGCCCCGACTTCGGCGGCGGCAAGGTCGAGGTGCGCCCCGAGGCGATGGAAGTGGTGATCGACGGCGAGGTGACCAAGGTCGCCTGCTGCAACGTGATCCCCGGCCAGAAGGCCGGCAAGATCGCCGAGCTTGCCGGGGTCACGGATGACTCGGGCTGGGCGCCGGTGCATCCCGACAGCATGAAGTCGAAGGCCGACGAGAACGTCTGGGTGCTGGGCGACAGCTCGGCCCAGGGCGACATGCCCAAGTCGGGCTTCTCGGCCAACAGCCAGGCCAAGGTCGCCGCCATGGCGATCCGGGGGGAACTGACCGGCTCCAAGAGCTTCCCGGCCAAGTATTCCAACACCTGCTGGTCGCTGATCGCCCCGGACGACGGCGTCAAGGTCGGCGCCTCCTACGAGCCGACGCCCGAGAAGATCGCCAGCGTGGAAAGCTTCATCTCCGAGGTCGGCGAGGACGCCGCGCTGCGCAAGGCGACCTATGAGGAAAGCCTCGGCTGGTATGCCGGGATCACCGCCGACATGTTCGGTTGACCCCTTCCTTGCAACCCGCGGGCGCGACACCCTCGCGCCCGCGCCTTTCCGGGACCTTTGCCATGCTGACCCGCCGCAGGCTTCTGACCGCCACCGCCGCCGCCGCCGCCACGGCCCTTGCACCCCGCCGTCTCTGGGCGGCCAGTACGCTGACGCTGGGAGGGACGCGGATCGACACGCTATCGGACGGCTCGCTGGTGCTGCCGGGCGACTTCATTCTCGGCGGGATGCCGCAGGACGAGATGCAGGCCATCGTGGCGAAATACCGCCTGCCGACCGACCAGTTGACCCCGCCCTGCAACGTGACGCTTCTGCGAGACGGCACCAACACCGTCCTGTTCGACGTCGGCGCCGGCCCGGATTTCCAGCCCTCGGCCGGCAAGCTGATGGAGGCCTTCGACGCCATCGGCCTGACGGTGGACGACATCACCCATGTCCTGTTCACCCATGCCCACCCCGATCACCTCTGGGGCCTCCTGGATGACTTCGACGAGCCCCTGTTCCCCAATGCCGAATACATGATCGGTCAGGCGGAATTCGACTACTGGACGAACCCCGACACGGTGGCCAGCATCGGCGAGGCGCGGGCGACCTTTGCCGTCGGCGCCGCACGACGTCTGGCTGCGATCGCCGAAACCGTCCGGCTTCTGGCCGATGGCGAGAAACCGCTGCCCGGCATCGCCGCCCGGCTGACCCCCGGCCATACGCCGGGCCATCTGGCCTACGAGATCGCCGGGCCGACCCCTGTCATGGTGCTGGGCGACTGCATCGGCAACCACCATGTCGCCTTCGAACGGCCGGAATGGGAAAGCGGCTCGGACCAGGACAAGGCGCTTGCCGCCGGCACACGGACCGCGCTGCTCGACCGGCTGGCGACCGAGGGCCATGCGATCATCGGCTACCACCTGCCCGGTGGCGGCATCGGCCGGGTGGAACGCGCCGACATCGGCTATCGCTTCAGCGAGGACATCTGACATCCGCACGGAAAGGGAAACCCCATGCACAGACTGGCCAGCGCCTGCCTCACCCTGCTCACCCTCGGCGGTTCCGCCCTCTCGCAGGGGGTCACCACCTATCCCTTCGACGGCAGTTTCGAGGACGCCACCTTCGCCGTGGAATCCGCCATCGTGGACAAGGGTCTGGTGATCGACTACCGCAGCCATGTCGGGGCGATGCTGAACCGCACCGGCGCCGATGTCGGCAGCGCGGTGACGATCTACGACAATGCCGACGTGTTCCTGTTCTGCTCGGCCGTCCTGTCGCGCAAGGTGATGGAAGCCGATCCCCTGAACATCGCCCATTGCCCCTATGGCATCTTCGTCACCGACAAGGCGGGCCAGGTCGCCATCGGCTACCGCCACATGCCAGAGGGGGCAATGCAAGAGGTGCAGGCCCTGCTCGACACCATCGCGCGCGAGGCGTCAGGCGAGTAGGGCCGACGGTTCCGGCGTTGGAACAGGGTCAACCGAAGGTAAACGCCCACGGGCAAGCCGCTGTTTTCATTGACTCTCGAAACCTCACCGCGCGTGGTCAGCGGGTTCAGGCAGCGGCGCGGCGCGCCAGTCCGCCCTGATCGACCAGCCAGTCGGTGACCCCGGCGCCGACCCACATGCAGAACAGCGCCAGCCAGGCGGTGGCCACGAAGATCGACCCTCCCGTGACCCCGGCCCCGATGGCGCAGCCGCCCGCCAGCATCGCCCCGAACCCCATCAGGGCCGCCCCGGTCATCGACCGCCGCATCTGCCCCTCGCCCTCGAACCCCTGCAACTTCACCTCGCGCCCGGCCCAGGCCGCGACCAGCGCCCCGAGGAAGACGCCGGGGACCAGCCCGATGTCGAAATCCAGCGCCGGGTTCTCGGTCAGGAAGAACATCAGCATGTTGGCCGAGGGGCCCGAGAAGGTGGCCGAGGTCACGCTCGCCGGCTCGAAGGCGACCTGCGCCAGACTGAAGGTCAGCACCCAACCCAGGGCCACCGCAAAGCCCACGCCCGAGGCAAAAACCATCGCCCGCAGCCCCAGCCCGTTGCGGCGCACCAGATGAAAGGCCAGCGCCGCGATCGCCAGCCCCAGGACCAGGCCCGCGGCCTCCGGCAAGCCCGCCGCATGCAGCAGGTTCACGTTCGCGCCGCCCGGCGTGACCCAGAGCCCGGCGATCCAGGCCCGCGCCGGGGCGAGCCAGCCGTGCAGCGACATCTGCGCCACCACCGCGAAGATCAGCCCCGAGACGACGGCTCGCAGGTTCCCCGTCGCCGCCAGCACCAGAAGCCGCCCAGAACAGCCGCGCGCCAGAACCATGCCCGCACCGAACATCAGCCCGCCGATCACCGCGCCCGACCAGGACCCGGTCACCGCCATCATCCGCGCCTCCTCGCTGCGGAACAGGCCCAGAAGCACCGCCCCCTGCACCCAGATCACCGCTGTCGAGAAGGCCAGCAACCAGACCGCCACCCGTGACCCGAGCGCACCGCGCGCGAACTCCACCGTCGCGGCCCGCAGGCAGAAGGACGACCGCTGCGCCGCCACGCCGAACACGGCCCCGGTCAGCAGCCCCATCAGAACGGCCACCAGGCCTTCGTCCATATGATCCAGAAGCGGAACCAGATCCATTCATGCATCCCCTTTGCGCCAGTCTAGGCGGGCCGCGCAGAAATGCCCTGATCTGGATCATGGATCTTCCCGCAAGGCGACGACCTGAAGGCCTCTGCCCCGCCTATCGCGCCGGTCCGCCGAGGGTCGTGAAGGCTTCGTACTGGGACAGGAAGATCCGCCCCTTGAAATGCTGCAAGAAGTCCGACCGCTTGAGCTCGTCCATCACCGGCCCCTTGACCTCGGACAGATGGAAACCGACCCCGGCTGAGGAAAGGCGGTGGGCGATGGCCTCGAGGCTTTCCAGCGCGCTGGCGTCGATCAGGTTCACCGCCGGGCACATCAGGACGACATGCTTCAGCGCGTGCTGATCGGCGATGCGGTCGTAGATCGCATCCTCCAGCGCGCGGGCATTGGCGAAGTACAGGCTTTCGTCCACCCGGATCGTCAGGATCGAAGGATCGCTGACGACCTTATGCCGCTCGACATTGCGGAAATGTTCGCTCCCCGGCACCAGGCCGACGATGGCCATGTGCGGCCGCGAGGTCCGCCACAGGAACAGCACCAGCGACAGCAGCACGGTCAGGATGGTGACGGCCATCGCGGCGACAGCCCGCAGACCGCAGCCCTGATCGACGGGCGCAAAGGCGTCGACCACGTCATCGCCGCCTCGACCTACGACTCGGGGGAGCTGCGCGCGAAGATCGAGGGCGAACTCGAAGCAGAGGCCCATATCCAGACCAACCCCTCCCGCGCACTCAAGCCGTCCCTCGATGTCGACCTCTACGCGGAGCGCCACAAGGTCGACTTGCATCGGGAAAACGATCCAGTGGGGGCTGTTGAAGAAGTCCCCCTGTCTCTGATTCTCTTTGCTTGTCCGTGATTGAGGGGCGGTCATGCTGGGTCGGAAGGAGCGCGGTCAGCTGGAATTGTTCATCACCGGGTCGCTGCGGGAGCTCTTCCCCGACGACCATGTTCTGGTGAGGGTTGATCATGTTCTTGATCTGAGCTGGCTGCCGAGCAAGGTTGCAGGGCGCTACTGCGCCGACAATGGCCGTCCTGGCATCGATCCCGAAGTCGCGGTGCGCCTCATGCTGGCGGGCTTTCTTCTGGGCATTGTCCATGACCGGCGGCTGATGCGTCAAGCGCGGGTCAATCTCGCGATCCGCTGGTTCATCGGCTACGCCCAGCATGAGGCGTTGCCGGATCATTCCTCACTGACGCGAATACGTCAGCGTTGGGGTGACGACGTCTTTCGCCGGATCTTCACGCGTGTCGTGCGGCAGTGCCAGGTGGCCGGACTGGTTTCGGCGGAAACCGTTCACATCGACGCCAGGCTGATCCGGGCGAATGTCAGCATGGATGCGTTGATCCTGTGCCATCTCGAAGCGGTCGAGGATGCCAACATCTCCGCCCTCGACTGGCTCAGATGAATGCAGACAGGACCTAGATGTCGTGGGCTCCCGCCGGGCTTGACAATCCAGCATCATTAAGTTGCTCGCGATCGGGCAGATCGCGCAAGGACTCCATCCCGAAGGCAGCCAAGAACGCCTCGGTCGTGACGAAGATATAAGGCGCTCCGCAGCGGGGTTCGCGGGGACCGGTGCCGATCAGGTCACCGTTAATGCAGGCTTTTGCATCGAACTCTTGGCAGGTCTTTCCATCTGTGAAGGCTCGTCATGTGACTGCCAACGCACTGCCTGCGGGGGCAGTGTCCCACGACGTGGTGTAGGAGGCCGCGCGCGGAGCCTTCGGCGTAGCGCAGCGCGCGGCCGGGGGTGACGCTGGCGGTCATCGCCGATCTTCGGAGAAGGTTTGGGTTGCGAGACCTTGAACCTGAAACGGAGACGACGATGACCGAAGAGAGAATGGCGCTGATCGAGCTGGTTGAGACTGAGGCGCGAGCGCGCCACCGGTTCGAGCGCCGCCCCGAACGCTGACGGCGATTTTGTCCGCGAGATGCTGGCCTTTGCGGCCGAACGGATCATGGAAGCCGAGATCGAGGCCCGGACGGGTGCAGCCAAGGGTGCACGAACGCCGACGCGGGAGGTTCAGCGCAACGGATACCGTGACCGCGACTGGGGTGAGGGCATTCCCGCCACCGGTTCGAGGGAATGCCCGAACGCGCGCCGGGTGGATCGCGCTGGAGATCCCCAAGCTGCGCAAGGGCAGCTATTTCCCCAGCTTCCTGGAGCCGCGCCGCACGGCGGAGAAGGCCTTGGTAGCCGTCATCCAGGAAGCCTACGCACGGTGTCTCGACGCGCTCGGTCGACGATCTGGTCAAGGCCATGGGGTGAGGAGGATCAGGAAACGGTCCGGGGGACCGTTTCCCCGACGAACGTGGCATGTCAAAGAGCCAGGTCTCGCGGCTCTGCGCCGAGATCGACGAGCGGGTGAACGCTTTCCTGGCGCGGCCGCTCGAGGGTGCATGGCGCTCGCCATCGGACTTGAACCGATGGCGTCTCGATGGCTCGCCTTTGGCTGGATGCGACATACCTCAAGGTCCGGGAAGGCGGGCGCATCATCAGCCGCGCCGTGATAATCGCCGTGGCGGTCAACGGTGAGGCATGGTCCGCCACCGGTTCGAGGACCATGCCGAACGGCAAGCGCGAGGTTCTCGGCGTCGCCACCGGCCCATCCGAAGCGTTCGGGCGATGGCCCTCACCCTTCTGGACCGACTTCCTGCGGTCCTTGGCCGACCGGGGCCTGCGCGGCGTGAAACTGGTGATCGCCGACGACCACAAGGGGCTGCGGGCCGCTGCCCGCCGGGTGTTCAACGCCACCCATCAACGCTGCCGCATTCATTGGATGCGAAACGCGCTGGCCCACGCCCCGACCAAGCAGCGCACCGCCGTGGCGGCGATGCTGAAGACGATCTTCGCGCAGGAAACCAAGGCCGAGGCCGAAGCCCAGTGGGAGATCGTGGCCGACGCGCTCCGCGAAAAGCAGCCCAAGCTCGGGGCCCTGATGGATGCCTCCCGTGACGACGTGCTGGCCTACATGTCCTTCCCACGCGAGCACTGGACCCAGATCGCCAGCACGAACCCGCTGGAGCGGGTGAACCGCGAGGTGAAGCGGCGCGCCGACGTCATCGGCGTTCGGGCATTCCTTCGGACCGATGGCAGTCATGCCCTCACTCCCGAACGACGAGGCCATCATCCGCCTGGTCGGCGCGCTGATGCTAGAGACAAACGACGAATGGGCCGTCGCGCGGCGATACATGTCGCTTGAAACGCTTGGCCGTGTGACCGACAATCCAACCGTCAGGCTGCCCGCCGTGGCTGCATGATCAGGCCCTGACCTCTCCGAGGGTCGGCGCTCCTACACCACGTCGTGGGACACTATCCCTGCGGGGCTCGCGCTTCTTGCAGGCGCTACCCTGCTCGCAGGGTCTGACCATTACCGCCGAAGCAAGGCAAGGGCCGTCGCTGCGGGTGAATAGGCCGCCGTTTGGCCCTGCATCTCCGATTGCAGAAGGAACCGTCGCACGAGCGCATCCATCTTGGCCGGATCCTTGAATTGGCTGAGATCGGATGAACCGAACACCGCTTCTGTCCGTTTCCGGAGCGTTGACACCTGCTGATCGATGTCGATCGACGCAAAACTCTTGGGCAAACCCAGGGCTGTCTGCATCACTTCACGCAAGGGAGCGCTGCCAAGAAGTGTGTACCATTTGGCGAGCTCGCTTGACCCTTTTGCAGCCAGGGCAGCAATCTCGCGCTCGGCATTCATGGAGAGGCGAAACGTGTTGTTCTGTTCCCCAACGGCTTTTTCGAAACTTCGTGCACGGAACTGGGCCAGGATTTCATCGGGAAAGGTGGAGATCTTGGTGCGTGGCACCGCGAAATCGCCGTATCCGAAGGCGGCAGCGAGCTTCTGATACTGCTTGTCAGCCAGTTTGTTGGCGAGGCTGCCTTCCTTCAAGGTTCCGCCTTCCAGAACCTTCTGAATGAACGCCTTGCTGTTCAAATCGGCCTCAAGCCCAAAGGCCGTAAGCGCGATGCGCAGCAGGCGTTTGTCATTGACCAGTTTTTCAGCCGTATCGGCCTTGCCGATCCTGTCCCGAAAATAGGCTTCGTCGCGTTGTTGTGCGGGAAGCGCCTGCTGCACTTCCTGCTGGCGTGCCATCGTCCTTTTCAGAAAACCCCAGCCGACGTAGCCGGCCAGGGGAAGGACGGGCTGGAAACTCACGCGCGGCCGGCGGCGAAGAGCCGCTCCTCCCGAGGCAGAAGGCTGCGGAGCGCCTTGAGGACCTGATAGTGCTGGTTGTCCATCACCGCTCGGCTGGCCAGGGTCAGTTGAGTCCGGCTGTCATAATCGGTCAGAACCTGGGAAAGCTGTTCGATCCCTCGCAGGAGTTGAAGCTTCGCCTCTTCCGGATCCGCGTCCCCGGTCAGAACGAGCTGGGCGATGTAGCAAACCCGGCGGACGGGCGTGTTCACCGCCTCTGGATGGATTGCGTCACGAAGACGGAGGATGTTGGCATTCGGCGTCATGATCGCCAACCGCGACCGCTTATCTCCATTCTCGATGACCGCGCCGTTGATCAGGACACGTTCATGCGGGCTCAATTTCAGGACGAGGCCAGTCATCTCGCACCCCCGTCGCCGCGCAGACCACGCATCACGGCCATGTTGATGTCTGCAAGGACTTCGACGCTCGCCTTCTCTTCCAGGATCGCGCGTCCATGCTTTGCCGAGAATTCATACAGATAGAAGAGACGGGCCCTGAGGGCGGCAGGAAGGCCGTTGCCGGGCAGCGCAACATCCGATGCCAGGGTCGACCAGAGCTGGGTATTGTCGGTCACTGCGCGCGCAAGCGCCGGGAAGTCGGTCGCCCGGTTGGCCCAGGCAACCCGAAGCCGCTGGGTGACCTGAGCGAGAAGATCGTATTCGACCGAGCGAAGCGACCGGGTCGGCGCCTCGGGCCGGGCATAGCTGATGGCGGAATGGAAGGTCATGGGGTGTCCATCTGTTCAGACGCAAAGGGGTGAAAAGGGCCGCGAGGATCACCCTCGCGGCCCGAAGTGCTTAGCGGAACAGAGACAGGAGACCCTGCGGCTGCTGGTTCGCGATCGACAGGGCCTGGGTGGCCAGCTGCTGCTGAACCTGCAGCGCCTGCAGACGGGCCGAGGCCTCTTCCATGTCGGTGTCGACCATGGCGCCGATGCCGGTCTTGAGCGAGTCGGTGAGCTTGCCGACGAAATCGCTCTGGATTTCGACGCGCTTCTGTGCCGAGCCGAAGCTGGCCGCTGCATCGATCGAGGTCTGCAGCATACCCTCGATCTCCTGCAACGCGGTGGCTGGAGCGGTCTCGACGTTGAGCGTGGTCAGACCCGCAAGCCCGCCGGTGCCACGCGTCGCCGATGCCGAGATCGCCGCCGCCTGGTTGGTGTTGTTGGCGACCTGCAGCGACCCGGCGCCCAGCGTCAGCGTGAAATCGGTATCGGACAAGCCGTTCGCGGTCAGCGAGGATTTGAGGCCGGCCACCAGCGCATCGGCGGTGTCGCCCTTTTGCACGGTGTACTTGCCTTCGACCGAGCCGATCTTCAGGCTGATCTGGTCGCCCGCGATCAGCGCGGTCAACATCGCCGGGTTGGCGCTGGCATCGTTCTTGGCTAGCGCGCTGCCGCCGCCCTGGAAGACGAAGGTGCCGAGCGAGGCCGGCGTTCCGTTGACGACCGAGGCGACCGGCGGCGTGCCAACGTTGGTCGTGCCGGTCAGCGTGCCGCCACCCGCGGTCAAGGCCGCGCCGGCGCTTGTCGACAGATTCTGGGTCTCGACGGTGATGTTGGACGAGACAACGCCGGCTTGGCTGCGGTCAAGCGAGGCCAGAATGTTGACGCTGCCGCTGGTCACGGACCCATCGACCAGGTTCAGGCCGTTGAACTGTGCCGCGCCAACGGTCGATTCGATCTGCTTCGTCAGGGCGACGATGTCGGTCTGGATCTTGCCGCGATCGACGTTGTCCGCCTGGGCGGCGACGATCTTGCCCTTCATTTCCGTCAGAAGCTTGGTCACGGTTTCCGAGGCGTTGCGGGCGACGGTCAGGGTGGCAGAGCCGACCGAGAGGCTGTCGGAGATACCCTTGAAGCCTTCGACATCGGATTCCATCACCTTCGAGATGGCCCAGACGGCCGCGTTGTCCTTGGCCGTGGCCACCGACTTGCCGGTCGAGATGTCGGCCTGGGTCTTGTTCAGGCTGGCGTTGATACCCTTCATCGTCTGCAGGGCAACCATTGCGCTGGTATTGGTCAGGATCGACGACATTATTCAGTCCTTCACACGGGGCCGCAGGTTTCACGGCCGGGAAAGCCACAGAAAGTGGCGGAAGGGGCGTTCTGTCCGTGCTTGCCGGGGATCCGGGAAGCGCCGCCTCGTCATGAGGCGCAGGGCCCATCAGGCAGCAAAGGCCCTAACCATTCCCTAATTTGCGCCGATCAATTGCCGAGCATTTGATTCAGTTCAGACGCGGTGCGAGCGCAATTCCGAAACGACGCTGAGCAGGGCCTTTTGCCCGCGGGCGTCATAGGTTGTGAGTGTTGGACCACTGGCGATTTCCGCCAGCCGAAGTCGGGCGGCAGTGACGCCACGGGTTGCAGCATCAAGCAATCTTGCGTTCCGCAAAGCCTTGGCCCGCAGCGTTTCGGCAGTCGGGCGATCGATGTTCGCAAGATTGTGACCTTCGATCTGAGGCGTCAGGCGGGTCAACGCCGCAAAATCCCCGGCGATCAAGGCCTCTGCTGCCTGATCAAGAAGGGCATCAAGCTTTTCCATTCTCAGCCCTTACCATTGACTTGAAAATAAGCTCGGCAAGCCCCAGACCGCCGCCTTGCACGATCAGCCTGGCCTGCTCTTGCCTGAGAAAAGAGGTGAACTGCGCTTCTCCCTGCCCTCCCCCGAAGGCGCCCTGCATCTCGGAGAGACCGGAATACGCCAGCATCTCGGACAGGAAAGTGGCTTCCAGCTCTTCCGACTTCTTCATCAGTTGCTGCTGGTGAACAGAGGTCGGCGACGTGACAGGAGGTATGTCCATGGATTGCTCCGGATAGATCGGATTTTCGGCAACCATCCGGCAAGCGGGTAAAGAATGGGTAACTTCTATCGAGGAAAAGAGCGGTGTTGCGGCAGAAGTCGTGGAGCCATGCAGAACCCTCTTGCAGCCCTTTCGGTAACGTCACTCCTGGTTGAGACGAAAAGTCCGGCATCCAGTGGCCGGACGGGCGATTGTTCGTTCGTCGATGCCTTTGTCGATGCCGCAGCCAAGATTGATGCGGAGAGCCAGACTGATGGTGTGTCTCCGGCGGATGGCGTGGGTCCGCTTTTCTGGCCCTTGGTGCCTTTACAGAAGCCCGCGTTCGTGGCCGCGACAGATGCCGCGATCAATGCAGTCGAGGGTTGTCCCGCTCATGCTGACGCGACCGGAGAAACAGTCCTGCCACCGGGCACGAAGGGTAGGGCGGATGTGCCTGCTTTGGACCAGGGCGTTGGACAGGTTGCCACGCCCATTGCAACCCCGTTGACCTGGGTCGAAGAGGGGAGTCCATTTCGGGATATCGAGCGAGACTTGCATCAGGATGCCAAGAATGCGCTTGCCGTGTTGACGGTCGGTCCTGACTCAAGTCCCGGGGGCGTGGCGGGCGCAAGCAGCAGCCGGGTGCCAGCCGTTTCCGATGCCTCGGTGCTTCAACCCCCACCCGCAAGGCCGGCTTCCAGCCCACAGATTGGCGCCGAAGGCCAAGCCGCCACCGAAGCCGCGCGGCGCTTGGTCGACGCACAGGGCGCTGATACCGTGGGGGCGATGCCGCTCAGCGGTGTCGATTTGGCCCGCATTCAGGATAGCAGCCGGACAGACAGCGATCAGGACATCCTGATTGCAGACGATCTCGGTCTACCGGAAGTGCGGCCGAGCCTGCCCCTTCAGGAGACCCGCCAGCCCTCCGGCAACAAAGTTCCAGATCTTGCGCTGGAAGAGGCCATCGGTCGGCCAAACCCGCAAATGCGCCCCATGCACGGGCTGGATCCGATCGGCGGCGCGGCTCTGGCTGTCCGGGACCTATTGGAGACGTCCCTCGAGACTGATGGCCCTGATCTGGCCGTTGACGACCTTTCCTTGCTGTCTTCTGTCCCGACACCCATTGCGTCGCAAGAATCAGAGGTTCGGCATCTGCTGTCGGTCAGCAGCTTCTGGGAGCGGTTTTTTTCCTCCCCGGTCATGCCAGAAAAGGCCAAAGCGGTGGCGTCGACATCCGGGCTGGCTCCGGCAGCGGCCGTCCCGGGTTACGTCAACGGGTCGCTTCCGATCCTGATTGAGGCGTCAGGCGCTGATATGACGGAAGTCATGCCCGATGCCGCGCTCCCCGCACAGACTCCGGCACAACACCTGAACCTTCACCAAGCGCCGCTTGCAGCGCCGGGCGTCGAAGCCTTTGCAAGGGTCGTGACCGGCATCGTGTTTTCCGAATGGGTGGAAGACCCCTCGCCACCGTCCCAAAGGGGCGACTTCCAGACCTCTCTTGAGCCGACGGCTTCAATCCGACTGGCGACGGGCCTTTCCTCGGCCCCGCCAGGTTTGCTTGCGGCACCCATTCCGCAGGTTGCGTCGCAGTTGAAGGGTGTTCTGGTTCGAAATTCGAACAGCATGACGGAACTCTCTCTCGCGCCAGAGGAGCTGGGCCGGGTCAGGGTGTGGATGGAGCCGGATTCCGCAAACCCGGACCGGATGGTGATCCAGATCAGCATCGAACGACCCGAGACGCTGGAGCTGTTCCGTCGCCATGCCGGTGAGCTTGCCGATGCAATTCGCACCGCAGGCTATTCCGGTGCCGACATCGGTTTTGGTCACGACGGCAGCAAGGGCAATCCGGATCATGGAAGCCGGTCTCCTCCTGCCCCGCCCAGCTTCCCGTTCGATGAGGCAGGCCAGATCGAGGCCACCCGCATGCTCCCGGTCGGCTCTTCGCTTGATCTCAGATTGTGAGGCTGGAATGGACGTCACTTCAATCACCACAGCGGCGAGCACTGCCCCGAGCGGAACGGCTCCGCCGAAGATCACGTCGGACTTCAACACGTTCCTGCGCATGTTGACGGTGCAGATGCAGAACCAGGATCCGCTGAACCCGATCGATTCGGCAGATTACGCCGTGCAGCTTGCAACCTTCTCGGGGGTCGAGCAGCAAGTGCGCACCAATCAACTCCTCGCTGACCTGCAAAGCAGGTTTCAACAGCTTGGCATGGCCGAGATGGCCAGTTGGATCGGCAAGGAAGCCCGCTCGAATGCACCCATCTACTATGGCGGTTCGCCGGTGACGCTTTCCCCAAATCCGGCCGTCGGTTCGACCCGCGCCGTGCTGGCAGTCCGGGACAGCGCCGGGAACCTGGTATCTCGCGAAGAAATTCCGGTCAGCACTGCACCCTACAAATGGCTAGGCGGCGGCATGGACGGTTCGCCTTTGCCCATCGGGACCTACACGATCACTCTGGAAAGCATGAATGGCCAGACACTGATCGATTCACGCCCGGTCGAGCACTATGCGCGCGTGAGGGAGGCCAAAGGCGGAACTACGGGAACAGTGCTGGTCCTTGACGGCGGGATCGAGGTTCCGGCGGCCGATGTCAGCGCCCTTCGCGACTCAGAATAGGCGACAGCGTTCAGGTTGCGATGATCCCCCCGATGGCAGCTTTGGCTTGGCAGACGCTCCTCAGGCTGCTGGTCCCAGGATGGCAAATGGAGCGTCCTTGAGGTCGTCATGGGTCATGCAGGTGATGACGTTTTCACGAAGCTGCCGCCTATGAGCACGGGCCAATGCACCGGCCCGACCAACGTCCCGATCCCGGATGTCAGCCAGCATTTCGTCATGTTCATCGGTCGGCAGAACTGCCTGATTTCCCTTCTCAAGAGAACCGAAATGCAGATGGCGCATCCGCCGTTCCTGATTAAGCCGCCTTTTGCAGAGATGCTGTCCCGTCGAGTGGTGTAGCTGGCGCTGATCGTCACCGTGATGTTCGGCGCGGGCCTGCTTGATCAGGATGCCA